>NZ_APHJ01000029.1 GCF_000403785.1 Gillisia sp. CAL575
TGAAAAATGACAAATTTGACTAGAACAAAAATGCTTTTGAATTTATAATTTAAAAACTGATTCTCACTCAGACTCAAAATAAATCAAGATTCAGAAAAGAACAAAACAATTTAAAAAGATTGACAACAAAACAACATGTTTTAAAGTATCGCAACGTTATACAACATCGGTTAAGCCCAAATAGCGGGTATTTCAACAAAAAGTAATATTTTAGTCATCAAGTAACAAACAACTAAGCCGACAAGAACGTGTCCCTACTCCACGCCACTTGGCTTAACCAAGACCGTTGTGCGTAAGCTGAAAAAAACTCAAAATCGAATGAAAAATATTGAATTTAAAGTTGGAATTGTTCCAAAGACATCAGAAATAATTGAGGTTTATGATAGTTCAGGAATAAATAGACCAACAAAAGATAGCAAACGAATTACGAAAATGTATGAAAATTCAAATCTGATTATAACTGCGTGGTTGAATAACGAACTGATTGGAATATCACGTTCGATAACTGATTTCTGTTATGCTTGCTATTTGTCGGATTTAGCTGTGAAAAGTGAATACCAAAAAGAAGGAATTGGAAAACGACTAATTGAATTGACTGAAAAGGAAATCGGAAAAGAAACTGCGCTGATTTTACTTTCGGCACAAATTGCGATGGAATACTATCCGAAAATTGGATTTGATAAAATTGACAATGGATTTATAATTCGTCGGACAAAATAAAAATTAAACGTAATTGAATAATAAAACGCATAAAGCCTACGCACAACATCGGTTAAGCCCAAATAGCGGGTATTTCAACAAAAAGTAATATTTTAGTGACCAAGAAACAAACAACAAAGCCGACAAAAACGTGTCCCTAATCCACGCCACTTGGCTTAACCAAGACCGTTGTAGCTAATATGGTAGAAAATCAGAACATATCAGAAACAATTTTAAGTGAGATAAATTCAAGTATATTTTTTAAAGAATTTACATTTGACAAAACTGAATTCTATCCAGAGGATGGACAAAAGGAACTTGCCGACAACCTTGTTTCTCTCGATGAACTTTTATTCGTTTATCAAGTAAAAGAGCGGAATTCAAAAACCGCAAAAGGTAAAGCGGACAATTGGTTTCAAAATAAAGTTTTAAAGAAAGCTAAAAATCAAATAAAAGACACAGTCAATTACCTGCAACTATATGATCAAATACCTATTAAAAATAGAAGAAATCAATCAATAAAGATTTCAAAAGGTAAAAATCAAAAAATCAGAAAAATTATTATTTATAAATGCGATATTCAACTATCCGACAAAAACTCAAAAACAAAATTTTATCATAGTAAAGAAGTAGATATAATCCACATTTTTGAAATTTCTGATTACTACAATATTTGTAATTTTTTAATTACACCTAAAGAATTAGATGATTATTTAGAATTTCGAGAGAATTTTATAAGTGCTAATCCTGAGTTTATTAAAAATTGTAAAGAACAATATTTGCTAGCGCATTTTATCCACACCGATAATCCTAAGATAATTGATAAAAAATATCTTATAAGAATGGAACAATTCGACCCAGATATTGAATCTTATGATATGAGCAAATTCTTAAATATTTTTCACGAAAAAATTAGAGGTGATAAAAATCAAGACTATCACCAAATCATTACTGAAATTGCGAAATTAAGACGATATGAGTTATCAGCTTTTAAGGAGAGATTCTTCGATACAATAGAACTTGCAAAAAAGAATGAATTAAATCTTCCTTTCAGATTTTATTGTCAGAGAACTGATTGCGCATTTACATTTATTCCTCTCATTGTAGAACATATTAGTAATTGGGAAAATGCATTAATTAATATTACCGAAATTTATAAGTATAAAAGAAAGTCAACCAAAGCAATCGGAGTAATATGCTTCAAAAAAGATGATTTTATTGATTTAAATTGGACTCTCTTCAAACATGACTGGAAATATGATGCAGAATTAGAAGAATTAGTAAAGAAAACTGACATTGGATATGACAAAGGGCAAATAAAACAAGTCCCCAGATATAAATTTAAACCAAACTAGCTACAACATCGGTTAAGCGCAAATAGCGGGTATTCTGGTGAAAATTGCTATTTTAGACACCAAGTAAAAACCAACTAAGCCGACAAGAACGTGTCCCTACTCCACGCCACTTGCCTTAACCAAGACCGTTGCCAATAATTTTATACAAAATGATTGACTTTACAGAAATAGACTCCGACGGAGAAATATGGGAACTTTTTTCAAGAGATTTACTACAAGAATTAGGATTTTATGTAGAACATTCTGTTGATAGAGGTCCTGATGGAAAAAAAGATTTAATTGTTTCAGAATTACTCAATGGAAATTTGGGTAAATATAAATTCAAATGGTTAGTAAGTTGTAAGCATTTTGCAAACAGACAAAGTAGTAATTCTGTGAAAGAATCTGATGAACCTAATATATTGGAAAGAGTTCAGTCTTTCAATTGTGATGGATTTATTGGTTTATATTCAACGGTTCCCTCTTCAGGTTTAAATACAAGACTAACTCAACTAAAAGAAAATGGAAATTTAAAAGATTATAGAGTTTTTGATTATAAATTAATTGAAAACTATTTATTGAGAATAGGATATGCAAATTTGCTAATGAGATATTTTCCTAATAGTTATAAAAAAGTAAAACCATTACATTTAATAACTGGAAAATATATTCCTTTAAATTGTAAAGTTTGTGATTTAGATATTTTACAAGAAATGTTTAAAAATCAATATGCAGCTAATTACGTTCAGATTTATGAATACGTAGATCAGAAAGAGCATATTAAAGATGTCTATTGGGCTTGTAAAGGCCAATGTGATGATAAAATAAGATTTAATTTATCAAAAGGTCTCCATTCAAACTGGCAAGATATCGGAGATATTGTTATTCCAACAAAATTCTTAGAATGGACACTAGCAACTATGAATCAAATTGAAAGTGGACACTTCTACTATAATAAAAAAGCTTTTAAGAAAGAGAAAGAATTTATAATTGCAATTTCCCAAAAGGTTATGAGAGAAATGACTCAAGAAAAAAAAGATAGAATTGGGAAATTTAGAGAGATTGGTATATAAAACTATAGGCAACATCGGTTAAGCGCAAATAGCGGGCGTTCTGGTGAAAAGTGCTATTTTAGACACCAAGTAAGAATCAACTAAGCCGACAAGAACGCGTCCCTACTCCACGCCACTTGCCTTAACCAAGACCGTTGCCATTAATTTTTCTAGACAGAAAAAAGATAAACTTTGCTTGGTAAAAATAATATCTTAGTTGTTGATCATTTGAAATTAGAATTAAGTAAAGAAAGGTTTTATGGTTCGAAAATATAAGTCAAAAGTATCTTACGGATTATTGATTGCAATAAGCTTGATAATGTTTGGACCATTATTGTTTAAACTTTCTGATTATACTCTAAATACGCAAAGAATATTAGGAATTTTATTATTGCTTGTCACCTTTGCTTTGATTCTACATATGTTTTTAACAACTATATACACAATTGACAATGACAAACTAAAAATTAAGAGCGGATTCTTTTCTTATAAACCGATTGAGATTTCTGAGATTAAAAGCATAACAAAAACAAATAATATTATTTCGTCGCCTGCAGCATCATTTGACAGAATTGAAATCCAATACGGGAAATTTAAAAGTATCGTATTATCTCCAAAGGATAAATCGAACTTTTGCAAAGATTTAAATGAACTAAATCCAGAGATTAAGATTGTTTTAAATTGACATTTATTAAGAGATATAAATTCTTTACGATATCTGACAAAAGGTTCAATTTAAACATTTCGTTACAAAAAACTAAAGGCAACATCGGTTAAGCGCAAATAGCGGGCATTCGAGTAAAAAGTAATATTTTAGACACCAATTAAAAAACAACTAAGCCGACAAGAACGCGTCCCTAATCCACGCTACTTGCCTTAACCAAGACCGTTGTAAACAATTTTTACGCAACAAAATTCATCTACTATATAAAATAACCAAATCATGAAAAAAGTTAATCTAATTTTAATTTTATTATTATTTATATCACTTGGGATTATCTCATGTCATAAAGAAGACCAACAAAATGAGTCTAATTTTATTTCATCGAATATAAACGAAGTGAAATGGAATGGAATTCCTAAAATTCATACTAAT
>NZ_APHJ01000030.1 GCF_000403785.1 Gillisia sp. CAL575
TTGTGGCAGCCACAATTTTAGGATTTTTAGTAAAAGAATTTTTTGGGAATGAACCTATTTACGCATTGTTAATAGGAGGTTTCTCAATGATCTTAGCGGGAATCTTAACCCTAAGAGTTCAAACACAACGAAAAATTAATATTAGTGAGCAAAATTAAAGGAGTAATATTCGATTTAGATGGAGTGATTGTAGATACTGCGAAATTCCACTTCTTAGCCTGGAAAAAATTGGCTAATGACTTAGGTTTCGATTTTACAGAACTTCAAAATGAAGAATTAAAAGGGGTTAGCCGAGTGCGATCTCTTGAGAAAATATTAAAATGGGGAAATACGAGTTTATCTGAAGATGAATTCAAGGAAAAAATGGCAGCAAAAAATGACCATTATCTTTCTTATATCACCAATCTTACCAGTAAGGATATCTTGCCTGGAGTTTCTAGAATTATAGATTTTCTTACTGAACAAAATATTCCAATCTCATTAGGATCTGCAAGTAAAAATGCAAGACCAATCTTGAAGAAAACAGGACTGATGGATAAATTCCATGCGATTGTGGATGGGAATGATGTAAGTAAAGCTAAGCCAGATCCTGAAGTTTTTATTATTGCTGCTGAAAAAATTGGAGTAGCTAAGGAAAATTGCTTGGTCTTCGAGGATTCTGTAGCCGGAGTACAAGCTGCAAATATTGCAGGAATGACAAGTATTGGAATTGGTGAGAAAGATGTTTTGCATGAAGCAGATCATATTTTCAACAGTTTTGAAGAAATTGAAATAGACTTTATAAAAAATTTATTGACTACGTAAGTATGAATCAAGATTATATAAAACCAGACAATTGGTCTATCATAGAAGAAGGTTTCGATAAGGATCGAGTAGAATCTTCAGAAAGTTTATTCAGTATTGGAAACGGGAAAATGGGCCAGCGCGCTAATTTTGAAGAACAATATTCAGGAGAGACATTTCAAGGGAGTTATATCGCAGGGGTTTATTACCCAGATAAAACTAAAGTTGGATGGTGGAAGAATGGCTATCCAGAATATTTTGCAAAAGTATTAAATGCTCCTAGCTGGATTGGGATCAATGTTTTTGTGAATGAAGAAGCTCTAGATCTAAATACCTGTACAAAGGTAATAGATTATCGCAGAGAGTTGAATATGAAGGAAGGTTGGTACCAACGTAGTTTCGTTGCCACCTTGCCCAATGATATTACAATAAAAGTTTGTGCTACCAGATTTTTGTCTTTAGAACTAGATGAAATTGGAGCTATAGATTATCAAATAGAATTAATTTCTGGAGACGCAAAGATCACTTTCCAACCCTACTTGGATAGTGGTGTTTCCAATATAGATGCTAACTGGGAAGAGAAGTTCTGGAAAACTTTGGAAGTTAGTTCTTCCGACAATCAAGGTTTTATAGTTTCAAAAACATTGAAGACAGAATTTCATGCTTGCACTTTTATGCAATCTGAAGTTTTAATGAATGGTGAAAAAGTTGAGTTAACTCATAAAGAAGAAAAAGAGCAGGATAAGATTGTCTTTACCTATGAGATTTCAGCAGAAAAAGGAGATGTAGTGAGCTTGCAAAAATTTGCAGGCTACGTTACAGATATGAATCATGATAGAAATGATTTAGTCGTTGCTGCCAAAAAGGTGTTATCTACAGCAGTTAGTACAGGATATAACGGCATGCTTCAGGATCAAAAAGATGCTTGGGCAAGGACTTGGGAAATGGCAGATATCTCTATTTCTGGAGATGTGAAAGCACAGCAAGGAATCCGTTTTAATATTTTTCAGTTAAATCAAACCTATTCAGGTAAAGATGAGCGATTGAATATTGGACCAAAAGGATTTACCGGTGAGAAATATGGAGGAAGCACCTATTGGGATACCGAGGCTTACTGTATTCCATTTTATATGGCTACTAAAGATCAGCAAGTTGCAAGAAATTTACTGACTTATAGATATAACCATTTAGATAAGGCTATAGAAAATGCTGAAAAGTTAGGTTTTACCAATGGAGCGGCTTTGTATCCTATGGTGACTATGAATGGTGAAGAAAGTCATAATGAATGGGAGATCACTTTTGAAGAGATCCACAGGAATGGAGCAATGATTTTTGCTATCTATAATTATGTGCGTTATACTGGAGATTTCGATTATATACCTGAAAAAGGACTAGAAGTAATGATCGCTATTGCACGTTTTTGGCAACAGAGAGCGACTTTTAGTAAGGATAAAAAAAAGTTTGTGATTCTTGGAGTTACAGGACCTAATGAATATGAGAACAATGTGAATAACAACTGGTACACTAATTATTTAGCTAAATGGTGTATTGAGTATTGTTTAGAAACATTAAACAAAGTTAAAGACGGACATGCAGAGGATTATGACCGAATTTACGGTCTAACCAATCTTTCTGAAGCTGAATTGATGAAATGGAAAGAAGTTGCAGAAAACATGTATTTCCCTTATTCAGAAGAGTTTGGCGTTTTTCTCCAACAGGATGGATTCCTGGATAAGGAATTAATTCCCGTTGAAGATTTAGCAAAAACCAGTAGACCGATTAATCAGAAATGGAGCTGGGATAGAATTTTAAGATCATGCTACATTAAGCAAGCAGATGTTTTACAAGGATTCTACTTTTTTGAAGACAGGTTTAATGATGAAGATCTTGCTAAGCACTTCGATTTTTATGAACCGCTAACAGTACATGAATCTTCGCTTTCTCCTTGTGTACACAGTATTCAAGCTGCCAAGTTAGGTAGAATGGAACAAGCCTATGAGTTTTACGTGAGAACTTCTAGATTGGACCTAGATGATTATAATAATGAGGTAAAAGAAGGCTGTCATATTACTAGTATGGCTGGTACTTGGATGAGTATTGTAGAAGGTTTTGGAGGAATGCGCGTGGTGAACGATCAATTATCTTTTGATACAAGAATTCCAGACCAATGGGATGCATATTCTTTTAAGGTGAACTTTAGAAACCAGATCTTAAAGGTTAATGTAACTAAAGAGAAAACTACTTTTAATTTAGAAGGAACAGAACCAATTAGTATTTTAGTAAAAGGAAAATCTATAGAAGTGCATCCAAATGATGCAGTAGAAGTTTAGTCACAGCCACACATTTTGTGGTGCATATTAAATTATAAAAATGAAGCAGTTAGTTTTTCTTATTCCGGTATTTTTTAGTCTTTCTACATTTGCACAAATAGATCGTGTGGAGCCCCCTTTTTGGTGGAGCGATATGCATGAGTCCAGTCTTCAGATCATGTTCTACGGAAAGGATATTGCTTTATACGAGGTGTCTGCTTCAAAAGAAGTGGTAGTAGAAAATGTACTTAGAACAGAAAATTCTAATTATGTATTTATAACCATCCAAACTAAAGATCTTTCTGCAGGTTCTTACACTTTTAATTTCAGTAAGAAAGGATCAAAAGGATTTACCAAGGCCTATGATTTGAAAGAAAGAAGAGCAGGTTCTGCTTTTAGAAAAGGTTTTGATGCCAGCGACGCGATGTATCTTATTATGCCGGATCGTTTTGCGAATGGAAATCCGGATAACGATTCTTCAGAAAAAATGGTGGAAAAAGCAGATCGCACAAATTTAGGTGGTCGCCATGGTGGAGATTTACAAGGAGTGATCAATAATTTAGATTATTTAGAAGATCTTGGAATTACAACGCTTTGGAGTACGCCGTTATTAGAAGATAACGACAAGGCTTATTCTTACCATACTTATGCACAAAGTGACGTTTATAATATAGATCCTAGATATGGATCTAACGAAGATTATAAAAGGTTGGCTGCAGAAATGCACTCGAGAGATATGAAATTGGTGATGGATTATGTTACCAATCATTGGGGAGCAGAGCATTGGATGATCAAGGATCTACCTACTTACGACTGGATCCACCAGTTTCCGGGTTATGCCAATTCAAATTACAGAATGACCACTCAGTACGATCCTAACAGGTCTCAAAGGGATTGGAAATACTGTGTAGAAGGATGGTTTGTGAGTACTATGCCAGATCTTAATCAGAGTAATCCTTTAGTATTGAATTATCTTACTCAAAATGCGATTTGGTGGATAGAATATGCCGATTTAGATGGATACCGTGTAGATACGTATTCTTATAATGATAAAGAGGGAATTGCCAAATGGACAAAATCTATCATGGACGAATACCCAAATTTCAATATTGTTGGTGAGGTTTGGATGCATGACCAATCACAGATATCTTATTGGCAAAAAGATAGTCCAATCGGGGCGATTCAAAGCTATAATTCCAATTTGCCATCTGTAATGGATTTCACCTTGCATGATGCTATTACCAGCATATTTAATGAAGACAATGCGAGCTGGGACAAGGGGATGGTGAAGGCTTACGAGAATTTTGTGAATGATTTCTTGTATGCAGATATCGATAATTTGTTGGTCTTTGCAGGAAATCATGATACAGATAGGATCAATCATATTTACAACGGAGATGTAGAAAAATATAAGATGGCTATGACACTTGTTCTTACCACGAGAGGGATTCCGCAGTTGTATTATGGAGATGAAATAGGAATGCAAGGCAATAAAGCTGAAAAAGGAGATGGCGATATTCGTAGAGATTTTCCGGGAGGCTGGAAAGGAGATGAGAATAATGCATTTACTGAAGCCGGAAGAACTCAAGATCAGGAAGCTTACCATTCTTTTACAAAGAAATTACTCAATTATAGAAAAGATAAGGAAGTACTTCACTTTGGGAAATTGCTTCAGTTTTTACCAGAAAATAACGTGTATGTTTATTTTAGATATAATGAGAATGAACGTGTGATGGTGGTGATCAATAATAATCCTGAAGCTCAGGAATTAGAACTCTCTCGTTTTTCTGAAGGTTTAGACGGAAGCACTTCAGGAAAAGATATTATAACAGGAGAGCAAGTTAATTTGAACAATAGCTTAAATATTAAGGGTAAATCCTCTTTAATTGTTGAATTAAAATAGGTTTTGTCACCTTGAGCGGAGTCGAAAGGTCAAACAAAAACGTCTCGACTTTAGCCTGTCTTGAGCGTAGACGAAAGGCTCGACGTGACAATTAAATGTATGTAAATTAAAACTGAAATAGCAATTATGAAGATCCTTCCAAATAATATAAAACGTCTTTTGCTTTTAATTTTCTTCGGAATGAATTCTTTCTTCATTTCAGCTCAAAACGCAAATAGAACTTTTAAAAGCTTCGTACAACAGGCTGGTATTGTTTCGGTATCTACCAACGATGGGAAATACCGTTTCCAAGCATTCACGCCCGAGATTATGGAAACCAGTTTTATTCCGACAGAGGAGACTTACAATGCAGAGTCTTATTCTGTAGTTCTAAAGCCTTCAGAAATAACACCAACAGTTACAGAAGATGCTAATTCATTAAAAATCGCTACTTCCGGAATTACGGTACTTATCACCAAAAAGCCATTTCAGGTGAAGTATTTCTATGAAGGAGAAGAAGTGATTTCAGAAAAAATGGGATATTCAAGATCTGAGACTCATGAAAAACTAGATTTCAATATCTCAGAATACGAAATGCTTATGGGTGGAGGAGCCCGTGCTTTAGGAATGAACAGAAGAGGAAATAGATTAGAATTATATAATCGTGCAGATTATGGGTATGGTACAAAATCCTCTTTATTGAATTATACTTTACCAATGGTCTTGTCTTCAGAAAAATATATGCTGCATTTCGATAATGCTCCTATTGGATTTTTAGATCTGGACAGTGACCATTCTAACACTTTAAGTTACGAGACAATTAGTGGAAGGAAGACCTATCAGCTAATTGTAGGGAAAACCTGGGAGAAGATTACAGAGAATTTCACACTTTTAACCGGGCGTCAACCATTACCTCCAAGATGGGCTTTCGGGAATTTCTCTAGTAGATTTGGATATCATTCACAAAAAGAAGTTGAAAACACCATTGCTAAATTCAAAAAGGACAGTATTCCGGTGGACGCTGTTATTCTTGATCTTTATTGGTTTGGACACGACATAAAAGGCACTATGGGAAATCTGGAATTTGTGAGAGATTCTTTCCCGGAGCCAAAACAAATGATTGCAAAACTGGCAGATCAAGGGGTGAAAACTGTTTTAGTTACAGAACCATTTATTCTTACTACTTCCAAAAAGTGGGATGATGCTGTGGAGCAAAAGGTTTTAGCAACAGATTCCTTAGGAAATCCATTCAAATTTGATTTTTACTTCGGAAACACAGGATTGGTAGATATTTTTGATCCAAAAGGAAAAGAGTGGTTTTGGAATATCTATAAAGATCTTAAGTCATTCGGTGTTGCAGGATGGTGGGGAGATCTTGGGGAACCAGAAGTGCATCCAACAAAATTGAAGCATAGTATTGGATCTGCAGATGAGGTTCATAATATATATGGACATTATTGGGCGAAAATGCTAAAAGAAGGATATGAATCTGATTTTCCTGAAGTGCGTCCTTTTATTTTAATGAGAGCGGGAGCAGCGGGATCCCAACGTTTTGGATTAATTCCTTGGTCTGGAGATGTTAATAGAGGTTGGAGCGGATTAAAACCACAACCCGAGATAAGTTTACAGATGGGATTACAAGGCCTGGCTTATATGCATTCCGATCTGGGTGGATTTGCTGGAGATCTGGAAGATGATGAGTTGTATACTAGATGGTTGCAATATGGAGTTTTTCAGCCAATATTCCGCCCACATGCGCAGGAGGATGTAGCATCGGAACCGGTATTTAAAAATGAAAAGACCAAAGGATTGGCTAAAAAAGCCATTGAATTGAGATATAAATTATTGCCATATAACTATAGCTTGGCCTTCGAAAATCATATTTCTGGGAATCCGTTAATGAGACCTTTATTTTTTGAAGAGCCAGACAATTATAAAATGTACGCAATTTCCAACACCTATTTATGGGGAGACAGTTTCTTGGTTTCACCAATATTAAATCCGGGAGTTATATCTAAAGAAGTGACATTTCCTTCTACAAGTAACTGGTTCGATTTCTACACCGGTAAGAAATATTCAAAAGGAACAGAAGCATTGGTAGAAGTGTTAGAAGATCACATTCCAGTATTTGTTAGAGGTGGTGCATTTATCCCAATGGCAAGACCAATGCAAACCACAGATAATTATGATGCTTCAGCTCTGGATGTATATTTCTATTTTGATGAGCAAGCAAAAAAGAGTATTTCAATTATTTACAATGATGACGGAAAAACTCCTAATGCTTTCGAAAAAGGAATGTTTGAAAAGGTGAAAATGGAATCTGAGGTAACCTTGGATTCAATAACTCTTACAATTTCTAAGGAAGTTGGGGAGAATGCAAATTCAGAAATAAAGCTAATAGACTTACATATTGAGAATCTTAAGAAGGAAGTAAAGTTTGTATGGGTGAAGGGAATAAAGTTTACAGGTAAGAATTATATGCACCAAGGGAAATTAAATATCCCAGTAAGATTCGATCAAAATGAAACGATTATAAAAATAGAATTCAATTAATTTAAACCTAATATCCTATGATTAAAAAAATGGCATTGTCATTTTGCATGGTAGCTGTAATGGCGTCTTGTAAAGATGAAAATAAAGAGAAAACCAATTCTGAAACTCCAAAGGAGGAGCAAAAAGTGAGTATTGAAGACAGCGACCTAGAAAATGCTGTGATCTATGAAGCTAATATCCGTCAGTATTCCCCAGAAGGAACTTTTAATGAATTTACTAAGGATATTCCTCAGTTAAAAGAATTAGGAGTAAAAGTGATCTGGGTAATGCCAGTATATCCTATTTCTATGAAGAATAGAAAAGCTACTGGTGGAAAAATGGTTAGTGAAATTGAAGATGAAAAAGAACGAGAAAAATATTTAGGAAGTTATTATGCGGTTGCAGATTATACTAAAGTGAATCCTGAGTTTGGAACTATCGAGGATTTTCAAAACATGGTAGACGTAGCCCATGAGAATGGAATGTTCGTGATCTTAGATTGGGTAGCAAACCATACAGGATGGGATCACCCATGGATTGCAGAGCACCCAGAATATTATACTCAAAATGAAGCAGGGGAAATTGTAGATCCATTAAACCCAGCAACCGGTGAATCTTGGGGATGGACAGACACTGCAGATCTTAATTATGAAAATAAAGAGCTTTGGACAGCAATGACCAATGATATGAAGTATTGGGTAGAGAATCATGATATAGATGGATTTAGAGCAGATGTTGCTGGAGAAGTTCCAACTGAATTTTGGAAACAAGCGGTATCTTCTATTAAGGGAGTAAAGCCAGTATTTATGTTGGCAGAATCTGAAGATAAGGATCTATTTCATGATGCTTTCGATATGGGATATAATTGGGAAGGTCATCATATCATGAATGAGATCTCACAAGGAAAAAAGGGAGTGAAGGCTTGGGATGAATATATGATTAAGATCGATACTTTATATCAAAAAGACGATTTCTTAATGAATTTTGTAACTAATCACGATGAAAATTCATGGAATGGTACCGTACAAGAAAGAATGGGTGATGCCGGAGAAGCTATGTTAGCCTTTACCTATACCTTACCTGGAATGCCATTGATATACAGTGGGCAGGAGTATGACATGGATCGCAGATTGTTATTCTTTGAGAAAGATAGTATTCCTAAAACCAAAGGAAAAGTTTGGCCAGTTTTAGTTAAGTTAGGAGAACTGAAAAATAATAAGAAAGCATTAGCAGGTGGTAAAAAAGCGGCTACTTATAATAGATTAAAAACTACAAAAGATAATCAAGTTTTAGCTTTCTCTAGAGGAAGTGGAGATGATATGCTTGTCTACGTTGCAAACCTTACAAAAGAACCAGTAAAATTCAAGATGGAATTAGATGGTAAATTTGAGGATTTTATGAACTCTGGAGAGGTGGATCTTAAAAAGGATATGGAGATGGAATTTAAGCCTTGGGAATACAAAATATTGATAAACAACTAAGTATTTTTCTAAATTCTTTAAAAAAGCCTCATTATTGAGGCTTTTTTTATGAGTTATTAACCGAAAACGTTTTAGTGAATGAAGCGATTAGGAAATAAGGAACAAATCAAATAGCTTTACAGTAATGCAAGTAAAAATTAACAAAATTGGAGTGCTTACTTCAGGGGGTGATGCTCCCGGAATGAATGCCGCAATCCGCGCGGTGGTGAGAGGTTGTGCCTTTCAAGAGATTGAATGCGTTGGGATTTATAGAGGATATCAAGGCTTAATAGAAAATGATTTTGAGGAACTCAATGCGAGATCTGTTAGAAATATTATAAGTCGGGGAGGTACCTTTTTAAAATCTGCGAGATCAAAGGAATTTCAAACCGTAGAAGGAAGAAAGAAGGCTTACGAGAATTTAATAAATGCTGATATTGATGCCTTGGTAGTTATTGGAGGAGATGGAACATTTACAGGTGCTCTTATTTTTAATGAAGAACACGATTTCCCAATAATAGGAATTCCTGCAACTATAGATAATGATATTAATGGTACAGATTTTACCATTGGGTACGACACTGCCCTGAACACGGTTGTAGAAGCAATAGACAAAATTAGAGATACTGCAAGCTCCCATAACAGGTTGTTCTTAGTAGAAGTAATGGGAAGAGATGCTGGAGATATTGCTTTAAATAGTGGTATTGGAGCAGGTGCAGAGGAAATATTAATTCCTGAGGAAGATCGAGGAATAGAGCGTTTAGTAGAATCGCTTAAGAAAAGTAGAAAGTCTGGAAAAACTTCAAGCATCATAGTTGTTGCTGAAGGAGACAAAAGTGGAAAGAATATTTTTGAACTAGCCGAATATATTGAAGAACATCTAGAAGATTATGAAATTAGAGTTTCTGTATTAGGACATATTCAACGCGGAGGGTCTCCAAGTTGTTATGATAGAGTTTTGGCAAGTAAACTAGGAATTGGTGCTGTAGATGCACTTATAAATGGAGAGCGAACCATTATGGTTGGAATCCATCATCAAAAAGTAGTTTCAGTTCCATTGGAGACGGCAATTAAAAATGGTGCTAAATACGATAAGAATTTAAGAAGAGTCGCTGATATTACTTCAGTATAATAATTGAAAATACATATTATGAGTACTAAAATTGGAATAAACGGCTTTGGCCGAATTGGACGAATAGCTTTTAGAAATGCTATTTTAAATGATGCAGTAGATGTAGTAGCTGTTAACGATCTTTTAGATGTAGATCAATTGGCTTACCTCTTAAAATACGATTCTGTTCATGGAAAATTTGACGGAACTGTTGAGGTTAAGGATGGTCATTTAATAGTTAATGGAAACACTATTAGAGTAACTGGAGAGCGTAACCCTGAAAATCTTAAATGGGATGAAGCAAAAGTAGATGTGGTTTTAGATTGTACTGGAATATTTACAACTAAAGAATCTGCTGGAGCTCATTTAAAAGCTGGAGCTAAAAAAGTAGTTATTTCTGCACCATCTAAAGATGCTCCAATGTTTGTAATGGGAGTAAACCATATGGATGTAAAAGCAGAAGATACTATTGTGTCTAATGCATCATGTACAACCAACTGTTTAGCACCCTTAGCTAAAATTATAGATGACGAGTTTGGTTTGGTAGAAGGTTTAATGACCACTGTTCATGCAACTACAGCATCAGAGTATACTGTAGATTCTCCAGATAAAAAGAATCATAGATTAGGAAGAAGTGCTTTAAATAACATTATTCCAACTTCTACAGGTGCTGCAGTAGCGGTAACTAAAGTGATCCCTTCATTAAAAGGAAAACTTACAGGTATGGCTTTTAGAGTACCAACTGTAGACGTTTCTGTTGTAGATCTTACAGTGAGAACTGAAAAAGCTGCTACCTATGAAGAAATAAAAGCAGTATTTAAAAAGGCTTCAGAAGGCGCATACAAAGGAGTGGTTTCTTACACTGAAGACATGGTAGTTTCTCAAGATTTTGTCTCTAACCCATATACTTGTAATTTTGATGCTGAAGCAGGAATAGCTTTAAACGATAATTTCTTTAAATTAATAGCTTGGTACGATAATGAATATGCATATTCTGCTAAATTAGTTGAGCTTGCAGCACACGTTGCTTCAATTTAAATTATAAATTGCCATTTATTTACGCGATAAGTTGAAAATAAATGGCGTATTTTATCTTATAAAGAAACTACAATGATATTAATTGCTGATGGTGGTTCCACCAAATGTGACTGGATTCTTCTAAATAGGAAAGGGGAACAGGTATTCCAAACTCGTACAAAAGGTTTGAATCCTGCAGTTTTTCCTGAAGCTATGCTGGAACAACGTATAGAAGAAAATTCCGACTTATTTGAGGTTAGGAATGAAATTGAAAAAGTTCATTTTTTTGGAGCAGGCTGCGGAACTGAAATTCCGCGAAAACTTTTAGAAGATATAATTGCAAATTTCTTTACGAATGCTTCAGAAGTTATGGTGAAGGAAGATATGGTTGCTGCTGCTTATGCCGCTACCACAGAACCTGGAATAGTATGTATTTTGGGTACTGGTTCTAATAGCTGTTATTTTGACGGTAAAGATGTTCACATGGCTGTAGAATCTTTAGGATATATTCTTATGGATGAAGCCAGTGGAAATTACTTCGGAAAGAGATTGATTAGAGATTATTACTATAAAAGAATGCCACCAGATATCGCAGCTAAATTTGAAAAAGATTTCAATTTGAATAGCGATGAGATTAAGAAGAATCTTTACAAGAAAGAAAATCCGAATACTTATTTAGCTTCTTTTGCTGAATTCATTTTTACAAATGAGAGAAATGGATATTTCTATAAATTAGTGCATGAGGGACTTAAAGAATTTATGCATACTCGCGTACTTTCTTTTAAACAAGCTCAAACTGTACCAATTCATTTCATAGGCAGCATCGCCTACTTTAGTCAGGATATTATTAGGGCGGTTGCGCAACCTTATAATCTTGAGATAGGTAATATTATTCGAAGACCCATAGATGCTCTTATTGAGCATTACAGGAAAAATGTGCTAAATAACTAACAGTCAATCTACCATAAATTTTTACTACATTTAATTAAAATGATAATTAGATGCTGGTAAAAGTTTATGGTAGCGCTGTTTTTGGAGTAGAAGCTACTACGATCACTGTAGAAGTAAATGTAGCAACCGGAATCGGTTACCATTTGGTAGGACTCCCAGACAATGCAATAAAGGAAAGCAGTTTTAGAATAGCTGCTGCTCTTCAAAACAATTCTTATAAATTTCCCGGCAAGAAGATCACTATTAATATGGCTCCAGCCGACCTTCGCAAAGAAGGTTCTGCTTACGATCTTACGTTAGCCATTGGAATCCTCGCAGCATCCAATCAAATTAAAGCAGAAGATATAGGAGATTTTCTTATCATGGGAGAACTTTCTTTAGATGGAAGTCTTCAACCTATTAGAGGAGCCTTGCCAATTGCCATAAAAGCAAAAGAAGAAGGCTACAAGGGATTTATTTTGCCAATTCAAAACGTGAAGGAAGCTGCAATTGTTAGCGGACTAGAAGTATATGGGGTTTCCAATATTTTGGAGGTGATCAATTATTTTGATAAAGGAACTCCGCTGGAAAGAACAATTATAGACACGAAGAAAGAATTTTATGATAACCTAGAACACTTAGAGCATGATTTTGCCGATGTGAAAGGTCAAGAAAGTATAAAACGCTGTATGGAGATCGCGGCCGCTGGAGGTCACAACATTATACTTATTGGCCCGCCAGGAGCAGGAAAAACTATGCTGGCTAAGAGATTGCCTAGTATTTTACCGCCTATGACGCTTCATGAGGCATTGGAAACCACAAAGATCCATAGTGTTGTTGGAAAGATTAACAATCACGTAGGATTAATGTCTCAGCGACCATTTAGAAGTCCTCATCATACCATTTCAGATGTTGCACTTGTTGGTGGTGGGGCATACCCGCAACCCGGTGAAATCTCCTTATCTCATAACGGAGTTTTATTTCTAGATGAATTACCAGAATTTAAAAGAGGTGTTCTGGAAGTTATGAGACAACCTTTGGAAGATAGGGAAGTGACAATTTCTAGAGCAAAATTTACTGTTACCTATCCTTCAAGCTTTATGCTGGTTGCGAGTATGAATCCTAGTCCTAGTGGATTTTTTAATGATCCAGATTCCCCCATGTCCTCTTCTCCGGGAGAAATGCAGCGCTATCTTAGTAAAATTAGCGGCCCATTGTTGGACAGAATAGACATCCATATTGAAGTAACACCCGTTCCCTTTGAAAAATTAAGTGAGGAGCGCACAGGAGAAAAAAGCGTAGATATAAGAAAAAGAGTTACAAATGCTAGACAGCTTCAAACAGAACGTTTCAAAGAGGATGAGAAGGTGCATTATAATGCCCAAATGAGCGTGAGGCAGATTTCAGAATTTTGTAAACTGGAGGATTCTTCAAAAGCTCTTCTGAAATCTGCAATGGAACGATTAAATCTTTCAGCAAGAGCTTATGATAGAATTCTTAAAGTTTCCCGCACCATTGCCGATCTTTCAGAATGTGAAAATATTCAAGGCAGCCATATTTCCGAAGCAATTCAATATAGAAGTTTGGATAGAGAAGGTTGGTTAGGTTAAAATTTTCTAACATAACTATCGCTTAAATAAGATTTTAATACATTTGAGAAATTTACTTAAAGACATACCTACTTGAAAACAAAAATATCATTGTTGAGTGTTTTGCTTATTTTTTTAATGGGCTGCAAAGGAGATGAACGAAATAAGACAAATTTGACCAAAGATGTGGATTCTGATACCATTTCTGAAAAGGATATTTCTATAGATACGATCTTAGGTACAGAGTACATCGAGTTGAATCTTGATCAGGCAAACAAACTTGCGGCTTTACCATTAGCCTGTATAAATACCGAGTATCCTAATAAGTTAGGTCAAACTTTAGGTGGAAAACAAGATCTTAAAGCGCCAATTGAATTACATCCTGCTTTTTATGGTTGTTTTGATTGGCATTCTTCCGTCCATGCTCAGTGGACCTTAGTAAAATTGTTGAAACAATTCCCAAAGCTGGAAAATGCAGAGGAGATTAAGGCGAAATTAGAAGACTTGCTCTCTAAAGAAAATATAGCTGCAGAAGTGGCCTATTTTAAAACTGAAAATAATAAAGATTACGAGCGAACCTACGGCTGGGCTTGGTTACTTAAATTAGCTCAAGAGCTTCAAACTTGGGATTCTGATCTAGGAGAAGAATTGGCGGCAAATTTGAAGCCATTATCAGATCTTATGGTTGCTAATTTTACTGAGTTTCTACCTAAATTAATTTACCCAATACGAGTTGGAGAACATACTAATACGGCATTCGCTTTAAGTTTTGCATATGATTATGCTGATGCTGTTGGGAACTCTGAATTTCAGGAATTAATAGAGGTTAGAGCAAAGCAATTTTACTTAAAAGATGATAATTGCCCTGTAAGTTATGAACCTAGCGGATTCGACTTTTTATCCCCTTGTTTACAAGAAGTTGATATTATGCGAAAAGTATTACCTAAGGCAGCATTCCCTTTGTGGATTCAGGATTTTATGCCAGAATTAATAAATAAAGAATTTGATATGGCTGTAGGAAAAGTTTCTGATAGAACTGATGGAAAGTTAGTCCACTTGGATGGACTTAATTTTAGCAGAGCTTGGGTTTTATACGGATTGGCCAATACATACCCAGATAAATATTCCCATTTAAGAGCTGTGGCAGATCGCCATGTCACAAAATCCTTCCCCAATTTAGTGGGAGATAGTTATGAAGGTGGTCATTGGTTAGGTAGTTTTGCATTATACGCCCTGCAGGAATCTAAGGTGCAAAAGTGAGAAACTGGTTTAAAAATGTAGGTCCGGGAATTTTAGTGTCGGCTGCATTTATTGGTCCGGGAACAGTGACAGTTTGTACTTTGGCTGGTGTGAATTTTCAATTCGCTTTATTATGGGCTTTATTATTATCGATCATCTCTTGTATAGTGCTCCAAGAAATGGCAGCAAGATTAGGGATTGTTTCTCAAACTGGTTTAAGCGAAAGTATTAGAAAAGAAATTAAGCACCCAGTTTTTCGAGGTTTAGCAATTATTTTAATCCTTTCTGCAATTGTAATTGGGAATGCGGCTTATGAAGCTGGAAATATTACCGGTGCGGTATTAGGTATTACGGCAGTGCTCTCCCCTTTAGAAGTTCAGCTTGGATCTTCATTTAATCTTAATATTTGGAGCGTTGTTATTGGAGCAATTGCTTTTTCCTTACTCTACATAGGTAATTACAAAGTTTTAGAACGAGTTTTTATTGGTTTGGTGGCCTTAATGAGTATTTCCTTCATAATTACTGCTTTTCTCACCAAGCCAGATTTCTCAGCTATTTTAGAAGGTATGTTTATACCAAAAATGGGATCCGATGGAGTTTTAACTGTGATCGCTCTAGTTGGAACTACTGTAGTGCCATATAACCTATTTTTACATGCATCTTTGGTCAGTGAGAAATGGAAAGATACTTCTAAGCTTAAAATAGCAAGAAGGGAACTTACAGCTGCAATAATTTTGGGAGGAACTGTTTCTATAGCAATTGTGATCTGTGCGGCGGCTCCAAATTTGGCAAATGTTTCCTCAGCAACAGATTTGGCGTTAGGCTTAAATCCTCTTTTTGGAAAATATGCCACTTGGTTTACAGCAGTAGGTTTATTAGCAGCCGGAATTACATCTGCCATTACTGCACCTTTAGCCTCCGCTTATGTGGTTAAAGGATGTTTTGGTTGGGAGAACGGAATGAAATCTTTTAAATTTAGAGCTGTTTGGATAACTATTTTAGGTTTGGGTGTGATTTTCTCCTCCCTGCGGTTTAGTCCTATAGAGATAATTCGGTTTGCGCAAATAGCTAATGGTTTATTATTACCTATAATTGCATTATTCCTTTTTTGGATAGTTAACAAAACTTCTGTAATGGGAAAATATAAGAACTCCTTAATTCAAAATGTTTTAGGACTTATAATTATTGTGATTTCTATATTCTTGGGTGCAAAGTCTATATATTCGGTGCTTCAAAACTTCTAAAATCAATTCTATGCAAATAATTCATCTTAACTGTGATCTAGGAGAGGGTGGAAAGTTCGATGCTCAATTAATGCCACATATCTCGGCATGTAATGTCGCCTGTGGAGGACACGCTGGAGATGCAGATACAATGCATAAAACAGTTATGATGGCTATGGAATATAATGTTGAAATTGGAGCGCATCCTTCTTATCCTGATATCGAAAATTTTGGAAGACAGTCTTTAGATATTTCAGAAAATGAACTTAAAAAATCCATCCAAGAACAGCTTTTTTCTCTTGATGCAATAGCAAAAAATCAAGGAGGAAAATTAACTCATTTCAAAGCGCACGGAGCACTTTATAATGATGCCGTAAAAGACCAAAAAATAGCAAAAATAATTTTAAATTCAATAGCTGAATCTAACTTAAATCTGAAGCTTTATGCACCTCAGAATTCTATTATTTCTGAACTTGCAAACGGTAAAATGGAAGTAGTTTTTGAAGCCTTTGCAGACCGTAATTACAACCCAGATCTTAGCCTCGTTTCTAGAACAAAAAACAATGCATTGATCATTCAAAAAGAAGATGTTTTTAAGCATCTTTTTTCCATGTTTTCAACAGGTAAAATTGTGTGTGAAAATGATATCAAAATACCCTCTGTAGCAGCTACCTATTGTCTTCATAGTGACACTCCAAATTCCGTAGAAATCATCAAATTTCTGGATCAGGAATTCAGTAAAATGAATATCAAAATAGCAAAGAGATGAGCCACGAATATCCACAAATAAAACCGATGGGGGACAAGGCTATTCTTATAGATTTTGAACCAAAGATCAATGAAAATCTGCTCGAAAAGCTTTTAAATATCAAAGAATTTATAGAAAACGAATTAGTTAAAGAAAAGGTTGAAATAATAAACACATATTGTTCATTACTAATTATTTACCCTAACACTATAGAAAACCTCTATAATGAAGTTTTAACAATTAAAGCACTTATTTCCAATCCTAATATAGGTAAAAATATCTCCCCAAATATTTTTAATATCCCGGTGTGTTATGATGAAGAATTCGGACTGGATTTGGTTCATATTTCCAAAGATAAAAACCTTAAAATTTCAGAGATCATTGAGATTCATACGATTCCTATATACACAGTTTATTTCATAGGATTTTTACCCGGTTTTTTATACTTAGGTGGCTTGGATAAAAAGTTGAAAATTTCGAGAAAAGAAACCCCTAGATTAAAGGTAGAAAAAGGGGCTGTTGGAATAGGTGAAAATCAGACTGGAATTTATCCAAAAACCAGTCCGGGTGGATGGCAAATTGTTGGAAATTCTCCACTCATTTTTTTCGATAAAAATAACGAACCTCCATCAGTTATTTTACCTGGAGATAAAGTGAAATTTTATTCGATTTCAAAAAAGGAATATTTAGATATTTCAGAAGAAATAAAGTGCGGTAATTTTCAATTAAAAAGCGAAAAATATCATGGCTGAGATTGAAGTTTTACATCCGGGATTATATTCTTCTATTCAAGACTTGGGAAGATTTAATTTTAGAAAATTTGGTGTACCTCTAAGTGGTGCTATGGATTCTTATTCTGCAAAAATTGCCAATCTCATTTTAGGTAATTCTATAGATAAACCTGTATTGGAAATCACTCAGCTGGGACCTAAATTAAAGTTTTTAGAAGCTAGTTTTATTTCTATATGCGGAGCACAATTAAGCCCAAAGATTAACGATCGTGTTGTGCTAAATAATAAGCTGCTTCAAATAAATAAAAATGATGTCTTATCTTTTGGGAAGAGAAATCTAGGTTGTAGAGGATATATTGGAATTGAGGGAGGATTTATTTCAGAAAAAAATATGGAGAGCTATAGTTGGTATAGGTATATAACTAATTTTGAAACTTTGCAGAAGGGAATGAGATTAGAATATTTTTCAACTAAAAGGCAATCTTTTTCTATCAATGCGAGTGCCAAAATTGATTCGGGATATCTTGAAGATCTAAGCATAGAGGTTTATGAAGGACCAGAATTGAATTTGCTTTCACTTTCCCAGCAAAAAAAAATACTAAGTATGCGTTTTAAGGTAGATAATAATAACAATAGAATGGCAATACAACTTCAGGAACCTCTCGTAAACTCACTTAAACCTATTATTACAGGGCCTGTGTTGCCGGGTACGGTACAGCTAACTCCTTCTGGCAAATTAATTGTTTTAATGAGAGACTGCCAAACAACAGGAGGCTATCCAAGAGTTTTGCAGCTTTCTGAGGAAGGAATAAATACGATGGCTCAAAAAGTTATTGGAGATGAAGTCTCATTTGCCTTAATTGAAATAAAATAACAAATATTACGTTTTAAAGTTAATACGAAAAAGTGTCGGTTAAAATGTTTTAAAGATTTAAAGCCCTACCTAAAAATCGATTTGCATTTCTAACGACACTTTTTTAACCTTAACATATAAAAGCTAATTAATTGAATACTCAAAAATAAGCTTGACTCTAATTTCTCGCAAGGGTATTTTTCCCCTTTTTATGTTCTAGAAATTAAGGTTTAATATCTAGAACATAAATTATCTTAAAATCTTCTTTCTTTTAATAAAAAGGTGTCGTCTTTTGTGTTATTAGATCTATTATTAGCCCCACCTAGTAATACATCACACATTAAACGACACTTCTTTTTTTGAAACATTCAACATTTATTTCAAACCAAAAATACGCTACACTTTAATCTACTACAAGGGGGTTTTTCCCTTTTTTTATTTTATTCGCTTTTCTGAGGTTATTCTTTTTCTGAAGAAATTACTATAAACGAAAAAGTGCCGGGAATGCATTTTTCAATAATTAGAAGCCCTACCTAATAATTATTCACACATTTCGACACTTTATTTTGTTTCATCCTAACTTTTATATCAAGTAGAATGATAAATCAAATTTATATAATAGGTTAATTGTAATAAAGGGGATTTTTCCCCTTTTTTCGGATTTAGAAAAATATGTTAAAGAAAAATTTTACTTTTAACAAAATTTGAATTATCAAGTATGGCAAAACCTAGTAAAAGCATATCAGTAGAAGCGGCGAAAGCACTTCAGAATAAATGGAAAGAATCACGAGCTTTAGAAATTGAACAAGCCCAAGGTTACCAAGACACACGTGAGTTTTGGTATAGTTTGGAAGAGTTACAAGATTACCTAGATTATGTAAAAGAACAATCTATCGCACAGGGAATAAGTAAACCTGGGATAAGGATATATTTTGGGGCTTATGCGAAAACTCCTACTAAAAAAAGTTATGCTACAATTTTTTTAGCTCCCACCAAAGAGAAATCTAATCCTATTTTAGAAGATGGAGAAGCTGTGAATAATGAAAATAATTATGATATAGATCCTATGAATATAGGCTCTAATGGTTATCCTCCAATAAATTATTAATGCAATTCTTATTTTTGTTTATTGCAATTTTTTTAGAAGGTTTTAGTGTTATTGCAGGGATTTATTATTTAAAAAAAATGCCAAATGATTTAAGTAACAAGCTGCTTACGTATTTTTTGCTTATTACTTTCACAGTAGAAATTACAGGGCTTATTCCTGCAATTATTTACCATAATGAAGCATTACATCATTTAAAAGACACTGTTTGGTACACCAATTTTTGGTTATTTAATCCTTATTTAGTTGTTAGTTTTGCATTTTACTGTTATTACTTCGGAAGGAGCCTTCAAAGCAGAATTCTAAAGAATATTTTAAACTATTCAGTAATTGTTTTTGTGATTTCAAGTTTCTTGATTCTTATTTTTTCTGATGTTTTGTTTGTTTCTCATTCTTACTTTACATTATTTTTTGGTGTTGCATTATTATTTTTAGCAATTAGTTTTTATTATTATGAGTTACTTCGAGATGAAAAATTATTGGATATAAAAAGAAGTGTTAAATTTTATGTCTCTGTAGCATTTCTTCTCTTTAATTTAATTTCGTTGCCACTCTGGATTTACTTTAAATATTTTAGCAATACTATAAGCCCGGAATTTGTGAAATTATACCAATCAATTTTTTATTTATCTAATGTGTTGCTATATAGCACCTATATTTTTGCTTTTATCTATTGTGCGCAGCAAAAACAATTTCCTGTGATAAATCAAAACAAGAGTGTTCCATAAAATGAGTGGAGAAGAGGAGTTACTTACTTTTTTCTGTTGCTAAAATTTAATGTAAATGGAGAAAGAATACGAAGATGTTGTAAATGATGATATAGAACCGTTTAATGGAACTGGCAGATTATGGCCTCCATTAGGATACTAATAGTGATAAAAGACATATGCTGGATTTTATAATAGAAAATAAAATTTATGTTACTTATATTTTTGAATTTATTGCAGCTATAAGTGGCAGTTACTATTTAAATAAAACTCCAAAAGTTCGAAAGGAAATTATATATTTCTCATGGTTTATATGGTTTGTGTTTTTGATAGATCTTAGTGGTTTATATTCTTTATGGGCTTTTTTTGATGATTATAAAACATTCCCTTTTTTAAAAGATTCATTATTTACTCGTAATGTCTGGTTATATAATTGGTTACATTTAATAAGTCTTTCTTTTTACAGCTTTTTATATATTAAACAGATTGAAAGAATTAAGTACAAAAGAATTTTAAATTATGCCTTACTTATTTTTATCGGATTCGGAATAATTAAATTATCAAGTACAAATCAGATTTTCTTTACTTATGATATGTCAATTCTTATTGCAGGAGTTGTATTGCTAATAATTGCTATTTCTACCTATTATTTTGAGCTAATACTTAGTGATAGAATTCTATACCTTAAAAATAATTTACTCTTTTATGTTTCTATAGGTCTTCTAATTTGGCATTTATGTGTACCTCCAATTCAAATATATAGTGCTTATTTTTCTATTGAAAATGTTGAATTTATTAACATGTATACAACTGTTTTGATGTATAGTAATATTTTCATGTATGGCATGTTTTCCCTTGCATTTATTTATTGCGCAAAAAGAAATTCCGATTTAGGTTTGAAAACTATTTCTCAGTAAAAATTATGCGAATCATCGGATTCTCTTTTTGTTAAAATTCTTAATTTCAATTAATTTCTCGTAAACTTGTGTTAAATTAATTGGATTGCATGCTAGCTAAGGAAGAACTTCTACTTATTGTTTATTTTATTGTGGTCATTCTATTATTGACCAGTTTTGCTATAATCTTCTTTATTACTTTCCACAAACGAAAGAACACACTACTTTATGAGAAATTTGAAGCTGAAAAACGTTTCGAAAATGAATTGGCACAGTCTAAAATTGAAATTCAAGAACAAACTTTAAAAAATGTTAGCTGGGAATTGCACGATAATATTGGGCAATTACTGTCGGTTGCTAATATGCAACTAAATATTCTAACAGGGACAGTGGACGAGGAGGTCAAACAATCTGTTAAAGATATTAAAGAAGTTGTTTCTAATTCCTTGCAAGAGGTACGTTCCCTTTCCAAATCCTTAAATAATGAAGTGATAAGTTACACCGGGATTGAGGCATCAATAAAAAATGAATTATCTAGATTTGAGAGACTTAATAATATAAAAACCGAAATTTTTACCGAAGGTGAAACTTTTGATATTATTGAAAAAGATTCTATAATTCTATTTAGAATAATTCAGGAATTTTTCTCTAACATTATAAAGCATGCAAGCGCTTCCAAGATAGAGGTGCATATTAAGTATCATATAGATGAGATGAATATCAGTATAAAAGACAATGGAAAAGGTTTTAATATTGATGAAGTTATCAAAAGTTCTGGTTTAATTAATATGGAAAGTCGCGCTGCGCTTATAAATACTAAAATAGAAATTCAGTCCATTCCAGATAAAGGAACTTCTTTGTCTTTAAATTATCCTAAAAAAGTCTCTTCCCTATGAAAAAGACGATAGTCATCGTTGACGATCACACATTGTTTGCACAATCTCTTCAAGGTCTTGTAAATTCTTTTCAAGAATATGAGGTATTAAAAGTCCTAAAGAACGGACAGGAATTACTAGATTATTTTAAAGCTAATCACAAACGTCCGGATATTATTTTGTTAGATATTAGAATGCCAATAATGGATGGGGTTTCCACAATGTCCTGGTTAAAAGAGCATTTTCCCGAGCAAAAAACATTGGCCCTTACTATGGAACATGACGAGGAAATCATTATTAAAATGATTAGAATGGGTAGTAGAGGTTATTTATTAAAAGATATAGAGCCAGAAGAATTTCTATATGCATTAGAATCTGTTAATTCCAGTGGCTATTATTTTAGCGAAGAAATTGTAGAAGTAATGGATCTGCATACTTCAAAAAACTATGGTGATCTTACCAATAGAGAAATGGAATTTTTAAACCATGCTTGTTCAGAAAAGACATATAAAGAGGTTGCGGAAGAAATGCATTTAAGTCCAAAAACTATAGATGGCTATCGTGAAAGCTTGTTCTCTAAACTACAAGTTAAAAGTAGAGTTGGAATGGTGCTCTTTGCAGTAAAGAATAATATTGTCAGGATTTAAGTTTTTTATTATTTCGACCCCGATTACTATTTGAACAAAATGCAATTTAACTTTTTTGTCATTCCGACGGAGGAGAAATCTCTAATATAAGAATCTTTCTTTGCAGAGATTCTTCAATCCACTATGCTTCTTTCAGAATGACAGATACATTTTTGTCATTCCGACGGTAGGAGGAATCTCTTATTAATGAGATTCTGTTTCATTGAGATTTTTCACTTCGCTGCTCTCCGTTCAAAATGACAGTCTTTTATTTCCTTATTGTTTGTCATTCCGACGGTAGGAGGAATCTTTTATTAATGAGATTCTGCTTCATTGAAATTCTTCAATTCACTATGCTTCTTTCAGAATGACAGATACATTTTTGTCATTTCGACGGTAGGAGGAATCTCTTATTAATGAGATTCTGCTTCATTGAGATTTTTCACTTCGCTGCTCTCCGTTCAAAATGACAGATACGTTTTTGTCATTCCGGCGGAGGAGGAATCTCTAACATGAGAATCTTTCTTTGCAGAGATTCTTCCCTTTACCCTGAATGGCAGTAAATCTTCTTATTTTTTACTCACTGCTAAATTGATGTTATTCATTTTTGAATAAATGTAAACTACTGTATCTTCGTGTAAAATTAAATTTAGATCCTGTGTTAGATTCAGCTACAATAGAATTAAGAAATTTACGAGTTAAAGATTATGTAGAGTTTAAAAAATCCATGGTTCAGGTATATAGTGCATTATCCAATTCTTATTGGAGCAAAGCAGATATTTCTACTTTGGTAAGCAAGTTTCCCGACGGGCAATTTTGTATTGTTATAGATGGGAAAATTGCAGGTTGTGCCTTATCTATGATCGTAGATTATGATAAGTATGATGATGATCATAAGTACAATGATATAATTGGAGGTCATGAATTTGCCAATCATACGGAAGATGGGAATGTACTTTATGGGATAGATGTTTTTATTCTTCCAGATTATCGCGGAATGAGGCTTGGACGTAGATTATATGAAGCAAGAAAAGAACTCTGCGAACAACTTAATCTGAAATCTATCATCTTCGGTGGTAGAATTCCAAATTATGGGGAATATGCTGAAACTTTAACTCCAAAAAAATATATAGATAAAGTGAAGTTGAAGGAGATTCATGATCCTGTTCTTTCATTTCAGTTATCTAATGATTTTCACGTTAAAAAAGTGATTAAAGGATATTTGCCTGGTGATCATGAAAGTTTAGAATTTGCAACTCTAATGGAATGGCATAATATATATTACACTAAACCAGAGAAGTTAATTAATACTAAGAAGAAGGTAGTAAGGCTAGGTTTAGTGCAATGGCAAATGCGTTTATTCAAAGATTATGATTCCTTAGTAGAACAAATTGAATTCTTTGTAGATGCAGTAAGTGATTACCAAAGTGATTTCATATTGTTTCCAGAATTATTTAACGCCCCCCTGATGGCGCAATTCAATCATTTAAATGAAGCTGAAGCAATTCGAGGATTATCCAGTTATACCGATAGGTTGTTGGAAACGTTTAAAAAATTCGCGATAAATTATAACATCAATATCATCACCGGAAGTATGCCACAAGCTGTGGGAGAACACATGCATAATGTTGGCTTTTTATGCCGAAGAGATGGAAGTGTAGAACGATATGAGAAATTACATATCACTCCAGCTGAAGAATCTGCCTGGGGAATAAAAGGTGGGACACAACTTAAAACTTTTGATACTGATTGTGGTAAGATTGGAGTGCTTATTTGTTATGATGTAGAATTCCCGGAATTGCCTAGATTATTGGCAGAAGATGGAATGAAGATCCTTTTTGTTCCGTTTATGACCGATACCCAGAATGGATATTCCAGAGTGAGGATATGTGCTCAGGCCAGAGCCGTAGAAAATGAATGTTATGTTGCTGTTGCAGGTTCTGTTGGAAACTTACCTAAGGTAAATAACATGGATATTCAGTATTCACAGTCAGCGGTATTCACACCATCTGACTTTGCCTTTCCCGTTAACGGAATTAAAGCAGAGGCTACACCTAACACAGAAAGTACTTTATTAGTAGATGTAGATCTGGATCTGCTAAAAGAACTGCACAGTTTTGGAAGTGTAAGAAACATGAAGGATAGAAGATTGGATCTTTATTCTCTAAAAAGGAAGAATATTAAAATCTCTAATTAAAGATAGTAGTTAAATATACTTTAATCGGGGAGGGTATATAGGAAGGGGGATATCTAACGATGTTCCCTTTTTTTTGTTATATTTTTTTATGCGAGAAAGTATCAATTTAATGTTTGATACAATAACTTCAATTTCCACTTTTTCTAACTGCCTTAATAGGTGATTCTTTATTTTATAATTTCTTCAGAAGAAAAGCATAATCCCCAAAGAAACCTTCTTCATTTTTATTTCCAATATTTAATTATCTCTTTCAATAATATGGGCATTGCTCATTTTTAAGCTAATCACTAAAAAATATTAGCTGCTTTTTACAAACCGTGATTTTATTGTTTTGAAAATATAACCTCTTATAAAAAGGGAATATTCAGTTTTAGGACTAATAAATTAAGGATAATTAAAAAATTGTTGTCCAATCAAGTTGAGAGTCTTCAGTATGGTTGGTTTCGCAGAATTTTTGTGTTATAAAAACTTGATTCCTTCAGCTATCGTAACATGAACAATGATAAAGTATTGATAATCAGTATATTAAAATTTTAATTCTTCTTTTGGAATTAATTTTCATATAGAGCTATATATATGCTTCTACTACTAAGAAACTACTTTTAATTAATATTTTGATTGATAAATAACGATGGATAATAAATATAGTCAGATTTTAACACAAAACGATTCCAACCCTGCAGCCCAAGCCATGCTACATGCCATCGGCTTAACGAAGGAAGATTTTAAAAAGCCTTTTGTTGGTATTGCCAGTACAGGTTATGAGGGGAATCCATGTAATATGCATCTCAACGACCTGGCCAAATTGGTTAAAGAAGGTTGTAATTCCAATAAAATGGTGGGTCTTATCTTCAATACCATTGGGGTAAGTGATGGGATTTCTATGGGTACTCCGGGAATGAGATATTCCTTGCCTTCCCGAGATCTTATTGCCGACTCTATGGAAACTGTGGTACAAGCAATGTCTTATGACGCGATGATTACGGTGGTAGGATGTGATAAGAATATGCCAGGAGCCTTGATGGCGATGTTGAGAGTAAACCGTCCCGCAATTTTAGTATATGGCGGCACTATAGCTTCCGGATGTCATAAAGGTGAAAAACTGGATGTTGTCTCAGCTTTTGAAGCATGGGGAGCAAAGGTAGCTGGAGAAATTAGTGACGAGGATTATGATGGCGTTATAGAGAAAGCATGTCCGGGAGCTGGAGCTTGTGGAGGGATGTATACAGCAAATACAATGGCTTCTACTATTGAAGCTTTGGGAATGGCCCTGCCTTACAACTCATCTAACCCAGCTATTGGTAATGAAAAGAAAAGTGAGAGTATAGAGGCCGGAAAGGCAATCCGATTATTAATAGAAAAAGATATAAAACCAAAGGATATAGTAACTAGAAAATCGATGGAAAATGCCATAAGATTACTTACCGTACTTGGAGGTTCAACCAATGCCGTGCTGCATTATTTAGCAATAGCTAAAGCAGCTGAAGTAGAATTTGGAATGGACGATTTTGGAAAAATATGTGATTCCACTCCTTTTTTAGCCGATCTAAAACCAAGTGGGAAATATCTTATGGAAGATGTACACAGGGTTGGAGGAATTCCTGCCGTTCTTAAATATATGCTGAAAGAAGGAATGCTTCATGGGGATTGTTTAACGGTAACTGGAAAGACATTGGCAGAAAATCTTGAGGATGTTCCAGATCTAGAGGAGGGACAAGATGTAATCCACCCACTAAATAATCCTATTAAGAAAACAGGACACATCCGCATTCTATACGGGAATTTAGCAACAGAAGGTTCTGTAGCTAAGATCACAGGGAAAGAAGGTTTAAAATTTAAGGGGAAAGCAAAGGTTTATAATTCGGAATATGAAGCTAATGACGGAATTTCAGAAGGGAAAGTAAGCAAAGGAGATGTAATAGTGATACGATTTGAAGGCCCAAAGGGTGGACCTGGAATGCCTGAAATGCTGAAACCTACTGCTGCAATTATGGGAGCTAAATTAGGTAAAGACGTTGCCCTTATTACCGATGGGAGATTTTCCGGAGGAACTCATGGGTTTGTGGTAGGCCACATTACTCCTGAAGCTCAAGAAGGTGGTTTAATCGCATTCCTAAAGGATGGAGATGAGATCACTATAAATGCCGAAAACAATACTATAAGTGTTGCCTTAAGTGATTCAGAAATAGAGGGCCGAAGAAAAAATTGGGTGGCACCACCACTTAAATTCAATAAAGGAGTGCTTTATAAATATGCAAAAACAGTTTCCTCTGCCTCGCAGGGATGTGTTACAGATGAATTTTAATTAGTTGAATTATGGAAGTTAAAACAGCCAAAAAGGAGAAGATTATCAAACAAGCTCCAACAACGGTTTCAGGAGCAGAAGCTGTGATAAAATGTTTGTTGGAAGAAGGGATAGATACTATTTATGGGTATCCTGGAGGGGCCATCATGCCTGTCTATGACGAATTGTATAAGTATCAGGATAAACTTCATCACGTCCTTACAAGACATGAACAAGGTGCTACCCATGCCGCACAAGGTTATGCTAGAGTAACTGGTAAAGTAGGTGTATGTATCGCCACTTCTGGTCCTGGAGCTACAAATTTGGTAACAGGGATCGCCGATGCGCAGATAGATTCTACACCTATGGTATGTATTACTGGGCAGGTAGGTTCACATTTATTAGGAAGTGATGCTTTTCAAGAGACGGATATCGTAGGAATCTCGACCCCGGTAACTAAATGGAATTATCAAGTAACAAAAGCAGAAGAGATTCCTGAAGTATTGGCAAAAGCCTTTTACATTGCCAGATCTGGACGTCCCGGCCCTGTATTAATTGATATTACAAAAGATGCTCAGTTTGCAAGTTTGGAATTCAATTATAAAAAATGTACCGGAATAAGAAGCTACAAGCCTTTTCCGAAAGTAAATCTTTCAGAAATAGAACGGGCAGCAGACTTAATTAATTCTGCTAAGAAACCGATGATCGTTTTTGGTCAGGGAGTTATTTTAGGAGGGGCAGAAGCCTTATTACAACAAGTGGTGGAAAAAGCTGGAATTCCTTCGGCATGGACTATTCTTGGTCTGTCCGCGATGGCAACAGATCATCCTTTAAATGTGGGGATGGTTGGTATGCATGGAAATTATGGACCAAATGTTCTTACCAACGATTGCGATGTCCTAATAGCAATTGGGATGCGTTTTGACGATAGGGTTACAGGAAATCTTGAGCATTATGCCAAACAAGCAAAGGTGATCCATTTTGAAATAGATCCGGCCGAGATCGATAAAAATGTAAAAGCAGAGGTTGCCGTATTGGGAGATGTAAAAGAAACCTTGCAATTGTTACTAGGATTTTTAAAGTCGAAGAATCATGATGCCTGGCATCAGAAATTCAAAGATCTATACAAAATTGAATATGACAAGATCATTAATAATGAACTGAACGGGAAAGAAGGGAAACTGGGAATGGCAGAGGTAATAGATGAAATAAATACTTCTTCTAAAGGGGATGCTATTATAGTTTCAGACGTTGGCCAACACCAAATGGTAGCTTGCAGATATGCGAAGTTCAATAAAACCAGAAGTAATGTTACATCTGGGGGCTTAGGCACTATGGGATTTGCCTTGCCAGCAGCAATAGGTGCGAAAATGGGAATGCCAGAGAGAGAAGTTGTAGCAATAATTGGTGATGGTGGATATCAAATGACCATCCAGGAATTAGGAACCATCTTTCAAACAAAAGTTCCTGTAAAAATTGTAGTACTTAACAACGGATTTCTAGGTATGGTTAGGCAATGGCAACAAATGTTTTTTGATAAACGCTATGCCAGTACCGAGTTGATAAATCCTGATTTTGTGGCGATAGCCAAAGGATATTTCATAAAAGCTAAAAAAGTTACTGAACGTAGCGAGTTAAAAGATGCTATTAAAGAAATGATGGATTCTCCGGAGGCATATTTCTTAGAGGTAAAAGTAGAACAGGAAGAAAATGTGTTCCCAATGATTCCAACGGGAGCGTCAGTTTCAGACATAAGATTAGAATAATGGAAAAGAAAAATTATACAATTTCCATATATACGGAAAACAACATAGGATTATTGAGCAGAATCGCAGCGATCTTTCTGAAGAGACACTTCAATATAGAAAGTATCACAGCTTCGAAAAGCGAGGTAAATGAGGTAATGCGGTTTATAATCGTGGTGGAAATTACCGAAGAGCAAGTGAAGAAGATCATCGGTCAAATTGAGAAACAAATTGAAGTTATTCGCGCTTATTATCATACAGATGAAGAGCTGATCTTTCAGGAAACAGCACTTTATAAGGTGAATTCGGCCGAATTTGTTGAAGACCTCACTATTCAGGATTTCATAAAAGAGACCAATGCACGAATAGTTACGGTGACTCCAAAATTCTTTGTTATTGAGAAAACTGGTAAACGCCACGAAATAGATAATTTATACGATAAACTAAAACCCTATGGATTAATGCAGTTTGTTCGATCCGGAAAAATAGCAGTATCCAAAAATGAAATGCCAATCTCAAGTATTCTTGAAGATTTTAATACCATAAATATAAACTCATGACAAATTATTTTAATAGCCTTTCCTTAAGAGATCAATTAGCCCAATTGGGGACTTGCAGATTTATGCTAAGTGAAGAATTTAGCGAAGGAATTAATGCTTTAAAAGATAAAAAAATAGTAATAGTAGGTTGTGGTGCTCAAGGTTTAAATCAAGGTTTGAACATGCGCGACAGCGGACTTGATATCACCTATGCTTTAAGAGAAGATGCTATCAAAGATCAAAGGCAATCTTTTAAAAATGCTTCTTCAAACAATTTTAAAGTTGGTACTTATGAAGAGTTTATCCCTTCTGCAGACCTAGTAATAAATTTAACTCCAGATAAACAACATACTTCAGTTATAAAGAAAATAGTGCCGCTTATTAAAAAAGGTGCTGCTTTGTCTTATTCTCATGGTTTCAATATTGTGGAAGAAGGAATGAAGATCCGGGAAGATATTACAGTAATAATGGTGGCTCCTAAATGTCCAGGATCTGAGGTTAGAGAGGAATATAAGAGAGGCTTTGGTGTTCCTACCCTAATAGCCGTTCATCCGGAGAACGATCCAGAAGGAAAAGGATACGATTGGGCAAAAGCATATGCATTTGCAACAGGAGGACATAGGGCTGGTGTATTGGATTCATCTTTTGTGGCCGAAGTAAAATCGGACCTAATGGGTGAACAAACTATTTTATGTGGTGTGCTCCAAACCGGATCTATTTTAAGTTTTGATAAAATGGTAGCCGAAGGAGTGGAACCTGCATATGCGGCAAAATTAATTCAGTATGGTTGGGAAACTATTACCGAAGCTTTGAAACATGGAGGGATCACTAATATGATGGATAGACTTTCCAATCCGGCGAAAATCAAAGCTGCGGAAATATCAGAGGAATTAAAAACGATCATGCGTCCTCTTTTTCAAAAACATATGGACGACATTATTTCTGGGGCCTTTAGTACCCGAATGATGGAAGATTGGGACAAAGACGATAAGGAATTATTAGAATGGCGAGCAGCTACAGAAAATACCGCTTTTGAAAAAACAGCTGCGACCACGGAAGAAATCTCTGAGCAGGAATATTTTGATAAGGGGCTCTTATTGGTTGCTTTTGTAAAATCTGGAGTTGAGTTGGCTTTTGAAACTATGGTAGAAGCCGGAATCATTGCAGAATCTGCATATTATGAATCCTTACATGAAACTCCATTAATTGCAAACACAATAGCTCGTAAAAAACTTTATGAGATGAACAGAATTATTTCTGATACTGCTGAATATGGGTGTTATCTTTTTGATCATTCCTGTAAGCCATTGATTAAAGATTATATCAACAATCTGGAATCGGGATTAATAGGAAAAGCCTATGGCACAAAGGATTCCGGAGTAGATAATAAAAAATTGATCAAAGTGAATGCCTCTATTAGAAATCATCCAGTAGAAATTATAGGGGAACAGCTTAGAGAGGCCATGACCGAAATGAAAATAATACACGCATAATGAGCAATTCCTTGGTTAAAAAAGACATATATATTCCACAAATTGAGGCCGTGAAGCAAGCTGCAGAACGAATCTCAAAGGTTGCGATCAAAACTCCATTAGCTCCATCTTTTACCTACAGTAAGAGGTACGAAGCCAATGTTATGTTTAAAAGGGAAGATCTGCAGCAGGTTAGATCCTATAAGATACGTGGAGCATATAATAAGATCTCGAGTTTACCAAAGGATCAATTAGGCCAAGGCGTGATTTGTGCCAGTGCCGGGAATCATGCCCAAGGAGTGGCTTTTGCATGTAATAAGCTAGAGGTTAAAGGCGTGATCTATATGCCTATAACTACTCCCAAACAAAAGGTGGAGCAAACAAGAATGTTTGGCGGAGAATGGGTAGAGGTAGTCTTGAAGGGCGACACTTTTGATGATTCTTATAAAAGTGCAATAAAATATGGGGATAAGAACGAGATGGTCTTTATTCATCCTTTCGATGATGAAAAAGTAATAGAAGGCCAAGCTACAATTGGTTTGGAAATATTGAATCAAGCCGACGGGCCAATAGATTATATTTTCGCACCTCTTGGAGGTGGAGGTTTACTTGCCGGACTATCTTCGGTGTTTAAGCAACTATCTCCCAATACTAAGATTATTGGGGTGGAACCTGAAGGAGCACCCTCTATGAGTACCTCCCTAAAAATGGGGAAACTTATAGAACTTACGGAGATTGATAGGTTTGTAGATGGAGCTGCTGTACAGAAAGTAGGGGTTAGAAATTTCGAATTATGCAAGAATTTTCTGGATGATATGATCACGGTGCCAGAAGGTAAAATATGTCAGACCATCCTGGATTTGTATAATCAGGATGCGATAGTAGTAGAACCGGCGGGAGCAATGTCTATTACTGCTCTAGATACTTTTGCCGATGAGATCAAAGGGAAAAATGTGGTTTGTGTTGTAAGTGGAAGTAATAACGATATTACCCGAACTGCGGAAATAAAAGAAAAAGCATTGCTGTATGCCGGCCTTAAACATTATTTCATAGTGCCTTTTCCACAACGCGCAGGAGCATTAAAGCAATTTGTTGCAAAAGTTCTTGGGCCAGACGACGATATTACTCATTTTGAATATTCTAAAAAACACCACAGAGAAAATGGTCCTGCGGTTGTGGGAATAGAACTTAAAGATCCAAAAGACTTTGCCCCTTTAGTACAGCGGATGAAAGAGTATAAATTTTATGGACAATATTTAAACGATAATCCGGACTTATTTCAATTTTTAATATAATTAAGTATGCCCTTTTAAAAAATTGTTTAAATTTACCACGTGATTTCAACTATAAAGATAATATTACCCATTTTGCGCTTTAGGCCCCGCTTAAGTCGGTAAGCTGCGCATTCTCTTTTTTTAATATTATTTTACTTTTTACAATCTTGAAAAACACAATTTCCATATATATTTTAAATAATTTCAGAAACATTTCTGCAAATTCTCCCGTACGCAGTTTTCCGCGCCGCCTTGTGCGTATATAACTTTATGGAACTTAGGTGAGTCCGGTTCTTCCTTCAGAAATATCAAAAATTTTTTAATTCAAACTTTAATCTTTTAGCAGATGAAAATACTCATTGCTAATAAATCTCATGCAAAATATGCAGAGATCATTTGCGAAACTATAGCAGAATCAGCTAAAGTAAGGGGTACGGGTATCGCCCGAAGAACTCCAGAATATGTTATCACCAAAATGGAGAATGGCAACGCTATTATTGCATTAGATGGAGATAATTTTGCAGGATTCTGTTACATAGAAGTCTGGGGACACGATAAGTTTGTCGCCAACTCAGGGCTTATTGTAAGTCCGGAATATAGAAATCAGGGATTGGCGAAAGATATTAAAAAAGCCATTTTCGAACATTCCAAAAAGAAATTTCCCGGAGCTAAGATCTTTGGAATAACTACAGGTCTTGCGGTAATGAAGATCAATTATGAATTGGGTTACCAACCCGTTACATTTTCTGAACTAACCGATGATGAAAGTTTCTGGAAAGGATGTCAAACATGTAAAAACTACGATATTCTTACCCGTACAGAGCGTAAAATGTGCTTATGTACCGGCATGATGTACGATCCCAATAAGAAGAAAAGTGAAAAGCCAAGACATGAAACCTTCAATGAGAAAACTTATAGAAGGCTAAAGAATATTAAGCAAACGCTTTTCTATAAAAAGGAAAATGCTAAAAAGGAATAAAAATTATAAATAATTGTCATTCTGAGCCCCGGGATAAAAAGTTTTATCTATCGTAGGAAATTGACATAATTATTAGCATCTCTAATTAGATGCTGAAACAAGTTCAGCATGACGGGATTTCGAGGAACCAGCATCGTCACCCTGAACTTGTTTCAGTGTCTATAGTAATTAATTAAAAATATGTCAATGGTAGCTGGTTTCAGAATCTCAATTATGAGAGGTTTAAACAAGTCTGAAAATTTTCAGGATATTTTGACAAGAAAGTTTAAAAAATAAAATATGAAAAAAATAGTAATAGCATATAGTGGTGGTTTAGATACTTCCTATTGTGCAAAGTATTTATCTCAGAAAGAAAATACAGAGCTTCATGCGGTAAGTGTGAATACCGGCGGATTTTCTGAAGAAGAAATAAAAGAGATAGGTGAGAAAGCAGTTAAGATGGGAGCGAAATCCTATAAGAATATCAATGCGGTTTCAACATTCTACAACAAAGTAGTAAAGTATTTAATTTTCGGGAATGTTCTTAAAAATAACACCTACCCTTTATCTGTAAGTGCTGAACGGATTATACAAGCCATTGAGATCGTGAATTATGCGAAGAAAATGGGAGCCGATGCTATTGCGCACGGAAGTACAGGTGCGGGTAATGATCAGGTAAGATTTGATATGATCTTTCAAATATTAGCTCCAGACTTAGAAATAATTACCCCCATTAGAGACAAGCAATTAACCAGACAAGAGGAAATTGAATATCTTAAATCGCATGGGGTAGCAATGAACTGGGAAAAGGCAAAATACTCTGTAAACAAAGGACTTTGGGGTACAAGTGTTGGAGGTGCTGAAACGCTTACTTCAAATAAATCATTACCGGAAGCTGCCTACCCATCTCAACTTACAGAAACTGAGCTTAAACAAATTAGTCTTAGCTTTAAGAAAGGAGAATTAAGTGCGATCAATGGCAAAGAAGATACTCCGGAAAACATCATAGAAACCTTAGAAGTACTCGCTTCCAAATATGCAATTGGGCGGGATATTCACGTGGGAGATACTATTATTGGAATAAAAGGAAGAGTAGGCTTTGAGGCAGCATCGGCAACGATCATTTTAAAAGCACACCATTTATTAGAGAAACACACTTTAAGTAAATGGCAATTACAGCATAAAGATTATATAGCCAATTGGTATGGAACACATTTGCATGAAGGACAATATCTGGATCCTGTAATGAGAGATTTTGAAGCATTTTTACAAAGTTCTCAGGAACAAGTTACCGGGACTGTATCTATAAGTTTACATCCTTATAGATTTACCCTTAACGGAATAGAATCTAAGTTTGATCTTATGAACAACGGATTTGGGAAATACGGGGAAGAGAATACAGCCTGGACTGCAACCGATGCTAAAGGCTTTATAAAAATCCTGTCAAATTCAGGGAAGATCCATCAACACGTAAAAAATCAGGCATGATAACAGCAGGAATAATTGGAGGTGCCGGATACACGGCCGGAGAATTACTAAGAATCCTATTAAGGCATCCGGATGTCAACTTGGATTTCGTTTATAGTACTTCTCAGGCTGGTTCACAGATTTCAGCGATACATCAAGACTTGTTAGGAGAAACAGCTCTAAGGTTTAGTGGAAACATTAATCCTGAAGTAGATGTTGTTTTCTTGTGTTTAGGGCATGGAAATTCGATAGAATTTTTAAAAAACAATACATTTTCAAAACTAACTAAAGTCATAGATCTTAGTACAGATTATAGAATGCATTCCAACGATCATTCTTTTGTTTATGGTTTGCCTGAGTTTAAAAAAGAGGAAATTAAAAAGGCACAATTTATAGCTAATCCGGGATGTTTTGCCACCGCGATTAGTTTAGCAGTGCTTCCATTGGCAGCGGAGAAGTTGCTTAAGGATGAATTGCATATAAATGCTGTTACCGGGGCAACCGGTGCAGGGACTTCACTTTCTTCTACCTCGCATTTTACCTGGCGGGACAATAACTTTTCAGCATATAAGGAATTTGAACATCAACACTTAAATGAGATAGGTCAGAGCCTTAAAATGCTTCAGCCAAATTTTGCTTCTGAGGTAAATTTTATTCCGAATAGAGGGAATTTTTCCAGAGGAATTTTTGCAACTACTTACACCTATTTTGAAGGAAGCCTAGAAGATGCCAAAGCTCTATATGATACCTATTATAATGACGCAGCATTCACATTTGTGATAGAGGAAGAGGTTCACCTGAAACAAGTTGTGAACACTAATAAGTGTTTGATGAAACTTCAGAAATATAATAGTAAATTATTGATTACAAGTGTAATAGATAATTTATTGAAAGGTGCTTCCGGACAGGCAGTGCAAAACATGAATTTGATGTTTGGATTTCCTGAGAAGCAGGGACTTCAGTTAAAAGCCAGTTATTTTTAAATTAAAACACATAATAAAGTGTTGCTAAACAAATAAAATATGAAAGTAGCAATTATAGGAACAGGGAATCTGGGGAAATCTATAGCAAAAGGGCTGATCGTAAAAAATGCGATTACCACGCTGTATCTTTCAAAAAGAAAGCTTGAAAGCATTAAGGATCTTGAAGAGTATTCCGGGGTGAAATTGACTTCAGATAATTTGGAAGCAATTCAAAATTCAGATGTGATCATCTTCGCAGTACAGCCTCTTCAGCTGGAAGCTATTTTGCATGAAATAAAGAATTCATTGACGGAGAAGCACATATTGATCTCTACTGTGACGGGCTTTAATATCCCAAGGATCGAAGAAATTGTAGGAGAAGATCAATTCATAATTCGAGCCATGCCTAATACAGCAATTGCAGTAGGAAAATCCATGACTTGCCTTTGCAGTAATGTAAAAGGGGAGAAGCGAATTGCAATTGCCGAAGCTATATTTAATAGACTGGGAACAAGTGTAATTATTCCGGAATCTAAGATGCAGGCAGCAACTGTGATTTGTGCAAGTGGGATTGCATTTTGGATGCGTTTAATTCGAGCTACAACCCAAGGCGCTGTACAACTTGGTTTTGATGCTAAAGAGGCACAAGAGCTTTCTATGCAAACCTGTTTAGGTGCTGCCAGTCTCCTGATAGAATCGGGGAATCATCCGGAAGAAGAAATAGATAAGGTTACAACCCCTCGTGGTTGCACAATTGAGGGTTTGAATGAAATGGAGCATGGAGGTTTAAGTTCTTCGCTTATCAAAGGAATTCAGGCTTCATTTAAAAAAATTAATTCAATTACAAAACTTTAAATATGGAGTTATTTGACGTTTATCCCTTATATGATATTACTCCGGTTAAAGGGGAAGGCTGTTTTGTGTTTGATGAAAAGGGTACTAAGTATTTAGATCTATACGGAGGACATGCTGTGATCTCTATAGGTCATTCTCATCCACGTTATGTAGAAAAGCTTGGAGCGCAATTACAGAAATTGGGGTTTTACTCAAATTCTATAAAAAATCCTTTACAAGAAGAATTAGCTAAAAAGTTAGAAAAAGCAGCAAAAATCACAGAATATAGTCTGTTTTTGTGCAATTCGGGTGCAGAAGCGAATGAAAATGCCTTAAAACTGGCATCCTTCCATACCGGAAAAAGCAATGTAATCTATTTTAATAATGCTTTTCACGGAAGAACTTCGGCTGCGGTTGCAGTAACAGATAATGAAGGGATCAAAGCACCTTTAAATAAAGTACACAGCACCTGTAAAATAGCCTTCGAAGATATTTCAGGACTGGAAGAGGAGTTGAAAAAAGGAGAAACTGCTGCCGTGATTATCGAATTTATTCAGGGAGTTGGAGGATTGGATGAAGCAAGTACCGGATTCTATCAGCAAACAGCAGCATTATGTGAGCAATATGATGCGGTATTAATTGCCGATGAGGTTCAAGCCGGATATGGTAGAACAGGAGATTTCTTCGCCTATCAAAAACATAAGCTTCGTCCGGATATTATTTCTATAGCAAAAGGCATGGGAAATGGCTTTCCAATTGGAGGGATCTTAATAGATAGCTCTATTCCTGCAAAACATGGAATGTTAGGAACTACTTTTGGTGGGAATCATTTGGCCTGTGCTGCCGGAATTGCAGTATTGGAGGTGATTGAAAAAGAGCAGCTCATGAACAATGCAAAAAAAATGTTTGATTTTGTGCAGCAAGAGGTGGCAAAAATCCCGCAGATAAAGAAGCTGAAAGGAAGAGGGTTAATGCTAGGACTAGAGTTTGATTTTGAGATCGCAGCACTTAGAAAGTCACTGCTTTTTAACCATCACATATTTACAGGGGCTGCATCCAACAAGAAGTTACTTCGAATTTTACCACCATTGAATATCGAGCAAAAACATTTTGAAATGTTCTTTAAAGCCCTGAAAATTGAATTGAAAAACTATTAATTTGAAACTGATTGTTTGGTTCAACCCTATTAATCACTTTTAACTGGCTAGATTCATGTTTTTCGTCATGCTGAACTTGTTTCAGCATCTAAGTGAATCCAGAGAGACCCTGAAACGAGTTCAGGGTGACGATGGTGGACGAAAAGTAGAAATACACATTAAAGATTATCCTAACTAGTTAGCACTTAGGATCATTGTATAAAGAAATTATATTAAAATGAAGAATTACATCGATTTAACCGATATAGAGGATCTTCCGGCCTTGCTGGAGGAAGCTCGACAACTTAAAAAAAATAATTCGGATCCCGAACTGGGAAAAGGAAAGACCTTGGGAATGCTGTTTTTTAATCCGAGTTTAAGAACCCGACTCAGCACAGAAAAAGCTGCTAAATTATTGGGAATGGAAGTCATGGTAATGAATATTAATAGCGACGCTTGGGCTTTGGAATTTGAGGACGGCCAAATAATGGATTCTAATAAAGCGGAACATATTAAAGAGGGTGCCGCAGTACTTTCACAGTATTGCGATATCATTGCGGTACGTGCATTTCCAGAATTAAAAGATAAAGCAAGAGATAATGCGGAACTAGTGATGAATGGTTTTAAAAAATATGCTTTTGTGCCTATTTTAAATATGGAAAGTGCTACAGGCCATCCTTTGCAGGCACTTACAGATGCACTCACAATTACGGAACTTAAGAAAGTGAAACGCCCTAAGGTGGTTCTAACTTGGGCTCCTCATCCAAAAGCCTTACCACATGCAGTACCTAATTCGTTTGTACAGATGATGCAGAAAATGGATGTTGAGCTATGCATTGCGAATCCGGAAGGTTATAATTTGAATTCTGAAATTACTAAAAACACAAGGGTATTTCATGATCAGGAGGAAGCATTAAAAAATGCGGATTTTGTTTATGTGAAGAACTGGAGTAGTTATGAAAATTATGGGAAAGTACTTAAAACGGATCGAGATTGGACATTTAATCAGGAAAAATTACGAGTTACAAACAATGCGAAAGTGATGCATTGTTTACCGGTAAGAAGAAATGTAGTAATTGCAGATGACGTGCTGGACAGTGAAAATTCTGTGGTGATCCATCAGGCAAATAACCGAACTTTTGCTGCCCAGGCGGTATTGAAAAAATTATTGAAGGGCTAAGAATTATCAGAATGAAAAAACAAATTTTAAAAATTGTAAAAATAGGAGGGAAGCTCATTGAAAATGAGGCGAGTTTAAGTGCTTTTCTTCATGATTTTTCTCAATTGGAAGGGCCTAAAATATTAGTTCATGGTGGCGGTAAGATGGCAACCGAATTGTCCGATAGGTTAGGATTCAAGACGAATATGATCGATGGGAGAAGAATAACAGATGCCAATGCAATGGATGTGATCACCATGGTGTATGCAGGACTAATTAATAAGAAAATTGTAGCCAAATTGCAGGGCATAAAAAGTAATGCCGTAGGGCTTTGTGGCGCAGATGGAAAAAGTATTATCTCCAAGCGACGTGTTAATAAAGAGATTGATTTTGGATTTGTTGGGGATGTAGAAGAAATTAATACCAAGTTTATTTCTTCACTTCTGGGAAATGATATTATCCCGGTATTTTCAGCTATTTCATGTAGTAATGAAGGGGAGCTTTTTAATACGAATGCCGACTCGGTAGCTGCGGAAATAGCTATTGCTTTTTCTGAAACCTATCAAACCGAATTGTTTTTTTGTTTTGAAAAAAATGGGGTTTTGAAAGATCCTTTGGATGATAACTCGGTGATAGAGCTATTAGATACCCGGACTTATCAGAATTTATTGAATAAGAATATAATTAGTGAAGGGATGCTTCCAAAATTGCACAATTGTTTTTATGCCCTGGAGCATGCAGTTTCTGAGGTTTATTTAGGAGGGCCAAATTTGCTTCAAAAAGGAACTCAACATACAAAAATTATAAAATAATGGAAATTTCAAGGCTTCAAAAGAAAGCTATAAAGTTGTTGCAAGATCTTATAGAGACACAATCATTTTCTTCTGAAGAGGAAGGTACAGCAGCATTGTTGGAAAATTGGCTACAAGAATTTGAAATTCCATTTCAGCGGAGTGGTAATAACGTGTGGGCCGTGAACAAGCATTTCGATCATGGGAAACCAACCTTGTTATTAAATTCTCATCACGATACCGTTAAACCTAATTCTGCCTATACTCGTGATCCTTTCGCAGCAACTATTGAAGATGGAAAATTATATGGCTTAGGAAGCAATGATGCCGGAGGATGTTTGGTCTCCTTACTGGCTACTTTCACCTATTTCTTTGAAGCACAAGATCTGAATTTTAATTTGCTTTTTGCAGGAACTGCAGAGGAGGAAATAAATGGCAAAAATGGGGTAGCAAGTTTATTACCATTAATTCCAAAAATCGATGTTGCTATTGTGGGAGAACCAACGCTAATGCTAATGGCTGTTGCAGAAAAAGGATTGGTGGTTTTTGATGCCAAAGTGAAAGGAACCCCATCTCATGCAGCGCACCCTAATAATGATAGTGCCATTTATAAATGTATCTCTGTACTGGATTGGTTTAAGAATTTTAAATTTGAAAAAGTTTCAGAATCTTTGGGGGAAGTAAAACTTACGGTATCACAAATAAATGCAGGGAGCCAGCATAATGTAGTGCCGGCATCTGTAGATCTTGTGATAGATGTACGAGTGAACGACCGATATAGCAATGCAGAGGTTGCCGAAATTTTAGAAAAAAATGCACCAGTAGATGAAATTATTCCTCGTTCTCTGCGGTTGAATTCTTCTTCGATCTCTATGGAACATCCATTGGTCGTGGCCGGAACTGGATTGGGAATGTCAACATATGGCTCACCAACTTTATCCGATCAGGCAATGTTATCTTGTCCTTCTTTAAAACTTGGGCCTGGTGATTCTACCAGATCACATTCCGCAGATGAATTCATTTACGTGAAAGAGATAGAGGAAGGGATTGAAATGTATATAAGTCTGCTTCAGCGGGCATTAAAGAAATAAGTATAAGGTTTGACTGAAACAGATTCAGTTAGACAAATTTAAATGTAAAGATTATGAAACTCTGGGATAAAGGTATTTCTATAGATAAGAAGATTGAAAAATTTACCGTTGGGAACGATCGGGAATTGGATCTTTTTCTAGCTGAATATGATATTACAGCCTCCAAAGCACATGCTAAAATGCTTGGAAAAATTGAAATTTTAACCTCAGATGAGGTGGAGGATATTTTAGTAGAACTCAACAAACTTCAAACTCAGGTAGCCGATGGCAGTTTTGTGATCGAGGAGGATTTTGAAGATGTGCATTCTAAGATTGAATTTGAACTCACAAAAACTCTGGGAGATACCGGAAAGAAGATTCATACTGCCCGATCCAGGAACGATCAGGTTTTAGTGGCTATGCAGCTTTATTTTAAAGCGAATTTATCAGAGATTTATTCGAAAACTGAAAATCTTATTGATGTACTTTTAGGACTTGCTAAGGAGCATCAGAATAAATTACTTCCGGGTTATACACATCTACAAGTCGCGATGCCATCCTCCTTTGGTTTATGGTTTTCAGCTTATGCCGAAATAATGATAGATGATCTGTATTTGTTGCAGGCAGGACTGAAGATTGTAGATCAAAATCCATTAGGATCTGCGGCTGGTTATGGTTCTTCGTTTCCTATAGACCGGGAATTCACAACAAAGGAATTAGGTTTTAAAACATTAAAATATAATGTGGTTGCAGCTCAAATGAGCCGGGGAAAATGTGAGCGAACGGTAACTTCCAATATTGCTTCACTTGCCAATACGCTTTCAAGATTTTCTATGGACATCTGTTTGTATATGAGTCAGAATTTTGATTTCATCAGCTTTCCGGATGAACTCACCACGGGATCCAGCATTATGCCTCACAAAAAGAATCCGGATGTATTTGAATTGATTAGAGGGAAATGTAACAAACTTCAGGCTATTGCTAATGAAATGATCTTGATCACCAATAATCTTCCTAGTGGTTACCATAGAGATTTTCAGTTAATTAAAGAGAATAGCATTTATGCTGTTGAAAATATCAAAGAAATTTTAGATGTATTCATCCACTCGATCGCACTTATCAAGGTTAAAGATATAGATATGCAGGATGAGAAGTATAAATATCTCTTTACAGTAGATAGTATTAATGATCTGGTAATACAAGGAAAGTCTTTTCGAGAAGCATATAAAGATATAGGAGGGCAGGTTGAAAATGGAACTTATATTCCCGCACATATTAAAAAACATACACATATTGGAAGTAAGGATAATCTGGCACTGGAAGAAATAGCAAAAAAGAAAGGTTTATAATAATTCTAGTAAAAAAGTTATGTAAATCTATTTTTATTTCATGATAGTTATCTCGTCACCCTGAGACGAGTGATAAAATAAATTAACTAGAGTAAGTAATTGACGCATGATGGTTCCTGGCAGATTTATCTTCTTAAGAACTTCTTTTTTGCAAGTGTAGTGCTTCCGCGGCGTAAAATTTTTGAAGCCTTGGAGAAAATTTAGCCGTGGAAGTACGGTTCTAATTATGCGGGAGCATAATTGGAAACACCTACAAAAAAGTGTCCTTTTTTTGGTTCGTTTTTTTGGACACGCAAAAAAATGAACAATCTTTAATAATTGAACAGATCTTTATCGACTGAAAGAAGTGTTCTCCGACTTCTTGGAATTTGTGAATGGTGATTTATTTAAGGGTCTCAATTATTTGTATTGATTTACTTTGTTATGAGATTCTGAAACAAGTTCAGAATGATGTCCTTTATCAGTTTATGATATTTTTCGGACATTCTCAAAAATAAAAACCTCCAAAGACTAACCAAGACAATGGAGGTTTTGCAATCTAGCTAAAAACAAATTATTAAATAATAGTCATCTGACCTAGGTTTAAATTTTCATTATTGATATGATAATTGTCCACCTCGCTTATAAGGCCATCTAAAAAATCTCCTACCTTTTCAGTAGAGTAGTGGTATTCATTATTGATATCCTGCGTACAAATATTAAGCTTAATACTAATTTCTACTGCATCTCTAATAGCTTTTGCTTCTTCGGTTAAGTGGAAATGATCAAGTAACATAGCTGCCGAAAGAATGGCAGCCAATGGATTAGCTATTCCTTTACCGGTTGCTTCTGGATATGATCCATGTATAGGTTCGAATAAGGCATTTTTATTACCAACAGAGGCCGAGGCTAATAATCCAATGCTTCCGGAAATTACACTGGCTTCGTCAGATAAAATATCACCGAATAAATTCTCGGTAAGGATTACATCAAATTGTTTTGGATTTAAAATCAATTGCATGGCTGCGTTATCTACAAACAGAAAATCTAGTTTTATGTCTGGATACTCTTTAGCAATGGCAGTTACTGTTTTTCTCCAAAGTCTGGAAGTTTCTAACACATTTGCTTTATCTACTAAGGTTAGTTTTTTACGGCGTTTTTGAGCTGCTTGAAATGCCAAGTGAGCAATTCTCTCTATTTCCATTACAGAATAGGTGCAAACATCGGTAGCACTTGTACCTGCTTCATTTAAACTTTTCTCACCAAAATAAATCCCCCCGGTTAACTCGCGGTAGATTACCATATCTACTCCCTCAATCCGCTCGCGACGTAATGGGGACATATCTATTAATTTTGAATAGGTGGTTACAGGACGGATATTTGCAAATAACCCCAGTTCCTTTCTCAACCTAAGTAAGCCTTGTTCGGGCCTTATTTTAGCGCTGGGATCATTGTCATATTTTGGATGCCCTATTGCCCCAAATAACACAGCATCAGATGCCTTGCATAAATCTAAGGTGGCTTCCGGTAATGGGTTTTTAAATTGATCTATGGCTGTTGCTCCAACAGCGGCTTCTTCAAAGTGAAAATCATGATCAAATCGATCTGCTATAGATTTTAATATTTTAACTGCTTGCTCTGTTATTTCAGGGCCTATCCCATCTCCGGGTAATACTGCTATTTTTAGTTTCATCTTAAGCTAGTTTTTTCGGGAAATATATTTTTCTTCTCCCAGTTAATTTTAATTCTGATTGTCTCCCGTTAAGACTTTTAGAACTGGAATGTTTTTTCTTCAAATTTTTGAATGGCTTCTTTTCGGCTTACCAAAAAGTCAATATCATCAAAGCCATTTATCAGACAATTTTTCTTATATGGATCTATTTCAAAATTTTCAGCTTCTCCTGTACTTGTAATTTTTATGAGTTGATTTTCCAGATTTACATGAAGTTCTTCTGAAGAATCTGTGTAGATGGCTTTAAAGATTTTTTTAAGAAATCCCGGGCTTACCTGTAAAGGGAGCAACCCATTATTTAATGAATTTCCTTTAAAAATATCGGCGAAATAACTGGAAACAATTACCTTAAACCCATAAGCTTTTAAAGCCCAGGCGGCATGTTCTCTACTAGATCCACATCCAAAATTATTTCCTGCAACCAAAATGGAACCTTTATATTTTTTATTATTTAAATTGAATTTTGAGTTGGGATTTCCATCCTTATCAAACCTCCAATCCCGAAATAAATTCTCTCCAAACCCTTCCCTGTCTGTCGCCTTTAAAAATCTGGCAGGAATAATCTGGTCGGTATCTATATTTTCGATCTCTAATGGAACGGCAGTGTCTGTAAGACTTATAAATTTTTCCATCTAGTTAAAATTTTGAGTGAAATTGGTAATTTTCCCTGCTATAGCTGTTGCAGCCGCTGTAAGTGGACTGGCTAATAGCGTTCTGGAACCTTGGCCTTGCCGGCCTTCAAAATTCCGATTACTTGTGGAAACACAATATTCCCCGGCAGGGATCTTATCGTCGTTCATAGCCAAGCATGCAGAACATCCTGGTTGGCGTAAAGAAAATCCTGCTTCTTCGAAAATATGCTGTAAGCCTTCTGCCTTTATTTGTTCAGCCACTTGCCTGGAACCAGGTACTATAAGTGCATTTACATTTGCTGCTTTTTGTTTTCCTTTAATGTAGTTTGCCACAGTTCGAAAATCTTCAATTCTAGAATTGGTGCAGCTACCAATAAATATATAATTAATAGGTTTGTCGATTAAGAACTCTCCTTCTTTGAATCCCATGTATTCCAATGCTTTTTCATCACTTTTACCTGTATTTTTCGGAATTGAATCACTTAGTTTAATACCCATTCCTGGATTTGTACCATATGTGATCATAGGTTCTATATCGGAGGCATCGATAGAGTATTCTTGATCAAATTCAGCATCATCCTCAGTTTTTAAGGATTTCCAGTAAACTTTCATCATCTCAAAATCTTCTCCTTTAGGAGCAAATTCCTTTCCTTCCAAATAATTAAAGGTAGTTTCGTCTGGGGCTATTAGTCCGCCTCGGGCTCCCATTTCAATACTCATATTACAAACTGTCATTCTGCCTTCCATAGACATCTCCTCAAAAACATTTCCCGCATACTCACAGAAATATCCTGTCCCCGAATTGGTTCCTAATTTGCTGATAATGTATAAAATAACATCTTTGGGAAGCACTCCATCTCGTAATTTTCCATTAACATTTACTCTAAGTTTTTTTGGCTTATCCACTAACAAGCACTGACTCGCAAAAACTTGTGCGACCTGACTGGTTCCTATACCAAAAGCAATGGTTCCAAATGCTCCATGAGTAGAGGTATGGCTATCTCCACAAACAAGGGTCATTCCAGGTTGGGTAATTCCCAACTCCGGTGCCATTACATGTACTATCCCATTATATGGATGCCCTAAGCCGTAAAGTGTTATGTTATTATCTTCACAGTTTTTAGTAAGCTGTTTTAGTTGATTTCTTGACAGAAGATCCTTTATTGGTAAATGCTGATTTTCTGTTGGCGTATTATGATCGGCTGTGGCAACAATTTGCTTAGGCCTTAATATGGAAATACCTCTTTCTTTTAACTCGTTAAATGCCTGAGGACTGGTTACCTCATGGATAAGATGTTTATCTATATATAAAATATCCGGGCCTGCGGGTATAGATTCTACCACGTGCGCATCCCAGATTTTATCAAAAAGTGTTTTTTTCATTAGGCAATAGCTCTGTTTCTTTTTCTGGATAAATCCATTATAATATGAATGTCATTATCTTCGACTTCTTTTGTATGGTCGGCAAAGTTTAAAAACTCAATATAGACGGTGTCTAATTCAAGTTTGGTTAATTCATAGCCCATTTTCTTCGCTCTATACGCCAATGCAGCTCTACCGCTTCTTGCAGTAAGTATAATAGCCGATTCTGTTACACCAACATCTGATGGATTTATAATTTCATAGGTTTCTTTATTCTTTATCATCCCGTCTTGATGAATTCCTGAACTATGCGCAAATGCATTAGCTCCAACAATTGCTTTGTTTGGTTGTACATACATTCCCATTTCCTGAGAAACCATTTTACTGGTACCATATAACAATTTTGAATTAATATTGGTAGTAAGATTTAAACTAGGATGTTGTTTTAAGATCATAACTACTTCCTCTAGGGCTGTATTTCCTGCACGTTCTCCAATCCCGTTGATGGTACATTCAATTTGTCTTGCTCCGTTAACAACACCTGCAATAGCATTTGCAGTAGCCATCCCCAAGTCGTTATGGCAGTGACAAGAAAGTCTTACCCTATGAATCCCTGTTACATTCTCTTTTAAGTATTTAATTTTTTGACCATACTCTTCAGGAAGACAGTATCCTGTAGTGTCTGGAATATTTAAAACTGTAGCTCCGGCTTTAATTGCGGCGGTACAAACTTTTGCAAGAAATTCGTTATCTGTTCTCCCGGCATCTTCAGCATAGAATTCAACATCCTCTACAAAGGTTTTGGAATAGGATACGGCCATAATGGCTCTTTCAATAATCTCCTCTCGTGTAGAATTGAACTTGTATTTTATATGAGAATCTGAAGTTCCGATCCCAGTATGAATTCTTGGGTATTTAGCATATTTTAATGCTTCAGCAGCAACTTCTATATCATTTTTTACAGCACGGGTAAGTCCACAAACTGCAGCATTTTTAATTAATTTTGATATCTCGGTAACCGATTTAAAATCTCCTGGACTGGAAACAGGAAAACCAGCTTCAATCACATCCACTCCAAGTTCATCGAGGCGTGCGGCTATTTTTAATTTTTGAGCTGTATTCAGTTTACAACCAGGCACTTGTTCTCCATCTCTTAATGTTGTGTCAAAAATTTCTACCTTTTCCGTACTCATATCAGATTTATTTTGCTTTATCTTTAACTAATGTAGCAGATACATCTTCAGCTTATAAATTGATATTTCGAGGAATTACGATCATTGATTTAAAATAAGGAAGGCAATTTACTGATAATCAATACATTGAAAACATAATCGTTACAATGACCAACGACTTAACCGACAATCTTTTTACCCTTATTAAGTCCCTTTCCTCCTCCGAAAAAAGGCAGTTTTCATTATATGTTGGGAGAATAGGAGTGAATGCAGATAGTAAATTCCTTAATTTATTTAAGGTTATGGCGAAGCAATCTCAATATAACGAGAAGTTAATCCTTGACCATACCAACATTAGTAAACAACAATTATCTAATGTTAAAGCACACCTGTATAAGCAAATACTTGTTAGTCTTCGATTGAATCCTGCTCATCAAAGTATCCCCGTTCAAATTAGAGAGCAACTGGATTTTGCGCTGATTTTATATAGAAAAGGCTTATATAATCAAAGTTTGAAATTGCTTGATAAAGTAAAGTCGATAGCTTTATATAATGAAGAAAAAAATGTCGCCTATGAAATCCTGGAATGGGAAAAAATAATTGAATCTCAATATATCACCCGCAGTATTCAAAACAGGGCGGAGAGTTTAATAAAACAAACCGAACAACTTAGTAGGTTGAATGTTTTGGCAAGTAGATTGTCCAATCTATCACTACAATTATATGGGATATTATTGAAAATGGGTTATGCTCGTACTGAAGAGGAGACTACTGGTATCAGGGAAATTTTTCAAAAAAACATGCCGGAATATAGATATGATGAAATGGGGTTTCGAGAAAAACTCTTGCTTTACAAAGCATTTTTGTGGTATAGTTTTTTAACCCAGAATTTTTTATCAAGTTATCGTTACTCCTTAAAATGGATAGACTTATTCAATGAAAATCCACATATGGTATCTCTTCATCCGGTATCTTATCTTAAAGGTAATCATTACTTATTGGAATCATTGTTTTTTCTGAACCATGTGGAAATTTTTGAAAAAGTTCTTTTAAACTTGGAGGCTACAATAAAAGACCCTAAGATTCCAGATGATGATAATATCGCGGCACTTTCCTTTTTATATATCTACTCAAATAAATTGAATTTAAAGTTTATGAAGGGTGATTTTGGAGGAGGGGAATTATTGATAGATAAAATTCAGAAGAAAATAAAGAAATATGAGGATAGGTTGGATGGGCATCATATCATGGTATTTTATTATAAAATAGCAAGTTTGCATTTTGGGAATGGGGAAAATAAAAAATGTATTGAATTTTTGAAGAAAATTATAAATAATACCTCTCTCGAAATGCGAGAAGATTTAATGTGCTTTTCAAGAATATTAAACCTTGTAGCACATTATGAAGCTGGATTGGATTATCATTTGGAAAGATTAATACGCTCTACGTATAAATTTTTAATTCGCATGAATGATATGCATGAAGTGCAGAAAGAGATGATTAAATTTTTAAGAAAGCTGCCAGATGTTTCTCCTTTAAATATTAAAGAGGAATTTAGGAATCTCCATACTATATTAAAACAATATGAAAACCACCCCTATGAAAGAAGGGCCTTTTTATACCTAGACATTCTGTCGTGGCTGGAAAGTAAGATTGAAAACAGGGCAGTAGCAGATATTATAGAAGAAAAAACCTCCTTGCGCCCTCGTAATATTTAAAGAATTTGAACGCTTGAGTACGTTTATTCTATAAAAAGAAGAATATTAAAACTTCTTCATAATCTTACCTATTAAACTGACTTTATCACCGTAAGGTGCATATCTAAGAGGAACATCTAACCATGTCCCTCTTTTTGTTATACTCTTTTTATGAGAAAATGTATCGAAAGAATGTTTGCCATGATAAGCTCCGTTTCCACTACTTCCAACACCTCCGAATGGCAGATTTTTATTAACCACCTGTATCACCACATCGTTAATTGCACCGCCACCAAAACTGTAAGATTTTAATATTTTTTCTGAAAAACTCTTATCTTCAGAAAACACATATAAGGCAAGAGGCTTGGAATAGTTGTCTATAATATTTGCCATATTCTCTTCGGAAGAAAAACTTAAAACTGGAAGAATAGGTCCAAAAATTTCATCTTCCATCACCTTGCTAGTTAGGGCAGGTTCATCTATTAAAGTAGGAGCTATATATAATTGTTCCTTATCTAGCTCTCCTCCAATTGGACACTTTTCACCCTCGAGCATTGCTGCTAATCTATAAAAGTTCTTTTCGTTGATTATTCGTGCATAATCAGGCGAATCTTTAGGATTAGCTCCGTAAGCTGCTACGATCTCCTTTTGAATTGCATCTATAAATTCCTTTTTTATAGATGAATCGACAAGGATATAATCTGGCGCAATGCAGGTTTGGCCTCCGTTTAAAAATTTCCCCCAAACAATTCGCTTTGCTGCAAGTTGCACTTTTGCCGATTTATGTATAATACATGGGTTTTTACCACCTAACTCTAAGGTGGAAGGAGTGAGGTGAGGCGCAATTGCTTTTGCTACTATTTTCCCAACAGGAACACTTCCTGTAAAGAATACATAATCCCATTTTTCTTCTAATAAGGCTTCAGAAACAGGGACTCCTCCTTGTACTACAGCGAGCATTTCTTTAGGAAATACTATTTCTAAAATATCTGCTAATATTTGAGAGGTGTTTAATGCTAATTCACTGGGTTTTAAGACTACGGTGTTTCCTGCAGCAACGGCCCCCATTATTGGGGAGATCGCCAACTGAAAAGGATAATTCCACGGAGCAATAATTAAACAAGCACCATAAGGTTCAGAATAAATATAATCTGAAGAAGGGAAATTTATTAAAGAGCTTGAAACTTTTTTAGGTTTAGACCAACTTTTCAGATTTTTAATTACATGATCAAGTTCGCTAATGATAAAAGCAGTTTCGCTTAAAACACTTTCAAACTTAGGTTTTTTGAAATCCTGAAAGAGGGCATCGCATATTTCAGTTTCGTGCTCTTCAATAACCGATCTAAGCAATTTTAATTTTTCAATTCTTAAAGCAACTTCTTTAGTCTTCCCTTCTTTAAAGAAAAATTTTTGGGAGGCTAATAAATCACTGATTTTGTTATGCATTTTAATATTAATTAAGGAAATGACCAATAAGGACAAATACAATGGAATATAAGTATTCTATTCAAATTTTCACTTTGTTTTTTTAATATTAATCCTGTACAATTAAAGAAAGTTCCTCTAGAATTTGCAATTTGCTCCATATTTAAAAAATTTGGCTGAAAAGAACTTACAATACTCGAAAATACTAGAACTTAATCTCGCTGTGCTTTTTATTAGCACCTCGGGAGTTTTGGGAAGATATATAACCTTAAACCCCTTCGTAACTATATTTTATAGAACGTTATTAGCGGCAATACTATTTTATATTTTTTGCAGATTTAAAAAATTAGATCTAAGGATTTCCAATAAAAGGGATGTACTAAAAACAGTGTTATCCGGGTTATTGATGGCTGGTCATTGGGTAGCTTACTTTTTTGCACTTAAATATTCTAATGTTGCAATTGGGATCCTTTCGCTTTTTACATATCCGGTAATTACTGTTTTTTTGGAGCCTTTACTATTAAAAACCAAATTTAGTAAAAGTCATTTGGCATTAGGCTTATTAGTGTTGTTCGGAATTTATTTTTTGGTGCCGGAGATCAGCTTTCAAAATAATTATACCATCGCTGTACTGCTGGGGATATTATCCGGAGTATTTTATGCGCTCCGAAATATTTTAATGAAACAGGAAATTGAAAAATATAATGGTTCTGTATTGATGATGTATCAGATTGTGGTTGTGGCGGTGGTGTTATCACCAGTATTATTTTTCAGCGATTTTAATGATGTGATTTTACAATGGGCGCCTCTTTTAACCCTTGCCATTGTAACAACCTGCATAGGTCATACACTTTTCTTGCTAAGTCTAAGAAATTTTTCAACTACCGCGGCCAGCATAATGAGCAGCGCACAACCTTTATATGCTATAATTTTAGGGATATTATTTCTTCAAGAATATCCTTCATTAAAAACGATTATTGGTGGTACGCTAATTATTAGCGCCGTAATTATAGAGAGTATCAGATCCCTTCGGAAAAATTCAGCAGTCGAAGGGATCGATTAAATTATATGTAGATTAATTAAGTCTGCCATTAAAAGTATCACCCTGTCTGATATCCCCAGAGTTATAGCCTCTCATAAACCAATCCATTCGTTGTTTAGACGTTCCGTGGGTAAAAGCATCTGGAACCACCCTCCCAGAAGTACGCTTTTGGATAGCATCGTCTCCTACAGCACTTGCAGCACTCATAGCTTCTTGAATATCACCTTGTTCTAAGTATTTCTTATTATGATTAGCCCAAACACCTGCATAAAAATCGGCTTGTAATTCCAATGCTACAGACAATTCATTAGCTGCAGCTTGACTTCTACCTTGTTGCAACTGCCTAACTTTTCCAGAAGTTCCTAAAACTGTCTGAACATGATGTCCTACCTCATGTGCGATCACATAGGCAATGGCGAAATCTCCTCCTTGAGCTCCAAAACGTGTTTTTAATTCATCGAAAAAAGATAAGTCCATATAGACCTTTTGATCTGCAGGACAATAGAATGGTCCAGATGCTGCTGAAGCTCCACCGCATGCAGTTCTTACCCCATCTGTAAAAAGGACCAAACCTGGTTCTTGATAGTTCATATTGTTTTCAGAAAATATTTCATTCCAAATATCTTCGGTATCAACTAGAACCGCATTAATAAATTTTCTGGATTCTATTTCTTCTGCAGTTAACTCTCTACTTTCTCCAGAAGATGTTTGTGTTTGAGATTCTAATTGCTGTAAGGTTTCTGAAATATCGCCGCCAGAGAAGAGCTGGATTGCAAGAAAAATTAATCCAATTATTCCTCCACCAACAGCTACTTTCCCTCCTGTAGAGGAGCCTCTACGATCCTCTAAATTGCCACTCTGACGTCTACCTTGCCATTTCATACTTTTTTATTTTAAAAGTAATAATTTTAATGTTAAGCTATTTATAAAATATTCACAGCATTCCAAATTGGATCGTTCGGTAATGGGGCAACTAGGTTTAATTCCAGATCTTTCACTGGATGTTTAAAAGATAATTTACGGGCATGCAGGGATATGCTAGCGTCTTTATTACTCCTGTCAAATCCATATTTAAGGTCTCCTTTAATTGGAGACCCTATAGCAGATAATTGACTTCTAATTTGATGATGTCTTCCTGTATGCAATGCAATTTCTAAAAGAAAATAATTGTCTAATTTCTGGATGATTTTATAATCTAAAATGGCTTTTTTGCTCTCTGGCACTTCTTTAATATGAGCGTAAGATTTATTTTGTTTTGGATTTCTCTTTAGATAATGTGTAAGTGTATCTTCTACCTTTGGAGGCATAATTTTCACAAGTGCCCAATAGGTTTTTTGTGCATCTCTATCCTTAAAAAGTTGATTTAGCCTAGGCAAGGCTTTAGATGTCCTTGCAAAAACAACAATCCCACTGGTAGGTCTGTCTATTCGATGTACAACTCCTAAATAGACATTTCCCGGTTTGTTATACTTGTCTTTCAAATAATCCTTTACAACTTCGCTAAGAGGAATGTCCCCCGTTTTATCTCCTTGAACAATATCTCCTGGTCTTTTATTAATTGCTATAAGATGATTATCTTCATACAAGACTTGCAGGTTATGCTTGTTGGAAAGAATTTTTTCTGAATTCAAATTCTGATAATTATAGTTTATTATTGAGCTTTGCGATAAAAACTAAGTACATCTTTTACTTTAAGAAATTATATCTTGAAATAAGATTTAATACTGCTCTTCATCTGTTGGGAAGCTTTTGCTCTTTACATCGTTTTTATAGCTTTCAAAAGCTTTAGTCATTTCTCCATGAAGATCTGCATAACGACGTAAAAATCTAGGATTGAATTCGTGGTTCATTCCTAGCATATCATGAGTCACTAAAACCTGTCCATCTACACCATTTCCTGCACCTATACCAATAACTGGAATGCTCACACTTTCTGCCACTTCTTTAGCTAGTTTTGCCGGCACTTTTTCTAGCACCATTGCAAAACAACCTAATTTCTCTAATAAAAGGGCATCTTCTTTTAATTTTTCAGCTTCCAGATCTTCCTTTGCACGTACTGTATACGTTCCAAATTTATATATAGATTGTGGAGTAAGTCCTAAATGACCCATTACCGGAATTCCTGCATTTAATATTTTTTTAATAGATTCCTTTATTTCTTTTCCACCTTCCATCTTCACTGCGTGTCCACCACTTTCTTTCATAATTCTAATAGAAGATCTAAGAGCTTCTTTTGGATCACTTTGGTAACTACCAAAAGGAAGATCTACAACTACTAAAGAGCGTTCTATCCCTCTTATCACACTAGCAGCATGGTAGATCATTTGATCTAAAGTAATAGGAAGTGTAGTTTCATGACCTGCCATTACATTACTGGCAGAATCTCCAACTAATATCACATCTATTCCTGCTCCGTCTACAATTTGAGCCATGGTATAATCATATGCCGTAAGCATAGCGATCTTTTCTCCATTGGCTTTCATTTCCACCAACGATTTAACTGTAATCCTTTTGTATTGTTTCTTGGCAACTGACATTAGCTCATTTTTTTAGATGAGTAAAAGTAGTAAATTAGTAGACCACATTCAAAACTTAGAATTATGAAGGTTGATTTATGTATTCTGTTATTTTTAGTTGGAATTGTAAGCCATTCTCAAGAAACGATAGATGAAGTTTCTGTAAAGACCTCTGTAGAAGATTTTTTTAAAGCTTTTCATAAACAAGATACTACTGCTCTTAGAATTATGGTTCATCCAACCATACAAATGCAATCAATAAGTATAAAGGTAGATGCAGAGCCGAAATTGATTACCGAGGAATATGGAAACTTTTTAAAAGCCATTTATGCAATCCCTAAGACAACAAAATTTAAGGAGGAGATCCATTCTTTTAAAATCCAAGTAGATGGTCCAATGGCAAATGTTTCTACACCGTATTCCTTTTATGTAAATGATGAACTAAGCCATTGTGGAGTAAATACCTTCCAATTGTTTAAGGAAAAAGGGATCTGGAAGATTATTTATATTATAGATACTAGAACTAAGAAAGGCTGTGAGCCAATATAGTTTCTAGAATAACTTAGGAAGGAGAAACACCAGTACGGTTGCATTATTCATAGCATGCATAGCAATAGGCCAGGCCATACTTTTATTTTCAATCTTTACTTTTCCAAAATAAAATCCGGCAATAATTCTTGGAACTATCATTAAGAATAATAGAAAATTGATGTGAAAACCATCCACATAATTGGAAATATGTACCAAACCAAAAATAATAGAGGTGATCACCCAAATGGATATATAATTTCTACGCAAAAAACTACATGCTTTAAATTGTATTTCTCTTGGGATTAATTCTTTCAGAAAAAAATAGATCAAGGTAATAAAGAGTAATAGGAAACCAAATTTTATTGCCCAGTGCACATCTATTGGAATAAAGATAGCAGTCAACATGAGAATCCAGCTGCAAAGAAAAAAGATAAACTCATTTGGAGAAGGTTTTATAAGTGTTCTAAACATTCCCTCCTCCATAACTGGCGCTATAATAACAGCCAAAAGCACAAATTTCCATGGGTTTTTATCCATCAATTCATTGAGATCTGATTGCTGATATTTTAAAATATCTAGATCTGGAAAAACAACTTGAAGTATTCCTAAAAGAGTAAAAAACACGAAGTAAGAGCCCAACATCCAGCCATAATTCCGGAGCAAATTTTTAATTTTGAATAAGGTGATATGGCTTGGTTTAAACAATATTATAGTAGCTAGTTGAATTTAAAGTTAAGATAATTTAGCAATAGTCGCTTTGTAACCTAGCAATCGCTTAAACTCACTCTTACTGCCAATCCTCCTTCTGAGGTTTCTTTATATTTAGAATTCATGTCTTTCGCGGTATCCCACATGGTTTCTATCACTTTATCTAGCGGTACTTTTGCTTTTGAAGCATCACTGTCCATAGCAATTTCTGCTGCATTAATGGCTTTAATTGCTCCCATTGCATTACGTTCTATACAAGGTATTTGTACCAATCCACCAATTGGATCGCAGGTAAGACCAAGATGATGTTCCATTGCTATTTCACTGGCCATTAGAACTTGGGCAGGTGTTCCTCCCATAGCCTCTGTTAAGGCGCCAGCCGCCATTGCAGAAGACACTCCAATTTCTGCCTGACAGCCACCCATAGCGGCAGATATGGTGGCTCCCTTTTTAAATAAACTTCCAATTTCTCCGGCGACCAACATAAAGCGTTTTACATCTTCAAAAGTGGCATTATGGTTTTCTATTACCATATAATACATGAGCACGGCAGGAACAGTTCCTGCGCTCCCATTGGTAGGAGCTGTTACAACTCGTCCTAAAGAAGCATTTACCTCATTCACACTAATTGCAAAACAACTTACCCACTTAAGGATCTGTCTAAATTTAACCTCAGTATTTCGGATGGTTTCCAGCCATTCTTGTGGAGAATTATATGTTGCTTCTCCTAACAAACCTTTGTTCATATCGAAAGCACGGCGATGCACATTGAGTCCGCCGGGTAAAGTGCCTTCTGTATGACAACCTATATACATAGATTCCAGCATTACATCCCAAATCTCTTTTAATCCCTGATGAATTTCTTCTGGAGATCGCAGGGATTTCTCATTTTCCATTACAATTTCTGAAATGCATTTATTTTCTGCATTACAGTAAGCAAGAAGCTCTGTAGCTTTTTCTATTTGAAAAGGAAATTCTTGAAAACTCTTCATTTTTTTTGAAGCATTTTTTCGTTCTTCTTTCACTACAAAACCTCCACCTATAGAATAGTATGAAGTGGAGATTTTTTTTCCATTTCTTAAGATTGCTCTAAAAGTAAGACCGTTAGGATGAAAAGGCAGGAATTTTTTGTTGAATTTTATTTGAGTCTCCGGGTCAAAATGAATAGCGTTTTCACCATTTAATATTATAGACTTAGTAGTTCTAATGCTAAAGATTTCTGGATCTATTTGTTCTATTTCCATTTTAACAGGATCTAATCCTGCCAGACCTAACATAACTGCAAGATCTGTAGCATGTCCTTTTCCTGTAAGCGAAAGCGAACCATATAGATCTATATGAACCGAATCTACCTCATCAAAGCACTTTTTCTCCTTGAGTTCCTGGATCCATCTTTGTGCTGCACGCCATGGTCCTAAGGTGTGAGAACTTGAAGGGCCAACTCCAATCTTCAACATATCAAACACACTAATACATTCTATTTTTCGCATTCTAGTCCAAAATTTACACGCAAAAATAGGGATTTGTTAGTCTAAGGCTTCATTTTTCTGAATTTGTTATTAAGAATTAGTTAGTATTTGTTTTTGCATTAGGGATTGCAGCGATATCCTTTTGATTATTGTTTGGAAATTAAAAGATTTAGCGGAAAGCCCGACAGCTTTATTACGCTTGTTTGAGGCGTAATGAAGGTGGAATGCCAATAGTATAATTAATTATGACAACCTGTCAGAACTAAACCGCTGGCATAATGATTGACTATTTGTGTTTGTGAAATTGAATATATAAAATTTAAATACGTATACTGTTATGAGTAAAATAATTGGAATTGACTTAGGTACTACTAACTCCTGTGTATCTGTAATGGAAGGTAGCGAGCCTGTGGTAATCCCTAACGCTGAGGGAAAAAGAACAACTCCTTCTGTAATTGCATTTGTAGAAGGTGGTGAGATTAAAGTTGGAGATCCTGCAAAACGTCAGGCTGTTACAAACCCAACAAAAACTATATCTTCTATAAAGAGATTTATGGGGAACAAATATTCTGAATCTTCTAAGGAAGCAGGAAGAGTTCCTTACAAAGTAATTAAAGGAGATAATGATACTGCAAGAGTAGATATTGATGGAAGAATGTATACTCCTCAAGAATTATCTGCAATGATTTTGCAAAAAATGAAGAAAACAGCTGAAGACTACCTTGGACACGAGGTGACTGAAGCGGTTATTACTGTTCCTGCATATTTTAACGATTCTCAACGTCATGCAACTAAAGAAGCTGGTGAGATCGCAGGACTTAAAGTGAGAAGAATTATAAACGAGCCTACTGCTGCGGCATTGGCTTACGGATTAGACAAAAAATCTATCGACCAAAAGATCGCTGTTTATGATCTTGGGGGTGGTACTTTTGATATCTCTATCCTTGAATTAGGTGATGGTGTTTTTGAAGTATTGTCTACAAATGGTGATACTCACTTAGGTGGGGATGATTTTGACCAGGTGATCATTGATTTCCTTGCAGAATCTTTTATAAAAGCGGAAGACATCGATCTTAGAAAAGATCCTATGGCTTTACAACGTTTAAAAGAAGCTGCTGAAAAAGCGAAGATCGAATTATCTTCTTCTACACAAACAGAGATCAATTTACCATATGTTACTGCTACTGCAAGTGGACCAAAACACCTGGTTGAGACTTTAACAAGATCTAAGTTTGAGCAATTAGCTCATGAGCTTGTAACTCGTTCTATGGATCCTGTGAAGAAAGCATTAAGTGATGCAGGTCTTTCTGTAAGTGATATCGACGAAGTTATTTTAGTAGGTGGTTCTACTCGTATTCCTAAAATTCAGGAAGAAGTTGAAGCATTTTTCAAAAAGAAACCTTCTAAAGGAGTTAACCCAGATGAGGTTGTTGCAATTGGAGCAGCTATTCAAGGTGGTGTATTAACAGGAGATGTAAAAGATGTATTGTTACTAGATGTAACTCCTCTTTCTCTTGGTATTGAAACTATGGGTGGTGTATTGACTAAATTAATCGAGTCTAACACAACTATTCCAACTAAGAAATCTCAGGTATTCTCTACAGCATCAGATAATCAACCATCGGTTGAGATCCATGTATTGCAAGGAGAACGTCCTATGGCGACAGATAATAAAACCATTGGTAGATTCCATTTAGATGGAATTCCACCAGCACAAAGAGGAACTCCACAAATTGAAGTGACTTTTGATATTGATGCGAATGGTATTATTAAAGTAAGTGCTACAGATAAAGCAACTAACAAAACTCAGGATATTAGAATTGAAGCTTCTTCTGGATTAACAGAAGAGGAGATCCAAAAGATGAAGCAGGATGCTGAAGCAAATGCTGAATCTGATAAGAAGACTAAAGAGAGAGTAGACAAGTTGAATGAGGCTGATGGAATGATTTTTCAAACTGAAAAGCAATTGAAAGAATTTGGTGATAAAATATCTGAGGATAAGAAGAAGCCAGTTGAAGATGCTTTAGAAGAATTGAAGAAAGCTTACGAGACTCAAGAGATTGAAACTATTACTCCAGCATTGGACAAATTGAATGAAGCATGGAAAACAGCTTCAGAAGAAATGTACAAAGCACAAGCTGAAGGTCAAGGTGCAAACGGAGCTCCAGGAGCAGATGATGCTAAGGATTCTAAGGAAGCAGATGATGTTGAAGATGTAGACTTCGAAGAAGTAAAATAAGCATCTAAATTATAGATCTTGTTTATAAGATCAAACTAAAAGATCCCGATGAAAATCGGGATCTTTTTTTGTTTTGGTTTTTATTACAATAGTAATTAATAAAAATAATTTTAGGGTTGAAATATTTCATACGCTCATCCCCTCCTAAATCCCTGCCGTCCAGCAGGCGGGCTCCCCATAAGGGAGGACTTTAAAACAATGTTTGCTCCCTTCCCTTCGGGAAGGGCTGGGGATGGGATGAGTTTAAAAAATTATTCCTCAAGAATTACATAAATATTATATAATAGAGATATACAAAAGTGAAGATCACTAAAATACCAAAGCAGAACAGGCTAAATATTCTATAAGCCTTGCTTGGTTGATCTTCCTTTTTTAGATGATTTCCTGTAACTAGTTTATAATTGAACCAAGCCAAGAATGGAGCTGATAGAAAGGAGAGTCCGGTTGCGAAATCGATTAGAAATATAAAGGACCGTGATAAGAAGAAAAGGATACATAAAGAGAGAATTGGTATCACAAAAATTCCAATTTTATAATCTTTCCATTTTTTCTTTTCGTTTTGAATCTTCTTAGTTTCCGGATTTAATAATTCTGATATCACCCTTGGGTATGCATCTGTAACTGTTAAAGTAGTACTTAATAAGGCAATAAAAGCTGCAATGGAGATAATTGGAGTGCTCCATGATCCTAATGTTTTTCCGTACAGAGCTACAAGTTGAGAAGAGAATTCAACTGAATTTGAGGAAAAGGATGTGCCACTACCAAACATGACTAATGCACCTAGAGTTAGGAATAATAAACCAATAAAAGATGCCGCAAGATACCCAATATTAAAGTCGGTAAAAGCTTCCTTTATACTTGGCTTATGATTGGTTTGCTTTGCTTTTTCTCGTGTCCAGATAGAATGCCAAATGGATGCATCTATTGGAATCGGCATCCAACCCATAAACGCAATTATAAACCCTACACTTGCAGTAGTCCATAAAGAGGGAATTGGCGTATTTAGGGTTTTAGTGATTGTTCCAGCACTTAAGGCCATTATTACTGCAGCTAATGTTGCTATAGTAAGGAAGCTAACAATGATTTTCATGCTTTTATCCAATCCGGGATATTTCCCAATGAGTAATAGCGATATGCAAAATATGGTGATTATTAAACTCCAAATAAAAGGAGACCATCCTATATTGAAAAGACGCTCGGCTAATCCTGCAGTTACTATTGTTACTGCTGCTTGAATTATAAACATAGTACCTACAGTAAAGACAATAAATGCCCAATGCGGGAATATGCCCAATTTTTTGTATCCAGTGATCAGGTGATTTCCGGTGGCAGCTGCATATCGTGGCCCGAATTCCATAAAAGGATATTTGGTGACACATGCCAATACCAATGCCCAAACAAGAATAAATCCATAATCGGCACCAGCGCGTGTAGATTGTACTAAATGAGAGACTCCAATGGCGGCACCCGCAAGCAAAAATCCTGGGCCAAGACTTTTTAATAAGGAGCTTTTAGATTTTTTTTCGCTTGTCTTTTTTGCTTTCATTAAAAAAATATTAGGGGTAAATCTAAACTAAAGATTCTAGTATAGACGGTTTCATTTCATGAACCCCATCAAAAGGAAAAATGTTCAGATTTTCTGGGAAGAGTTCTTTTAATTTAATTTTCTCACTTTCTAGACGCTCTTTGTCCAAATATGGATCTTTGGTACCATAGATCAAAGCGAACTTGGTTTCATTTAAATGTAAAAAGTCCTTAGACTCTAATTCCTTTGGAAGTCCACCTGAACATAAGATCAATTGGCTAGGATTAATTCCCTTTCTGGCTACCCATCGTGTAGCTACGGAAACCCCTTGAGAATAGCCTAAAACAATAAGATTTGTTACAGATTTTAAGTTTTCTGCCTGAAATACTTCATCTAAATAATTCATAGCATTTTCTACTTCTTGTTGCGTATTATCTTTAGTAAACCAGGAAGCACCTACATGCGTATACTTTCCATTTAGATAATATTTAGAAGCTGCTTGGGGAGCTATTATATAATTTTCTTCAGAATTTAAGCCTTTAAAATATTTCAAGAAGTACTTAGATAGGTATCCAATTCCATGGAAAACCACCCAAACATTCTTCGTTTTTGAAGTCCGTTCATTTAAGGTGTTATAGGTATTTGTGATTTTATAAGAAACCTGTTTTTCGGTTGGAATCATCCTTTATCGTTTTGTATTTTTACAAAGTAAAACATTCTTTATGGATAATATACAGAAAGAGGAAATCCTCAAAAGTTGTCGTCATATGTTCAAAAACACCTTAATGGAAACTTTGGATATTGAAGTTATAGATATTACCGAAGATTACGTACTAGGAAAAATGCCGGTAACTTCAAAAGTGCATCAGCCGGATGGTGTTTTACATGGAGGTGCTTCTGTAGCACTGGCAGAAACAATTGGGAGCATGGCTTCGTTTTTACTATGCAATACTACAGATTTTGTGGTAAGAGGAATAGAGATCTCTGCAAACCATTTAAAAAGTATTCGGGAAGGATTTGTGTATGCAAAAGCTTCAGCCATTCATAAGGGTAAAACTACACAGCTTTGGGAAATAAAGATCACAGATGAAGAGGATAATCTTATTTCTTTAGTAAAATTAACGACCATCGCATTGCCTAAAAAAAGTTAATGAGTTCAGAAAAAATTTTTCAAATTATTAGACAATAAGATCAAAACCGGGAAAGCTAAGATTAGTTATAGACTTCTGGGAAAGGAATCTGGAAAGCGGATTCATCTTTACACCTTTTGAAAATTGCCAAAATCTTCTCTTCATTCCTTAAAACGAAAGTTTAAAAACTGTTACCTTTTTCTAAAAACACACAAGTTCTAATAAGTCCTTCAGGAGAAACTGAATCGGGATTAAATTTTGAGGCAAAATCAAGTCATATTAATTTAGTTAGGATTGGCTTAGAAACAATTCAAAAGAACGAATAAATACAAGTGTACTCTGCAATTAAATAATCGTTTAATTGTCAATAACACGTATTTTTTTCTGATCGAGATGCTTGAAATATTCTTTGGATATCTCCACAAGTAATTAGCTTTTATATTATATAACCGAACGACTTCAATATAATTAATAATTTTAAACTGTCTAAAAGCAGTTGCAATTAGAAAATGCAAGTTGGTACTCAATCTTACTTTGCTTATTGTAAAAGCAATGATACTAAAATCAGGGAAAACCCTTATAAATTATTTTCACAAGTTCTGGTAATTTTGTTTAAGAGCTCAGCTTTAATCTATTGTATAACTGGTATATAGTTTTCTTATTTCTGTTCGGCTACAAAATCCCATCAATTCCCATCCCATCCCCACCTTCAAATCAATCTATGCGGATACACGTATTGAATGATTTTTAAGAGTTTTGTTAGTAACCAATTAATTATAATAATCATGAAAAATTTAAATTACTGTTGGAGTTTAGTAGTAATTATGGCTATACTCTTTACATCGTGTAGCAAAGAGGAGAGCGATGTCTCTGGGCCAGATGTTCAAGATACAGTCCAATTACAATTCGGAACTTTGTTAAACGATTTTAATTCACAAAACAGAGAACATTTATCTGATGATCCTGTAGAATGTCGAGATGCAGACCCTTCCTATGTACTTGTTGCATTGACTGATGATGATGGGGATTGGGTTGCAGGAATGGATCCAACGACTGAGGGTGCTACTACTGCTGATTTTATTAGAGTAAACCTTGTTAACAATTCTGGAAGTTGGGAAACTAAATATTCTGAAATGTTAGGCCTGCCAGCAGGAACCTATTTATTGCAATACTTCATTGTATATAGTAGTGATGATGAAGTACTGTGGGTTGCACCTAGAGAAGGAGGAGCATTTGCTAGTAGTGTGAGTGATGCACTACCTCAAGAGATTGTTTTAGTAGCAGGAACCAAACCATATATAAATGTGGATGTACTGTGTTTCATTGAGCGTGAAGAAGAAGCCTATGGGTATATTTTCTTCGACATAAATGCCATAGCAATTGAGAATAACTATTGCATATTTGTAAACTATTGTGATGAGCAAACAGGTAGAGAATATCCAGCATACTTCCAAGTAGAAATCTGGGGTGATGCCTTAGACGGATCAGAGGTAATAGTAGGAGGAGAGATGAATTCAGTATCTGGTGAGGGTAACGCTTTCGCAGCTACAGTATTGTGCTTTCCATTACCTCCATTGGCAGAAGATGAAATGTATTATGCAAGAGTAACTGTACTTACTGCCGGAGCCTACACAGCAAATGCTTCGGACATTTATGAATTTGAGATTACACAATCAGATATTGATGAGCAGTTAAATGCCACACCAAAATATGAGCACATTAGAATTAACTGTGATGATGATGGCGGAGGTGTACCAGTTGATTCCGATCAAGATGGAATTATTGACAGTGAAGACAACTGTCCAAATATTGCAAATCCAGATCAGGAAGACGAAGATGATAATGGCGTTGGCGATGTATGTGAAACTGGATCTGATGATGATGGGGATGGCGTACCAAATGATGTAGATCAATGCCCAGATACAGATCCCGGAGTGGATGTAGATGATGTTGGGTGTGAAAGTATTCAAGTTCCGGGAAGAGATATTGTTGTCTTAAATGATATAAATATTTTTGATAATACCGCAATGGAAGATCCAGATAATGTAAGATTTGTTCAAAACCTTGTGACCTATACCACAACAGGGAATAGAAATAATGGTGATGTAGTTTGGATAGATCGAGGGCGTAATGCAAGATGTTATGGAACAACGGAATGTGACGAAACATTTTGGGGCAGCATGGAAACGGTAATGGAAAATGAAGGTTTTACCGTAGAAAGCATTTTTTCTACTGCGGGTTCGTTAACTAGCATTTCTTCCAATGTTAAAGTTATAATGCTTGTAATGCCTACTGTACAGTATACTATTGACGAGATAAATACACTCAAACTATTTTCTTCTGAAGGTGGAAGAATAATTTTTGTAGGAGAATATGAAAGTTATTATGGTGCTGGTATTGGGATAGAGAATCAATTTTTGGTAAATATGGGGGCTATCTTATTCAATAGTGGAGGTGCGCTTGATTGTACTAAAACTATACTACCGTCAACTTCAAATAGAGTACATCCAATAATGGAAGGTGTTGTAACTTTAACGATCGCCTGCGCTTCAGTAATTGAGCTAGGTGAAGGTGATTTCGCTCTTTTCTATGATACTACGAACACTTCTGTGCTAGGTGGGGTGGCAAAAATTGATACGGCTCCAATAAGTGAGTTAAAACAGGTAGCAAGGAATAATTTTAGACGATCTAATCCAAAATTACCAAATTCTTCCTCTTCTACTGGATATTAACATTTTTTAATACATAGATTTAAAAGAGCCATTTAATAGTGGCTCTTTATTTATGTAATATTTATATATAATATTGAAAGGTATCATTCATCCTATTATTGTTCTGTTTTGTATTTTTGCATCATTACCAATTTTTTTTTGGTAATGAATGATGACTTCAGCCTTTTGAGCAGAAATATGAGTGCGCATTTTTCTATTTTCATTTAAAATAATTAGAGATCTCTGCAAACCATTTAAAAAGTAATCGGGAAGGATTTGTGTATGCAGAAGCATCAGCCATACATTAAGGAAAAACAACACAGCTTTGGGAAATAAAGATCACAGATAAACAGGATAATCTTAATTCTTTAGTAAAATTAACGACCATCGCGTTGCTTAAAAAAAGTTAATGAGTTCAGAAGAATTTTTCAAATTATTAGACAATAGGATCGAAGCTGAAACTCCGCTGGTGTGTTATAGGCTTCCAGGAAAGGAGAGCATACAACTGTTGTCCCAAACTTCAAAAGAATCTTATAGAATTAAGGATTTTTCTGAAAGCGGATTCATCTTTGCACCTTTTGAAAATTGCCAAAATCCCCTCTTCATTCCTGAAAAGGGAAGTGATAAATCTGTTTTGCCTTTTTTTGATAGTATACTTACACATTTAGATTCTACTGAAAACCTTTCAACGGATTTAAATTTTAACGCGAAATCAGCTCATATAAAATTAGTAGAGCAAGGCATTGAAACAATTCAAAAAACAGAGCTGAAAAAAGTGGTGCTTTCCAGAAAAGAACTTCAGAATGTTAGTATTTCATCTCTTGAAATCTTTCAGAACCTTCTTTCACTATACCCAAATACCTTTGTTTATATATGGAGCCATCCAGAAACTGGAGTTTGGATTGGGGCAACTCCTGAAACTTTATTAAAAACTGAACGGACTAAGTTCAGCACCATGGCACTTGCGGGAACGAGAAAACTTCAGAATTTTCCTGAAGATAATTGGACTCAGAAAGAAGTAGTGGAGCAGCAAATTGTAACCGATTCTATTGTTTCAAAATTGAAAGAATTAGGATATACTGAAGAATTATTGAAGGTTTCAGATACTTATACTAGTGAGGCTGGAAGTTTACTTCATTTAAGAACGGATATTTCAGGTATTATTAAAAACACAACTGCTGAAATTGGAGATATTATAAAAGCCTTGCATCCAACTCCTGCAATTTGCGGATTGCCTAGCAAGAACGCTTATAATTTTATTATTGATTATGAAGACTACAATAGGGAGTTTTATACAGGATATTTAGGCTTATTAAATATGACAATCGAGGTAAAGCGAAGCAGTAGAACCCGAAATCAGGAAAATCAGGCGTATTCCAGTATTAGAAAAGACTCTTTCATATTTGTAAATTTGCGTTGCTTGAAATTCAAAGATGGAGAAGTAGCAATATATGTTGGTGGAGGAATAACAAAAGATTCAGACCCTACTTCTGAATGGGAGGAAACTGTAAATAAGACCCGCACCATGAAAGCTGCTTTATAAATAGCTAATTTGAAGGAATAGTAGTTAAAAATTGTAATTTTGAGTTTGATAGGATTACATAGTAAAGTTTTGATTATCCAATCATCTTGAACTTCATTTAAATTGTTATAGTGAAATACTCCAAAATACCAGTTGCTCAATCCATTGTAGCTTTATGTGTTGCAAAAAATATCAAACATGTGGTGATATCTCCTGGCTCCCGAAATGCACCTTTAACCATTGGTTTTACTAATCATCCAGAAATTGAAGCTTATAGTATTGTAGATGAGCGTTGTGCTGCATTTTTTGCGTTAGGTATTGCCCAGCAGATCAAGCAACCGGTTGCCGTTGTGTGTACTTCTGGTTCTGCCTTATTAAATTATTATCCTGCAATTTCCGAAGCTTTTTATAGTGATATTCCATTAGTAGTGATCTCTGCAGACAGACCTATAGAAAGAGTCGATATTGGGGACGGACAAACAATTCGTCAGAAGAATGTTTTCGAAAATCATATTTTGTATTCTGCCAATCTTTATTCTGAATTGGTTTTAGAAAATGAAGCTGTAGATAAAAAACTGCTTCAGAAACAATTTGAAAGCAGGCGCCATAATGAACGAGAGATCAATTTAGCTTTAAATAATGCTATAGAGAATAACGGACCGGTACACATAAACGTGCCATTTTATGAGCCATTGTATTCTGTAGAAAAGAATAAGATAACAGATCCAGTTCAAATTCTTCCAGATCTTAGCTTAAGGGAATATTCTAAATTGGAGATGCAGCCATATTTAGATTTTTGGAATAATGCGAAGCGTAAAATGATTATTGTAGGAGTGATGCCTCCAAATAGTGTAGAACAACAATATTTAGATCTATTAGCTAAAGATCCTACGGTTCTTATTTTTACTGAAACCACTTCTAATATTCAACATCCAGAATTCTTTACAAGAATAGATACCTTGATTGGTCCCATAGAGAAGTCTGAAGATGCTAATGAGCAATTTGTTGCATTACAGCCTGATATTCTACTGACTTTTGGAGGAATGATCGTTTCGAAAAAGATCAAATCATTCTTAAGAGACTATCAGCCACAACAACACTGGCATATAGATCCGAAAAAAGCATATAATACCTTCTTTTGTTTGAATAAACATTTTGAAACTTCTGTAAATTCTTTCTTTAAGAAATTCTTGCCAGAAACAGTTTCAGTAAAAAGTGATTATGCAACGCATTGGAAAAAGATAAATGAACACCGGGAACATCGCCATGAAGTCTATGTAAATAAAATCCCTTATTCGGACTTCAAAGCTATGCAATCTATAGTTCCAGCAGTTCCTGAGAATTATAATGTGCAGTTAGGTAATAGTTCCACCGTACGTTATGCTCAGCTTTTTAAATGGGACCCCTCGCAATCTATATTTTGTAATCGCGGTACCAGCGGAATAGATGGCAGTGTTTCTACAGCAGTGGGTGCTGCTTTGGTAAAAAATGAACCAACATTGCTTATCTGTGGAGACCTTAGTTTCATCTATGATAGTAATGGCCTTTGGAACAATTATATTCCTGTAAATTTCAGAATTATAGTTATTAATAATTCTGGTGGGGGGATCTTCAGGATACTTCCCGGGAATAAGAACACCGAAAATTTTGATACTTATTTTGAAACAATCCATGATCTTAATGCGAAAGCGCTATGTGAAATGTATAGTTTTGAATATGCTCGCGCTCAGAATTCAGATGAAGTGAATTCCGAATTAGAGGAATTCTTTGCGCCTTCGGATAAACCAAAATTATTGGAAATCATGACTCCAAGAGCTTTGAATGATGGGGTCTTGTTGGAATATTTCGATTTTATAAAATCTTAATTCCGAGGAAATTATTATTCAAAATTTGACGCCTCTCGGATCTAAATATTTAAGATTTCAAGGAGTTTATAAAGGAATAGGATTTTGAGTTTTCCCATAAAATATAAAGTATCTTTGCATTTTAAATTTCAGTTATGCTTAATATAGGACAATACCATACACTAATAATAGATCGTGATACCGAACCGGGATTATTTTTAACCGGATCTGGAGATGATGAGGTGTTATTACCAAATAAATACAAACCAGAATCTTTCAATATAGGTGATGAAATAGACGTTTTTGTTTATTTAGACCATTCTGAACGGCCGGTTGCAACCACGCTGCACCCATATGTGAAATTGGATGAATTTGCTTATTTGAAATGTGTAGAGGTATCTGATATTGGAGCATTTTTGGACTGGGGATTAGAAAAACATCTTTTTGTGCCTTATCGTGAAATGGCATCTAAAATGCGTAAAGACAGTTGGTATCTTGTTTTCTGTTATTTAGATGAAGATACAGGTAGGCTTGTTGCGTCCAGTAAGACCAATGCGTTCATGGACAATTCAGAGATCACCGTAGAGCCATATGAAGAAGTGGATATCATAGTAGTGAATCCCACAGATCTTGGTGTAAATGTGATTGTAAATGAATTACACCAAGGACTAATTTATAAAGATGATATCTTTCAGGATCTAAATCCTGGAGATCGTTTAAAAGCATGGATCAAGAAAACCAGACCAGATGGTAAATTGGATGTTACTCTTCAACGTCCAGGTTATAGAAGTATAGAACCTAATGCACAAAGTATCTTAAACGAGATCTCTTTAAAAGGTGGGCATTTAAAACTTACAGATAAATCTGATCCTACCGAAATTCAGCGTGTTTTACAAATGAGTAAAAAGAGTTTTAAAAAGGCTATCGGAACTTTGTATAAGCAACGAATGATCGAAATAAAAGATGACGGAATCTATCTTAAGGACGATTAATTAGATGATTCGATTATCGAGAGGGGATTTCTCATCCGATTGTTCTCAAGATATATTGAATTCTTGAAAATTGTTTTCACTTCCGAGTCTTTGGAAAATAACTCGTGAGCATGCCCAAGGATTCTTAATACCTTCTATAAAAGGGAGAATATCTACTGTAATAAATTGGCCTTGTAGTTTCTGAAGCATCTTTATAAACCGTATTGCGCGTTCCAGTTCTTGGGAAAGACGGATTGAAATTTTGGTTAAAATATCTGGCATCAGTTTCTCTTGGATTTGCCGAGAAACTAACTGAAGCCTTTTTTTGAGTGAGCTGAACAGGTGGAGCAAGTTCTACATAACTATTATATCTCATTTGTTCTTCCTCTCGCATTATTTCAGAAATATTTATCTGAATAGGCTCATCTTTAACATCAAAATTCACGGTTCGAATCCTGAATTTTCCAACATATGGATTTTCGGGAGCAAGTATAGATAAAGAAGGTGTAATCTCTGTGCGTTGTATTATAAAATCGTCGGGCGAATTTAATACAGGGATCTCTTGGGCAGTGCCATAAGCCGTAGAAATTAATAACATTATAAGTATTCCTAAGAATTTCATCATTTTCATTTAATCCCTCATCGAGGGTTTTATAATTATGGCTTGCATCGATTACTTAAATGTTTTTCAATTTATGCCTCGAAAACATGCCTACAGGTTATTGATTCTAAAGGTATCAAGAATTGTGCAATAGCTAAATTTTGAAGTAATTTCTTTATATATTTTTTTGGTGTGCTTAAATACTTCAGTTTATAATTTTATAACAGCTAAATAATTCTATTTTTGGATTTCAAAAAAAACTTAATTATGAAAAACACATTTTACGCATTCGTATTTTTATTAGTTGGATACTCAGGTTTTGCACAAGAATCAGCATACAAGGCTAAAGCCGTTCAGTTGATAGAAATAAATTCTGGTGCAACATTCGATGTAATGCTAAAGCCAATAGTTGGAATGGTTGCTGAAGAAAGCCGTGATGCTTTTAAAGCGGAAGTTAAAGAAAGTATGAAAGGTTTATTTGATAAGCTTGCCGTAGTTTATATGGAGAGTTTTACTGAAGCTGAATTAGAAGAAATTCTTGCTTTTTATGCAACTCCTGTAGGTCAAAAAATGACTGCAGAATTACCTGTAATTACTGAAAAGTCTATGCAAATTGGTCAACAATGGGGTATGCAATTACAACCATTAATGGCTAAGTACTCTAATTAGGGATTAGCTCACATTATAAAAAAGCCTGAGATGAAAATCTCGGGCTTTTTTATTTTCAAGGCTATTTAAAATTCTTCTTTGTCTAATATTATGTACAGTTTTGTAAAAGCTCTATTTTTATAAAAAATTAAAAAGATGAGCAAGATAGAGTGGAAGTCTGCTAAAACATACGAAGACATAACTTACAGAAAAGCAAATGGCGTTGCCAGAATAGCTTTTAATAGGCCAGACATACGCAATGCGTTCAGGCCAAAGACTACGAGTGAATTATACGATGCGTTTTACGATGCTCAAGAAGACACCTCTATTGGGGTGGTTTTACTTTCTGCAGAAGGACCTTCCTCTAAAGATGGCGTATATTCCTTTTGTAGTGGGGGAGATCAAAAAGCAAGAGGCCATCAAGGCTATGTAGGAGAAGATGGAATGCATAGACTTAATATTCTTGAAGTTCAACGTCTAATTCGATTTATGCCAAAAGTGGTGATTGCTGTTGTACCAGGTTGGGCAGTAGGAGGAGGTCATAGTTTACACGTGGTGTGCGATATGACTCTTGCTAGTAAAGAACATGCAATTTTCAAACAAACAGATGCAGACGTAACTAGTTTTGATGGTGGCTATGGGTCAGCATATCTAGCCAAGATGGTAGGACAAAAACGCGCCAGAGAGATCTTCTTTTTAGGTAGAAATTATTCGGCTCAAGAGGCTTTTGAAATGGGGATGGTAAATGCTGTTATTTCACATGCAGATCTCGAAAACACCGCTTACGAATGGGCACAAGAAATTTTGGAGAAATCTCCAACTTCTATTAAAATGTTGAAGTTTGCCATGAATCTTACAGATGATGGAATGGTTGGGCAGCAAGTTTTTGCTGGAGAAGCTACCAGACTTGCTTATATGACAGACGAAGCAAAAGAAGGAAGAGATGCTTTTTTAGAAAAACGTAAGCCTAATTTTGAGAAAAAATGGCTTCCGTAATGGAAAATTTCACCAATAATTCAATTGATATTGATACACTGCCGAAATATGAAGAAGTCTCATTCCAATCAATTTCAAAGGCATATCTTATTAAAGCCAGTATTCTAAACCTTGTGTTTTTATGTTTGGCTGTGATAGGTTGGGTTGTTTTGTTCTATTTCGAATTAAACCAGTTACAATTGAATCTATTTCTTGTTGGGGTTGTTTTATACTTCGGTTTCAAATTTTGGAACATTATACAATTACAGAAGAATTATGGATTTGCCTTAAGGGAAAAGGATATTTTATATAGAAGGGGTTATCTAGTGAATAAAACTACGGTAGTTCCCTTTAATAGAATTCAGCATGTCTCAATTACGCGTGATGTTCTGGACAAGATGTTTAAGATCTCTAGTCTTAAAATATATACTGCAGGCGGGAGTGGTGGTGATATTATAATTCCCGGACTAGCTCCAAACCTTGCTCAAAGGTTAAAAGAGGCTTTAGCCGCAAAGCTTACCACAAATGAAGTCTAATTTATTTGAAGTCCCGCAAAGACAATCGGAAATTGGAATACTTCTGATTTTTCTTACCAGGGTTTTTAATTTATTAAAAGGATTTTGGGCAATTATTGTATATTTTCTCTTTACCGGACCAAGTGTGCAAACCCTTATCTATATTGTTGTGGGCTTGGTTTTGATTTTAATTCTAATTCTTGTTTATAGTTTGGTTTATTATCGCAATTTCCTTTTTCATATAGATTATGGAAATCAGGAATTTGTGCTACAAGAAGGAGTCTTCAATACTGAAGACATCGCAATCCCTTTTGATAAAATTCAGCAGGTTTATATCAAGCGAAATATTCTTCAGCGTTTTTTAAATGTTAACAGTTTTGTTATTGAAACCGCGGGAAGCAAAAAGGAGGAAATAAGTATTAAAGCTATTTCTCATGAAAAGGCAAACCAGCTTTTAGCTATTCTAATTGAGGTAAAAGATAAATATTCTGAAAAAATATCAGATTCAGGAAGCACCGAAGATATTTCTAAAAATCAATTTTGGTCTCATGAATTGGGTTTTTTGACTTTGTTAAAAATAGGTATTAGCACAAATTATCTGCGAGGATTGGTTTTGATAATCGCTTTTTTCACTACGATCTACAACGAAGTAAGAACAGTTTCCGAAGAACATTCAGAAACCATTCAAAATTATTTGAGAGAATTGCCTGGCCCCATGGAATCGGTTTCTATTTTTATATTAATTGCTGTTGTTGTTTTACTCCTAAGTATCTTAATAACTATTGCTGAAGTTTTTATAAAATATTTCAATCTAAAATTAACTCAAACTAAGGATAGTCTTGAGTTGGAAATGGGATTAAATACCAATACTAAAATATCTTTACAGCCACGAAGAGTTCAATTATTACAGGTGATAACAAATCCTGTACAAAAATGGCTGAATTTATACGAAGTAAGAATTTCCCTTGCAAATAGTGAAGATGAACTAAAGAAGAGTAAAATTAAAATACCTGGATTGGATAAGGCTACTGTTTCAAAAGTCAATTCCTTTTTGTATACAGAGCAAACCAGCGATGTTAGTAATATCTTTTCGCCAGATAAGATATTGTTGATCAGACGTTTAATTATAGCATTTGTTCCTGTTTTGTTAAGTTATTTTGCTGCACTTTATGTAGAAACGATTTCTATTACAGTTTGGCTTTTTCTAGTCGGAATATATGTTGTCATTGCGGTGATTTGGCAAGTATTAATGTTTAAATCATTAAAATTGATTATTTCTAATGATTTTGTTTATAAGAAGCATGGAGTATGGAATGAAACAGAAAAGCGTTTTGAGATGTATAAAACTCAATCTATAAGCATATTTCAACCTTTATGGTATAAAAAGAAGGATCTTATAAATATCATTTTTCATACTGCTGGAGGAGATATTTCATTTAGAGCCGTTAGTAAAGATATCCTCCCTTATGTGAATTATATATTCTATAAAATCGAATCGGATCCAAGAAGTTGGATGTAAGTTTGAATTGACGGAATTATGTTTCTAATTATTTAAATTCGCTTTCTTTCCAATTGTTTTTAAAGGTCCCATCGAGCGCAGTCTAGATGTTTCTTTTTGACCCTTCCATCCTGAAAGTTTTATAAACGCTAAGGTTACAAAACTCGAAACCTCTTAAACATTAGTAATCCCCATTCTAAACTTTAGAACGGGGATTATTATATTATAAATTGTGATCCAGATTTTATTAAAGGATCTAACAATATTAATTAAAATGTAAAAAGAAGCTAAAACGATTCCGATAGCTATCGGAACGGCTTGACGAAACCAGTATAAGGTTTTTTAATTTCTACTGAAACTAATTATCTCAGTTTTGGAAACTTAGAAGGATTTGCTTCGTTCATGATCTCATATATCTTCTCGTAGATATCTTCCGTAGAAGGTTTAGAGAAGTAATCGCCATCGGTTCCGTATGCAGGTCTGTGTTCTTTAGCAGCCAAAGTCTGTGGTTTGCTATCTAAATGTACATATGCGTTTTGATTCTCAAGAATTTCCTGCATAATATAAGCAGAAGCTCCACCAGGAACATCTTCATCTATAACTAAAAGCCTGTTGGTTTTAGCAACACTTTTTACGATCTCTTTATTAATATCGAATGGTAAAAGCGATTGTACATCAATTACTTCGGCATTTATTCCCACCAATTCTAACTCATTAGCCGCTTCTTCTACCAATCTTAAAGTAGAACCGTAAGAAACCAAGGTGATATCCTTACCTTCTTTAATTGTTTCTACAACACCTAATGGAGTTCTAAACTCTCCAAAATTGTTGGGTAGCTTTTCTTTAAGTCGGTATCCATTTAAACACTCTATTACCAAAGCAGGTTCATCTGCTTCTAATAAAGTATTATAAAATCCTGCAGCTTTGGTCATGTTTCTAGGTACTAAAATATGAATACCTCTTAGTAAATGAACTAGAGCTCCCATTGGAGATCCACTATGCCAAATTCCCTCCAGTCTATGACCTCTGGTTCTAACTATTAATGGTGCCTTTTGTTTTCCTTTAGTTCTGTATTGAACAGTTGCCAAATCATCACTCATAATTTGCAATGCATAAAGAATGTAATCTAAATACTGAATTTCAGCAATTGGACGTAAACCTCTCATAGCCATTCCTAATCCCTGACCCAAAATAGTTGCTTCACGAATTCCAACATCAGCAACTCTAAGTTCTCCATATTTTTCTTGAAGTCCTTCTAGGCCTTGATTAACATCACCAATAGCTCCACTATCTTCCCCAAAGATCAATGTTTCAGGTTTGTTAGCGAAGATCTTATCAAAGTTATCTCTTAAAATTATTCTTGCATCTACATCTTTAGCATCGTCATCATAGGTTGCTTCAACTCCTTCAATAGAAAGAGCATTATTTACAGAAGCGCTATATAAGTGACTGCTATATTCTGGTTGTGAATTAGAAGTATAAGTTTCTATCCAGTTAATTAAATCTGACTTCGCACTATTTTCTAGCCCGATCATATATCGTAAACTCTTTCTAGCAACTACCAGAAGGTCTTTTTTAAGAGGATCTTTTATTTCTGAAAGTCCCTTAATCATAGAATCTATAGCATCTTTATTTTCGCTGTGGGAAGCTGCATTTTCTAGAATAGGCAACAAGTCTGAAAATTTATCTTTCATTGGTTGGCTATATGCCATCCATGCTACTTTCTTTCCGTCTCTAACTTGCTTCTTAATGTCTTTATCTATCGCATTTAATTCTTCTTCAGTAGCAAAATTATTCTCAAGAACCCACTCCTTAAATTTTACGTTACAATCGAACTCTCTTTCCCAGCTCAATCTATCTTCATTTTTATAACGCTCATGAGATCCAGAAGTAGAATGTCCTTGGGGCTGAGTAAGCTCAATAATATGTATAAGAACAGGGGAGTGAGTATCTCTTGCTATTTTTGAAGCTCTATCATAAGCCTCTACAAGTGCTACATAATTCCATCCATTTACAACAATAATTTCGTATCCTTTTTTCTCTTCATCTCTTTGAAAACCTTTAAGGATCTCTGAGATGTTCTCTTTAGTAGTTTGATGTTTAGCGTGAACAGAAATTCCGTATTCATCATCCCATACGCTCATTACCATTGGTACTTGTAAAACACCGGCTGCATTTATAGTTTCCCAAAAATGACCTTCACTGGTACTCGCATTTCCTATGGTTCCCCAAGCTATTTCGTTTCCATTATCGGAAAATTTCTCTGAGGCTATTCCTTCTACATTTCTATATATTTTAGAAGCCTGAGCCAATCCAAGAAGTCTTGGCATCTGTCCAGCGGTTGGAGAGATGTCTGCACTGGAATTCTTTTGTTGCATTAAATTTTTCCAGCTACCATCTGCTTTCAAACTGTGAGTTGCAAAATGTCCTCCCATTTGTCTGCCTCCAGACATAGGTTCATTTTCTATATTTGTATCGGCATATAAACCAGCAAAGAATTGCTCTATATTAAGTTGGCCAATAGCCATCATGAAGGTTTGATCTCTATAATATCCCGAGCGAAAATCTCCGTTTTTAAAAGCTTTGGCCATTGCCAACTGTGGAATTTCCTTCCCATCCCCAAAAATCCCAAATTTCGCTTTTCCCGTTAAAACTTCTCTTCTACCCAATAGACTACATTCTCTACTGGTAACGGCAATTTTATAATCTTCTAAAACCTGAGTTTTAAAATCTTCAAATGAAATGGACTCCTTAGATTGTATTTCGCTTTGCATAAAATAAAGTTTGAATTGTTACAAATATAGCTAAAACTAGTGTTAAATACAATTCAATAGAACTGGTATAAATTATATAAAAATGCAAAAAATATTGAAATAGTTAAACTATTGATAATTATTGAGATATAATTAAAGTATAATTATGAATCTAATAATGTGTGTTCTAATTATTCTTTAAACACTAATTGAAAATTTATTTTCAATAAATGGCTTAGTACCATTCTCTTGTAAATAATCTAATAAGGGTATTTATATCTAAAGTTACAATAAACCTTATTTTCTGATCATAATCTTTTTGACCTACTTCCCAGCCAAGGTTAGAATAAACTGGTAAGAATACTTCAAAATAATCTGCTACCAAGCTCAAACGAATTCCAGAGTCATATAAAAATTTTGGTTTAAAACTTTCATTTTTCACAAGTCCCAAATCTCCATAAGCATAGATCCATTTCCAAAGATTGGTACTTGCATTAGCGGTAGTGATCCACTGGTTAGCAAATTCAGGTTGTAGCTGAGATTTAAAACCCCCTTCAGCAACAATTATTTGCTGACTGAATAATCCACTATCTTGACTTCTTCCGTAGTAGTTATAATCAAATAAATAATCTGATGGTCTATCTAAAGCGAAACTAAAGTAATCGTTATCTGTTTCATCATTAAATAAAAAGGTTCCAGCAAACAACCTAAGATTAAGCTGCTGATTGTTTTTGAATAATTTTCTGTATTCCAGAGTTAAAGAAACCTTACTGAAATTTTTAGCTATTTGATAATCTACGCCTCCTCTAAAATAATCTATTAGATTGGTATCGCTAAAATTATAGCTCAAATTAACAACATTGTATTTTGGTTGTTCTACAGGATTAAGTGGATCCAGATCCTGCTTAACATTGACATTTCTAAAAGTTAAGGATTGACGCTGATTATCTCTTAAATAAGAATTTCTAAAATAAAGGCCGACGAAGGGAGTGAATTTTTCGTAGAATAAATTATAACCATAAGAATATCGATTTCCTCCAAACCCAAATTTCATGGCAAATAGATTTTCATCATCTAAGTAGCTCGTATAATTTGCTGAAACAGATCCAACAATCGTCTGACTGGTAAACCCATATTTAGGAGAAATCTTCCATTCAAAATCCTTATCTAAAAAGGTTTTATTATACAATTTAGGGCCAATTGAAATACCATCATACAGGTTGTAATTGAATTCTGGCATAAAGAAGAATTGGTTATATCTAGGATCTTCCATATCCTGAAACAATCTAAATTGCAAAGGTTTATTAAGTAATGTAGTTACCCTTCTATAATTATTTCTTTGATTAAGCTCAGGAACAACGCCTTCGTAATTTAACGCAAGCCTTTCTATACTATCTCTGGGGATGGTTACTTGCTTACTTTCGTTGATATTTCCTACCCAAGTTTTATAAACAATTTCCCCATCATTAAGACCGTAAAGAGAAATAGGCATATTATTATCCCTTTTATTTTTAATAGTAACTCTTAAAGAATCGGGAGTTTTCTTGAGCCTACTAATAGTATAATCTATTTTAGAATTAGACTTTACATAATCGTCTTTAAACCAAGAAATATCCTTTTGCGTATTCTTCTGAAGAATATTAAAGAAATCCTCTTCACTAGATGGTTTTAAGACAAATGTTTTATAATATTCTGACATGGATTTTTTTACCGCATCGGACTGAAGATATTCTTCCAAATATTTTAATCCAGCTCCAGCCTTATAAGCATTTCCAATATTCTTATTAAATTTCACAAGGGAATCTTGAGCAGTAGATAAGGACTGATCTATATTCTTCCTCGCCATATGCAAGTACATAAATGGATATTGATCGTTAAACTCAAGGTCTGCAGCGTGAAACCATTTTACAATTGGAAAATTACTTAAAGTTCCTAGTAAATGGGTATTAGGGTAATATTCATCTACGTAATCCATCATTAATGAGATTACTAAAGCATCATAAACCCATTGTTCATTTCTAGGGTTCACTAGAATTGTATTTTTTACAAACTGGTTGGTTATGGTTTTTAACTGCTTAACGTCATATTGAAATCCATCGGGAAAAGGCCTGATAAAATCTGGCAACTGATTAAGACCATAAACCGGGTTGTTTGAATATTCATCTTTAGTAACCATCAGGGAACTTTGAGGATATTCTCCTAATCTAGTTTCTAGAAACTGCATAATTCTGGAGAGAAGTGCTGCTTTAATTTCCTTGCTTAAACCTTCATCATCTAAATTCGAAACAATTTTAGTTCTATTAGCTAATATAGATTCAAATCTGTACGATTTGGTTAAATAAAGTTGAGAAGATACACTATTAGTGCCAGATAAATATGTGGTTTTATAGAGATCTTCTGTAACTAATTTGTCTATTTGTAAAGGAGAAGCTACATATAAATAAGGCCTAGTAGACAGTTTTATGGAAATGCTAACAGGAGGTGTATATTGATTTCCTAAATTTTTATCACTATATATCTGCCATCCCTTTTTGTAAACGGCAGGAGTTACATACCAATAATTTAATTTAAAGTTTCCTTCATCATCATAACCATATCTGGTAAATTTGTCTGAAGGTATTTTCACAGAATACAAAAGATTTATAGTTTGTGTATCTCCAGGTAATAATGGATTTTCTAAATCTATTCTTATAATATCTGCAGCATCAACAGGTCTCTCCCAATTATATGGCAGCTGATTAGCATCAGAAACGCTATACATTCTAGTGTTTCCTCGTTCTTCTGTTTTAGCAAAATGGAATCTTCTTAAATAATCTTCAGCAAAACGTTTTGCTAATGGAGTAGACTTATCCTTGTAGCTATTAGCCCAATCATTTAAGTAAATTGAATTTAAAGTGTCTGGGCTGGTGTTTTCATATTCAATTTTATGCTGAATGTTAAAGGTGCGGGTAGAATCGTTTAACACCGCAATAATATCCATACTGGTTTGCGCATAACTAATCTTAGTTAAGCCCAAACCAATAATAAGAAAGGAAATTAATTTAATTTTCAAGGGACAACATAAATTAAAAAATTAATAGAAGTATTACTATGTTTCCTAAATCTAGAAGTTAGGGCTCAGATTATATTCATCATAGAAATCATCCAGAATTGCTATTACTTCATCTTCTGTATCTACAACTTGAACCAAATCTATATCCCCATCACTAATATTTTGAAAACCATCTAATAAAGTAGACTTTATCCAGTCTATTAATCCACCCCAATATTCTGTTCCTACTAATATAATAGGGAATTTATCGATCTTATTGGTTTGTATTAGTGTAATTGCTTCAAAAAGCTCATCTAAAGTTCCAAAACCTCCAGGCATTACTACAAAACCTTGAGAATATTTTACGAACATTACTTTTCTAACAAAGAAATAATCGAAATCTAAACTTTTATCATGGTCTATATATGGATTGTCATGTTGTTCAAAAGGCAATTCGATATTTAAACCTACAGAAGTTCCTCCTGCAAGATGTGCCCCTTTATTTCCAGCTTCCATAATTCCAGGACCACCGCCTGTAATTACTCCATACCCATGATCCACAATTTTTTGAGCAATCCTTTCAGTTAATTTGTAATATTTTTGGTCTGGTTTTGTGCGTGCAGATCCAAAAATAGAAACGCAAGGTCCAATTTGACTAAGCTTTTCATATCCTTTTACAAATTCACCCATTATTTTAAAAATGGCCCAAGAATCGTTTGTTTTAATTCCGTTCCATGCTTTATTCCCTTGTTTAGCTCTCATTTCTGTATCGTTCAAAATCTTATTTAATTTTTAATTCTTTCTTTAAATAGTGTGCAGTATAACTCGTCTTATGTTTTGCAACTACTTCTGGGGTTCCCGTAACTATAACTTCACCACCATTTTTTCCACCTTCGTAGCCTATATCTATAATATGGTCGGCTAATTTAATAACATCCAAATTGTGTTCAATGATAAGAACAGTATTTCCTTTATCTGCCAATTTATTTAGAACGTCCATTAAAACCCGAACATCTTCAAAATGCAATCCAGTGGTAGGCTCGTCTAATATATAAAAAGTATTCCCGGTATCGCGCTTAGAAAGTTCTGTAGATAGTTTAATTCTTTGTGCTTCCCCACCAGAAAGTGTAGTACTTTGTTGGCCTAGTGTAATGTAACCTAAACCTACATCTCTAAGAGTTTTTAGCTTTCTGTAAATCTTCGGAATTAGCTCAAAGAAATCTGTGGCTTCTTCAATAGTCATTTCCAAGACATCGGAGATGGATTTCCCCTTATATCGAATTTCTAATGTTTCTCTATTAAATCTTTTCCCCTGGCAAGTTTCGCATTCTACATAAACGTCTGGGAGAAAGTTCATCTCTATAACCCGAAGTCCTCCACCTCTACAAGTTTCACATCTTCCTCCTTTTACATTAAAGCTAAACCTACCTGGTTTATAACCTCTAATTAATGCTTCAGGAGTTTTGGCGAATAAATTTCTCACTTCAGAAAATAACCCAGTGTAAGTTGCGGGGTTAGATCGAGGTGTTCTTCCAATAGGAGATTGATTTATGTCTATTACTTTATCTATATGCTCTAAACCTTTGATGCTTTTATAAGGCATTGGAACCTTAACGCCATTAAAGTAAAAGGCATTCATAATTGGGTACAAGGTTTCATTTATCAAAGTAGATTTTCCACTTCCTGAGACCCCTGTTACTGCAATCATTTTACCAAGAGGAAGCTTTACAGTGACATCTTTTAAGTTGTTACCTGTAGCACCGCTAAGTATCAGGTTTTTCCCATTTCCTTTTCTTCGCTTTTTGGGAACCTCAATCTCCATAGTGCCATTGAGGTAGGAAGCGGTAATGGTGTTGTGTTCTTTTATTTGTGCAGGAGTTCCTTGGCTAATTATCTCTCCACCATGTTTTCCAGCCTTAGGGCCAATATCAATTACATGATCTGCTCTTTCTATCATATCCTTATCATGCTCTACAACAATTACAGAATTCCCAATATCTCTAATGGCTTCTAAGGAATTAATTAGTTTTTCATTATCTCTTTGGTGAAGGCCTATACTTGGTTCATCTAATATATAGAGCACTCCTACTAATTGTGATCCAATTTGAGTAGCCAATCTAATTCTTTGAGCTTCTCCTCCAGAAAGTGATTTGGAACTTCTGTTTAGTGATAAATATGTAAGTCCTACATCTACTAAGAACTGTAATCGAGTTCTTATCTCTTTTATAACTTCGGAAGCTATTTGTAATTGTTTTTCTGAAAGACTAGACTCTAAGTTTTCGAACCAACTGGCAAGATCTGTAATGTCTTTATTAGCTAATTCTGCAATATTCTTATTGTTGATTTTGAAATAAAGGGATTCTTGACGCAATCTACTGCCGTGACATACGGGACAGTCTATTTTATCCATATATTCCTTTGCCCAACGTTTTAAAGAGGTAGATTCATTATTATTATAAGTATTCTCTATAAATGTTGCAACTCCTTCAAAATCAATTTTAAAATCTCGCGTAATTCCTAAAGTATTGGATTGTTTAGAAAATTTTTCTTTTCCACCAAAAAGTATCATTTCCAAGGCCGCTTCAGGGATTTTCTCTACCGGATCACTTAATTTAAATTCAAATTTTTCAGCTATAAGTTCTAGTTGAGAGAAGATCCAATTCTTTTTCTGTGGACCATGTGGCACCAAAGCTCCATTTTTAATGGAAAGGTTTTTCTTAGGAATAACCTTATCAATGTTGATTTTATGCAGAGTTCCAATTCCGTTACAATTAGGACAAGCTCCTTTCGGGGAGTTGAAAGAAAAATTATTAGGTTCTGGATTAGGATAAGAAATCCCAGAAGTAGGACACATTAGGTTTCTACTAAAATATCTAATTTCATTAGAATCTTGTTCCAATACCATTAAAACATCTTCCCCATGATACATGGCAGTTTTAATACTTTCTTCCAGACGCTTATAGGATTCTGAATTTTCGTCTATTTGTAATCTGTCAATTACAATTTCTACTTCGTGGATCTTGTATCTATCCAGTTTCATTCCTTTAATAATATCCCGAACTTCTCCATCGGTTCTTACTTTTAAGAATCCTTGTTTTGCTATTTGCTCAAATAACTCTCTGTAGTGTCCTTTTCTGGAACGTACAACTGGCGCAAGAATACTTATTTTCTTACCGAGAAAGTTTTTAATAATTAGCTCTTTAATTTGCTCATCATTATAACTCACCATTTTTTCGCCGGTATTATAACTAAAGGCATCGCCAGTTCTAGCAAAGAGAAGCCTTAAGAAATCATATATTTCGGTGATTGTACCAACTGTACTTCGTGGATTTTTACTTGTGGTCTTTTGCTCTATAGCAATAACAGGAGATAAACCTTCTATTTTATCTACATCTGGGCGTTCCATCCCTCCAAGAAATTGTCTTGCGTAAGAGGAAAAGGTTTCAATATAACGGCGTTGTCCTTCAGCATAAATTGTATCGAATGCTAAGGATGATTTTCCAGATCCTGAAAGGCCGGTTATAACTACTAATTTTTCGCGGGGAATGCTAACATCTATGTTCTTTAAATTATGAACGCGAGCCCCTAATACTTCAATGTTTTCTTCAGCTTTAGCCATATTTTTAGTCAAGTCCGCAAAGGTACTTAAACGGTTGCTAATTAAAAAGTAAGCATCAATTAAGGCATGTTAATTTAAAGGTAAATAATCAAACTAAAGATTGATCAAAATTTGCCGACCAAAGCTTGTTTCTCTTCATTCTAATTTCCGGGATTGTCAGAAAATTTACGCTAAATGTAGGTTTAAATATATAAAATGCTTTTTGGACGCTGAAATCTATATGTAAATCGAGTATATAAATCACTGGTTGTCAGTATAATATTACCTAAATAATTTTTCTGGTATGGGTGTTTTCCCTTAATTTTAGCATAACAACATTCCCCACATGTAGAGTCATATTTCTTGACTTAATTATTAAACTATTTTTTTTCTCCCCACCAGCAAATCTTATTTCCTCCACGAAATAATTTTTATTTGCCCGAATCGTATGCTTATTACTTACTGCTTAAAAATGAAATTATGTTTAAAATTAATGGGATGAGAACGGATAAAAAACAATTATTGGTAATTAGTAAAAAGGGGAATTTGAGTGCAGAGCTCAATGAAAATTTGAGCGTTCACTGTGAAATAAGTTCGGTAAATTCAATTCACACTGGTTATAACTTAGCTTTAGATCTTTTACCAGACATTATTCTAATAGATCAAACGTCATTAAGCTCCAAGAGCTTAAAGAATATCCCCAATTTTAAATCTACACATTTCCTAAATAAGTGTTGGCTCGTATTATATACAGATGAAAGTTTTAGAGACATTACAGACTTGCATTATAAGAATGAGGTTAATGAAGTTATATATAGTTCTACTACCAAATTACATTTATATAGTAGATTATTACAACAAGTACATTCAAAATTTTCTATTACCAATTATTGGAAAGACTCGTTTCTTGGTCTATTTAACTTACTACTGAATCCTGTGTTACTGTTACAACAGGATAAAATAATAGCTATGAACGATTCATTTAAAGAATCATTTAAATTCGATGAGAAAGATGTAAATGATTTGAAGCTTACAGATTTTGTGAATTGTGAAAATAAAACAAAGGTAAGAGCAAGTTTAAGGAATTTTGCCCGGGGAAAGCATATGAAGGCAGTAACTAAAACCTCTTTAAAACTAAAAGATAATAAATCTAGAAACGCTAAAATTAGCTTTAGTAAATTAGATAAAATGATGCATGGCCAATTTATTATGATGATTCACTTTTTTGATGAAGATTCTCTATTAGATACTAAAGTGGGTAGTAATTCAGAAAATGTAGAGAATTGTTTCGAAGAAAATTCCAAAATGTCTGAATTCTGCTTTACTAAAAGAGAAAAAGAAATTATTCAATTACTGTGTAAGGGTTATAAAACGAGAGAAATTTCTGACGCCTTGTTTATCTCCCCGAAGACTATAGAAAAGCACAGAGCCAACATCGTTAAGCGTACTAATTCTGATACTATCCTAGAAAGCATCATATACGCTATAAAGCATAATTTAGTCGACATACAACACGCTTAGTATCATGAGTTTATAGTCAAAATATAGGGGAATTCCCCCATAGTTATAAAGCTCAATTCTCATATATCTTTACTTTAATCAAGACTGTCACCCCCAACTGCACCAGTCTTATTATTATAGTATTACCCTTTAAAATTCATATTCATATTATACAGTTAACTCTCTGTTAGAGTTTCGTGAAATTTTTTTATTAACCATTCTAAGTATTATTAATCTAAACTATTTAATTATGAAAAAGTTAAACTATTGTTGGAGTTTTGTGATTGTCCTCTCATTGCTCTTTACTTCTTGTAGTAAAGAAGAAACTGATGTTACTGGCCCTGCTGGTCAGGATACATTTCAATTACAATTTGGAACCTTATTAAATGATTTTGCTAAGCAAACGAAAGATCATTTATCGGGTGATCCAGTAGAATGTAGAGTTGCCGATCCTTCTTATGTATTAGTTGCTTTAACCAATAGCAGTGACGACTGGGTTGCTGGAATGAATCCAGAGGCAGATGCAAATGACTTCATTAAAATTAATGTTAAAAACAATAATGGAAGTTGGGAAACCCAATATTCTGATGTTTTAGGCTTGCCAGCAGGTACTTATAAATTACAGTATTTTATTGTTTATAGCGCAGATGATCAAGTATTATGGGTAGCTCCGCGTGAAGGAGGAGCCTATGCAGGTAGTGTAGCAGATGCATTGCCACAAACAATAGAATTAGGAGCAGGTACTAAGCCTTATG
>NZ_APHJ01000031.1 GCF_000403785.1 Gillisia sp. CAL575
AACATGTGAGTCTGCAACTGGAACCTTCCAAATAGTAGATTTCAATGCTGATAATATTTACAACTTCACTCCTTCTGTAATGAGTGTTTCTGATTCAGGACTAGTAACTGCAACTGCAGGTACCTATTCCTTTACAGTGACTAATGAAGCAGGATGTATTTCTCCAGCAAGTGAGAATGTAGAAGTAAATGAGCGACTTGAAACTCCAGCTGCTCCTATTGTTTCCTCTACTGTTAACACAACTTGTAATCTAAATAATGGTTCAATTTCTATTACTGAGATGGAAGGAACTGAATTTAGCATTGACGGTATAAATTATCAAACTAGCGGATTGTTCAATGACTTAGCGCCTGCAACATACTTTGTAACTGCAAGATTTATTGATGGAGAATGTATCTCTGATTCAACTGAAATTGAAATCATAGCAATTCCTGACACTGAAGATCCAGAACTATCAGAAATGTCCAATATTGATGTTGACACAGATTCTAATGCATGTGGCGCGAAAGTTTCTTTCTCTGCTCCTACTGCAACAGACAACTGTGATGGAACTGTGGTAACACTAAACGAAGGAAGCCTGGGTTCTGGAAGTGAATTCCCTGTGGGAACTACCACAGTGACTTACACTGCTACAGATGTTGCAGGAAATACTTCTTCTGTATCCTTTAATGTGATCGTAACAGATAATGAAGATCCTACAATAACTTGTCCTTCTGCTATAGTTACTATCACTGAAAGTGGCGAGAGTTATGCAATAGTAAATTTTGAAAATGCAACAGCTACAGACAATTGTAATGTAACTGTAGAACAAACTGCTGGATTAACTTCAGGAAGTCAATTCCCAATAGGAGAATCTGTAGTAGAATTCACTGCTACAGATGCTTCTGGAAATACTTCAACTTGTAATCTAACTATTACCGTAGAAGATAAAGAACCACCAGTAATTTTTTGTCCTACAAATATAGACATGAAGGTTGATGCTGGAATTTGTGGAGCGGTAGTTTCTTTTGAAATTCCATCTGCTTCAGATAATTCAGGATTAGATGTAACTGTAACTCAAACTGCTGGTCCTGCTTCAGGAGAAGTATTCCCAGTGGGAACTACAACTGTAACCTTCACTGCTACCGATGCAGCTGGAAATTCAGCTTCATGTAGTTTCGATGTAACAGTAACCGATAATGAAGATCCAACTTTTGAACCTGTATCTAATATCGAAATTGATACTGATGCCGATGTTTGTGGCGCAGAAGTTTCTTTCTCTGCTCCTACTGCAACAGATAATTGTGATGGAACTGTAGTAACACTAAATGAAGGAAGTCTTGCTTCCGGAAGTGAATTCCCAGTGGGAACTACAACAGTAACTTATACTGCGACAGATGCTGCTGGAAATACCTCTACTGTATCCTTTGATGTGATAGTAACAGATAATGAAGATCCAACAATAGCTTGTCCAAGTAATATTATCACAACTAATGCGATAGGTCAAAATTATGCGGTAGTTACATATACCGAGATCACTGCCACAGATAATTGTAATGTAACAGTAGAAAGAACTTCAGGATTAGCTTCTGGGGCTCAATTCCCAATAGGAACTACAGTAGTAACTCATGTTGCAACAGATGCTTCAGGAAATATAACTGAATGTAGCTTTACTGTCCTTGTTAAAGGAACTCCGGTTGCTGTAGATGATGCTGTTACAACTAATGAAGATACTTCTGTAATAATTTCAGTTCTAGGTAACGATTCAGATCCAGATGGAGATCCACTTACAATTATTAGCAATACTAATACTAGCAATGGAACTGTAGTTCTAAATGAAAACGGAACTTTCACTTACACTCCAAATGCAAATTATAACGGAACAGATTCTTTTGAATACACGATATCTGATGGTAACGGCGGAACAGATACTGCAACAGTTACAATAACCGTGGTTCCTGTAAATGACGCTCCTATAGCCTTGGATGACTCGGCTTCAACTAATGAAGATACTCCAATAACTGTTTCAGTTCTTGATAATGATAGTGATCTAGATGAAGATGCACTTTCTGTTGTAAGTACAACTTCTCCTTCAAACGGAACTGTAGTGATCAACGAAAATGGAGCTATTACTTACACTCCAAATGAAAACTTCAACGGAACTGATTCTTTTGAATACACAATTTCAGATGGAAATGGAGGAACGGATACGGCTACAGTAACTATTACTGTAAATGCGATAAACGATGCACCAGTTGCAGTAGATGACGTAGCTACAACAGATGAAGATAATCCAATAACAGTTTCTGTACTTAACAATGACAGCGATATAGATGGGAATGGTTTAACTGTAACTGCGGTTACTACTCCCTCTAATGGAACAGCTGTGATCAATGAAAATGGAACTATTACTTACACTCCTAATCCAGATTTCAATGGAACTGATTCTTTTGAATACACAATTTCGGATGGAAATGGTGGAACAGATACTGCTACAGTTACAATAACTGTAAATCCAGTAGATGATGCTCCTCCTGCCCCACCAACGGTGACGGTAACTCAACCAACTTGTGAAAATCCAACTGGTACTATCACGGTAGAAACAATTGATGGTTTAACTTATAGCCTTAATGGAGTAGATTACCAAGAAAGCGGAGTTTTTGCAGATCTTGAGCCAGGCACCTATTCTGTAATTGCGCAGGACGGATTTGAACAAGATTCTGAAATAACTGAAGTGACTGTTAATGAACCAATAGCTGTGGTAATTGAAACAAGAACTAATGTATCACAATGTTATGATAATGGTTTTTATAACTTATTCGACTTATTAATTGGAGATTTCGATCGCACAGGAACTTGGGAAAACCCAAATACAGTAGGTAGCTTAGATGGTAGTAACTTAGACTTAAGTTCATTTGAGAATGATCTGGGAACTTATACCTTCAATTATGTTATTGCAGGGAACTGTCCTTCTACGACAGAGGTTCAATTAACAATAGATGCTACTTGTATCGTTTTAGATTGTAGCATAGACGATATTAGAGATAGTATCTCTAAAGCAGTAACACCAAATGGCGATGGATTTAATGACTTCTTTACAATTGGCGTGGATCTAGATTGTGGATTTACATTCGATGTGAAGATCTTCAATAGATGGGGAGCAGAGATCTACACCATGAAAAATTATCAAAACAATTGGGATGGATTCTCAGATAAATCATTTACAAGTTCAAACCAATTGCCTTCAGGAACCTACTACTACATCATAGAAATTAATGGTGCAGGTGGTTTACAACCAATTCAAGGATACATCTACTTAGGAACTAAATAAAGCTATAAACATGAAAAACTTCTATATCCTTATAACGATATTTTTTGTTGGTCTCTTTACATCAAATGCTCAGCAATTACCGCAGTTCACGCAATATATGTATAACACCATATCTATAAATCCGGCCTACGCAGGAAGCAGAGATGGGTTTTCATTAACTGCTTTGAACAGAAATCAATGGGCTGGATTAAGTGGAGGTCCCGTAACTCAGACGTTGTCTATTAATACACCTCTGAATAACGAAAAAATTGGTCTAGGTTTATCTGTGATTAATGATAAAGCTGGTTATGAAAAATATACTTATCTATATGCCGATTTCTCTTACACTATAAATGTAAGCGATAATACTACCCTTGCATTTGGTTTAAAGGGAGGTGCCAGTTACTATGATCTGGATGAAGATCTATTTGTAGAACCATCTGTTCTTAGTGATCCATTTTTCAACGATCAATTCAACAAATGGACACCTAATTTTGGTGCAGGAGTTTATCTATCTGCTCAGGATTGGTACCTAGGTCTTTCTGCTCCTAAATTAATAAATAACGATAATAACGATTTTAGCCAGTATGTGGCTCTGGAGCAGGTACACTATTACCTTACTGGTGGTTATGTATTTGATCTTAACGAAACTTGGAAACTACGACCAACTGCACTTGTTAAAGCTACTAAAGGGGCTCCCCTATCTTTTGATATGTCTGGAACGGTTATTTATGACGAAAAATTATATTTAGGAGGGACTTATAGATTAGATGATGCTGTGGGTGCATTTGCAGATTTCCAGATCTTACCGTCTTTAAGAATTGGTTATGCTTACGAATATTCAATTTCAGATCTTAGACCTTATACCTCTGGATCTCATGAAATTCTTTTGATTTTCGAACTGAGATCTAAGAATACCAAATATAAATCTCCAAGATTTTTCTAACATAAATAAAACTATTATGAAGAATTTCAACTACTTAATACTCCTACTATTTATTGGAAATAGTTTTATGGCCTCCGCACAAAACGGTAAGCAGAAAAAAGCAGATCGTTTATACCAAGATCTCGCTTATATTGAAGCTGTAGATGTTTATAAGGAACTTATAGAAAAAGATTTTAACACCACTTACAATCAAAGTAAACTTGGAGATAGTTATCTAAAACTTAGCAGCCCTGAGAACGCCGTTTTTTATTATGCAGAAGCTGTTAAAGACACCAGTATTTCTCCAGAGTATTATTTTAAATATGCACAAGCCTTACGAGGAGTTAAACGATATGACGAATCTAAAGAATGGCTAAAGAAATATAGTACTGCTGGAAAGAACAAAGCTGAAGTGGACGAATTGCTTTCTAAAGATATAGCAGACTTTAAAATAAAGGATAATTACACTTTAGATAAAGTTGCCTTCAACTCTGGATATAGTGATTTTGGAGCTTATGAGCATGATGGCGTTACTTATATAGTATCTGCAAGAGATGGCGGAATGTCCAAAAAGAATAAGGTTTATTCCTGGAACGGAGAACCATTTTTGGATATTTATCAATTAGGTGCTAATTCTGAAACAGTATCTTCTGTAGCTGGAGATATCAATACAGTTTTGCATGAAGGTCCACTTGCTATTACTAAGGATGGTAAATACATGTACTTCACTAGAAATAACTACCTTAATAATAAAGAGGGTAAAAAACTTAAGGATGAAACTAATAATCTAAAGTTATATAGAGCAACCAATAATAACAATTCATGGGGAGACATAATGGAACTTCCATTTAACGATAATGGATATTCAGTTGGGAACCCAAGTTTATCTTCAGATGGGACAATACTTTATTTTGTTTCTGATATGCCAAATGGTTTTGGTGGTGCAGATTTATACAAAGTCGAGATTATGGAGAACAATATGTTCGGGAATCCCGTGAATCTTGGAACTAAGATCAATACTAGTCTAGACGAATCTTTCCCTTTTATGGCTAAAGATTCAATTCTATACTTTTCTTCTAACGGGCATGCAGGCTTCGGTTTGATGGATATCTTTAAAGTAGATCTTTCTAAAGAAGCTTCAGAAGTAACTAATATTGGAGAACCAATAAATAGCAATCTAGACGATTTCGCATATTTTCAAAAAGAGGAGAGCAACTTAGGTTACTTTGCTTCTAACAGAGCTGGCGGATCCGGAAGTGATGATATCTACGGATTCAACTTACTGAAAATATTGATTTTAAAAGGACAAGTAACAGACAAGGTGAATGGAGATCCAATTCCAAATGCTACAGTGCGTTTATTCACACCAGACAATAAGCAATTGGCTTTTATTGAAACGGATATAGATGGGAACTATGAGCAGGAGATCAATAGAAATATGAAATACCCTATTGAAGCTAAGCACATAGAATATAAAGAAATGACTGGATTAGTAGATTCTAATAATACAGATGATGTTGAAGAACTTATCTATAATATACAATTAGACCCTATTGAAGATGTAGAATATTTAGCTGAAATAAATAACATCTATTTCGATTTTGACAAATCTAATATTAGACCAGATGCAGCTAAAGAGCTAGATAAATTGGTTAATTTAATGACCGGTAAATATCCCGATCTAGTGATTAAAATTGGTTCCCATACAGATAAGAGAGGATCTGATCAATATAATGTCGGTTTAGCTGAAAGAAGAGCTATATCTACCTACGATTATTTAGTAGCTAATGGAATAGCTCCAGAACGCATCAATGCACATGAGGGGTTTGGTGAAAGAGAACCAGCTATAGCATGTGATCTATGTAGTAAGAAAGAACATCAGTTAAATAGAAGATCTATGTTTAGTGTTGTAAAAATGAAGTAGATCTCAATAATAGAATATAAAACGCCCAGATAGTATTTTATTATCTGGGCGTTTTCGTTGTTATAACTTCTAATATTTATCCCTTCCCCACTGAGCTAATTAGTTTTCATTAGTCATATCATATAGATTGCCTTAAACATTATAAGAGCTAGGCTCATATTAACCAATTAACTTTATTCTGGTCCTGAAGAGAGCTAAATAATTCATCTAGGCAAGAACATTATATTATAAAATTCGTATATCTAAATCCCTTTTTTTGAATTATACACTCCCAATATAGTTATTCCTGAAACCTGAAACTTGAATTTTAGAACCTGAATTCAATAAACTAAAAAAACCCAAATTCAATAAACATTGAAGGTGGGTTTTTACATACTTATAGACTTGGTAAAATGTATGCTATAACTAATAATAGTCGGGGTAAACCAAGAACTTAAATATTATCTTCTCATAAAGATATTGGTGAAATAATTCTTACTATTTTTATCTTTATCTACAGAAATTCCGAAATGCGTAAAATCACCTTCAATATTAACACGATGCCCTTCACTAGCAATCCATGCCTTAACAACTGCATCAGCATTCCCATATCCAAAAGCAACATTTTCTGCTACTGCTTTGGCTCCAACGCCAGTAACCAAATTGCTATATCTTACATTAAAATTATCATGATTTACTACTTCATTGCTAGTCATATATATAGTATGATCATCTGCTTGATAAGTAACTTCATCTACTCTAGTAAGAGCCTTCATCCCTATACTTATTCTATATTTATTTACACCATCTAGAATTTCAGATTCCAAAGAAGTGTAAGTGATAGAATTGGATAGATTGGCGGTTTTTAATTCTGTATTATTTTCTGGAATAGCATTGTCTTTAGAACAAGATGCAAACGTAAGAATACAAGCAAAAACAACGCAAAATTGTTTTGTAAAGTTCAACATAATAAGTAGGTTAAGCGATTTGGTATAGCCAAACTACAAATAAAATCGATTAAATACACTTCATCTCATGTACTTAATCGATTTTATGGTAAATTTAACATATAATGTACGCTAAATCCTACATTTCTGATTCTATATTGAAGTTTATACGTAAGAAAAATAAAAATAATCCGTTAAAAGGTAAACATTTTGCCATCATCGGCTAACTCCACATTTGGGAATATGCTAATAGCCTCTTCTTTAAATGATTGAATATTAGGATACCTCGTAGAATAGTGTCCTAGAATTAATTTTTCGACTTTTGCATCCTTAGCTATTTGAGCTGCCTGTTTTGCTGTTGAATGTTTTGTAGGAGCAGCTAATTCCTTATTAACCTCCAGAAAGGTAGATTCGTGATATAATACCTTGGTATTAGAAATCTGATCAATCATTTCTGGATAATAGGCAGTATCGCTACAAAATGCATAACTCATAGGTTCTTCTGGAGGACCTGTAACTAAATGATTCGGAATTATTTCTCCGTCATTAGATTCCACATCCTTACCCATCTTTACACTCTGGTATAATGAAACATCTATATTATATTTCATGATCTCGTTAATCAACAACTTTCTAGGACCTGGCTTTTCTTTAAATAAAAATCCATTTGTATATATCCTGTGATTTAATGGAATTGTTTCTACTGTTACCTTGTCATCTTCAAAAAGTAATTCAGGTTCTTTGCTGTTTAACTCATGAAAATGCAATGGGTAATTTGTCCAGGATTTAGACAATTTAAGCTGTAGTATAATTATTTCCTTGATCCCCTTCGGTCCATAAACATGTAGTTCTGTCTCCCTGTTTAAAAGTCTAAAAGTTGAAATAAGCCCTACCAGTCCAAAGCAATGATCCCCGTGTAAATGTGAGATAAAAATGTTTTTGATCCGTGAAAATTTTATCTTATTTCTACGCAATTCAACTTGGGTACCTTCTCCACAATCAATTAGGAATAAATGGTTGTTTATTTCAAGTACTTGTGAAGTAGGGTTTGTAAATGTTCTTGGGGTCGCTGCATAACAACCAAGTATTGTTAATTTCATACATTTATTTTTTTGAACTTGAGAATTTAAAGAATGTCTTTAATATTTTATATATATCAAGAACTTTAGGTCAAGCTCAGTAGCGCTATTCTGATAGATCCGGAATGTTATAATAATTCACATTCCGAAATATCCCGACAAGTAACGGGAACAGGAATTAAACCATCCATAAAAGTTTAAAAACCTAATTCTCTCTCTAAGTCTTCCATTTTAATAATATCGCCGGCTTCCAACAGACTAGGCACTACAATTAATTCATCTGGAATCACATCTATAGAAATGTCTGAGTTTACAATAACAAAAGATTTTTTTTCTGCACGATGAATATTAGAAATCTCTAAAAAAAGAAGGGCATCTTTGACATCAAAATTTTGATAATTCAGCAAATCTACGATTACGTTATCATTTCTATAATCAGAATAATTCTCTGTGATCCTTTCAGCAAAATCCACGAGATTATTCTTGTTATCTTGTAAAATAATAAACTCTTCTTTTCGTGTAATTTTCATTTTTATTCTTTTAAACTACTATAAACTTATCGATTTATTTTTGAAGCCAATAGATAAATCACAGCCATTCTTACTGCAACTCCATTTTGCACCTGATCTAAAATAATAGCTTGTTTAGAATCTGCAACATCACTGGTTATCTCCACTCCCCTATTTATAGGACCTGGGTGCATCACCACGATTTCTTTATCAAGAGAATCCAGGATTTGTTTATTTAGACCAAACTGTTGTGTATATTCTCTAGTGGTTGGAAAATAACTAATTTCCATTCGCTCATTTTGTACTCTTAGCATATTAGCGACATCACACCATTCTAATGCTTTTATAAGATTAGTTTCAACACTTACCCCTAAAGATTCTATATATTTTGGGATTAAGGTTTTTGGACCACAAACCTTTACTTCAGCCCCTTGTAATTTTAAAGCAAAAATATTTGAAAGTGCAACTCTACTGTGCTTAATATCTCCCACTATTAAAACTTTCTTACCTTTTACTTCGCCAAGTTTCTCACGTATGGAATAACTATCCAATAATGCCTGAGTGGGGTGTTCATGGATTCCATCTCCTGCATTTATAATACTTGCATCTACATGCTTGGAAAGAAAAATTCCTGCCCCTGGATTTGGATGTCTCATCACCACCATATCCACTTTCATAGCAAGAATGTTATTTACCGTGTCTATTAAGGTTTCTCCTTTTTTTACTGAGGATGAAGCAGCTGAAAAATTAATAACGTCTGCACTTAACCTTTTTTCGGCCAGTTCAAAAGAGAGTCTGGTCCTGGTACTGTTTTCAAAAAATAAATTGGCGATGGTAATATCTCGTAAAGAAGGAACCTTTTTAATTGGTCTATTAATCACTTCCTTAAAATGATCGGCAGTTTTAAAGATCAGGTTAATATCTTCTTTTTTAAGATATTTAATTCCCAATAAGTGATTTACACTTAATTCGCTCATTTAGTATCTTTTTTCTGTGGAATCACTTCCTGTTCTGTTTTTTCAAAAGGTAAAAGATACACTGCATCTTCGCCATGTATTTCTTGCCAATGCACTTTTACTTGCTCATCATTAATTGCATCTACCTGCCTCCCATTATAATCTGGTTGTATGGGTAAATGCCTGCTGAATCTTCTATCTATTAGAGTAAGTAATTCTATTTCTTTAGGTCTACCAAAAGACTGAATTGCAGTTAAGGCTGAACGAATACTCCGTCCAGTATAGAGAACATCATCTATAAAGATCACTTGTTTATCTTCAACAATAAAATCAATCTTAGTTTTATTTGCTTCTAAGGGTTTAATGCTCCTTCTGAAGTCATCCCTGTAAAATGTGATATCTAGTTGTCCCGATTCAATATTTTTTATACCATACTCTTCTTCTAATAACTGAAGAATTCTATTGGCTAAAAACACCCCCCGAGGTTGAATTCCAATAATTACAGTATTTTCAAAATTAGGATGATTTTCTACTAACTGGCAAGCTAAACGACGAAGAATAATGTTGATCTCTTTAGAATTAAGCAACATTTTTTGACTCATAATAGAAACTGATGTTGATTGAGAAACAAAAGTAAGATTTTTTTTGATTTAGACTCAAGGTTTTTAATTGGGATTTAAAACGAACCTATTCTTCAAAAAATAAGATCATGCTATAGGGAGTATCTCCTAACGCATGATCTTTCTTTTTCAATAACAATTTTAATCCCTAACTCACAATAAATACGCTGGCGATAGCATTTACTTCTTCCATAGTTAATGGTTCGTCAAATGCTTCTGTAACCGCTGCATCCCCTCCAAAATCCTCAAACATACCGGAAAGATTTACTCCTCCTTGAACAGTGTTTTGTTCCCCAGCATAAATACCGCTGAAAGCGTCAGGAAGTGTATTATCATTAAAAGTAATCCAACCTTTTTCACCACGCATTCTTCGCACTTGAGATGCATGTCTGGCTTCTACCGAATGAATTTGCAAGGCATATTCCAAAAGCACATCGTTATCTATCAATGCTCCAGCTTGACCTTTATAAGCTCTTACACCAGTATCCTCGAAACCCTGAGATAATGCAAGAAAGATTTGATAATTACCGAAAGTGTCTAAACTTAATCCTCCCGGACCACCTGAGAAATCAAATTCTGGTTTTTCGATAGCAGCATCACCTAAGGCTGTAGCTAGAAAATCTACATGAGAAACTTCATGCTTTAGTATTTGACCAAAGACATCTCGATCCGCCGCTGGAATAAGTCCTGAAGTATCCATTCCCATTTGATAAAAATCACGCTCTAAATATTCTAAGGTAAGCGCGAAATTTAAAATATCTGTAGGGGATGCCTGGAACATTGCCGATGACATTGACATGGTGGCCGCAGACGTTTTTTTACTTGTTGCAGCCAATGCAAATGGTATGGAAGCTAAAGCCATATTTTTGCCTACATTTTTCATTTGATTAAAGGAATCTCTTCTTGAACCTTTAGTTTCAAAAAGTTGTTTATCGGAGAGATCATCTAAAAATTTTATAATATTCATAATGTTTAATTTTAAGATTAGTAATTAATTAAGCGGTAGGTAAGTTATTTGCTATGATCTTGGTTTCAAGAAAACCTGTTGAAGCTACCGCGGCTAAAACATCACGGGGCGCAACTGCTTTATCGTAAGCAATTCCAGATCCTCCAAGATCTACTAGAACATCATCTCCTGCGAAATAGGTTGTACCAGGTCTAATAAGATCTCTTATTGCTGAGGCATGCCTTGCTTCTACTGAAACTATTTTCCCTGCAAGCAACAAATAATCTGCGCTTTCCAATAATTTTCCGGCTCCATTATAAGCTGACACCCCTGTGTCTTCTAAAATTTGAGATACCGTTAATACATTATCTCGACTGCTAAAATCTACGCCACTAAAATTGAAATTTAATTCTGGAGCAACTTTACCCGGAGGCGCAATAGAGTTTAAAGCTGCTTTTAAGAAATCCCTATGAATTACTTCATGGTACCAAATGTCCCTTAAGATTTGTTTTTCTCCTCGATTAGATTCTGGTAATGAATTATAATAGAAACCATTTACAACCTCTGTATAGAACGCCGCTTCTAATTGCTCTAAAACATAAGCATAATTAAGGATTCCCAGATCTCCTTTCCCGAGATTGAATACTCTCTTATTATCTACGCCTTTTGCATCTAGCGCATTAATTTCTTCATCTGCGATTCCATCTTCCTCACAAGAATAGAGGAAGAGACTCGAGCCTACTACAGCTAAACCTCCAATTTTGAGAAACTGTCTTCTCGAATTCATTTTTCCTTCGCGCCCATCGTGAAACGACTGCACATTGATCATTGGTTTTTTCATAATTAATAATTTTAATTAATAATGTTAAACCACGCTAAGCAGGATATCTTTATTCAGGTACTTTGGTTAAGCGAATCGGAAAATCGAGGGCAATCAAAAATATTAGAACATTAAATGGGGGGATTTTAATGATATCTATAACACTCTGGAAGAGTGTCATTTAAACCTACGAAAGAAGTGCCGTCTTGGTTTTTATTAAATTGTTAATTATCATGTAATTAACTAAAATAATTAATTCTTTAACTTTTAAATAAAGCTTTTGAAGAAGATTGATTTATTTTCCTCCATAATAGTTTATGTATCTTCACCCCGCTAATACTGAATTTAAGTATGATTAAATGCAATTTTATTTAGTTAGATCATTTATGAAAAATATCAGATTCACTATTTTCATAATTGTATTTGCACAATTTTGCTGCACTTCTCTTTGGTTCGCAACAAATGCTGTTTTAGGAGAGTTGCTTTTAAATTTTCAATTAAATAATAATGCGCTAGAACATTTAACATCTGCGGTACAATTTGGTTTTATAATAGGAACTCTTCTCTTTGCTGTATTTTCTATTGCAGACAGATTCTCCCCATCAAAAGTATTCTTTGTTTGTGCGTTACTAGGAGCTGGAATTAATGCAGCAACCATTCTAGAAACTAATAATTTTCTAAGCCTTCTAATAATAAGATTTTCCAGTGGTTTTTTTTTAGCTGGAATTTACCCAGTAGGAATGAAGATAGCATCTGACTATAGTGATAAGGGATTAGGGAAAGCTCTTGGGTTTCTTGTAGGCGCATTGGTTCTAGGTACAGCATTTCCACATTTATTAAATGGTTTCGCCAATAAGATCTCCTGGAAAACTGTAATACTAGCTACTTCAGCAATAGCAATTCTTGGAGGCTTTTTAATTTTATTATTTGTTCCCAATGGTCCATATAGGAAAAGAAACTATAAACCCGCATTTAAAACAGCTAAGTTGATCTTTAAAGATCCTAAACTAAGAATTGCAGCATTAGGCTATTTTGGACATATGTGGGAGTTGTATTCATTTTGGGCATTTATTCCAATTATATTGACAACTTATTTTAGTTTTCATAACTCAACTACACCTAACATTTCTCTACTCTCCTTTACTATTATTGGTATTGGTAGCATAGCATGTGTAATTGCAGGTTTACTTTGCAATATCTATGGAGAAAAAAAGATTGCACGTACTGCTCTATTATTATCAGGATTTTGTTGCTTGATATCCCCTGTCTTATTTTATACAGACTCTAATGTAATATTCATAACATTTCTAATTTTCTGGGGAATGGTGGTAGTAGCAGACTCTCCTTTATTTTCTTCTTTGGTAGCTAAAAATACTCCTGCTGAATATAGAGCAACTTCGTTGACCTTGGTTAATAGTATAGGTTTTGCAATCACAATAGTAAGCATACAATCCATTTCTATAATTAGCAATTACATAGATCCAAAATTTTTATATTTAATATTGGGAATCGGTCCTATTATAGGAGTTATTGCATTATTTCAGAATACAAAACCCATTAGCTAATTGAATCGGAAGAAATAACAATTAAAAATCTTTCAAATGAAAACTGGCTATTAGGTTTAAAAAGCTGAAGTTTAGATCACCTATTTCTTGCTAGATTATTCATGAATAAATAAAAACACATTAAAAATGAAGGTTGCCAGTATTAAAGAGCTAAAAGATGAGCTTGGCCATAGATCTAAGGAAGAACTACTAGAGTATTGTTTGCAGCTTTCTAAATTCAAAAAAGAGAATAAAGAACTACTCACCTATGTTTTATTTGATTCTATAGATGAAGAAGAATTTATCTCTCAAATTAAGCAAGAGGTGGAAATTCAATTTGGTCTTATTAATAAAAAGAATTTTTATCTCATAAAGAAAAGTGTTCGGAAGATCTTAAAAATGATTAAAAAGTATATAAGATATTCCAAAAAGAAGGAAACTGAAGTTGAACTCCTATTATTCTTTTGTTCTCAATTATCCGATTTTTCACCTTCAATTAAAAGAAACACAACGCTTTTGAATTTGTATAATAGACAGTTACTGCTAGTTAAGAAAGGAATTTTACTTTTACATGAAGACCTACAGTATGATTATGAATTGGAACTTCAAGAAATTACTTTACAATGAGAATGAAAACATTTAAAATTGAAAATTTACTCACATTTAGCTTTTTTATATTTAGTGTGCTATGTTTTGGTCAACAGAAAGCTAATGAGAATTTTTCTGATGTAAATATTCAAATAAGGCATTTAGAAGACACTATTGGTTTCCCTCAATACAAATGGCAAATGGATAGCATCTTGTCTAGGATAGCTGCAGAAGACAAAATTATTACTTCTGAAATAAGCAAAGCATTAATTTGCCCTCATGATGATTATGCCTATGCTGCTGGCCTTTATAAAAAAACACTTTCCAGCATAAAAGCAAACACCATTGTACTCATAGGAGTTGCGCATAGAGCACGGAATTTCGACATCAAGGATAAAATTGTATTTGGTTCTTTCAAGGAATGGCAAACAGCCTTTGGAAACATTAAAATTTCGCCGTTAAGAGACAGGTTACTTTCATTAATTCCAGATAGCACTTATATCATTCAAAATGAAATGATGCAGTTAGAACATTCTTTAGAAGCTATTACGCCGTTCCTTCAGCAGAACAACAAATCTGTACAGATAATTCCAATGCTTGTTCCATATAACTCATTTGAAAATATGAACTCTTTTTCAGAAGTTATAGCTCAAGCTCTTGCTAATCTTATGAGGGAAAACAACTTGAATTATGGAGAAGATCTAGCTGTGGTAATTTCAAGTGATGCTATTCATTATGGAAATGAAGGATGGGGTAATTCCAATCTAGCTCCTTTTGGAGTGGATAGTGTAGGCACTTCTAAAGCTTATCTAAAGGATCTGGATATCATTAAGAACTTTTTGACAGAAGAAATATCAAAGGAAGGGATTAGTGAATTCAATAAAGTCACAGTGAAAGAAGAAAACTATATGGAATATAATTGGACTTGGTGTGGAAGATATTCCATTCCTTTTGGAGTTTTAATGGCTAATAAATTAAATCTAATTCTACATAATAAACCATTATATGGGGAACTAGTAGATTATAGATCAAGCATTCACAACAAACATATTAAGGTAGATGATCTAGGAATGGGTACAACTGCTCCTGCCAAAAACACACATTGGGTAGGATATGCAGGAATTAAATACAATTGATTAAATAAATAAGCCTGTACTAAGTTGTGCTTTTATTATCTGGATTTAATCAAATTTATCTAAATTGCTACAAGAATCATACTTGAAACCAAATATTATAAATCGATTCCCAAATCGTTTACCCTATTAAACGGTATAAATACCTTGTTAAAAGATTACTTTATGAAAAAAAAACTAACCTGCATCTTATTAGTTGATGATGATTTACCTACAAATTTCATCAATGAAAGAGTATTAAAAAAGATTGATTGTACTGAAAAAATCATGGCAGTACAAGGTGGATTTGAAGCTTTGGAATATTTAAAATCTACAGATAAAGAAAATCATCCTCAACCAGATTTAATCTTTTTAGATATCAATATGCCTGGAATGAATGGATGGGAATTTCTAGAAAACTATACTCATTTAGAAGAGACACAAAAAAGCAAAGCAATTGTGGTAATGCTAACCACTTCTCTTAATCCTGATGAAAGAGATAAGGCCAAAGACATACCTCAAATTTCTGGTTATCTTAATAAACCTTTATTTAAAGATGGAGTTATGGATATTCTAAAAGAGAAATTTCCGGAATACGTTTAGAAATTAGGCTAAACATATAAATAATATTTTTTTTTATTTAGTTATAAATGAAGTTTGCAATCCTACCACAATGACAGTTTTAAAAAAATCCCTATATAATTTAATTCGAAAGGAAGAGTCCTTTTTTAACTTTATTCAGGATTTTTCATTATATGGATATTGGTTTATAGATTTAGAAAAAACCAGTGATATTTTTATTGATCAAAAGCTCCTAAAATCTTTAGATTTTGATCCAGATATAATGAAGAATGAACTCTTATCTCCTATTAGTATCCTAGATAAGAAAGAATACGAAAGAGTTATATTTTCAGTTAAAAATCAATTTACAAAATTTTCTGATCCTGTTAATTTGGAAATTTCTTACACGTCTAAATCTGGATCAAGTATTCATTTTAATAGCAAGGCAATTGCATTAAGAAATTCAGACAACAAAGTAACGGCAATACTTGTAGGGAACACTTCATTAGCAAATGAACCCGAATCTAGACAAGACAGTCAACAAAAAGCAAAACGCCTTGAACGTATTATTGAGAGTACCAACATTGGTACTTGGGAATGGAATGTGCAAACCGGAGAAGCTATTTTTAATGAAAAATGGGCAAATATTTTAGGTTATACCTTAGCAGAGTTGCAGCCAACAAATATGAAAACCTGGGAGAAGTTTGCACACCCAGAAGATCATGAACGCTCTAACAGGTTGTTAGAAGAACATTTTCTTGGAAAGACGGAGTATTATGTAATAGAATCAAGGTTCAAAAATAAAGAAGGGGAATGGATTTGGGTTAAAGATACCGGTAAAGTGGGAAGCTGGACAAAAGATGGTAAACCTGAATGGATGACTGGAAGTCACCAGGACATTACAGAACGCAAAAAGCATGCGCTACTCTTAGAGAAATATCAAGACCTTTTGGAAAGATCTAACAAAGCTGCAATGATTGGCACATGGGAAGTAGATCTTATTAAAAGTGAAGCTCATTGGAGTGAGGTAACAAAAGAAATTCATGAAGTTGCTCAGGATTTCACTCCAATATTAGAGGAAGCAATAAATTTTTATCCTAAAGGTATTCACAGAGATACTGTTGAGAATTCTGTAAAAGCAGCTTTAGAAAATGGGGAAAACTACGATATCGAAGTAGAAATAATTACTGGTAACGGAAATAGAAAATGGGTTAGAGCAATTGGAATTTCAGAATTTAAAAATGGTAAATGTGAACGTCTCTATGGTCTTTTTCAAGATATCCATATTAGGAAAGAAGCAAACAGGTTAAATAACGAAAAACAAACTCTTTTAGAAACCATACTTAATAGTATAGAAGTTGGGATAGTTTCCTGCGATAGAGAAGGAAATCTCACGTTATTTAATAATGCCACTAAGAAATGGCATGGATTACCAGCAGAGCCAATTCCGGTTTCAGAATTTTCCAATCACTACGGTTTATTCCATTTAGATGGAAAATCCCCCTTAAAGACGGAAGATATCCCGCTCATTCAGGCTTTATATACTGGAGATGTTACTACAAAAGAGTTCATAATTTCTCCTAATAACGGAGAGATAAAACATATTGTAGCCGCAGGATCTCAATTAGTTGGGGAAGATGGAAACGTTTTTGGGGCTGTTGTCACTATGCATGACATCACTAAAATTAAAAAAACCACGCAACAACTAAAAATTAGCGAAGCCGCTTTTAGAGGTAATTTTGAAAATGCAGTTATTGGAATGGCTATTCTTAATGAGAAAACAGAATGGCTGGAAGTGAATGATCAACTAAGCAAAATTGTAGGTTATACAAGAGAAGAGTTATTAAGTTTAACTGTTTTCGATATAACTCATAAAGACGACATATTTACTAACATAGCATTATTAAAGGAATTTTTATCTGGTAAGAAGTCCTACTTAAATAACGAACAAAGGTTTATTCATAAAAATGGATCTATAGTACATACAATCCTATCGGTTTCTGTTGTTAAGAATGACCAAGGAAATCCTTTATATTTTATTGGTCAAATTACAGATATTACTCCAAGGAAAATCGCAGCTCAAAAGCTTCAGGAGACTCTTGCCAAATTAGAGGGAATATTAGATTCTAGTACCCATGTAAGCATTATAGGAACCGATATGGATGGTAATATCACAACATTTAATAGAGGAGCTGAAAACTTATTAGGCTATTCTAAAGATGAAATGATAGGTAAAGAATCACCAGCAAAAATCCATCTTAAATCGGAGATCCAAAAGAGAGGAGAGGAACTTTCAGCTGATTCCAATAAAAAAATCGAAAATTTTGATGTTTTTAGAACCTTGGCTATCAGCGATGACTACGACACAAGAGAATGGACCTACGTTCGAAAAGATGGAGTACAATTTCCAGTACAACTTACAGTAACTCCTGTGAAGGATAAGGATAATATTATTGGATACTTAGGAGTAGCAGCAGAGATAACCGAGATTAAGAGAGTTGAAAATGAAATTAAATCATTGTTAGTAGTTACTAGTGATCAAAATGATCGTTTAAAGAATTTTGCTCATATAGTTTCTCATAACCTAAGATCACATTCCGGTAATTTCGCCATGCTTTTAAGTTTGTTTTTACAAGACTTCCCAGAAGCCGAGGACAATGAAATTATGACGATGCTAAAGCTTGCTTCAGAAAATCTAAAAGAAACTATCGCTCATTTAAATGAAGTAGTTTTAATAAACACCAATATTGATGACAGTTTAATCTCAATTAATTTATATAATACTACTGTACAATCTATTAGAAACGTAGCAGGAATTGCTAATGATGCTGAAGTGGAAATTATAAACAATATTGATCCTAAACATGAAGTTCAGGGCTTACAGGCATATTTGGATAGCATTATTCTAAATTTCTTGACTAACGGAATTAAATATAGATCGTTAGAAAGAGCTTCTTTTGTCAAAATAGATTCTAAAATAGAAGAAAACTTTGTTTTAGTAAGTATTAGTGATAATGGACTAGGTATAGATCTTAAAAAACACAAGTCAAAGATATTCGGAATGTATAAAACCTTCCATAAAAATAAGGAATCTAGAGGGATTGGGTTATTTATTACTAAGAATCAAATAGAATCTTTAGGTGGAAGAATCGAAGTAGAAAGTGAAGTAGACAAAGGAACAACATTCAAATTATATTTAAAGCATGAAAAAAATTGATATCGCCTGCATTATAGATGATGATCCAATTTTTGTTTTTGGAGCGAAGAAAATTATGCAATATGCTGATTTTTGTACAGCTTTTATGATATTTCATAATGGAGAAGAAGCTCTTAATAACCTTAAATCCATAATAAAAGCTGGTGAAAGATTACCAGATATCATCTTGTTAGATCTTAACATGCCCATTATGGATGGGTGGCAATTTTTAGATGAGTTTACAAAGATCAAGACCGAAAGAAAGATTACTATTTATATAATTACCTCCTCTGTAGATCCTACTGATGTTGAAAAGGCTAAGGAATACGATAATGTAAATAATTATCTAGTGAAACCTATAACACTAGATACTCTACAACAATTACTGCATGATGGTGGCAATAATTAACTTTAAATAAAAGCATTAAAAAAAGCCTCCTAAAATTTAGGAGGCTTTTTCTTTTTAAGCTTAAAAACTAATGGTTTTGAAAGACTATCCTTTCCCTTCCATTTTGTCTTTTAATGCTTGAAGATCTGCATTTACATCACCAATAGTGGTTTTCTCAGTGTTTTGAGCTGATTTTTTAGCAGCTTGTTTCACGATTTTTTGCTCTTCTTCTTTATGTATAGCCATATGTGAAGCTACCACTCTCTTGAATTCTTTGTTGAATTCAATAATTTGGAACTCCGCAGACTCACCAGCATTAAGTTTCTTACCATCTTCTTTTTCAAGATGACGAGTAGGAACGAATGCAGTGATATCCTCATTAAACTCTATAGTTGCACCTTTGTCTACTATTTCAGCTATTTCCGCAGTATGTGTAGTACCTACAGCGAATTCAGTTTCATATTTATCCCAAGGGTTAGATTCAGTTTGCTTGTGACCTAAACTTAATTTACGTCCTTCTACATCTAATTCTAATACAACAACTTCCAACTTATCACCTACGTTAGTAAATTCAGATGGATGCTTGATCTTCTTAGTCCAAGAAAGGTCAGAAATATAAATAAGTCCGTCAATTCCTTCTTCCAATTCTACAAATACACCAAAGTTTGTAAAGTTACGTACAATACCTGTGTGCTTAGAACCAACTGGATACTTAGAAGTAATATCTGTCCATGGATCTGCGCTTAATTGCTTAATACCAAGAGACATTTTACGATCGTCACGATCTAAAGTTAAGATTTGAGCTTCAATCTCATCCCCTACTTTAACAAAATCCTGAGCTGAACGTAAATGCGTACTCCAAGACATTTCAGAAACGTGAATAAGTCCTTCAACTCCTTCAGCAACTTCAATGAATGCTCCGTAATCTGCAATTACAACTACTTTTCCTTTAACGTTGTCTCCAACTTTAAGGTTTTCGTCTAAAGCTTCCCATGGATGTTTGTGTAATTGTTTTAAACCTAATTGAATTCTAGTCTTAGCTTCATCGAAGTCAAGAATAACAACATTTAATTTCTGGTCTAATTCAACTATTTCGTTAGGATGGTTTATACGAGACCAAGAAAGATCTGTAATGTGAACCAATCCATCAACTCCACCAAGATCTACGAATACACCATAAGAAGTAATATTCTTAACAGTACCTTCTAATACTTGACCTTTTTCTAGTTGACCAATAATTTCTTTTTTCTGCTCTTCGATATCCGCTTCGATAAGCGCTTTGTGAGATACAACAACATTCTTAAATTCGTGGTTGATTTTCACAACTTTGAATTCCATTGTTTTACCTACGTAAGCATCGTAATCTCTAATTGGCTTCACGTCGATTTGAGAACCTGGCAAGAATGCCTCAATTCCAAATACATCTACGATCATACCACCTTTAGTACGACATTTAACAAAACCGTTTACGATTAATGCTTCATCATGTGCTTTGTTCACACGATCCCAAGCCATGATCACACGAGCTTTACGGTGAGAAAGGATTAATTGACCTGTAGCGTCTTCACGTACATCAATTAAAACTTCAACCTCATCTCCAACTTTAAGATCTGGATTGTAACGGAATTCGTTTAAAGAGATAACTCCTTCACTTTTCGCGTTAATGTCAATAATAGCATCACGATCTGTGATATTAATAACTCTACCAGTAGTAACTTCATCATCTAAAGTATCTACAAAGTTTTCAGCTACTAACTTCTCAAATTCTACTAACTTAGTATCATCTACAGGATCTATTCCTTCTTCGTAGTTGTGCCAGTTAAAGTCTTTTAAGAATTGTTCAGGGTTTTCCTGTTGTGCAGACGGTGCCGCGTGGTTTGAAACTTCAGAGTTAGACTCTTGAACTTCTTGATTTTTTGTTTCTTCAGCCATTGCTGATTGTAATATTTGTATTCTATGTTCTTTATGGAAATTTCAGATAATTAAACACAGAAGTGATTATATATTTGATTTTCAACCCTTTTCTATTTCCATTTCTTTATCTAAAAAGGAGTGCAAAAATACAACTTAATTTGTTATATTCAAATATTTGAGAACTCTGTTTTATGAAACTGAATTTTTAAATAAAAAATGAAAGATTAAAATAAGTACAGAGTAGATAAGTCCAAGTGTTGCGACCCCGGTCCAACCAAATTCTTGCCATGCATAAGCACCTGTAATAGTACCTAAAGCTCCTCCAATAAAATACCCAACCATATAGATAGTATTGATTCTATTTCTAGCATTCTGATTTTTTGAAAAGATGATGTTCTGATTAGTAATATGTAAAGATTGTAATCCCATATCAACCAAGATCACTCCTATTATCAAACCTATAATAGAACTACCGGAAAACACGAATATTCCCCAAGCCACGATCATTAAAAAAGTAGAAATGGTGATAAGTCTGTTTTTATTCATACTATCACTAAGTTTTCCCATAACAGTAGCGGCAAGCGCACCTCCAATTCCCAGAATTCCAAAAGCACCTGTAACGGCGCTTCCATAATTAAATGAATCTTCCATTAGAAATACCAAGGTGGTCCAAAATGCACTAAATCCTGCAAATCCTAATCCTCCTCTCATGGCCGCTAATCTTACCGAACTTTCAGATCTAAAGTAATGCAGTATAGATTTCATTAGTTGTGCATAAGTACCTTTAAAATCTGGAGCTAGTTCTGGTAACTTGTATTTAAGCAACACCCAATAGATCAGCATAATTCCTGTAGCAATATAATACATGGCTCTCCAACCAAGATACTCACCTACCATTCCGCTTATAAATCTACTTCCCAAGATTCCAATTAGCAGTCCGCTCATCACAATACCTATGGCTCTTCCTTTCCTTTCTTCTGAAGCTAACTGGGCAGCCATTGGAACAAAGAGTTGGGGAACTACTGAAGAAAATCCAATAAAAAAACTGGCAATAGTAAGAATTAATAACGAAGGTGCTAAAGCAGCTGCCAGCAAGCTGATTACAATTGCGATAAAATCTATTAGGATAAGTTTTTTTCGGGGAAATTTATCTCCGAGTGGAATTATAAATAATAATCCTAAGGCATATCCTATTTGAGTAAATAAAGGAATATTACTAACAGCTGTTTCTTTAACCTGATAAGTTTCTGCTATAAGATTTAAAAGCGGCTGATTATAATAGTTATTGGCTACCACCAATCCTGCTCCAACAGCCATTAAATATAATAATGAATTGGGAAGTTTAGCCTCAGTCATTCAGCTTTGGCAAGTTTTAATTAGGCTTAGCTATAACATCATTGGCAATATTAAGCAAGGTATTGAACTGCTCCTCCAATGTTAATGAAGAATTATCAATTTCTATGGCATCATCGGCTTTTACTAAAGGAGAATCTTCTCTAGTGGTATCTAAATGGTCTCTCTCTTCTACATTTTTGAGAACCTCATCGTAACTCACTTCCTGCCCTTTTTCTTTCATTTCCTTAAATCGGCGCTTTGCTCTTTCCTCTGCAGTGGCGGTCATAAAGATCTTTAATTCAGCATTAGGAAAAACAACCGTTCCAATATCTCTACCATCCATTACCACTCCTTTCTCCAAGCCCATTAGTTGTTGTTGAGAAACAAGTTTAGCACGAACTTTTGAAACTGCCGCTACCCTACTTACGTACTGAGAAACTTCTAAAGTACGAACCTCATCCTCAATATTTTCATCATTCAAATATATAGCAGCGAAACCACGAGAAGCCTCGAAAGCAAATTTTAAATTTAAAGAAGGCAAGTCTTTAATTAAACTTTCTTCATCAAAAGTATCCTTGGTGATATATTTTTTTCTCATTGCATATAGCGTAATAGCTCTATACATAGCACCAGTATCTACATATACATAACTTAATTCTTTGGCTAGTTGTTTTGCTACTGTGCTTTTTCCTGTAGAAGAAAAACCGTCTATTGCTATGGTAATTTTATGATCTGTCAATCTATTAGATTTAATGGATTATTCCTGTTTACTTTTCAACTTCAAAGATAAATAAAGCAGAATTTAAATTGTAAAAAAAATAAACCCTGAATTGCTTCAGGGTTTGGAATCTTATAGTTCTTTTGGGTTATCTACTTTCTCGTTAGTAAGGGCAAGTTCAATAACGTCTTTCATTTCCCTCACATAATGAAAAGTAAGGCCTTTTAAATAATCTGCCTTGATCTCTTCTATATCTCTTCTGTTCTCTTCACAAAGGATGATTTCTTTTATTCTTGCTCTCTTGGCTGCAAGGATTTTCTCCTTGATTCCCCCAACAGGCAATACCTTTCCTCTTAAAGTGATCTCTCCTGTCATTGCCAGACTCTTCTTGATCTTACGCTGAGTAAATAAAGACACCAAAGATGTTAGCATAGTAATTCCTGCGCTAGGCCCATCTTTTGGAGTTGCTCCTTCTGGTACGTGAATATGAACGTTATATTTCTCAAACACTTCAGGATCTAAATTCAGCATTTCTGCATTTGCTTTAAGATATTCCATTGCGATGGTAGCAGATTCTTTCATTACCTTTCCAAGGTTTCCGGTAATATTTAAATTTCCTTTTCCTTTAGATAAAATAGATTCAATAAATAAGATATCTCCACCTACGCTTGTCCAAGCCAAACCTGTAACTACTCCCGCAACATCGTTATTCTCATATTTGTCACGCTCCATTCTAGGACTTCCTAAAATCTTTATTACATCTTCATTAGTGATCTTCACCACATACTCTTCCTCCATTGCAATATTCTTGGCAGCATAACGCACCATTTTTGCAATTTGCTTTTCTAAACCACGAACTCCAGACTCTCTAGTATAACCTTCTACAATCTTCTCTAATTGTGCTTTACCAATCTTGATGTGTTCTTTAGTAAGTCCGTGTTCTTTAAGTTGCTTAGGCAGTAAATGTTGCTTAGCGATCTCTACTTTTTCTTCTATAGTATATCCCGTAACATTAATGATTTCCATTCTATCTCGAAGAGCGGGTTGCACAGTACTTAAACTATTTGCAGTTGCAATGAACATCACTTTAGAAAGATCAAATCCCATTTCCAGAAAGTTATCATGAAACTCACTATTCTGCTCTGGATCTAAAACTTCTAATAATGCTGAAGACGGATCTCCATTATGACCACTATTAAGTTTATCTATTTCATCTAAAACAAAAACGGGGTTACTTGTGCCAGCCTTCTTAAGACTCTGGATAATCCTACCCGGCATCGCGCCAATATAGGTCTTTCTATGTCCTCTTATTTCAGCTTCATCTCTTAGTCCACCTAAAGAAATACGCACATATTCTCTACCTAATGCTTCAGCAATAGATCTTCCTAAAGAGGTTTTCCCAACTCCTGGAGGTCCATATAAACATAAGATTGGAGATTTCATGTCATTTCTAAGCTTTAAAACAGCTAAATATTCAATGATACGCTCCTTTACATCATCTAATCCATAATGATCTCTATCTAGTATTTTCTTAGCGCGCTTGAGATCAAATTTATCTTTGCTAAATTCATCCCAAGGAAGATCTAGAAAAAGATCCAAATAATTTCTTTGAATAGAATACTCAGCAACCTGAGGATTCATTCGCTGCATTTTAGCCAGCTCTTTTGTAAAGTGCTTTTCAACTTTTTCGTCCCATTTTTTACTTTTAGCACGAACTCGCATCTCTTCCATCTCATCTTCATTAGAAGCTCCACCAAGTTCTTCTTGGATAGTCTTTAATTGCTGATGAAGGAAATACTCACGCTGCTGCTGACTCATGTCGCTTTGCACCTTACTTTGGATCACATTTTTAAGTTCCAGTTTCTGGTTCTCAACGTTCATGAATTTTAAAGTCTCCAGCGCTCGAGTCTTTAAATTATTGGTCTTCAATAATTTTTGCTTTTCCTCTACACTCAAATTCATGTTAGAAGACACAAAATTTATAAGGAAAGAAGGGCTTTCAATATTCTTTATTGCAAAAGATGCTTCCGACGGGATATTCGGACTTCCCTTGATGATTTGAAGCGCAAGATCCTTAATAGATTCTATAATAGCTCCAAATTCAGCATTCTTAAGCTCTGGTCTAACTTCTGGAACTTCATCTACAGAAGCCGTCATGTAAGGTTTTTCAGAAATTACCTCTTTAATTTTAAACCGTTTTTTCCCTTGTATAATAACAGTTGTATTCCCATCGGGCATTTTAAGCACTCTTAGAATTCTTGCTACTACTCCTGTTTTATAAATATCATCTACTCCAGGGTTTTCTACATCTTCATCCTTTTGAGCTACAACACCAATAACTTTATTTCCGCTATTTGCATCGTTAATAAGCTTTATGGAAGTATCTCTTCCCGCTGTAATTGGTATTACAACACCGGGAAACAAAACAGTATTTCTTAAAGGTAATATTGGTAAATTTTCGGGGAGTTCTTCTTTATTTATCTCCTCTTCATCTTCTGGGGTCATCAAAGGAATTAATTCTGCATCTTCATCGATTCCTTGAAATGACAAACTGTCAATATTTAATAATTTAGATTTAGCCATATCTTTATTTAGGTCAAACTGTCACTACAGTTTATTATTTATATCCACGCACAATTTGCTGCGAGGGTTTAATCCTACTGCCTCTGTACGTAGCGGGTATTATTTTAATCTGTTATTTCAATTGTTATGCCACCAAAAAGAATTCAACTTTTTTTTCAGAAACTGTAACAATTTAAAAACATAGGTATCTTTATAGTAGAAGCCTAATAGAAATTTCTTGACACCGACCATTACTTATACAGAAGATTTGATTGTACGTTGCAAAAAACAGGAGCATCGAGCACAATTAGAAGTATACAAGAAATATTACAAAGCGATGTATAATACTGCCCTTAGAATTGTAAAGGATTCTGCGGAAGCGGAAGATATTATGCAAGAAGGATTTATCACGGCTTTTTCTAAGATCGATTCATTTGAAGGGAAATCTACATTCGGAGCCTGGATCAAGAAAATTGTAGTAAACCTTAGTATCAATGCGTATAACAAGAGAACAAAATATATCCAGGTTTCTTATAATGATGAGTTTAAGAATAAAATGGATGAAGGAACAGAGATTGGCATCGTTGAAGAGGAAGAAAACCAATGTAGAATTCAGCATATTTTAAGAAAGTTCGAATCTCTTAAAGAAAGCTATAGAGTTGTACTTACGCTTCATTTAATTGAAGGATATGATAATGATGAAATCTGTGAGATCCTAAAATTAAGCCCTGCTAATTGTAGAACTACCATCTCTAGAGCAAAAGTACAATTAAGAAAAATATTATCAGAAAATGAAAGATGAAGAATTATATAAACTCTTTATAAACGAAGATTGCGATCTAGAAGAACCAGAAATTGGTCATGAAGAACGTTTTCTATATAAATTAAAAGAGTCCCGGAACTTAAGAAGCTCAAGAGGCGAAAACCCTGTTAGACCAATATGGAAATCTTGGATAGCCATTGCTGCAAGCATTGTTTTTATAATACTTATTGCTGGGAGCTTTTTAAGCTCAAACATTTTATCGAAGCCTGCAGATCTTGCTACTATTTCTCCTGAAATGAAGGAAACACAAGATTTTTATGCAAAAGCTATAAGAGCGGAACTGGAAAAGGTGAATGCTTCTAAATCGCCTGAAACAAAAATCATAATCGATGATGCCTTAGTGCAAATGGAACGTCTAGATGAAGAATATAAAAAACTTAAGATAGACCTCTCTATAAGTGGGAAAGATAAACGGGTAATATTCGCTATGGTTTCCAACTTACAACAACGTATAGATCTTTTGAATACCGTTTTAAGACAAATTGAAGATATTAAAGAACTAAAAAACTATAAAAATGAAAGCACTACTATTTAACATATTAATCCTTTTAGTAATGTATCCCGCAGTTCCAAATAATAGTGAAAATGAGGCAACACCAGATAAAATTTCTGGCAAGCATACTAAGGAGAAAAAGATTTCTAAATCTTATGATGTAGCTGCAGATGCTCTTCTAAAAATTGACAATAGTTATGGGAATATAGATGTTAGTACGTGGAGCCAGAATAAAGTTCAAATTGAAGTAGTAATCAAGGTGAATGGAAATGACGAACAAAAAGTAAAAGAAAAGCTGGAAGGGATCTATGTAAAATTTAATCAATCTTCTGAAGGAGTAAGTGCTAAGACCTATTTTGAGGAAGAAAGCAGATCTTGGTGGAATATGATCTTTGGTGAGAATAATAATATAAATATGGAGATTAATTATGTTATTAAAGCACCTATTACAAATAATGTCCATCTTATAAATAACTACGGAAATATCTATCTAGATAAACTAACCGGGAATGCAAAAATTAATTGCGATTATGGAAGCATCGACATTGGAGAATTGCTAGGGAATACTAATAATATTAATATAGACTACTCCAGAAATAGTCATATAAGAGTAGTTAAAAACGCAGTGATAAATGCAGATTATTCTGAATTTGAAGTAGAAGATGCAAAAACTCTGGATATCAATGCAGATTATTCTAAAAGCAAAATAAGAAAAGTAGAGTATCTAAAATACAATGGAGATTATGGGAGTTTAAATGTAGATAAGCTTAGAAAACTTGACGGCAACGGGGATTATGTGAGCACAAAAATTGGACAAGCTTATCAAGCTATAGATCTTAACGTAGACTATGGAAGTCTCGAAATAACTAAAATTATGAAAGGTGCAGGAGACATAAAAATTAAATCCAATTACGCTGGAGTAAAAATTGGCTATGCAATGGATCAAGCTTTCGACTTTGATATCGTCTCCACTTATGGAGGAATAGATGGAATGGACGAATTAGAAATTCAAAAGAAAAATGAGGAATCATACAAAAAGAGTTATTCTGGTTACCATATAAAATCTGGCAACTCAAGTAATATTATAATAAGAAGCAATTACGCCAGTATCACATTTCAGAAAAAATAAACCAACAACTAAAACAAATCAATCATGAAAAAAGTAATTATTCTATTAGCTCTTATAATATTGGGCTCCAGCACTATGAATGCACAATGGTGGGGCAGCAAAAAGGTGAATGGAAACGGAAATTTGGTAACAGATACCCGTAGCACTTCCAGTTACGATGAAGTTGCATTAGTAGGATCTATAGATGTTCAAATTATCTCTGGTACAGAAGGAAAACTTAAGGTAGAAGCAGAAAGTAATTTGCAGGAATATATTCTAACTGAAGTAAAAGATGGAAAGCTCAAAATTTCTGTTGAAAAAGATGTGTCTTTAAACCCATCTAGAAATATGACTATTCGGGTGACGGTTCCAGTAGAAACTATTAATAGTCTTTATGTTACCGGATCTGGTGATGTTTCCAATACTGGGTTACTAAAAGCTAAAGAATTAAAAATTGGAGTTACCGGTTCTGGCGATATTAATCTTAATGTAGAAGCAAGAGAACTATGGGGATCTATAACAGGTTCTGGTGATATTAAACTAAATGGAAAAGCACAAGATTTCAACTGTAAAGTTACCGGATCTGGGGATTTTATGGCTTATGGCCTAAATGCTGAAAATGTAGAAGCTGCGGTTTCTGGATCTGGAGACATTGAGGTTTACGCTTCTCGATCCTTAAAAGCGAGAGTTTCTGGTTCTGGCGATATAAGTTATAAAGGAAATCCAGAAAAACAGGATTTTAAAACATCTGGTTCAGGAGATATATCAAGGCATTAGTAATAGCGTTGTGTTAGCCGTAATTCGTCTTAACCTGATAAAAAACGTCATTCTGAACTTGTTTCAGAATCCCTTAACAGAGTAATTTAATATTAAAATTGATATCCTGAAATAAATTCAGGGTGACGAAATAACTATTATAACAAAAAGCGGATATACATTAAAGCATTTTACAATTATGACTAATGAACCTATAGGAGTTAGCCAACTTTTATAGGTTCATTATTTTTAGGAACTCTTAGCAACAAAAATACACCCGCTACAAAGAAAACTATTAGAAAAAGAATAGCATTACGAACACTTCCTGTAAGTTGAGCTACAATCCCGTACATAGACATCCCAATTACAATTCCTATCTTTTCAGAAACATCGTAAAAACTAAAGTAACTCGCTGTATCCAAAGTGTTCTCAGGAATCATTTTAGAATAGGTAGAACGCGATAAGGCCTGAATCCCACCCATAACTAATCCTACTGCTGCTGCAGCTACATAGAACTCCTGTGGGGTAATTATGTAATAGGCATAGATACAGATTAGGATCCAGAAAATATTCAAATATATAAGAGTCCTAATATTTCCTATATTCGAGGCAATCCTAGATGTTAAAGTTGCACCTAATACTGCAACTAGCTGTATTAATAAGATACTTACAATTAAACCTGTTGTAGCATCTTGTTCTCCCCAGTCCAGTTCCTCTATTCCAAAATAGGTAGCAATAAGCATAATGGTTTGAACGGCCATACTGTATGTAAAAAAAGCCATTAAATATCTGCTAAGTCTTACTTGATGCTTAAGAGCGAACCAAATTTTCTTAATTTCTTTAAATCCGTTGAAAAGTACATTCCTAGTAAGCTTCTCTTTCTTATTTCCCTTAGGTAAATACTTATAAGTATATTGACTAAATCCTATCCACCAAATCCCTGTTAACACGAAGGATAATCTAGTTGGTAAACCTTCATCTTCAAAACCAAACCATTCAAATTTCATGATCATTATTAAACAAATAATCAGCAGGATCACACTTCCAATATATCCTAAGGAAAAACCTTTAGCGCTAATTTTATCTTGTTGCTCTGGAAAAGCTATATCTGGTAAATAAGAATTATAAAATACCAGACTAGACCAAAAGCCAATAAGAGCAAAGAAATAGCATAACAAACCAAACCACAAAAAATCCAAACTAAACCAAAAAAGACCAATGCAAGAAATCGAACCTAAATAGCAGAAGAATTTTAGAAAAGACTTTTTATTCCCCACATAATCTGAGATCCCTGATAGAAAAGGACTGAAAATAGAAACCACCAAGAAGGCTAAAGCGGTAACATAACTAATTAACGAATCGTTATTTAGATTAAATCCCATAAAATTTACGGTATCATCTATAATATTACCGTCGCTATCTTTTACAATTGTAATCGCACCATAAAAAATCGGGAAGATTGCGGAGGCGATGACCAAACTGTAAACAGAGTTGGCCCAATCATAAAACGCCCAGGCGTTTAATAATTTCTTACTTCCTTTAGGGGGATATTTCATTTTTTAAAAATAACAAAAAAAGCCGCTCTATAAGAACGGCTTTAGAAATTTTGTAATGAATTCCCTATTTAAAAGAAGTTACACCATATTTAGCTGCTTCAGCTCTAGCTGCTGGAGCCCATTGTGTAAGATTGTTTATTCTTGTTTGAGATGACGGGTGAGTGCTTAAAAACTCTGGTGGTGCTTGTCCCCCACTATTTTCTGCCATTCTTCTCCAAAGGTCTGCTGCTTCATCTGGATTATATCCTGCGATAGCCATTAATGTTAAACCTATTCTATCAGCTTCAGTTTCATGACTTCTACTAAAAGGCAACATTACACCTAATTGAGAACCTAATCCGTAAGCTTGAGCAAAGATCTGTTGTGTTTGTTGGCTTCTTCCACTTACAGCAACACTTCCTGCTACCGCACCTAATTGTTGTAATTGTGCAGCACTCATTCTTTGTGCGCCATGATCTGCTAACGCGTGCGCTACCTCATGCGCCATAACTACAGCTAATCCGGTTTCATCTTTAGCAACTGGTAAAATACCTGTATAAGCAACTACTTTCCCTCCAGGCATAGCCCAAGCATTTACTGCCTCATCGTCTACTAAATTAAATTCCCAAGCGAAATCTTTTAAATATCCTTGATAACCATTAGCATTCAAATATCTTTCTGAAGCTGTAACTATTTTTTGACCTACATTTTTAACCATCCTTGCTTCAGAAGTACCTGTTACCACTTTGTTTTCAGATAAAAACTGATCATATTGTGCAAACGCGGCTGGAAATATTTGATCGTTAGATACAAAATTTAAATTTTTCTCTCCAGTAAAGGGATTGGTCTTACAACCAACCATAACAATTACAGCAAAAACTGCTATAAATAAATTTCTAATTCTCATGATTTTTGGTTTTAGTTTGATAAAAATACAAAACAACCGCTTTCTGTTAAGAAGGTTTATGCTTGCTTTAACAGTTATGGATTTTCAAAAATGATACCAATAATAAAATTTCTATTCTATTATTCTTAAACCCATCCTCTTGGAATTTTATTTAACTTGGCGCTTCTAAATCATCCTATGCCTCAATCAGCCGAAAAAAAAAAGCCAGTGCAAGTATTGCTTGCACCAAAATATTTAATGGTAACAGGAAAAATCTTAACTAAGATCTCTCCATTTCTTGCGAGTAGATTTGCCGCTAGATTATTTTTTACTCCTTTTAAATATAAAATTCCCGAGAGAGAAAAAGAAATGGATTTAAATTCCATTCAAGCGAGTATAACAGTTCCTTCCATTAACAGAGAAATTGTAGTATATCAGTATGGAAAATCCGAAAATAAAATATTGCTTATTCATGGTTGGAGCGGTACTGGAACTCAAATGGCGGTTATCGCAAAAGAACTTGTAAAAAAAGGATTTAGCATTATAAGTTTTGATGCACCAGGTCATGGAAAAGCACCTGGTAAAATAAGTATGATGCCGTTTTTTATAGAAGCTATTCATCATTTAGAAAAAACTTATGGACCCTTCCATGCTGCAATAGGTCATTCTTTAGGAGGAATGTCTATTCTTAAAGCTGTAAAAGATGGAGTATCGATAAAAAAATTGGTAATTATAGGAACAGCCAACAGTGTAACGCATATCACGAAGGACTTTGCACAAAACATGCAACTAAATGAAAAGGTGGCTGTAAAGATGAAATCTTATTTTGATTCAAAATTTGGAGAAGATTTGGATAATTATTCCGGAGCGGTTTCTGCAGAAGCTGTTACAATACCTACCCTAGTAATTCATGATGAGGATGATGTAGATGTACATGTAAGTTCTGCTCATGAAATTTCTAAAAATCTACGCAACAGTCAATTATTAATAACTAGAGGCCTAGGGCACAGAAAAATTTTAGGGGATTCTAATGTAATTAACAAAATAACAACATTCATAGCGGTATAGTCTTTGTAGTTTTATAAATAAAAAATTATGAAAAATATATTTTTTGCAATTTTAGCAATCGTTGCCGTTAGTTGTAATAGCAGCGCTCAAAAAAATGATAGCAAAGCAAATTCTAAAGAAGTAGCATCAACGTATGAAGTTACTAAAACAGATGCAGAATGGAAAGAAATCTTAACTCCAGCCCAATATCAGATTCTAAGAAAAGCTGGAACCGAGAGACCTTTTTCTAGTGAATTGAATGATATTAAAAAGCCTGGGACATTCGTTTGCGCTGCCTGCGAAACTGAGTTATACAAAACGGAGAATAAATTTGATAGCGGAACTGGATGGCCAAGTTTTGATAGAGCCATTAAAAATGGTATAGCCATGGGTTCTGATTCTAAATTGGGATATTCCAGAGATGAAATTCATTGTGGTACTTGTGGAGGGCATTTAGGTCATTTATTTAATGATGGACCTCGTGAAACTACCGGTGAGAGACATTGTATAAATGGAGATGCAATGAAATTTATTCCAGATACCAAATAATCATACTAGAAATGAAAAAATATAATATAGAAAAGACCGAAGAGGAATGGAAACAAGAACTTTCTGAAGAACAATATAAAGTTTTGAGGCAAAAAGGGACTGAAGCTCCAAACTCTGGAAAATATAATCTTCATTTTGATAATGGAGAGTATCAATGTGCAGCCTGCAAAGCAAAACTTTTTGAAAGTAATAGCAAATTCGAAAGTGGTTGTGGTTGGCCTAGTTTTGATAATGCCATTGAGGGAACCGTTGAACATGTTCAGGATAAAACATTTGGAATGATTAGAACAGAAATTCTTTGCGCTAATTGTGGTAGTCATTTAGGACATGTTTTTGACGATGGCCCTACCCCTACAGGTCAAAGATTTTGTGTAAATTCCGCAAGTATTGCTTTTAATAAAAACTCTTAAACCTTAAAAATTTAAATTATGAAAAAAATATCTACACTTATTATTTGTGCCCTTTTTGCACTTACTTCTTGTACTTCCGATAGTGTTCAAGGACCTCCCGGACCTCAGGGACCAGAAGGACCTTCTGGAGTAGGTGGTTTTATTGGAACTGCAATAGATGTAACTGGTGATTTTACCGCAACAAATTCCTATACACTTTCCGTATTTTTTGATGATGAAGGAGTTGAGGTTTTTGAATCGGATGCTGTTTTAGTTTATGTTAAAGTTGGAGATGGTAACGATGATGCGAATGGAGTTCCAATAGAAATATTTAGAGCTTTACCCCAAACTTATTTCCAAGGAGACAAAACAATCCAATATAACTTCGATTTCACTTATGAAGATGTATTTATCTTTTTAGATGGGATCAATTCAAACGGAACGCAATTAGATTTTGCTGCTTTAGATGCAGAATTTAGATTGAATCAAAAATTCAGAGTTATTGTTGTTCCTGCCGCTTTTGCTCAGAATAAACAACAAATAGATCTTACAAATATGAATGCCGTTATGAAGGAGTTGAATATTAGTGAGGCAGATGTGATTAAATAATAGTCAAATTAAAATAAATTCATATCAATGGCTCTTCCTCCAAGGTAGAGCCATTTTTATTTTATTGAATATACTAGAAATAACACTAATTCTAATTCTTTCAGTTTAAGCTTATATTCCTTAAATTCGCAACTTCTAAAAATGTCATAAAAATTTCGAAATATGAGTAAATACGATATCGTTGTTCTAGGAAGTGGTCCAGGAGGTTACGTAACCGCAATTCGCGCTTCACAACTTGGTTTTAAAACCGCAATCATCGAAAAGGAAAAACTTGGAGGTGTATGTCTTAACTGGGGTTGTATCCCAACAAAAGCTTTACTTAAGAGTGCTCAGGTATTCGATTATTTAAAACATGCAGAAGACTATGGTCTTACTCTTCAGAAACCAGATAAAGATTTTGGAGCTGTTGTAAAGCGAAGTAGAGATGTAGCAGATGGAATGAGCAAGGGTGTTCAATTCTTAATGAAAAAGAATAAGATTGACGTTATTGAGGGTTACGGAAAACTTAAGGGCGGTAAGAAAGTTGAGGTTACAGATAAAGATAACAAGACTAAAGATATTGAAGCAGATCATATAATAGTTGCAACAGGAGCAAGATCTAGAGAATTACCAAATCTTAAACAAGATGGTAAAAAGGTGATTGGATACCGTGAAGCAATGACTTTAAAGACCCAACCAAAATCTATGATCGTAGTTGGTTCTGGAGCAATTGGTGTTGAATTTGCTCACTTTTATAATGCTATGGGAACAGATGTGACTATCGTAGAATTTCTTCCTAATCTAGTTCCTTTAGAAGATGAAGATGTTTCTAAGCAGTTTGAAAGAAGTGTTAAGAAAGCCGGAATTAAGGTGATGACCAATTCTTCTGTTGAGAGTGTAGACACTTCAGGAAAATTGATAAAAGCGAAAGTTAAGACCAAAAAAGGGGAAGAAACTCTAGAAGCAGAGATCGTACTTTCTGCAGTTGGAATTAAAACTAATATTGAAAATATCGGTTTAGAAGAACTTGGTATTAAAACAGATAAAGATAAGATTGTTGTAAATGAATGGTACCAAACTAATGTTGCAGGAATTTATGCAATTGGAGATGTGGTAGCTGGACCTGCACTTGCTCACGTAGCTTCTGCTGAAGGAATTACTTGTGTAGAAAAAATAGCAGGAGTTCATGTTGAAGCAATAGATTATGGAAACATCCCTGGATGTACCTATGCTACTCCAGAGATTGCATCTGTTGGAATGACGGAAAAGCAAGCTAAAGAGGCTGGTTACGAACTTAAAGTTGGTAAATTTCCTTTCTCTGCATCTGGAAAAGCAAAAGCTGCTGGAACTCCAGACGGTTTCGTAAAAGTTATTTTTGATGCTAAATATGGTGAATGGTTAGGTTGCCATATGATTGGTGCAGGAGTAACAGATATGATCGCTGAAGCAGTACTTGGTAGAAAATTGGAAACTACAGGACATGAAGTTTTAAAAGCTATTCATCCTCACCCAACAATGAGTGAAGCAGTGATGGAAGCTGTTGCAGCTGCTTATGGAGAAGTGATTCATCTATAATATTAATAGGTTAAAATAAAAAAGCTCCGAAATTTCGGAGCTTTTTTTGTTTTATATCGGTAGAAGATCACAATACCAAAAAGCGGTATCCCAAGATTCAGTTTTATTTTTAAAGCAGTCATCCTCAGTTTTGGATGGAGAATATTTTTTTTCGATAATTTCTCCAATTTCAAATCTTACCGGCTCTTTAAAATTTGGACCATCATAAACAAAAGTATGAAATTCCCCATGTTCCCCACAGGGATCAACATTTGCAGGTAAGCTTTTTATAAAATCAAGATTTATTTCTCTTCCGCAAAACGATTTATCTAATACTTTTGCATTTACACAAACTGTGATCGCTTTAAACCCCAGTTCAATGAATTCAGTTATTAAGTGTTTTGTGTTTTTTTTCCAAAGAGGGAAAATCGCACTTATGCCAACTTTTTTTAGTTGTTCCTCCCGATAAGTTCTAAGATCTTCTAGAAATATATCTCCAAATATAGCATGGGAATAATCTTCAGATCTCAGTTTAGTGACAGCTTCAGCCATTATAGAATTATATTCCTCCATAGAAACAGTTCCATCTAAGGCTATCAACTCTAAAGGAATCCCAATGCTTTCAGCTTGCCGCAGTAACAAATCCTTTCTCACCCCATGCATGGAAACTCTATCCACTTCAGAATTTATGGTGGTAATAAGCTTTTCCACCTTAAATACTCCACCTTTTTTGATCTTATATAAAGAAAAGGCAGCATCCTTACCACTACTCCAATTTAAATATGATTTATACATGAGCTTATTGTTTAATAAAACTCGCGATAGCTAAATCGTAACTCTGCAAGCCAAAACCTAGAATTACTCCTTTAGCATTTGGAGATATAAAGGATTTATGTCTAAATTTTTCTCTGGAATAGGTGTTGGAAATATGTACTTCTACTACTGGAGTAGCAATAGCTTTAACAGCATCTCCAATTCCTATAGAAGTATGAGTATAGGCCGCAGCATTTAATATAATACCATCAAACTCTTTATCTGCTTTTTGGATCTCATCAATTATTTCCCCTTCTATATTACTTTGAAAGTGCGATAATTCAGCATCTCTAAATTGAAATTGAAGCTTCGAAAAGTAATCTTCAAAACTTTGACTTCCGTAGGTATCCGGTTCTCTTGTGCCCAAAAGATTAAGATTTGGACCATTAATTATAATTAACTTCATAAAATTTACTTTGTGGCAGAGTTATTATAAGTTATGCCGTTATAATCTGTCTACGGGACTTAACCTATAACCAATACCAATCATTATATTATTGAATTTGAAATCTTGAGAAGGCAATCCCAAAAAGTCATCCACCTTTCTCCTACTTACTTCATAGGTATATCTAGCCTGAATAAAGATTGATTTGGTAATATCCATACCCAAACCAGCACCAAGTTCCCATCCAAATTGATCTTTAGTACCAATAGCATCATCACCACCCAATAAATAGGTTACTTGAGTTCCGGCTTGTACATTAAAACCTCTCTGCCCAATTTGATATTTAAGCATTAATGGTAAATAGATAATATTAAAGTCATTAACGTATGCAAAATTCACTGCGGGCTGTAGGTGAAATTTTTCGGTGATATAAATATCTACAAAGGTCCCAGCATATCCTCCAGAACCGTAATCGTTCCATTTTGCATTCTCCTTTTCACCATTTACTTGTGCATAAACATAGCCAGCAACAAATCCGACTTTGGTGTCTTTAGACCTTCTGCCTTGTGCGTTTAAAAGTGAGGTTGAAATTAAAATTATAAAAATGAATAAGGCTATCCTTGGCATACTCTAGTTTTTAAAAAATAAAAGTACCATAAATATCAATTTTGAACCTAATAAAACTAGAGCAAAAAAAATGCGGAAGAGAATCTTCCGCATTTTAAATAATTAATTCTTTTTTCTAGAACATAAATCCAATTCCACCCTGTAATACAGAATGTTTTACATCACTATTTTTAAATAAGTTGGAATATGAATCATCATAAACATCAGAAAGACCATAATTGTAACGTGCACTCACAAAAAATCCACCTCTAAATTTATAAGCAGCACCAAGAGCTATACTAAGATCTACCTTATTAAATTGATCCTCGTTTAATGGTACATCTCCACTATCACCACTTGGATTACTATCAATCTCACTGTTCACTAAAAATCCAATTTGGGGACCTGCCTCTAAAGAAAGACCATCAATAAGATAGTATTTAGCTAATACTGGCACATTAATATAGTCTAATTGATACTCAACATCATTAGCATTATTTCTACTAACGATATCATATCCTTGACCTGAATAAAGCACTTCTGGCTGAACAGAAAATTTATCTGAAACTGGGATCTCAGCTAAAAGTCCTAAATTAAAAGAAGTTCTAGAATCGGGATTATCAAATTCTCCAAATCCGTCTCCCCTAAAAGTACTCGAGTTAATACCACCTTTAACTCCAAACATCACATACTCCTGAGCTCTTAAACCACCCAAACTCAACAAAGCTATTCCTGCTAATAAAATTGATTTTTTCATTTTTTTATATTTTAAGTTCACGAGCAAAATTAGTCCTACATTTGTTAAGGAAGTGTTACTCAAACCTAAAGTATTGCTAATTATAGCATAGCTATTTGTTAATATCCTGATTATGACCTGGGCACAATCTTTACTAGATTATAAGAACTATATGTTAATAGAACGTGGGCTATCAGATAATTCTGTAGCTAACTATTCTCTAGACATTCATAAACTTATTAACTATCTGGAAACTAATAAGATTTTGATCTCTCCTGTTTATCTCTCTGCGGAAATTCTCCAGCAATTTGTTTTTGAAATAGCTAAATCTTTAAATCCCAGATCACAATCCAGAGTAATTTCAGGTTTAAAAAGTTTTTTTGATTATTTGATCTTTGAAGGATATAGAGAAAACAATCCAATGGAAATAATTGAATCTCCTAAAATTGGGAGAAAGCTCCCAGATGTTCTCACACTCTCTGAGATTGATAAAATGATAGATATTATAGATTTAAGCAATGCACAAGGCGAACGAAATAGAGCTATTATTGAAACCTTGTATGGCTGTGGACTTCGAGTATCTGAATTGTTAGATCTTAAAATTTCAGATTTATTCTTTAAAGAAGGATTTTTAAAAGTTACCGGAAAGGGAGACAAACAACGTTTTGTTCCTGTGAGTTCTATTACAGAGAATTATATTACAGAATATCTTCAAAATTCCAGAAATAACTATCCAATTCATCCAAAAGCATCAGATATCATATTCTTAAACCGAAGAGGGAATTCTCTAACCAGAGCTATGATATTTACTATTGTTAGAAAGCTTGGCGAACAAGCTGGAATTAAGAAAAAAATAAGTCCGCATACCTTCAGACATTCCTTTGCAACCCATTTATTAGAAAATGGAGCCGATTTAAGAGCGATACAGCTTATGTTAGGCCATGAAAGTATAACAACCACAGAAATCTATATGCACGTGGATAAAAGCCATTTAAAACAGGTAATGCATAACTTTCATCCCAGAAGCAATTATTAATATTTTCCTAAACCTCCTTATTAATTTTTTATTGAGCTTCTTCCTGATTAAATTCAATGAAAATTAGAAAAATGAAATATTTAAATTTTAAGAACGGGGATAAATTACCAGCCATTGGCTTGGGGACTTGGAAATCTGATAAGGGTGAAGTTGGGAATGCCGTAATAACCGCGATAAAAAATGGGTATAGGCATATAGATTGCGCTGCTGTTTATGGAAATGAAGCCGAAATTGGGGAAGCTCTTTCTGAAGTACTGAAAGAAGGAACTATAAAGAGGGAAGATCTTTGGATCACTTCAAAACTTTGGAATAACGCACATAAATCTGAAGATGTAATTCCTGCACTTAAGCAAACCTTAAAAGATCTTCAATTAGACTACTTAGATTTATATCTTATACATTGGCCAGTCGCCTTTAAACCAGATGTAGCTAACCCAGAAAATGATGAGGACTTTTTATCGCTCGAGGAGGCACCTATAATAGAAACATGGAAAAAGATGTTAGAAGCTAAAAAAGAAGGTCTTACAAAGCATGTAGGGGTTTCTAACTTTAGTGCTACTAAATTAAAGGATCTAATATCTAAAACAGAAGATGGACCAGAAGTAAACCAAGTAGAATTACATCCTTATTTGCAGCAAAATTCATTGTTAGAATTTTGTAGTAAGAATGGAATTCACTTAACAGCTTACTCTCCATTAGGAAGTGGCGACAGAACTGACGCTATGAAAGCAGCAGATGAACCTTCTCTTTTAGAGAATAAAGTAATTCAGAAAATAGCTAAAAAGCACGGAGCTTCTCCTGCTCAAGTTATTATTAATTGGGAAACTTTGCGAGGAACTGCTGTTATCCCGAAATCTACAAATGAAGGAAGAATAATTGAAAATTTGGAAAGTACCGGAGTGAAGCTAGATGAGGAAGATCTCAAACAAATCGCTGATCTAGATGAGCATTTTAGATATGTAACAGGAGAATTTTTTGTTACTAAAGGAAATACCTATAATGATATTTACGACGAAAAATAAAATCTCGTTACCCTGAATTTATTTCAGGGTCTAATTAATTGTATAAATTAGATTCTGATACTCCCGAAGCCTTGGGACAGAATGACGGTTGAGTACAAGCAATTATATTGATTTTATAAACCAAAAAATCCCGCTAAGTGCGGGATTTTTATTTTTCAATATGAATTTTACTTTGCAATATTCACTGCTCTCGTTTCTCTAATCACGGTTACTTTAACCTGTCCAGGATACGTCATATCTGTTTGTATCTTTTGGGAGATCTCGAAAGATAAGTTTGCCGCTTTATCATCTGTTACTCTTTCACTCTCAACAATAACTCTTAGTTCTCTACCTGCCTGAATAGCATATGCTTTTTTAACACCACCAAATCCAAATGCGATCTCTTCAAGATCTTTAAGTCTTTGAATATATGAATCTAACACTTGCCTTCTAGCTCCTGGTCTTGCCCCGCTTATAGCATCACAAACCTGTATAATAGGAGATAACAAAGAAGTCATTTCAATTTCATCATGGTGAGCACCAATCGCATTACAAACCTCTGGTTTTTCCCCATATTTCTCTGCCCATTGCATCCCAAGAATTGCGTGAGGCACTTCTGTTTCTGTATCTGGCACTTTACCAATATCATGTAAAAGTCCTGCACGTTTTGCTAATTTAGGATTCAATCCAAGTTCTGCTGCCATCACTCCACATAGCTTAGCTACTTCTCTTGAGTGATGTAATAAGTTCTGGCCATAAGAAGAACGATATTTCATTCTACCAACAACTTTGATCAATTCAGGGTGTAAACCATGGATACCAAGATCAATAACAGTACGCTTTCCTATGTCTATAATTTCTTCGTCTATCTGTTTTCTGGTTTTCTTAACCACTTCTTCAATTCTGGCAGGGTGTATTCTACCATCCGTTACCAATTTATGAAGTGACAATCTTGCTACTTCTCTTCTTACACTATCAAAACACGAAAGTATAATAGCTTCAGGAGTATCATCTACAATGATCTCTACTCCAGTGGCTGCTTCTATTGCTCTAATATTTCTACCTTCTCTACCAATGATTCGACCTTTAACATCATCACTCTCCAAGTTAAATACAGAAACACAATTCTCAATAGCTTCTTCTGTACCAATTCTCTGAATGGTATTAATAATGATCTTCTTAGCTTCCTGCTGTGCGGTTAATTTAGCCTCTTCTATAGTATCTTGAATAAGGGCCATAGCATCTGCCTTTGCAGTATCTCTTAATGTTTCTGTAAGCTGAGACTTGGCTTCTTCTGCAGATAATCCAGATATCACTTCCAATTGCTGGATTTGACTGTGGTGTAACTTATCTATATCCTCCTTTTTCTTCTCTAAATAATCGTTTCTATGATCGTAGTCTTTGATCTTGTCTTCAATTTCTTTATTTAAATTTTTATTTTTAGCTAGTTCACTAGATACTTGAGATTCCTTATCACGAGTTCTTTTTTCAGACTCTTGAATCTTTTTATCTCTTGAAAGGATTACTTTTTCATGTTCAGATTTTAATTCTATAAACTTTTCTTTAGCTTGAAGAATTTTATCTTTCTTAATGTTCTCGGCATCACCTTTGGCTTCTCTTAAAATCGCTGCTGCAGACTTTTTTGCACCTTTCGTGATTTTTGAAGCGTTATTTTTCTCTAGATACTTAGCGACCGCAAATCCAATTGCTACACCAACTATCCCGACAACTATCATAATAATTATTGATTCCATATATTTAATTTAATTGTATAAAAAAGCCTGTACTAGATCAAATTTTGTATAAACTCCGTAAAATAAGTATAGGGTTAACAAGCTGATCAAGTATCCGCTCTAAGACGGCTCGCTTTTACAACTTAAACTCACCCTTTTTAAAGAATTCGTGTTGAGTTTATCAAATATATATCACTAATACAGGCAGTAAACCTTATTGCTATTTAAAAGAACTAAGTAGCTAATTGTTCCTGGAGAAGATTATTGAGTGACCTCAATTTTTCTTCCATCAGTTTCACTTCGCTAGAATTATCTATAGTTTTTTGCTCGGTCTGGGCTGCAAATTGTAAGGCACACATAGCCAAAACATCTTGCTTATCCCTTACGGCATAACTTTGCTCAAATTGCTTAATCATCGCCTCAATCTTCTTTGCTGCTTTACGTAAACCTTCTTCCTGCTCAGCCTGAATGGTAAGAGGATACACGCGATCTGCAATAGATAATTTAATTTTAAGCTTATCGGACATTAATTCTATTTATTCTGAAAGTTGAACAATACACTGATCAATCTCCCTTATTAAACCGTTTATTTTGAGCTTGGTTTCTTTCTTATAATCGTTACTGCCTAGCATCGCATTTGCTGCTTTTAGTGTATGAATTCGTTTTTCTGAATTTTTCACTTCTTCAGATAAACGTTCATTTTCAACTCTTAAAATCGCTAACTCTTCCTGAATTGAATGTTGTGACTGCTTTGTTACTTCATACTTATGAAGCAACTTGCTAATTCTATTTTCAAGACTATCAACTATTTCGGTTAGATCACTCATAAAAGCTTAACGCGCTACTAATATTCACAAAGTTAACATACCGCTTCAAATTTCCCAATACTTTTATAGCTATTTTCAAAATAGGTGAAATTTTATCTAAGTTACATTAAACCAAAGCTTTAATTATCACTAAAAGTTTAATTATATTTATCCCCCCATAAAAATGCTGTTTTATATGACTATGAAGAAGACCCTAGCACTAACATTATTGCTTTTTACTGCTGTTGTACAAGCTCAATCTAAAATACCTTCAGATTTTTTCAAAAACCCCTTAGCGGTAGACTTAGTACTCTCTGGAACCTTCGGAGAGTTGCGATCCAACCACTTTCATTCAGGAATGGATATTAAGACCCAACAAAGGGAAGGATTGCAGGTATTGGCTGCAGGAGATGGTTATGTAAGCAGAATTAACATCCAACATTACGGCTACGGTAAGGCACTTTATATTCAACATCCAAACGGATATACAACTGTTTATGGACATCTTCAGAAATTCTCTCCGGCGATAGAAGCTTATATCAAAAAGCAACAATACGACAAAGAAACCTATGAAATTGAGCTATTCCCGAAAGCAGATGAATTAAAAGTTACTGCTAGTGAACTAGTTGCAATTAGTGGTAATACTGGCGGAAGTGGTGGTCCGCATTTACATTTTGAAATCCGGGATGGGCAACAAAGGCCGATGAATCCAAATTTATTCGGAATAGAAATTAAAGACACCCAGGCTCCTACTGTAAATAGCTTGTGGGTATATCCACTTGGTGAGAATGCGCATGTTAACGGTTCCGCAGAAAGACAGCGAGTAAAACTTACACAACTAAAAGACGGATCTTTTAAGGCTGAACAACTGGATGCTTGTGGAGAAATCGCTTTTGGAGTGAATACTACAGATAAGTTAGATGGCGCTCCTAATAATAATGGCATATATCAGATAGATGCAAATCTCAACGGAGATGCTATTTTTCAACTAAATTTTGATCGGTTTTCATTTACTGAAACCAGGCATTTAAATCAGCTTATAGATTATGAATATTTCAGTAATAATAAAAGCAGGATCACTAGACTATATGTACAACCAAGTAATCCATTAAGCGTTTATAAAGAGGTGGTAAATAATGGAACCATCAATATTCAAGATAGTCTAACCTATTTGTATAATATCACCATCCTTGATTATGCTGGTAATGAAAGGGTAATTCGAGTGCCAATAAAAGGCCAACAACCTACTAACGCAATTACAAAGAATAACAAAGAGACCGATTATTTTGTAAAGGCGAATGAAGCATTTAATATTGAAGAAAACGGGATTGATGTTTATATTCCAAAAGGAAGCTTATATGAAGATGCCTTTTTAGATATTTCTTTCACTGGAGATACTATTTATTTACACGAAGATAATATCCCAATTCACAGTAATATCACCATTGGTTTTGATGTAAGCAAGTATTCTGAAGAAAGTAAAGAAAAGATGTTTATTGCCAGATTAGGATATCGCGGAAGACCTAGCTATTCTTCTACATATAAAAAAGAAAATAGATTCACTACAGGAGTTCGCACTTTTGGAAATTATACTTTGGTTGCAGATGTTAAAGCGCCTTCTATCACTCCAGTTAATTTTAAGGATGGACAATGGATCTCCAGTAACGATAATATAAAAGTTAAAATTTCCGATGACCTTTCAGGAATAAAAAGTTATCGCGCAACGGTTAATGGAAAGTTTATTCTGATGGAATATGAGTATAAAGAGAACACCTTAACTCATCATTTTAGTGACGGAATACTTACTGAAACCGAAAATAAATTAAAGGTGATCGTTGTAGATAATGTTGGCAACAGTAGTACCTACGAAGCTACTTTCTTTAGAAAATAGTTTCCAAACATTTTCTGAATATTAAATTAAACTTGGAGAAAATAAACCCTCGATGAGGGTTTAGCTATCCATAAATTCTTTAAGAACCGAGATCACATAATCCAAGTCTTCTTTAGTGTTGAATCTTGAAAAAGAAAACCTAAGAGATGGTTTACTCATATCCTCTTCAGAAAGAAAAGCGCTTAACACGTGAGAACCTTTGTCGCTTCCACTTTGGCAAGCAGATCCTTTTGAACAAGCAATTCCCTTAAGATCTAATTGAAACAATAACATTAAAGCTTTTTCTGGCGGAATTGGTAAACAAATATTAACCAGAGTATAAGTGCTTCTAGTAAAATCCTTACAATTTCCGTTGAATTTGACTCCTGGAATATTTTCTTCTAATTGCTCTATAAAATAAGTTTTTAAAGAGCTTACATATGCTTTCTCTTCATCCAGATTCGCATATGCCAATTTAAAAGCTTCTTCTAAACCAACAATATTATGCACACTTTCTGTCCCAGCACGTTGTCCACGTTCTTGCTCACCTCCAAATATCAAAGGTTTAAGTCCGCTATTTTTACGAATAAAAGCAAATCCAACTCCTTTTGGACCGTGAAATTTATGTGCACTCACGGCTGTAAAATCAATAGGGATTTCTTTAAGGTCCATATTATAATGTCCAATAGATTGCACAGCATCACAGTGAAATAAAGCTTTATGATTTCTGCACAATGTTCCCACTTTTTGCACGTCGAGTAAATTTCCTATTTCATTATTTACATGCATCAAACTCACCAAAGTTTTCGCTTCAGTATTACCTAGTAATTCTTCTAAATGTTCAAGATCTACATTGCCATTATCGTCAACATTTACATAATCTACTTCAATCTCATAACACTCTTTCAACTGGTCTACAGTATATAAAACCGCATGATGCTCAATTTTAGAAGTGATGATTCTTTTTACACCAAGATCTCGAACGGCAGAATTAAGCGCTAAATTGTCGGCTTCTGTACCTCCGGAAGTAAAGATAATTTCCGCAGCAGTTACATTTAAAATATTAGCTATAGTCTTTCTAGCATTTTCAATTAAAGATTTAGATGACCTTCCATAACTATGTGTAGATGAAGGGTTTCCGTAAAATTCTTTCATCACAACGGTCATTCTATCTATAACTTCGTCACGCATTTGCGTGGTAGCGGCACTATCTAAATATACTTTTTTCATCGGAGGCAAAAATAAAAGAAATAAAATTATTTAAAGGATGCTCTGCTATAAAATCCTAATACTTTATTTTTGTTGAAAACGGCAGCTATGCGTAATTACTTTTATATACTTTTTTTATTCCTTGGTTTCACCTCTTGTGATGATGGCGATATCATAATTAATAATTTCGATTTTGAAGATGATACTTTATCGAGTTGTGTTAAGGAAGGGACGGCAAAGGTTTTATACATAATTAATAATGATGACGTTTTTGAAACTATTTCACTTCAAGCTACTAATACATCCTTTTCTGCTCTTTCAAATGTTTTAACTACAGATACTATTCGTGATATTTCATTTAATCTTACCTCCACTAATAAGCTTACCTATAGAACTTATGATGGAACGATACCAACCACCTATTTTTGTTCTGATATTCCACCAAGTAACCCAAAAGTGAATGAGGAATTTATAAGTGTTGGTGGGACAGTTAAAATTTCTACCACAAGAATTTATCTTGACTCCACAGATAGTGATGGTGACGGAATTAAAGATGTAGATGAATTTGATGGAGATACCGATGAAGATGGGATTCCTGATAAATTTGATATAGATGATGATGGAGATAATGTACTTACATCTACAGAACTGTATGCTACAGGCGACAATACCGTATTTCAAGATACCGATCAAGACGATACACCAAATTATTTAGACGACGATGATGACAATGATGAAGTGAAAACAATATTTGAAGTTTCAGAAGACAATTTATTACCTACAGCCGCAGGAAATTTCAATGATGCTGGTCTTGCAAATTACTTGAATTTTGATATTTCAGATAAATATCTCGGAGATATAGAAATACTAGTTAATGAATTTAAAGTTAAGTACACCTCTATAATCACTATAGAAAATTTACAATTACAAAATCAAGATGGAACAGGAGAGGTGATTTCGTTTGAAACTTATAGATTAGGAGAATATAATTCAACTTCTACGCCTTTAATTATAGCTCCCACAACTACTGAAACCGATAATTAAGAGTTCTGAAAAATATATACTTCTGTAGCGCCTAAGCCATATTTCTGGAAATTTGCGTCGTAAAACTTAAGATTATCATATCTGGCTAATAAATAATCTAGCTCAGCCTTTAATACACCCTCTCCCACTCCATGTATAAATACAATCTTCGGGATGCGTTTGCTAATAGCAAAGTTAATTTGACGCTTAGCAGTGTCTAATTGAATATTTAAAATATCGAAATTACTCATTCCCCTATAGGAGTTTACTAATTTCTCTATATGCAAGTCCACTTCCATTGGTGGAGCATTTCGTTCTTTAGGTTTAATTTTTACAGATTTAGCCCGATTTGTAGGTTGCTTTTCCTTAATTATATCTGAAAAAGAGACGTTTTCTGTAGCGATCATTCTACTCTGTTCCTCTTCGATCTTAACTAGTTCTGAAGCTTCAAATTCCATTAAGAATCCTTCAGAAGTTTCAACATAAATAGTTTTCCCATCTATATTGATAACTCTTCCTTTTAAAGCGTCGTCCAACACTTCTACTTTGTCATTAACTTCAAATTTCATAATTCAGGTTTTTCTTCATTATTATCGTCCTCATCATCCTTGGTTTCAACCCAAAAATTAGTTGCCCGGTACAATCCAAACATGATAATTACCAATCCTAAAACTTGTAAATATCGATTTCTTTCTTCCATAGAAATCGTATAAATCATTATTGCTCCCCCAATTAGTATTAATATTGTATTGATGAGCTGTCCGTATTTTTTGTTCATAATGCACTGATAATTAACACTTAAAGACTAAAATGCCTATATTCACTTAAAATAAGAACTTCAGGGTAAGCACATATGTTGTGATTTCCAAAATTCTTTTCAATTTACCGAGGCCAGCCTCGAGTAATTAAGCCCTCCATGAGGGGTTAAAATACTTTTTAATTAGAATCTTAAGGTGATGAGGCAAATATACATTTTAGTACTAATTATAATACCATTCGTCGCACATTGTCAATTAAACATTAAACCAAATCAAGATATAGAAACTTATTTATATTCTGAGGGTGCTTTGGTGTATGTAGAACAAGGAATTAATTTAACGTCTAATCCTGGAGATAATCCAACAGCCAGTATTTATTTAAGGAAAGAAGCTCAATTAATTCAAGGTAATACTAATTCTAAGAACAGCGGAGAAGGTATGATCTCTTTATTTCAAGAAGGAAATGCAAGTGAATTTACTTATAACTATTGGAGTATGCCTGTTAGCACCCCTTCCACAAATAATACTTTTGGGAATTTATTTTTTGATCCTAGTTCTAGAACCGAAAGTTTTCCCGCAATAATCACTTCCAATTATAATGGAAGCTCCCAACCATTAAGCATCTCTAATAAATGGATCTATAAATTTTCCGGATACGAATATTCCGACTGGGAATTTATTGGTGAAAATTTTAATATTCTGCCTGGCGAAGGATTTTCTATGAAAGGTGTAAGTGGAACAAATACCAATATAAACATATATAACATTCCCAATAATTCCGGAAACAATCAGCGGTATGATTTCCGAGGGAAACCAAATTCAGGAATTTATGAATTAAACATTCTGGAAGGGAGTAATAAACTTATTGGAAATCCCTACCCTTCTGCTTTAGACTTGAATGCTTTTCTACAAGAAAATACAAATACCACAGGAATTGCTTATTTCTGGGATTCAAAAAATATAGCCTCTCATTTTTTAAAAGAGTACGAAGGTGGTTATGGCGCTTATTCTCCCGGTGCAGGAATCTATGGTTATGTGCCCGCTATCTTCAACAAATTTGATGGCTCAGGAAATACAATTTCAGAAGGCGGAACTATTGGATCATATTACGCTAGAAGATTTTCTCCAATAGGTCAGGGTTTTATGGTTATTGGTAGTGAAGATGGTAAAATTACGTTCTATAATAAATATCGAAGCTTTATAAAAGAAGATCAGATTTTTTCTGAATTCAAATCTAGGATAGGGAATACAAAAATGGCAGATATTGAAGAGTTTCCAATGTTAAGATTAAATATTGAATTACAGAACAATAACATTAGGCAAATCCTTTTAGTACTGCGAGATAATTCTACAAAAGCAGTAGATCATGCAATGGATGCTATAAATTCTGAATATTTAAGTGCTGATGCAGGCTGGCTAATTGAAAATGAGAATTATCTTATTAACATTAGGCCTCTAGATGAATTCGAAGAAATTCCCCTATATGTTTTACTGGCTGAATCCTCAGAGATCGTTTTTAGTATTGCTGAAATAAAGGGATTTTCATCTAAATTATACTTATTAGATTCTTATAATAACAGATATTATAATTTAAGTAATGACCCTGTAAAGTTCAATTTGGAGTCTGGTGAATACTCCGAAAGATTTAAAATTACCTATACCAACAATGAGCAAATTTATATTAATTGGGATATAGTTAAAGATATAAGCAATTTCAACATTTTCCAGAACAATCCAGAATCGAGATTAGAAATAAGAATTCCTGAAAAACCCATCCCAAGAGACATTATTCTTTTTGACAGTTTAGGAAAAAAAATAATTGAAAAGAAAGAAATTACTAACGAGAGCTACCACGAATTTTCCACCAGAAAATTAAGCAAAGGATTATATATTCTTAAAATAATAAATAAAGATGATACTGTTATTTCCAAAAAAGTCATAATTTCAAATTAAATTAAAAGCTTCGGCACAAGCTCGGAGAAACAAAAATTTCTTTAAGGGTAATAAATTATGGAAGACCTTTTACTTCCCTGCTTAAATAAACAACTATTTGGAATTGAATGTTATGGCTGTGGTGGTCAACGATCTGTATTATTACTATTAAAAGGAGATTTTAATGGTGCATTTTTAATGTTTCCAGCAATCTATCCAATATTAATTTTACTTGGTTTTGTGATCATCAACCTATTTTTTAAATTCCAGAAGGATTATTTCATCAAAATAACACTTATACTAGTAACAGCAGTTGTGCTAGCGGCTAGTTATTTAATTAAAATGTATCATTTTTTCAACTAAAACCAACTTATAACGAATTCAACTTATGGAATTAAACAAACAAGAATTACCAAATGCTACTTTAATCTTAATTTTAGGAATACTATCTATTTTGGGTTGTTGCTGTTACGGAATTGTAGGCGTGATATTTGGGATTATCACTTTGATCCTTGCAAAAAAAGCCATGAATATTTATAATGCAAATCCAGAAATGTATCTGGGGTATAAAAATGTGAAGATTGGTAGAATCCTGGCAATCATTGGACTGGTTTTGAGTGTGTTATTTTTACTGACTTTTATTGGAGCACTTATATTTTATGGCGGAATGGAAGGCTTGGAAGAATTCCAACGCGAGATGATGGAGCAACAAGGAATGTAGTTAAACACCTATAAATACAAAGCCCAGAAATATTATATTTCTGGGCTTTGTATTTTAACCTAGCTTACAAGAACACTTGACCTGTGGCTTCTTTATTCTGATAGCTATTGGAATTGTTTCAGAGTCATAGTGAAATAATTTATGTCAGCTTATCTATCATAGCTTCTAAAGATATTTTTTCCTGATCCCCAGAAATCATGTCTTTAAGACCATAGACTTTATTATTCATCTCTTTATCTCCTGCAAGGACAACAAATGGAATTTCCCGTCTATTGGCATAATTCATTTGCTTCTTCATTTTGGCTGCATCTGGATAAAGCTCTGCAGCAATTCCGGAATCTCTCAATTTCTGAACAGCCTTCAATCCATAAAGGGCTTCCTTTTCACCAAAGTTTATAAATAACACTTTAGTATTAGCTGTAACCGTATCTGGAAAAAGATTAAGTTCTTCTAATACAAGATAAATTCTATCCAATCCGAATGAGATCCCTACTCCGCTCATATCTTTTAATCCGAAGATACCAGTAAGATCATCATATCTTCCACCGCCACCAATAGAACCCATATTAACATTAGATGGTGGTGCCACCTCAAAAATAGCTCCTGTATAGTAATTTAATCCACGAGCTAAAGTAACATCAAGATCTAAAACAGCCGATTTCAATGGCATTTCAGAAATTACATTTTGTATAAATTCCAATTCTTCAACACCTTTCAGACCAATTTCAGACTTAGAAAGAAGTTGCTTTAAAACCTCCACTTTCTCTCCAAAATTTCCTTTAAGTCCAAAAATTGGTTGAATATTCTCTAAGGCTTCAAGGGAGATTCCCTTCTCAAGCATTTCCTTTTTCACACCATCTTCTCCAATCTTATCCAATTTGTCTAATGCAACAGTAAAATCTATCAATCTATCTTGCTCACCAATTACTTCAGCAAAGCCAGATAAAACTTTTCTATTGTTAAGTTTTATGCTAACACCTTCCATCTGAAGATTTGTAAACACTTCATCATATAACTGAATGAATTCTACTTCTTGCCACAAGCTGTTACTACCAACCACATCTGCATCGCATTGGAAGAACTCTCTAAATCTACCCTTTTGCGGTCTATCTGCTCTCCACACTGGTTGGATCTGGTAGCGCTTAAACGGAAACTCTACTTCGCTTTGGTGTTGTACCACATATCTTGCAAAAGGAACCGTAAGATCGTATCTCAAAGCTTTTTCACTTATAGAAGGCGTAAGCTTTAAACTATCTGATTTGTTATAGGCTTGTTGATCTGCCTTTTTAAGGAAATCTCCTGAATTTAAGATCTTAAAGATCAACCTATCCCCTTCTTCCCCATATTTACCCATCAAAGTATCTGAATTTTCAAAACTTGGAGTTTCAATTGGTTGAAATCCGAATTTTTCGAATTGCGCTTTAATCGTATTAATAATATAAGTACGCTTAGAAACTTCTAAAGGAGAAAAATCTCGGGTACCTTTAGGGATCGATGGTTTTTGTGCCATAATTTTATTTTGTGATATTATAGTGAACTATATTTAAAATATTGTTGAATTATCAATGTCAAAAAAGATAATATAAATCTTTTTTCTTATTAGTATTATTTTTAAAGGTCACATCGAGCTAAGTCGAGATGTTTTAATAAGCCTTCGACTACTCTCAAGGAGACAAAAACTTAAAACCTTAAGCCAATTAAGTAAAAAGGATGATTTCAACAGTCAATTCAATTTTATTAATGCTGCAAATATCTTAATTTTTGAATGAACCAAAACTAATTTCAAAATTTAAGTAACATATAGGTATTTTATTAGTCTAATCTTTTTGTTAGACCAGATATATTATGTTTCAACTTTTTAAAGAAAATGTAAGAATTGCTTTTGAATCTATTAAAAGTCAGATTCTTAGAACTATTCTCACAGTATTGATTATCGCTATTGGAATTACTGCTTTGGTTGGTATCCTTAGTGCCGTTAGTGCTTTAGAGAATACTATTAGTAGTGATTTTGCTTCAATGGGTTCTAACACTTTTAATTTACAACGTTATGAATTTACAACGCAACGACGTGGAGGTGACGAAATAGAGAAAATAAATCCGATCTTGTCATACAGAGAAGTTAGAACTTTTAAAGAGAGTTTTATATTTCCTAAAACCCAAACTTCTCTTTCCTTTAATGGAACTGGAAATGCGGAAGTAAAATATGAAAGTGAAAAAACAGATCCTGAAGTTTCGGTTATAGGAGTGAATGAAAATTATCTTACAAACTCTGGATTAAAATTAGAAAATGGTCGGGAATTTAATTATTTTGATATTCAAAATAATAACAAAGTAGCCATTCTAGGTGCCGATTTTGCTGATGGACTTTTCAAGAACATGAATCCAATTAACAAAACAATAAGCGTTCGAGGAGCGAAATTCCAAGTCATAGGAATTTTAGAATCTAAGGGATCTACTTTTGGAAATAATCAAGATCTGCGCGTATTAATTCCTATAGAAACAGCGAGATCAATTTATACCCAACCCAACATTAATTATAATATTAGCGTAAAGGTTGATGATAAGGAGTTGATGGAAAGTGCACAAAGTGAAGCAATTATCACTTTTAGAAATATTCGTGGACTTAATCCTGTAGAAGATAATAATTTTGGAATAGAGAAGAGTGACGATCTTATTAACAGAATTCTCTCGATTACTGGGTATCTGAATATAGCAGCCTGGATTATTTCTATAATTACAATTTTCGGTTCTTCTATTGCTTTAATGAATATTATGTTGGTTTCTGTAGCAGAAAGAACTAGAGAAATAGGAATTAGAAAAGCATTAGGAGCCAAGAAAAGTACTATTGCAACTCAATTCTTTATGGAAACTCTTATCATTGGTCAATTAGGAGGTCTACTAGGAATAATACTCGGAATTTTAATTGGATATGCAGTAGCTTCTGTAGCCGATTTTGATTTTGTAACTCCATGGAAAGCCATGTTATGGGCAACAGGAATTACTATTTTAGTTGCGATACTAGCAGGAAGTTATCCTGCAAATAAAGCAGCAAAACAAGATCCAATAGAATCCTTGAGGTACGAATAATTGGCATTCAATCTTCAAAAATAGTATTAGAGACTCAATTTATCAAACAGCTATCTTATGAAAAAATTTATCGGAATTTTAGGCATTTTAATGGTGCTAATTTCATGTGAGAAGTCAACTACAATGAAACAAGTTACTATTGAAGATTTTAGTAAAAAATTTACCGACAGCTTAATTCCTGATCCAGAAAGAAAGGATTATTTCATTCATAAACTTGAAGCTAAAGGAAATACCAACGATTCCATTAAAGTAAGCATATCTTTATCGAATAGTGATAATAGCGCAGAGACGAGAGATTTCTTTTTAACTGGAGACTTTAATGAGACTATAGCAGGAGATTATTATGGTGATACGAATATCTATATAACTTTCGATCCATATAACGCAACTGAAGGTACCGTGGAGTTAAAATACCAGCTTTAATTCCCAAATATCTGACTTCAATATTTTAAAAAATAAATTGTCTTCAGCAATTAAGACATAGATTCGTTAAAACGTAATAAGAAGTAAGTAACCTTCTCCTTTTAGATTACTTATTCTCTACCATATCACTAAAATAATCAAATAATTGCCCTTTAGTAATTACAGCTCCTTGCTTAATTAAAGCAAAAATATCCTTATTTCTATCCTCGCTTACCGCTTTGGTAGAAGTATAAAGATTCACAGTATCATCCAACAAGTTAGTTTGAAGCCATTGATAGCCTTCTCTGGTTGTAATATCTATAGCTTCGTTCTCCACTTTAACCGCAACGAGTTTTATTTCTGCCATGGTAATATTGAACAAATACATTTGATGCTTAGAAAAATGTTCTAGGTAAGTAACTTTCTCCAAAACACCTTCCCAAATAAGATCACTAAAAACATCCAACTCATCTTCGGCAACCTCAGGTTTATCTTGTTTTATCTTTTCCCACTCATCTGCAGTAATAGATTGAGAGGCCAGAAAATTTATAAATTCCTGATTTAATTCTTCAAATTGTTCTTTGGTAAGTCTATTATATTTCATTTTTAAAATCCTGAAAAGTTAAAAGGTACATTTCTTCACTTATATAAATTCGAAAGAAATAACACTCCTTAATATATTCACTTTAAATTAAGCATAAAAAAAAGCTGCTCAAAAAATATCAATGATATTCTTTAAGCAGCTCAAATAAATTATTTGATTAAGCCTCAGCTACAACGTCAAATGTAAAGGTAGAGATAACTTCACGGTGAAAACGCAAAGTAGCCTCATATTGTCCTAAACGCTTAATGTTTCCACCGGCGATCGCAATATATTTTTTATCTAATTCTACACCTTCTTTTGCTAATGCATCAGATAAGTCTCCATTAGTAATAGATCCAAACATTTTGTCTCCACCACCTGCTTTAGCAGTAAGTTTCATTTCCAACCCGTTTAGTTTAGCCGCTTGTTTTTTAGCTGCATCTATATTCTTTTGCTCCTTAAAAGCTTGTTGTTTAATAGTTTCAGCTAATACCTTCTTAGCAGAAGGAGTTGCTAAATCTGCAAAACCTTGAGGGATTAAGAAATTTCTACCGTAACCATGCTTCACAGTTACCATATCATTTTTAAACCCTAAATTGTCTACGTCTTTTTTAAGTATCAATTCCATAATAGCCTCTTTCTTATTTTAATAAATCCGCAACATACGGCATTAATGCTAAATGACGAGAACGTTTAACCGCTACAGCCACTTTACGTTGATATTTTAAAGAAGTTCCTGTTAAACGACGAGGTAACAATTTACCTTGCTCATTTACGAAGCCCAATAACCAATCTGCATCTTTATAATCGATATATTTAATACCAGATCTCTTAAACCTACAATACTTTTTAGCTTTGTTGGTTTCTATATTCAACGGAGTTAAATACCTAATTTCTCCGTCTTTTTTTCCTTTTGCTTGTTGTTCAATAGATGACATAACTACGCTTTTTCTTTGTTTCTATTTCTTCTTTTCTCAGCCCAAGCAATTGCATGCTTATCTAAACGTACAGTTAGATAACGCATCATACGCTCTTCTCTTCTGAATTCTACTTCTAAAGGATTAATTACCTCTCCTGGAGCTTGGAATTCGAATAAGTGGTAAAATCCACTTTTTTTGTGTTGGATTGCATAAGCTAATTTTTTTAGCCCCCAATCTTCTTTGGATACCATCTTGGCGCCGTTAGAAACAAGAAAATCTTCGTATTTCTTAACTGTCTCCTTTATCTGTTCATCAGATAAAACGGGATTCAAGATGAAAACAGTTTCATAATGATTCATAAACTATGATTTAAATTAATTTGGCTGCAAAAGTAACACTATTTTTATTATATGCAAAGTCTTTCTTATTAGGTCCTATCAATAATATACACTTTAAATAGAGAAAAGGGTATTTCACCGACACCTTATTTCTATTTATCTTGTATTAGTAAAATTTAATGAGTAATATTGTTAACACTTAACCTTACCAAGACGTGGACGAAATTTTACTTAAATGTGCTGTTGTGGATGATTCTAGCTTACAACGTTTATCGATTGTAAAGCTTATCATGGATCACCCTAACTTAAAGGTTGTTGCACAGTACAATAATGCGATAGAAACTAAAAATGGTTTATTAGATACAGATGTAGATCTAATATTTCTGGATATAGAGATGCCTATACTTTCAGGTTTTGATCTTCTAGACGATCTTCCTAATAAACCTCAGATCATATTCGTTACAGGGAAAACAAAATATGCTTTTAAGGCATTTGATTATGATGCGGTAGATTACATTCACAAACCGGTAAATAGAGAGCGTTTTAATAATGCAGTTGCTAAAGCTATTAATCTTTATCAGCTAAAAACTAATGGTGTTCCTGTTGAAGATGAAAATTTTATCTTTGTAAAAAGTAATCTAAAGAACAGAAAGGTATTTCTTAGTAAACTAAAGTATATAGAAGCTTTAGGAGATTATGTGAAGTTTGTAACCGAGAAAGATACGTTTGTTGTTCTTGCAACTATGAAATCTTTTGAGCAGCAATTACCATCGGATAAATTTTTGAGAATTCATAAATCTTACATTGTAAACCTTGAAAAAGTAGAGCGTTATAATAGTAAGAATATAGAAATAGATAAACAGCAACTGCCATTAAGCAGACATAAGAAAGCAAATCTTATAGAAGCGCTTAGCTCCATGCAATAGTCTTATTGAATTATATAGAATTTTAATGATCCCATTAAAATCCTGAATTCTTACAATTTTAATGTTTCAATTAGGAAGGATCTACATTTGATATTATCCTTACACTTCTCCAAATCCCGACTGATTTAAAACTTTTTAAGATCTTGCGAATATACTTTTTAGTCTTTCCTAAAGATTGATTAGGCGGTATCTTTAATAGTATATTTTTATAGTATTCATTCCGTATTCTCGCAACTGGTGGAAATTCTGGACCTAATACATTTTCCCGAAAAACATTAGCCAGCGATTTTGCAATCCAATCTGCCGCATCGTTGGTCTTAGAATAATCTCTACTCTTAATAGTGAATTTTATAAGCTTATAATAAGGAGGATATTGATATTGATAACGTTCCTCCAACTGCTCCTTATACATTTCCAAATAATTATTTTCTGAAACTTGCTTTACTATTTGATGATGCGGATTATAAGTTTGAACAATCACCTTTCCCCTATTCTTAGTTCTTCCAGATCTCCCAGCAACCTGAAGCATTAATTGAAAGCTGCGCTCATGCGCTCTAAAATCAGGAAAATTTAGCAAATTATCGGCATTCATAATTCCCACCAATCTAACTTTTCTAAAATCGAGTCCTTTACTTAACATTTGAGTTCCAACTAGAACATCAATGCTCTCCTGTTCAAAAGCGCTTATTATTTTTTGATGCCCGTGCTTCCCTCGTGTGGTATCTAGGTCCATACGCCCAATTTTTGCCTCAGGAAGTAAAGATCTTAATTCTGTTTCAATTTGCTCGGTTCCAAAACCTTTGGTGGTAAGCTCTACACTTTCGCAAGCCATACACTGCTTCTGCATTGCCATGTGATAGCCGCAGTAGTGACATCTTAATTGATTGCTATGATTGTGATAGGTAAGACTTACATCACAATTTGGACATTGCGGGGAATGCCCACAGGTAAGACATTCTAAAATTGGAGAATAACCTCTTCTATTTTGAAACAAAATAACCTGTTCTCCTTCTTCTAAAGTTAATTTTATCTCGTCTAACAACCTATCGGAAAAATGACCAGTCATTTTCTTCTTCTTATATTTTTCTTTAAGGTCTACGATCTCAATTTCTGGAGGTAATACATTCCCATATCTATTATTTAAAGAAACAAGACCATATTTATTATGAGTTGCATTATAATAAGTTTCTAAAGAAGGAGTCGCAGAGCCTAATAGTACTTTTGCATCATGGAATTTTGCCAAAACAACAGATGCATCTCTCGCATTGTATCTTGGAGCAGGATCAAATTGCTTAAAAGTAGTTTCATGCTCTTCATCCACCACAATAAGACCTAAATTTTTAAAAGGAAGAAATATAGCTGAGCGTGCTCCTAAAATGATCTTAGCTTTCACGTTATCGTTTAAAACATGTTTGTACACTTCCATCCGTTCATTCACAGAGTATTTACTGTGATAAACCAATACCTGTTCCCCAAAAAAAGATTGCAAACGGGAAACCAATTGAGCTGTTAAAGCTATTTCTGGAAGTAAATAAAGCACTTGCTTTCCTTCCTTGATTACTCTTTCTATAAGTTTTATATAAATCTCTGTCTTCCCGGAAGAAGTAATTCCATGAAGCAAGCAAACATCTGTGTCCTTATAAGCTTCGGTTATTTCATTAAATGCAGTTTGTTGCCACTCATTTAAAACCATTTTTTGATCAACATCATCTATATCAAACTGAATTCTATCTTTTTGTAAATGGAATTCTATTAGAACCTTCTTATCAATTAAACTTTTTATTACTGCAGTTGAAGTTTCACTAGTTTTTGCAAGGGCTTTTAGTTCAAGTGGTTTCTTGGATTTCGCCTGAAGCTGAAAAAGACTTAGTATCACTGCTTTCTGTTTAGGTGCTTTACTAAGTTCATCTAGCAATAAATGCATTTCTTTTTCTGAAAGAAACTTTTCATTCAGTTTTACGTAACGAATCAACTTGGGTTTATACTGCTCAAAAATCTCCTGATTTACAACCACAATCCCTTTAGAAACTAACCTATTAATAATAGGAAGTACCGTTTTCTTATCTAGCAACTGCATGATTTCTTGGATCTTAAGAGAAGATTGCCTTTGCAAGGCTTCATATATAAGATATTCCTGATCATCCAAATTTTCATCTTCCCCATTCCCAGAGGGCAAAAGCTGAATTAAACTTTCACTTTCTAAAAGAAATCCTCCAGGCAAAGCCGCCTTAAGCACCTCTCCTTCTGCGCACATATAATATGAAGAAATCCAATTCCAAAATTTCAACTGATTTTCAGTTACAATCGCAGAATCGTCAAGGATTTGTTCAATCTCCTTCGCTTCGTACTTCTCGGGAGCCTTATTATGACTAGAGGCAACGATCCCTGTATATATCTTAGATTTTCCAAATGGCACAGCAACTCGCATTCCTGTAGTCAATACTTCAGCCTCGTCCTGAGAAATTTCATAAGTAAATTGCATTTCTAATGGAAGAGGAAGAATTATATCTATATAAAAACCCATGCAGTAGCTTTAAATTGGTTAACGAATTTTTGAAATCTGTGCTTTTCAGAATTTTAAAATATGGACTATTTTATTAATTATCAACCTAAGTGTAGCTATAGTTTGAAATATAACTCCACACCAAGCGCGTGGATATTTTAATTCTATACGCTTAAGAAAACTGATAGTCTTACAAATTTAAACTTCTTTTTACTGCAATAAAAAAATCCACTCCTATAAAGAGTGGATTTTACAACAATTCTAATATTTAGAATATTATTCTGCTCGTATCCAAGTTTGTGTTCGATAGAAAAAAGAAATATACCCTCTCACATTTAATTTTTCAGGATTATCTTCATCAAGCCAGACTTTACATCTATACACCTTTCCTGTTTTCGGATCGGTTACTGTTCCTCCAGAATATTCATCTCCGTCATTCTCCAGACCAGTCATAACAACCATTCCTTCAATAGGCTTATCCTTTAGTTCACCTTCACATTTTGTACAAACTCTATCTCTATCTTCTTCCTTTAAGATCTTAACAACCTTACCATTAAGTACATCACCTGCTTTATAAATCTCTATAATCGAGGTAGATTTACCTGTTTCTTCGTTTACAGTCTTCCATTTACCCAATACAGATTGAGCATGGGAGCTATACCCAAAACAAAGTATTAACAGGGAAAATAACGTAGGATTTTTCATTTTCATAATTGGAATACGTCTAAATTTTTAAATTAATTTAATTAGCTCTTACCTAACATTGCATCTTTAAGATCTTTATCTGCTGGTTTATTAGATAACCAGATCCCAAATAAAGCTTTTTTAAATTCCTTTCCTGGAATGGTTCCAAGTAATTTATTGTTTTTAAAAACTTTCACTCCTTCTTTGGGTAGATATACCATATCAAAAATGTCATTCTTTTGGATCTCATCTAAAAAATAGCCTTTAAATTGAGCTATTTCTGAAGAAATTCCTGAAGTTTTACCACCAGTAGCATTTTCAAAACCTTCATTTACAGCATCCACCATCTTGTCACTAGTAATCAATTTTGATACTATATGTAATTTGATAGCCATTGGCTGATTTCCATTTATAATTCCATTGGCATCAGCATTCTTTTTATCTAAATATAATGCTCCAGCATACAAATCCATCCAAAACTTTTCTCTTACTCCTACTCCATTCAGCGCTAATTTTTCGCCTTCAAAAGTCACAGAGTTTGGTAAAGTAACGCCAGCTGCTTTTGTTTGAGCAGGTGCAGATGCAAAAGTTACCATTGCGAACAATAACAATAAAACATTTTTCATTTTAATTTGAGTTTAGTTAATTAATTTTGTTTTCTTTTTCATTTTTAATAATGAGGCATTCAATTCAAATCCAAGCAACAATATATTAGAATTTAACCATATATACACCATAAGTACTAAAAGTGCTCCAATAGATCCATATAATTCGTTATATCTACTAAAATTCTCTATATATAAACCAAACAAATAAGTGTTTAATAATATTAAAATAGTAGTGAACAATGCACCTGCTGAGAAAAATCTTGAATGTCTACCTTCCCGTGTTCCAGAATAATATAAGGTTGCAACGGCAGCATAGATCAATAAAATAAACGCAGTATATTTCACCAACTTAGGTGATAAACTTTTTTCACCAAAAATTCCTAACTGGCTGATATCATCCACTGCATATGTGAGATAAACCGCTAGTATAACAGTAATTAACAACAACAATGCCATAATTATGGAAACACCTAGAGCTACAAAATATTGTCTAACAATTGATCTATTGGTATTAGTATGAAAGGAATACTCAAAACCCGTAAAAATAGAGTTCACCCCATTGGTCATTAAAAAAATAGAAAGAATAAAGGTAACAGATAGCAAACCACCACGAGGTGTACTTGCAATATCGTAAAATACGTCATTAAAAAATTCTGAAGTAGTTGGTGGTAATAAAGAATCCATAAACACCAAAAACTGTAATTGGAAATCGTCTATGAATTGAATATATGGTATAAGGTTAAGGACAAATAAAAGAAATGGGAACAGCGCCATAAAAAAGCTAAATGCAATTGCACTTGCTCTGGTAGAAAAAGTTCCTTCTATGATCCCTCCAGAATAGATCACCCAAAGATCATGAAATGTTAAACCCTCCAAACCTGGAAGTCTAATTTTACTGGTTCTATACTCCCAAGCCTCAGAAATTCTAACTAATAGCGATTTGGAAGATCTTTTAGCTTGCATGCACTATACCGCTTTTAAACTAAGATCCATATTATAAACAGAATGGGTTAATGCTCCACTAGAAACAAAATCTACACCACATTCCGCATATTTTCGTACCGTGTCCAAGGTAATTCCTCCGCTGGACTCTGTTAGACATTTATTATTAATTAGTTGAACTGCTTTTTTAGTCTCCTCGTAATTAAAGTTATCTATAAGAATTCTATAAATTCCATCACTTTCTAAAATTTCTTGGATTTCTTTTAAATCTCTTGCTTCAACAATAATTTTTAAATCCAGATCATTGCTTTTAAGATACGCTTTGGTTTTTTCTATTGCCTTAGTAATTCCGCCAGCAAAATCTATATGGTTATCCTTTAACATAATCATGTCATACAAAGCAAATCTGTGATTCTCTCCTCCCCCAATTTTTACTGCCCATTTCTCCAGAGCTCTTATTCCAGGAGTGGTTTTTCTGGTATCTAAAATCTGCGTTTTTGTACCCTCAAGATTTTTCACAAATTCATTAGTCTTGGTAGCAATCGCACTCATTCGTTGCATTGCATTCAAAACCAATCGCTCTGCTTTTAAAATAGATTGTGAGGAACCTTCAACATAAAATACAATGTCTCTTTTCTGTACACGCTGTCCATCTTCAATTAAAGTTTCAACTTTAAGTTCTGGATCTATATGATTAAACACCTGTTTCGCAAATTCTACTCCGGCAATGATTCCGTTGTCTTTTACTAAAAGTTTAGCCTTTCCTTTGGCTTCTTTTGGAATACATGCCAAAGAGCTATGGTCTCCTTCTCCAACATCTTCTCTTATAGCATTAGAAATAATTAATTCAATTTCCTTCTGAAATTGTGCTTGTGAAATCATAGCAATAGTTATTTTTGTAAATGTAGCAAAGTCTTAGTAAAATGACCATAAAATTACTTGGTATAGGTAAAACAGATGATAAAACTCTTCAAAATTTAACGGATGTTTATATAAAAAGGCTTCAGTTCTATAATAAATTTGAAATTGAACTGATTCCTGATCTCAAAAAAGTCAAAAATTTAGATGAGAATCAGCAGAAACAAAAGGAAGGAGAACTTATTCTAAATAAGATTACAACCTCAGATTTTGTTGTGCTACTGGATGAAAATGGAAAGCAACTGAGCTCGGTTGGCTTTTCTGAATTTATTCAGAAACGATTTAACAGCGGATTAAAACAAGTAATCTTTATAATTGGTGGGCCTTATGGCTTTTCTGAAGAGGTTTATAGCCGAGCGGACACTAAAATATCACTTTCTAAAATGACCTTTTCTCATCAGATGGTCAGGCTATTTTTTACAGAACAATTATATAGAGCCTTTACTATTTTAAAGAATGAACCTTACCATCACCGTTAAATAAACTATTATGAAACTTGTATTCGCCACTCACAATAAGAATAAACTTAAGGAAGTACAGGCCTTATTTCCCAAAAATATCACCCTGCTCTCTTTAGATGATATTGGATGCTTTGAGGAAATTCCTGAAACAGCCGATACATTAGATGGAAATGCCATTTTAAAAGCAAATTTTGTGAAAGAGCATTACCAAATGGATTGTTTTGCAGACGATACAGGATTAGTAGTAAAATCTCTTCATGGAGAACCTGGAGTATTTTCAGCAAGATATGCTGGAGAGCAAAAAGACAACGAAGCGAACATAGAGAAGCTTCTTTCTAATCTAGAGGACAAAGATAATCGTGAAGCCAGATTTAAAACTGTGATTGCATTAAATCTAAACGACCATCAACATTTATTCATGGGTATTTGCACTGGCCATATTTTAAAAGAAAAAAAGGGAGAACACGGTTTTGGTTACGATGCTGTTTTTCAGCCAGATAATTCTAATAAATCATTTGCCGAAATGGAATTAAGTGAGAAATCTAAAATAAGTCATCGAGGTAAAGCACTACAATATCTTATAGATTATCTAGCTAAATAGTTGTTTATTATTCATTTAAGAATTTTTGTGTAAGCTGTAAAGGAAATCGTACCTTTGCAACTTATTAAAATTTTATATGAATAAATTTGAACAATTAGGATTAAATCCTGCCATACTTAAAGCTGTTGAGGAAATGGGCTTTACAGAGCCGAGTGAGGTACAGGAAAAAGCGATTCCAATTTTATTGCAAGAAGACACCGATATGGTAGCACTTGCCCAAACAGGTACAGGAAAAACCGCCGCTTTTGGTTTTCCACTCATCCACAAGATCAACGCACAAAGTAAGCATACACAAGGATTGATTCTTTCCCCTACCAGGGAATTGTGTTTACAAATTACCAATGAGCTAAAAAATTATGCGAAGTTCACACCAGGATTAAATACAGTAGCTATTTATGGTGGAGCAAGCATTACAGATCAAGCTCAGCAAATTCGTCGTGGTGCACAAGTAATTGTTGCAACTCCAGGAAGAATGCAGGACATGATTAAGCGTAAGTTGGTTGATATTTCAAAAATTGAATACTGCATCCTTGATGAAGCAGATGAAATGTTGAATATGGGATTCTTTGAAGATATTACAAATATCTTATCTCATACCCCAGTTGAAAAAAACACATGGTTGTTTTCTGCTACAATGCCTAGAGAGGTAGCAACGATCGCTAAAAAATTCATGCGTGACCCAATAGAGATTACCGTTGGAAACAAGAATGAAAGTACTTCTAATGTTTCTCATGAGTATTATTTAGTAAACACTCGCGATAGATATGCCGCTTTAAGGAGATTAGCAGATGCTAATCCTGAAATTTTCTCTGTGATCTTTTGTAGAACAAAGAGAGATACTCAAAAAGTAGCTGAAAATTTGGTTGAGGATGGTTATAACGCTGCAGCACTACACGGAGATCTAAGTCAGAATCAACGTGATATGGTAATGAAGAGTTTTAGAAACCGTCAGATCCAAATGTTGGTTGCAACAGATGTTGCTGCTCGTGGAATTGATGTAGATGATATTACTCACGTTATCAATTACCAATTACCTGATGAACCAGAGATTTACACACACCGAAGTGGAAGAACTGGTAGAGCTGGGAAAACTGGTATCTCCATGGTTATTGTTTCTAAAAGTGAACTTAGAAAGATCAAGAGTATAGAGCGTATTATTAAGAAAAACTTTGAACAAAAAGAAATTCCAGATGGAATGAAAATTTGTGAAGTTCAGCTTTTTCACCTTGCTAACGATATTAAGAATACTACGATAAATCATGACATAGATCCTTATCTACCAAGTATAGAAGAGGTTTTGGAAGGTTTAACTAAGGAAGAGATCATCAAAAAGGTATTTTCTGTAGAGTTTACAAGATTCTTCAACCATTATAAGAATGCAGCAGATCTTAACTCAAAAGTATCTAACTCTAGAGATAGAGATAGCGCTTCTGGAGGATCTTACGGCGGAGACAGCACACGCTATTTCATAAACGTAGGATCTAAAGATGATTTCGATTGGATGTCTTTAAAGGATTATTTAAAAGAGACTTTAGACCTTGGAAGAGATGATGTTTCTAGAGTAGATGTTAAAGAGAGTTTTTCTTTCTTCAACACTAGCTCAGAAATGGCTGAAAAAGTAATAGCTACTTTCGAAAATGTACAGCATCAAGGAAGAAGTGTAAATGTAGAAGTTTCTCAAGACACTGGTCGCAGTGGCGGAAGAAGATCTTCTGGCGGTGGAGATCGCAATAGAAGTCGCGGTAAAAGCGGTGGAGATTTTAAATCTAAAAGAAGTGATAGTTCATCTGAATCTAGAGGAAGAAGATCTGATAAACCTTCTGAAGGTTCTAGCAGAAGAAGATCTAGTGATTCTGGAAATTCTAGCGAATCTTCAGGAAGAAGCGGAAGCAGAAAAAAGAACATCTCTAGTTCTGTAAATCGCAGAAAATCTAATAGATCATAATTAAATAATCATTGGGAGGAGTTTGGTATAGTTATTACTATACATTCCTCCCAATGTATTTTACTTTTATGAGGTTACTACCAATTCTTTCACTTTTCATTTTATTTTGTTCTGTAAGTGCTATACAAGCACAGGACATTGTTAGTGGTAAAGTTTTAAATGCTTCCAATGATCTTGCTTTGGAAAATGTAAATATCGTTAACCTTAATCAGGTTAAAGGAACTACAACCACTTCAGAAGGAGATTTTGAGATACAGGCAACTGTTAACGACACCCTTTATTTTTCTTATTTAGGATTTAGGACAATTCAGGTTCGTGTAACTAATGACTGGTTAAAATATGGGAGTGTAAAGGTAAAAATGACAGAACTTGGAATTGCTTTAGAAGAAGTTGTTGTTAGTCCCATTACACTTACTGGTTATCTAGAAATAGATGTTAAGAATATTCCTATTTATGATAACAGTAGATATAGTATTTCTGGCCTAAATTCTGGATATGAAGGAGGAAGTTCTTCTCCTGGAGCAGCAGCAAAAGCTTTGGGCGCTATATTTAATCCTGCAGATGCACTTTATAATCTCTTCGGAAATAAACCCAAACAGATGAAAAAGTTGCGTAAAATGAAGGAGAATGACGAAATACGAACGCTCTTACAAACAAAATTTGATAGACAAACTTTAGCAGCAGTATTACAGATTAGTTCTGTAGAGATTGAAGAAATTCTTGCAAGGTGTAATTACTCTAAAGATTTTATGCGTTCTGCTAATGATCTACAGATCTTAGATGCAATAAGTGGATGTTACGAAGAATACAAAGTGCTGAAGAGATAATTCAGATATCATAAAATATATTAACCGAAGTCGATACAAATTGACTTCGGTTTTTTTTATTCCTATCAAAATGTATTTCCAGAATCTTTCAGGAGGTTAGTGTTTTAATTCCAATAGTATTGAGATATAGTAAACATTCAAATTGCTACAAAAACAGATTTACTAATTAGTTACTTATTTGCAGACAACCATGTACTGGAAAAAACAGACCATAAGAATAAAAGGAGCCCGAAGTTGATCCTTAATTGACTTCAGTTTTGTCATGCTTATGCTCCAGCATCTTCTTAAGATTCTTTAATCCTAGCTCAAGATCATCCCCATACATTTTATCTACTGGCTGGAAAAGTGCAATTACCGAAAATGGGAAATTAAGACCTCCCCGTATTCCCCATACCATTTTAGTTTTATTCTGGTCTAACTCTTTTAATCCTTTATACTCAAGACAAATTAATTTTCCGGGCCTCAAGACAAGCACCCGAGTTTCCATAATTCGACCTTGATTAAGTTTAACTATTTTTTGGGTACCTTCAAAAAGTCTGTTGTTTTTTTTCCAATACAAAAGAGCTCCTGGTTTTCCATCGTCCCCATTAAACTTTAAGACTCCTTTATAATCTTCTTCAAACCAAGGCATCCAATGATGTTGTTTTTTTAATTGTCTTACTAAATTATATACATCCTCCTTAGAACGGTTGATTACGAGTGTTCTACTAATATCAAATTCTTTTTTTGCCATAGCATGCAAGAATGCTATAAAAGTGATAATAGCAATAAGAATATAAAAAAATAGGGTCATGTAGGTTTTCTATAATTATCTAAAACTTAAAAATATTAATCATTTTCAAATCTTTTAACCAATTGATCAAAGTTTTTAAAACTTTTTCTCAACCATTCAAATTTAACCTCATTTTTTTCATAATCACTCAATTCCCAAGAAATTTTACTTTTTCTTAGTTTAGAGGTGAGTTCCTGCAAGATAATTGCTGCTGAAACCGAGATATTTAAACTCTCTGTAAATCCAACCATTGGGATCCTTATACACTGGTCTGCATTGGAAAGAACTTCCTTAGAAAGTCCATCCTTTTCTGTTCCTAGAAAAAGAGCTGATGGTTTTGTAATATCGAAATCTGATAATTCAATAGCTTCTGCATTGGGAGAAGTAGCAATGATTTGGTAACCTTCTTCCCGTAGTTTGCTTATACATTTTAAACTATCGTCATGCCTGTTTAGGGTTACCCATTTTTGTGCGCCCATTGCGATCTCACGATCTATCTTCTTCACTTTTTGCTCCTCGATCACATGCACATTCTGAACACCGAAAACATCGCAACTTCTAATTACAGCACTAGTATTATGTAATTGATAAACATCCTCTGTAACCACCGTAAAATGATTGGTGCGCCGTTCTATTACTTTATTGAACAAATCCTTTCGCTCTGGAGTGAGCATGTCTTCTAAAAATGTCAAAAATTCTATACTTGCCATTCAATCAACTATTTGATATTTTTTATTTGAAGGTAATTAAAAACCTTGTGAATATTTTCTGGGATTTTACCCTCAATGAAAAAATAAAAAAGACCGATCTAAAAAATTAATTTTAAATCGGTCAATATTTTTAAAAATGTATAATTGAATACCCGTTTTTTGTCATAATAAATTGTCTCGTCACACTGAATTTATTTCAGGGTCTCATTATATTTTATTAATTAATATTCTCATGAGATTCTGAAACAAGTTCAGAATGACGTCCTTTATCAGTTTATGATACTTTACGGATAATCAATATATAGACTTCTTATTTTTCAAACTGTTTTAAAGTTTTAACAATAATAGATACACAGTCCAACAATTCCTCTTCTGTCATCACCAATGGTGGAGCAAAACGAATGATATTCCCATGGGTTGGTTTTGCTAAAAGACCATTATCTCTGAGTGCCATACAAATATCCCAAGCAGTAGAACTATCTTCAGAATCATTAATAACGATTGCATTTAGCAAACCTCTTCCTCTTACCAAGTTAACAAGATCACTTTGCTCAATATATTTATTCAATTCACTTCTAAAAAGATTACCAAGTTTTCTTGCATTCTGAATAAGGTTTTCATCTTTCACCACATCTAATGCAGCAATGGCTACTGCTCCAGCAACAGGATTACCTCCAAAAGTAGAACCATGTTGTCCCGGTTGGATCACATTCATCACCTCATCATCTGCAAGTACGGCAGAAACTGGATAATTCCCTCCAGAAAGCGCCTTTCCTAAGATTAAAAGATCTGGTCTTATATAAGTTTCTTGTCTTTCACAATGATTTTGACAGTCACAATTCCCACATACAGCTAATAAACCACCAGTACGGGCAATTCCTGTTTGGATCTCATCTGCAATAAAAAGAGCATTGTGTGCTTTACACAAATCTCTAGCTTGCCTCAAGTAATCGTCTGCTGGAGTAAATACTCCTGCTTCTCCTTGAATTGGCTCTACTAAAAATCCAGCTATATTATCGTTATTCTCTAAAGCTTCTTTTAAAGCATTAATATCATTATATGGAATCTTAATAAACCCAGGAGTATAAGGTCCAAAATTCTTACGCGCGTTCTCATCATTAGAAAAAGAGATTACGGTTGTTGTTCTTCCATGGAAGTTATTTTCACAAACAATTATCTGTGCTTTCTTCTCCTCTACTCCTTTCCTTTCATATGCCCATTTTCTGGCTATCTTAATTGCAGTTTCTACCGCTTCAGCACCAGTATTCATTGGAAGTACTTTATCGAATTTAAAATACTCTGTAATGTATTTCTCGTAAGGTCCTAAGATATCGTTATGAAAAGCTCTTGAAGTAAGAGATAAAGTTGATGCTTGATCGTGCATTGCTTTTACGATCTTTGGATGACAATGTCCTTGGTTCACTGCAGAATATGCCGAAAGAAAATCATAATATTGTTTGCCCTCTACATCCCAAACGTGCACTCCTTTTCCTTTACTCAACACTACCGGTAATGGATGGTAGTTATGAGCTCCGTGTTTTTCTTCCATTTTAATTGCCTGATCTGAAGCTGTTACTTTTTCTAAATGCATATTCTGTGTTTTAAATAATTTATTATAACAATTCCTTCTTTCTTTGGTAATTTGTTGAAAAACGGAGAGAAATCAACCAAAAATTCAACGAGCGCAAATTACTAAATGTTATCTGAAATTTATAATGGGAGCAGTAAAAAATCTTCACAATTATCCTATTTTTGCGCCATGGGAAGAAAGAAAAGAAATCTGGTATTTGAAGAATTAGAAATTTTAGATGCCGGTGCTAAAGGAAAAAGCATTGCAAAAGCTCCAGACGGAAAAGTTGTATTTATAAACAATGCTGTTCCAGGAGATATTGCAGATATACGAACTACCAAAAAGAAAAAGTCTTTTTACGAAGGGACTGCAACTAAATTTCATAAACTTTCAGATAAACGTGTAGAGCCTGTTTGTCAACATTTTGGAACCTGTGGTGGTTGTAAATGGCAACATATGGGCTATGAGCATCAGTTATTCTACAAGCAACAGGAAATCACCAATAATTTACAGCGTTTAGGTAAAATTGAATTACCAGAAATTGACCCAATTTTAGGAAGTAAAGAAATCTACTTTTATAGAAATAAAATGGAGTTCTCTTTTAGTGATAGTAGATGGTTAACTCTAGACGAGATTAATAGCGAAAAGGATTTTGAAGATAAGAATGCTTTAGGATTTCATATTCCAGGAATGTGGGATAAGATTTTAGACATTAAAAAGTGCCATTTACAGGAAGATCCAAGTAACGCCATAAGAAATCATGTGAAGGAATTCTCCATTGCTAATGATATTCCATTTTTCAATACTAGAAACCAATATGGATTATTAAGAACACTTATGATTCGTACCTCTTCTACCGGTGAGATCATGGTGGTGTTACAATTATTTGCTGAAGACAAAGAAAAGAGAACTTTATTATTAGATAGCCTAGCTGAAAAATTCCCTGAGATCACTTCCCTTCAATATGTAATTAATGGTAAAGGAAACGATACCATCTACGATCAAGAAGTGATTTGTTATAAAGGAGAAGATCATATTTTTGAAGAAATGGAAGGCTTGAAGTTCAAAATCAATGCAAAATCTTTCTATCAAACAAACTCCGCCCAAGCTTATGAATTATATAAAGTAACAAGAGATTTCGCTGGACTTACAGGAAATGAGTTGGTATATGATCTTTATACAGGAACGGGAACCATAGCACAATTTGTTGCTAAAAAAGCGAAAAAAGTTGTGGGTATAGAAGCTGTTCCAGTTGCTATTGAAGATGCAAAAGAGAATGCCAAGCGAAATAATATAGAGAATACAGAGTTCTATGCAGGAGATATGAGAAAGGTATTCACACAAAACTTTATTAATGAACACGGGCATCCAGATGTTATAATTACAGATCCACCAAGAGATGGAATGCACAAGGATGTAGTTGCTCAAATAATTGGTATCTTGCCGCAACGAATTGTGTACGTTAGTTGTAATTCGGCTACACAGGCTCGGGATCTGGCACTTTTAGATGAACATTATAAAGTAACTAGAGTTCGCCCTGTAGATATGTTTCCACAAACCTTTCATGTAGAGAACGTAGTATGTTTGGAAAAAAGATAAATTTTGAAAATAGCAGCAGATTGATCTTTGGATTGATCTTGATGTTAATACTGAATCTGGGATGTCAACGAGATGATATTTGTGCAGAATCTACCGTAATCACTCCGCTCTTAAAGATCTCATTTTTTGATGCGGAAGCAGGAAATGACTCAATCGCTAAACCTGTTTCTAATTTAAGTATTAAGGCAGTGGGTGACACTGTAAATTTTCCAATTCTATCAAATCCTTCAGAAATAAGTATTCCGTTGAGAACTGATGTAGATTTTACTTCTTACGAATTTATCTTGGATGCTAGTGATGATGACGATGCTACTTCCGAAGAAAATACTGATATCGTTGATTTTACCTATGCAAGAAATCAGGAATATCTTAATAGAGCTTGTAGTTTTAGAGTAACTTATATTGACTTGAAAGCTAAAGTTCAAACGGAAACTCCAGCTACAAATAAATGGATAAAAAGAATCGAAGTAGATCAATCAACTGTAGAAGATGAAACAACAACACATATCTCTATTTTTCATTAGCATTTTTTGCCTTTTGGGAATAGAAAGTTCCAAGGCGCAAACTGCTACAGATACCATTAATTATAAAGAACGATATGGGCTGCGCGTAGGTATAGATCTAAGCAAACCTTTACGAACCTTATTGCAGGATGAATACAGCGGATTAGAACTTTTAGGAGATTACAGGATCTACAAAGATTATTATTTGGCTGCAGAAGTTGGAAATGAGCAAATGGATATTTTTGAAGAAAATCTAAATGTTAGTGCCAAAGGAAGCTACATAAAACTGGGTGCTGACTATAATGCGTATGAAAACTGGTCGGGAATGGAAAATGCTATAGTTATCGGGCTTCGTTACGGATTTTCAACGTTTTCACAGACTTTAGAAAGTTATGCTATTGCTACTCAAACCCCTTATTTTGGAACTGATATTATTACCACACCACAAGAGAGCAAAGGACTTACCGGCAGTTGGGTAGAACTTATTGCAGGTATTAAAGTAGAATTATTTCAGAATTTATATTTAGGAGCCAACGTGCAACTTAAAAGACAAATTTCTGAAACCACTCCTTCCAATATGGAAAATCTATATGTTCCCGGATTTGGAGTGACCAATGATTTTAGTGATTTTGGAGTGGGCTACAGTTATAATATCTCTTATCTCATCCCGCTTTATAAGAAAGCGAAGGATTAATTTTCTTATATAATTCTCATTCCAATATATGTCATCCTGAATTTATTTTAGGATCTACCATGAAACAGATGTTATATTCTCAAACTAAACATTTGTTTTAATGAGAGATCCCTCCTTAAGTCGGGATGACATTGTGATGTAACTGTCATTCTGAAGGAAACCAAGTGTACTGAAGAATCTCTCGTTAACAAAAGAGATCCTTAGAAAGGTTCAGGATGACACTATAATTTTCACATTGAGCTTATCGATAAGTGCTTTAAATCTATATGTATTAAATGATGTGATTTCTCGACTCCGCTCGAAAGGACAACTGTGTGTGTCATTCTGAAAGTATTGAAACGCATTGAAGAATCTCAACGGAATAAGATCCATCCTAATTAAAGATCCCTCCTTAAGTCGGGATGACACTGACTTGTCACATTGAGCATGTCGAATTGTTTTAGATGTCTATCCCTCTTCCTGATCTCTCAATTTATGCAGTTTCTTAGTTCCGGCATAAATATCATATTTCAGCAATTTAGATTCTAATGCACCATTGAACATTTTGATCTTTCTGGAAGGTCGCAATCCCACATGTTTAATAGCTTCTAGGTTGGAAGTAATAAACCATGCCGCGGTATCTGGGTAGCTTTGTTTTAAGGTATCACCTATTTCCTTATAAAATACAGGCATATCAATGTCCAATCTTTCCCCGTAAGGTGGATTGAAAACCATATGCAAATGTCTTTCGCTAGTTTTAGTGCTCTCAAAGAAATTTTGTTGCTTTACCTGAATGAATTCAGCAAGATTAGCATTTTCAACATTATCTATTGCCTTGGTAACAGCAGAAGGTGCTTTATCATATCCTGTGATAGTAAAATGAAATTCACGTACTTTCTTCAGCACAGATTCTTCTACCTTTTCAAAAAGATCTACATCCCAATCTTTCCATTTTTCGAAAGCAAATTCTTTTCTATTTAAATTCGGAGGAATATTACAAGCTATCATCGCAGCTTCTATCAAAATAGTACCACTCCCGCACATAGGATCCATAAAATCACTTTGTCCATCCCAACCAGAAAATAACAACATTCCGGCTGCCAGAACTTCGTTTATTGGAGCGATGTTGGTTGCGGTTTTATAGCCACGTTTATGTAATGATTGTCCAGAGCTGTCTAGAGAAACATTACAGTAATTATGCTCTATATGTATGTTTATTCTTAGGGTTGGAAAATCAAGATCTACATCTGGTCTTGAGCCAAATTTCTCTCTAAATCTATCTACAACCGCATCTTTTGTTTTCTGAGCTATATATTTAGAATGGGTAAATTGTTCAGAATGAACAGTAGCATCTATTGCCAAAGTATCATTAACATTCATAAAATCTTCCCATGCAATTTTCTTGATCTCATTATAAAGATCCTCTTCTGAAGAAATCCTGAAAGATTTAAAAGGTTTTAAGATCTTAATGGCTGTACGCAAACAAAGATTTGCTTTATACATAAAACCCTTATCTCCAGTAAACTGAACATTTCTTACACCTTCTTTAATATTCATTGCGCCTAGATTACGCAATTCCTTTGCTAATATAGGTTCAAAGCCAAAAAGTGTTTTGGCAACCATTTCAAAATTATTATCCATTCCCATCATTTCTTAAACGGCAAAAATACATTATTTTTGTGCGATATGACAATTACATGTTGATCTGAATAGCCGTTTTTAAAGGAATATTTAGAATGAATAATATTCAACTTGTTATACCAATCTAGAGACATAATTTATTAAATGATTTATATTCTGCCACTCTTATCGGTTCTAATTGGTTTTTTTATAGCCTTATTTTTAAAACCGAATTCCTCTGTAGCTTTTAAACTATTGCTTTCTTTTAGTGGAGCTTATCTATTATCTGTAACTGTTTTTGAATTGCTTCCGGACGTCTATGGTTCTGGGGAAGCTCAAATTGGCGTATTTATTATGTTAGGATTACTGCTTCAGATTGTTCTGGAGTTTTTGTCCAAAGGAGCAGAACACGGACATATTCATCACGAGGGCAATGCGGCTCATTTCCCTATTTTATTGTTGATTAGTTTAGGAATCCATTCTTTACTCGAAGGTTTTCCGCTGAATACTTCAGAGCATTTATTATATGGGGTCGTAATACATAAGATTCCGGTAGCTGCAATTTTATCTGCTTTCTTATTACAATCTAACATCGGAAAATTTAAAGTCGCTTTGTTTTTAATGCTCTTCGCTTTCATGACTCCTTTGGGAAGTTGGATGTCGGCTAATTTTGAAATACTTAATGAATACACTACTTATATAAGTGCTGTAGTGATTGGGATCTTTCTGCATGTTTCAACCACTATTATTTTTGAAGCTTCAAAAACACACACTTTTAATGCCTCTAAATTAGCAGTGATAGTTGCTGGAATATTATTGGCCTATTTATTATAAAATGTTTAACAAGGAAGACTCAAAAAAAATACGCGAGGAATTCTGGACCAGCTTTGGAAAAAGTTATCCTCATAAATGGGTGCTTTATAATACAGGTATTAAGGAAGTGCAATTAAAGTTTACTTTCAATACAGATTTCGCACAAGTTTCTTTAGACATATTCAGTATAGATGAGGTGATCCAAGAATATTATTTCGAAAAAATCTATGCTTTAAAAACTATTCTAAAAGAAGAATATTTACAGAATATAGCGATTGAAGATCACTATCTCTTACCAGAAGGTAAGGAAGTATCTAAATTTTATCTGCAATTAGATTCGGTGAATATCCATAACAAAAATCACTGGCCACAGGTTTTTGAATTTCTGAATAACAATATGGAAAAGTTAGAAGCGTTTTTTGTAGAGTATAAAGATTATATAGAAGAATAATCTGAATTTATCTTATAAAATTATAGAATAATCAATATTTTGTTGATATATTTACCAATAATCATGAATTAATTTCAACATTACTTCCTTATTTATGAAAAAAGTGTAAATTTATTTATCCTTTTCAAAAATTTACTATGAAACATCTTGCTCTTCTTTTTGTTTTAGCATTCCTATTATATAGTTGTGAAACTTCGGAACCAGCACAAGACGTTCCTATCGTGGAAGTTGTAGATGATACTGCCATCGACGTAGAAAACGAGGAAGAAACAGAGGAAGAGGACCGATGGGCAAATTTTGTATATACTACAATTACAATTAAACCTTATTATTATCCAAACTCAGAAATTGAATATTATTATAATGAATATGACCGTCTGGCTTCAAAAATTGTTGAAGGAGATAGACTTGTTTTTTTCTATTCTGAAGCCGCGCATGATAGAATAGATACCATTACCGGGCAAAGACTTGCAGATAGCGCCTATAGAAAACATCTACTATTCGCAATTGATTCAGATAAAACGGAATTTAAATTAGAAAATACAGATTTTAGCGCTGCTTCCTCAAAATATGGATTATTCGCGTTCTTCCCAGATAGCGGATACCACGAAATTACTAATGGTTTTATTGAAGGCATCAAAATCAGCGAGACAGAATGGGAAATAACTACTAATATAACATGGACCATCCCAGCGAATGAGTTTCATGGAGAAGATCTCGATTACGAATTTCAACTCTCCTCCAACTTTATTCCAGAGCCAGAAGAATAGAGTTTTCAAACTCAATTCTCTTATAAATCTCACTAAATAACTCGCATTTTCAAGTATCTTTGCAGGCATTATTTAGCCTATGAGTTTTACTTTACTTTCCTCTCCCTTACAAGGATTTACAGATTTCCGATTTAGGAATGCTTTCCATCACTATTTTGGTGGAATAGACACCTTTTACGCGCCATATATTCGCTTAGATGGGAAGATGATGGTAAAAAACTCCTATCAACGGGATCTTCTTCCAGAACACAATAATACTTTAGAGGTAATTCCGCAGGTGATCACTAGCGATGCAGATGAATTCTTATTTGTAGCTAAGTACGTACAGGAATTAGGATACAAGGAACTCAACTGGAATTTAGGTTGCCCGTATCCTATGGTAACCAAACGAGGAATGGGTTCTGGCTTGATCTGTCATCCTGCGAAAATTGACCATATTTTAGATCGAGCACATTCTGAAACAGATATTCTGGTTTCTATGAAAATGAGAATGGGTTATGAAAACAGCAATGAGATCTTAGAGGCCTTTCCTATTTTGGATAAATATCCTTTGAAGAATATTGCTATTCACGCACGCATAGGAAAGCAACTTTACAAAGGTGGCGTAGATCTGGACGCATTTGAGCGCTGTATTACTAGCACAAAACATAAGTTATACTATAACGGTGATGTTACTAGTGTTGAAACCTTTAAGAATATGCAGGAACGTTTTACGAGCATCGATCATTTTATGATTGGTCGCGGCCTTATTTCAGATCCCTTTTTGCCAAGTATGATAAAGAAAGACACAACAGAATATCCAAAAGACCGCTGGAAGATCTTCAGTGAATTTCATGATACAATTTATGAGCAGTACGATGCTGCACTGTCTGGCCCTACTCCTATCAAGATGAAAATGCAAGGATTTTGGAGCTACTTTTCAGAATCCTTCAGCAATCCGCAGAAGACCTTTAAAAAAATAAAAAAAGCAAATAATCCCAAAGCTTACAAACTAGCTGTTTCAGAAATATTAAAAAGCGCACAATAAGCTATCTTTGTAGGCACTATTTAAAATGCTATTTTGAAAGACCTTTTACTTCTTACTCCACCATTTACTCAATTAAATACGCCATACCCTGCTACGTCCTATTTAAAAGGTTTCCTGAATACCAAAAGTATTTCTTCCTATCAAATGGATCTTGGAATAGAAGTGATCCTCGAGCTATTTTCAGAAGATACTTTTAGCGAATTATTCGAGATCGCTTATCAAAATGATAGTATTCAATCTGAAAATTGTGAACGCATCTATGCTTTAAAAGATGCATATTTACAACCATTAAATGAAGTTATCCGTTTTCTACAAGGCAAGAATAATACCTTGGCCAGACAAATTTGCACTGATAACTTTTTACCTCGCGCTTCCAGATTCGATCAGTTAGACGATATGGATTGGGCATTTGGATCTATGGGAATGCAAGATAAAGCAAAGCATTTAGCTACCTTATATTTGGAAGATCTTTCAGATTTCATTGTGGAATGCATTGACGATAATTTTGGATTCAGCAGATATGCCGAACGACTTGGGCAAAGTGCCAATTCGTTTGATGAACTTTACGAGGAACTACAAGAAGACACCACTTTAATAGATCTTATTACACTAGAGATCCTTAATGATCAGCTAAAAATCACACAGCCTAAATTGGTATGTATCTCTGTTCCTTTTCCCGGAAATCTTTATAGTGCTTTAAGATGTGGGCAATTCATAAAGGAGAATTATCCCGATATCAAGATAGCGATGGGTGGTGGGTTTCCGAATACAGAATTAAGATCTGTTTCTGATACCCGTGTTTTCGAGTTTTTAGACTATATCACTTTAGATGATGGGGAATTGCCAATTGAGCTTTTAGCTGAAGCTGTTTGTTCTAATGATAAATCTGAAGCATCCACTTTTAAAAGAACGTTTATTCTGGAAGATGGAAAAGTGGTTTATAAAAATGACACTTTAAAAGCAGATTATAAACAAATTGATCTTGGAACTCCAGATTATTCAGACCTATTATTAGAAGATTATATCTCTGTAATAGAGATCGCGAATCCTATGCACAGTTTATGGAGCGATGGGCGTTGGAATAAGCTTACCATGGCTCACGGCTGTTATTGGGGTAAATGTACTTTTTGTGACATTTCTCTGGATTATATTAAGATCTATGAGCCTATTGCTGCCAAAATATTGGTAGATAGAATGGAACAACTTATTGAGCAAACTGGAGAAAACGGATTCCATTTTGTAGATGAAGCTGCACCACCTGCTTTAATGAAGGCTTTGGCTTTAGAAATTATAAAGCGAAAGCTGACAGTAACCTGGTGGACCAATATTAGGTTTGAAAAGAATTTTACTAAAGATCTTTGCTTATTGCTGAAGGCATCCGGGTGTATTGCAATTTCCGGCGGACTTGAAGTAGCATCAGACAGGTTATTGAAATTGATAGATAAAGGTGTTACGGTATCTCAGGTAGCACAAGTAACTCAAAATCTTACCGAAGCCAATATTATGGTGCATTCTTACCTAATGTACGGGTACCCAACGCAGACTGTTCAGGAAACTGTAGACAGTTTAGAAATGGTTAGGCAATTATTTGAAATGGGAATTATCCAATCTGGTTTCTGGCATCAGTTCGCTTTGACAGCACACAGCCCGGTGGGATTGAATCCTTCAGAATATGGAATAACGCCCAATTATAAGAACATCACTTTTGCAAATAATGATGTAGATTTTAAGGATCATACGGGAATAGATCATTCCAAATTCAGCTTCGGACTCAAGAAATCTCTTTTCAATTTTATGCATGGAATCGGATTCGAACTTTCACTTCAGGAATGGTTCGATTTTAAAATTCCGAAGACACAAATCGATCCTTATTTTATTGAAGAATGTTTAGAAACAGATCCTAATTTCAATGTAAAGCCTTCAGCAAAAATAGTTTGGTTAGGAGCGCTACCGATAGTTTCTGAACAAGTAAAAACGAAAAGAGGTGTTACAAGACATCAGTTGGCATTTACTTTTCATAGCAATTTAAGTAGTTTTCAGATTGTTTTAGAAAAAGAACCCGGAGAATGGTTACTTAGAAACTTGCAATTGTTACAACCACAAAATGAAAAGCTACGCTCTTTTTCTGATCTAAAAAAAGATTTTGAAATGGAAATGGAAGATTTTGAACTCTTTTGGTTCTCTAAACCGTTACTACTTTTAAAAGCAAACGGATTACTAATTTTGTAATCAAAAATTTTGTGTTATAATCTAATAGATATTCGCATAAACCTCTTTAAATCATTTATTTATAGTATTTTAACTCTATATATAAATGATTATGGAGCAGGTTAGACTTTTCCCATTTGAACATCACGATGTTTTGCAAATTGGCATCGCATTTAAGTATAATGCTGAATTAAAATCCCATTTAAAAAAACTAGAAATAATTAAATGGACTCAAACTCATTCTTGTTATTACGTAGAGTTTGTTCAGAAAAATAAAGAAATTCTATATCGTCATCTTCAGAAATACGACTGTGAAATCGATTATTCTGAGTTACAATCTTATACCATTAGCTCTAGGATTGATGATGACTTAAAAGAATTCAGTTCTTATCTTGAAGGAAAAAGATATAGTAAAAGTACTATTGGTACTTATTGCAGCTTTATCCATAAGCTTTTAAAATTTCAGCAAAAACCAATTTCAGAATATACTAATAGAGATGTAGAATTATTTATAGAAAAGGAGATTGCTCAGCAAGGATATTCAATAAGTACGCATAGGCAGTGTATAAGCGCGTTGAAGCAGTTCGAAAAATTACATAAATTAGATGCTTTGAATGTGGATGATATTGATAGACCAAACAAGAGTAAATATTTGCCTGTGGTGCTTTCTAAGGAGGAGGTTATAGATATTTTTAGAGCTACCAGAAACTTAAAGCATCGTACTTTGCTCATTCTAATTTATTCTTCGGGTTTACGCATTGGGGAAGCTTTAAGTTTAAAATTGCGAGATATTGATGTGGACCGCAGGCAGATCTATGTGCGAAATGGAAAGGGTAGAAAAGACAGGCATGTGGTCATGGCGGAAGCTTTTGTTCCCCTACTTTATAATTATCTTACCAGCTATAAGCCGGAGAAATTATTTGTTGAAGGCAAAGATGGCGAGGAATATAGCGCCTCTTCTGTGAGAAGTTTTTTAAAACTTGCGTGTAGTCGGGCAAGGATCAAGAAACATGTTACACCACACACCTTGCGTCATTCTTATGCCACACACATGTTGGAAAATGGGATTGATCTAAGGCACATTCAGGCATTATTAGGGCATTCCCGTCCAGAAACGACGATGATCTATACACATGTGACTCAGCATGATTTGCTGAAGATCAAGAGTCCATTGGACGTAGCTTTAAAGCAATTATCCGAATCCGATAAAAACCCTGAAAACCTACGTTTATCCCGGAATATTTTCGATTAAAAGTGTATATTCGATTTGATATAACACGTTGCCAGTAATACCAAAATCATATGAACATAAAAATTATATTTCAATTAAGTTTACTTTTATATTTTTCCTATTCTTTCGGGCAAGAAACTACTACTCCATATGTATTATCGACTAATACGCCAAATTGTATTATTAATAACGTCACAGTTGATAATAATTCAACAAAAATAATGATGACCTATTGGAAAACAAAATCTGACGCATATCAAGCTTGGGTCTCTTTTAGTTCAAACACCTTTATTATCGATACAAAAACAAATGAACGGTTTCAAATAAAATCCTTACACAATTTGCAAGGTAGATTGGAATTGAATCAAAGATATTCTACTAAAGGACGTAAAGGAAAAGTTGGTGAGAAAAACACAACTATTTATGTTTTTGGTTTTGAATTTCCTCCTTTACCTTCAGGAGTTGAAAATATTGACATCGTAGAAGAAATAAATGGAGAGTACGGTTTTGTCTGGCGAGGAATAAAAATTAATAATCCAGATAAAAGCATTTCATCAAATTGGAATGAAAACAAAATAAAAACTTATTGGAACAGTAATGGAATTGATCCAATTGAGGGGATTTACGAAAATACTGTTTCAAGTCAAACTCAATCTAAATATAAAATAGCAATTAAAAAAAATGGACAAAATTACGAGGCTATTTATTTAGATGGTGCAGACAATTCAAAATGGAACGAAGGAGATATTAAAGCACTAATTACAACAACTGCTTCGCCAAATATATATGCAACTGATTGGTATATGTCAAATAAAGTTCTCAACGAAAACGTATATACGTCTTTTGAACCTGGTATAATGAGACTAATTTGGACTGATAATAGTCCAGAATCATTATATCTTAAATTATATCCGACAAATAGTGACGAATTAAATATTTCAAATTCAACCAAATCTTCAGGAACTGGGTTTGCTTTATCGTCAAATGGATATATAGTTACAAATTATCATGTAACAAATGGGGCTAAAAAAATTACAGTAAAAGGAATCAAAGGAGATTTTTTTAAATCTTTTAATGCTAAAGTAATAATAGAAGACAAAAATAACGACTTATCAATAATTAAAATTGAAGATCCTAAATTCACAACTCTTGGTATAATACCTTATAAAATTGACAACAATACTTCTGATGTTGGAAATTCAGTGTATGCTCTAGGATATCCACTTCGAGCAACAATGGGAGATGAAGTAAAGTTAACAAATGGAATTATTAGTTCAAAAACCGGATTTCAAGGAGACATTACAAGTTATCAAACTAGCGTTCCAGTCCAATCAGGAAACAGTGGTGGACCATTATTTGACTCGAGAGGTAATGTAATTGCAATAATAAACGCAAAACATCTTGATGCAGAAAATGCATCATATGCTATCAAAACTAGCTATTTGAATAATTTAATTCAGTCAATGAATAATAGGCCAACTCTTTCAACAAATAACCAATTATCATCAGAACTTTCTGAACAAGTTAAATTTATAAAGGAATTTATTTATATAATTGAGATAAATTGAACCAAAGTACTACTGGCAACATCGGTTAAGCGCAAATAGCGGGCATTCTGGTGAAAAGTATTATTTTAGAGACCAAGTAAAAAACAACAAAGCCGACAAGGACGCGTCCCTACTCCACCCTACTTGCCTTAACCAAGACCGTTGCCATTTATTGCGAAAAAACTGAAATTTATGAGCAAGTTGATAACCAATAAGAATCTTACAATTATAAATTTCGTGATTGTAACTTATTTCATTTTACTCTATCTATTAAGTAATTATAAAATAGATTCTATCCTAATTGGCTTTTTTGTAGAATCGTTAACTATTCCATTCTTAATTTCACAAGTGTTTTTTTTATTCCTTGGAATTAAACATTTGATAGAGAAAAATGATCGATATTATCCACTAATCTTAAGTCTAATATTATTAATAATTTGTTCTATGCTAACAATAGGAAGTGTTTTTAAAGAGAGAATTTAAAAACTATTGCGGAATTATACATCGGAAGAAATAATCAAGTTTTCGGAATGAAAACCAAACGAAATATTTAGCCAGTTTGCTGATTAAAAAAAATTAAAAGCTGATCTGTACTCTAAAAAAACTTTGACGGAATTTATCACCCAAAATAGAATAGAAAAATATTATTGCATAAATATTCTCCGAATTTACCCGAGATCTGAAAAAAGAAATTTAAAAACATAATTTGAACTAAGAAAAGCAACAAAGGGCAACATCGGTTAAGCGCAAATAGCGGGCTTAGTCGAAAAAGTGCTATTTTAGACATCAAGTAAAAAACAACAAAGCCGACAAGAACGCGTCCCTACTCCACGCTACTTGCCTTAACCAAGACCGTTGCAACGCATAGCTCGGAAACGAAATCCCGTAAAGAACATAATTAAAGTTTAGATTCATAATAAACCAATCTTTCGCAACTGTTGCGCTGACTTTTTCAAGATTATAGAAAAAACATAAATCACTCAACTCTGAGTTTATTAATCAGAATTTTAAAAGATGAAAAGTATAAAAATTTAAGGAGCTTAAAATCACTTCGCGGACTTTTACTCAGACGTGAAAAAAGTAAATGAATAATAAGATTAAAGAACAAAAAAAATTAAAATGCAGTGTGTGGTCTATTTCTCTAGAGCGAAAAATGTAAGATATGAAAGTCTTTAAATTTAAAACGCTGACTTTTACTCGGGCGTGAAAAACGCAAAAAAAGAATGCCTTTAGATTTATAACACTGACTTTCACTCAGACGTGAAAAATTACATATTTCATACTTACTCGGATGTATCACTACGCGGTGCAACATCGGTTAATCGCAAATAGCTGGCATTTGATTAAAAAGTGATATTTTAGACATCAAGTAACAAAATAACTAAGCCGACAAGAACGCTTCCCTACTCCAAGCTACTTGCATTAACCAAGACCGTTGTAAACAAGAGCTCCACAAAAACCTGAGTTCAATAACTTAACGCAACAAATCATAACTTTAGATTTGTTGTATGGAACCAAAAAAACACCGGCGATTATCACATCAAGAAAGGGTAATTATCCAGACTCTTTTAGAAGAAAATAGACCTAAATCTTTCATAGCAGAGAAGCTCGGAAGAACCCGATCTACCATCACCAGAGAAGTCAATAAATGGGTAACTAAACCCA
>NZ_APHJ01000032.1 GCF_000403785.1 Gillisia sp. CAL575
ACAATAAATTACTTGAAGGATAGCGAAGAAACTCAATAAAACAATATTCATTGAAATAAAAAGGGATCCCTCTTTCCGTCGGGATGACAAAGGAGCTTCAATTGATACATTGAGGTAGAAATATGAACTAATTACAGCACATAGATAATGTCATCCTGAACGCAGTGAAGGATCTCAATGGAGCAACATTCCTACTATTAAAAAAAGATCCCTCTTACCGTCGGGATGACAAAGAAAAGCCAATTGTCCCTTCGAGCGGAGTCGAGAAGTCATTGTATTCCAATAAATAGCACTATCTAAAGTCCTTTTAATCCCTAAGACTTCTCCAAACTTTATGTAATTTCACTGCTAAATTGAATGCATGAACTTATCCTTCTGGGAACAACAGTCCTGGCTCTCTAATATAGATTATACTATTATTGGCAGCGGAATTGTCGGTCTTAATACAGCTCTCAGGCTTAGAGAAAAATTCCCAAAAGCCAATATTCTAATTTTAGAACGCGGATTCTTACCGAATGGAGCTAGTACAAAAAATGCTGGATTTGCTTGTTTTGGTAGCCTTTCAGAGATTTTGGACGATCTTAATTCTCATTCAGAAGAAGAAGTGGTACGACTGGTTCAAAAAAGGGTGGAAGGTTTGGCACTTCTGCGCAAAACCCTAGGTGATGCTGCTATAGAATATAAACCTTGGGGCGGATTTGAGCTTTTTACTCCAGCAGACAAACCCCTTTTGGAAGAGTGCCAATCTAAAATGGATTACGTAAATAAGCTACTTAATCCCATATTTAATGAGGATGTTTTTAGTACTGGCTCTAACAAATTCAATTTTAAAAGGATCGAGGATGCAGTGATCTTCAATAAATTTGAAGGACAGATAAACACTGGGAAAATGATGGAAGCCTTGCTTCAAATGGCACTTAAGGCAGGAATTAAGATTCTTAATAATATAACAGTTGAAGAGTTTTCAGAAGAAAATTCTTCAGTAATAATCAAGACTAATCAATTTGAGTTTTCTTCAAATAAACTTCTAATTGCTACCAATGGTTTTGCTTCTCAATTGGGACTAGAATCAGTAAAACCTGCGAGGGCACAGGTTCTTATTACTAAACCCATAGAAAACCTTGAAATTCAGGGAACTTTTCATTTAGATAAGGGTTATTATTATTTTAGAAATATAGATAAGCGTATCTTGCTTGGAGGTGGAAGAAATCTGGATATTTTAACTGAAGAAACTACCATTCTGGGGGAAACAACACTTATTCAAAATAAATTAGAGAGCCTTTTACGAGAGACTATTTTACCTAATATTAATTTTGAAATAGACAGACGTTGGAGTGGAATTATGGGAGTAGGAATTCAAAAGAAACCAATTGTAAAGCAGCTTTCTAACAATACGTTTTGCGGAGTAAGGTTAGGAGGGATGGGCGTGGCTATCGGCAGTTTAGTTGGTAGAGAATTGGCAGATCTAATTCCTAATTAACTCATATTATTATTAGACTTTTTGCTAATCTAAAACCTAATTTTCAAACCTTTTACCTCCATAAGATTGAAGGAGGTTGTTGACATTAAAATATAATATGAAGAAATTTTTCAGGTTCCTTTTAAAGCTCATTCTTAGTTTAATTGCGTTTAGTATTTTCATGGTGGTACTTTATAAATGGGTTCCAGTTCCTGCAACTCCGCTAATGGTAATTAGGTATTTTGAAAATCCAGAAGAACCCATTAAACATGACTGGGTTTCTTACAATGAGATTTCAGGATATTTACCTCTTGCAGTACTTTCTAGTGAGGATCAGAACTTTTTAAATCATTCTGGATTTGACATGAAAGCCATAGAAAAAGCGATTGAAAATAATAATAAGGGTAAACGTGTGCGCGGTGCAAGTACGATCTCCCAACAAACTGCAAAAAACGTATTCCTGTGGCCTCAGAGAAATTGGTTTAGAAAAGGAATGGAAGCTTATTTCACCCTGCTAATAGAGACGATGTGGAGCAAACAGCGAATTATGGAAGTGTATTTGAATAGTATTGAAATGGGTCAAGGCATTTATGGAGCGGAAGCTGCTTCCCAACACTGGTTTAAAAAACCTGCATCAAAATTGAATGCATATGAAGCTGCCGCTATTGCAGCAGTATTACCGAATCCAAGAGTGTATAGAGCCAATCCCGCAAGTAGTTATATCGCTCAACGAAAAAGTTGGATCGTGAGGCAAATGCGAAATTATGGACCCTTCAGTATTAAAAATTAAGATGAAAGAGGAACTTTATAAAAAGGGCGAAAGCTATTTGGAAGAAAAGATAGCCAGGATCTCCCATTCAATTTTAGATTTAGAAGCCGCTTTGACCAATGAGTCTAAAAGCAGTGCTGGCGATAAATATGAAACTAGTAGAGAGATGATCAATATAGAAATCCACAAGCTCTCTACACAACTGCAACAGTTTCAACAATTACAGGTTACTCTAGAAGTCTCAAAGCGAAACACACATTCTGAAGTAGTGAAGCTTGGAAGCTTAGTAGAAGCTTCCAATGCTATTTATTTTATCTGTATTCCAATTGGGGAAGTGGTATTAGACGATAAAAAGGCATATGTAATAGGTGCAGGGTCTCCTATCGCTCAGGCATTAATTGGTAAATCTATAGGAGATTCATTCAATTTTAATGCTATTTCTGGAACTATTGTTTCTATCAATTAGTTACGGACTCTAGATGTAATTAGGTTCTTATCCACAGCTATAAACACCTCTCTTCCTACTACCAGTTCCTCGTCATTTTCAAAATAGATAACCTGATTTTTTAGGGATGCTTTTATAAGAAAATCACTTCCTTTAAAATAAGAGGCAAGCACCTCAACTTTTATCTCTGAAGTATTAACCTGTTTTATTTCATGTGGATATAGCAAAATCAGTTTTCTGCTTGTTTCTTTAGGTAAGATCGACTTCAATATCACTTCATTAATATCTCCAAAAAGTGATGCGATGTATTTGTTTGGCGGATTGTTATACAGCTCCTGAGGAGTTTCATTTGCGTAGATTTTTCCATTTTTGAGCACAATGGTTTTATCTGCAAAAGACAGGGCATCTGTGCTGTCGTGGGTAGCTATAATGCAGGTGATCTTATTTTCTTTTAAATAAGCAAATAGTTTACGCCTTAGATTATTCTTTCTAAAGTGGTCTATATGGCTAAACGGTTCATCCAATAATAATAATTCGGGAGTATTAGCAAGAGCTCTCGCCAATGCTACTCTTTGCTGCTGTCCGCCGCTTAAATTTCCCGCTTTTATATCGGCAAGCGCGGTCATTTCTACAACGTCTAGAAGCTCCATGACCCGTTTCTTTTTCTTTCGGGGATATGCATTGCTCAAGTGTTTTCCAACATTTTCTGCCACAGTGAGAGGAGGCATTAAGTCGAAATCTTGAGCTAAATATTTAATAAAGGGCTCTCCCGGAACTAAATTATGCTGCGGACCTTTTAATTCTTTCTCATTCCAAGAAACAAAGCCATCGGTATGATGAAGTCCGTAAATCAATTGAAGCAAGGTGCTTTTCCCACATCCACTTTCCCCGATGAGGGAAACGTGATCTCCTTTAGCAATTTGTAATGTGATCTTCTTTAATACTAGTTTTTCATTGTAACCAAAAGAGACTTTTTTTAATTTCAACATATTTCGCAGCTGGTTTCTAATAAATAACAAGGTCGGAAATATATGATATCTCCGACCTTATTAAAATTATAAATTTAGATTGATTATCCTTTTACCTTATCACTCACTTTTTCAGGTAAAACCTCAAAGCCCATATTAAAAAGGGTGAAAGCAAAAATATCTGCGTATTCATCTATGATCATTGCAGTCGGTTTCCCGGCACCATGACCAGCTTTAGTTTCAATTCTAATAAGAACTGGATTGTTTCCAGCTTGCTTTTCTTGTAATTCTGCAGCAAATTTAAAGGAATGTGCAGGTACTACACGATCGTCATGATCTCCGGTAGTAACCATAGTTGCAGGATATTTAACCCCACTTTTCACGTTTTGCACAGGAGAATATGCATATAGATAATCAAACATTTCTTTGTTATCTTCAGAAGTACCATAATCATAAGCCCATCCTGCTCCTGCAGTAAAGGTGTGATAACGCAACATATCCATAACTCCAACTGCTGGCAATGCTACTTTCATTAGCTCAGGACGCTGAGTCATTGTTGCACCAACCAATAGTCCTCCGTTCGAACCACCGCGAATAGCTAGATAATCACTAGAAGTATATTTTTCTTTGATTAGGAATTCTGCAGCCGCAATAAAGTCGTCAAAGACATTTTGTTTTTTCAACTTGATCCCTGCATCATGCCATTCTTTCCCATATTCTCCTCCACCACGCAAGTTTGGAACTGCATAAACGCCACCTTGTTCCATCCATACTGCATTTGCAATGCTAAATGAAGGCGTTAAACTAATATTGAAACCTCCATAACCATAAAGAATAGTTGGGTTCTTTCCGTTCAGCTTTATTCCCTTTTTATGAGTAATGATCATTGGAACCTTTGTTCCATCTTTAGAATTAAAGAAAACCTGCTTACTTTCGTAATCCTCTGGATTAAAATCTATAGTTGGTTTATTATATAATTCTGAAGTCCCTTTCTCGATATCATATTTATAAATACTTCCAGGTGTCACATAATTGGTAAAAGAATAATACAAATAATCTTTCTCTTTTTTAGTGCTAAAACCACCAACAGACCCAACTCCTGGTAATTCTACTTCTCTCACTAATTTCCCATTATAATCATATTGCTTAACCTTAGAAACCGCATCTACCATATATTCTGTAAAGAAATATCCACCACCCGTAGAAGGAGTTAGAACATTCTTTGTTTCTGGAACAAAATCTTTCCAATTCTCAGAGCTTGGATTAGATGCATCTACAGTAATTATTTTCTGATTGGGTGCATTTAGGTTAGTAACAATAAATAATTTGCTTCCGTCATTTTCTATCACGTAACTATCTGTATCTTCATTACCAATTAGCGTAACCAATTCTAGATTTGGTTTGGTGAGATCCATCATAAATAATTTTCCACCTGAAGTTGAATTCCTTGCAGAAATAAACAAATAATTATTATCCTCTGTTACAGATCCACCAACATATCTATGTTTTTGTGCTTCTGTTCCTCCAAATACAAGTTTATCATCACTTTGCTTGGTTCCAAGTTTATGATAAAAAAGCCTGTGCTGATCTGTTTTTGCTGAAAGCTCACTACCCTTGGGTTTTTCATAGCTAGAATAATAAAATCCTTCATTTCCTTTCCAAGAAACTCCACTAAATTTCACATCTATAAGAGTGTCTTCTATTACTTTTTTAGCTTCAGTATCCATTAGGATCACTTTTCTCCAATCACTTCCGCCTTCAGAAATACTATAAGCGGCCATTTTTCCATCTTCAGAAAAACTTAATCCGCCAAGAGAGGTAGTTCCATCCTTGCTGAATTTATTGGGATCTAAAAATAATTCTGATTCTTCAGAATCCCCTTTTTTACGATAAATCACATATTGATTTTGTAGACCGTCATTTTTATAGAAATAATCGTAATCTCCTTCAGTAAAAGGTGCTCCTAATTTCTCGTAATTCCAAAGTTCTGTTAATCTATTATTGAGCTCCTTTCTATATGGGATTTTGGCTAAATAGTCATAAGTAACTTCGTTCTCTGCTTTTACCCAATCCTCCGTTTCTTTACTTCTGTCATCCTCTAACCAACGGTAGGGATCTTTAACTTCAGTTCCGAAATAATTAGTAACGGTATCTACTTTTTTAGTGTCAGGATATTTCAATACTTCTGCTTGTTCTGGTTTGGAATCTTCTTTACAGGAAAAAAGACTTCCTACTGCAATAATTCCGATTAATAGTTTTTTCATAGTGACTTAAGATGTTTATAAGACATAGGTATTAATTAGTACCCATAAGTTACATTTTATAAAACATTTAGGCTAAATTATGCAGGCAATAGACCGTTATTAAGCATATATTCTGCTATTTGTACAGCGTTGGTAGCAGCTCCTTTTCTCAAGTTATCTGCAACTATCCACATATTTAAAGTGTTTGGCTGTGAATAATCACGCCTAATTCTTCCCACAAAAACATCATCTTTCCCTTCAGCATATATTGGCATTGGGTACGTGTTTACTGCGGTATTATCCTGAACTGTTACTCCGGGAAAATCACTTAGTAGCTTTCTTACATCATGTTCTTCAAAGTCATTTTCAAATTCGATATTTACAGATTCACTATGTCCGCCCACAACGGGAATTCTAATAGCAGTAGCCGAAACCATTACAGAATCGTCTCCTAAGATCTTTTTGGTCTCATTAGAAAGCTTCATTTCCTCCTTGGTATATCCATTATCTGTAAACACATCACAATGAGGAATTGCGTTTTTGTGAATTGGGTAAGGATAAGCCATTTCACCTTTTTCATTATTATATTCATTCTCTAGTTGTTGCACTGCTTTTACACCAGTTCCAGTAATAGACTGGTAGGTGGAAACAACAACTCTTTTTATTTTATATGTATCGTGTAATGGCTTTAATGCCATTAAGAGCTGAATTGTAGAGCAATTTGGATTTGCAATAATTAGATCTTCGGGCGTAAGTTCTGATGCATTGATCTCAGGAATTACTAGTTTCTTTAAAGGGTCCATTCTCCATGCAGAAGAATTATCGATCACCTTTGTGCCAACGGCAGCAAATCTTGGAGCCCACATTAAAGAAGTATCTCCTCCTGCTGAAAAAAGTGCAAGATCTGGTTTTAGACTTACCGCCTCTTCCATACCAATCACTTTAAATGATTTGTTGTTGAATTGAATACTGTTTCCTACAGATTTTTCTGAAGCCACCGGATATAATTCGGAGATCTGGAAGTTCCTTTCTGCTAAAACTTTTAAAATTACTTGTCCAACCATTCCGGTTGCACCAACTACTGCTACTCTCATGCTTTTATATAATTGAATTAGAGAAGGCTTAACCTTCTGGAAATGCTGTTTTTAAAATCTTTGCAAATGTATTATACAAAAAAATATCTAAATAATTTGAAACCATTAATTTAAGCGCTTTCTGCGGAATTAAACACATTTTTAAATTTAGTTAAAAAAAGAACCCTCCACATAGTGAAGGGTTTAAGTTTATAATATATAGTATAGCGGTGATCGAGCTACGTTTTATTTGAAATACAGTTCTTTAAAATATTGAAATCTTCTCCCATTATAAACCATTTTCCAGATATCAGCTTTATCAATAATCCCTTTACTGGAAAGTCTTAAGCCATCTATATAGGTTCTGTATATCAAAGAATAAGCAAATATTAGAATCATGAAAAGCCAGGAGTTTAGATAATTCATTTTCATTAAATACAATAACATTGCTAAAGGCGATAAAATTGCTAGATAGTAAAAATAAATATTCCTCATTTTAAGAATTTTGCTTTTTCAACTCATCTCTAATCTCAATCAACAATTCTTCTTGAGTAGGTCCAGAAGGTGCAGGAGCAGCTTCTTCTTCCTTCTTTTTAGTTTTTTCATAAGCTCTTAAGAACAAGAACACAAAAAGACCAACTAATATAAAATAGATAATTGCCTGAATAAGATTTCCGTAAGTTAGCACCGCAGCTTCTGCTTCTTGTGCTGCCTCTAAAGTGGCATATTTTTGTCCATCTAGAGAAATGAATTTCTGAGTAAAATCTGTTCCTCCAGTTAATACTCCAATTACAGGCATAAAAATATCTGCTACTACAGAGGAAATGACTTTATTAAATGCAGCTCCAATAACTACAGCAGTTGCTAATGTTACGATATCCTTTTTTAATAAAAAGGCTTTAAAATCAGAAAAAAACGACATAAATGTTAGGGTTTTTGGTTAGTAAACACAATTTACAGAAAAATATGAATAGTAAAAGCTATTCCTCTATTATTACTCTCTTAACACGTTGAGATATTCCAGTAATTAATTCATACGAAATTGTATTTCCTTTAGCTGCGAATTGAGTAGGGTGTTGAGGACCCCCAAAAATAATTACTTCATCCCCTTCTTTGCAATCTATTCCGGTAATATCTATCATCAACATATCCATACACACATTTCCAATAATGGGTGCATATTGATTATTTATAAAAACTCCTCCACGACCATTTCCATATTGTCTATTAATACCATCGGCATGACCAATGGGTAATGTTGCGGTCATAGTTTTTTCTGTGGCTGTGAAAGCCCTGTTGTATCCTACACTTTCACCAGAAGCAAGTTCATGGATCTGTGAAATAATGGTTTTTAATGTGCCTATTGGTCTTAGCTTCTTATCAATCTTTTCATCATTTCCGAATCCATAAAGTCCAATTCCACTCCTAACCATATCAAAAGCAGCTTCAGGATAATTAATTATTGCAGAAGTGTTACTTATATGAAGGAAAGGTCTATAATTTAGAAATTCAAATAATCTAAAAGCCATTTTTCTGAATTTCCCCAATTGTTGCAGTGTGAATTCTCGCTCTCTCCAATCTTCACTGGCCGCAAGATGTGAAAAGATAGATTTCACCTTAACAGCATCAGATTTCCCTAGGTATTCAAAAATTGTATTTATTTCAGGATCTATAAACCCAAGTCTATTTAATCCCGTATTTAATTTTAAATGAATGGGATAATTTTTAAGTCCGAGTTTTTCGGCTGTTTTAATAAATTCTCTAAGAACAAACACACTATAAATGCTTGGTTCCAAACAGCTTTCTATAATTTCTTCAAAATTTATAGATTGCGGGTGCAGCACCAAAATAGATTCAGTAATGCCTGCATCTCTAAGTGCCACGCCTTCTTTAGTATAGGCTACTGCAAAATAATCTACACCTAATTCACTTAGTTTTTTAGCAATTTCAGAAGATTCACTCCCATATCCAAATGCTTTTACAACACCCATTAGTTTAACACCTTTGGCCAATTTAGAGCTCAGGTATTTGTAATTATGGGCAAGTGCACCTAGATCTATCTCTAGAGTAGTTTCATGAACGCTAGACATTAAGTAGATTTTTTTCCCGGGTTAATTGTTTCTGCATCATTTACAGAATAATGTTTCACCCTTTCTTTGAGCATAGCTTTAAAATAAGCGGCTCGGCTTAAGGGTTCGTATTCTTCATTTTCTCCCAAGAATACTAAATCATCATTAACCGCTTTTCTATAACTAAATTGAGCGAGATTACCAGTTCTTGTACATACCGCGTGTACCTTAGTAACATATTCTGCTGTCGCCATAAGATTAGGCATTGGTCCAAATGGATTTCCTTTAAAATCCATATCCAATCCGGCAACGATTACCCGAATTCCGCTATTAGCGAGATCGTTGCAAACGGTCACTATTTCATCGTCAAAAAATTGAGCCTCATCTATTCCTACTACATCGCAGCCATCGGCCAAAATGCGAATATTTGCGGCAGATGGAACTGGAGTAGACCTAATTTCATTAGCATCGTGAGACACTACCATTTCTTCATGGTAACGTTTATCTATGGCAGGCTTAAAGATCTCTACCTTTTGTTTTGCAAAAGTGGCTCGTTTAAGTCGGCGAATCAATTCTTCGGTTTTTCCGGAAAACATAGATCCACATATAACTTCTATCCAGCCAAATTGCTCCTTGTGATTTACTGTATTTTCGAGAAACATTTTGTAATTTTCAGTGCAGTTTAGGATTTATACCTAATCGGCATAAAGTTGAAACAAATTTATTAAAAATACAACCGAGGTGGATGTTCGTTAAAGTAAATTTGTAAACCAATTAATACTTACTGAAGCTAAGATAAATTAAACTTGGTAGCATTATTGCACTTTATAGTATCTATCTTCTAAATAAAAATAATACTTGTAATGAAAAAGAAATTGGAATCTGAATTAAAAAATTTAGCAAACACTATACTTAATAATACATCTGGATCTTCTACTGCGCAATTAAAGCAATTAGCAAAAGAGCTTTATGAAAAATTGACCATAGTAACTTTTACTGAAGATAATTTATCCAAATTGGAAGAAATACAAGCTATTCCTACCGCTGTAAAGGAAGAAAAGATCTTACCACAGAAGGTTGCAGAATCTAGTAAAGATGACTACTTGCCAGATGGTACAGAATACAATGATACAGAAGCGATCACCGAGCTTAATACAGAAATGATCAAGGATATTGTTGCCCAAATGCCTCCAGAAACAGAGCATGTGGATAGTATGGTAGAAAATATAATCACCAAAAGTAGTAATGGGGTTCTACCCGAGGATTCTTCGAAATTTAAAAAGAACGATTTTAGGGACATAGGAGTAGATTATGATAATCTTCCAAGTTTTGAGCCTGTTAACAAACAGGAAAGTGAAAAGCCAAGATCTTTAAATGACCGACTTAAAAAAGGTATTAATATAGGCCTTAATGAACGTTTGTCTTTTATAAAACATTTATTTGATGGGCATACAAACGATTATAACAGAGTGATCTCTCAATTGAACACTTTTGATAAACTAGATGATGCGCATAAATTCATTCAGAAAGTCGTAAAGCCAGATTATAAGAACTGGGCAGGGAAAGAGGAGTACGAAAAGCGTTTTATGGCGCTTGTAGAAAATAAATTCAATCACTAGATCTTCCGAAGATTAAGTTCACTTAATTATGTCAAAATTATATTTGGTGCCAACACCTATTGGTAATCTGGAAGATATCACTCTTAGGGCAATTCGTGTTTTAAAAGAAGTAGATTTCATTCTTGCTGAAGATACACGAACCAGTGGAAAATTGCTAAAGCACTTCGAAATTAACACCCCAATGCAAAGCCACCATATGCACAACGAGCATAGAACGGTTGAAAACATTGTAAGACGAATTAAAAGTGGGGAAACCTTCGCCTTGATAAGTGACGCTGGAACTCCTGCTATAAGTGACCCGGGGTTTTTACTTACTAGAGCTTGTGTGCAAGAAGGAGTAGAAGTAGACTGTTTGCCAGGAGCAACAGCCTTTGTGCCTGCTTTAGTAAATAGCGGCTTTCCTAATGATAAATTTGTATTCGAAGGTTTTTTACCTCCCAAAAAAGGAAGGCAAACCAGATTTAAAATCCTGGCAGAGGAAACCAGAACTATTATATTTTATGAGTCTCCGCATAAATTGCTGAAAACTCTCACCAATTTTATGGAGTATTTTGGAGAAGAGAGATTGGTTTCTGTATCCAGAGAGATAACGAAAATGCACGAAGAAACAATCCGTGGTACAGCAAAGGAAGTTTTGGAATTTTATACTAATAAACCTCCTAAAGGCGAGATTGTAATTGTGGTTCAAGGTAAAGCCTAAATGCAAAATCTATTAGACAGCATAAGGCAATGTGAGGTTTGTATAAAACATTTACCACAAGGTGCTCGGCCAATTATTGAGGCTTCTAAAGACTCTAAGATTTTATTGATTAGTCAGGCTCCAGGCCGTGTTGTACATGAATCCGGAATTGCTTGGAACGACCAGAGCGGGAAGAAACTAAGAGAGTGGCTTGGAGTAGATGAAGATACTTTTTATAACACCTCAAATTTTGCTGTTTTACCTATGGCATTTTGTTATCCAGGCAAAGCAAAAACAGGAGATATACCTCCTAGAAAAGAATGCGCTCCGTTATGGCATGATCAGGTGTTTTCAGAACTGAATAACGTGAAACTGATTCTTTTAATAGGTTCTTATGCCTCCACCTATTATCTCCCAGAAGAAAATAACAAGTTGACAGATAAAGTAGCTGATTATAAAAAACATCTCCCTAGATTCTGGCCTTTACCCCATCCATCTCCTGTAAATAGGTTTTGGAGAATAAAAAATCCGTGGTTTGAAGAAACGGTGGTGCCAAAGCTTCAACAGATGGTTTCTGAGATATTATTTTAAAAAACTATTTTTCTAAAATTATACTTGAGAAACTCAGGTGAACACCGAATGCTCCCAACTTATAACTTTTAAAATAAATAAATGAGGTTGACCCTTTAAATAAGGCTATATTTAAGATTAGTCCTTTTACCTTTGTTAGCTTTCAATAAAAAACCATTATATGCGCTGGACGCTAAAGCCCAAACCCAATAGTGAAACTGTTAGTAAACTTGCTTCACAACTTGGAGTTGAAATTCCTGTTGCCTCATTACTTGTACAACGTGGAATAGAAACTTTTGAAGATGCCAAAAAATTCTTTAGACCTTCTTTAGAAGATTTACATGATCCTTTTTTAATGAAGGATATGGATAAAGCAATAGAAAGAATAGAACATGCCATTCAACAAGAGGAAAATATCATGGTCTTTGGAGATTATGATGTAGATGGAACCACTAGCGTTGCCTTGGTTTCTTCCTATCTAAAGACCTTTTATCCAAATGTGGTCTCCTATATCCCAGACAGATATGCGGAAGGTTATGGAGTTTCTTATATGGGAATTGACTTTGCTGCAGATAATGATATCTCTCTTATAATTGCTTTAGACTGCGGAATTAAAGCCATTGAAAAAGTAGCTTATGCTTCTGAAAAAAATATAGATTTCATTATTTGCGATCATCACAGACCGGGAGCAGAAATTCCCAAAGCTATAGCAGTTTTGGACCCGAAACGAGAGGATTGCGACTATCCATATAAAGAACTTTGTGGCTGTGGAGTTGGTTTTAAGTTATTACAAGCATGGACTATTAAGAATGATATCCCTTTAGATGTTCTTTTGCCATACTTAGACTTAGTAGCAACAGCCATAGGAGCAGACATCGTCCCAATAACTGGTGAGAACAGGATCTTGGCCTATCACGGACTTCACGTTATTAATGTGGCTCCAAGACCTGGATTTAAGGCGATTATAGCTCAAATAAAGAAAGAAACTCTCACTATTACTGATGTGGTTTTTATTCTTGCGCCAAGAATTAATGCCGCAGGAAGAATGAAGCACGGCCTTCATGCAGTGAATTTATTAGTGGAAGATGATTTAGAAGTTGCAAAACAATTTGCATCCGAAATTGAAGCTTATAATTCTGAAAGGCGGGATGCCGATAAAAGTATAACAGTTGAAGCCCTACAGCAAGTGGAGGACCTGGATGAAAAAGAGCGTTTTACAACAGTAGTGTATCAGGAAAACTGGCATAAAGGCGTTATTGGTATCGTGGCGAGTAGATTGATTGAAACCTATTATCGGCCAACTTTGGTGTTTACTAAAAGCGGAGAAAAGCTAGCAGCTTCTGCCAGATCTGTTAAAGGTTTTGATGTGTATAACGCCTTGGAAGCTTGTTCAGATCATATAGAGCAATTTGGAGGGCATATGTACGCTGCGGGATTAACTTTAGCTGAATCTCAGTATGATGGTTTCAAGAAAAAGTTTGAAGACGTTGTGTCTGGAAGTATTGAAAATTATATGCTAACCCCAGAAATAGCTATAGATGCTGAAATAAAATTAGCAGATATTACCCCGAAATTTAATAGAATATTGAAGCAATTTGAACCTCATGGACCGGGAAATATGTCGCCAGTATTTCTCAGTACAAATTTGAAAGACACAGGTTATGGAAAATGCGTCGGGGGAGATGATCTTCATTTAAAATGTGCTGTTAAACAGGGAAATACTAAGAGGCAGATAGGCGCAATTGGTTTTAATTTGGGGCCGAAAAAGGAACTTATTATGAATTCACAATCTTTTGATGCTGTTTATTCTATAGATGAGAATGATTGGAATGGAAATGTGAGTTTACAGTTAAAGTTGAAGGATATTAAGGCTTAAATGACTTCACTCCGGTCCACTAGCGTAGCGACTCGATTGTCATTCTGAAAGTAGTGAAACGGATTGAAGAATCTCTAAGGAACGGCAATAGCTTCACTAGAGATCCCTCCTCCCGATAGCAATCGGGTCGTCGGGATGACATCAGGGAGATTGATAAACTACCACCCTGTATTTTAATTTATAGACCCTGAAACTAGTTCAGGGTGACTATTCCGATTGTTAGAATTACCGTCATGCTGAAATTGTTTCAGCATCTTTAAGTGACATAAAAAATGTTCAAAACTAACTATGTAATTCCGAAAGTTGTTGAGACAATTTCACAAGAAATTATTGAAGCTTTATTTTTTATCCAATTTCTCAAGTCTCAACTTTTCTCCATCAAAAACGCCGAATGTATAATGGGAGATCCAATCTCCTAGGTTGATATATTTAGAAGTTTCGTTGAGGTCAATTTCCATTGGAAGGTGTCTATGGCCAAACACAAAATAATCGTAATGCTTGGATTCTAGTTTTTTTCTAGAATATTGAATCAGCCACTCTTTTTCTTCTCCTAAAAATTTTTGATCTTCTACTCCAGAAATCATCTTATTTTTTACTGATAAATGCTGCGCTAGTGGCACCCCAATATCTGGATGTAGCCATTTGTACATCCATTTTGAGAGCGGGTTGGTAAACACCTTTTTCATCCTTTTATATCCAACATCTCCAGGTCCTAATCCATCCCCGTGACCAATTAAGAATGTCTTGGAATTAAATTCGAATTCCTTTGGCTGATGATATACTGGGATGTTAAGTTCTTTTTCGAAATAGTCGTGCATCCAAAGATCATGGTTTCCCACAAAAAAATAAATTGGGATTCCGCTGTCTCTAATTTCGGCAAGTTTACCCAAGGTGCGCACAAATCCTTTTGGGACCACATGTTTATATTCGAACCAAAAATCGAAAAGATCTCCCAAGAGAAAAATTGCTGCCGCATCTTCTTTTATCTCATCCAGCCATTTTACAAACTTTGCTTCTCTAGGTTTGCTTTCCTCTTGAGTAGGTGCACCTAGATGATTATCGCTTGAAAAATATATTTTTTTGCCTTCCGGAATATTCATGTTTCGAGTTTGGACGTGTAAATATAAGTATTTTAGGAAAGGAGCAGAATTATTGAGTTTTAGTCCTTCAACTATCGGGCAGCAGGTTTGCGCAAGGGATGGCAGCGGCATCCCCCGATTTTTATCGGGGATATAGCGAACAGCCCGACCTTGCTTTTTAGCAAGGATGCGCCCTAAGAATTATCACTGGCATACCACTCCGCAAAAGAGGTATCTGTTTCCTGTAGCTTTAGTGAAAATAACTGGATTTGTGGAGGTAACTGGCTTTTGATCTTATTGGCGAAATCTATAACCATATTCTCACTGGTTGGTTGATATTCCACCAATATCACACTATGGTCTCTACTTTCCAACTCTCTGGCAAGCTCTATGTGCGGGGTATTCTTGTTAAAAACGGTAGCATGATCGAATTTATCTACGATCTCCGATTTCACGATCTTTTTTAGATCGCTAAAATCTATCACCATCCCATATTTTACATTACTTGTATCTGTAATTGGCGCTCCAATTACCGTTACGCTTAACTTATAACTATGGCCGTGAACATTCTTGCATTTCCCGTCGTAGCCATAAAGGGCGTGTCCGGTTTCAAAAGAAAATTGTTTGGTGATCCTAATCTTACTCATAACTACAATTTGATGCAAAGATACTAGATTTTCCTTCTAAAAGTTTTAGATACAATTAAAGCTTTCTAGTCTTATCTTTGTTTGGTTATATAGTGAGTAGACTTGATTAAAATCGCCAAACACTTATTAAAAAGGAAGCTGATGAATGAAACAGTAGAATTGTATGAGCAGCTAGAGTTCCAAGTGAATCCTCTTTACGAGCAAATTATTACAGATCTGGTTACAAAACAATACAGCATAATAGATGATTTTTTTAATATAGAAGAGGTTGGGAAATTACGATCTACCTTATTAAAAGAATATGAAGAAGATAATTTTAAGAAAGCTGCGATAGGTAACAGGATAAATGAGGTGATTGAAAAATCGGTTCGCGGAGATTTTATTCTTTGGCTTAATGAGGCTAATGCTGGTGAGAATGAAAAGATATTCTTTGATAAGATTAATCCTTTTATCACCTATTTGAACAAGACCTGCTTTTTAGGAATTCTTTTTAAAGAATTCCACTATGCTTTATATCCTACAGGGACTTTTTATAAAAGGCATTTAGACACTTTTCAAAATGACGACAGGCGCAAGCTCTCTTTGGTTTGCTATTTAAATGATGAAGATTGGAAACCTGAAAACGGTGGAGAATTAGTGATCTATAAAGATGAAGATGGGGTAGAAAAACCAATAACTATTTATCCTTTTCCTGGAAGAGTAGTGGTGTTTGAAAGTCAGATCTTAGAGCATGAAGTAAAACCAGTAAATACTATGCGATTAAGTATTACCGGATGGTTGAAAACGCGTTAGTTATTTTTTTAATTTCTTATACAGGAAAACGCCGATAAGGGCTAAAGCGATAAGTATCCAAAATCCCATTCCGCTTAGAAATGAAAAAACATCGTAAGTAGTTTCACTTACAGGCACTTCATTTTGTGTCATATCTAGTGTTTTTTCATATAATTTCTGGAATACAGGAAGATAGCCACAATTAAAAAGATGGCGAAGATATACCATTTATTCTCTAAGAGGAATTCCCAAATGGTAAAGCCCCATTCCTGTTCTGGTGTTGGTTGTTTGTCTTTTGGAATTCCAATTTGTAATAACATAGTTTTAATTTTATAGAAATATACTCATTATATCAATTAAATGATGCTATTTCTTGAATTTTGACAGGGCATTCTTAGTAAACTCCGATAGGACCAATTCCCCAGAAACTGCAGCTCGGGATATCAATAATTTATCCCAATGTGAAGTATTCTCCCAAAGTACTCTTTTCATTTCTTGAGTAGCCTGCGGATTGAAAGAAGCTATTTTTTCTGATAATAGTTGAATTTCCTTATCCAAGTCAGATATAGACTCGAAGACCTTTGCATACAATCCTTTTTCTTGAGCCCAATAGGCATTCTTCCATTCATATGCAGCAAGACTTAATTCAGATAAAGCTGCTAATCCAATTTTACGTTCCACTGCAGGAGCAATAACAAAAGGACCAATTCCGATAGTTAGTTCAGATAGTTTTATGGCAGCAGCCTCTGT
>NZ_APHJ01000033.1 GCF_000403785.1 Gillisia sp. CAL575
TATAACTTCTCAGGATCTGGAGGCATCGTGAAAGATTTACCGCCAAAGAGATCGGTGCTGCAATGTATTTTCCAGCTTCTCTTGTGAATATCAATTCCTATGAATAACTTTGGTAATGCAGTAACTCGGGTTTCCATATCTTTAGTTTTTATAGTGATTATTAAAGATACTCGATTACTGCTTTTTCATGGATGCTAACTAGCAAATAGCTGGCATTTCAGTAAAAAGTGATATTTTAGACATCAGTTAACAAACAACAAAGCCGACAAGAAAGCGTCCCTACTCCACGCTACTTGCGTTAACCAAGACCGTTATGTTTAATTTTTCAAAGAAAAAATGATTATTAAGCCAAATGCATCTGAGAATGAAAAAACGTCTCCATTTTATATTGCGAATGAGAAATTTTGTAGGGAATTTGAATATTTTATTTCTGAGAAAAACGGAAAAGTAAATGGAAATTATAACGCTTGGTCTTATATAATTTATGGCAAGATAAATAATCCAAAAAATTGGATCTTGAAATATAAGAAAGCAACATATTCCGGTGGGAATTTACTTTTGACTTCTAAATATCAAAATCTTCTTACTCTTGCGGAATGGACAACAAATAGAATTTCTCATAATTCTGGATTTTTGATAAGAAAAAAGACCAGGACTGACTTTTTCCTATTTATGTTTTCAAAATCATTACAGAGAATAAAAGTTTCTGATCATTATATATTGATATCTAAAACAAACAATTCCGAGCTAATCACAGAACTGATAAAAAAATTGACTCCTTTATTTAAATCTGGAGAAGTTTATAAAATTGAAAATAAAAACGATAAATTGACAATTGACCTTAGAACTGAAAAACATCATTTTGATATATTCAATTCGATATCCGAACTATAAAAACTAAACATAACATCGGTTACCAGCAAATAGCGGGCTTAGTCGAAAAAGTGTATTTTAGATACCTATTAAAAAAACAACTAAGCCGACAAGTTTGCGTCCCTACTCCACGCTACTTGCGTTAACCAAGACCGTTGGCAACAATGTTTAACAAAATCCAATATGAAAATATACTTTTCTGACTTCTTTGAAATAAATCCTTCAAATGTTGAAGATTATGGTGCTTTCAATATTTCGCTAATAAATGATTTACCATTATTTATTGATCCTTTTTTGCTTTTTGGAAGTAAAAAAGAAGATTACAAAGAGTTACATAATGTGATATTAAAATATTTGACCTTTCTAAAACAAAAAGCGGAACTTGGAATTAATGATTTTTCACAAGTAAAATCTTGGTATTTGTTTCCGGAAGTAAAACAAAATTGGTTTGGTTATAGTAAAGTTGGCAATGGTGGTAGCGGCTTAGGGAAAAAATTTGGAGAAGCGTTTTCATCATCAATTCACATTGTTTTTGATGATTTAGGAAAAGAAGTTGTAACGCAATCATCACACTTGGAAAAAGCAGGACTTTTTGAAATAGGAGTTGGAAAAGATAACATTAGTGACTTCACTACAAACTTGATAAAGGAATATTTACTGGAGTACACAGAAAAGTTTGCTAAGAAATACATTGATCCAAAATTTCTAAAGAAAATTAATGTTAGCAAAGTATATTTCGATTATAATTTAGAAAGATGGATGCCAAAGGAATTTGAACTTCCATTTTTATTCGGAGATTATGTATTATTGACTCCTAGGGACATTTTGACAAAGGATGATAACTGGATTAATAGTAATGATTTGAGAGGAGATTTTGATAGAATATGCGGGAGTATTCCTAACGACCAACTACGACATGAAATTTTTAATTATTTCAAAAAATCATTACCAAAACCACCTAAAAACAAAAAGAATACACAAAAAGAAATTTCATTGGCTGTTCATAATACGATAAAACAATTCCCCGAAATAATTAAATACTACGTAAAACAAAAAGAAGAAAATAAAGTAGGTGCTAAGAATATTTCCAAGCAAAAAGTAGATCAAGTGGAAACCGTATTTATTCATCAACTAGGCAAATTTGTTGAGCACCTAATGAAAGATTCTGATTTTTACACAATTAGTCCTGAAAGTTCTTATGAAGGTTCATTAAAAAGATTGTTATTTTTAAAATCTTTCATTGAAGATAACGATGGATATAAGTTGTTTTATGTAGATCACCAACCAATTAAAAGAGAAGAAGATTTACAACTAATATACAGATTGACTTGGTTCGCATCAGATTTAGATGTTAACAGAGAAGTAAACAATGGTAGAGGTCCTGTTGACTATGCGATTTCAAGTGGTTCAAAAGACAAAACTCTAATAGAATTTAAATTAGCCTCTAATTCCAAGTTAAAACAGAATTTGGCAAAACAAGTCGAAGTATATGAAAAGGCAAATAATACTAAAAAATCGATCAAAGCTATTCTCTACTTTGATGTAACCGAATATAATAAAGTACAGAAAACTTTAAAAGAACTCAAATTAGATAAAGCTGAAAATATTATTCTAATAGACGCAGGAAGAAAACCATCTGCATCAAATGTGAAATAAAACACAGTTGCCAACATCGGTTAAGCGCAAATAGCGGGCATTCTGGTGAAAAGTGCTATTTTAGACACCAAGTAAAAAACAACTAAGCCGACAAGAACGTGTCCCTACTCCACGCTACTTGCCTTAACCAAGACCGTTGTAACTCATGGCTCAGAATGAAAAACGTGAAAAAATAACGGCAAATCTGAATGAAAAAATCAATCTTTCGCAACTGTTGCGCTGACTTTTTCAAGATTTTAGTTAAGAACAAAACTACTTAAGCGTGAAATTTTGAGAAAAGTCTATAAGAATGAAAAATGTGAAAATTGAATGCTCTTAAAATCACTGCGCAGATTCCTACTCGAACTTATAAAAGTAAAAATAGATGCATTCACCTCGTTATTCTGACTTTTACTCAAGCATGAAAAATGGATAAATTGAATGCCTAAAGATTTAGAACTCTGACTTTAAATCTGTCGTGAAAAATGACAAAATAATTAAGAACCAAAAAATTAAAAGCTGACTCTTACTCGAACATGAAAAATAAAATCAAGATTCAGAAAAGAACAAAATGACTTAATAAGAGTGACAACAAAATAATATATTCCGAGTATCGCCACGAGGTACAACATCGGTTATCGCAAATTAGCGGGTATTCAAGTAAAAGTTATATTTTAGTCATCAATTAACAAACAACTAAGCCGACAAGAACGCGTCCCTACTCCACGCTACTTGCGTTAACCAAGACCGTTGGCAACAAGCAAAAAAAAATGAAAAGAACAATATTTATAATAGCAATTCTGACTATTTCAGTTTCTACAAAATCTTTCGCGTGCAATTGTTCAATACCTAAAAGTTTACAAGAAATTCAAGATTATGAATATGAACAATCTGACTGCATTTTTGTTGGAGAAGTTTTTGACGTGAATTCAGAAAACTTCTCCTTTAAAATAAGAGTGATTGAGTCACTCAAAGGAGCAGAAATAGAAACTGTATTTATTGGTACTTATGACGAACATTGCGGGCCTATTGTTACAGAAAATGGTCTATGGTTAGTTTATGCTGATCTTAATTCTGAAAATGTCCTTGATATTAATGAATGTGGGCTAACTAGAAGCCTAAAAAACCCTGAATTCAATACAGTAATTGATGGACTAATTCAAAAAAGATTAAATAAAATTGACAAGGAAAATATTGAAAAAATAAATGCGGAATCAAGAAAAGTACTTGAACTTGAATTGACCATATTACGAAATAGAATGAACTGAAAAAGCCAGTTGCCAACATCGGTTAAGCGCAAATAGCGGGCATTCTGATGAAAAGTGTTATTTTAGACACCAATTAAAAAACAACTAAGCCGACATGAACGTGTCCCTACTCCACGCTACTTGCCTTAACCAAGACCGTTAGGGGCAAGCTTTAAGAAAATTTTAGATGAAACATTATTTTAAATTGGTAAAAAACAGAATTGGCTCAATTAGAAAAGATTTATTTCTTCTACTTATAATTTCTGTTATTACTATTATAATTATTGAGTTTTGGTTAATAAATATTCCAGCTTCAAATGATTTTTTTTATCATTTGGGACAGATTAATTTGAAATTAAGTTATTCATATTTCTCAGCATTTATATTCTATTTTCTGGTAATTCATTCTCCAAAAGAGAAAAGAAAGGCAAAATCTTTCAGACAATTAAACAATAAAATTTTAGCTATTGATTATGAATTAAGAGATATAATTACAACAGCATTAGATGCAGCAAATTATAAATATAAAGACAAATTAAATTTTTCTGTAAAAAAATTATCGAAAGAAGATTTTAAACAAGCTTGTAAAAAAGTTAATCCTCAAAATCCGATTAAATCAAATATACATTATCCACCTTTTTCAGATTGGTTTGAATTTTTGACTTTTAAAGGAAAAGAAATAAAAAAATTAATAAATGAAATTTTACTAATTAATGATAGTATAGATAGTGAAGTTCTCGAATTGATAACATTTGTTGATGACGAAACATCTCGCTTTATTTATGAAAGAAAGAAGTTTGGAAACACGGATCTTGAAAATCTCAGCGTTTCAATTTACACTACTTCGGAAGAGGTTAATGAGTTAATTTCGGTTTTTAGAAAAAAATATAATAGATATAAATATGAGTATCATTATAACTACAGATTAAGAAATAAGAAACAAAAAGCCAGCCCCTAACATCGGTTAAGCGCAAATAGCGGGCATTCTGGTGAAAAGTGTTATTTTAGACACCAAGTAAAAACCAACAAAGCCGACAAGAACGCGTCCCTACTCCACGCTACTTGCCTTAACCAAGACCGTTGTAAACAATTTTTACGCAACAAAATTCATCTACTATATAAAATAACCAAATCATGAAAAAAGTTAATCTAATTTTAATTTTATTATTATTTATATCACTTGGGATTATCTCATGTCATAAAAAAGACAAACAAAATGAGTCTAATTTTATTTCATCGAATATAAACGAAGTGAAATGGAATGGAATTCCTAAAATTCATACTAAT
>NZ_APHJ01000034.1 GCF_000403785.1 Gillisia sp. CAL575
TCCATTTGGATGAAAACTTAATTTTTAAACCAGATTTAAATGACTTCCATTTCCATTTTTTAGGAAACCAGATAATAATCCCGGATATAGCGAGAAATAGGAAAATAATGGTCGCTGTTCCTACAATAGGTCTTCCAATCTTAGTATCCAAAAGTAACCATCTATGCATCCTGAACATCACACCAAAAAATCCATCTAGTGATGATTTTTGAGGTTTTAATACTGCTCCTGAATAAGGGTCGACCATAAAGGCACTTCCGCGTCTATCTTTAGGAGATGTTTTAACCCTAAACTCATAAGGATCATTTGTTGTAGATGGGATCGTGATGGCAGTAATTACTCCTTCAGGAGACAAAATTTCATGTAATTCCTCAATGCTTAATTTTTCTGATTGGACTGAGACCTGAAGTTTTTCTATAAATAGACCTTTAATCTCCTCTTCAAAAACCAACATAGTTCCGCTAAAACAAACTAAGAATAAAATAATTCCGCTTGCAAGACCAAGCCACAGGTGAACATCAGTCATAAACATTCTAAAGGTATAAGCTTTCTTTTTCTTCATTTTTCAGAAATAAATTTTAAATATGATTATGTATAAGATCCCAGATTTCAAAAATAGTTTAATCTTGACAGGGCCAATCCTTGTGTAGTTTTAAACTATGTTAAATTATCCGGATTCTTCTCTATTTTCTCCGATACAGGAATAACTTCTGGAATAATTAAAAAAGAATAAAATATTCTATACTAAAATCAGCAGAAGGAATGCAATAATTCTTACTTTTAATAAACCGCACATTCTTTTCCTATTGTTTAACCCTACATAAACAGATTTTTAAAATAGAAAAAGAATACCTATACTATAAGAATACAAGTAGAGAATGATCAAGATTCTATTGGAATTTTACTTTCAATTGATATAAATTTTGTTGTTTGTTCTACTAGAAATATTGTGTAAAAAAATTTAGGAGAAGGAACTATATTTTATAGACCCCTAGCAAAATGATAGAAAAACCAAATATGTCCTACATCCATCAGATTTCTGATGGAGACAAAGAATTTGAAACTAAATTGCTTCGAGTTATAAAAAAGGAACTCCCCGAGGAGGCTAAAATTTATAGTCAAAATATAAGTAAGAAAAATTATCTAGGAGCTGCATCCAATGTGCATAAAATAAAACACAAAATTATTATTTTAGGTCTCCCTAAGTCTCATGAATTTGCAGATAATTACGAGAATAAGCTAAGAAGCGGCATTGCTAAAGAAGAAGCTAAGTTTGAAAAAATTCTACAGCAAATGCTAATATTTATAGATAAGCATTAAAATAACGACCAAATGAAATGCATTATAATTGATGATGAGGAAATGGCAAGAACCATCATTGAACAATTTATTAAAAAAAATCCTCATATAGAATTTGTAGGAGAATTTTCTAATGCTATGCAAGCTTTTAAGTTTCTGCAGCAAGAGACAATTGACCTTATTTTTTTAGACATTCATATGCCAGATTTTACTGGTTTCGATTTTATTCAGACTTTAAAAAATCCTCCAAACATAATCTTAACCACATCAGACAGAAATTTTGCGATAGAAGCTTTTGAGTATGATTGCATTGTAGATTATATTGTAAAACCAGTTTCACAAGAACGATTTGATAAAGCAGTTCAAAAAGCTTTAAACTTTAAAGCACCCGAAAATCCTCAAGACATCACTACTTCAATCAATAAGGCTGAAAATGATCTATATGTGAATATCGATAGAAGACTTATTAAAATTGATATCCCAACTATTTATTTAATCGAGGCTAAAGGCGATTATATTCTTATTAAAACTTCTGAAAAGAATTACACAGTGCATTCCACTCTTAAGAAAATTGAAGAAAAATTACCTGAAAATGTATTTTTTAAAATCCATAGATCTTATATTATCAACACTCAGAAGATTATTGATATTGAAGATAATAGTGTACTTATAGAGAAATTTGTAGTACCTGTTAGCAGGAATAATAAGCCGGAACTTCTCAAACGATTAAATCTTCTTTAAACACTCATCCATACGTTGCGACCACTGGTCTATTCAAAACTACATCCCATCGAAAATTTCATTTGCTTTCCCAGTATCGCTCTATATTTGAATATAGGTTAAGTAAAAGAGTTAGTAAATACCCTACTTTTTAAAAGATTTATTTTTTTAAGAATAGCTGACTCTTTTTTAATTTAACATCTTCAGCAAACTTCATTCAGATTTTTTCTTTTGCTACATATTAAGATCATGTTCTTTACAAAAATAGAGGAACCTAGAAAAGCTAATATGGTTACTACTTATATTGGGTTCCCGTGAAAATTTCAAAGATCTTATTTCTCTAGTCTCTGGATAGCATTCATCATATCTAATTCCTGTGATAACACCTTAGCAAAAAGATCTCCTTTTTCCTGAATTCTATTCAATATGTTTTTGATATTAAAATCTAAGATTTTAAGACCAGATTTAAGCTCACTCCATTCCAAAGGGGTTGAAACTGGAGCACCTATTTTTGGTCTTACGCAATAAGGCGAAGCTATTGTTTGTCCTTGTCTATTCTGAAGATAATCTAGGTATATTTTTCCTTTCCTATCCTTAACCGCTCTAGTCATACTTGTTAGTTCAGGCACTTTTTGTTCTACGAAATAACAAAGAAGTTTAGTGAAATTCCTAGCCTCTTCATACGTGTATTTAGCATTTAACGGTATATAAATATGGAGTCCACTGGAACCTGAAGTTTTACAAAACCCATTTATTTTAGCAACATCTAAAACTTCTTTTACAGCTTGTGCTACAATTATGACTTCCTCAAAAGTATTTCCCTTGGAAGGATCCAGATCAATTATAGTATAATCTGGATAGTCCAAATTATGTACACGAGAGTGCCAAGGATTTATCTCTATACAACCCAAATTAGCCATATACAAAAGGCTAGCTTGATTCTGACATAAAAGATAACTGATTTCCTTGTTCGAAGATTTGGAAAACACATCTTCCGTCTCAATCCAATCTGGTAGGTTTTCATTGTCTTTCTGATAAAATCCAGTTTTATTTATACCATTAGGATGCCGGTGTAAATTTTGAGGCCGATTTTTTAAGTACGGTAAAATATATTCTGAAACATTAAGATAATAATCAATAAGATCATATTTCGTATACCCATCATCAGTCCATAATACTTTATCTAAATTAGAGATAGGAACGTCTAATCCATCAACACTTAAAGTGGTGGAACTAGTCTTAGAAACATTGTTAGTTACTTTTGGCTTGTTTGTAATAGGAGCTGTAATCTCCTGGACATTTTTATCATTTCGAATTCCTTTAAAAACAGGATGACGCATGATTCCATTTTTAGTCCATTCAGAAAATTTCACTTCACAAATTAAAACCGGTTTTACCCAATGAGGATTTCTTCCTTTTAAATTTGGCTTTCTCTTAAAAGGATGATTTTCAACTTCAAGTTTTTTCAGTTGACCAAGTAATTTGCTTTGATCCTTTGCTGAAAAGCCAGAACCACAATTTCCAATATATTTCAATTGATCCTCCACATACCTCCCCAATATTAAACTACCAAAAATCCCCCCACCTCCAATAGAATCTGTATAGCCACAGATTATTGCTTCCTCTGTTTCTACGGCTTTAATCTTTAGCCAACTCTCACTGCGATAGCCTGGCGAGTAAATAGAATCAACTTTCTTAGCAATTACGCCCTCCATACCTGCGTCTATAGCTTTTTTATAAAGTGCTGCACCCATTCCTTCAATATGATCACAGTAATGCGTATGAGTTAAGTTTTCAATGACTTCAGAAATAAGACTTTTTCTTTCAAGTAGTTTAAGATCCAGCATACTATGCCCATTAAGATAAAGCATATCAAAAACATAATACCTCAAGGTTCCGGAAGTGGATTCATCATAATTTTGCAATGCTTGAAACTGCGGAATTCCATCTTCATTTACCACCACTACTTCTCCATCCAGGATCGCATCGTGCTCTACTCCTTCCAAGTCCTCAACTAGTTTCTTAAACTTTGTGTTATAAGCGATACCGTTTCGAGAATAAAGGCTCACTTTTCCATCTTTAATATGCGCCATAACTCTATAGCCATCCCACTTCAATTCATACACCCAAGCTTTATCATTAAAAATATCTTTAGTAGAAGAAGCCAACATTGGTTTTACAAATTCCTCCAACTTAAGTTTCTTAACAGAAGTTGTTTTATTAGTTGTTGAATTAGAAACATCTGTAAAAACTTCAGCATCATAACCGAGATCTGTAGAATATTTGTCTTTTTTCTTAATTAATAACCATTGGTTGTCTGCATCGCGGCGTTTAGTGTGAACTAAAGCAAAGCTACCCTTGATCTTATTACCAGAGAAATCAATTTTTAAATCTCCTTTTTCAAACTGCCTAACAAGATCCATATGTTCGTAATCTGGAGCAATTCTATAGGTACCTTCATCCCATATAGTCATAATTCCCGCTCCATAATTTCCTTTAGGTATGGTTCCCTGAAAACTCAGATATTTCACAGGATGGTCTTCTGTTTGAATGGCCAATCGCTTATCCTCTGGATTCATGGAAGGACCTTTGGGCACCGCCCAGCTTTTTAGTACTCCCTCCAATTCCAGTCGAAGATCATAATGCAACCTACTAGCTTTATGACGTTGAATCACAAACCGACCTGCATTTTCATTGTTCAATTCGGCCGGAGGTTCCGGTGTTTTGTTGAAATCTCGTTTTTTGTTATAATCTTCTAATGCCATCCTTAGGAAGCTTTATTCTTCTTTTTCTTCTCCAAACTAGCTTTAAGTTGCGCCATTAGATCTGTGGCTGGAGTCGGTTTGCTTTCATATTTCTCAGGTTTTTTCACTTTCCCGGTTGATTTTGCTTTTATTATTTTCATCAACTGTTCATTGTAAACATCTTTATATTTTTCAAGATCAAATTTATCTGTGTACTGCTCAATTAAACTGATGGCCATATCAACTTCTTTTTTTGAGATCTTGGTGGTAGGCAATTTGAGTTCTGCTGGATCTCGCATTTCATCATCAAATCTAATTACATGAAGAACTAATGCTTTTTTATAAATACCAATAAGGCAAAGATTTTCCTTTTGACGCATCACAAAAGTTGCAACTCCAACTTTCTTGGTTTTTTTTAAAGCATCTCTTAAAAGATTATAGGATTTCCCTCCCTCCTTCTGAGGTTCTAAAAAATAAGGTTTTTTAAAAAGCACATCTGCCACATCAGACTCATTTATAAATTCCTCAATATCTATGGTTTTATTTTTTTTCAAATTTGCTTGCTCAAAGTCCTCCTTTTCCAAAACGATATAATTATCATCTTTTTTAAAACCTTTTACAATGTCTTTCCATTCTACTTCCTTCCCGGTTTCTTCATTAACTCTTTTATACCTAATTCGGGCATTATCATGTCTATCCAACATATCCAAATCCAGCTTTCTATCTTCAGAACCTGAATATAATTTAATGGGGATAGACACTAGACCGAAACTAATAGACCCATTCCAAATTGATCTCATATTTTTATTTTTTTTAGAGGTGGAAATTTAATTAGCGAATTAATAGCGCTTTTAACCATTCATCCATTTATTTATTGAAAACTTAAATCATTCTATACAAAATTCTTAGTTGAATATTATAATCTCTCTAAGATTCAGTAATAATATATAGTGAAGCCTATTTAGTATTCTAAGAGGTTTGTGCTTTTTCGTATATAAGACCTTCTTCCTTAAGCTCCTTCCAAAAATCTTCTGGTATTTTTCTTTTCCAGGCTTCCATATTACCCACCACCTGCTCTGTTTTACTCATTCCAGGAATTATAGCTACAAATTCATCTGAGGCCAATACAAAATGCATTGCTGCAGTGATAATATCGGTACCATGATCTTTTGCAATTGCCGCTATGCGATTGCGCTTATCCTCCATCCCTTTTGGAATTTGTTCTTTGTAATTGTAACGATTCCTTCCAGCTATAAAACCAGAGTTATATCCAGCTCCAGAAACTAGTTTCACACCATTTTTATTCACTGCAGGCAACAATCGATCTACAGCTTCTTCATGTTCTAAGATGGAGTACTGAGTTGCAGAAAGGCAGATATCGGGATCTGCAGCCTCCATACAATCAAGAATAGGCTGAATTTTATTTACACCCATTCCCCAAGCTTTAATTATTCCCTGATCGCGATAATCAGAAAGCACCTTGAAAGCACCTTTTTTAGCAATCTCCATATGATAATCATACCGGTCTCCTACCTGATCTTCAGAAAGGTCATGTACATAAACAATATCAATGGAGTCCAAACCTGTTCTTTTAAGACTTTTCTCTATAGAAAATTTGGTAGCGTCTGCAGAATAATCGTGTTTATAATCAAAGGATAAAGGGTTTTTCCACATGGTAGGTGGAACTTTACTATCATCAACTTTGTTAAAAAGTCGACCCACTTTAGTAGAAAACAAAAACTCCGATTTATTCTTGTTCTTTAAAAAATCACCAAAGCGGCGTTCGCTTTTCGTAAGGCCATACCAAGGTGAAGTATCATAATATCTAATGCCCAATTCCCATGCTTTTTCCAGTATACTTTGAGCTACTTCATCACTAATATTGTCAAAAGCAGTTCCTATAGCAACACCCCCAAGACCCAATTCATGTTCCTTCTGTATTTCCAATTTTTTCATTGTATTAATTTTTACGGTAACTCCTAGTAAAACTCACCAGTAATTTTTTCTATTAAATTTAGGAAGTTCTCTTTTTTGGCAGCGTTAAGGAAAGGTTATTTTTGAGTTGAAGATAAGCGTAGAGGTTAGGATTGGTTTACATGATTAGTTATGACTGCAAAGAATAAGTAAAAATCCCACTAGATTACTGGTTTCAACAAAGCTCTGTGAAAGCTTTAATGTCAAAAAAATAATTCCAATTGACTCATCCACCTATTATTAAGGTTTTTTTATAAGTTGATTAGTAAATATTCTAATTCCATTGTTATAAATTTAATTTGGAAGAAATCCCTCTCACATATAATATTATGGAAAGTTTGGTAAAATTATTCAGTGAATTTCTCTTGTATATTTTTATTTTTTTCCTCATTCTTGTTTTTAGATATTTTCTAGCTGTAGGTCTATTCTACCATTATTATTACATTAAAAACAAAGAAAAATTTCGGCCGAAAAGGTTAAGCAAGAGGCCTTATAAAAAGAAACAATTTAGAAATGAAATTAAATGGAGTTTGATTTCCTCGGCAATTTTCGCGATTACCGGGGCTTTTCTCTATTTACTTTACAATCTTGGATACACTCAGATCTACCTTAAATTCTCTATAAACGACCTATGGTATTTTCCACTAAGCTTGTTAAGTGTGCTTTTAATTCATGAAACTTACTATTATTGGGCGCACCGTTGGATGCATAAACAAGCGATATATAAAAAAGTTCATAAAGTACATCATGATAGTTTAACCCCTTCTCCATGGACTGCATTTTCCTTTCACCCTTGGGAAGCAATGTTGGAATCTCTAATTTTGCCTATACTTCTAGTCACTATTCCTTTGCACTTTAGCCTTGTATTATTTTATCTTCTTATTATGACTATTAGTAGTGTGATAAATCATTTGGATATAGAAATATATCCCGAAAAACTTCAAAAGAGTCTCTTCGGAAGAGTATTTATTGGCGCCACTCATCATCACTACCATCATTCGGAATTTAATACCAATTTTGGTTTGTATTTTACTTTTTGGGATAAATGGATGAATACTGAAAGTGATAAAATGTTATAAAATTATTTATAATTCCATCCAATTCAGCTTAAAAATTACTTATCACTTAAAAGAGCATATCCGCAATTCAGCTAAAAACTAACAGTAATCATGAATTTATACTAAAATTCTTCAATTTTAAAACAACAAATTTTTTTTATATACTCGTAGTTTTTAAAAAACTTTAGCTAAATATTTTGCAATGGGAAAAAGACCAATAAATGGATTCTATTAATCTTAGTTTAAAACTTAAATCAGCCTTATTCAACTAATTCATTATTAAATAATCTTATGCTTGTTGATATAATGTTATTTTGTAGACAATAAATGAGAAATAATCAATTTTATTACATTTTTCGTCGATAATATTCAATTTGCTAAAAATCAATTAATTATATTTAACCATCAAAAATCAAAAAATTCTAATATGACAAATTTAAAGTTTAAACTGAGGACTGTTATGCTTTCCTTAAGCGTCGTAGCATTTGTGTACTGCGACAAGGCTTCAGGACAAGAAAAAGCCAATCAAGGTCCTGAGTTATCAATCGAATTCGAAAAATACGAGTTGGATAATGGTCTTAATATAATCCTTCATCAGGACAAGTCAGATCCAATAGTTTCCTTAGCTATTCAATATGGTGTTGGATCTAACCGTGAGAAAAAGGGCCGTACTGGTTTTGCTCACCTATTTGAGCACATGCTTTTCCAAGAATCAGAAAATGTTCCACAAGATCAATTTTTTAAGAAGATCCAAGATGCAGGTGGTACTTTGAATGGTGGAACCTGGCAAGATGGAACTGTATATTATGAAGTTGTACCAAAGAATGCACTAGAAATGGTAATGTGGCTGGAATCTGACCGGATGGGCTACCTTATTAATACAGTTACCGAAACTGCCTTCGCAAACCAACAAGAAGTTGTCCAAAATGAAAAACGTCAGCGAGTAGACAACAATCCTTATGGACATACGGGTTGGGTAATTGACAAAAATCTATATCCAGATGGACATCCTTATAGCTGGCAGGTTATTGGAGAACTTGAAGATCTTCAAAATGCAACTGTACCAGATGTAAAAGAATTCTATGATAAATTTTACGGTCCTAACAACGCGACTTTAGTAATAGCTGGAGACTTTGACAAAGCAGCATCTAAAAAGCTTATAGAAAAATATTTTGGAGAAATAAAAAAACGACAGGAAGTGGCTCCTCTGGAAATACAGACGGTTACACTTACAGAATCTAAACGCCTTTACCACGAGGATAATTTCGCAACAGCCCCTCAACTTAACATGGTTTGGCCAGTAGTAGAGCAATATAACAAAGATGCTTATGCGCTGGATTTCCTTGGCGAAATACTATCTGATGGAAAAAAAGCACCATTATATAAAGTTCTCGTAGAAAAAAAGGAGCTTACTTCTCAACCATACGCTTACAATAACCCTAGCCAGATTGCCGGAAAATTTCAGATCTCGGTAACTGCGAATGCAGGTGTAGATCTAGATAGTGTAGAATCAGGTATTAAGGAAGCTTTTGCCTTGTTTGAAAAAGAAGGTATAACTGAAAGAGATATTGAGAGAATTAAAGCAGGACAAGAAACTGACTTTTACAATGGTATAAGCAGTGTTCTTGGTAAATCTTTCCAATTAGCCCAATACGATGTTTTTACAGGAGATCCTGGTTACATTAAAAAAGACATTCAAAACATTCGTGCAGTGACCAAGGAAGATGTAATGCGCGTTTATAATAAATATATTAAAAACAAGCCGTTCATTCTAACAAGCTTTGTTCCTAAAGGAAATTTAGATCTTATTGCTGAAAATTCTGAAAAAGCAGAAGTAGTTGAAGAAAAAATTACAGAAAATGTAGAATCTGAAGTGGCAGATGCACAACAGGAAATACAAAAAACCCCTTCAGAATTCGATCGTTCAGTTCAACCTGAAATGGGTAACACTCCTAAATTGAATATACCAGATTCTTGGAAAGAAACACTCTCTAATCAATTAGAAGTATATGGAATAGAGCAAAGAGAATTACCATTGGTGAATTTTAGTATTGTTATTGATGGTGGACATTTACTTGATGATTTAAGCAAAAATGGAGTTGCTAATTTAATGACAGATATCCTCATGGAAGGAACTGCCAATAAAACTCCTGCAGAACTTGAAGAAGAGATAGATATGCTTGGGGCAAGGATCAATATGTACACTACTAACGAATCTATTATTATTCGTGGGAATACACTTAGACGTAACTTTGATAAAACAATAGCTCTAGTTAAGGAGATCTTACTTGAACCTAGATGGGATGAGAAGGAATTTGCCCGCATCAAAACCAGTACAATAAATGGAATAAAAAGAAATGAGGCTAATCCTAATGTAATTGCAAACCAGGTTTACAACAAGGTTCTTTATGGTGAGAATCATCCTTTTGCGTATCCAACTTCTGGAACAGTAGAATCTGTTGAATCTATTAAAATTCAAGACCTAAAAGAATATTATAATAAGTATTTTTCTCCTACAGTGAGCCGTATGCATATCGTTGGTGATATTTCTAAGACTGAAGCCTTAAAAGCTGCAAAAAGTTTAGCAGAAAAATGGGTAGCTAAAGAGGTAAACATCCCGGAATTTGATGTTAGCAATGATCGTGATAAGTCATCCCTATATTTTGTAGATGTTCCAGATGCAAAGCAATCAGTTATCAACATAGGTTACATCGCTTTACCAAGAACCAGTGAAGATTTCTTCCCTGCCGAGGTGATGAATTATAAACTAGGAGGGTCCTTTTCTGGGAATGTTAACCTAATTTTACGTGAGGAAAAAGGATATACTTATGGTGCACGTTCTGGTTTCAGCGGATCTAAAATTCCAGGAACCTTTACTGCTTCCTCGAGTGTACGAACAAATACCACCGGAGAATCTGTAGGGATTTTTAAGGATGAAATCGCTAAATATAAAGAAGGTATAACTCCAGAAGATCTTGAATTCACAAAGAATGCATTAATTAAATCTAATGCTCTTCGTTTTGAGACTCAGGGTTCATTACTTGGAATGCTACAGGAAATGAGTTCTTATGATCTTGATCCTAAATATATCGAAAAAGAAGAGAAAATTATTGGAGCCATGACTCTTGAGCAGCATAAAAAGCTGGCACAAAAATATCTTGATGAGTCAAAAATGGCTTACTTGGTTGTTGGTGACGCTGCAACTCAGTTAGAGCAGTTTAAAGAAATGGGCTTTGATGAGGTAAAAGTCCTTGATAAGCAGGGAAATGAAATCAAACAACCAATAAATCTTAAAACAGAAAGCGAAAAAGTTAAAGATTAATTTAGAATCTTGTAGTAACAAAGAAACCCGCCGGAATGGCGGGTTTCTTTGTTTTATTTTCTAATCAATAGTATCCTAATTTTTTATAGATGATAAAATCTCAAATATTTATAAAGTGCCTTTTGAAGTGTGCTTGTCACCGCTATTATTAATTATTTTCTTTTAATAAAATTCCCCTTTCTATATTTTCTCCGCTTTTAAAAATGAGACATCTTCTTAATTTCATTTAGTAAATAAATTATGAACTCACCCCTCAATTTTTAAGTAAAATTTAAACTTCTATTGGCACTTCAATCGAATATTAACTATAAGATATTTCAGAAAAGTGAAAGATTTTTTTACCACCCAATCATCATGGCAAAACTAGTTACTACATTGAAATTTACTTTGATAGTAGATTTAACAGTTTTAACCACTTTAATAAACAGTTCAAAAAATTTAATGATATTACACCTTCAACCTATATAAATCAGTTGAAATTTCTTATATATTAAAACCACCAATCAACGGTGTTCTGGCTTAAACACATTTTTGATTTTAAAAAGTATATATTTAAAGAAACACCTAGCTAACTGTTTTTTCTTTTCGAAATTTAACGAATCTCTCTAATAAAATTTTCTGCTTTTTCCACCATTTCTTTATTACCACATATAAATGGCACTCTTTCATGCAGTTCTTTAGGCTGCAATTCCAATATCCTTCTAAAACCATCTGAAGCTTTCCCCCCGGCTTGTTCGGCTAAAAATGCCAAAGGGTTACATTCATACAACAACCGCAATTTACCTTTTGGAGCTGTTGTTCCTTGCGGATACAAATAAATTCCTCCAAGTAACATATTTCTATGGAAGTCTGCCACCAAGGAACCGGTATACCTAGAAGTAAAAGGTCTATTCTCTTCTTCGTTTAGCTCCTGCACCCATTTGATATATTTTTTGATTCCAGCAGGAAAATGCACATAATTCCCTTCATTAACAGAATAAGTGCTTCCAGTAGAAGGAAATGTAATACTTGGGTGAGATAGAAAAAAAGATCCAATTCCTGGATCAAAAGTGAAGCCGTTTACCCCGTTTCCCGTTGTGTAAACTAAAATTGTAGAAGTACCATAAATAAGATATCCCGCTGCTACTTGTTTAGTTCCAGGTTGCAGATAATCTTTTAATTCTACCTTGCCACCTTCAGGTGTAATTCTACGATAAATACTAAATATAGTTCCTACCGTAATTCCAACATCAATATTACTTGAGCCATCAAGAGGGTCTATGAGGACAACATATTTAGCATTTTTATGGATACTATCATCAAATACCAGATAATCCTCTAGCTCTTCAGAAGCTAGTCCGCAGATTTCACCACGTTTACGAAGGGTACTAATAAAAATATCATTAGCCATTACATCTAACTTCGCCTGGCTCTCTCCTTGTATATTTTCTTTACCAGCTTTTCCTAAAATTTCGGCAAGTCCAGCCTTATTAATCTGCTGATTGACCATTTTCCCTGCAAGCCGAATAGAACTTAGCAAAGCGCTTAATTCCCCTTTTGCATAGGGGAAATCCTTTTGATTTTCAACAATAAATTCTCCTAAAGTTATATGTCTTTCCATCCTTTTGATTTGTTTGAATTTATGATTCCAGACACTTTTAGAAATAAGTTAATTTTTATTTCACCTTTAGTTCCTTTATGAACGAAGTGCATTTTTTTATAAGTTTTTCAATTTCGCTATAATTATAAGACCCAGTAGAATCCTTTATCATAAGCTTAGAACCAATACCCACACAAAAAGCCCCAGCATTAAACCAATCTTTTAAACTTTCTTCTGTTGGTTCCACTCCACCAGTAGGCATAATACTTGTCCACGGCTGCGGTCCTTTAATAGCTTTTATAAATTCCGATCCATATATAGAACCCGGAAATAATTTCACTACTTCACAGCCCATTTCCTCCGCTTTTGCTATCTCAGTTAAAGACCCACAACCTGGAAAAAACGGGATCTTTCGTCTATTACATACTATTGCAATATCTTCTCTAAACACAGGGGTTACAATAAAATCTGCCCCTAATTGAATATATAATGATGCTGAAGATCCGTCTGTAATAGAGCCAATTCCCAAAGCAAGATCTGGATATTTTTCTTGCACATGTTTACTTAGTTGGCCAAACACTTCATGAGAAAAATCACCACGAGCAGTGAACTCTATCACACTTGCTCCACCAGCGTAACAGGCTTTAATAATATTTTTTGCAACCTCTATATCTTCATGATAAAATAAGGGAACTAAACCTGTAGATCCCATAATATTTAAAACATCAAGCCTTGATAATTTAGACATATCTAATAATTTTTATCGTTTTACTAATGCAGATAAATCTCCCTGCATAATTGCATTGATCTCTTCTAAAGAGGCTAAATTGATATCTCCTGAAATAGTGTGCTTAAAAGAACTTGAGGCTACTGCAAAATCCAAAACCTTTTGATTCTCCCAATCTTGACTTAGGCCATAGATAATACCTGCCATAAATGCATCTCCAGTCCCTAAACGATCTACTACTGGAATGATTTCCTTTATGTCTGATGTAACTAATTTTCCTTTAGAATACATTATTCCACCAATTTTTTGATGAGATGCACTTTGGGAATATCGCAATGTAGATGGTAAGAATTCTAGTTCTGGACAACTTTCTAAAACTTCTTTATAATGATCTCCCAAGGTATCTGGCAATTTATAATCAGGATCAATATCTCTTTTCCCAAGCATTTTGAAAAGTGTAGCAAGATCAGCCAATATAACATTTGTGAAGGCTAAAATCTCTGGTAAGACCTCATCTGGTCTTTTCCCCCATTTCCAAAGTGTTTGTCGATAATTAAGGTCACATGAGATTTTAATATTCATGCTTCTTGCAGTCTTGCAAGCAAGCAAACATTCTTGCGCAGCTGCTTCAGAGATACCTGGTGTTATACCAGACCAATGAAACCATTCGACTCCTTTTAAAGCCTTTTCCCAGTTTATATCGCCGGTTTTTACGTTAGCAATAGCACTTTCTGCCCTGTCATAAATAACCTTTCCCGATCTAATCGCAGATCCTTTTTCCAAAAAATAAATTCCGAGTCTATTACCTCCCTTCACAATATGCTTTTGTCCTACACGATATCTACCAATTTCTGAAAGAACCTTATCTCCAAAATCATTATCAGGCAATTTCGTTACGAATTGAGTTTTTAAACCCCAGTTTTGTAAAGAAACCAGGGTATTAAATTCTGCTCCACTATAAGAAGTCTCGAAGGTGTTTGCCTGAAAAAACCGAAGATGATCAGGTGGAGATAATCGCATTAAGATTTCACCAAAAGCAACAATATTTTTCATGAAGTATTTTAAATTTAAGATTCGCTAAATGCTAGACTTAAGTTGATATCTATATAAATTTAATTCCATAATGAGCTACTTCTGAAGCTAAATAACTCACTATATCTGCATTTTAATATGCTTCAGTTTTTCTACATTGAAAAATCCTTATAGCTGCTTCTACCCTAATTTCAATTTTAAATAAGTTATGAAATCAGGATAATTTACAACTTCTAGATTCCAAGTGCTTGTCCACCACCAATTTGAATAGTTTCCGCAGTAATAAAGGCAGCATCATCACTCACTAAAAAGGATATAACAGATGCTACTTCTTCCGGCTGCCCTAAGCGTCCTAAAAGGATATTGTTTTTCCAAGAAGCAAACACTTCTGGCTTTGTAGATTTAATTTGTGCATGGAAAGGCGTGTCTATGGTACCAGGAGAAACTGCATTAACACGAATACCATATTCTGCCAAGTCTTTAGCAAGAGCTCTGGTAAGAGTATTAACAGCGGCTTTTGAAGTTCCATAGATACCTGCACCCGGACCACCAGCATTCCATCCAGCATTTGATGTATAATTGATAATTGATGGATTTTTTCCAAGTTTTAAAAATGGTATAGATGCTCGGGAAGCAAAAAATGCTGAATCAAGATTCAATGCCATTACAGATCTATAAAATTCTGTGGTCATATCTTCAAACCTAGATCTGCCTCCAAGACCACCTGCATTGTTTACAAGTACATCTATCTTACCGTATTTCTCTCCTATTTTTTTAATGTTTGCAGAAACAGCTTCCTCGTTGGTAACGTCAAAACCATAGTATTCCGCAGAAATACCATCTTTTTTAAGCTCCTCAATCCTGTCGGCTCCTTTTTCATCTTCAATCCCGTTTAAAATTACTGTATAACCGTCTTTTCCAAGTCTTTTAGCTACTTCGAATCCAATTCCGCCAGTTGCTCCTGTTATAACTGCTACTTTTTTCTTTGAATCACTCATTATATTTCAATTTATTTAATTAATTATTTTTCTTATTATCTACTGGACCAATATTTCTGCATAATAAATATACTGAAAGCACGCCCAGGGGTACAAATATTGCAATTAGAATAAAAGCTGGAGTATAGGAATCTTTAGTAATTACCGGAATCAAAAAGTTCATTATAATTACTGAAAAAATACCTACGGAACCTCCAAGTCCAGCTAATGACCCAACCGATTTCCCACTAAATAAGTCACTTGGTAAGGTTTGAATGTTGGAAATGGCGAATTGGAATCCGAACAACACAATTGCTACAATCCCAACAAATTTTACCGGTGTATCCGCATATAAAATTGTTCCCACTAGACCTAGGAACATTAAAAGACCACCTATCCAAATCGTTCTTTTTCTGGAAGTATCAACGGAGTTACCACTAGCTATCCAAGTTCCGGTTAAAAGTCCGCCTATAACACTTCCCGCCGCAGCACCAACAAAAGGTACCCAAGCAAAAAGCCCAATTTCTTTTACATCAAAACCATAAGTGTCTGCAAGATATAAAGGCATCCAACCTACGAATAACCACCAAATTGGTTCTAGAAAGAATCGGGATGCTAACACTGCCCAAGATTCTCTGTGAGACAGGATCTGCATAATTGTTAATCCCTCGTCCTCATCATCTTCATTTCTACCAAGGTGACGTCCCGAAACAATATGAGCTTTTTCTTTTTCTGTGATCCACTTATGATATTTAGGTTTATTCTTATTAAATATCAACCAAGGTATAATCCACAACATCCCGCTAGCACCAATAACAATGAAGGTTGTCTCCCAACCGAATGCTAAATATAAATAGGCAATTAATGGCGGTGCAATTACAGAACCCATAGAGGCACCAGCATTAAAAATTCCTTGTGCAATAGCCCTTTCCTTTACTGGAAACCACTCGGCATTGCTCTTTACAGCTCCAGGCCAGTTTCCCGCTTCTGAAACTCCTAGTAGCACTCTAAATGCACTTAAGGATAACAATCCTTTTGAGAATGCATGCAGAATTGAAGCTAAAGACCAGAAGAATATTGAAAGCACATAACCAACACGCGTTCCTACCTTATCATACAATTTTCCTGAGATAGATTGCCCCAAAGCGTAAGCGACCATAAATACATTTAATATGATGGCATAATCGGAATCTGTCATTCCCAGATCTTTAGAAATCCCGGGCCACATAATAGCCAATGCTGATCTATCAATATAATTAATAACAGTGGCAAGAGCTATTAAACCTATAATCCACCATCTAAGACCTTTTATTTTCATAATTTTTGTTTCTTATAATTAATGAGATACAAGCCTTAAATTAAGACAGAGTATTCCCATACCCAGTATAGAACCGAGTTTTATAGATAATAAATAATATAATTTACAGGTATAAATTTTAGAGAAGGACGTCCATACCAAAGAACTATATATATTTAATTAATTTCTCTCATTACAACTTTTATATATGGAACGTGCATTCCATTTATACTTTTATAAATCTACATTATAGCAATACTTGTATAGACTTCTAAAATGTAATTTCATTTTTACCTTAGCTTCTTGGGGATCCATATTTTCTATTGCTTGATAAATAGCTTTATGTTCTTCGATCCCTAAAATTGCCTGGTTTTCATCGCAAACATGATATTTTGCGAAATTTGTAATAATTTCAGGAGTAATTATAAGCATGAAAGTATTCATAGTACTGTTACCACTTGCCTTAGCAATAGCAAGATGAAAAAGCAGATCTTCTTGTACTGCATCCTCACCTTTTAGAGCCTTTTCAGTATAAGCTTCTAATGCATCTTTCATTTGCTGCAGCTGTTCTTCTGTGCGTCTCAGTGAAGCTAATCTAACGGTTTTTAACTCCAATAAAATTCTGGTTTCAACCAGAGATTTAAAGTCTGGATCATTTAAACTCAAAATGTCCGAAATCATTCCGTTTAGAGCAACCACTCCAATATTGGCTAGATACGTACCACTTTGAGGAACACATTTTAAGAGTCCGTAAAATTCAAGAGTCTGTATAGCTTCTCTTAAATTATTTCTACTTACTCCAAATCTATCAGACAACATACGCTCTGAAGGTAATTTATCTCCTGGTTCCAGATTTTTGAAATTAATATAGTCTCTTATTTCAGAAATAATATTATTCTCGGTTTCCTGCTGAATATTCTTTTTGTTAAGTGACTCCACTTTCATTTCTTCTTGTTTTAAAAACGAGCTTTAGAATTGGTTAACCAAACTGGTTTGTCAAATTTAGGGATTTTTTTTTAGTTTACAGGATTAACTGAAATCAATAAAAATATTCCTTTGAAATCTTCTGATTATTAGCTTTCACAAGCTTTTAAACTTGTGAAAGTCAATAATACTTATTGAAACTAAACCAATTTTAAGCTAATTCCTAATAGTTTCAATGGCTTACCTCAAGATCAAAATATTTTACTTTAGCAAATGAATTTTCATTTGTACTTGCAAAATAATTTCCGGCCTTAAAGTAGTTTTCAAATACATTCCATTTTTGGATATGTATATTATCATAAACAACTTTTTCTTTATCATTTAAAGTTATTTCCATCTTTCCTTTAGATGCAACAACCTCTAGAGTAAATTTTTCATGTCCAACTTCTTCTGAAAAATTGAAACCTTCATCATCACCCCAAGCATTTGTATATAAGATCTCAGTGTCTGAGGCCTCAATATCCTTTAGAACTTTTGTCTTCACTCGTATCTTTCCTTTAATCCAATAAATTTTTAAAATAGGTGGTGCATTATTATCGTCTTCTCCTATTAAATCCCTTTGCTCATTGGTTAGTCTGCCATGGATTTGCATTACTATTGTCCTCTCAAATTCACCGTTTTCATCTTTAGAAATTTCTGGAACAGATAATGTTCCTCTCATCTTCCCACCTTGTTCAAAGGTCCAGTTTACATTGTTACTTCCTGGCTGCATCTGCTCCCTGAGTTCTGTCCTGGAATAAGAAGAATTGGCAGTTGAAGAAGCTGGAAATGTGTAAAAAACAAGAGAACCATCAGTAGAATCATTATACATAAACCTTTTTAAAGTTTCATTCGTGGCATAATCCATAATTTCCGGTGGCTCGACTTCTGTAGGATTTCCTATTGGAATAGTAACCTTCCAATGGCTAAGATCTATATTTGGCAACTTATAGTCTTTAGAGATTACCGTTTCTGGTACTACTTCTATAGGATCTACAACAGGTTTATCTACCGTTTCCTCTTTTTCACAGCTAATAAAAATACTCAGCAAGCCAAGTGTACAGAAAGAAAAATAGACAGGCTTAAAATATTTCTTATATCTTCTATTTCTCATATTTAATGTGTTAATGTGAAACTTTCAGTTTAAAGAATTTCACTTTAGCATATGCACCTTCATCTGTTGTTTGAAGATAATTTCCTGCTTTGAAATAATTTTCAAAAACTCCCCATTTTTCCATATGAATATTATTATAGGTTTTGAATTCATTATTATTCAGCGAAATCACCATCTTCCCATCTGATACTTCAATTTCAATATCAAACTTTTTGAATCCAACTTCATTTTCAAAAGTGTAACCATCATCATCTCCCCAGGCATCTTCATATAAGAGACCATCTGCCTTTGTGCCTAAATATTTCAATTCTTTGGTCTTAACTCTTATTTTTCCATTATGCCAGTAAACTTTCAATATTGGTGGGGCATTGTTATCCTTTTGTCCTATTAATTTCTTTTGTTCATCTGTTATTCTACCATGAATTTGAAGGATGATCACTTTATGGTATTTCCCTTCTTCATCTCGCGATACATCTTCCATAGAAATGGTAGCTTTCAAGTTTCCTCCTTCTTTAAAAGTCCAATTAATATCATCATCTCCAGCAACCATTTGTTCCCGTAATTCAGACCTCGAATATTTAGTATTCGCTGTTGTCGCATTACTTGGGTGCGCGTAAAACACCAATGCACCAGAAGTTGAATCATTATACATATATGGCCTCAACACTTCATTGGTTGCATAATCGAGGATTTTAGGAGGTTCCACACTTATGGCCCCTCCTTTTCCCTCCCCTTCCGGGATAGTTACTTTCCAATGACTTAAATCTATATCTGGTAATTGATATTTTTTATCTGAATTAAGATCCTTTTCTGAAGGACCTTTAATTGCAGATCCAGCACTCTGACATTGAATTGAAATGCAACTAAAAGTTAGCACTCCAATTAAAATCACAGTTTTTTGAATATACTTCATTGGATTCTTAATCATTCTCCTTCTGTTTCTTCCTCTTCAATAACTGGAACTATAGACACATCATCTATATATGCATCACTTACATTTTCACTATCAAATAGCATGGAAATTTCTCCATTTGCACCAGTTTCAAATTCGATAATTAGCGCATTATAATTCCCTTTGCCATCATTAACTTCACCTTTTTCCTGAGCTAATAGCGTAGCAGATTCAAACTCATCAAGATTTGATAACTGACCATCTATGATAGAAACTCTTATATAATCACCATCTTCCCGCAATGCGTAATAGGCTGTGAAAATATATTTTGTGTTAGGAGATACTGTTATACCTTGATAGGATTGGCGTGCGTTTGTAGCACTAGTTGGATATTTTGCAGCTTGCGTATCACCTCGGCCATCCGAACCTGAAATTTGATGAATACTTGCCCCGCTTAATCTCCAGCAGTCCCGGCCATCTTGCCCATCGCCACAAGCTTCGCTACCATCTTCAAAGTCTGCCTCTCCTATAACTGGCGTAATTGCCGCAGGAACAGGAGGTTCTACTACCGTAACTTCTTTGCTGAAAGAATTTGTTACGCCTAGATTATCTGATACTGTTAAAGTAACCGTATAGGTACCTTCATCCGGAAAAGTATTAGTGGCATCCAATTCTGTAGAGGTGTTGCCATCTCCAAAATCCCACATAAAAGTTGTTGCACTATTAGACAGATTAGCAAAATTATATGTTAGAAAATCTGTATCACTTTGTGATGCTGTAAAATTTGCCGAAGGAGGTGTTTTATCTGCAATAGAACCTGTCTCAGGTAGATCGTATTCATAATCACAAGCAAAAAGGCTTGATATCATTAAGACCACAGACATTAGCTTAAAAGATCTTAAGATGGAAAGTTTATAGATTATTGTTTTCATTTTAAATTTTTTAAAGATTTTAATATCCTGGATTCTGCTGCATTATCCCATTACTCAGGTTAATTTCCCTTTGCGGGATTGGTAGTAATAAATCTGTAGCACTAAAGCTATAATCATTCATACTTGAGAATGCGGAAAGGACTTCTTGAGCTGCCCCAAAACGAACAAGGTCAAAGAATCTATGATTTTCAAAGGCTAATTCTACACGTCTTTCATCCAACAGATCTTGTTTGGTAATAGTTGTAACAGTTTCTGTTAAACCTGCTCTATCCCTAACTTTCTGAAATGAGTTGATCGCAGCAGTAGCACTTGTTTCTTGGCCTCCAGCTAAAATTGCTTCAGCATGCATTAATAGAACATCTGCATATCTAATGATTATCCAATCATTCCCCGCCAATTCTGGATTGCTAGATGTAGGTTCTATATCTAAACTTGAATCTCCATTCGGAAGATATTTTACAACTTGATACTGTGTAGGTTGCGCCATGTCTTGTCTATAGGAGTATTCTGTTCTATTCCCTCCTTTAGCGTCCAAAGCCAATCTAGCATCTGCGGTCACATAATTCACTCCACTGGTTCTACCTACGGAATTCAACCATTCGGCGGAAATATTCTGACTTTCTGAAGAAAGATCTGAAGTATAACCTATTGCAAAAATCACTTCATCATTATTCTCAGTATAAAATACATCCTTGAAGTTCGATTCGAGAGAAAATTCTCCACTGGTAATTACCGATTCTAAAAGAGTTTGTGCTTCAGAATAATTTGTTCCTAATGTTAGGTAAACTTTAGCCAAAAGTGATTGAGCCGCAGCTTTAGATGCTCTATTCTTGAAACTGTTATCCAGGTTCTGGATGGAAATTTTAAGATCACTAATAATTAGATCGTAAATTTCACTGGATGGAACTCTGGTAAATGCTATTTCCTTTTCAAGTGGACCTATTAAATGGTCTATCAAAGGAATGTCTCCATATAATCTCACCAAATTAAAATAAGCATAGGCTCTTACAAATTTCGCTTCTCCTTCAAATTTTGGAGATTTCGCTTCAGACGCTGCATCTAGATTTTCTAAAACTAGATTAGCACGGTAAATAATCTCATAAAAACTTATGTAATAATTAGAAACTATACCATTACTGGCAGTTACGTTATAACTTTCAAACTGAGCAGCTTCTCCTTCACTAGATTTAGTTCTAGTGTTATCACTACGCATTTCAGTAAGGTAATATTCTCTTTGAATACTAAAGTTGTCATCCAAATTATTGGAGTTTACACCTTGTATAGCATCATACATACCTATAACTCCTGTTTCAATTTCTTCATCATTTTGAAAGTAACCCACAGATGAAATGGCAGATTCTGGCAAAGGCTCTAGAAAATCGGCTCCACAGGAGATCATCATGATGGATAAAAATCCATAAATTAAATATTTTATTTTTTTCATAATTGTGTCTTTTATACTTTTCTTACAATTAAAAATCTGCGTTTAATCCTATCGAGATTGTTTTATATATAGGAGATCCTCCTCTTTGATACCCGTAAGTTGTTGCCGAAGTATCATCTATAGATTCTGGATTAAATCCAGTATAGTTATCTGCTGTCCAATACTTAAGGTTTTGCCCTGCTGCATAGATTCTCAAGCCCGTTAATCCTATTTTGGAGGTAAGATTCTCTGGTAAATCATAGCCAATATTAACATTTCTCAGAGCTACATAAGATGCATCTTGAATCACAGAATTTGTAAAGATTTTTTCTTTAATAAAACCTTGGTTTGGAGTAGTTGCTGGAACAAAATCCTGCCCACTATTAAAATGATTGAATATGTACTGATCTCCCATATTCCTAACCTCCGCTCCATGGCTTCCCTGAAATAAGAAACTCACGTCTACATTTCCAATCTTAAAGTCGTTTGTAAGACTCCATAATAAATCTGGATACGGATTCCCAAGGATAGTTTTATCATCATCATCTATAACCCCATCGCCATTTAAATCCTTTACATATACATCTTGTGCCTGAGCCCCAATTGGAAAGAAAGGTTGTTGTAGATTTTCTAAAGCAATTTGCTCATCTACAACCCAACCGTAAAATGAAGAAATAGGTTGCCCTTGTAAATTTATCCATTCTGCAGCTCTTTTGTCATCCACAATTTGGATCTGTCCATTAGAATCTGCAAAATCTGTTAATTCATTGTCATTCATAGACCCCAAAATAGTAGTACTCCATTTAAAATTAGGAGTAGAAATATTTCGTGTTCTTAATTCTAATTCCAAACCACTGTTTACAACTTCTCCTATGTTTACTAACGCATTTCTAAAACCGGTTGTGGAAGAAACAGGATTAAAAAGTAATAGTTGATCACTAGTACGTCTATAATAATCTACAGAACCTGTTAATCTATTTTTAAAAAAACCAAAATCTAATCCAGGATTAATTTCTTTTGAACGCTCCCATTTTAAATCTGGATTTGCAATGTTTAAAGCAATAAATGCCGACTCTAAACCGCCACCAATTGTTGCAGATGCTGGTCCTAAAAGCGGTAATGATGGATAAAGATCTATAATATCGCTATTAGTATCTAAGTCTTTATTACCGGTGAATCCATAACTCAATCTAAATTTAAGATTACTTACATAATTGCTTTCTTTTAGAAAATCTTCTTGAGCTATATCCCAACCAACAGAAACAGCAGGGAAATCACCGTACTTTGTCTCAGTTCCAAAAATAGAACTACCATCACGACGAAAACTTACAGATGCAAGGTACTTATCTGCATAAGCATAATTCACTCTAGCAAAGTAACTTTGAAATCGTTCTGTAAAAATAAAGGATTCAATATCTGTTGCAACAGTTGCTGCGGAAAGTGTCTTAATTAAATCTGAAGAATAACCAGTTCCTAGAGAACTACTTCCTTCATAATCCCATTTTTCGAAAGAAATACCAACCAAAGCATCAATTTCATGATCACCTATTGTAGTATCGTAACTCAAATAAGTTTCAGAAGCTACATGAATTCTATTTTCATTAGAAACTTCATAACTAGCATCTGCGGCACCGTTTCTACTAGATAAAACTCCCTGCCATCTATCTCTAAATGTGTTTTGATAATCCCCAGACAAATTAGCTCTTATACTTAAATCGTCTAAGATCTTATACTCACCATAAAAATTACCGTAGAACTTTAACTTTAAATCATTTCTATCTCTCTCTACAACTTTCGCTACAGGATTCGTGTTTGAGGTATCACTTATATCTATAAGAGTACCATCACCAAATAGATCATAATTGTCAAAATGTCGCTGTATGGCATAATCTCCAATTTGAACATCTGGATAAACATTACGGTCTACATATTGGATAGAATTTTCGTCATGGTAAACTGGAAGCCAAGGAGATTGGCGTAGAATATCATGGGTAGATCCATCAAATCTTCTTGTATTAGTGTAAGAAGGAGCTAAATTTCCACCCATCTTAAATTTATCACTAACCTTAGTATCTAATTTTAATCTTAGGTTATATCTTTTGTAATCATCTGTAAGCAAAACACCTTCATCATGAAGATATCCCATTGATATACTGAATTTAGTTTTTTCAGTTCCTCCACGAGCACTTAAAGAGTGATTTTCAATAATTCCACCATCAAATATAATGTCTTGGTAATCCCGATCTATTCCAATTTGCTGAATATACTGAGTTCTGTTTGATAGCTCCCCTGTTGCGGCAAGTTCTGCTGCAGCGGTTTTAGCTACAGAAAAGTAATAAGCATCGCTTTCTCTAGCTTCCTTAAAACCCATATAAGTTTGGTAACTAAAAACCGTTTTACCTTCTTTCCCTTGTTTAGTGGTAATTAAGATAACTCCATTACTTCCTCTAGATCCATAAATAGCTGCAGATGCAGCATCTTTAAGCACATCAAAAGATTCAACTTCGCTCATATCTAAACTTCCTAAGAAATCGTTATCTACAACAAGACCATCTACCACAATTAAAGGATCTGAACTTCCTGTTAAAGAACCTGTTCCCCTAATTCTTATAGTTGGTGCAGATCCAGCTTCACCTTGTGTTGCCTGAATATTAACCCCAGATATCTGCCCTACAAGAGCATCATCTATTCTTGCCACAGGCAATTGATCAAGATCTTCATTCACTACACTAGACACCGCACCAGTTAAGTGGCTCTTCTTTCGAGTACCATAACCAATTACCACAGTTTCATCAAGTTGTTGTGCATCCACAGACATGGAAATATCCAATGTTTTTTGTTCATTAATAATAATTTCTTCCGTATTGAAACCTAAAAAAGTGAACTGAAGGACATCTCCCTTCACTACATCGATTTCGTAATTACCATCAAAATTAGACACCACTCCCCTATTTGTACCCTTAACAATTACGTTAACCCCAGGTAAGGTAAGTTGATCTGATTCCGAGGTAATGGTTCCCGAAAGAAGAAAGCTCTCCTGCGCAATAAGAGTGAAATGGCAGAAAAACACCATTAAAACAATTGCAAATTTCTTCAAATTCATAAGTTGATTTTTTAGTTAATTAGACTCATTTAATAAATTAGTTACACCAGACTAATTTTTAGATTTAATAATCCCTACTAGTGGAAATTCAGAGGAAAAAAGAGAATTGGATTACTTATGAATTTGTACATTTGTAACAATTGGTTACTACCAAGTAATCGATATGTATTTAATAACTTCTCTCAATGAAGTTTTTATAAAAGGATAGGCGTGCACCTATCCTTTTTTCTTTTCTTGAATTAAAAATTTATAAGAACTTTTTTGGTAAACCAATTTGGTTTTCCAATCTGGTTTACCAAATATATATTAATTAATTGTTAACTGAAAAATATATTGAGGTAAATTTTACCATTTTTTAGTTAAACTTTCACAATAATGTACTTTAAAAGAAATCTTCTCTAATTGGACTAAAAACATCTATTAAAATTCCTTTTTCTTTACAAATCGCTCCATGCAGTTTATGAGGAGGAATATAAAAAGAGTCTCCCCCTTTTAATGTTTTAGTTTCATCTCCAATGGTTAATTCAAATTCCCCACTAACCACATAGGTTACCTGAGAATGATGGTGCTCATGCATTGGACCTATACTACCCACTTCAAATTTCACTTTTGCCAGTAAAATTTTATCATCGTATCCAAGGATTTGTCTTTGAACACCTTCTCCAACAGTTTCCCACTTAACTTCTTCAGACTTTAAAAATTCTTTACTTGTGCCTATATCTTTCATAATATTTAGTTTTCAATTATTGTATAATATCCCTTCCAGGAAATCTCATTATTATTTAGCCTTAAACTATGCTGGCCTTCTCCATTTTTATTAGCTATTACAAGAATTAGCTTAGCTTTATTAAAACCAACAAGTTCAACAGCAGTATACTCATCATTATCCACAAGAATTTTAGCCTCTTGGATTTGGCTGAAGGAATTGTTCCCTAATTCGGTTATTGGATTATAACTCCCATGTGGTTCTAATACCGAAACAAAAACTGCATCTCTAATATTATTTTTTCTCCAAATATAAACTGGGTCCCTCCTTAGATTGAATTGAGGATCTGAAGCTCCAAGCCTTCCCATAATTAAACTATCTCCCTCTTTAGTCACATTTGTTAGCGTATAAAACTTGTTATTATTAGACCAAGTGAATTTGGAATTATTAGCAGTGGAGGTCCCTGCTGCTTCTTTCCATAAATGCTGATAACCATTTTCTACGCCTAGCTTTTCAAGTTTTTCTGGTGAATTATATTCAAAATTTGTTTCTATAATTTGACCGAAATAATAAAATGGTAAGTCATATTGATTCTCTTTTTCTCCGTTCACTCTAAAAATATCGATCATCACAGGTTTTTGAAAAATGTCACTATTTATTAATGCCATAGTTCTATGCATCTGAGTATCTGGATAGGCATTATTTTCCTTTGCGCTTATAATTTGAATTTCCTGTTTGGAAAAATCTGAAAAGTATTGTTCAGAATGAAACTTGGTACCCGTATCAAAATCCCCATTAAAATGAGAAGTTTCATTTTGAACAATTGTATTATGCGCTATACTTTGTTTTGCCCAACTGCTGTTTTCTTTCAAATATCCTCCACCATTTTTTTGTTCAATATTAACGAACCTCGCAAAACCATAATCTTGGATTACCTCTTCTCCTTCATTATAAAATGAATAAGAAAGTTTATCGTAATGTCCATGACTATCTCCTTGAGAAGTATATTTCATTACTAACGAATACATACTTTTATCCTCCTTACTATGTAAAATAGCTACACCTCCTTTATTCCCTTTTGGCCCATCCGTAAGAATAATAGACTCTTTAAGAAATTCTTGCTCTTCATTATTTTTTAACCCAAGTGCTACAGCGAGTCCGGCATCATCTAAAGTAACCTCTCCTTGCTTTTTTGCAATGGAAAGCAGCATTGGATTATGTTCTCCATAAAAATATGCTGCATCTACAGACATGATCACAGACTTATTGAAATAAGACATTCCCTTTTGAGCATCATTAAGTGGAAAGAATTCCCCATCAGCATCAGTTAAATTTATTAACGCGAAAACCGATTTTACCAAGATGCCATCCTTATATTCAAAAATCTTTAATTCGGGCTTTTTATTCTGTAAAGCTTTCGCAAACAACATAAAAGGATACAATGCATATCTCTGATAGTATGGGCCTTCTGTATAGTAACCTGAAGGAGAAAAAGCTTCTTCCATATTAGCCAAAAACCCAGCTTTTTGTCCTTTTTGCTTGATTAATCCACCATCATTATCTCTTGCAGCCTCATCTATATTGTCTTCTTTAAGGCCATAAAGCGCACGGTCTACCAACTCTTCATCGTTCATTACTAAACCTATCATACCTACAGCGGCATTTCCCCAAGTACTGTGATTATGAATTCTATTAAAAAATTGAGGGCTTTCTACTGAAAGAAAATCGGCAAAAGGCCTGAATAAATTGTTTTCTAAAGTTGCTCTTTCCTCTTTACTTATCCAGTTGTAGATACTGCTATAAGCCTGGCTCATAGAAACCAACCAATTTGAATCATTTAATGACTGCCAAAATATTTTTCCTCTTGCATAAGAACGCTCTTCAGGATGTAGTGGTAATTTTGGATACATCACTGCATATTCCAAAAGCATTTTTTTAATATAATTAGCATATTTTTCATCTCCGAGAATATTAAACAGCACTCCGGCTTTCTGCGCTGTACTATAATTTTTCTTATGTCGTTCGTGTGTATACCCACCTGCAAGATCTTTAGGAATAGGCACCTCGATACCATTACTTATTTCTTCATCAACCTCATCCTTAATCTCCTGTAAACTCTTATCGAATAACGGGACTTGTCCAAGGTTATCTTTAATTTTCTTAAGTCCTTTTTCTGTTAATATCAATCCTGAAGATTTTGATGACACCTGATCTTGTGCCTTCGAAAATTGACTGAAGATGAAAAGAAATAAGAAAATTCTTAAAGAGTGACTTTGAAAAGGACTTTTCATACAGGCTTTAGGTTTAATGTATATTCAAAAAAATGAACTAATTATTGTATTCGATGACTATATCGATATAGTAAATTGATAATTGGTTTACCAGTTTGGTTTACCAAATATAATAAAAATTTTATATGGAGCAAATGATAGTTAAAGGAATCTTAAAATGAATTATAATTTCAGGAGGTCAATCTCAAATTTTTCTCCCGGTTGAAGTTCTACTTCTTTCTTATTGACCTTTTTTGATTTGGTTATAGAACTGAAGCTTATTTTAAAAGGCTTAACTGAAAGTGACTGAACTAAGATCTTACTATCCGTTTTCTTAAGATAAATATCTGAGGATGCAGAAATATCAATTTGAATGTTCTCTATTTTCAAACTAGATACAGAAAATAAAAATCCCATATTATCTTTTATCAATGATTTTAGATCTTCCCCTTTCAACTCCCACTGTGTCTCTAAATTTAGTTGCCATCCTTTTAAATCGGGAGTTTTTTCATCTTCATTTATTCTTGCATCAAATACTTCAAATGGATATAGAATAGTGATAAAGTTGAAGTTGGCCTCAGGCTTGGAAGAGACTATGGACCATTGCTTTCCCCGTTGTCCTGAGCTTACTACAGTATCTGCAGATTCCAACTGGAGAATATCTAGCCCGGAGCCATCATCAAAAGTAGATCTCAATAAATTTGGAGCATGTTCTGCTGTATAATGTCCTTGCCAGATTTGTTTGTAAATGTGATCTTTTTCAGCATTAAAATTATCCTTTATAATCCAAAAATCATCTTTTACAAAAATTACTTGTCTGGAATATTCTACTTCAATATTTTCAAAGCCGTTGTGACTTCCTATATATAGATCGAGATCAGGATTCGACTTAAATACAATCGTATTTGGCTGTGGTAACTCTCCAAATTTGCCAAAGCCGCTACCTCCTTTATTAGATTTATAATCCTTTCCCTGAAGTTCGTCATCTACTAGGGCTACATTCTTAACTAAAGAATTTTTAAAAAGTTCAAGATCATCTAGTGAATAGCGCACTTGGTAATTGGGTAAAATCACTTTGCCATTGGCCATTGCCTGAATTCCCAAAATATCCCCATGTTGATGGTCTGGCTTTTTATCGTCCAAACCAGCAGAAATAACCAACATTTTATCCTTTGCCTCCCAGCCATTACGCATTATATAATACCCGGTTTCTGTAAAAGCTAGAGATTTAAAATCTGGCTGTTTTGTTTTAATATTCTCTAACATCCCTAACTGATTCCCGCTTAAATACCAATACGTGTCAGATTCGACTTTATTAGACGCGAAAAATCCCATTCCCGGATCGTTAAAAAGCAAGTATCCCAAGGTCATCGCACCAGAAATGTCATTTCTTTCTGCCCAAGGTTTATCGGTATCATCTGAAAACACAGGGGCAGATCCGTCAGGGAAAGCAATTTTCTCTAGCGTGATAAATAAAGATTTCAACTTTTCTTCCCATACAGGTCCTACATTAATACCACTGTTTTTTGCTAACTGATATACATAAAAATAATTTTTAATATCACTCATGTGGTAATGCACCGTCCTTTCAAACTGAAAACCGTCTTTATTAATTTCCGCAGATAAATGTTGCTCCAACAAATCCATCGAACGTTCATACCATTTATCGGTTCCCTCAAAATCTCTTAAAAGAATACTTAACATTGCAAGTGCAGACATTCCACGAGTTTGATGATTCCCAGAACTAAATTCTTGGTTATTTTCAAATAAATTCGCTCCATGTTGAAGCAAAGTGGCAATTGTTCTTAATTGGTCTTCATCTGAATATTGCTTTTCTCCTAAAAACATATTATGAATTTGAAGCCAGTTTAATATTCTATATCCAGAACGAAACACTTCATATACCCCGTTTCCATCGTCAATAGTTTCAAATTTATTAGCATCTAAAGCTTGGTTTAACGATTGTAATTGGGATGTGAAATAATTTAAGTAGGTTGTATCCTTTTGCTTATAATTATAATAAAATGCTATATCAACCATTTTATGTTGCCGTGCTAAATGTCTAAGCGCATAGGCATCTACAGCTTCGCCAGTTAAATAATTAAAAGGCAATTTCCATTTAGCGTCACCAGGATATTTAGAAAGGTGATCTAAGGCTCTTTCATTATGATGACCTTCAGATGAAGGATAAAGATTATTGTGAGTTTTAAATCTCTCATCAAAATTTTTCCAATCGTAAAAATATCTTTCTGAAAATTTTTCGCGAAAGTAAGTTGCCAGAGTTGCATTAGAAATAACGCCATTTTCATCTGCTAATGCATTTTTTACCTCAGGCTTAAGATATGTAACGAGTTCGTTATTGGGAATAACTCTTTCTGAAGGGAAATCTTGTGCATGAATACCTGTAGTCATCGCCAAAAAGCAAAAAGGAAGAAAAATTTTAATAACTGACATTTTTTGAATTTTAGTACATTAATTTTTGCTTCAGATTCTCTTCTATTTTGATCTCACCAGAATTTTTGATGCTATTATTCTCAGGCTTCTGACCTTTTTCTCCCCAAAGGATGGCAATGTATTTTACCGAATTGTCTATAAAACTATTATCAGAAAACGTGACATTCACTATCCCTCGAGTCTTTAATAGGACCTGTGTGTTTTCTGAAGTCCCAGAGTTTTTGAAGGTGTTTCCTGTTAAGATTAGATTACCTCCAATAGTAGATTCATCATAACCGCCTCTATAATAATTTAAAACCTCCTCCTTAATATTGCTGAAATTGGAATTGGTGATGTAAACAAATTCTGCATTGTACTCTCCCTTATCATCGGTTTCTTCAGCCAAATTAATACCGCTTTGAAGATCTTTAATTGTTGAATTTGATATAGAAATTGTATCGGCAAAAGAGCGTTGAGAAACTTTGAGAAGATTTTTAAATCCGCTAATTTCTGAATTATCAATCCACAAATTATAAGCGCTGGACATATTTTCTTTTAAGGTTCCAAAAGCATCCCGATTCTTAGTTCCCTTTAATACGATATTTTCCATCTTAAGAATCCCTTCCGGATTCATTTCGAATGCTGGGGAAGAATCATTTTCTGAGAATTGAAGAATAGCTTTCTTCTTTCCTTTTTCTGACCTAATGCTAATTTTTTTATTAATTGGAATAGAAACGTCCAGCTTATAAGTACCAGATTTTAATTCAATAATATCTTCGGAAACTGTTTTTTGGAGCACTTCCAGCAATTCGTCTGTAGTTGAAACATTAAAAATCTTAGACTTTTTATTTTCCTTCACCGCAGTATACCAATCTGGCCCATATTCAGATATTTCGAACAAACTTTGATCTTTTTCTACAGGAAGGCTTACAGCACCAATACTTTTAACTTCGCTTCGGTCTTTTCCAAAAATATCTTCCTCGATCTTTTCAAAATCAAAACCTGCATAAACATCTGTATGGTTTTCAACCGGGACAAATAAATACTCGTTGATCTTTTTAATTTTAAAATCCTTTGTAATAATGCCTTTATCCTGAACTTCACTTTTATTGATACTATTTGAAATATTGTTTTTAAAACTTACTCCATCTACGATATCGTAAGCTACAATTGGAAAATTCTGTTCCTCATCATTATAAATTAAGTTATTGGCCAGAAGAATACGCTCAGGTCGCGCAGATCGAATTTCAGTAGCAGGCAACACTTCACTTTTATCTACATTAGATCCTACACTAAAATGCCAAGGAGAGATGCAATTAACATAGGTATTGAATGCAGCCACCACATCGGTCACTTGGTTGTATCTGTTCAAAGGAGATTTAGGGATTCCATTCATAACCGCTAATGGGCTTCTAAATTCTGAACCTTTTAATTTATAAAAATAGTTATTGGTGATCCAGTGCCCAGTATTTATTACCCGAATTCCACCTATAAATTCTGAATTATCATTGCCAATAAAAACATTTCCATCGATCGTTGCATAATTACCATGTCTCAGAACCAAGGAACCTTCCGACTCGAAAAAGACATTGTGACTAAATTGATTAAAATTGGATTTGCTTGAAATAATCTCTACTTCCCCATTACATCTATAAAATAAATTCTCGGCAACATTCACATATGCAGGGGTCATTGAGGTTTCACTAGAACCTATTTGAAGAGTCTCCCCGTGAGGACCTCCTTTTCTAGGTCTAGGACCAAAATAATTATTAATGATTTGGTGATGAGTATTAATATTTTCATTTCCTTTTAGAAAAACTCTTAAAGTAGGTCCGGAATTAGATTTTCCTGCTATATAGCAATGGTCTAGCTGATTATTTCTTCCCCAAAATTCTATCCAGTGATCCTGAACATCACGACTTGGTTGAGTAAAGTTTTCAATTACACAATTAGTAACCCGGGAATGGTTAGCAATATTGTCATTATCTACTTTAAATTGAATCACAGAATTAGACGGAGTGTAACCGTTTTTGAAATATAAACCGTCCACTATTAGATATTCGCCAGCTAGTTTAAGGGAAGATTTTCCTTCAATAGTTACTTTTCCCTTTTCTTCAACACTTAAAGTAATAGGTTGGTCTTTTGTTCCCTTTCCCTTGAAAATTAATTCCACGTCTTTCCAAACACCTCTAGCCATTATGATATTATCTCCTGGCGTAGCTTTAGATACCGCAGTGTTAAATTCTGTGATATTTTGAACTAGAATTTCTTTCTTGGAGACTTCTTGTGAAAAGTTTAGGCTGGAAGATAAAAGCGTAAAAAGGAGAAGGAAATATTTCATAAGATAATCTGGTTTACCAATTTGGTTTACCAAATATAAAAATATTCCTCTACTAGCCAAAAATAATATCCAAAGATTCTCTATTATAAAATAATAAAGGATCCATAACTATACCTATCAAATAATGATTTAGCTGCATAACCCAGGCAAATTTCTCTACAAATATTGTCAATAATAGTATTCTAAAAAGAATATCGATAATTTCACTTATGACCTAATAAAGTTAGGTCAAAACCTAAAGCAAGCCAGATAACAACTTGAAAAGCTCTAGAATTAAAAGTGAAAATTTCGGTTTAGAATTAAATATTTTAATCAGTTTATAAACTTTCCTTTAACAGAATACTGTTAAAAAATGTTAGTACATCTAAAAATAATAGTTCTAAAAAGTAACTTTAAGAAGAAGAAATAAATTCTCCAAATATCTTATTAATTTAAAAATATTAAAGATGAAAACACCAAATTATGACGACAAAGTAGGAAAGCATCCAATCCCTCATGCAGAAGGAATTGCTAAAAACGAGAAAAAAGACGGCGGTGACAAGAAAAAAGATGATAATAACAAAAAGGAAGAAGGCAAATAAAATTTTGGTTAATTTGTATGGACTATATATTTACAAGTTGAATTCAATTAGTGTAATTCAATCTTAAATTGGTTCATATTTAAAATTAATCTCAATATTCTAATCAGATATATATTAACCTAATTAAATAAAATAATTATGAGCAAAGATAATCCAAACCCAGAGAAAACTAGTAAAAAGGAACAATCCATCAATCACGAGGCAACGCAAGGAGCGAAGATTAATCATCAAGTAAAAGATAAAAGAGAACACACAGAACCTAGAGATAATTTATCCTCTAAATCTTAATGTGAAGATTTATCTTTTCAGGTTTACAACCTTACTAAGTTAAGTTAAGAATAGTTTAAAATAATAAATTCCCATATGGTTTTATACCAATGTGGGAATTTATTGTTTTTAAAACTCAGTAAATTAACCTAGAATCATTCCATAATATGTAGCTCTGTAAAATCTTTGTCTATGATCAAGGTATTGTCTCCATTCACTTTTACAGCCTCAAAATCAATTTCTACATTATCTATCTGAATTTTAGAGATCTTGAACGGCAATCCAATTAATTTTAATTTGAAGGTTTTATAACTAGTTATAAAAGATCCTGCCTTATGTTGCTGAATGATCAATTCATTCGCTTTTCCAGTGAGTTTAAATGTTCTTAAACTAAATCTTCCTTTGGTATAATCATAACCATCATGTGCATCATCGAAGAGAAAAGAATTTTCTTTCCCTTTTTTAAAGTAAACATCTAAAGTAACTTCATCTATATCCTTTTCTCCAACATATTGTTGGATCGGGTATTTAGGAATAATCGCTCCTTCTTTTATAAATAGCGGCATACTATCCAAATCTGCTTCTACCCAGATCTCCCTACCTCCAGAGTTCAATTTATTATCCCAGTAATTATACCATCCACCTTTTGGAAGATATAATCTTCTGCCTTTGGAATTGGGTTCAATAATTGGGCAAACAAGTATCTGATCTCCAAAGATAAATTCATCTGTTCTATAATGAGTTTGAATATCTTCTTGATCGTATAATACCAAGGATTTTAAGATTGGTGTTCCTTCATTTAAATAATGCCAAAAAGAAGTATATAAATACGGGAGAAGTTGATATCTAAATTCAATGAATTTCTTAACTACCGCAGTGATCTCTTCTCCAAACATCCAAGGCTCTTGTTCGCCATGATCTCCAGAAGAATGTGTTCTACAAAAAGGATGAAAAACTCCTAATTGTATCCATCGGGCATATAACTCTCCATTGGGTTGTTCTGCAAAACCGCCAATATCACTTCCAATAAATGAAAATCCTGAAAGTGCCATTCTCTGTGCTTGCACGTTAGCGATCCACAAATGTTCCCAGGTAGCCACATTATCTCCAGTCCAGGAAGAGGTGTAGCGTTGTGTGCCAGCGTATGCCGCACGAGTAATCACAAATGGCCTCTTAGGATATCCAAACTTTTTTAAGCCTTGATAAGTGGCTCTAGCCATTTGCATTCCATATACATTATGTGCTTTTCTATGGCTACAAGGATTTCCATCGTAATCATGTCTTACATCATCTGGAAAAGTTTTATTAGGAACCTCCATTACTGCAGGTTCATTCATATCATTCCAAACCCCTTTCACTCCTATATCTTCGATAAGCTCTTTAAATAAACCAGCCCACCAATCTCTCACTTTCGGATTTGTGAAATCTGGGAAATAACATTCTCCCGGCCATACCTTTCCTTTCATATAAGGTCCATCGGCACGTCTACAGAAATAATCGTTCTCTAATCCCTCTTTAAAAACTTCATAATTTTTATCTATTTTTATTCCCGGATCTATGATCACGATGGTTTTAAACCCATCTTCCAATAGCTCCTGCACCATTCCTTTTGGATCTGGGAAATATTCTTTATTCCAGGTAAAGCATCTAAAACCTTCCATATAATCTATATCCAGATAGATGGCATCACATGGAATTTGTAATTCTCTAAATTTAGATGTTACCTCCTTCACCTTAGATTCTGGATAATAACTCCATTTACATTGGTGATAACCAAGTGTCCAAAGTGCAGGCAATTGATGTGGTTTTCCTGTAAGATCTGTATAGTTAGCAACCACATCGGTCATTTTGGGACCATAGATAAAATAATAATTCATCTCCCCACCCTGTGCCCAAAAACTTGTAACATTTTTGCGTTCATGAGCAAAATCAAAAAAAGATCTAAACGTATTATCAAAAAATATCCCATAAGATTTTCCATGATGCAAACCTGTATAGAATGGAATAGCTTTATAAATTGGGTCTGTTTCTTTACCATAGGCATAAGAATCTGTTACCCAGTTTTCGAAACGTTTTCCTTTTAGATTTAAATGAGAGGGCTTATCTCCCAACCCATAATAGCTTTCTCCGTCTTGAGAGGTCTTACTCATTTTAACGATGCTACCACCAAATTCATAACTTTCTTCCCAGTGAAAACCTAGTTCATCATGACTTATTAAGGTTTTATCCTTGGCATCATAGATATTTACTTTTAGATCCTGTTTATTTACATGACAAATAAGCTTTTGGGTAGTGATAACATATTCCTCATCGGTTTCCTCAATTTCTAAAAAATTGTATCCGGTGCTAGCATATTTAGTAATCGCATAAGAAAAGTCCTTATCGAAATTGGAAGTTGTAGAATATCTAAATCTAATTACACTATCCCGAACGATGGTTATTTGTAGCGTAACATCATTTTCTGTTCTAAAATTCAGAACATCGATGTTCTTACTATAGGAAGCTATTTGGTTTGGAAACTGATTTCCTTTTAATTCTAATTCTGTATTAGTGATCATAGTTAGGGTGCTAGAAAATAAGTTGTAAACGTACTAAAAAAACCAAAATATGATAGTTGCTATTCCATAATAATAAAGGCAGTTTTTCAAATTATCTGCAATTAAAACTACTAATATTAAATATTTTGCACTATTCAGATTTGACCTGAAAAACAATCACCGCTAATGGCGGAATTATAATATTTGCTGAAAATTCCCGTTGATTCCAAGATTCATGGGATATAAGTATGCTTTCTAGATTGCCAATTCCACTACCTCCATAACTCTGCAAATCACTATTGAAGATTTCCTCGATCTGTCCTGTATTATTAAGTCCTATTTTATAATTTTCTTTTACAGTGGGAGTAAAATTACAAACGACAATTACATCATTTTTAGCATCATGCCCTTTTCTCAAAAAGGAAATTACCGAGTTTTCGGTATCATCATAAGCGATCCACTCAAATCCTTCAACGCTAAAAGCTTTTTCATAGAGCGCAGGAGTTTCTTTAAAAAATAAGTTAAGATCTTTTACAAAATTCAGCATTCCTTTATGAGGTAAGAATTCCAATAAATTCCAATCAAGGCTTTTTTCAAAATTCCATTCCTCGTACTGGGCAAATTCGGCTCCCATAAATAAGAGTTTTGCGCCTGGATGCATAAACATAAATGCATAGAGTGTTCTCAAATTCGAAAATCGCTGCCATTCATCTCCCGGTTGTTTGCTTAAAAGCGACTTTTTACCATGAACTACCTCATCATGAGAAAGGGGTAACATAAAGTTTTCTGTAAATGCATAAGCCAGGCTAAAGGTTATTTCATTCTGATGATATTTTCTATGAATAGGATCATTGCTAAAATAAGCCAATGAATCGTGCATCCAGCCCATCATCCATTTCATTCCAAAACCCAAACCTCCTTGGGCTACAGATTTAGTTACTCCAGGAAAGGCGGTAGATTCTTCTGCAATGGTTTGTACTCCTTGAAAATTCTCATACACCGCAGTATTAAAATCCTTTAAAAAGGAAATGGCTTCCAAATTCTGATTTCCACCATAAATATTTGGTTCCCACTCTCCTTCTTCTCTGGAATAATCCAAATAAATCATAGAGGCTACAGCATCTACGCGCAATCCATCTATATGATAATAGTCCAGCCAGAAAAGAGCATTGCTAATTAAAAAAGAGCGGACTTCATTTCGTTCATAATTAAAGATTAAACTTTTCCAATCTGGATGATATCCTTTTTTGGTATCTGGATGTTCATAAAGGTGAGTTCCATCAAATAATCCAAGTCCGTGTTGGTCTGAAGGAAAATGTGCAGGTACCCAATCCAGGATCACTCCAATATCATTTTGATGGAATGCATCTATTAAAAACATAAAATCCTGAGGAGAACCGAAGCGTGAAGTGGGTGCGAAATATCCAATAAGTTGATAACCCCATGAAGGATCATAAGGATACTCCATGATCGGCATCAATTCCACATGTGTGAAATTCATTTCTTTCACATAATTAACTAGATCTACTGCGAGTTCTCGATAGCTTAAAAATTCCCCTTCAGCATTTTTTCTCCAGGATCCCAGCTGAACTTCATATACAGAATAAGGTTTATCAAGGTCATTTTTATCTTTTCTATAACCCATCCAATTTTTGTCTTTCCAAGTATAATCTTTAATATCCCAGATTATAGAAGCAGTCTTTGGAGATCTTTCAAAATAGTGAGCATAAGGATCTACTTTCTCTGTTACCAAATTATTTTGAGTAGATGTGATCTTGAATTTATAGCGCATTCCTTTTTTGGCTAGCGGAATAAATCCTTCCCAAATCCCAGAAGAATCCCAACGCACATTTAGCAAATGCTCGGTTCCATCCCAAAAATTAAAATCGCCAATAACGGCCACAGATTTTGCAGAGGGAGCCCAAACTGAAAAATACACCCCCTCTTCCTCTTGTAACTGCATGGAGTGCGCACCAAACTTTTCATAAAGTTTAAAATGTTTACCAGCTTTGAATAATGAGATATCAAAATCTGAAAATAAACTGTGAGCTCGTACTTGAGACATAATTTAGGCTGCTAATTAAAAGATTGATTTTTCATAAAGTGTCATGAACTGATAAATGGCGTCATTCTGAACTTGTTTCAGAATCTCATCATAATATAAATTATAACAATTAGTTGAGACCCTCAAATTAATTCAGGGTGACGAAATTACTTTCCATAAAAAAAGAATTTTAAATCTCATATCCATCAGGAATAATAGCTCCTTTTTTTATTACGACTATTCCTTCTTTGATATAATAAGTATCTGTTTCCTTTTCTTCTAACTGTGCACAACCATTTATTTTTACATTATTACCAATACAGCAATTCTTATCTAGAATAGCATTATTTATAGAACAATTTTCACCAATTCCCATCGGCATCTTTTTATCTCTTTGTAACATATCATCCAAGGTTTGATAACTGTCACTTCCCATCATATAGGTATTGCTAACAACAGTTCCACTTCCTATTCGAGAACGAATTCCAATAACAGATCGTTCTATTTTTGCAGCGGTTATCAGGCATCCATCACCAATTACGGCTTTTGTAAGAACAGTACCAGAGATCTTCGTAGTAGGTAATAATCGTGCGTGAGTATATATTCGCTTAGAACTATTATAAAGATCAAATTTTGGAATATCATCGGTTAATCCAAGATTAGCTTCAAAAAAAGATTCAATATTTCCTATATCTGTCCAATAACCTTCAAATTGATAGCTTAGGGTTTTATGTTTATCTATATTCTGCGGAATAATTTCCTTTCCAAAATCCACGGTGGAGTTATCATTCATAAGTTCTACCAATAGATCTTTATTAAAAATATAAATTCCCATTGATGCCAGATGATTTCTTCCCTCTGCTTCCATCTCCTCACTTACAGGTGAAGTCCAATCTTTTAATAATTCAGTTTTTGGTTTTTCAATAAAAGAGGTGATCACATTACTATCATCAGTTTTGAGGATTCCAAACGAAGTTGCATCCTTTACAGAAACCGGTAAAGTGGCAATGGATATTTTAGCCTCACTTTCTATGTGAGCCTTCAGCATATCATTAAAATCCATTTGGTACAATTGATCGCCAGATAATATGAGTGCATATTCAAAATCATGATTTAAAAAATGATGCATACTCTGTCTTACAGCATCTGCAGTTCCCTGAAACCATGTATTATTTTGAAGAGTCTGTTCAGCAGCTAATACATCTACAAAGGCATCACTAAAAAAACTAAAATGATAGGTGTTCTTAATGTGCGTATTTAAAGATGCTGAATTAAACTGTGTAAGCACAAACATCCTCTTTATATCTGAATTGATACAGTTGGAAATAGGAATATCTACCAGTCTATATTTTCCTGCTATAGGAACTGCCGGTTTAGATCTTGTTGCTGTTAATGGATACAATCTGGAACCTTGGCCACCGCCCATAATAATCGCTAATACCTTGTCGTTGATCATGAATACTGAATTAAAGATTTGTATAAATTAATATATTGCTTGGCAGATGCATCCCAGGAATGATCTATTTGCATGATCACCTTTCTGGTTTCTTTTAACTTTGTAATATTGGAATAAAATTGATTTGCTCGTTTTATTGAATTAAAAATTCCTTCTACCGTATTATCCGTATGCGAAAATCCAAAACCACCGTCAGAGATATCCAAAACTGTATCTTTTAAACCTCCTATTTCATTTACAATAGGAATGGTTCCATATCTAAGGGAATACATTTGGTTAAGTCCGCAAGGTTCCACCCGAGAAGGCATCAATAGAAAATCCCCGCCTGCATACATTTTATGTGAGAGCTCCTCATCATAGCCGATATATGCATTATATTTTTTTGGATACTTCTTAGTGAGTGTGCTTAATCTTTTCTCAAAGGTTTTATTTCCAGAACCTAATAAAAGTATGGAAATATCTAGATCTTTCAAAGCCATATCAAATACATCATAAAAAAGATCGGCTCCCTTTTCTTCTACAAGTCTTCCAATAAAAACGAATAATGGCTTCTTTGGATTCAATTCAAATTTTTCACACAGCCAATCCTTGGAAACTTGCTTTCCAGGGTCACAGTTAGAAATCCCATATTTAGCTGGTATCATACCATCTTTTTCAGGATCCCACACTTCTGTATCAATTCCATTTAAGATCCCACAACATTTCTGACTTTCAGAATTTATTAAGTCTTCCAATCCATTTGCTTTAAGTTTTAATTCTTCCATATAACTTGGAGAAACGGTAGTAACCTGCCACGCACATTTTATTGCTGTAGCAAGCGGATTTATACAATTATCCCAATCTAAAAGTCCTATATGAGAGAGAGGAAATCTTGGAATTAGATCTACTTTATCATGGGAGAACCAACCTTGATACTGTGCATTATGAATTGTAAATATAGAAGGAGTGTTTTTTAATTTCTTGTATTGTTCTACATGGGACATCATAAAAGGGATTAATCCAGTATGATGATCATGACAATGAATAATGTCTGGTAATTGCATATCTTGAATTATCCAGTCTAACGCAGCAATTTGAAAGGCTAAAAATCTATCGGTGTCATTTTCTGAATACACATAGTCTTTATATAATAGTTCAGGAATATCTACCAAGAAAAGCTCAAATCCTAAGTGATCATTTTCTGGAATTAAAACCTTAAAATCCAAGGAGTCATTACCCATTTCTAAATGACCCTCGTATAAAATTTTAAATTTATGATCTTGAGTATATTTATTTTTATAAAATGGCATCACTACTTGACTTGTAGTTTTTGCAGTATTTTGATATTTAGGTAAAGCTCCTACAACATCTGCCAGTCCCCCAACTTTAGCAATTGGATAACATTCGGCGCTAATATGTATAATTTTCATTAAATTTTGTCTCAGTTATTAAACTTACAAAAAATATTTTAGCTTTAATTTACTCTTTATGAGTTGAAAGGAGTTTAATTTTTGCGAAGTGCATAAGTTTTATCTGTGCAATAATTATTTGAATTACTTAAAATCAAAAAGCATTAGGTAAATTTCTTCTATAAACTTAAATTAAATATATAAACTTATTTTGCTAAGTACTAATTGCTTCAGATTATGGACACAAGAAATTAATAAACTAACTTGCAGTTGTCAAATTAAATTATAATTTTTCGTTTTTTATGCAAAGTGATAGGAACTCCATCATACCAAATTCAGACACTGAAATTTCTTTTAACTTGGAACAGTTTTTCCAGTTAACGCCAGATATTGTTTGTATTGCAGATCATAAAGGAAATTTGAAGAAGGTAAATCCTGCTTTTTCAAATATTCTTGGATATAGTATGGAAGAGTTACTTAGTAAACCTGTTAGTAATTTTATTTATTCTGAAGATAAAATTAAGACCGCCCAGTTTAGAGATAATCTACGTGGGAAAAACCCAGTTTTGAATTTTGAGAACAGATATCTCACTAAAGATGGAAATATTATCTGGCTTTCTTGGACCTCGATTTCTGAACCAAAAAGTCAATTGATTTACGCTATTGCAAAGAATATCACGCAGGTAAAAAAACTGGAGGAGGAACGGAATTTACTCCTCATAGACCTTGCAAAATTAAATGCCGATCTTAAAAAATTCACGTATACTACCTCGCACGATCTAAGGGCTCCTGTAAACAATCTTCTTTCACTTTTTAGCTTATTGGATCTTTCTAAAATCGAAGATGAGCAAACTCTGGAGTATATAGAATTACTTAATACTTCTACAATTCAAATGAAAAACACTTTGGATAAGTATGTAGATGCTGTAAGTCAAGAGAAAAAAATAAATATTCAGGTTGAAAGTTTGAGTTTAGAGGACACCTTTTTTATGGTTCTAAATTCTATTAATAATTTGATCCAAAAATCAAAAACCACTTTTAATGTAGATTTCTCTGAAGCACCCGCGGTAGAATTTAGTTCCTTTTACTTACAAAGTATATTGCTTAACCTCATTTCTAATTCAATAAAGTATTGTGCTCCAAACATTTCTCCATCAATTATAATAAGATCTGTAAAGGTGAAAAATGGAATCCAATTATTATTTTCTGATAATGGAATTGGCTTTGATATGGAAAAAGTTAAAGGCTCAATCTTTGGACTTCATCAAAGTTTTCATAATAATTCAGATAGTAAAGGAATAGGACTTTATTTAGTACAAAGCCATATGGAAAGCCTTGGTGGCAAAATATCGGTGAGCAGTGAAGTGAATGTCGGAACAACTTTTAAACTTTTTTTCAAGGATTAAACGTTATTGGAATTTCCAATACTATTTAATACTGCAAATTAATCAACAATTCAATAATTATATAGGAACAAATGAAAAATCCCATAAACACTAAGTTTACGGGATCTTTTATTTAGTCAAAAATGCTGAGGTGTGTATTATTTTAAATCAAAACGATCTAAATTCATAACTTTTGTCCAAGCCTTCACAAAGTCTTTAATGAACTTTTCCTGTGAATCTTTAAATCCATAGACTTCCGCTATGGCACGTAACTCTGAGTTAGATCCGAAAATAAGATCAAATCTTGTTGCTGTCCCTTTCTTTTCTCCTGAAGTACGATCTGTTCCTTCAAAAATATTTTCATCTTCTGAAATTGATTTCCATTTTGTACGTATATCTAATAGATTTACAAAAAAGTCATTGGTAAGCGTTTCAGGTCTATCGGTAAACACACCATGGTCCGAATTATCGAAATTTGTATTCAAGGTTCTCATTCCACCTATAAGTACAGTTAGTTCTGGAGCAGAAAGTTTTAATAACTGTGAACGATCTATCAACATTTGTTCTGCTGATGCAGAAATATGATCCTGATTTCTAAAATAATTTCTAAAACCATCAGTATTCGGCTCTAAAGGCGCAAAAGCTTCAACATCAGTTTGCTCTTGAGAAGCATCTGTTCTTCCAGCGGTAAAGGGAACATTTATTTCATATCCTGCATTTTGAGCTGCTCTTTCAATACCTGCACTACCACCCAATACAATCATATCTGAAATAGATACCTTTTTGTTTCCAGATTGCCCATTAATAAAATTAGTGCGAATTTCTTCTAACGTATCCAATACTTTTGAAAGTTGAGAAGGATTATTAACCTCCCAATATTTTTGTGGAGCTAAACGCAATCGCGCTCCATTAGCACCTCCACGTTTATCTGAATCTCTATATGTCGAAGCTGAAGCCCATGCGGTAGAGACTAACTGAGAAACAGAAAGACCTGTATTAAGAATGATCTTCTTTAATTCTTTTACGTCCTCATCGGTTACTAATTCATGATCTACAATTGGAACTGGATCTTGCCAAATCAGTTCTTCACTTGGCACTTCCGGTCCAAGATAACGGGAAACTGGTCCCATATCACGATGTGTCAATTTATACCAAGCCCGAGAAAAAGCATCTGCAAAATCTTCAGGATTCTCATGAAAGCGTTTCGAAATTTTCAAATAGGCAGGATCTTCACGCAAAGCAAGATCTGTAGTTAACATAAAAGGAGCATGACTTTTAGAAGAATCATGTGCATCTGGAATGGTTCCAGCTCCTTCATTGTTTTTTGGTTTCCATTGGTATGCTCCAGCTGGACTTTTAGTAAGCTCCCAATCGTATTTAAAAAGATTATCAAAAAACATATTGCTCCATTTTGTTGGAGAAGCTGTCCAAGCTCCCTCAATACCGCTAGTTATAGTACTTTCTGCATTACCAGTACCAAACGAATTCTTCCATCCTAATCCCTGTTCTTCTATACCTGCTCCTGCCGGTTCCATTCCAACAAATTCTTCAGGATCGGCGGCACCATGCGTTTTTCCGAAGGTATGTCCACCAGCAATAAGTGCAACAGTTTCTTCGTCATTCATTGCCATACGTCCAAAAGTTTCACGAATATCTCGTGCTGCGCCTATAGGGTCGGGATTTCCATTGGGTCCTTCAGGATTTACATAAATAAGTCCCATATGAGAAGCTGCTAGCGGATTTTCTAGTTCATGATCTCCAGAATAACGTTCCTTATTGGCTAGCCAATCACTTTCTGAACCCCAATAAATATCTTCTTCTGGTTCCCAAACATCTTCTCTTCCTCCACCAAAACCAAATGTTTCAAAACCCATTGATTCTAGCGCACAATTTCCCGTTAAGACCAAAAGATCAGACCAAGAAATTTTGTTTCCGTATTTCTGTTTTATAGGCCAAAGAAGTAAACGTGCTTTATCCAGATTTGCATTATCTGGCCAGCTATTTAATGGCGCAAATCGTTGGGAACCAGAACTAGCTCCTCCTCTACCATCGCCAATACGATAGGTTCCTGCGCTATGCCAAGCCATCCGAATAAAAAATGGACCATAGTGTCCATAATCTGCAGGCCACCATTCCTGTGAATCTGTCATCAAATCAAAAAGATCTTTTTTAACTGCACTTAAATCCAATTTCTGAAACTCTTCAGCATAATTAAAATCCTCTCCTAAAGGATTTGATTCTTTTGAATGCTGACGTAATATTTTTAGATTTAATTGATTTGGCCACCAATCACGATTGGAAGTTCCGCTACCAGCAGAGAAATTTTTGGCTCCACCCATAAATGGGCATTTACTAGATTCGTTTACTTCCCAAACCTTATGATTTTCAGGATTACTGGAATGATCGTTTGACATATTGAAGAAATTTAATTAGTGAATAAATAAATTTATGATAATTTTTATTTATTTAGTTAGGTTTTCAATCAATAAAAACTATGAGGATTAGTTTAAACTTATAATCATATCAAGCTATGATGAGTTAGAGTCTATAAGTTCATTATTAGGAAAGCTCTTATTATAAAATATGACTACGAATTTTTAGAGTAGATATTTGGCTTTATTCGCATTAAATTAAAACTCTGCTCATTCAAATTGTTCTTTGAATGAGCAGAAATATTTCAGCAATAAAACCTGAGAATTAGATTTATATAAGATCTCATCTAGAATAGACTTCCATTAAACTTAACAAAGAAATTGCTAAATCATGGCTATTTTATAAACAACCCATTAAATTAGTTTTCTTAAATATTTAACGTGGTATTCAAAATTTAATATTACCATTTAAAATCCTTGATTCATTTCTAAATAATTATAAGAAATGACTAAAAATTACATATTTAATAAAATAAATATAGTTTATCAAACAATAAAGACACTATTAATATTAATACTTTATCAATTAATCATGTTATAGGCATGTTAATTGATAAATATCTTCTGCAACTGAGTTAACCTTTCTATTAATTTTTAAACCTTCAAAATTATGGAAGTAAAAAAAACTACAAAAGCAGATCTTAACAAGCGGACAGTATTCTTCTTGCAAATTGGTCTAATACTGGTCCTTTTAATGGCTTATTTCGTGGTGCAATGGCGATCTTACGAGAAATCAGAAATAGTGCATGCCCAGCCCCTAGACAACTCTGTAGATGAATTGGAAATACCAATTACTAACCTGCCTACACCTCCACCACCAAAAGTACCAATAGCTCCAGATGAAATTAAATTGATCCCCGATGATGAAGATATAATAGAAGATCCTATTAAATCTACAGAAACAGATAACGAACCCATAGCTGAAGTTGATGCTATAATCGAAATAAAAAAGAATAAAGAGATCGATACGGTTCCGTTCATTTTGATTGAAGATGTACCAATTTTTCCGGGTTGTGAAAATTTGACTAATAACACCGAACGCAAAGATTGTATGAGTGAGAAGATTACCAAATTCATCAATAGCAAATTCAACGTAAATCTTGGAAGTCAACTTGGTTTAAAGGGAATCAATAAAATAAATGTGATGTTTAAAATTGATACCAATGGGGATATTATAGACATACAAACTCGCGCCCCGCACCCAAAATTAGCACTAGAAGCACAGCGGGTAATAGAGGCTTTACCTAAAATGAAACCTGGAAAACAAAGAGGCAATCCTGTTATTGTGCAATATGCATTACCAATAATATTTAAGGTTCAAAATTAAAATTATATACCCCAACAGCTTATAGTTGTAAGATTCCGCTTGTAGCAATACAGCGGAATTTTTTATTTCACTTATTTAAGATGTTTAAAAAACTTATAATTAAGTACTTCTTAATAAATATTATTAAGAATGAAATTCCCCGCACTACTGTGTAAATAGCTATTCTTATATTCTCATGTCATCCAAAAAACATGATGTAAAAACCCTAAGCTTTGAGTCTCAATTGGAGATTATGTAAATAATTTAAGTAGGCAAAGAGCTCTATAATTATAAAGATGATCACTTTAACGGTTTACTGCCTATTTCCTCATCCTCAAATTCCTTATCAATTCTAATTTGTCCATATTTCATTATCAAATCCATTGAATTCCTTTCAACCAAATTAAATAGATAATCATAGAGAAGGTTCATTTTAAATTTATTTTACTCTTAATAATAAATTATAAAAACATCCTATTAGGTGATCAATTTATTTCCTATTATATCTTAAGAATGGGTCGTAATATTCCTTTAGACCTTTTTCGTAATAAAAACCAATTTCAAAAAAATTAAATATTAGATTTACATTTGTATTAACTACTGATTCACAGTATTATATAAAATTAATTTCTAAATAATCAAGAATTTAAAATAAGGTTTATATAGATTATACACATAAGCTTTTTCAAAAAATTTGAAATATGAAAATAACAACTTTAATTTTAGTTTGCCTATTTCTATATAGCTGTAAAACTTCAAATTTTGATGATAATATTTTTGATGAGGGTAAAACCTATAAAAATTTCAGAGGATACGAACCGGTAGACCCAGTTGAATTTGAAGATCAAATTCGAATTGCTAGTGAGGAAAATTTAATAGTTTCAAAAGACATGAAGCTTTTAACCCGCGAAGAAACCCTCGGCTTTCTTAATAATGAAACGGTGCTTGTGTCAATAGGTATGCTAACCAAGGAAGGGTCTATTAATTACTTACCCATTACTCTATCCAAAAAAAATTCCAGTTATAAGGTGACAATGGATTATATGAAATATGCAACCCTAGCACAGATATCCAATAATCAATTTATCGGCTCTAAAAGAGTGGGTGTTGGGCTAAGGCTTATTTCATTGATTACTACAGCTGAAGCAGGGATAAATATTGGAGATTTATACTCAATTGGATTAGCTGCCAAAGACGGGAAGTTAAGTGGAACGTTGATTATTGAAGTTATTGGTATAAAATCTAAGGAAGTAACCACGTTAATCCCATTCCCTTCTGAAATTAATCAAACTACCATCCAAAATGCTATGCAAGCCTTGGCAACCATAAAATCTAAAATCTATGACGAAGAAACTAAACTTTACCCTCAGGTTATGGCTATTAAAAAGTACAGAAACGAGGAAATTCAAATCGTAGAGAATAATGGAGATACTATATTTAATATTGAAAATGACTTTGATGATAGCAGTATCAAGCTCCAATTCGGTAATATTAAATTCAGTTCCGAAGATAAAAAAGATCAAGCATCGCAATTATTGATTGATGCACTAAAACACATTATTAATAAAGAGGTAGAACCATCTATCAATAAATTAGAGGAATACCAGCAGGCTTTTCCTCTTTATTCTATAGAACCTATTCTTAAAAAACTAAAAGAAAACCGTTATACACTTCAAAATAAAAACAATCCTGAATGGAATACAGTTTATAAACTTATCTTAGATAATTATTCCTCCCGACTTCCTGTTTCAGTTGTAGAAAAACTCAAAAACCCTTAGACTTTTTTTGATAAAACGAGCCTATTTCTTACTTATGTATATCTTTTGAAATTGTATTTTGATGTTCATATTGAAATAATCTCTTTTTTATTAATAGAAGATTTTCCTTTTTTTCAGAATATGAAGCCTTAAAAATAATAAAGACCATAAAAATTTAAGAGAAAGAGATCACAAAATTGATTAATTAAAATTTCAGCACAGAGTTTGGAATCCAACTTGGTTTTACGGTTAACAATAAAATAAATGTGATGTTTAAAATTGATCCAATAGGGAAGGGATATTATAGACATACAAACTCGCGCCCCCGCACCCAAAATTAGAACTAGAAGCTCAGCGGGTAATAGAGGCTTTACCTAAATGAAACCTGGAAAATAAAGAGGCAATCCTGTTATTGTGCAATATGCATTACCAATAATATTTAAGGTTCAAAATTAAAATTATATACCCCAATAGCTTTTGTAAGATTCCGCTTGTAGCAATACAGCAGAATTATTTATGCGCCTATTCTGCAAATTTAGCTAGCTAATAATAAGAGCTAATCAATATTTACTTGGAACACTTATAATACCTTTAATTCATTATTTTAAACATTAATCGTCTGTTAGAAGAATGTATATTTATGGACAACAAACTTTGGGTATTATATATAAGAGCTGAAATCGCTTTAGTATAACAAGTTGAATTTTAGCGTTTTAAACTGATCTATCTCTATACTATGTCCGATTATTAAACATTCACGGTTATTTAATAACCATCTAACTACGCGAAAATTCCTTTCATCGAATTCTTACTAATCTAATGTCCTAAGCCTTATATCTTTGAGTAACAAAAGAAACCAAATGACCGAATCACTAATAAATAATGATAAGCTAGTTGAGCTAAACGGATATTTAACCTCTATTAATGTAAGTGAGGTTCAGAAAGATCTTGAAATGGCACTTTCTCAGATTTCGAAGCTTACAATAGATATTACGGGATTAAATAAGCTTGATGTGGTAGGAGTTTTTATGTTATTGATTTTGAAAAATAAAGCAATAACGAATGGGAAAAATATTGTGATATTAAACAATGGCAATGAGGTTGTTACACAAGCAATTAAGAATTCTGGAATTAAGAATATTGTTGACGTGATTTAATTCCTTAAAGAAATATATCCCTAATGTATTTTGGAATTAGGTCTCGTTGATTAATGAAAAAAGCCTGTTGAAATATCAACAGGCTTTTTTATATTATAAAGAAAGACACTAAAAAATTATTTTTTTTCTAGAACCTTTTTTTCTGCAACTGGTTCATTCATTTTCTTACTCAACTCCATAGAAATAGATGAGCGGTCAAATGTAATTTTCCCTGCACCGGTTTCAATAATAACTGAATTATTTTTCTCGCTAAAATCAACGATTTTACCATGCATACCGCTTTTAGTGATTACTCTATCACCTTTCTTAAGCTCAGCTGCAAAAGATTTTTCTTGTTTAGCACGTTTCATTTGTGGACGTATCATAAAAAAATACACAACCACAAACATTAATATTATTGGTGCAAATTGGGTTAATTGTTCCATAAATTATTTTAAAAGTTTTGTTTAACCGGCAGTTTCTTCTTCACCAGCTTCAACAAAAGCTTTGATTCTTATTTGTTCTGATCCGTTTTCTGTATTTGCAGTTACGGTTACAGTTTTAGTAACTTGACCTTGTCCAGATCCATTAAATTTCACTAACATCTCTCCAGATTCCCCAGGAGCGATAGTTTCATTTTTAGGATAAGTTGGTACTGTACATCCACATGTACTAGTAGCATTGGTAATTACCAATGGTCCTTCCCCTGTATTCGTGAATTTAAAAACGTGCTCTTGAGCCGCTCCCTTGGCAATGTTTCCGAAGTCGAATTCCTCTTCTTCAAAACTAAGCTCTCCAAAAGCAGCAACTTGAGCATCACGCTCAGCGGCAGTTTCAACATTTTCTGCTTTCACTTTACTTGAAGCATCATCCTTACATGAAGTAAAGAATAGTGCACCAACGGCTGCTATCATTAAAATTCCTTTTTTCATAATATGTTAATTTGAATTAAAAGTTAAAAATAATAAATTTTCCCGACTACATCAGGCCTCTTCCCATTTTATTTAAACGGTTTTGTTCCTGGTATTCTTTAGATAATTTATCTAAAATCCCATTTATAAAAATACTACTCTTTGGAGTACTATATTCTTTAGCTACTTCTAAGTATTCATTGATACTTACTTTAACCGGAATAGAAGAAAAATGAAGCATTTCACAAATCCCCATTTTAATAAGAATAGTATCTATTTCTGCAATACGTTCTTTATCCCAATTGGGTGTTTTATCCACCATTTCTTTTGCCAAATCTTCATCGTTTGCTAGAGCTTTTCTAAATAAATTTGCAGCAAACTCTTCATCATCTGGGCTCTTAAATAATTTAGGAATCTTCGCATCATCTGGAGTGTTCTCCTTCAATTTATTCAAATACTTCAGGATCGCCGTGTTAACTAAAGGAAGATCATCTACCCATGTTAATTTAGTATCCTCTATATAATCATAAAGCTTGTCGTTTGGAGCAATAAATTCTCTCAGCAAAAGAATTATAAAATCTTTATCTTCTTTAAAGGTAGATTCGCGAGTAGTCATATAATTTTCGAAAGCATCACTATTGCGAATTTCTTCCCATAGGATTGCTACATATTCCCCATCTCTTTTCCAATGAGTAATACCACGTTCTTCCCAAGCATCTTGTAAATATTGATTGTTTTCGAGTATCTTAATAACTCTGTTGTCTACGAATTTTTTATTAGGATCCATTTCTTCTTGTGTAGGAAGAAATTTCTTTGAGGATTTTTCCAAATAATTTTCTGAATAGGATTTAATTTCAGTGATTAATTTTAACATCACTAAAAATAGATCATACATCTCCAACATACTTTTCTGAAGAAATTTCTCCTCTGTACTGAAGTTTTTATTTTCACTTTGATGGAATGCATATAATGATTGCATTACCTTAACTCGAATATGTCTTCTGGTTAACATGGCTGTAAAAGAACGTTATAAAATTAGCAAGGCGAAAAGAATTCTCTTTCGCCTTGCAAAAATAGTATTTATTTCAAACTACTTAGTTCAAATTCTCCCTTTTTCTGTCATCAATTCGCTGTTGCGCGATTTTTAGAGCAGCATGATGGGTAGTTATGGCTTGAGCTTCTGCAGTTTTTAGAATTTCTAAAGTTGTATTGTATATATTTTCTGTTTTACGAATGATCTCTTGTTTTCCGTAACCTTCTAATTCTGCATAAACATTGATTATTCCTCCTGCGTTAATCAAGAAATCTGGAGCATATACGATCCCTCTTTCCTGTAACAATAAGCCATGAGTATTTTCATTTTGCAATTGATTGTTTGCAGCACCGGCAATTACTTTAGCCTTGATTCTGTGAATAGTCTCATTATTAATAGTTGCACCTAAAGCACAAGGAGCGTAAATATCCACCTCAGCATCATAAGGATCTTCTGTATAAATAGTAACTCCGTATTTAGCACTAACCTCTTCCAATCTACTAGGATTAATATCACTAATAAAAACGATAGCACCTTCATTGGTTAAGTGTTCTACTAAAGCCTCTCCCACGTGACCAATTCCCTGAACCAATACTTTTTTACCATCAAGATCATCAGACCCAAATTTGTATTTCGCAGCGGCTTTCATACCCATGAACACACCATAAGCTGTTATAGGCGAAGGATTTCCTGCACCACCTTTAGACTCAGATATTCCGGTTACATAAGGTGTAACTTCTCTTACTATATCCATATCTTCAGTATCCATTCCTACATCCTCTGCAGTGATATATTTACCGCTTAAAGAATGTACAAACTCACCGAATTTTCTCATTAATTCTGGAGTCTTTTGAGTTTTGGCGTCACCAATAATAACTGCTTTACCTCCACCTAGATTTAATCCTGTAATAGCACTTTTAAAGGTCATCCCTCTAGAAAGTCTTAGTGCGTCATTCAAGGCGTCCCATTCACTATTATAATTCCACATTCTGGTTCCACCTAAAGCAGGTCCTAAAACAGTATTATGAATTCCAATTATTGCCTTTAAACCTGTATCTTTGTCATTGCAAAAAACCACTTGTTCATGATTATCAAAAGACAATTGCCCAAAAACAGGAGCAGTTTTTTTAAGGTCATCAGCAGCTAAAACGTCAACTTGCATAAAATTTAAATTTAAGTTCAGATTTTTCAGTTTTCTGAAAATCAATGTGCAAAATTAACCAATATTTTAATTTTCACAGTCAATTCGATTGTTAAAATGCGAATACTGTAAGAAACACAGGCTACATCACTACATGAAAGAATTACGACACCTCAATAAATATTTCCTCAAATATAAATGGCATATGTTACTTGGGCTATTAATAACTATAGCGGCAAGAATATTCACTTTATACCCTATTCAATTTATAGGAAATTCCACTACGGCCATAGAAAGCTATATTAAAGGAGAAATTACAGATTCGGCACAATTAAGAGAAGAATTGTTCTATAACATCCTTCTAATTATTGGAGCCAATTTAGTAGCGGCAGCATTAACATTTATAATGCGCCAAACCTTTATTGTTGCTTCCAGACGGATGGAATATGATCTTAAAAATGAGATTTATCAGCAATATCAAAGGCTCTCCTTAAATTTCTATAAAAAGAATCGTACAGGAGATTTGATGAATAGAATAAGTGAAGACGTTTCCAAGGTTAGAATGTATCTTGGGCCTGCCATAATGTACAGTATAACTACTCTCACACTATTTGTTGTGGTTATCTGGTATATGGTTAATACAGCTCCTTTATTAACACTTTACACCTTGGCTCCACTTCCATTTTTATCTTTTGCTATTTACAAACTGAGTGTAGCTATTCATAATAGAAGTACGATTGTTCAACAATACTTATCTAAACTGAACACTTTTACCCAAGAAACCTTTAGTGGGATCTCGGTTATAAAATCTTATGGACTAGAACCACGAACCAATCAGGATTTTGAAGTTCTTTCTAACGGAAGCAAAGAAAAGAATCTAAATTTAGTTAAAGTTCAAGCTTTCTTTTTCCCGTTGATGGTTCTTCTTATTGGAGTGAGCAACACTGTGGTAATTTATATAGGAGGAAAACAGGTAATTAGTGGCGAAATAGAAAATATCGGAATTATTGTAGAATTCTTGCTATATGTAAATATGCTTACGTGGCCAGTAGCCATTGTAGGATGGGTTACCTCTATTGTACAGCAAGCTGAAGCATCACAAAAAAGAATTAATGAATTCCTGAAGCAAGAACCACAAATAAAAAATCATCAGGAAAGTTCTGTGGAAATTCAAGGGAATATCGAGTTCAAAAATGTGACTTTTACTTATGAAGACACAAATATTACTGCGCTTAAAAACATTTCTTTTAAAGTAGAAAGAGGGGAAACCTTAGCAATAATAGGAAAGACAGGCTCGGGAAAATCTACTATCCTAGAGCTTATTGGTAGATTATACGATGTGGATCATGGAACTATTCTTATTGATGGTGAAAACATCCAAGATCATAATCTCTATAGTCTACGAGATAGTATTGGGTATGTACCACAAGATGCTTTTCTTTTCAGCGATTCAATTCGCAGTAATATAATGTTTGGAAAGACCAATGCTACGGAAGAAGAAGTAATAGAAGCCGCTAAAAATGCGTCGGTACATAAAAACATCAAAGGCTTTTCCAAAGGTTATGATACTGTTCTTGGAGAACGAGGGATTACTCTTTCTGGTGGACAAAAGCAACGTGTTTCTATAGCCAGAGCAATTATACATGATCCTCAGATCTTGCTTTTTGATGATAGTCTTTCAGCAGTAGATACAGAGACCGAAGAAGAAATCCTTCAGAATTTATTCAGAATCTCTAAAACGAAGACCACAATTATTGTGAGTCATAGGATCTCTTCAGTAAAAAATGCCGACAGGATAATTATCCTTCAAGATGGCGCTGTGGTGCAAGAAGGGAAACATCAAAAATTAATTCAGGAGGAAGGATATTATAAAGAACTTTATGCAAAGCAGCTAAGTGAAAAAGAAATGTGAAAATTTGTTGTGAAATGTTAATTTTTTTTAGATTTTTGACATTAGTTAAATAAAACAACAAAGATTTATTTTATGAATGAAAATGGAATGATGGAGAAAGATGAAATATTCTCTAAAGTATTAAGAGCAGGAAGGCGTACATACTTTTTTGATGTAAGAGCTACCAAAGCAGACGATTATTATCTTACTATTACTGAGAGTAAAAAATTCACTAATGCAGATGGATCTTTTCATTACAAAAAGCACAAAATCTACTTGTACAAAGAAGATTTTGATGGTTTTGCTGAAATCTTAAATGAGATGACTAGCTATATTGTTGAAGAAAAAGGTCAAGAAGTAATTAGCGATAAGCATCAAAAAGATTTCAAAAAAGAATATCAGGAAGATGAAGTTGTTGCAGATGTCACTCCTTCGCCAGATAAGTTTACAGATATTAGTTTTGAAGATATTTAAGCTTATAATAAAATAGGAAGCTCGTGCAAGTCCTAGGGCTAGGTATTAAAACATAGAGTTAAGCTCTGGAAGAATAAATCCTCAATGAGGGATTAAAATGAAACCGCCTCAAGAAATTGAGGCGGTTTTTATATATTAGAGCCTCAAACATTTTAAATTCATGAAATATCTTTATTTAATTCTTATTTTCACTTTTTCTTTAAATATAAATGCACAGGAAAATCTTGATCTCTCCTACTATCTTCCTCAGGATATTTCTTATAATCCAGATATAACTAAACCGCAGGAAGTGTTGGGTTATGTCCCAGGAGAATGGCATGTAACACATGATTTGCTCGTTGCTTACATGCGCAAATTGGCTTCAGAATCTCCTAGAATAAGCCTAGAAAGCAGAGGAACTACTTTTGAAGGAAGACCCTTATTATTATTAGTTATTACTTCAGAAGAGAATCAAAAGAATATAGAAACTATACGTAAGAATCATGTTAATCTTACTGAAGCTATTAGTGAAGATTTAAAAACCGAAGAGATGCCAATTGTGGTATATCAAGGATTTTCTATTCATGGTAACGAGCCAAGTGGATCTAATGCTGCATTGTTAGCTGCATATTATTTAGCAGCAGGACAGGGCGAAAAAATAGATGAGCTTTTAAAAAATACGGTAATTTTATTTGATCCTTCTTTAAATCCAGACGGGTTACAACGTTTTGCATATTGGGCTAATACAAATAAAAGCAAAAATCTAAATCCAGATCCTCAAGACAGAGAATTTAGCGAAGTTTGGCCGGGAGGAAGAACAAATCATTATTGGTTTGATATGAATCGAGACTGGTTACCAGTGCAATTACCCGAATCTAGAGCTAGAATTACCACTTTTCATAAGTGGCAACCCAACATACTTACAGATCATCATGAAATGGGTTCCAATTCCTCATTTTTCTTTCAGCCAGGAATCCCTTCCAGAACACATCCACTTACACCTCAAATGAATCAAGATCTCACCAGAGAAATTGGAACCTATCATGCAAAAGCACTGGACAAAATTGGGTCCCTATATTATACTGAAGAAGATTATGACGATTTTTACTACGGAAAAGGCTCGACCTTTCCAGATATAAATGGAAGCATCGGGATCCTTTTTGAACAAGCTAGTTCCAGAGGTCATGTACAGGAAACAGATAACGGCTTATTAACTTTCCCATTTACAATCCGAAACCAGTTCACCGCTGCCTTATCTACTTTAGAAGCCGCTGGAAGTATGAGAAAGAAAATTTTAGACTATCAGCGATCGTTCTATAAGAATTCCAGAGATAGCATGGGGAAAGATGCCTATGTTTTTGGAAGCGAAAAAGATAAAAACAAGGCCTATCATTTAGCCGAAATTTTGAAACGTCAGCAAGTTGAAATTTATGAGATTAAGGAAGATTTCGAAATTGATGGAAAGAATTTCAAGAAAGGTTCCGGATATATTGTTCCGAAGAATCAACGTCAGCATAGAGTAGTTGAAGCAATGTTTGAGAAAAGGACTTCCTTTACAGATAGTTTATTCTACGATATTTCTGCTTGGTCCTTTCCTCTAGCCTTCGATCTTGAATTTAATAATAGTGTTCCGCTTAAATACACGGGACAGAAAATAGACAGTCTCCAAAAGCCCTCTATTATTCCTACAACCCAAAGTGAATATGCCTACCTCATGGAATGGCATGATTACTATTCTCCAAAAGCTTTAAATCTAATTTTAGAAAAAGGACTTCGGGCGCAAGTGGGTATGAAAACCTTTGAAGCGGATAGCAAGAAATATGATTATGGAACTATTCTTATTCCTGTTCAAAATCAGGAAATAAGTGCATCAGAAATCTTCAATTTTTTAAAAGAAGTTTCCCGAAAATCGAATGTTTCTATTACTGGTGTAAGTACTGGATTAACAAAAGGAATCAATTTAGGAAGCAATTACTTTAGACCTTTAGAACCCCAGAAAGTTGCAATAATAGTTGGAGATGGGATCACACCTTACGATGCAGGTGAGATCTGGCATTTGTTCGATCAACGGTATAACATGAATATCACCAAATTGGATACCCGTAATTTTGGAAGAACAGATCTTAGCAAATACACCGATATTATTTTACCAAACTCTTGGGGCAATGCTCTAGAAAAAAATGATACTGAAAAAATCAAGGATTGGGTAAAAGCTGGAGGTACTTTAATAGGCTATAAAAATGCTGCAAAATGGTTTAACACCAATGAATTTATGAAACTGAAATTTTTGGAAAATAAAGTAAAAGCCAAAGATATAAGTTTTGAGGAGCGCAATGACTTTAGAGGAGCACAGGGAATTGGAGGAGCTATTTTTGAAGCTACTCAAGACCGGTCTCATCCTATAAATTTTGGATATGAAGATAATAAGATCGCATTATTTAGAGACACTACAATTTTCTTAAAAGCTGATTCTACGAGTTACAACAATCCTATAAAATATACGGAGAAACCTCTTTTAAGCGGGTATATTAGCAAACCTAATTTAGAACTACTGTCTAACACTGTTCCTTTTAAACAAGTGGGAATGGGCAGAGGAAATGTGATACTATTTACAGACAATACGAATTTTAGAGGCTTCTGGTATGGAACCAATAAATTATTGATGAACGCTATTTTCTTTGGAGATGAGATGTAATTGAATTTTCAACTTTTAAACCTATTATAATGTTACACCTTTAATGTCACATCGAGCGGAGCCGAGATGTTTCAATTATCTCCACGATTGTGCTAGCATTGATTTAATTCAAAAAAATATGGTAAACACTCATTCTTGAAGGCGTTTAAAACAATGCGATTATAAGACCATAAAATTCCTGACGCCTTGGATAAGAAGACAAATCTATTTGAAAAAGGCATCTTGATAAATTCCTATTCTTTATCCTATTCTAAGCCCATTTTCAACTTTAAAATCTGGATTTAAAAGAACAATATCATTTTTAGCTCCAACGGCTCCTAAGACTAAACATTCACTCATTAAATTAGCAATCTGTTTCTTCGGAAAATTTACAACCGCCACAATTTGTTTCTGCAATAAATCTTCCTTAGAATATCGGTTGGTAATTTGTGCAGAGGATTTTTTGATGCCGAGTTCACTTCCAAAATCGATTTCCAAGATATAAGCAGGTCTATTAGCTTTTGGGAAATCCTGAACACTCAAAATAGTTCCAACTCTCATTTCTACTTTTTCAAAATCGGTCCAGCTTATTTCCATATATCTTATTTAGTTTCTTAAATTGAAGTGCTAATCTAATATACAATTAACAGCAATTAGAATAAAGATATTAAATTTGTTAGCACTCAAAAATTCACACCATGTCCTTAACACCCTCCAATATGCTTTCTTTAAACACTAAAGCACCAGATTTTAGCCTTCCAGATGTGGTAACTTCTAACATTTGTAGCTTATCTGATCTTAAAGGAGAAAAAGGAACGGTGATCATGTTCTTAAGTAATCACTGTCCATTTGTAAAGCATGTAAACGAAGAAATTGTGAGAGTTGCTAATGATTATAGAGTAACTGGATTTGGTTTTGTAGCTATAATGAGTAATAATATAGAAGCTTATCCAGATGACCATCCAGATCTTATGTGGAAAACCGCTAGAAAAAATCATTATCCTTTTCCATACTTATATGACCAAACTCAGGAGGTTGCTAAAGCTTATGATGCTGCCTGTACTCCAGATTTCTACTTATTCAATTCAGAATTAAAATTGATTTATAGAGGTCAATTGGATAATTCCCGCCCAGGAAATGGCATCCCAGTAAACGGAAGAGATCTAAGGGAAGCTTTAGATTCGGTGCTAAATAATAGGAATGTCCCAGAACCACAGAAGCCAAGTGTGGGTTGCAGTATTAAATGGAAAGAATAGATTTAATTTTTAATCTAATCAAGGACGTAAGGACAGGTCCACGATGTATGTCCCGATAGCTCGGGAGGGAAATACTGTTTAAAATTTCGAAATATCCTTATAGCTATCTTGATTGAGAATTGCATTCTCGATGAGGGATTAAATTGATAAGAACTTAACAGCATCTCCCAGTGTTATTGTGTAACTTTATAATTCATATTTTAAAAATGTAATTCTATGAGCACAATAAAATTAGGAGATAAAGCACCAAATTTTGATGCAGAAACTTCAGAAGGAAAAATAAACCTTTACGATTATTTAGGAGATAGTTGGGGAATTCTTTTCTCACATCCAGCAGATTACACCCCTGTTTGTACTACAGAGCTCGGGACCGCTGCCAGATATAAGCCCGAATTTGACAAACGCAATGTTAAAATGATTGCACTTAGTGTAGACGGTGTTGAATCTCATAAAGAATGGATCAAAGACATTAATGAAACTCAAAACACTACTGTCAATTTTCCGATCATTGCAGATGAAGACAGAAAAGTATCTGATTTATATGATATGATTCATCCAAATGCGAATGATACTCTTACGGTAAGATCTGTATTTATTATCGGGCCAGATAAGAAAATAAAACTTTTATTAACTTATCCTGCTAGTACAGGTAGAAATTTTGATGAATTGCTAAGAGTGATAGATTCTTTACAGTTAACCGCTTATAATAAAGTTGCAACTCCAGCTAACTGGAAGCATGGCGAGGATGTTGTTATTAGTCCATCGGTTTCCAATGAAGAAGCTAAAACTATGTTCCCTAAAGGATTTAAAGAAATAAAATCTTATTTGAGACTAACCCCTCAGCCAGAACTTAAGAATAGTTAAAAAAGAAACCTCCTGTGTTATCCAAACACAGGAGGTTTTATATATTATATCAGTAAATTATTTAACTGCTACCAATTCTACATCAAAGATCAATGTTGCGTTAGGAGGAATTGCTCCACCTGCTCCGCGTTCTCCATAAGCTAAATGAGAAGGGATCACAAATCTTGCTTGATCTCCAACACTCAACAATTGAATTCCTTCATCCCATCCTTGGATTACTTGACCTTTTCCTAATTTAAAATCTATTGGCTGATTGCGGGTATAAGAAGAGTCAAAAACACTCCCATCTGGCAACATTCCTTTATAGTGAACAGAAACTGTCTTCCCTTTTTGAGCTTTAACTCCATCACCTTTTTGCTCAATTTTATATTTAAGTCCGCTTGCAGTTTTTTCAAATCCTTGGGACATCTCCCCCGTCAGTTCTTCTTGTTTCTTTTTTGCTGCAGCTTCTCTTTCTGCTTTAGCTCCATCAAAAGAGCGAAATTCTTCTACTCCATTAAATTTTTCAGCTTCAGCACCTTGTCTAATTATTTCAACTTTATCAAGCTTATCACCTTGAGCAATAGCATCTACCACATCTTGTCCATCCACAACACTTCCAAAAACAGTATGTTTCCCATCTAACCATGGAGTAGCAATATGAGTAATAAAAAACTGACTTCCATTGGTTCCAGGTCCTGCATTCGCCATGGAAAGCTTTCCAGGAGCATCATGTGTTAATTCTGGATGAATTTCATCTTCAAAGTTGTAACCAGGGCCACCAGTTCCATTTCCTTTTGGGTCTCCCCCTTGAATCATAAAGTCTGGTATTACTCTATGAAATTTCAATCCATTATAATAAGGTTTCCCTTGAGGAATTGCTTTATTTTCTAAATTACCCTCTGCCAATCCTACGAAGTTCCCAACAGTTCCAGGTGTTTTTTCATTTTCTAGTTTCACCAATATCTCACCTTTTGATGTATGAAACTTGGCATATAATCCGTCTTGCATAACGCTAATTTTTAATTAATGCTGTAAAGGTAAGGATTTGAAAAAGTATCGGGGATAGGCTTATGGAGATTTTAAGATTTTATTCTAAAAGTTTCGGGTTTCGGGTTTCGGGTTTCGGGTTTCGGGTTTCGGGTTTCGGGTTTCGGGTTTCGGGTTTCGGGTTTCGGGTTTCGGGTTTC
>NZ_APHJ01000035.1 GCF_000403785.1 Gillisia sp. CAL575
CATTTGCGGCTGCCCTGCCATTATATCCATGCCAGTAAGAGAAGAGGTTATAAATAATAGTATAGTTCCTAAGACAACCCAAATAGAGAATTGGGTAATTCCAGCCAGAGAAGTTCCTATAATTTTTCCAAGCATTAGCTGGATAGGTTTTACTGAAGAAATTATAATTTCAATTATCCTATTAGTCTTTTCCTCAATAACGCTTCGCATTACCATATTCCCGTAAATAATAATAAACATCATAAGAAGATATCCTGCCGCACCTCCAAATATCATTTTAATATAGTTGGACATTTTTGAAGTTCGTTTACCTTCAAAATTTTCTATTCGAATATCAACCTGAGCCTCTGCAGCTTTAATTTGCGAAATATCCAATCCACGAGAAATAAGCTCTCGAGTAGTTAGATTTTCTGAAATTGTGCGTTCAATTTGCCTAAGAATGCCAATAGACGGAGCTTCCTTTCCAAAGAATCGAATAGATTTAGCGAGCTCAGCATTATTTTGAATGTTTGGAATATATAATACTCCGTAATACTCTTTTTCTTTAACTAATAGTTTTGCATCCTCTAAGGAAATAGAAGATACATCTACAAAATCTATTTCATCCTTATTTTCAAATTCCCCTTTAAATAGATCACTGTCATCTTTAACTGCAATAGTATGAGTTTCACTATTATTAAGCATACTTAAATAGGCGATCAATGAGAACATTCCTACTAAAATTAGCGGACTCAAAAAGGTCATTACAATGAAAGTCTTGTTTCTTACCCTTGCCAGATACTCTCTTTGAATAATTAAATTGAGGTTATTCATTTTTAGTAACGGTTTTAATAAAGATATCATTTACTGAAGGTACAACCTCAACGAAATGATTCACTCTAGATTTTGTAATTAAATATTGTAAAAGATCATTTGGAGACTCATTTGGTTTAATCTGAATACTAAGTTTCAAATCGTCTGAAAGAGATTTAAACTGAGCTTTTCCTACTTTAAAATTGCTATTTAATTCTGATAACAATTCACTTTCGTTGAATGGATTCATTCCAACTTCAAAAGTATTGGTCTTATGCGCTCTTTTAATATCATCTACTTTCCCATCCAGTAATTTATTCGACTCATGGATCAGTGCCATATAATCACACAACTCTTCTACACTTTCCATTCTATGGGTAGAAAACAAGATCGTAGCACCTTCATCACGGAGTTGTAAAATCTCATTTTTAATTAGATCTGCATTTACAGGATCAAATCCACTGAAGGGTTCATCGAAGATCAATAATTTAGGACGGTGAAGCACAGTGATTACAAATTGCACTTTTTGAGCCATCCCTTTAGAAAGCTCTTGGATCTTTTTATCCCACCAATGTTTAATATCTAATTTAGTGAACCAATAATCCAATTGCTCTTTAGCTTCAGCCTTGGTTAAACCCTTAAGTCTAGCAAGATAAAGGGCCTGCTCTCCAACTTTCATAGATTTGTAAAGACCGCGTTCCTCTGGCAAATATCCTATATGGGAAACATCATTGGGATGCAAAGGTTTTCCATCTAAATACACCACTCCACTATCGGGCATGGTTATTTGATTGATTATTCTTATAAAAGTGGTCTTTCCTGCACCATTTGGCCCTAGCAATCCGAAAATACTTTCCCTAGGAATATTGATGGATACATTATTAAGTGCTGTGAAATTTCCAAATTGTTTGCAAATATTTTCTGCAACCAGAAGATTGTCCATAAAAGTTTATTATCTCGTAAATATATTGAAATAGCGCAGAAATGCTTTTATATAGCTAAGATTTTATTTTACTTTAAAGAATCAACTTTATGCAAATTCAATTTCCATTCAGTAATTCAAATTTCTACCTCCTCCCCAACCAAAAGTGTAATTATTGGATCTTCTCCGGTTACTAATAACAACATTCTGAAAGTTATAAAACAGCATGAATGCAATCTGAAGGATAATATGTTCCAAGCAACTGATCTCACTAAATCGAGAATCTTTTGAGGATCTTACAATTCTCCTAAAAACAAAAACCCACCCTTAAATGATATTAAGGATGGGAAAAAAATTGCTATGAAAAAGAAAAAGTATCACTAATTAGATTAGTGATACTCAAATATATAAAAATTATCTTAAAGTTTTCTTAATTATGAAAACATATCTTTTACCTTCTCGAAAAACGATTTGTCGCTTTTTTCTGGATTAGGCTGAAAATTTTCATCAGTTGCCATCTTCTCGAAAAATTCTTTTTGCTCTTTGTTTAAGACTTTTGGGGTCCAAACATTTACATGTACTAAAAGATCTCCTTTTCCGTAACCATTAATATTAGAGATCCCTTTACCACGGAGTCTCAATATTTTTCCAGACTGAACTCCTTCATCTATCTTAATTCGCACTTTTCCAGAAACTGTATCTATTTCTCTACTTGCTCCTAAAACAGCTTCAGAATAACTTATATAAAGATCATAATGCAAATTGTCTCCCTCACGTTGTAATGTTGGATGTGCTTTTTCTTCAATAGCAACTAAAAGATCTCCTGGAATACCATTCCCGGGAGCCTCATTTCCTTTATTTGAAACCTTTAATTGCATTCCATCTTCCACCCCTGCTGGGATTTTTATGGTTACAGTTTCTTCTTGAGATATTAGTCCGTGAGCATCTGCCTCTGCAGGCTTCTTATCTATAGTTTGACCAGCACCACCACAAACTGTACAAGGAGATGCAGTTTGCATTCTTCCTAGAATTGTGTTAGTGATTCGGGTTACTTGTCCTGTTCCGCTACAAGTAGAACATGTTTTATAAGTAGTTCCTTCTGCTTGGACTTTTCGCTTTACTTTTATCTTTTTCTCAGCACCGTTTGCGATCTCTTCCAGGGTTAAACTCACTCTAATACGTAAGTTACTTCCCTTTACTCGTCTTTGACCACCGCCACCGCCGAAACCACCAAAACCAGAGAAGCCGCCGCCACCGCCGCCAAATATATCACCAAATTGGCTGAATATGTCATCCATATTCATTCCGCCGCCACCTCCGCCGCCAAAACCGCCGTCGAATGCTTGGTGACCAAAACGATCGTATTTAGCACGCTTATCGTCATTGCTAAGAATTTCATATGCTTCAGCAGCCTTTTTAAAAGACTCCTCTGCATTAGAATCTCCCGGATTTTTATCTGGGTGAAACTCTATAGCTTTCTTTCTGTAAGCCTTTTTTATTTCAGGCTTCGTTGCACTTTTGCTTAATCCTAATATTTCGTAATAATCCTCTTTCATTTCGTGATTTTGTAATTTTTAGTAGTGACGTTAGATATATCTTATTTTCCTGTCACCACTTTTGGATAGCGAATAATCTTTTCTCCAAGCATATATCCACGCTCTACCACATCTACTATCTTTCCTTTCAGTTTATCTGAAGGAGCTGGAATTTGAGTGATTGCCTCATGCATATCTGCATCAAAAACATCACCTTGCTTCACATTCATTGGCTCTAAACCTTTATTAAGCAAAGTCTCATTAAATTTGTTATAAATAAGCTCTACTCCTTTAAGTAAGTTTTTATCCTTAGCTTTTTTAATTTCGTTCATCGCTCTGTCAAAATCGTCTAAAACGGGTAACATAGCTGACATAACTTCTTGATTAGCGGTTTTGAATAATTCAATTCGCTCTTTAGAGGTGCGTCTTTTAAAATTTTCAAATTCAGCAAAAAGCCTTAAAAACTTATCTTTTTCCTTTTCAAGATCTGCTTTCAATTGATCATTCTCAGAAAGCTGCTCTCCATCTGCTCCAGCCTCTACTTCTTCAATAGCATCATCTAGAAGTTCTTCTATATGATCTTTCACAGAATCCTTATTATTCTCTTCAGTATTATTGGTATCCTTATGTTTATCCATCGTTGCGCAAAATTTGTTTTCATGCAAAGGACAAATTTGTTGCCAATCCTATTAAAATGTCAAAATGTCACTTTAAAAAATTTAATATATAATTATGAAGGGGGTGTTAATTAGGTAGTTACTTTTGCACCTCATTAAAAATTACGTTTAAAATGAAAAAAACAATTTTGAATATGTTTACAGTTGCTGCAATAGGATTGGCAGTTGTAGGATGTAAAAACGAAAATAAAGAAGCTGAAACTACAGATGCTCAAGAAGTTGCAAATGCAACTATGGAAGCTGCTGTTTTTGAAGTGGACACTACAACCTCTGTAATTAACTGGAAAGGTGAAAAACCTACAGGAACTCACACAGGAACTATCAAGTTAACAGAAGGAACTTTTAAAGCTAATGATAGCGTTATTGAAAGTGGAACTTTTGTAATTGATATGAAATCTATCTTGGTAACAGACCTTGAGGGAGATGATAAATTGAATCTTGAAAAGCACCTTACTGGAACTGTAGAAGGTAAAGAAGGAGATTTCTTTAATGTAACCAAGTATCCTACTGGAACTTTTGAAGTTACTGGAATTTCTGAGAAAGATGGAAAAACAATGTTACAAGGTAATCTTACTTTAAAAGATGTTACTAAAAATGTTGAATTTCCGGTAACTATCAATATGAATGAAGACACTATGGAATTAACAAGTGAAAAATTTAATATCGATAGAACTAAATGGAATGTGAATTATGGTTCTAAATCTGTTTTTGACGGATTAGGAGATAAATTCATCAATGATGAGATTGAATTGATGATTGAAGTTAAAGCTAAGAAAGCTTAATTTCAATTAGATAATTAAAAAAAGAGGCTGCAAATTGCAGCCTCTTTTTTTTTTACAACAAGTCTTCCAAGGCTTTCGTCAAATTCTTGTACTTAAACGAAAATCCTGTATTTTCTATTTTATCTGAACTTACTAATTGACTGGATAAAACTACAGTAGACATATCTCCCAGAGCTACTTTAAGAGCAATTGCAGGAACATTTGGTAACCATACATTTTTATCTAATTGCTTAGCAATACCCTCCATTAATTCACTATTTGTTACAGGATTAGGAGCCACACCATTATATACACCTACCAAATTCTTCTCCAGAATATGGATATATAAGTTTGCCAAATCTTCTATATGAATCCAGGATTGCCATTGTTTACCACTTCCAAATGCTGCGCCCAAATTAAAATCTGCTGGTTCTTTCATCTTCTGCAATGCTCCACCATCTTTTGCCAATACTAATCCTGTGCGCACTTTTGAAACTTTAATCTTCAATTCTTTAAATCTATCTGCTGCAGCTTCCCATTTCTCTACAACTTCTGTAAGGAAAGAATCATCTTTATTAGATTCCTCCTCCGTATATAGTTTTTGTAAAGAGCTCGGATAAATACCGATAGCACTTGCCGAAATAAACTGCGATACACTATTTTCAGAAGACTTTAAAGTGTTAAATATTAGTTTAGCAGTTTCCACTCTACTATCTATTATCTCCTCTTTATAACTAGAAGTCCATCGTTTAGCGATACTCGCACCAGCCAGATGAATTATTGCATCTACATCTGTTATGCAATTAGCATCTATTTCATTCTTGGAAGCATTCCAATAGAAACCCTTATAATTTGGTTTGTTTTCTATCTTATCCTTACTAGTAGTTAAGTAATTTACTTCAATTCCTTTTTTAATACATTTATTAGCGATGTTTGAACCCACTAATCCCGTAGCACCTGTTATTAAAACTCGCATATTTTTTTGTTTGAAGTTAATGGAGAACTTAGATGTAAGCTAACATTTTCACTAGGTTTAACAGCTATGCCACTATTTTTTTTGTCGCCCTTAACATTTCTCTCTTACCAGGAGGTCCTGGAAGGCGTTCTACTATAAATCCAACTTCTAACATAGCACGGCGAACGCTACCTTTTGCAGCGTAGGTTACTAAAACTCCATTATATTTTAGAGCTTCATACATTTTCTTAAAAATTTCCACAGACCAAAGTTCCGGTTGAACTCTTGCTCCAAAAGCATCAAAATAAACAAGATCATATAATTCATGATCCTCAATTTCTTGAAAGAATTTCTTCTGCTTTTTAAGGTTAAACTTCTCTGTAATTTTTATTTCCTTCTCCCATTCTGAAGTATGTATAGCTTTAAAAAAACTTTCAGCTTTCTGATCGTTAAGCACCTCAACAAAATTTAATTTCTCAACTTCTTCAGTTGCGACTGGGTAGGCTTCAACTCCCGTATAATTAATCTCAATATTTTGAGCAGAAGCTTCCTCCCAAGTAACCAATGCGTTGAGCCCAGTACCAAAACCAATTTCCAAGATACTGATCTCGGTTTTCTTGTTTTCATTAAAATAAGGAATTAATCCCGAATTAATAAAAACGTGTTTGGCTTCCTGTAAGGCTCCATGTTTAGAATGGTATTGCTCATTCCACTCCGGAATATGGATGGTTGAGGATCCATCTCCAGTAATTATTATCTCTCTTTTCAAATCTTGTTCTATTTTCTAGCAAAATTACGGGAATTAAGCTGCTCTTGTGTGCTTTGATAGAATACTCCTAAAATATTATAAGCGGTTCGTTTAGCCCGCGAATATTGATTCTCCCCTAGATTCCTTTTCTTTTAATTCTTTTACAAGGTCCAAAGCATCAGGTACAACATCGCTACATAAAATTATTAAAGAACCATTACGAGCATGAGTAACAGCATGAATTATGGCGTCCCTTTCTGAAGGTATAATTATAATTTTCTTATTAGGATCTTTCTTTTTGATACCGTCTTCTAGCATTTTAATAAGTTCCTCTTCTGTTTTACCTCTTAGTTGCTTATCCTGTCTAATAATAATTTCATCAAACATATCAGCAGCAATAGCACCCATTTCATTATTATCTTCAATTCGTCTATCTCCAATACCTGCAATAATACCTACTTTCATTGTACATTCCAGTTTGTCTGTAAATTTTTTAAGGGCGCGCATTCCTGCGGGATTATGCGCATAATCTAATAAAATTTTAAAATTTTTGAACTCGAAAAGATTCAATCTTCCAGGGGTTTGGGAAGGAGAAGGAATAAATGTTTCTAAGCCTGCCTTCATATCTTCAATACTTATTCCTCTTACATTTGCTGCAATAACTGCTGCTAAAACGTTTTGAATCATGAAATCTGCTTTACCTCCATATGTTAAAGGAATTTCTTCTGCACGCATAATTCGCATCTTCCAGGCACCTCGACATAAGGTGACATATCCATTTTCATAAACGGCAGTAATACCACCCTTTCTTTGTAAAGCTTTAATTCTAGGATTCTCTTCATCCATAGAAAATAGTGCTAAATTACATGTTAAATCTCTTCGCATTTCATACACAAGATCATCATCTGCATTAAGTATTGCATAACCATTTGGCAAAACGGTTTCTGGTAAAACACCTTTAACTTTTGCTAATTGCTCTATAGTATGAATTCCTTTTAGACCAAGATGATCTGCCGCCACATTTGTTACTATTGCCACATCACATTTTGCAAAACCAAGACCTGCACGAAGCAATCCTCCTCTTGCACATTCTAACACGGCAAAATTAACTGTAGGATCCCTCAACACAAATTCAGCACTAGAAGGACCTGTACAATCTCCATGCATTAAAAGTCTATTCTGGATATAAACTCCATCACTAGTCGTGTATCCCACTCTAAAACCTCTTAATTTTGCCATGTGTGCTATTAATCTAGTCGTAGTTGTTTTTCCATTAGTTCCTGTAACTGCTACAATTGGAATTCTTCCCTTATTATCTGGATTAGGGAATAATTTATCAACCACAGGTGCAGCTACATTTCTAGCAAGTCCTGATGTTGGTGCTAAATGCATTCTAAACCCAGGTCCAGCATTAACTTCCAAAACAGCACCACAGGTTTCAGATAATGGTTTGCTTATATCGGTGGTCATAATATCAATTCCGCAGATATCGAGATCTATTATTTTTGAAATTCTCTCAGCCATAGAGACGTTTGCAGGATGTACAATATCTGTAATGTCTTCAGCTGTTCCACCTGTACTTAAATTTGCAGTATCTTTTAAAATAAGTTTTTCATCTTTTGGCAGCACCGAATTCAAAGTGTATCCGGCACCTTCAATAATCGTTTTTGTTAAGTTATTTATGGTAATTTGGGTGAGTACTTTTTCGTGACCAAAACCTCTACGCGGGTCTCTATTTACGCGTATAATCAAATCTTCTATAGTAGATTCACCGTCTCCAATTACGTGAGCAGGAGTTCTTTTTGCGGCTGCAACCATCACATTATTGACCACCAATAATCTATAGTCTTCTCCTATAATATATCTCTCTATAATTACCCTGTTTGACACTTCTTGTGCCTCCTTAAATGCTCCTAAAGCCTCATTGTAATTATTTATATTTACCGTGATTCCTCTTCCATGATTTCCATCTATAGGTTTAATGACTAATGGATATCCTACATAACTACATGCATTTTTCAAATTTTCCTCAATTGAAATAATATTTCCTTTAGGAACTGCAATTTCCGCTTGTTCTAATAAGTGCTTAGTATCTTCTTTATCGCATGCCAATTCAACTCCTATACTACTCGTTTCTGAAGTTACCGTTGCCTGAATTCTCTTTTGATTTGCTCCATATCCTAATTGGCATAAAGAATGTTTGTTTAGTCTAATCCAAGGAATTCCTCGACTTTCAGCTTCTTCAACTATGGAACCAGTACTCGGGCCCAATCTTTCAGACTCTCTTAATTCCCTCATATGCTGGATATCCGTGTCCATATTATAATCTTCCGCAGAAATCAACGCTTCACAAATTGCAACAGCAGTTTTTGCAGCGTAACGACCAACACTTTCCTCCATATATGAAAAAACAACATTGTAAACCCCTTTTTCTCCATAGCCTCTGGTTCTTCCAAATCCAGTATCCATTCCTGCCAAGGTTTGTATTTCCAAAGCGATATGTTCAATAATATGTCCCATCCAGGTACCTTCATCTAAACGCTCAAAAAAACCGCCTGGAGTTCCAACAGAACATCTATGGGAATACATGCTAGGCAACATCTTCTTTAGTCGATCTGAAAATCCCGTTATTTTATTGGATGGATATTCTTCCATTTTCTCTAAATCCAGAACCATAACTATTAATTTATGTCGGCGAACTGACCAGTAATTTGGACCACGCATTGCATTTATTTCAAGAATTTTCATAGTTTCTGAATTGTTTAGTTTTTTCTCTGATTAGAAAGAAATGGAATTATGATTGTAATTTATGTATAGGTAAAATATTAAACTATTTTTGCAGCAAAATTTAATTTTTAATTATGATTAAAGGAACTTTAATTCCTATTGGTGGGAATGAAGATAAAGGATTTCATAAGGCAGTTAGATTTCGGTTAGATTATATTAGCCAAGGAATTTTATCTCGTGTAGTTTTAGAAAGTGGTGGAAAAGATTCAAAAATTTTAGTAATCACCACAGCATCTGGAGTTCCAGAAATAGTAGGCAAAAATTATATTGATGCATTTAATCTTTTGGGATGTCATAATATAGATACATTATTTATAAATTCTAAAGAGGAAGCTGATTTTAAAGAAAACCTTGAATTGTTAAAAAATGCCGATTGCATTATGTTTTCTGGTGGAAATCAATCTAAAATTACTACATATATAAAGAACACTCAATTTCACAAAGTTTTATTAGAGCGCTACCAGAATGAAAAAATTGTAGTAGCAGGAACGAGCGCAGGTGCAATGTGCATGTCCATGGAAATGATCACGGGTGGAAGCAGTAAGGAATCATTTATTAAATCGGCTACTAAAATGCGTGAGGGAATGTCATTAATTCCAGAAATAATAATTGATACCCACTTCATTCAAAGAGGACGATTCGGAAGATTATCTGAAGCCGTGGCACGTTATTACGATCGTATAGGAATTGGGCTGGCAGAAGACACCGGATTGATAATTAAAAACGGAAACTATTGTGAAATTATTGGTTCGGGAATGGTCATCGTTTTTGACCCTGGAAAGCTTACGCACAACAACTACGATATCCTAAAAGATGGCACACCCCTTACTATGACCAATCTAATAACGCATGTACTTTCTTCTGGGGATCGCTTTGATATTGAGGAACGTAAAGTTAAAGTATTAAGTATCGAAGAACATATGCTATAAAGTATCCTGAATAGCGTATTTAATTGATAAAAATTTGATAAACTTAACTTTGTACCACTAGAAAAATATTAAACAGAATAATTTTATTTCATCGATTAATTTTCAAAAATTATTTATAAATAGCAATTTCCTCCAGTCCGCTGGAAGATTTACTTGCCCTGTACATACCTTCTGTATTAAAAGGCATAGAGATATTGCCTTTTGCATCTACAGCGATTAAGCCACCATCTCCCCCAATTTCTAATATACGCTTATTTATCACTTCGTTACTTGCCTCCTCTAAAGACATGCCTTTATATTCCATTAAACAGGAAACATCATATGCCACAACCCCGCGTATAAAAAACTCGCCACTCCCAGTACAACTTACTGCACAAGTTTTGTTATTGGCATAATTTCCAGAGCCAATCATTGGGCTATCACCAACTCGTCCCCATTTTTTATTAGTCATCCCTCCTGTGGAAGTAGCCGCTGCAATATTTCCTTCTTTATCACAAGCAACCGCACCTACAGTTCCAAATTTAGAATCCTTTTTTACCGAATGATCTAATTGAAAATTATCACTCCCTTTTATATCCTGCCATTGATTATACCTAAGTTCATCATAAAAATAAGATTCAGGTTCTAATGAAAACCCGTTAATTTTGGCAAACCCTAATGCCCCATCGCCCGCTAAAAACACATGTTCACTTTTATCCATTATGGTTCGTGCTAATGAAATTGGATTTGCTATTCCTGTTAATAAAGAAACTGCTCCTGCTTGTAATTTATTTCCTTCCATTATAGCCGCATCCATTTCGTGGGTTCCTTCAGCCGTAAAAACACTTCCTTTTCCGGCATTGAATAACGGTGAGTTTTCAAGAATAATTACAGCTTTTTCAACAGCATCTACAGAACTTCCCCCTTTCTCTAAAACCTCATAACCTCCTATTAGAGCTGTTTTCAAAGCATCTCTATAGGCTGTTTCTTTTTCTTGAGTCATTTGACCTTTTAAAAGAGTTCCAGCTCCTCCATGAATTGCAATAGAAATAGTGTTTTTCATTATAATCAATAATAATTAATTTTCCGTAACGTAAAATAATTTAGAAAATTCGATGAATAATTAAAATAACTTATGGGTATTTTATTACTACATTTAAATAAGCTGGGTAAATATATTAAATCATAGGTATATTAATTAATTTAAAAATTACCCTTATTTATTTAAAACTAGATTCAGCAGTTCAAGATAAATTTTGGTGAGGTTTATAGGCTTACAAAATAAACACTTGTTAAATTAATCAAACCCTCAACAATTATTTTGTTTTAATTTAGGTAAATTTGCAAATACTAAAAAAAATATAATGAAAAACGATGCAACCATCGATATTGATATAGAAAGAGCCCCTACCTCTAAAATAGATTCAATAGATTTTGAAAATTTAAAATTCGGGCACATTTTTACAGACCATATGATGACTTGTGATTATGCAGATGGATCTTGGCAGGCACCTAAGATAATGCCATACGGACCTATTTCGTTAGATCCCTCAGCGAAGGTTTTTCATTATGGGCAAGCAGTTTTTGAAGGAATGAAAGCCTTTAAAGACGACCAAGACCAGATTTGGCTGTTCAGACCAAAAGATAATTTTAAGCGAATCAATGTTTCTTCTAATAGAATGGCTATTCCCGAATTTCCGGAAAACTATTTTTTTGCTGCTTTAGAAGAACTTCTAAAAATGGATACAGATTGGATTAAAAAAGGATTTGGGAATTCTCTTTATATAAGACCTTTTGTAATTGCAACTGAGCCTGGAGTTTCAGCTTCACCAGGAACTAATTATAAATTTATGATTATTTGCTCTCCAGCAAAATCTTATTACAATGGAGAAGTGAGAGTGAAATTTTCTGAAAACTATAGCCGAGCTGCAGATGGTGGTGTTGGGTTTGCTAAAGCTGCAGGAAATTATGGAGCACAATTCTTTCCTACCAATTTGGCCAAGGAAGAAGGATACCAACAAATAATCTGGACAGATGCTAACACACATAGTTTCCTTGAAGAAGCTGGAACTATGAATATTTTCTTCAGAATAAATGATACTTTAGTTACCACTCCTACTAACGACAGAATTTTAGATGGTGTGACTAGAAAAAGTTTGATCACTCTAGCTGAAGAGAATAATATTAAAGTTGAAATAAGAAAAGTTCCTGTTCAAGAAATTTTAGATGCTGCGAAAGCTGGAACTTTAAAAGAGATCTTTGGAACTGGTACCGCGGCTACTGTTAACCCAATCTCAGGATTTGGCTATAAGGGTGATAAACATGAGTTACCAAACCTAACAGATTCTTATGCTACTTTCTTCAAAGATAAATTGATGAAAATTCAATATAATTTAGCTGAAGATAAGCATGGGTGGAGACATTTAGTGAAATAAACTCTCTAACACTTATAAATATTAAAGAAGCCTTGAATTAATTTCAAGGCTTCTTTGTTTAATGGCTTAAAATAACTGTTTACTAAATCGGTTTACGAGGAATGTCATCCTCATCCGATAACTATAGCAATGACAATAAAAAAGAGTTGTCATTCTGAAGGAAACGTAGTGGACTGAAGAATCTCAATAAAACAGAATCATTTTATCCAGAGATCTCTCCTAGCCCCGGGATGACAAACTACTTCACTTCCGCCCTAACAACTGTTATTATCCTGAAGAACCGCCTTTAATTTTTATTGTTTCGTCAATCTGAACTTGTTTCAGCTTCTATTATTATGAAATATTGCTTTTTAGATCCTGAAATAAATTCAGGATGACGCAGATTATATTTAAAAAAACTTTATTTACTTCTCCAGAATTTTCAAGATCTCAGGCTTAAAATAATTTGGTCCTTTCAACACCTTGCCATCTTCCCGGTAAATAGGTTTTCCATTTTCCCCCAGCTTACTCATATTACTGCGCTGTATCTCTTCAAAAACTTCTTCAATTTTATGTTGCATCCCATGCTCTATAATGGTTCCACATAAAATATATAACATATCCCCCAAAGCATCAGCTACTTCTGTAAGATCATTATTATTTGCTGCTTCTAGGTATTCTTCATTTTCTTCTTTCATCAAATTAAAACGAAGCATATTCTTTGCCTCTCCAAGATCTGCAATAGGTTTGTCGTTCATTCCCAATCCAAATGCGGTATGGAATTCTTGTACGGCTTCAATTCTTCTTTTCATTATAAATTGCGTTTTAAAAGTTAACTTTGCCCTAAAATAACAAAAATGTTTAGTACCGGACAATGGATTTTCGCTGCAATATTTTTTCTCTCATTTGTAGTAGTAATAATCTTCAGCTATAGAAAAGATATTGCTATCCACAAAAAATATCATAAAGGCAGCTTATACGTACTGCTTGGTTTTCTTGCATTCATTGGATTGCTGTTTGTAATAAAAGCATATTTGAAAAACTAATAGTAGTTAATTATATGTATACCCGTTTTCTGTCGTAAAAGTTCTATCGTCACCCTGAATTTACCTGCCCGGACCGTTCGGGCGGGTTTCAGGGCCTCAATATGTTAGTGGCTTACAGTGAAATGAGATTCTGAAACAAGTTAAGATTGACGTCAATTTTCATTTTAGGATGATTTACTGACTTATAAACACTAAAAAGCCTCGATAAATTTTATTTATCGAGGCTTTTTGAATTAAATACTTCTTGATTACTCTACAGTCTCAGCTACTTTCTCTTCCTTTTTTAAGAAGTGATAGTTCTTTGTATAGTCCATCATTTGCGATGCAAAATCTTTAGGCTGTGTAACCTTAATAGATTTGATCTCGTTATTATCATCCATCTCTGGCACCAATACAGCATTTACAAATCCGCTGTAAGGAGGAGATTTGAACTGGGCATTTCTATCTAAAACTTCTTTATGAATTTCTTGATCTACTTTAACCCCGTAGTTCTCTACTAAATTCTTAGCAGCATCAAAATCACCTTCAGATTTAATTCTCTGAGATTCTTTTAATAACTCTCCAAACAACTCACGTAAACGTTCATAATTCTTGATATCAAAATAGGTTTTACCATCTCTGGTCACCTTTTCAATAACTCCTTCTTCTTTCCCTTTTTCATAAACCCATGCGCTTACCCATTGTCTATTACGCATATGAGCTTCTTCTACATCGTCTCCTATGTTCAATCTTCTTAATTGGGTCATTAATCCATTTCTAATATACCCATCATAAGCAGCCTTCCCAGTCTTTTCCCAGCTGTCTGTTAATCCAAGTTCCTGAATTTTCGGATCCATTAAATAATAAAGACCAACAAGATCTGCTCTACCTTCTTCCATTGTAGAAGCATAGTTCTTTAAAGTCTCTTTAGTCTCTCCAACACCAGGATTCAATTGTCCAGATGCATGACCAACTACTTCATGCAAAGCAGTATGTAATTTATCTGCATTCTGTCCATACCCTTCTTCTAATTCAACCTCTTCTTCATCATGAGCAAATTCTTGTAACACGCCTGTACTTCCAGCATTATTGTAAGCTCCAATAATATTTCCTAGGGAAACAGATTTACTGCCATGCGCGGCTCTAATCCAGTTTGCATTTGGTAAGTTAACTCCAATTGGGGTACTTGGGGAAGCATCTCCAGCCTCTCCAGCAACCATCACAGTTTTGTAAGTTACTCCAACCACAGATTTCTTTTTATGCTCTGGCATTAAAGGAGAATTATCCTCAAACCATTGTACATTGTCTTCTAAAACTTGCATTTTTTTAGACATTTCAAAATCCTTGATCTGTACTATACTTTCATAAGAACCTCTATACCCTAATGGATCGTTGTAGACTTCAATAAAACTATTTATGTAATCTATATTTCCTTCTGTAGATTCTACCCACGCAACGTTATAGTCATCCCAGGTTTGAAGGTCTCCAGTTTGGTAATATTTTATTAGCAATCCTAATGCATTTCCTTGCGCCTCATTTTCGGCAACTCCTTTTGCTTTTTCTAACCACATAACTATCTGGTCTATGGCATCTCCATACAATCCACCACTTTTCCATACTTTTTCAACTAGTTTACCATTTTCCTTAACCAAGGTGGAATTTAATCCGTAAGAGAGTGGCTTATCTTTATTAGGTGAAGATTTCTTTTTGTAAAAAGCTTCAGCTTCTGCAGCGGTTACATCTGGACCATAAAAATTGATCGCAGATCCTTCCAATAATCCTTTACTAGGATCTAAGTTCACTTTTTTAGCATCTTTATCATTAAAGATTACCTCATAAGGCTCACCAGTAAGTTCAGTTTTAGTTTCAGCTAAAAGAGTATCAAAATATTCTTTACTGAATTCTGGTTTTATTTTATCGTTAGAATAATGATGATGGATTCCGTTAGAGAACCAAACTCTCTTTATATAAGTTTCAAAACCTTTCCAATCTGAGGCTTCTTTATCTCCACTATAATTAGCATAGATATTCTCTAAAGCGTCTCTAATTTCAAGATTGTGTCTATAATTCTGGTCCCACATAATATCACGACCACTTAATCCTGCTTGAGTTAAATAATAAACCAATTTTTGCTCTTTTAAGGTCAAGTCCTCAAATCCGGGAATTTGGTATCTCAAAACCTTAATATCACCAAATTCTTCAACATTATATTCGAAATCTGATTCCGCAGAAGATTCTACTTCTGTAACTGCTTTTTCCTTATTATCATCCTTACACGAGAACAAAAGGGTAGCCATTAATAATAATGACAAAATGAATTTAAATTTCATATTTTTCTGTTTAATTTTCCTACAAATGTAGTAATTAGCCGCTTGATATTTAACTATATTAGCATTCTGAACCACATTAACACCGAATTTTAAATGAAAATTTTAAAATATTTATTCTTTTTACTACTTATTATATTTATTGCAGGAGCTATTTATGTAGCCACAAAAGATGGAAATTATCAAGTTGAGGAGACTGCAATTATAAATGCGCCGGTTCCTGTGGTTTTTAATGAAGTAAATAATTTTAAGAATTGGGAGCAATGGGGCCCATGGATGGACGATTCAGAGGATATGATTATAGAGTACCCTGAAAACACAATTGGTCAAGGCGCGAGCTATTCTTGGAAAAGTGAAGAATTAGGTGATGGTTCTATAAAAAATGTAAAAGTAATTCCAGATTCTGGCATCGATCAAATCTTAATATTTAAATCTTCTTATGGCGAATCCAAAAGTGATGTTTATTGGAATTTTGTTGAAGTTGAAAAAGGCACTCAAGTAACATGGGGTATTAAAGGAAAACAAAGTTTTATGGAAAAACTAGCATTCACTTTTATGAACGAGAACTTTTCTGAAATGATTCGACCTATGTACAAAGAAGGTCTAGAAAAATTGGATACTATTATACTTGATAAAATGAGTTCTTACTCTATTAATGTAGATGGAATTACAACCCATGGTGGAGGATTTTATATGTACACTACAACAGCTACCAAAATTTCTCAGATCCAAACTAAGATGCAACAAATGTTTGCAGATGTTTCCTTATATATGGAGAAAAATAACATCTCTAGAATGGGGGATCCTTTTGTATTGTATAATAATTGGGATGAACAAAATAATTCTGCAATCTATTCCACTGGGTTTTTTACACCAAGTTTAATTATTACTCCAGCAGAAAGTACTGTATTAAACGGAATGATGCCAGTACAAAAAGTGATAAAGACTACTCTAAAAGGAGATTATATAAATCTGAAAGAAGCGTGGGAGGCTGCTTATAAGTATGCCCAAGAAAACGGTTTACCTGTAAATCCAGACAGCCCTGCTTTTGAGGTGTATTCTATAGGTCCGGATAAATCTCCAAGTCCTGCCAATTGGGTAACAGAGTTCTACATCCCACTTTTGGAAGCTGAAGAACAACCTATCTTATAATATTTAGAATCTTTAAATGAAAGCGATAGTAATGGTTTTTCTTGGTGGGGGTTTAGGGAGCGCATTACGTTTCTTAATCACTAGGGGACTAAACAAATCGGCATTAGAGATTCCATTTGGCACTTTAGCGGTAAATATTATTGGGAGTCTTTTATTAGGACTAATTCTTGGGATCTCTCTAAAATCTGGAGCACTTTCTAATAACACCATGTTATTTCTCGCTACGGGTTTCTGTGGCGGATTCACGACTTTTTCTACCTTTTCTTTTGAAAATCAGGTGTTTCTAAGAACAGGAGATTACACGAATTTTGCCATTTACACTCTTGGAAGTATACTGGCTGGCTTTGCAGCTATATTTGTAGGATTATATCTTTCTAAATTAGTCTAAGTTATTTTTTATATGCTTTTACCCCCGCTGAAATTGCAACAGAAATATCATTTTCTAAAGGCGGAATAGGACAAGAATATTTCCCATTATAGGCGCAATAAGGATTGTATGCTTTATTAAAGTTAAGTGTAATAGTTTTTCCGGTTGGGATCCTCAAATCTAAATATCTTCCTCCTCCATAACTAGTTTCTCCATTGGTAGCATCTGTAAATGGGATAAATAGATAATCTACATATTCTGTCTTTGTAATTAATTCCTGATTCTGATATATGTTCAACTTGAAAGATTGACCTTCCAATTCAAAATAAGCTTCCCCATATTTCACATAGATCGGCATTCTATCTGTTGTGGTAGGCATGGAAAAAGGAGATTCATAAGGTGTTCTTACAAATTCAGCTTCAATCACAAATGTAGTATCAATCGCAAAAAACTCTAAGGCTTCAAATTTTTTAATATCTTCTGATGTTAATGGAGACTCTTCAGGATTCGCAAATTCCGCGTTTAAATGCTTCTGAAAAGCAACAATATCCTTCAGTTTTGAAGCATTCTGTGCAATAAGTAGAGAAGTATTCAGAAGCACAATTAATAAAAAGAGCAAGGGTTTCATCTTCTTGAGAATTAGAAAACAAAAATGAGGAATTTTATTGGAAATATACTTTCTGAACTTTTTATAGATTTCAGATTTCAGATTTCAGATTTCTAAAGATCAATTCAAATAAATAATGCATTATTTTAAAAATTTTCTTTAGAAAAATTAACTAATTTTGAGCTCTAACCAACCTGAATGTTTCAAAAAATATTTCGATCCTATGTAGACTCCTTTAGCGATTTAAGGCGAGAGGTTTGGTTATTGGCGTTAATTACTTTTATTAACAGAGCTGGTACCATGGTGATCCCATTTCTGTCCTTATACCTCACTAAAAATCGAGGCTTTTCTCTGGAAGAAGTTGGATGGATCCTTACTTTTTTTGGACTTGGATCTGTGACTGGATCTTGGTTAGGGGGTAAATTAGTAGATAGTATAGGCCATTATAAAACAATGGCAGGAAGCTTACTTATATCTTCGGTGCTTTTCGTGCTTTTGCAATTCCCAAGCTCTTTTTGGGGAATTTGCGGAGGAATTTTTTTGGTGATGACCGCTGCAGATATTTTTAGACCTGCTGTTTTTGTGGCAATTAGCGCTTATAGCAAACCTCAAAATAGAACGAGATCTGTAACTTTAATTAGATTAGCAATTAACTTAGGTTTTTCTGCAGGACCTGCAATCGGCGGATTAATAATTGCCAGTGCAGGATATAGTGGTTTGTTTTGGGTAGATGGAATAACCTGTTTATTGGCAGGAATATTATTGCTTAAACTATTGCACCCTAAAAAAGCAGTGGAAAATATACGAGAGGTGAATTTGAGTCCGCAAGGAGTACTAAAAGACTTTCCTTATCTCATATTTATAGGTGCAATGGTTTTATTTGGTTTTATATTTCTACAATACTTCTCCACAATGCCATTGTTTTATGCACAAGAGCACGGACTCACAGAATTGGAAATAGGTGTTTTATTGGGCGTAAATGGATTCTTGATTTTCCTTTTTGAAATGCCTTTAATAAAATATCTGGAAAACAAAAAGGTGTCAACAATTTTTCATGTAATAGTAGGCACCGCATTGGTAGGAGTAAGCTTTATTGCAATAAACCTAACTGGCTGGATAGGAGTATTACTAATCGGGATGCTTTTTATGACAATTGGAGAAATGATTGCATTTCCATTTTCAAATACATTTGCATTAACAAGAGCAGATAAAGGCAAACAAGGATCTTATATGGCTTTATACAGTATTGCATTTTCATTAAGTCATATTTTTGGACATAACTCTGGAATGCAATTAATTAGCAAATTTGGATATTTCTTTACTTGGAATGTGATGATTATTTTAGCTGCTGTAGCTTGCGGGCTATTGATCTATCTTAGTTATTTATTAAAAAAAGAAACCACTACTATCATTTAGTTTTCAAATGGAAGATTATAATACTTAGATTCTCCCAGGTATTTTTTGATCAACTCATTGAACTCCGGACTTAATTTCAGATCCAAAGTTCCGGGGATTTCATACAATTGCTCCAAATTATTATAGCCGGTCTTAAGAAGATCTTCTAGATAAAGCAAAGCAGTATAATAATCTCCGTCTTGAGCGCTTAAAGAAATTATTGAAAAATAGCCTTCAGGATTTTCTTTATCAAAAACCGTCCGAAGTATCGAAATAAGGATCAAACCATCTATTCCTGCATTTGTGGCTTTCAATTCTTCAAACCTCTTTTTTGTGTAGGTCTGCAAATAGTTTTCTAACCTATTACCTACTTCAAGTTCCGCAACAATTTTAGATTTCTTAAGCGAATCTATTTCTTTAAATTGCTGCACCCACCAGCCAATATTTTCAAAATTGTTAGTATATAGATCATCTTCTAAGAGTATTGGGTACTGATATCTCAAATTCTGCTCTGTTATTTTTGCAGAATTATATTGCGAGCGTTGTTCTTTATACAATGATTCTCTTCTAATTTCCTTCTGAAGGTCTCGAATTTCACTTTTTTTATCAAAATATTTATATTTATCTCGCATCAGTTCCAGCAATTCAAAGGCTTTATAAAAACTTAACTGCCTTCTCCAGCTTTCAGCAGTTTCTAATTCTGAAGCGAATAATCGATCAATTAATTCCACATCTTTAGTTTGACTACCGTCTAGCATTGCCTTTAAAGTAAAACTTCCCAAACCGTGTGAAATTAATTTAACTGAAGGCCAATTATTCTCATCGTCATAATTATATATCAAAGGATTATAATCTATAATTTTATACAAATTAAAACTTTCATTCAAATTATTATAAGAATCGCTTTTATGACTTGCGAAGCCTACGATACTTCGTTTTTTATTATTATCTACCAATAAATCCTTATTCAACCAGACATCTTCTACAACTAATACCCCTTTAATTTTTGGAAACACCACTGGCAAGGCACTTGCTACAACCGCACCTTCATTTAAACCTGCAGTATACATCCTGTTTTCGTCAATTGGAAAATTTAGTAAAACACTCTCTACAAGCCTAGAACCAATTTCTAAATTGGCTAATAATGAATCTTTCTTAGAAATATTATTGGAAGCTACCAAAAGATATCCCTGATCTTCGGCAGCAGTGCTAAACAATCTCGCAACATTAATTCCCCGGCCTTCATCATCAAAAATAAAAACTATAGGCCAGTCTTTGTCTGCAGAATAATTTCTAGGTAGATACATCGCAAAACTTTCTGCAATACTGTCACCAATAGGCAAACTATCTACAACTGCCCCTTTCCTAAGAGATAAATCTTGAGCAAAAAGTGATTGTGAGAAAATTAAGAGAAATAAAAGTATAGCGTATATAGGAAAAGTGATTTTCATACTTCTAAAGTAGCAGAATTTATGGAATTAAAAAAGGCCACATTTCTGTGGCCTAATACAAATTGTAGGGATTTATTGTTGGAGATTATTTCTTAACTCGTTGTAATTTCACATCATTAGTGTCAGAAAAAAATGTTTTTGAAATTAATGATACTATTAATAAATCAGCAAAAATCAAAAACAATATTCTCACCACTTCAATTCCGAAGAAATTTAATCCTGCAAAGCCCAATAAACCGGTTACTATGGTCATTATAAGGAAATGTAAAGTATAGTTTTTCATGGTGTTTTTATTTTTTATCAAAGATAACTGCTTAGTAGTCGCACAATTACTAACTAAATTACAATTGAGATATATTTAACTTTAAAACACCTTTTTTTTCAACAAACCCCTTGTGTTTCAAGTGCTTAATTCTGGATATCACAAAAGATAATCTCATATTAAAATAAAATAGTACATTTGCAGCCGGTTGCCACCTTCTCCAATAAGCAACATTTTACACATAGTCTGTCCAATTATTAATACAGGACGGCATTTATAATTCATACATGACATTTAACGATTTACAATTAACTGAGCCCTTATATAAGGCAGTTCAAAAAGTAGGATATACTACACCAACCCCAATACAATCCCAATCTATCCCGGCGATTTTAAAAGGAAGAGATATTTTAGGTTGTGCTCAAACAGGAACAGGAAAAACCGCAGCGTTCTCAATTCCAACAATTCAACTGTTAAACAGTAAGCTTCATAACGGAGGTGGTAAGACAACAATTAAGAGTCTTATCTTAACCCCAACCCGAGAACTTGCAATCCAAATTGGAGAAAGCTTGAGTGAATACGGTCAATTTAGTGATCTTAAACATCTCGTTATCTTTGGAGGTGTTAATCAAAACTCTCAAACCAGAGCCCTTAGAAATGGTGTGGATATTTTGGTAGCTACTCCGGGTAGATTATTAGATCTTATGGATCAAGGGTTTATTTCTCTTTCCAATATCGAGATCTTTACCTTAGATGAAGCAGATAGAATGCTAGATATGGGATTTGTTCACGATGTAAAAAAAGTGATCAAAAAAATCCCTGCTAAAAGGCAAACCTTATTCTTTTCTGCTACTATGCCTAATTCTATTATAGATCTTGCAAATAGTATTTTGAATGATCCTTTAAAAGTTTCTGTAACTCCAGTTTCTTCTACTGCTGAAAGAATTGGTCAAGAAGTTTATTTCATAGATAAAACAAATAAAAAGAACTTATTAATAGATCTTTTACAAGGTTCTGAAGCAGATAGAGTTCTAGTTTTTACACGTACAAAACATGGCGCCAATAAAGTAGTGAAAGACCTTATAAAGGTAGGGATCAAAGCGGAAGCGATTCACGGAAATAAAACTCAAAATGCTCGTCAAAAAGCACTGAAGAATTTTAAAGATAAGTCCACTCGAGTTTTGGTAGCAACAGATATTGCTGCCAGAGGAATAGATATAGACGATCTTGCTTTGGTTATAAATTACGAAATTCCAAATATTGCCGAAACTTATGTTCATAGGATCGGACGAACAGGTAGAGCAGGTGCTAGTGGAAAAGCAATCTCTTTTTGTGATTTTGAGGAAAAAGCATACCTAAAAGATATTCAGAAATTAATAGACCAGAAGATACCTGTAATAGAAGATCATAAATACCCTATGGAATTCTTTGAAATTCCAGAGAAGAAGCCACAACAGCGCAGACCTTCGAGAAATGGAAATTCTAGCAAAAAAAACACCTCCGGAGGAAACTCATCTAAAAGGAATAATGTTGGGAGATCAAGAAGGTAACAAAGGACATTCCGAAAGTTATTTTGGAGACTATAGAGACTTTTGGTGGAACCCTACGTTTATTGAGCTCACAGCAAAAAGACTAGAATTAAGCAAATATACTTCTATGCTAGATGTTGGCTGTGGTCAAGGTCACTGGACTAGGATCTTAGCTCCATTTCTTTCGCCTAATGCAGAAATCACCGCTGTAGATAGTGATGAAAGATGGTATTCCAAAAATGAAGAATTAGAAGGGCTTTTTGCAAAGTCTAATAATCCATTTGTATTAACAAAAGGAAATGCTCAGCAATTACCTTTTGAGGATGATCAATTTGATCTGGTTACCTGCCAAACAGTATTAATTCATGTTCCTAAACCTCAACAGGCTTTAGAAGAAATGAAACGTGTACTGAAACCAGGCGGAACTTTGTTATGTGTAGAGCCTAATAATATTATCCAAAGTCTCACTAAAACCTCGCTTTCCAAAAACGATTCAATAGATGAAACTTTAGACCATATTAAATATAGATTGGTTATAGAAAAGGGCAAAAAAAACATGGGGCAAGGAGATAATTCTTTAGGAGATCTTTTACCCGGAATGTTCGCATTGGCTGAGATGCATAATATTGAAGTTCGATTATCTGACAAAGCAATTGCTATGTATCCTCCTTATAGCACCAAGGAACAAGTAGCAACTTTAAAGCAATGGATGACAGGGAGTTCTTGGAAATCGAATACTCAAAAGGATATCGATTTCTTTAGTGCTGCAGGAGAAGAATTTATGCCCTTTTATTTTGAATATCAAGAAAAATATGCCCGTAGAGACGATCATTTAATGGGTGCTTTGCAAAGGGAGCAATACCATGCTGCGGGAGGCTCCCTAATGTATCTTGTTAGTGGAACAAAATAAAATTCTATTATCCTCTTCTTTTAATAGGTCCTTGATCTACTACATTAGAGAGGATAATATGGGTTTTTGTCTCGCCGTAAGTGATTAGTTTATCTATGAACTCTTCTAAATGCGACTGATCATAAAGCACCACTTCCATAATAATGTTTTCGTTACCTGTAATTCGGTAACAATTTATCACTTCCTTAAATTCCCTTACCTTTTCTAAAAACGGCTTCAACCTTCCCATAAAAGCACGTAAAGTTATCACAGCTTTTAACTGGTGTCCTGTTTTATGGTAAGACACTTGTGCCTTATATCCTTTTATAATCCCACTATCTTCCATTTTTTTTACCCTTTCAGCAACCGCTGGAGAAGTAAGTCCAACATTTCTTCCAATTTCAGCAAATGACTGTCTTGCATTTTTTTGAAGAGATTCCAGTATTTGCCAGTTAACAGAGTCTATAGGCATAATTAATCTTTTTAACTATTAAAATAATTTTATTTAAAGCGAATGTACATATTTACTTTAAATTGAAAAGGAAAGTTCGTAGATATCTCAGTAATTTTATGGGTGTCTAAGAAAAATTATCTTACTATGAACTCCATTACTGGATCAGATTTTAGTTACTCACCTGTATATCGCCAAGCGATAGAGATCCTTAATATTTCTAGACTTATTTCCAATTATCTGGTTCAAGATTTAGCTGCATTAAAACAAAATGGAAAAGAAGATCAGGATATTTACTTCTCAGGAGATATCATTCAACAATCAATTTCATTAGTGCCAAATATTTTAAAAGCGGAAAGTGAACCATTTGCTGAAGAAAAACACAAGTATGCCGCTTCCGTTACCCGACTCACCAATTTACTTTACAAAAATTGTGACCGCTTAGAACTCTCTAACAGCAACGGAAAAGAATTTCTTAGAATATTGAGAATTGAGTTGAAAAAATTCAGAAAATTACAACGAGTTTGGAAGTTGACCTTATAATTATGGAACTGATTGTCCAGATTTGTAGCAATAATTACTTTTAACTAGCTATATTCAGATTTGTCGTCATGCTGAACTTGTTTCAGTATCTCAATAAGCTAGAGGAGACCCTGAAACAAGTTCAGAGTGACTAGATGGCCAAGTGTCTAGCTGGCAAAACAATAGTTAGGCATCTATAGAATACTTCAATTAAAATATATTATAACTTAAAAAACCCAATTCATATGAATTGGGTTTTTTAAGTTATTTTTTTTTAAAATATTATCGGATTAAGTGATCCGCACGCTTTTCAATCCTAATTCTGCTAACAAGGATCCCGCTTTCGCTACGCACATCGGGATAAGCGATTCGCACACATTTCAATAAAATTGAAATGTGTGCGAATCGCTTACATGTTTCTTCTGTACTGTCCTCCTACCTCAAACATTGCTGAAGTGATCTGACCTAAAGAACAAACTTTAGTTGCATCCATTAAGACTTCAAATAAATTCTCGTTCTTAATAGCAGCTTCCTGAATCATCGCCAGTGCTTTTGCAGATTCTTCTCCAAAGGCTTTATGCAAATTCTTTAAAGTCGTGATTTGGTATTGTTTCTCATCTTCAGTTGCTCTAATAACCTCTCCTGGAGTAACCGTAGGAGAACCAGTAGAACTCAAGAAAGTATTCACGCCAATGATTGGAAATTCCCCATTGTGCTTCAAAGTCTCATAATACAAGCTTTCTTCCTGGATCTTACTACGTTGGTACATAGTTTCCATAGCACCAAGAACTCCACCTCTTTCTGTAATTCTATCGAATTCTAAAAGAACCGCTTCTTCTACAAGATCTGTTAATTCTTCTATGATAAACGCTCCCTGAATTGGATTCTCGTTCTTAGTAAGACCTAATTCTTTATTGATAATAAGTTGAATAGCCATCGCTCGTCTAACTGAGGCCTCTGTAGGCGTTGTAATAGCTTCATCGTAAGCATTTGTATGCAAGGAGTTACAATTATCATAGATAGCATAGAGCGCCTGAAGCGTAGTTCTAATATCATTGAAATCTATTTCCTGTGCATGAAGTGAACGTCCAGAGGTCTGAATGTGATATTTCAGCATTTGAGCTCTTGAATTTGCACCGTATTTATGTTTCATGGCCTTTGCCCAGATCTTTCTGGCAACTCTACCAATTACTGCATATTCCGGATCTACTCCGTTAGAGAAAAAGAACGAAAGGTTTGGTCCAAATTTATTGATATCCATTCCACGGCTTAAGTAGTACTCTACATAAGTAAATCCGTTAGCCAAGGTTAATGCCAACTGAGTCACAGGATTTGCTCCTGCTTCTGCAATATGATATCCAGAAATAGAAACAGAATAAAAGTTTCTTACCTGCTCTTCAATAAAATATTCTTGTACATCTCCCATCAATCTCAAGGCATATTCCGTAGAGAAGATACACGTATTTTGCGCCTGATCTTCTTTTAAAATATCTGCCTGTACAGTTCCTCGAACAACATTCAAGGTGTCTTTTTTGATCTTCGCATAAACATCTGCTGGAAGTACCAAGTCTCCAGTTACTCCTAACAGCATTAATCCTAAACCGTTATTTCCTTCTGGAAGCGGACCTTGATATGCAGGGCGATCTAATTTTTTATCCTTATATATTTTCTTAATCTTCTCCTCTACTTCATCTTGAAGATCATTTTCTACTATATATTTTTCACATTGCTGATCTATAGCAGCATTCATAAAGAATCCTAATAACATTGGAGCGGGACCATTGATGGTCATACTTACAGAAGTCATTGCATCTGCCAAGTCAAATCCAGAATATAATTTCTTCGCATCATCCAGACAACAAATGGAAACACCTGCATTTCCTATTTTTCCATAGATATCTGGTCTAAAATCGGGATCATTCCCATAAAGAGTCACAGAATCGAAAGCTGTAGAAAGTCTCTTTGCAGGCAATCCTGCACTTACATAATGAAAACGTCTGTTTGTTCTTTCCGGTCCACCTTCTCCTGCAAACATTCTGGTTGGATCTTCACCTGCTCTTTTAAAAGGATATAAACCCGCCGTGTAAGGAAACTCTCCCGGAACATTTTCTTGCAAACACCATTTTAAAATGTCTCCCCAAGCTTGATATTTAGGTAGGGAGATCTTAGGAATTTGAGAATGCGATAATGATTCAGTGTGCGTTTCAATTCTAATTTCCTTATCTCTTACTTTAAAAGAATATATCGGCTCTTTGTATTTATTTACTTTTTCATCCCAACCGGTGATGATCTCCCAATTGTAAGGATCAAGGTTCAATTTAACGCGATCGAATTCAGCAATTAAAAGTTTTATGAAATCCTGATTCTTATCGTCATTCTGAACTTGTTTCAGAATCTCATCAGAATCTAAACCATGCTTATCCAAGTATGACTTCTCGTCTTCGCTCGAAGTGACATCAGTCACAGACCCAATCGTTTTATAAATTCCATAAAGCTTTTGTGCGACCTCTTGTTGAGTGATGGCCGTTTCGTCATATTTTCTGTTATTCTCAGAAATTTCAGAAAGATATCTCACTCTGCTTGGAGGAATCACATAGATCTTTTCGCTCTTGTCTTCATTGATATGAAAAGTGGAGGATAACGCAGCTTCCGTTTTTTCATCTACCTTATTCATCAACTTTCTGTAAAGGGTATTCATTCCCGGATCGTTGAACTGAGATGCAATAGTTCCATATACAGGAAGCGTTTCAGGATCGTCATGCCAAAGGCCATGATTACGCTGATATTGTTTTTTTACATCGCGAAGTGCATCTAATGCTCCTCTTTTATCAAATTTGTTAATTGCCACGAGATCTGCAAAATCTAGCATGTCTATCTTCTCCAACTGCGTAGCCGCTCCAAATTCTGGAGTCATTACGTATAATGAAGCATCAGAATGTTCTAAGATCTCGGTATCCGATTGTCCGATCCCTGAAGTTTCTAAAATTATAAGATCGAAAGCTGCTGCTTTAAGTACCTCAACTGCTTCAGAAACATATTTAGACAATGCTAAGTTGGACTGACGAGTTGCTAAGGAACGCATATAAACACGCTCGTTATTAATAGCATTCATACGGATCCTATCTCCTAATAAAGCGCCACCAGTTTTACGTTTTGAGGGATCTACAGAAATAATACCAATAGTTTTCTCAGGAAAATCAATTAAGAATCTTCTTACTAATTCATCAACCAAGGATGATTTCCCAGATCCTCCAGTTCCGGTGATTCCAAGAACAGGAGTTTTCTTTCCATTAACTTCAATCTTACCAAAAGCCTTTTCAAAATCTTCATGTCTGTTTTCAGCTAAAGAAATTAATCTTGCGATTGTATTAATATTTTTATCCTCTAAAAGGCTTTGAGTTTTATCAGCATTTTCTAATGCAGGAGTTGGTGTATCTGCAGTTTTAACAAGATCATTTATCATTCCTTGTAATCCCATTTCTCGCCCATCATCTGGAGCATAGATACGAGTTACACCATAATCCATAAGTTCTTTGATCTCTGAAGGTAGGATCACTCCACCGCCACCACCAAAGATCTTTATATGCTCTGCTCCTTTTTCCTTAAGCAGATCGTACATATACTTAAAATACTCGTTATGTCCTCCTTGATAAGAAGTTAAAGCTATTGCATTCGCATCTTCCTGAATAGCGCAATTCACAACTTCTTCAACACTTCGGTCATGGCCTAAGTGAATTACTTCTACTCCTGTAGACTGAATGATACGGCGCATAATATTAATCGCTGCATCATGCCCATCAAAAAGTGAAGCTGCGGTTACTATTCTTACTTTGTTCTTAGGTATATATGGCGTTTGATCTTGCATTGTTATTCTAAATTTTTAGAGCTGCAATTTACTAAATTCGTAATGAATTTCCCTTATTTGATCTATTTATCAGGAAATCTTAAAAAGAAAGAGCAGCTAAAAAATAATTAAAGGTTCTTCAACTTTTAATAAATTAATTGAATCTGAATAGAAATGCGAGATATAAACTAAATTTTTTATTGATAAATTCATTTCAAATTGTACTGAGACTTTCAGCTAATCTTTAACTTATTAAAACCATCCATAAGTTATAGTCATAAAAATGGAACATTAATTGCTACTTTTAAAAATTATAACCCTAATTTATATTTAAAATGAAAAAATTATACATTCTATTTTTAGTGCCATTCTTCTTTGGATGTGCAGAACTACAAAGCATAGCAACACAATTACCAGGAGGTGAATATGGAGTAACTAATACAGAAATTGCTTCGGGATTGAGACAAGCTTTAGATTTTGGAATAGACAAACAAGTTACCAAGCTTACAAAAGAGGATGGTTTTTTTAAAAATGAATTAGTTCGTATTGCACTTCCAGCAGAACTTCAAAAAGTAGATAAAACTTTGAGAGATGTAGGATTAGGATCTCTGGCAGATGAAGGTCTTAAAGTTTTAAATAGAGCTGCCGAAGATGCAGTAAAAGAAGCAACCCCAATTTTTGTGACCGCAGTAAAAGAGATCACTTTTACCGATGCCCGAAATATCTTACTTGGCAATAATACATCTGCCACTACTTATTTAAATCAGAGAACAGAAACTCAATTATATGCTAAATTCAATCCTGTGATCGCCAATTCTCTTAATAAAGTTGGAGCTACAGAAGTATGGACTAATATAATTAATAAGTACAATTCTATACCACTTACTAATAAAGTAAATCCCGATCTTCCAGATTATGTAACCAATGAAGCATTAAAGGGTGTTTTTACTATGATCGCGATTGAAGAAAAGGATATTAGAAGCAATTTTGCCGCTAGAACTACAGATTTACTTAGAAAAGTCTTCGGTCTACAAGATTAAAATTTATAACAATTGGTTATAAATTTTACAATTACTTTAACCTCAGCTTAGTACATATTAGCACAACGGGGGTTTACATTTGCATTATAACCCTTTATGATGATGGATATAATGTTTTTTAAGACAGAGGAAGAGCGCTTGTGTCAAAAGTATACAGCGCTTATGGATAAAGCATTTAAAACTGCTTTGTTTGATAAGGAAAAAAGCGATAAAATAAATGCACGTGCTAAAAAGATTTTAGAACAGCTTAAAAGGAAAAATTACAAGGGTTTAGACAAATAGTTTTGTAGTTCTTTAAAATATTTTAAAGCTTTTAATTGGCGTGAGCCATACCAACTAAAAAATTCCCCATTAACAATTTCTATACGGGCATTGGACGATGCTCGTATTTCTTTTATATGTTTTTGTTGAAAAGGAAAAGGCTCTGAAGACAGAAGGATAAGATCTATATTATTACCCTTTAAAATATTTAGATCAATTTCAGGATATCTTCCTGCTGTTGCTTTTAAAATATTCTGCCAGCCATTCAATTCGAGCATAGAATTGATATAGGTATCTCCACCCACGACCATCCATGGTTTTCTCCAAATAAAGTAAGCTACTTTTAATTTTTTGGAAGATAAATTATGTTGGAAAAGATTCTTTTTATTAGATAATTCAGAAATCAAAATATTTGCTGCTTTTTCCTTATCTAGTAACAAGCCATATTTTTTTATGAGATCTAAAGAATCAGAAAAAGTGATGACATCAGAAATATGAACTTGGCAGATTTTCTCCAAATCTTCGATCATCTCTAGGGTGTTTTCCTCTTTATTGCAAAGAATTAAATCTGGCTTAAGAGCACGGATTTTATCTAAATGAACTTTCTTAGTACCTCCGACAATAGTTCTATTCTTCTTTAAACCTTCAGGATGAACACAAAATTTTGTGATTCCTACCAGTTTTTCATCTACACCCAAATAAACAACTAACTCTGTTAGGCTGGGAACTAAAGATATAATTCTAGTAAATGGCTTTGAAGTATCAATGCCACGTCCTAGTTGATCTTTAACAATCATCTGGTTTAAATTTAAGATAAGAGTGCCGCCATTTGAGCTGCCATTTCTCGCTGCATTACCTCAGCTTTGGCTGCAGCAATTTCAGCAAAATTTGATGTTTGAGATGCATAAATGATTGCCCTAGAGGAGTTCACCAAGAGACCAACATTTTTATTCATTCCGTATTTACACACTTCTTCCAAACTTCCTCCCTGGGCTCCAACGCCTGGAACTAATAGAAAACTATCGGGAACAATTTTCCTGATCTCCAAAAGGAATTCTGCTTTTGTAGCACCTACTACATACATAAGCCTATCTGAATTTTTATAAGTTTTAGATGTTTCCAGCACTTTTTTATATAATTCATGCCCATCACAGTCTAATGTTTGAAAATCGAATGCTCCTTGATTAGAGGTTAGCGCTAAAAGAATAGCATGCTTTTCTCTAAACTCCAAAAAAGGCTCTACAGAATCTCTCCCCATATAAGGAGCTACGGTTACAGAATCGAAAGCCATTTCGTGAAAGAATGCCTTTGCATACATGCTGGATGTATTCCCAATATCCCCGCGCTTAGCATCGGCGATCGTAAAAATTTCAGGATAATTAGTTTTAATATAATCAATAGTCTTATCTAAAGCTTTCCAGCCTTTTCTACCATGAGCTTCATAAAAAGCCACATTTGGCTTATAAGCAACTGCATATTTATGAGTGGCATCTACAATTGCTTTATTAAACGCAAAGATAGGATCCTCTTCGGTAAGTAAATAGGTAGGGATCTTATCTAGATCGGTGTCCAATCCTACACAAAGAAAAGATTGCTTTTTATGTATTTGAGCTATAAGGTCCTGAGTGGTCATAAAAAATCAGTATTATATTAATTGCAAAAATAACTATATAAAAAATCCCGCAAAGTGCGGGAAATTTATTTTCAATATTTAAAATGCGTCGCTGTTCTCCTTCAGCTTCTCGGTATTTTCTACCAACTGCAATTCATCTACTATTTTTTGAATATCTCCATTTATAATGTTAGAAAGGTCATATAAAGTTAAATTGATCCTGTGATCTGTAACTCTTCCTTGAGAATAATTATAAGTTCTAATTTTCGCACTCCTATCACCACTAGATACCATAGAGTTTCGCTTAGCAGAATCTGCTTCCAATTTCTTAGCTAATTCCATATCGTATAATCTGGAACGCAATACTCTAAATGCCTTTTCTTTATTCTTATGCTGTGATTTCTGATCCTGACATTGAGCAACTAATCCTGTTGGAATGTGCGTTAAACGAACGGCAGAATAGGTTGTATTTACAGACTGACCTCCAGGCCCTGAAGAACAGAAAAAATCTACCCTTACTTCCTTCGGATTGATCTCAACATCAAATTCCTCTGCTTCTGGCAATACCATTACTGTTGCTGCCGAGGTATGCACACGCCCTTGAGTTTCTGTTTGAGGAACCCGTTGAACCCGGTGAACACCAGCTTCAAATTTTAAAGTTCCATATACATCTTCTCCAGAAATTTCAAAGATCATCTCTTTAAAACCTCCATTTGTACCTTCATTATAATCTACAATATTGCATTTCCAGCCACGACCATCTGCATATTTATTATACATCTTATAAAGATCGCCGGCGAAAATACTCGCTTCATCTCCACCTGCACCAGCTCTAATTTCCATAACCACGTTTTTAGCGTCTTCTGGATCTTTTGGCACCAACATCATTCGTATCTTTTCGTCCAATTTCGGTAATTCCGACTTAGCTTCGTCCAGTTGGAGTTTAGCCATTTCTGTCATTTCCGCATCACTACCATCAGCAATGATCTCTTCAGATTCTTTGACGTTCTCTTTAAGTTCTATATATTTTTCACGCACATCCATGAGTGCCTTCAAATCTTTATATTCCTTGTTCAATTCTACATAACGCTTCTGATCTGATATAATATCAGGCTGAATGATAAGATCATTCACTTCATCAAAGCGCTGCTTCACGATATTCAACTTCTCAATCATAAACTTTTCTAATGATTTTTCGATGCAAATTTACATTAATTTCAGCAATTATATAGAGGGATATATTAAGTCTTCTAATGGATTTATACTTCTTTAAAGAAATCCGTAAGATTGCATCATTTCTTTATTCTTATCCATTCGGGAAAATTTAACCAAACATAATAAGCCTATAATATAAAATATTCTGTCTGGATAGTAAAATTCTTCAACGTTTAAATAATATGCCAAAAACCCAGAGATATCGGCTACTACAAAACCAAGCACTGCCAATAAAAAATAGAAAGAAGACTTATTACTATATCTGTTGGAATATGAGAATCCAAGGATTACCATCAAAATCATAGCCATTCCATATAGATAAAACAAAAAGGTATGCCAGGAATCATCCCATTTAGAATCAGCCATACCTATTAATAGATAGAGCATTACAATATTCATCCCTAACACTCCTACAAATAATCCTTTCTGAAATAAGTTAGCTTCTAAATCCCTAACATAGGGTCTAATATGCTTTATCAAAGATAAATAAGCTGCTATCACTAAGACAAAAGTCAACTTTTTAACCCAAGGTATTTCATATTTGAGCAGCAAAAAGTCTGACACTAAAAGCAGTAAAAATCCTATTATTAAAAATGGTTCTTGCCGGTTTGCTTTAATCAAAAAAATAAAAAATAAAACTGAAGTTCCAATAATACGTAGCCACCTACTTTCTAACAATTCTAACTCATAGATCACGTAAAAGTTGGTAACTAATAAAATAGCACCAATTACAACTAGTAAAGTTTTAAAATTTTTCATTCAATTGAAATACAAAGGCGGCAAGTATGATGCGAAATTAAAATTAAAATAACAGATAAGTTCATAAATCTATGAATTAATATAGAAATTCAAAAATAAATTTCTAGTGTTATCTTTACACAAGGATATTGTTTAATCTACGGGATAATATTTTTTATTTATCATTCAGGTGGCTCCTTGCGTCCATATTTTCTGTTCTTTCTAGAAACATAAACTTAAGCAAAAACGCTACTCCCAGAATATTAAAAACTATATCTACTAGGTAGAATTCAAAAAATCCTAGATTAAATGCAATGAAATAAGTGAGGTCTGAAAACGCTAAACCTAAAACGGAACCTAAAAAGAAAATGGAGCGTCTATTTGCATATCTGTTACTAAATGAAACCGCCCCAGATACACATATAATAACTGAAAATCCATATATATAAAATAGGAGGTCTGAGAAAGAATAAGACTGATCAGGAGGTATTAAATCTACTAAAACAAAAAGTAAAAAGATATTCATTCCAATTGCGATTGTAAAAACAATCTTCTGAAATAAATTGGTCTGTAATTGTCTTAGTCTATTAAAAACCAATCCCAATAATGATAGAAATATTCCAGTCCGAACTATAAAAATAAGGGCATTGAAAACTGGATGCTCATATTTTAAGAGCAACCCATCCGAAATTAATAAGAGCGTAAAAACTAAAAGTCCTCGCTTATTAAAATACCATGGAGAAATAAAAAGTAGGAAAAAAGAAAAAATAGTTGCAAATCTCACCCATCGGCCAACCGTTTCATCCAAATTAATCACAACCATTAGGTTGATAGCTATAAAAACTAAAGTGAAAACAGGTATAAAATACTTAAATGGTTTCATATAGCTTAGAAAAAAGATCTAAGTGAACATAATAGCTCCACTTAAAGAAATTGATTTTACTGAATATAAATCAAATAACAGAGTGCTTATGTTAGCATACGATTAAATGTTAATAATCGAATTTCCCGTACTCACTAGTTATTGTAAGAGATTTACCATTAGAAGCTTCAACTCTTCCAATAATTTTTGCTTCTACGTTAAAAGATTTTGAAATAGAAATGATTTTTTCAGCAATCTCTTCATTTACATAAAGTTCCATTCTATGCCCCATATTAAACACTTGGTACATTTCTTTCCAATCGGTTTTACTTTCTTTCTGAATTAATTTGAACAAAGGTGGTGCTTCGAATAAATTATCTTTAATAATATGGAGATCTTTAACGAAGTGAAGTATTTTCGTTTGTGCTCCACCACTACAGTGAACCATCCCATGAATATCAGAATTTGTAAACTGAGATAGAATTTCCTTGATAATAGGAGCATATGTTCTTGTTGGAGACAAGACTAATTTACCCGCATTTAAAGGAGCATTTTCCACTGCTTCAGTTAGTTGCTTAGTGCCCGAATAAATTAGATCTTCAGGGATACTATTATCAAAACTCTCTGGATACTTTTCAACTAAGGTCTTAGAGAATACATCATGTCTGGCAGATGTAAGTCCGTTACTACCCATACCTCCATTATATTCATTCTCATAAGAAGCCTGACCAAAAGATGCCAATCCAACAATAACATCGCCTGGTTTTATATTTGCATTATCTATTACATCACTTTTTTTCATTCTCGCCGTCACTGTAGAATCTACAATTATGGTTCTTACAAGATCACCAACATCTGCAGTTTCCCCACCAGTAGAATGAATTTCAACCCCAAAACCTTTCAGGTCTTGAAGCAATTCTTCGGTTCCATTTATTATTGCTGAAATAACTTCTCCAGAAATAAGATTTTTATTTCTTCCAATAGTAGAAGATAGCATAATGTTATCTACTGCTCCCACGCAAAGAAGGTCATCAATGTTCATAATTAGTGCATCTTGAGCGATCCCTTTCCATACAGAAAGATCTCCGGTTTCTTTCCAATACATATAAGCCAAAGAGGATTTTGTACCTGCGCCATCTGCATGCATAATAAGGCAGTAATCATCATCACCAGTAAGATAATCTGGAACAATCTTACAGAACGCCTGCGGAAATAATCCCTTATCTACATTTTTAATTGCATTGTGAACATCTTCTTTTCCTGCAGAAACACCTCTCCCAGCGTATCTTTTACTTATTTCTTGACTCATGAAGCTCCTTTTTTATGAGATTGCAAAGATACATTCTTTTCATTTTTTATAAGGAAGATTATATATTTTTAAATCTCGCTACAAAACAAAACCGCCTCTCTAAGAATTAATAACATTCTTAGAGAGGCGGCTTCAATCCTAAATTGTTTGATACTATCGAGTAAACAACAACTCTCTATATTTTGTTAATGGCCAGATCTCATCGTCTACCAATAACTCTAACTTATCACAGTGATATCTTATCTCTTCGAAAAATGGTTTCACATTATCACAATAAGCAAATGCTCTTTTCTCTGCATCTTCAATTACATTTGCTTTTTTACGAGCATCTGTCATTTTATTTACATCAGCATTAATATGTTCAATATGTCCTGAGATCGCTTCAATAATTCCAACTTGTTCTTTGGAATGCTTTTTATAATCTTCCTCGAAAATTTCTTTTAACCCACGAACGTTTTCTATTAAAACATTTTGATAACGAATAGAAGTTGGGATAACATGGTTTCTCGCAATATCACCCAAAATTCTTCCTTCTATCTGAATTCTCATTGAGTAATCTTCCAATTCAATTTCGTGACGAGCTTCAACTTCTCTCTTATTCATCACTTTCATCTCCTTGTATAAGTCGATGGTTTGTTTTGAAACCTTAGCTTTTAAAGCTTGAGGAGTTGTTTTATTATTACTTAAGCCACGTTTTTTAGCTTCATCCTGCCATGCATCTGCATATCCATCTCCTTCAAATCTAATTTTCTTAGATTTTTTAATGTAGTCTCTCAAGATATTGAAGATAGCATCATCTTTCTTCATTCCCTTATCTTTGATCAAGACATCTACACTTTTCTTGAAATCTTTAAGCTGCTTTGCAACTATCGTGTTTAAAACAGTCATTGCATTTGCACAGTTTGCCGTAGAACCCACTGCTCTAAACTCAAACTTATTTCCTGTAAAGGCGAATGGAGACGTTCTGTTTCTGTCTGTATTATCAAGTAAAATCTCTGGAATCTTACCAACAACATTTAACTTGAGGTCTGTTTTTTCCTGCGGAGATAGTTTCCCATCAGTTACTTTTTCTAGTTCATTTAAAACTTCTGTTAACTGACTTCCAATAAATGCTGAAATAATTGCTGGTGGCGCTTCGTTAGCTCCTAATCTATGATCGTTAGAGGCACTGGCAATAGTAGCTCTCAATAATTCTTCATGATCATGAACTGCTTTGATAGTATTAATAAAAAATGCTAAAAACTGAAGGTTTTTCATTGGTGTACTACCTGGACTTAATAAGTTAGTTCCAGTATCGGTACTTAAAGACCAATTGTTATGCTTTCCACTACCGTTGATTCCTGCAAATGGTTTTTCGTGGAAAAGAACTTTAAAATTATGTCTTTCTCCAACTTTATCCATTACATCCATTAGTAATGAATTATGATCTACGGCAAGATTTGCTTCTTCGAAGATAGGAGCTAATTCAAACTGATTTGGAGCAACTTCATTATGTCTTGTTTTTACCGGGATACCCAATAACATACATTCAATTTCCAAATCTCTCATATAAGCTAAAGCTCTACTAGGAATAGATCCAAAATAATGATCATCTAATTGTTGTCCTTTTGCTGGGGAGTGCCCTAATAGGGTTCTTCCTGAAAGTTGTAAATCTGGTCTAGATGCGTATAATGCTGAATCTATTAAGAAATATTCCTGCTCCCATCCAAGAGTAGCAATAACTTTAGTCACATTCTTGTCAAAATATTTACAAACTGCTGTTGAAGCCGAATCTACCGCTTGTAAGGCTCTTAAAAGTGGTGTTTTATAATCTAGTGCTTCTCCTGTATAAGAAACATAAACTGTTGGAATACACAAAGTTGTTCCATATATAAATGCTGGAGAAGTTGGATCCCAAGCAGTATAACCTCTGGCTTCAAAAGTATTTCTAATTCCACCATGCGGGAAACTAGAAGCATCTGGTTCCTGTTGAACTAATTGAGTCCCTCCAAATTTTTCAATAGCTAAACCGTCACCAATAGTTTCAAAGAAGGCATCGTGCTTCTCTGCCGTAGCACCTGTTAAAGGCTGAAACCAGTGAGTATAGTGAGTAACTCCTTTAGAAATAGCCCATTCTTTCATCCCGGTAGAAATATGATCTGCTACACCTCTGCTAATTTTTGTTCCTTTGAGAGTGGCATCTCTTACACTTTGATAAGCTTCCTTAGTAAGGAATTGTCTCATCACCGTTTCGTTAAATACATTTCTTCCAAAAAGCTCAGATCTACGATCTGTCTCTTCAATCTTTACTGGCTTTCTGCCTAATGTTTCTTTTAATGCCTGAAATCTTAAAATTGCCATGTGGTGTCGTTTAATTTTAATTTATTACAACAAAAATATACTTTTTAAGATTACACCCCCTAAATTTTAGGGGTAAAAATATTTATTTAACTTTTTTTAGGATTTCAACCGCTATTTTAGAAAAGCTAAGCCAATAAAAATAACGTAGGCTACAAAGAGAATAATCCCTTTATATCTAGAAATACTATATCTCTTTGGAAGAAAAGCTAGAGGAATTAGAACGAAAGAAAAACCCAACATCCAAAAGATGTCGTTAGTAAGTAATTCTTCAGATTTTAAATAAATAGGTTGAATAAGCGCCGTAATCCCAAGGACCGAAGCAATATTAAATATATTGGAACCTATTAAATTCCCAAGCGAAATAGCTTTTTCTTGCTTTAGTGCAGCAATAACCGATGCTGCCAACTCTGGAACGCTGGTTCCTACGGCAATAATACTTACAGAGATCACCCTTTCACTTACTCCAATCATTTCAGCAAGATCTACGGCACCGCTTACTAACAGCTCTGAACCACCATAAAGTGCAACTCCACCAATTAATAACCAAATAATAATTTTAAAACCCGAAACAGCCTCCAAAGACTCGTCTACCCCTTCTACCTCTATTCTGTTTTTTCTAGCTCGCTGTATTAAGAATAGTACATAAATTATTATCCCAATCAATAACGCCGCCCCTTCTATTCTAGAGATATTACTTCCTGTATACAAGAAGAAATATAGTGCAAAGGAAAAGAACATCATTATTGGCCAATTGAACTTGTAGAAATCCTTGTCTATAATTAAAGGTGAAATAATAGCAGTTATACCTAATACTAAACCAATATTGGCAATATTAGACCCAATTACATTACCTAATGAAATATCTGAAAACCCTCCTAGAGCTGCTTGTAAACTTACCAGTAATTCTGGAGCGGAAGTAGCAAAAGAAACTACAGTTAGTCCAATTATCATTTTAGATATATTGAATTTAAAAGATAAAGCCACAGAAGATCTCACTAAGAACTCCCCTCCTACTACCAATAAAACAAACCCAATTAAAATGTAAACTATACTCATCTATTTCATTTTAATGCGAAGATAAAGAAAGTTATGAGTGAAGACCAATTCATTTTTCAAACTACAAAAATAGGTTTACAACTATTTTTATCGTTATATTTGAATCAGACTTATATTTGATATTAAAAAAACAGGATTATGGAGAAATTAACCAATAAAGAAGAAGCGATCATGCATATTCTTTGGACGCTTGAAAAAGCTTTTGTTAAAGAAGTTAAAGCAGAACTTACAGAGGAAAACCTTCATTATAACACTGTCTCCACTATTATTCGGAATTTGGAAGAGAAGGGATATGTTGCTCATAAGGCGTTCGGAAAGACACATCAATATTATCCAGCAGTTTCCAAAGAAACCTACAGGAAACAATTTATGAATACAGCTACTAAAAAATTCTTTGACAATTCTTATAAGAGTATGGTTTCATTTTTCGCAAAGGAAGAAAAAATTTCTGCGGAAGAATTACGTGAAATCTTGGCTATTATTGAAAAAAAGGAGAAGTAATGGAAACTTTAATTGTTTATATATTAAAAAGTGCTGGCTTACTAAGCAGCTTTTTTATTCTCTACATGCTCCTACTTAAAAATGACACATCTTTTACAGCAAATAGGAAATTTTTACTAGCAGGGATTGTTACTTCTATGGTTTTACCATCAGTATACTTTACCAAAAAAATATTAATTAATGCTCCAGAAGTATTTTACAATTCGTCAGAAACCTCAAATTTTACAGTGATCTCAGAAACTACAACTCAAGAATTTGATTGGTGGATGATCACTGGTATAATCTATTTAATAACAACAGGCTTCTTTTTACTTAGATTTTGCTTCAGAATTTTCCAGATCTTAAAATTGGTCCACTTAAGTAAAATCAAAAAAGAAGGAAAGTTTAAAATTATTGAAACTCAAGATACTTCTGGCCCTTTTTCATTCTTCAGTTATATTTTTATAAATCAGAAGGATATAAATAAAGATGAGTTACAACTGATGCTAACTCATGAAAAGATTCATGCCAGGCAATTCCACTCTGTAGATATGATCTTATCCAATTTTATAACTGCAGTACTTTGGTTTAACCCCATAAGTTGGTATTATAAAAAATCTGTAGAGCAAAATCTGGAATACATTGCCGATCATGAAACAGCTAAGGCGTCAGGATGTCTACAACAATATCAACATGCGTTAGTAAGGGTTAGCACAAATCAATATCAAAACGTATTAGTAAATCATTTTTATCAATCATTCATCAAAAAACGAATACTTATGTTAAATAAGAAAACCTCTAGCCGCAGCAATATCTCTAAGATGAGCTTAATTTTCCCATTGCTATTAGCTTTCATGCTAACATTTAATGTAAAAACAGAGGCACAGGTAAAAGCGAAAACTAAAGTTGTATTAAATGATGTTCAGTTTTATCCAGACGAACTGGCTTCTGTAAATATTACTAAAAATTCCACTAAAGCAGAATTGGATGATTCTAGCAGAAAATTTAAAGAGCATGGAGTAGCACTTCAATTTAACAGGCTGAAATTTTCAAAAGATGGATTGCTAACCCGAATCAATATCAAATACGAAATAGCCAAGACTGGTGATTCTGGAAACTTTAATAAAAATGGAGATATGCCGATTGATGATATTGAAATCACTTTATCTGAAGATTTCAAAATAGAATTTCAATCTGCCAAAACTACGAATGATATTAAAGATTTAGTAATTGTAGCTGATTCTAGTAATGTTGTTTTCCACTCTGGTAAAACTCATGAAACTAAAACCTACAAACACAGCCTAGGAGATGTAACTATGGAGCGAATAATTATCACGAAGCCAAGCCAACTTAATCCAAAACAGTCATTTTTTGTTGGAAATAAAGTTCAATATTATGCAACTGATGTAGATTCTATTAGCGGTATAGGACAAATTAGGAATGTGAAAACAAAAAATGGTAACAGAATCACCTGGACAAGTTCTGATATGGATAGCGTTCATAATAAAAATATAATAATTAAAAAGGACAGTTTACTTATCAATTCTCATGATTCAAAAAACGTAAAACTGAATTCTGGTCATAAAAACAACAAGCCTCTTTACATAGTAAATGGAGAGGTACAAGAAGATAACGGTAAGGTATCAAATATAAATCCTGATAATATCGAAAATGTATTTGTGCTTAAAAATGAATCTGCAATCAAAAACTATGGTGCTAAGGGAAAAGACGGAGTGGTTAAAATTAATACCAAGAACAATAAACTTTTCCGCATTAAAGCCACCTCAACTGATGCTGAATTAGAAGATCTTAAAAGAACTGTGGCTGGATCAACAAAATTTAAACTTTCTTTAGATGATTTAGTAAGAAACAAGAAGGGGCTTATCAGTAATATTTCTGTGAAATTTAGAAATAATTCTAGTAAAATGGTTTCAGGAAATTACTCAGAATCAGATGGAATATCCGATATTTATGTGGGTGAAAAAGTAAATGGTGGACTTATCATCTATTCCAACTAATTAATTTTCAGAAAATGCAGTCAGAATCAGATCTAGAAAAATTAAAATTTCCAATCGGAAAATTCATTAAACCAGAAACAATTTCAGAAAGTTCAATAAAGGATTATATTACAGATATTGAACAATTTCCCAATAGGCTGAATAAATTGGTGCCTTATCTTTCTGCAAGTGAACTAAATTATAGATACAGGCCGGAAGGATGGACCATTAAGCAAGTAGTGCATCACTGTGCAGATAGCCACATGAATAGCTTTATAAGATTTAAATTGTGCCTTACTGAAGAACTTCCTAGCATTAAACCTTATAATGAAAGTAAGTGGGCAGAATTACCAGATGCGGCTGAAGCAGATATTTCAACTTCCTTAAAGCTTATTGAAGGTTTGCATGCAAGATGGACTGTGCTATTAAAATCCTTGAATGCATCAGATCTTAATAAAAAGTACATTCATCCTGATAAAGAACAGCCTCTGAATCTTGCAGATAGCATTGCAATTTATTCTTGGCATTGCAATCATCATCTTGCGCATATTAAGCAAGCCTTGGAGAACAATAAAGTAGACTAAATAAATTGATTCATATTTTAAACTACTATTGAGATTTCTTATAAAATATGAAAGGATCACTAACAAGATTTAGATTGAGCATACAAATCTTAAGGTTTATAGATTTATTAAGCCTAATTCCCTGATAATAAATATCTTTGAGGAAAACCAACTCGAATTCTATGAAGAATCACTTTTTTAAAACATTGTCTAAGATTAACCAAAAGGTGCTGCCTAGCTATTCCAAAAAACGATTAGATCTTCAAAAAGCAAGTAAGATACAATTGGCAATAATTGGGTGGAAACTTTGGGTAACTAAAAAAGCATTGAATTAACTTCAGCAACGCGAGAATCTACTAGGAATTTATTACATAAAGGTTCCAGTAGATTATATTTTAAAAAACCAGCAAAGATAATTGCCCTGGAATCCCTATCATCTTAATACTTAAGCAAGGATTTTACAGCGTAAGAATTTAGTTTTTGTCTACCATTTAGAAATGACAGTTCAATTAAGAAATTACACTGTACAATCTCGGCTCCCATTTTTTTAACCAAATCACATGCAGCTCTTGCGGTACCACCCGTAGCTAAAACATCGTCATGCAGAATGATACGTTCTCCTTTTTGGATTGCATCACAATGAATTTCTAAGGTATCTTTTCCGTATTCTAATTCATATACCTCCGAATAGGTTTCGGCAGGCAATTTCCCAGGTTTTCTAATAGGCACAAAACCTGCATTCAGTTTTTCTGCTAAGAGCATCCCAAATAAAAATCCGCGAGATTCTATACCTACTACCTTATCTATTTTCTCATCACCGATAAGCGCTAAAAATTGAGCGACAGATTCTTTTATTGCTTCTGGACTTTGCAGAAGCGGAGTTATATCCTTGTATTGTATTCCTTCCTTAGGAAAATTAGGAATCTCACGAATATATTTGTTCAGATCTATCATTAGGAAATTATTATAAACAGTTAAAAATACTCATAATATTTCAACTAATTCGTTTCGAACAAATTCAAATAGCTTAAAATTATAAAGGCGAAGGCTCTCTGAAATTTTAATTATATTGCTGACTAATTTTTATTATTATTATTCGCTTTTTCAGCAAGTAGCTTTTATCCAATTCTATATGATAATCCTTCCATTTAAAACCATTAAGATCAACTCCTTACTTTTAATCTTCTTAGTATCTCTAATATCTTTTCAGGGAATTGCCCAGACCAGCGAACTTTCCGTAGAAAAAATAATGCAAGATCCATCATGGATGGGTACCTTCCCTTCTAATATTAATTGGAGCGAGGATAGCAAGACGATTTATTTTGATTACAATCTTGCAAAAGATCCTTCAGATTCTATTTATAAGATTCAACTTTCTCAGCAAAGAACAATTTCAAATGTTTCTCTTCACGAACAATTAAGTAAAATTTCTTCTCGCGGAGATTATAATAAAGATCACTCCAAAAAGATCTTTGTAAAAGATGGAGATCTCATGCTGTTTTCAGCTAAAGAGAAGTCTACAAAAACATTAATATCCTTAGGAGAACCAATTTCGAATCCGAAATTCCAACAGAACGAAGATTTGATTGCTTTAGAATTGGAAGATAATATATACCTCTACGATCTAAAAAAAGGAAGCCTGAAAAAACTGACTTCAATTAAGAAAGGCGATGATAAAACGAAAGACAATAAAGAATTATCTAAAAAAGAAGAATGGTTAGAAGATGACAATTTAGATCTACTAAGCGTGGTGTTAGAAAGAAAACAGAAAGAAGATTCTAGTAAGGCTTACCAAAGTAAAATTAAAAAAGAAGCTTTTATTTTCTATACGGGTAAAAGATCTGTTACCAATCTACAACTTTCACCAAATGCAAAATATGCTACTTTCAATCTTATTACCAGAGCAGAGAACAAGAACACGATAGTTCCAAATTATGTTGACGCTTCGGGTTATACTGTAGACCTTAACGCAAGATCCAAAGTAGGAGATGATATTACTAAGGTGGAACTAGCAATTTATAATTTTGCAAAGGACACAGTGTATTTAGCAAAATCTGATGATCTCCCAGGAATCTCAGACCTTCCCGACTATGTGAGTGATTATCCAGATAAAGAATGGAAAAAAGAACCTAGGGACGTAATCGCGTGGGGAGCTTCTTTTTCTGCTAATGGTGAAAAAGCTCTAGTGAATGTACGTTCGCAAGATAATAAAGATCGATGGATCACCCTTTTAGATCTAGAAAATGGAACTTTAAAAAACCTGGACAGACAACGTGATGAAGCTTGGATAAACGGTCCTGGAATCGGTTATTCTTATGGCGGAGGAACACTTGGTTGGCTGCCAGACAATAAACACATCTACTTCCAATCTGAAGAAACGGGCTATTCCCATTTATATTTACTGAATACAGAAAACGGAAAGAAAACAGTATTGACTTCTGGAGAATATGAAGTCTTCGATCCGCAGTTATCTAAAGATGAAAAAAGCTGGTTTTTAACTACTTCTGAAATTGATGCAGGAGAACGTCATTTTTATAAAATGCCAGTAATGGGTGGAAAAATGACTCAATTGACTTCGATGAGCGGAAATAATCAGGTAACTCTTTCTCCAGATGAAAAGCAGATGGCAATTTTGTACTCTTTTAGCAATCAGCCTTGGGAATTATACCTCAAAAAAACGGGAACCAATACTAAAGCGATTCAATTAACTAAAGGTCAATCTGAAGCTTTTAGAGCTTACAATTGGAGAGCGCCAAATAGAATAAAGGTTAAAGCTACAGATGGGGCAATGGTTCCTGCCAGATTGTATAAACCAAAAGATGATGTGAAAAATGGGGCTGCTGTGATCTTTGTTCATGGAGCAGGATATCTACAGAATGCCCATAATTGGTGGTCTTCTTATTTTAGAGAATATATGTTCCATAACTTGTTGACAGATCTAGGATACACCGTTTTGGATATGGATTATCGAGGAAGTGCTGGGTATGGAAGAGATTGGAGAACCGGGATCTATAGGCACATGGGAGGAAAAGACTTATCTGATAATGTAGATGGAGCTAAGTTTTTAATTGAAGAACACGGGATTGATAAGGAGAAGATAGGAATCTACGGAGGGAGTTATGGTGGATTCATCACATTAATGGCAATGTTCAATGAAAGTGACACTTTTAAATCTGGAGCAGCATTAAGATCTGTAACAGATTGGGCACACTATAATGATGGTTATACTTCCAATATTTTAAACACTCCGGTAGAGGATCCAATAGCTTATAGACGTTCTTCTCCTATTTATTTTGCTGAAGGTTTAAAAGGTAATTTATTGATCGCACATGGGATGGTAGATACTAATGTTCATTTCCAAGATGTAGTTAGACTTGCTCAGCGATTAATAGAGTTGAAAAAAGACAATTGGGAAATGGCTCTTTACCCTGTAGAAAGCCACGGTTTTGTAGAGCCAAGTAGCTGGACCGATGAGTATAAAAGAATTTTAAAGCTCTTTAATAACACCTTGTTAGCGAAGTAAAAGCATTATAATAAGCTCTCGCCTCCACTCGGTTGCAATTGGGGCGAGGTGATTTTCATTTTTTAAAATTCCGTAAATTGAGATAATGAATGGTTAGCGTAAAGCTGAACTTGTTTCAGCTTCTATATAACTTTTAGATCCTGAAATAAATTCAGGATGACGATTCTTCAAATGTTTAGGATTATAAAAGCTTTTTAATAAGCTCTCAACTTGTTCCGAGACCTATCTGGATATTATTTTAATTATGTCAGTCTGAGCCTCTCGAAGACTCTCATAGAATCAAAAACCCATATTTGTCATCCTGAGCAATAGCGAAGGATCTCAATGAACTGATTAATCTTCTAATTTAGAAATCCTCTTTTCTTCGGAATTACAAAAAAATCGCTCTGTCAGCCTGAGCCTGTGGAAGACTCTTGCCAAATATATTGGATACTTCGACACGCTCAGTGTGACAACATCTTAACTTTAAATTCCTGATAACACTAATAAGGTTTGGCTTAGAATAGCGAAAAACCTCTGAGAATAGTAAAACATCTTATTTTGAAGTTTCCAAAGATTCCTTCTTATTAAGCTCCATTCTTCTAAAATAGTCTTTTGCTGCTTTTAAAACTTTTGGAGCAAGGATCAATGTAGAGATCATTGTTGGAATTGCCATCAAAGCAAAGAATCCGTCAATTAAATTAATCATCATACTCAAAGTAGTAGTTGCACCCATCAGAATACTTAAAATATAAAAGTAATTGTAGTAATGTTTCTTATCTGCTCCTATCAAAAATGAAAGACATTTTGTTCCGTAGTAAGAATAAGAGAATAAAGATGAAATACTGAAAAATGCGATACAGATTAACAAGATATAATTTCCGTAGAAAGGCATAGCATCATTAAAAGCAGCTGCGGTTAGACTCACCCCGTTCTGTTCTGAAGTTTGCCAAACCCCAGTTACTAAAATCGCTAAGGCAGTAAGTGTGCAAACCACCAAAGTATCTATAGCTGGTCCTAACATAGCAACGAGACCTTCTCTAATTGGTTCGTTTGTCTTAGCTGCTCCATGTGCCATTGGTGCTGTTCCAATACCCGCCTCATTAGAAAAAGCTCCACGCCGAATACCTAAAATTATTAGTCCGCCTAAAACACCTCCTAAAAATGAATCACCAGTAAAATTATCTGCAGCAAAAGCATCAGTAAATATCAAGCCAAAATAATAAGGTACTTGATCTGAATTCACAAATAAGATTATAAGTACAGATATAAAATACATTACCACCATCAAAGGCACTAATTTAGAAACCGTTTTACTAATTCTGGAAAGACCTCCAAAGATCACCACAGAGGTTATAGCTACTAAAATAAATCCAATTATCAAATTAGAACTAAGACCTACTTCTACTCCATTTGGTTCTAGAAGAATGAAATTAATAGCCTGTGTTAACTGATTCACATTAAAAACAGGAAGTGCTCCTACCAATCCAGCAACACTAAACATCACCGCCAAAGCTTTCCATTTCTTACCTAATCCTTCCATTATAAAATACATAGGCCCTCCCTGGATATTACCATCTGTATCTTTCCCACGATACATAACCGCTAAACTATTAGTGAAAAATTTAGTTGCCATCCCAATAATAGCGCTTACCCACATCCAGAAAATAGCTCCTGGTCCACCAATAGCAATTGCCACAGCAACTCCAGCAATATTACCCATTCCAACAGTTGCAGATAATGCTGTAGATAATGCCTGAAAGTGACTTATTTCTCCAGGATCGTCTGGATTATCATATTTCCCTCTTAATACTTGTAAGGCATGACCTAAATATCTAAAAGGGAGAAATTTTGAGATAACCAGCAGATAAAAACCACCACCAATCAGTAAAATTAAAAGAGGAAGTCCCCATACAAAAGAGGCAAAATCGGCAATAAATTGATCTATTTGAGTCATAAGAAAATAAAGTGCTTAGCTTAAAAGAGTGGAAAAATAATATAATTTGGATGAAGGTAAAAAGATAATCCATTTTAACAGATTATTTTATCGGAATCATTCTATATAAATATTAATAAGCCTGAATCTGATTTCAATTTAACTTATACAAAAATGAACATTGCAAAACTTCCCATATTTAATACGTGAAATTGATTGCAGTAAGTAAACACCTATGGGCAGATTAAATTTTAAGAAATGTTAAGAATTATTTAGGTTTAATCAATAAATAGACATCATTAAAGAATTTGAAATTATATTTTAGTTATCAATTTAAACCGATGTAAACCTGATAATTACATTAAATTATTATATTTATGCCTCATAAAGAATTGTGAAATTTTAACCTTGTTTTTAACAACCTACTTAGACTTTACATAAATTTATCTAAAATTTTTATAAAATGAGCTCCACTCAAAAGATTTCAGCGGTACAAAGGAATAATGTCAAGGTTGTTGGTAATGGAACTCAACCCATACTATTTGCTCATGGATATGGCTGCGACCAAAATATGTGGCGTTATGTATATCCGGAATTTGAAGAAAACTATAAAGTTATACTTTTCGATCATGTGGGTGCTGGTCATTCCGATCATAATTCCTATTCTAAAGAAAAATATGACAATCTTTTAGGCTATGCAGAAGACATTTTGGAAATCTGCGAAGAGCTGGACTTAAAAGATGTGATTCTTATAAGTCATTCTGTAAGTTCTATGATAGCTGCCCTTGCTGCAAATCTAGAGCCTTCAAGATTTGCTAATTTAATAATGATAGGCCCGTCTGCCAGATATATTAATGATGAAGGTTATGTTGGTGGTTTTAATAAAGAAGATATAGACGATCTAATGGAGGCTTTAGATAGCAATTATTTAGGCTGGGCTGCTAATATAGCTCCTGTAATAATGGGGAATCCAGATAAGCCAGAATTAGGTGAAGAATTATCAAATAGTTTTTGCCGAACCAATCCAGAGATCGCAAAACATTTTGCCAGAGTTACTTTTCTATCAGACAATCGTAAGGACTTAAAATCTGTAACAGTACCAACTTTGGTATTACAGTGTTCCCAAGATATTATAGCTCCTGTAGAAGTTGGCCAATATGTACACGATAATCTTCAGAATTCTGAATTTCAGATCCTAAATGCAACCGGACATTGCCCCAATCTTAGTGCGCCGGAAGAAACTACTTTTGCAATAAAGAAATATCTTGCAAGCACAACTTCATGAGTATAACAAATAAGGATAAAAACCCTAAAGGGAGAATTACTGAAACTGCAGAGGAATTATATGAAAATGCTCCTTGCGGTTATGTTTCGTTTCTAACGGATGGAACTATCTATAATTTAAATACAACCTTACTTTCTTGGCTAAACTTCACTAAAGAGGAGGTGATCTATCTAAAAAAATTCCCCGACCTTTTTAAAATTGGCGGACAGATTTTCTTTGAAACTCATTTCTTTCCCTTGATTAGAATGCAAGGCTTTATTCAGGAAATCAATTTTGATATTGTAAGAAAAGACCGCAGTTCTTTTCCCGGTCTTATTAATGTAATTGAAATTCCGGCCAAAGGTTTAAACCCAATAACCTACAGAGCAACTATATTTGATATTACAGATCGTAAGAAATACGAGAAAGAATTAATTGCTGCCAAAAAGAAAGCAGAAGAAGATTCTCATGCTAAGGCAGAATTTTTATCTACCATAAGTCATGAAATAAGAACTCCACTACATGCCATTTTAGGTATTGGCAACTTATTAAGTAAAACTCACCTTAACGAGGATCAAAAAGAATATGCAAAAATCTTACTGCTTTCTTCCGAAAACCTTCTAGGACTGGTAAATAATTTGCTTGATCTAAGTAAAATTGAAGCTCAAAAGGTAAAACTAGAAATGCGAGATTTCAATATTAATAATATGGTGAAAATGCTGCAGCAAACTTTTAGAGTGAAGGCTGCAGAAAAGAATATTGAATTGTTGGTAGAAATGGACGAGAATGTCCCACAAGAGCTAACAGGAGATCCAATAAAGTTATCCCAAATACTCACCAACCTTATTGGGAATGCCATAAAGTTCACCAAAACAGGATCTGTATCTATTATTATTGAACAACTAGAAACAGAAAAAAATAATTCACTTCTATCATTTAGAGTATGTGATACGGGAATTGGGATTCCGCAAGATAAGTTAGAAGCTATTTTTCAGGAATTTTCTCAGGCGAGTTATGATGTTAATCTGGAATATGGTGGCACAGGACTTGGTCTTACTATAAGTCAAAAACTGCTTCATTTGCACCATTCAGAAATGAAAGTGCAAAGTATAGAAGGACAAGGTGCCGAATTTAGTTTTGAGATTTGGTACAAGGTTAATAATAATTTTTCGTCTGCAAAGGAAAAAATAATTAGCAACGAGGATAAAGAAATATTAAAATCGTCTCGAGTTTTGGTTGTAGACGATAATCCAGCTAATATCTATATTACTTCTCAGTTTCTAAATAATTGGAATTTAGAAAATGAATCGGCTAAAAGTGGTAGAGAAGCATTAAATATGCTGAAAAATAAGCACTACGACCTTATTTTGCTGGATTTACACATGCCTAAATTAAATGGATATAAAACTGCTAAGGAAATTCGTGCTTTAAATATTTCCAAGCAACCAATTCTAATAGCCTTATCTGCTTCAGAAAGAGGAGAGATAAACTATAAACTACAAAAGGCAGGATTCCAAGATCACGTTCCGAAACCCTTTCAACCGGAAAAATTACTAGAAACGCTAGTGTATTATTTACATAATCCTAATAATATAGGTAAGGAGAATTTTATAGAGGTCGAAGAGGAGACAAGAGAGGAAATTGAAGAGATTGAAATCAAAAATAAGCCTTCAGAAACTCAACAACTAAAGAACACAACTTTTGATGTGTCAAAGTTTGTGAAAATGGCTAATAATAATCCTATTTATATAGATAAATTTATCAAAAGCACCTTAGATGCACTTATTATCTATGAGCAAGAATTCTTGGAAGCTGTAGATGCTAAGAGTGCGGAAATGCTTGGGAATCTTATCCACAAAAGCACTATGTCTGTTTTCTATATTCAGGCAGATAAGCTTAGTATACTTATGGAAGAAGTTAAAACCTTGATTGAGAAAAATGTTGCATCAACAGAAGTTCTTCAGAAGAAATCTAAAGCTTGCTCCAGAGAATTTCATAAAATCATTAAAGGTTTACAAGAAATAAAAGCTGAAGAGATCCTAGCTCTTACAGATTAATATTACGTTTTCCTTGTCAAAATTTAGCTTTCCTCAAGAAATCAAGAAAAAAAAACGCAAATACATTATTAATCTCGGTATTAAAGCAAATTTTAATCCAATTATATGAATAAAAGAAAACTACTATATTTACTATAGCTATAACCTATCAATCAAACAATTAATGTCTAATACTATTTGTTATATAAGTAATGCGAGTGAATATTTAGTTGAAAAAGATATTAATGAACTTTTTGATAAAGTAACTGCATTTAATAATTCCAGAGGAATTAAAGGTATTTTGCTTTATAGTTCAGGGAATTTCTTTCAAATTTTGGAGGGTAATAAGGAAACTATTAATGACCTATTTTATAATCGAATAAAATTAGATCCAAGACACAGCAATATTTTTGTTGTTATAGAAAAGCAATATCCGAGTTCAGTCTTTAATGAATATAGTAGTAAATTCAACACGGTTAAGAATTCTGCAGACCTGAAAAAGATCATTTCCTATTTAGAGAACAATAAATATAACTCCACACACGAAAAATTGAAACGCCTTCTCGGTCCATTTTTATTTTCTATGGAAGATTAGTTTTCCTTCATTTTTTCAATAATAATTTCTTCCGAATATTTCAAATATTAAACCCGCAGCATTTACTAGATCTTAAATGGTGATTTTAAAGTAGAAGCATCTGTGCACACAACTGCTATATATTTAATTGAACCTACTTATTCTTTATCTCAAAGTCTTTCTCTCAAACTATTTATTGCCGAGATATGATTTAGCATTTGGAAAACTAGATTAAAACCAGATAAAATTTTCTAATTATAGTAAACTTTTGAATTTTATTAACCAGAAAAAATATCTTTGCAACTTAATAAAGAAGAGCAACAAGGATGAATTTAACGATTGAAAATATTTTATTGGTTGGCTCTTTATTACTTCTTATCAGTATTTTTGCTGGTAAGACTTCTTATAAATTTGGTGTCCCAACCTTATTACTCTTCTTAGCAATTGGAATGTTGGCAGGCTCTGATGGTATTGGAGGTATCCGTTTTGACGATCCAAAACTCGCTCAATTTATTGGAATTGTTTCCCTTAACTTCATCCTATTTTCAGGTGGACTAGACACCAATTGGTCTTCTGTTAAACCCATTCTTTGGGAAGGAATCGCATTATCTACTTTAGGGGTATTATTTACCGCAATCTCTCTTGGAACATTTGTATGGTATGTAACGGACTTTACAATTTATGAAAGTCTGCTTTTGGGCTCTATAGTATCTTCTACAGATGCTGCAGCAGTATTTTCAATTCTTCGGTCCAAAAGTCTTGCTTTAAAAACTAATTTGAGACCAACTTTAGAGCTAGAAAGCGGAAGTAATGATCCGATGGCTTATGTACTAACTATTGCATTTTTAACTTTAGTAATACATCAAGATCAAAGTTTTGTCTCTATAATTCCGTTATTTCTTCAGCAAATGATTTTGGGTGGAGTCGCAGGTTTCGGTTTTGGAGTGATTAGTAAGTACATAATAAATAAAATAAAACTAGATTTTGAAGGGCTTTATCCCGTTCTAGTAATTGCCTTGATGTTTACTACATTTTCTGCCACCGACTTTGTTGGTGGTAATGGGTTTCTTGCAATTTATATTTGTGCAGTTTACTTAGGAAATCAGAACTTGATACACAAAAAAACCATTTTAAAAATGTTTGATGGTTTAGCTTGGTTAATGCAAATTGTATTATTCCTTACTTTAGGATTACTCGTTTTTCCTTCTCAAATTGTTCCATATTTAGGAATTGGAGTACTTATTTCAGTATTCTTAATAATGGTTGCAAGACCTATCGGAGTATTTCTTAGTCTTATATTTTTCAAAATGAAAATGAGAAGAAGATTCTATATTTCGTGGGTTGGCTTGCGTGGCGCAGTTCCTATCGTATTTGCAACCTATCCGCTTTTAGCAGGAATTGATAAAGCGAATATGATTTTCAACATCGTATTCTTTATATCTGTTACCTCTATACTAATTCAAGGAACTACACTTGCCGTTGTAGCCAAATGGTTAAATGTAGGATTACCCGAGAAAGCAAAGGAATTAACAGCAACAGATTTACTTTTGGCAGAAAACCCTAAAGCAGAGATGAAAGAACTCTTAATTACTTCTGACTGCTTTGCAGTAGACAAGAAAATTGTGGAGTTGGGTTTCCCCAAGAATGCAATTATAGCAATGATTAAAAGAGATGAAAGCTATATAATTCCAAACGGACTTACAAAAATCGAATCACAAGACAGCTTAATTGTGCTTGCAGACAGACCTGAAATTTTTGATGAAGTATATAAAACGCTTAAAACAAAATCCTAATAGAGATCAACTTTAAATCTATCTACAATTTTTTAGATAACTAATTTAAGAATACATTCTTTAAACAGGTTCCTTATCTTTTTTCATAACTATAGTTCTATATGGATAAGGAATTTCTATGCTTTCCCTATCAAATCGTTTTTTGATACTTTCTAGTACTGCAGTTTTAAGTTCAAAGCAATCACTGAAACTTTCTCCCCAGGCCCAGGCACGTATGCTTATCGAAAAATCATTTAAAGAAATAACTGCTGTTTTAACCATTGGGTCACCATTTTCTTTGGCGAAAAGTGACCTATTATCTAAAATAAGAGGATGATTTTCACATTCTTCCTGCATTATTTTTTTAGCCAAATCAATATCACTATCGTAAGAAATTCCTATTTCTATTCGCTCACAACATTTGAGTTCCCCCATATCGTAATTAATCAGCTTTTCTTTATTGATAATGGAATTAGGGATTACGATCATCTTATTTTCGAAATTTCTAATCACCGTATGGCGCAATGTTATGTCGGTTACATTTCCAATCATAGTATCTGTAACTTTTACCAGGTCGCCTACTTTAAAAGGTTTAAATGATATAATAAAAACGCCTCCAATTAGATTTGCCAAGGCTTCCTGAGAGGCAACCCCAATAACTATAGCTAAAACCCCTGCTCCCCCCAGAGCTGTTTGTGCTACTCCTCTTAAAGAAGGAAATATTAATAATCCAAGAATGATTCCCACAAAATAAATAACTACTACAAAAACATAGCGTAAAAATTTAAAACTAGTAGGATCATTTTTATTTGTGATCTTATTTTCTATACTTTTTTTGAACCAAATATTTGTACTTGCAGCAGCTACTATGGTCACAATAGTTATTACTCCTAAATAGAGAACAATTTCAAATTTCTTTATAATTATGGCGTCTTTGTCTCTTTCAACAAAAACAAAGCTTAATGCTATTAAGCCTAAAATAAGCCAAAGGGTATTAACTATTCTACTTACAAGATTTATCGTTGTTGGTTTTTCTCGAGGAAATCTTTCATGTTCTTTTTTGAGCAACCATCTGTGTAATATTCTGGTTAGTAATCGCAATAACAGAACAACTACCACAACCCCTATTACCCAAATGATATCTGTTTTGTAGTTGATAAAAAGATCTTTCATAATTGTACTGAAATATTAATTCTAATAATCTGTAATAGGTTCCTCAATGTAAACTTAGTTTTACAAGTTATACATTACAACCTAAATAGAATCGCTAAATATTAAATTATAAGCAATTAGGAGGAGTTGTATGAAAATCATCTATTTCTACATCTGCTATCCCTATAAGAGGTAAAGACAATCTCCTGAATTTCTCTTTAGGAAGAAAAACAGATTCTTTATCTGTAGTCTTTCTCTGCTTGTTAGAAGTGTATTTTGTATCACAACAAGGAAATTTGCTACATATTTATTGAAGCATCGTATTACAAATGCTTCAACTAAAATTCTAAAAGATTTTATAAAGTGTAGTCACTATAAGCCCTTTGTTGTCCTTTGGGATAATAGACAACAGTTGTTTCTCTTCTTTTATAATTAAATTAAATGGCGCAACTAATAAATTTATACCACTTCTTTTTTTTAGCCTAATTCCTTGACCTGAAATGATCTCTTTATTGGGTATAAAAGCACCATCAGGTAAATGTTCTGTTAGAATAACATATTTATAATTCTTCAGTTTACTAACTATATTCTTTACCTCAGCATTAGATAAGTGTTGCAATACTTGTCTTAAGATCACACAATCCCCAGAAGGCAAATTATCTACTGCAATATCCAAACATCGGAATTCTAAATTATCATCCTTAAATTTTGCTTTGTTATGTTCTATAAGTTTTGCTACTATATCTACTGCAACATAGTTTTTGGTATGTCTAACCAATTCTTTCCCTACATTAAAATCTCCACATCCCAAATCACAAACCCTGAGGGGACTTTTGAAAGAGGCTAAAAATGATCTTAAAACTTCTATATATGGATTAACTACCTCAGGATCGTGAGACCCTAAACCTGAATAAAAGTCAGAATTTCCGCTTCCCCAAAGTTTCATTTCATAAACCTGCTCCATAGCATCTTTCGTGGGCCAAGGATTTTTTATTGTTTTAGTTTTATTTTCTTTTTTCTTCATAAAGGGCTATTGGTCTACAGCAACTATAAGATTATAGTTTTAAATGTAAATTCGAACAAACCTACAACTTATAGGGTATAACCTATATTAAAAACTAACAACTCATAAATGATAAACATTTTTGCAACTTTGATCACCAATAAATAGCGAGAATCCTATCTTAAAATGCAATTTTTTCAAAATAAATAGTTCAAGTTTGAAAAATAAAAATTCTGAATGTCCTAGCTTTTAGAATTCAGCTAATTTTATAAGATCAATGTTTTTTATTCCAAGCTGGTTTGAGACGAATATATTTTAGTCTAATTTTATAAGCAGTGCAGGTAATTAAAAATCATAATTATGAAAAATATCTTTTTTATTATTTTCTCAATTAGCATAATCAGTAATTGCTTTGCTCAAAAGGAAACCGAAATCCTGTCAGAAATAAATGCCATTGAAAATGGCCTTGTTAAAAATGTTCAAATAAAAGGAGATTCAATTCAGAGATTTAATATCCAGAAAAGAATGGATTATTATAAAGTTCCTGGAGTGAGTATTGCTATTGTTGAAAACGGAAAAATAAAATGGGCAAAAGGTTATGGTTATGCTAATACCGAAAGCGGAAACAAAGTGGATTTTAATACTCTCTTCCAGGCTGGGTCCATAAGTAAACCTGTGGCTGCTTTGTCTGCTTTAAAACTATTGGAGAATGATAGTTTAGAATTAAATAAAGATGTCAACTATTATTTAAAAAATTGGCAGATTCCTGAAAATAAATTCACTAAAACTGAAAAAGTAACACTCGAAAGACTATTGACCCATACCGCAGGAGTGACAGTTCATGGTTTTCCAGGTTACCAACAAACTGATAATTTCCCCGACATAATTGATGTTTTAAATGGTAATGGAAACACAGAAAAAATAGTCGTCGACACTATACCTGGAAGCATTTGGCGATATTCTGGAGGTGGTTATACCCTAATGGAGAAAGTTGTAGAGGATGTTAGTGGGCAATCTTTCGAGGAATATATGTCTAAAAACATTCTGCTTCCTATAGGGATGAAAAATAGCACCTATCAACAACCTATAACTAAAGAGTTTGAAAGCAACATTAGTGCTGCCTATGACGAAAATGGTGAATTAATAAAAGGCTTATGGCATAATTACCCGGAACAGGCAGCTGCAGGTTTATGGACAACCCCATCAGATTTAGCATTGTATTGTATAGAAATACAAGATATCTTAAAAGGAAAAAAAGATGGAGTTCTCACAAAAGAAACCATAGAAAGAATGCTCACAAAACATAAAAATAATTGGGGACTTGGACCTTCATTACAATCTGAAAAAGATTCCTTAATATTTGCTCATGGCGGAAAAAATGCAGGCTTCACTAACGATATGCTTGCCTATGCTTATCGAGGTGATGCAGTAATAGTAATGACGAATGCTGATAATGGAGGCAAGTTAATATCAGAAATCAAAAATGCAGTTTCCAAATATTATAATTGGTCAATAAGCCAATTTAAAACAGTTGAAGTTATTGAATTGTCTGAAACTGCTTTAAAGCCTTTTACGGGGAAATATGAATTTAAACAGCAAAATATAATTCTAGAAGTTAAATTAAAAGGGAATAATCTTTTTATACCCAATTCACCTATCGGTGATTTAAACCTTATTCCTTTAACAGAAAAACAATTTATTGATTTAGAAAGTGGCACAGTCATAGAGTTTATAGTTGATGAAGAAGACAAAGGATTTATTGTTGACAATAGCTTTACATTAATTAAAATAGAAGAATAGGTATCACAAGAAAGTCTATTATCAATTGCCCGGGCTCAGTCTTACTAAGGAAATCTGTAGTATTTTCCAAAGCTTCATTTTCCTTTTGCTTATAGAAATAAGCTAGGTTTGTGAATAGAAAATTCTAGGTGCCCTATCTTTCTAGAATTCAACGCAATTTATGTAATTAATACTTTTTTCTTCATAAAACAAGCTATTGGTCTACAGCAACTATAAGATCATAATTAGTTATTCAAATTCTAATATTCTAACAAACCTACAACTTATAGGGTATAACTTATATTAAAAACTCACAACTCAAAATTAAATAAGATCTTACAAATTTTGTTACCAGCAAATAGCAAGCAATTGAGTTTAAAGTGATATTTTACAAAAAAATAAGAAGTTTTACATATTAAATCTATTGCTAAATTAACATAGAAGAAAACAGAGAATGGCTGATAAAAATTTTACTTGGGTTAAAACTCATGGAGAAATAACAGATTACCTTAAAACCAAAGAAAACTCTCAGATTGAATTAATTGAGCTATTAAAATCAATTGGTATTACACCTTTTAATGATAAAGATCAACCAGGAGATCAATTTATAGAACTAGAAGAAATCGATCCTTTTACATTCTTTTGCTATATATATAAATATGGCGGTCGAAAAAGGCTATACTATTTAAAGGAAATAGCAAAAAAAATAAATGCTTCAATTCCTTCAGACGAAAAAGGAATTCCTTCTGCACAAGCTCAACAAGTATGGTTATTCCCATATAAATATAATAGAGAAAACAAGGAGATTTCTAGATTATGGTCATTCTTTTTTAAAGCATTAAATAATACCTTGGTTAATGCTGATTTTGAAGACGTATTAACCATTAAATGTGTAGGTAAGACTAAACTAACAGAAGCTCTATTTTATATTGACCCGGTTAGGTATTTTCCAATTAATGGTCCAACAGCACAATACATTACCAAATTCTTAAATATTAATCCAAAATTTAATTCATTTTCAGAATACACCTCTCTCCTAAATGAGATCAGGTCCAAAACAGACATTCCTTTTTATGAATTATCATATGTAGCATGGGAATGGACTGACAAAATGAAAACATCCTTAAAGAAATCAAAATCGTATTCAGAGCAATTAATAAATTTTTTAGATCAAGCAAAAACAGATAATCTTAAAACGAAACATTTTGATGATGAATATAACGGGACCAAAGTAAAAGTGAGTTTCGGTCAAGGTATGAGTGCTCGTATTCCTTGGATTTCTTTTCTTAAAAAACCATTTACAACGAGTGAAGGAATTTACCCTGTTTATTTATTTTATAAGAATATAGACAAACTTGTTTTAGCATACGGGGTTAGTGAAACAAACAAACCTCAAATAGAATGGAAAATAAATAACCCAATAAAAATAAAAGATCATTTCAGAGACAATTCTCTAGATAAACCCGACAGGTACGGAGATTCATTTGTTTTCAAAATTTATAACACCAATAATCTTCCTGATAAGGATATATTAGATAGTGATTTAAATGAAATTATTCAACAATATTTATCTATTAATATGGATGGTAATAAGAAAATAAAAGCAGCAGCTGATTTCAACCTCTCTCTTTTCCACGAAGATTGTGTAATCTCAGGGTTAAAATATTCAACAAAATTAATCACAAGATATATTTCTTCCCTGACCACTAAACCATTTGTACTATTAAGTGGTTTATCGGGTTCAGGAAAAACAAAATTAGCACAATGTTTTGCCCAATGGATATGTGAAGAAGAAAAGCAATACTGTATTGTTCCGGTAGGTGCAGATTGGACTAATAGAGAACCTTTACTTGGCTACGTAAATGCATTGGATAATAACGAATATATACTTCCAGAAAATGGAGCTTTAGAACTTATTATAAGAGCAAACAAAGATCAGGATAAACCATACTTTCTTATCCTGGATGAAATGAACTTAAGTCATGTAGAGCGTTATTTTGCTGACTTTTTAAGTGTAATGGAATCTATAGACAATTTTAAATTACATTCCGATCGAGACAATGAAAAATCAGGCGTTCCACATGAATTCGCATGGCCCAAAAACTTTTTTGTAGTGGGTACAGTTAATATAGATGAAACTACTTATATGTTTAGTCCTAAAGTGCTAGATAGAGCCAATGTAATTGAGTTTAGGGTTGATGAAACGGAGATTGAAAGTTTTTTGATGGAAGGAAAAGAAATAACCTCTATTGCAAAAATGGGAGCTGAAATGGGCAATTCATTTGTTGAAATTGCTAAAAACAGCACTAATAATAATGACTTCACTCAATTGAATTTAGAGTTATTAAATTTCTTTAAAGAATTACAAAAGCTGGGAGCAGAATTTGGATATAGAACTGCTTCGGAAATTCAAACCTTGTTTTCGAAAATTGATTTAGTAAATCCATCCTATTCAACAAAAGAAAATGAAAAAATAGACATTGCTATTATGCAAAAGCTATTACCCAAACTGCATGGATCCCGAAGGAAATTACTAAAAACGTTAAACCTATTGGCTCAAAAATGTTTAGAAAAAGAGCAAAATATAATTTTTGATGAAAGAGGAGTTTACAAAATTGAAGAAGAAAATGAGATTAAATATAGTTTGTCTTTTGAGAAAATAGCTAGAATGTATAAAAATGCTATAGAAAACGGATTTGCAAGCTATGCGGAAGCTTAAAATACATTTAGGACATATAGTTAAAGAGTTAGATATTGAGTTATATGCAATAATTCCTGACACTCTTTTTAAACTTTCAGATGCGGCCGAAAATAATGAAGCCGAACATCAAATTATTGAGGGCTGTTATTATCAATATAAATTAACAAAAGGTTATAGCCTACAAAACAGTGAAGTAATAGAAGTGTCCAACTTTAATCCTTCTGAAGGAAGAATTAGTCCAAATATTTATGTTGGCACTTTAACTATTCCAATTTTTGAAAATGGAATTGAAAGAGGAGATTTCAAATTAGAAGTTCAGTCAATTAAAACATCTTACCGAAAAGATTATAGATTTATGTTAGAATCTATAACTAAACACGCTACAGATTTAATTTTACAAACAAATTCCCCTGTAAATCAAACTCTAGAAATAGATTTTGATACCGACTCTAAAACACTTTATCAGCAATTCTGTTTTGTTAAATCAATTATTGATACAGAAGATTTTGAGGTTGCAATCCATCAAATTATAAAGGGACCTGTAACTACTTGGACTACTAAAACTGAAAATAAAGATGTTAGAAGTTTAAAAAAATTAAACAGTCGAGCGGTAAGAAATCTTATTCATTCACAAAATAGAGTAAAGCTTCCATCCAATCATCAACTTAGAAATTTCGGTATTGATTCCATCGCAATAAAAATAGGTGCAACGATAAATGAAGAAACCACAGATACACCAGAAAACAGATTTATAAAATATGTGCTAGAATCATTTTTATTCTTTTGTGAAGAGATTCAGTTAAAAAGTAAAAATGGTTCAAGACTCCATAAAGAAGCACAATCCGTTTCAAACAAATTGGAAGCCCATCTACAGCACAATCTATTTAAGGAGGTTTCTAGATCTACAACCATAAAACTGAATAGTCCTATTTTACAAAAAAAAGCTGGCTATAGAGAAGTTTTCAAAAATTGGCTGATGTTTGATCTAGCGGCAAAATTAATTTGGGAAGGTGGAGAAGATATTTATGCAGGAGGAAGTAAAAATATTGCTAAACTTTATGAGTATTGGTTATTCTTTAAATTATTAGAAGCTGTTAAAGAGACTTTTAGCATTCAATCTGAAGAGTATAAAAAGCTAATTAATAAAACTAATGACAAACTAGGTTTACAACTTAAGGAAGGTAGACAAATTGCATTAAATGGGTCATACCAATCGAAAGAAAGAGAGTTGTCTATTCAGTTTTGTTACAATAAAACCTTTGGTAAAAACCATGATTTATCCGTTGAAGGTAGTTGGACGTTGCAAATGGACCCGGACTATACACTTTCTATTTGGCCAAAGCATTTAGATATAAAGGTGGCTGAAAAGACAGAACAAATAGTGCACATTCATTTTGATGCAAAATATAAAGTCAAAGACAAAAAGAACAACTCTAATTTTAAAAATGAAGATGTTTTTAAAATGCATGCATATAAGGATGCGATAAGAAGAACTGGTGGCGCATACATTTTATATCCCGGAACAGATGAAAAGCCAACTAATTTTCAGGGATTTCATGAAATTTTACCAGGTTTAGGTGCATTTTCAATTAGACCATCAGAAGAAAATAGTGGTATAAATCATCTTATTAATTTTATTACCGAAATCAAAAATCACTTTCTTAATAGGGCTACACAAAGAGAAAATATTGCCACAAAAACTTATTCAATTACGAAAGACGGAAAATCTGATTCATTAAATGAGCCAATACCTGAATACTTTAATAATGAAAAATTAATTCCAGATGAAACCTTTGTTTTGGTTGGATTTGCAAAGAATAAGCAAAATCTAGATTGGTATAAAGAAAAAGGACTTTATAATTTTAGGATGAATGATGAAACCGGCTCTCTAATATTCAAAAATGATGTTGTAAACGCTAAGTTTTTATTAATCAGAGAAAGTGGCAATTCAGAAGCGACACACCTATTTAAAATAAAATCCGGGATAAGAGTATTTTCAAAAGAAAAATTAGAAGATTTGGGTCTTGAAAATGCTAAAAAAGAACATTATTTAGTTTGTGAATTCGTGAATGAAAATAGTGATATGAAAGAATTTATTGATGTCCAATGGAATTTCAAAGAATTGGATGAGTATAAGGCAACTGTTTTAGGTAAAAACATAAGGTCAGCCGCAGGTCTTCCTTTTACCACTACTCTTACTAAATTAATGAAGGCAAAAAAAATTAAGCAATGAAAGTTTTTTCTGCCCAAGGTCTTCAGAAGAACTGTAGATTACAACTCAAAAAGTATATCTCAATAAATCGATGAACTGTTTAATTTTTAAGAAGCATTTATACTCAACAATCTCTCCTTAGTCAACCCATTGCCATACCTTAATGGCATTTATAATTTTAAGTTGAAGTTTTATTTACTAGTAAATGATTGAAATTCAGCAATTACACATCTTTAAATGAAACTACAAAGGGAACGCTGAAAATTTTGGGCGGTACAACTACAACTAAAGAATCCACGAAGGATTACCTGCGGTGATCCCTCAAAGCTCCGCTTTGAAAATAGGAAAGGAGAAAAATCATTTACGAGCAAGCTCGACAGATTTTTCTCCTTTCCTATTTATTCGTGACCGCGAAGGGATTCAAACCCCCAACCCTCAGAGCCGAAATCTGATGCGCTATTCAGTTGCGCCACGCGGCCTAATATTTAATTTTCGCCATCTTCTTCCAGCCGCAGATTTTAAGTATTTCTCTCTTTCTCTAACAGCAATTCTAGAACCAAATGACTCAATATTTACAACCTCCCAGGGAATAAAAGCCTTGGTTGATTGGTTTTTCCTGTTATTATGCTCGAGTAAACGTCGGTTAATTTCCTCAGTCATCCCAATATAATAACGATCAAATTTTAAACTATATATAATATATACTAAGAACATCAATTCAATCTGCGCCCCGCCCGTACCGATAAGGCACGTTCGGGCGGGCACGCGGCCAATTCAATTATCAATGACCAATGATCAATGATCATTGCTTATTATTTATTGCTTAATTCTCTCTTAACGATCATGGAGATTGTTTTCCCATCTGCTTTTCCCGCTAATTCTCCAGAAGCCATTCCCATCACTTTCCCCATATCCTTCATTCCTGATGCTCCGGTCTTAGCAATGATATCTTTTACTTTTTGTTCTATTTCTGCTTCGCTTAACTGAGCTGGTAAAAATTGCTCGATCACTGCAGCTTGATCCAATTCTGGTTGTGCCAGATCTTCTCTATTTTGTTCTTTATAAATCGTAGCGCTGTCCTTACGTTGTTTCACTAATTTCTGTAACAACTTCAGTTCTGCATCTTCAGAGATTTCCTCTTTAGACCCATTCTCTGTTTGCGCCAATAATATCCCACTTTTAATGGCACGAAGGGCCTCTAATTTAACCGCGTCTTTAGCACGCATTGCAGCCTTCAATTCGGTCATTACCTGGTCCTGTAAACTCATAATAAGTGTATTAATTAAGACTGCGAATATAAAAATAAAACCTGAAATTCGTGGGGGAATTTCAGGTTAATTGTTAAGGTAAATTTAAGCTTAGTCTACGTTATCGTGCAGAAATGAATTATTACTTCTAAACTTAAGATCGTCATTATTGCCTCCCAAAGTTGTTCTGGAAAGTTTCTCTTCTTCTTTTCTGGAATTGTCTAAATCTATGCCTGCACGTTTATATGCGGGTTGCTTTTCAATTTCATCTATTTGAGCAGCATTGCTTCTAAATTTATAGTTGAATTCTTTCATTTTCGCTCTTCTCTCTGCAGCTCTTTCTATTAAGCCTTCAGAAATAGGATTGTCAAAAGGATCGTTATCGTGATCAGATAAATTTTTCTGTGCAGGTTCAGGTGCCACTGTCTTTTTTTCAAATACAATATGCTCTTCTTCCTCTTCTACTTTTTTCTGAACAGGTTTCGACTTTTTAAGCATTTGCTCCACTTCCATATAATCATCCAGACTATAACGCTTTTCTCCTGTAGAAGAATTTTCTGTAACTGGAATAATCTCAATTGGCTCATTCACCTCCATATCCTTGGTCTCATCATTAAGGTCATGGATAATTCTCTGATTTTTAGGCTTTTCAGCTTCAAAGGATCCTTGAGGCTTTTCAACAGCCTTAGGTTCTTCTCTAGTTTGCTCTTGTTTCGGATTTATAGGAAAATCAAAAGTGAACATAAACTGATCTTCAGCTTCTTCTTCTAGTTTTTCTCTTTCCTGCTTCTCTAGTTTATTTATTTTGGCTGAAGTGTCTGTAATTATAAAATCATCTTCTTTATAAGTCACTTCCTCATATTCCACATCCATGATTCTTGCACTCGGCGGAGTACGCAAATCTTCATTTACTTCAGGAGCCTTAAAATCATCCTCTTCCTCTAAAGTATGAACGATCTTTTGCTCTTTTTCTTCTACTGGTTCTTCTTCAGTAAAAGCAGGTCTTTGAAATCTATTTTGACCAAAATTGTGAACCGCTTTTTGTTCATCCTCTAAGGTGTGGATGATTTTCTTAGTTTCGGTATTTACAATTTCATTTTGCTGCTCTACATTAAAACCCGTTGCAATAATTGTTACTGCAATTGCATCTTCCAAACTTTCATCTTCACCAACTCCCATAATGATATTGGCACTATGTCCTGCTTCATTTTGAATGTGATCGTTGATCTCCCCAATTTCATCTATAGTGATCTCTTCAGAACCAGAAACGATCAATAACAACACATTTTGAGCTCCTTTAATTTTATTGTCATTTAACAACGGAGAATCTAAAGCTTTGATAATTGCATCATTTGCTCTACTTGCTCCAGATGCAGATGCCGATCCCATAATAGCAGTACCACTATTACTAAGAACCGTTTTGGCATCACGTAAATCTATGTTTTGAGTATAGTGATGAGTAATTACTTCTGCAATTCCTCTGGATGCAGTTGCTAACACCTCATCGGCTTTGGAGAATCCAGCTTTAAAGCCAAGGTTTCCGTAAACCTCTCTTAATTTATTATTATTGATAACAATAAGAGAATCTACATGTCTTCGTAGATTTTCTACTCCAAGTTGAGCCTGTTCGTTTCGCATTTTCCCTTCAAACTGAAAAGGAATAGTGACGATCCCAACAGTAAGGATATCCATTTCTTTAGCTTGTTTGGCAATTACAGGCGCAGCTCCTGTTCCTGTACCTCCACCCATACCAGCGGTGATAAATACCATTTTGGTATTGGTACCAAGCATGCGTTTAATTTCCTCACTACTTTCTATAGCGGCATTTTCACCCACTTTTGGGTCTGCTCCAGCTCCTAAACCTTCCGTTAAGTGTACACCTAACTGAATTTTATTGGGGACAGTGCTATTTTCCAAGGCTTGGGAATCTGTATTACAAATTATAAAATCAACTCCCTTGATTCCTTGTTGAAACATGTGATTGATGGCATTGCTACCACCCCCTCCTACTCCAATAACCTTGATCACGTTGGATTGGTTTTTGGGTAAATCGAATGAAATATTTTCGAATTCTGTACT
>NZ_APHJ01000036.1 GCF_000403785.1 Gillisia sp. CAL575
CTTCCAAAAGGAACAGACTTCAATAAAATTGATCAAAAACAACTACAGATAATACAGGACAAACTAAACAATAGACCTCGTAAAATTCTAGGGTACAATACACCTCAAGAAATGATGGATCTTGAACTAAAAAAATTATATTTGAATACTTAACTTTTTATAACGCTTTGTTGCGTTGAATCCTTGAATCCAGCCTTCAGAACTATATAATAAATCATTCCGAATTCTATTCTTCGACGAAATGTGGGAATATGAACGAACAATATCGGAATTGAATGAAAAATTGAAAACGGAAAAGAATAGTAATGCGTTTAATAATTTAGGAGTTGCTCATTTAGAAATTGGACAACTTGAAAAAGGAATTAAAAATCTTAATTTAGCGATTGAATTTGACAATCGGAATTCGATAGCTTACTCAAATCGTGCGGAATTGAATAAAAAGTGGAATAAAAAACAAGACGCTGAAAATGATTATGGAAAAGCACTTGAATTAAATCCAAACGACGCAACTTTTTGGAGATGTCGAGCTTATTTAAGAAAGGAAAATGGAGAATTAGAAAAAGCGTTATCTGACTTTATACAAGCAAAGAAAATTGAACCAAAGTTTCAACCGACAAAAAATGAAATAAAGGAATTGGAAAAAGAACTAGGAATTGAACGAAAAAATTGGATTGAAAAACTAATAGGGAAATAAAATACGTTGCCTAACATCGGTTAAGCGCAAATAGCGGGCATTCTGGTGAAAAGTATTAATTTAGAGACCAAGAAACAAACTACAAAGCCGACAAGTTCGCGTCCTTACTCCACGCTACTTGCCTTAACCAAGACCGTTGGCAGTAATTTTTAAGAATGACCTCAAATACAAGCAAGACATTAATAAATTCTAAAGGAGAAATAATATTCTTTGGACTTCAACATTTTCTAAATGATATTGCAAATGGAGATTGTTGTTTTATTTGTGGAGCGAACCCAAAAGATAAAGAATTTAATGATGAACATATTATTCCCGATTGGATTCTAAGAAAATATAATCTTCATAAAGAATTTATTACACTTCCTAATGGTACTAAATATAAATATGACAAGTACAAGGTTCCTTGTTGTAAAGAATGCAATACCCAATTAGGTGAAACCTATGAAAAGCCAATAAGGGAATTACTAAACAAAAGTTATGAAGAATTAGTAGTTGAACTTGAAAAAAATCCAAAAATTTCTCATCTATTATTTAGATGGTTATGTCTAATGTTTCTAAAAACACATTTAAAAGATAAATCCTTATTGGCTGAAAGAGATAGAAGAAAAGATGAAGGTTTTTTAGCTGACAATTATTATTGGGAGGATATGCATCATATACATTGTATTACTAGAAGTCATTTTACAAACGCAAAGATTGAAAACAATGTTTATGGTTCTACATTTATATTACCTGCATTGGCTATAGATCAGTTTGGCGGATTTGATTTTATAGATAGTCAAACAGGAAAAACTATTATGATTCAGCTGGGAGAAATTGTACTTATTGCTACCCTAAATGATTCTTGCGCAGCTTCGACAATTTTTATGGATCGAATGATGAAGATTAAATTTCCTGTATCACCATTTCAACTTAGAGAAATAGTTGCTCACTTAAATTTTATTAATTTAAGTTTAAAAGAAAGACCTGAATATATGTCTAATATAAATGAACAAGGTGAATATAAAATTCAAGCAGATTTACCAGAAACCTTATCTCTTTTAGACGAAAAAGATAGATTTGTATCTGTAGGTAAATTTCTCAGATATTATGTTGAGCCAATGATAGGAGAAATTGAAGAAAAAGAAAAAATACTAAAGGAAATCGAAGAAGGTAATCGCGGTTATTTGTTTGATGAAAATGGCGATTTTATAGATCATTCAATTTAAAAAAACTACAGCCAACATCGGTTAAGCGCAAATAGCGGGCATTCTGGTGAAAAGTATTATTTTAGATTCCAAGTAAAAAACAACTAAGCCGACAAGAACGCGTCCCTACTCCACGCTACTTGCCTTAACCAAGACCGTTGGCAATAATTAAAAATGAATGAGAAATTTATTGATTCTAGGAATAATTTTAAATTTATTAGCATGCAAAAAATCTAATCAAAATGGATTCACTGTAGATGTAAATGTAAAAGGTGACTATACTGGATATCTTTACTTAATAACAACCAAGAAACTTGATAGTTCTTTAGTCATAAATGGAAAAAGTAAATTTTCTGGTAGTGTAGATTTTCCGACAAGGGCTGGACTAATTACGGATACTGTTTCTGGATATGACAGAGATTTTTATTTGGAAAATACTGAGATTCAAATGGAAATTACTGTTACTAAAAAGGACTTCTATGACGGACCTTCAGACTGGATAATAATAGAAAAAGTCAAAGGAACAAAAACCTCTAAATTAAGAACGGAGTTTGAAAAATATCAAGCTATAAATTCTAAAAAAGAAAATTGGAGCGATAATTTATATACTAAGTTAGAGAATCTAATAATTGATAATGCAAATAATAGATATCCAGGGGATTTATTGGCGGAGATCTCTTCTGATTCAACATTAAGTAAAAATCAACTCAAGAACCTTTATCAAAAACTGAATAGGACAATATTAGATCCATATACTATTAAAAAATTAGAACGAAATATCTATCCTGAAAATATTTTAACAATAGGTGATCAAATATTTGATATTTCAGGTAACGATTATAAAGAAGAAAAACTTTCAACTAAAGATTTTAGAGGCAAAATTTTGTTAATTGATTTTTGGGCTAGTTGGTGTAAACCCTGTATAGACCAATTTCCTGAACTAGAAATTATGAATGAAAAATTCAAAAATAAAGGTCTTGTGATTTTAGGGATTTCTTTAGATGAGGATAAAAAAAGCTGGAAAAAAGCAATAGATAAACACAATTTATCATGGCAAAACATCTTTAGCGAAGAAGATTTAGCAGGTGAAATTTCTAAAAAATATGGTATTAATTCTATCCCTTTTAATATCCTAATTAGTGAAAAAGGAGTGATCATAAAGAAAAATGTAAACGAAAATGATTTGAAAGAAATTTTAATTCATTACAATGAAAGTTCGTAGTAATTTTAACTATAGCCAACATCGGTTAAGCGCAAATAGCGGGCATTCTGATGAAAAGTGCTATTTTAGACACCAAGTAAAAAACAACAAAGCCGACAAGAACGCGTCCCTACTCCACGCTACTTGCCTTAACCAAGACCGTTGTGAGCAATATGAAAAGAAGCATTTTAACTCTAACTTTACTTTTGATTTTGTCATGTGAAAAATCTGATTATAAAACGATTGATCTTGGCTCATTTGAAATTACTATACCTCAAAATTGGAAAGAATACAAAGCAAAAGGAATTGATAGTAATGTAGGTGGATTAATAACTAGCGAAAAAGATACTTTGATCTTTGATTTAGGATGGTATTCTGGAGATTTGACAAAAAACAATGAAATACTCGTGTTTGATAAAACTGAATATTCAGGATTATCTAAAAAACAAAAGAATAAATTAGAAAAGGTAAAACATTTGAAAGTCGATGATAAATTTACTGCTGCATATGACGCAAAAGAATATCTAAAATATAAATATACAAAAGACAGCATCGCTTGTTTTTCAGCGAAATTTATTAAGCCGACAAATAAGGGCTTTGGTGCGAGCGGAATTTATATTGACAGTTTAAAAGGTAGTAGAGAAACTCACAATAAAATATCAATGAGTTTTTATGGAAATGATTTATCGGAATCCACTCAAGCGGAATTTTTCAAAGCGCTAAAAAAAATAACATTTAAAGATTATTGCGAATAACATACTGCTCACAACATCGGTTAAGCGCAAATAGTGGGCATTCTGGTGAAAAGAGCTATTTTAGACATCAAGTAAAAAACAACAAAGCCGACAAGTTTGCGTCCCTACTCCCGCTACTTGCCTTAACCAAGACCGTTGTGTGTAATATAAACACAGCCTAACTAAGAACTCAAATAGAATATGAATGAATTACAATCTCTAAATGAAAATTTTAAAACGGACTTAAAAAAATTAAGAATTTTACTAATCATTCTGACTTTAATCCAAGTCGGATATATGATTATAATCTTTACGAATACAAAACTGTGGGTTAAACTTGACTTTGACTATAATGCGAACTGGCTGATATGGGGACTGAATCTAATTGTGGCTGGAATTTTTGTCTGGTTTAATTGGACAAGAATGCCGATTAAAAAAAATACGAAAACAAGCAATACGTTTATGATTTTGTTTTTAGGAATTATTGGAATGTGGTTATGGATTCCAAACAAACGTGAAATAAATAAACTGACTGAAAAATAAAAAATACTACACACAACATCGGTTAAGCGCAAATAGCGGGCATTCCGTTAAAATGTGATATTTTAGAGACCAAGTAAAAACCAACAAAGCTGACAAGTTCGCGTCCCTACTCCCGCCACTTGCCTTAACCAAGACCGTTGGGCACAATTTATTAAATGAAAGAAATTTTAACTAATCTTATTATTGGAATTCTTGGTGGATTTCTAGGAGGTATACTTGTATATTTTTATCAAAAAAGAACAGAAAAATCTGAAAGGAAAAACCAACTAAAAAATCAAATCGATTCAGAAAAGAAAATATTACCTAATGATTTTCTAAATTATATCGATATTGGTATGAATATTAATAAAATCAATGAATTAATTGGACTACCGACCTATTCTTTTGAAATTGATGACAGAGATATGATAACTGATGGTTTAAAAACTAATTTAAATTCATACTACTTTGAAAATTGTTCATTGAAAATTACCCACGATAATAATCAAGTAACTTCTTATATATTGCAATCCTTCCCAGATAGCAATATAGAATTTGAAATGCCAGATTCTGATTTTGACAAAACAATATTGGGAAAATTTGCAGTTGATTCGAATTTCGAGGAAATTAAAGAAATTATTTATGAGTCAAATTATAGAGAAAGTTGGTTTGGAATAGTTATGTATTTTGGGCGTAGAGGAAATTATTATGATTATTGTTATTATGGTGATTTAGCTAATTATAATAAATTATATGATGAGTTGGAGGTAAAAGATTTTATTGGTCATCTTATCACAGCTTATGGTGTTTCTTCCGATTCAAGATTGTTTCGTTATCATTCATATTATTAATAGCTTAAATGAATTATCCAAATAGTATAATATTAAACTTGGAGTAAAATAAACTATGCCCAACATCGGTTAAGCGCAAATAGCGGGCATTCTGATGAAAAATGTTATTTTAGAGACCAAGTAAAAACAAGCTAAGCCGACAAGAACGTGTCCCTACTCCACGCTACTTGCCTTAACCAAGACCGTTGGCAACAAGTTGAAAACAAAAAATGAATAATAGATTAAATTCTTAGGAAATAAAATCCAACTATAATATTTGAGGGTTTATCGACTATTGTATCTTTAGTGTAAATAATGATCAATAAATGAAAAATCTAAATGGCTGGTGAATCTAATATTTCGAATTTAATAAAAGGAATGACTCCAAAACTGAACGTTGGAGAATATGTCTTTTGTACAGTAAAAGACTTAAATAAGATTAATCGAGAAAGTACAATTTGTGAATTCAAAGAAATAGAAGGAACTACAATTGTCATTGAGAAAAGTAAAGCGGATAAACTTAATTTAAACTATGAATATGTTGCTTCCTGGATTACCCTTATGATTCATTCATCTCTTGACGCTGTTGGTTTGACAGCATCATTCTCAACCGAATTAGCTAAAAATGAAATTAGTTGCAATGTTATTGCAGGTTATTATCACGATCATATTTTCGTGGATAAAAAAGATGCTGAAAAAGCAATTAAAGTACTTAAGAAGTTATCTCAAAATAACTAAAAAAAAACCTGTTGCCAACATCGGTTAAGCGCAAATAGCGGGCATTTGAGTGAAAAGTGCTATTTTAGACATCAAGTAAAAAACAACAAAGCCGACAAGAACGTATCCCTACTCCACGCTACTTGCCTTAACCAAGACCGTTAGGCACAATTACTATAATTTTATAATTCAAATATGAAACACTACAAAATCAACTTTCTTATTCTTTTTTGTGTATCATTTTTTTATACTTCTTTAATTCATTCACAGAACGATGAATTTAAAGTAGAAGTATTTCAGAATGGGAAAAATCTGAAATTGAAAAAAGGTAAATACAAATTAAAAAAGGAACCATTCAAGTTTAGAATTACATTATTAAATTCTGATCATGTCTATGTATCATCTTCTTGGGGAAATTACTATTATGATTATCCAGGAGATGAAAACATTTTTGAATGTAATGACAAAGACTTTTTAAAGGATTGTCGATTCGTTGCTATAAAAACAGGAAACGAGGATAAATTTAATGTTAACAAA
>NZ_APHJ01000037.1 GCF_000403785.1 Gillisia sp. CAL575
AAACCCGCCTCCGTTATTAAGAGTGGCTACCATATATTCTAACGGGAAATAGGCTTTTAAGAACAAACTCTGATAACTTTCTACGGCATAGCTGGCAGAATGTCCCTTTGCAAAGGCATATCCTGCAAAACTCTTTATTTGATCCCAAACCTCAGAAATGGTCTTTTGTTCGATCCCTTTTTCGTGACAATTGGAGATGAATTTTTCTTCTACCCGCTGAAATTCTTCTCGGGAGCGATATTTCCCACTCATTCCGCGGCGTAAAACATCTGCCTCGGCAAGGCTGAGGCCGGCAAAAAAATGCGCTACTTTTATTACATCTTCTTGATACACCATAATACCATAAGTGTCGGGCATTATTTTGGCAAGTTCGGGATGGGCGTTGTCTCGTCTTTCCGGATATCTGTGGCGTAAGATGTATTCTCGCATCATTCCGCTTTTTGCCACTCCGGGACGAATAATTGAACTGGCGGCAACTAATCCTAAATACGTATCGGTTTGTAATTTTTTAAGCAACATGCGCATTGCGGGAGATTCCACATAAAAACAACCTATACAAGAGGCTTCTCTAATAAGGTTATTTATTTTAGGGTCTTCTTTAAATGCTGCCACATCATGAATATCGAACCCAGCTGCATCGGGCTGATTTTTAGCAATGATATCTAAAGAATCCCGAATCTTGCCTAATCCGCGTTGTGCGAGAATATCAAATTTATATAGTCCTACATCTTCAGAGATCACCATATCGAACTGTACACAAGGAAATCCTTTTGGCGGAAGGTCTAAAGCAGAGAAAGCCGTAAGAGGTTTGTTGGAAATAAGAATACCTCCTGCATGAATGCTTCGGTAATTAGGTAGCCCCTGGATTAACTCACCATATTTAAGGACTATTTTATGAATCTCGTCTTGTTTATTATTTGGGAGACCTCCTTTACAAAGTTTGTCTATGTCTTCTTTTGGAAGCCCAAAGACTTTTCCTAATTCTCTAATCACAGCTTTGTACTGGAAGGTGTTGTAAGTAGCGAGCAAGGCCGTATGGGGAAATTCTTCAAAAATAAAGCGAGTGACATCTTCCCGATCATTCCACGAAAAATCTATATCGAAATCTGGCGGACTGGTCCTGAATTCATTTATAAATCGTTCAAAATAAAGATCTAATTCTATAGGATCTACCTCGGTGATCTGCAGTAGATAGGCTACAATGCTATTGGCACCGCTTCCTCTACCTATATAGAAATAGCCTTTTTCCCGGGCATATTGGCAAATGCGCCAGTTGATAAGGAAATAGGAGATAAAATTCATTTTTTTAATGACCTTTAATTCTGTGATCATTCTTTTAAGAACTTCCTCTTTAGCTTCAGGATAGCGAAGAAGGAGTCCTTTTTCACAAAGTTCTTTTAGGAATTTTTCATCTTCAGAAGCACTTTCTCCAAAAACCTGCTGATTTTGAGGTTTTCTATTTTCAGAAAAATCGAAATGGATCTTACAGGCTGCCAGAAGATCTTCGGTGTTTTTGAGAATAAAAGGGAACTCTTCAAAACACTCTTTTATTTTCTCAAGAGGCATCATTTGCTCTTCTTTTCCAGCTTGTTCTTCAGGAGAAAGTTTGCTTAGTAGTGTATTGTTATCAATGGCGCGCAACAATCTATGCGCATTAAAATCTCGTTTATTTCTGAAGGTGACAGGTTGTAGTACTACTAGTTTAGTGGTGAGTTCTTTTAGTTTTGAAAATTTCAATTTTCGCAATTCAGCAATACTTACCCCGATAAATTCATTTGCGGCAAATTGACTTATTTCTGAAGCTAATATTTTTTCAAAAGGATAAATAACAAAGGCATTTTCAAAAAAAGGAGCTTTTTCTGGGATGGCTATTTTTTGCTGAAGGTGTTTAGAAAGAAAATCATTTAATTCCTGAAATCCTTCATTGTTCTTTGCGATGCCTATAAATTGTTGCTGTACTCCGTTTCTAAAATCTATGCCCAGAATAGGGGTTATATTATATTCTTTGGCAATTCTCACAAAATTTAGGCTGGCAGAGGTGTTATTAATATCTGTAAGCACTAAAGTTTTTACATTATTTTTTTGTGCCAATTCCAGTAATTCTATTTCTGAAAATGTTCCAAAGCGCATGCTATAATATGTGTGGTTATTTAAGTACAATTTCAGGTCTTATGTTTACAGTATTTTAAACTTCTAATTCTTAATATTTTCTTCTCTTTTCAAGTAACTATTTATTGCTTTCTGTGAGCTAGTACTACCGGCGGTTCCCCGTTAAAAGGATTGGTCATCCGGCCAATGGTCTTAGCTCCTAAAGAAGCAGCCCTTAATACGCTTCGGTCTCCATACCGAATTCTAATAGTATCCATCGCATTGTATAAACTCAAAATCTCTTCGTTATCATCAAACAAGTTGATTTGGTAATTCCCACCGGCTAAATGGCTAAAACGTATCCCGATAAGTCGCACCAATAAGCGGCGGTTATAGAGTTTTTTAAACAGATCTTGTATCTTGGGAAGCAAGATATGATCTGCACTTGTGTAAGGGATCTTAAGTTGCTTGGTGTAAGTATTAAAATCTGAGTATCTTATTTTAACCGAAATGCAAGAGGTGAGTTTATCACCACGCCGTAGCTGAAATGCCAGATTTTCCGTCATCGCTATTAAAATAGCAGATAACCTATCTACATCTATCGTATCCCGATCGAAAGTGCGCTCGGTGGAGATGGATTTTCTTTCAGAATAGGGGATAACTGGCGTGTTATCTATTCCTTGTGCTCTGTGCCAGATGGTAGTGCCGTTTGCTCCCAATACTTTTTGGATCATTTCCAGCGGCATTTCTTGTATTGTTTTTACATGCCTAACTCCAAGATTCCGAAGGGTTTGATACGTTTTATCACCTACCATAGGTATTTTTTTAACTGAAAGTGGTGCTAAAAATTCCTTTTCAAATCCCGAATCTATTTTTAATTGATTGTTAGGTTTCGCTTCATTAGTGGCTACTTTTGAAACTATTTTGTTTGCTGAAAGTCCGAAGGAAATGGGTAGTCCAGTTTCACGAATAATCTTTTTACGCAATTCTGAGGAATATTTATAACAGCCAAAAAAGCGATCCATTCCAGTGAGATCTGCATAGAATTCATCGATGCTTGATTTTTCAAAGAGCGGAACATCTTTTTTTATTATATCGGTTACATCATTAGAATATTTGGTGTAAGTACTTGCGTCTCCCCTTATAATTGTAGCCTCCGGGCATAATTGCTTGGCGAGTTTCATAGACATTCCGGAATGCACCCCAAAAGCTCTGGTTTCATAACTGCAGGCCGCTACAACTCCACGGTCGCTGGTGCCTCCTACTAATAAGGGTCTGTTTTGTAAACGCGTATCTATTAGGCGTTCTACAGAAACATAGAAGGTGTCCAGATCTAGATGTAATACTGTTTTCGCCATTTTTATATGCATTCCATCTTAATGGGAATGATTACAAAATTATGGAATAATTCCAATATATTGGAATTATTCCAATGTTAAAACTGGAAGATTTTGAACTTTAATAGAAGACCTAATGGAATTAGGCACTAGCAGAAATTTGAAAGAATAAATTCCCCTGTTATAAATCCAATAATGAGAACAGGGAATTGTAAAAAGAAAAACCCCCAAGGAATACCTTGAGGGTTTAAAAAAAAAAGAAATAAATATTACATGTTTTCCAATTGTGTTTCAACTTCAGCTTTAGTTCCTCTATAGGTTTTTACTTTTACATCTGTTTTACCATTTTCAATAATAGTAGTTCTAACCTCTGCTACAGTTTCATCACCTTCAGTGGTCATTCTAATTTCTATTTCTTTAGTTCTGGAATTATCTACATCAGCAATATTGATTATTTCAGCTTGTTCAACTGAATTAGTTGCTTCACCAATTGTGTGACCTCCTAATATAGGTGCTATTACCAAACCAATTAAACAAGTCAGTTTTATTAAGATGTTCATAGATGGGCCAGATGTGTCTTTAAATGGATCTCCAACAGTATCACCAGTTACAGCGGCTTTATGGGCATCAGATCCTTTATAAGTCATTTCGCCGTTGATCAATACACCTGCTTCAAAAGATTTTTTAGCATTATCCCACGCTCCACCTGCGTTGTTTTGGAAAATAGCCCAAAGAACTCCACTTACAGTAACTCCAGCCATATAACCTCCTAACATTTCAGCAATTGCTAAATTGTTCATTCCAAAGATCATTGGGATAAAAGCGATCGCTAATGGAAAACCGATGGTTAATAAACCAGGAAGCATCATTTCTCTTAAAGAGGCTTCGGTAGAGATCGCCACACACTTATCGTATTGTGGTTTCCCTGTTCCTTCCATAATTCCTGGAATCTCTCTAAACTGACGTCTAACTTCCTGTACCATTTCCATAGCTGCTTTTCCAACTGCATTCATTGCCAATGCTGAAAATACTACGGGAATCATTCCTCCTACAAATAACATTGCCAATACTGGAGCTTTAAAGATATTAATACCTTCTATGCCAGTAAAGGTTACATAGGCTGCGAATAAAGCTAAAGAGGTTAATGCGGCAGATGCAATTGCAAAACCTTTTCCTGTAGCTGCAGTTGTGTTTCCTACAGAATCTAAAATATCTGTTCGTTCTCTTACTATTGGTTCTTGTTCGCTCATTTCAGCAATACCACCTGCATTATCAGAAATAGGTCCGAAGGCATCTATTGCCAACTGCATGGCGGTTGTGGCCATCATTGCTGAAGCTGCTAATGCAACTCCGTAAAATCCTGCGAAAGCATAAGATGCCCAGATTGCACTTGCAAATAATAATACTGAAGGAAACGTAGAGATCATCCCTGTTGCTAAACCTGCAATAATATTAGTTCCTGCACCTGTACTGGATTGTTGTACGATCTTAAGTATTGGTTTTTTACCTAATCCTGTATAATATTCTGTTACTGAAGAAATTGCTCCCCCAACAATAAGTCCGATGATTGTTGCCCCAAATACACGCATGGAAGAAATTTCTTTTAAACCTTCGCCAAAGAATTCCATTTGCATCGTTGCCGGAAGCATCCATTTTACTAATAAATAACATGTTATCGCTACTAATGCTATGGACACCCAGTTCCCTATGTTCAAGGCACGCATTACTTGCGATTCCTTTGCATCGTTACTGCTTATTTTAACTAACATAGTCCCGATCATGGAAATAATAATTCCTGCACCGGCAATTGCCATTGGTAATAATACTGGACCAATTCCGCCAAAAACATCATCTATGCTTCCGCCCATATCCTTAATCACATAATTCCCGAGAACCATTGCTGCAAGAACAGTGGCTACATAAGACCCAAAAAGATCGGCTCCCATTCCCGCTACATCACCAACATTGTCTCCAACGTTATCTGCAATAGTTGCTGGATTTCTAGGATCGTCTTCAGGAATTCCTGCTTCGACTTTACCAACTAGATCTGCTCCAACATCGGCAGCTTTGGTATAAATTCCACCTCCTACACGCGCAAACAAAGCGATAGATTCAGCTCCAAGAGAGAATCCTGCAAGGGTTTCCAATACAATTGTCATGTCTGAAGTGGAGGTCCAAATCCCGCCCATAAAGTAATGGAAGAATAATATAAAGAAGGAAGTTAAACCTAAAACAGCGAGTCCTGCAACTCCAAGCCCCATCACTGTACCACCACCAAAAGAAACTCCTAAGGCATTTGGCAAACTTGTTTTGGCGGCTTGTGTAGTTCTAACGTTTGTTTTTGTTGCTATTTTCATTCCCATATTCCCTGCTAGGGCAGAGAAAAATGCTCCAAAAATAAAAGCGATCACTATTAACCAGTGTGTAGTGGGTACTACAAAAGAAACTACTGCAAGTGCAACACTTACAATAAGTACAAAAATGGTAAGCAGTTTATATTCGGCATTCAAAAAGGCTAAGGCGCCCTCATAGATATGATCTGAAATTTCTTTCATTTTTCCGTCACCGGCGTCTTGTTTTAAGACCCAAGACCTTTTCATCCACATGTATAATAGACCAATTAAGGCCAGAACAATTGGGGCATAGATAATCATTGATTCCATAGAGATAGTTAAAAATTAGTTAATGTCTGCTAATGTAGTTAAATCAATGATAAATAAAAAAGCGATAACTTTTTAGGGTTATCGCTTTTAATTATTCAATATTTATAAGAAAATATTCGATTAAATCCCGAATCTCTCTTTATCTCCTTCATAATTCTTATATCTCTCGATACATTGTTTGATAATTTCTCTAGCTTCATCAGCATTACCCCATCCACCAACATCTACTTTCTTTTTCTCAAGATCTTTGTATACTTTAAAGAAATGTTCGATCTCTTTTAATAAGTGACCATTCACATCGTCAAGATCATTTAATCTATTCCAGATAGGATCTGAAACTGGTACACAGATAATTTTTTCATCTGGTCCTTTTTCATCTGCCATATGGAAAACACCAATTGGCTTAACTTCCATTACAATCCCAGGAAATGTAGGCTCTGCTACCAGTACCAATACATCTAAAGGATCACTATCCAATGCTAATGTGTTTGGAATAAATCCGTAATCTGCAGGGTACATCATAGAAGAAAAGATCATTCGGTCGTACCGAACTTTCTTCAATTCAAAATCATACTCATATTTGTTTCTACTCCCTTTTGGGATCTCTATCAATACATCAAAAGTCTCTGACATTGTCTTTCTTTTTTATTCAAATTTTTCAGGCGGCAAATATAGTAATTTATCCTCTTACAGAGCATATTAAAAATGAAAACCGAAGGAAGCGGTTACCCCAAACGATCTAGCATCTTCATTATCGAAATAATTTCCTCTAAAATGAGCATCTATTCTTAGGAACTTAAAAATATTCCCAACACCTACACTATATTCCCAATATGGGTCGGAATCTGGTGCGATAAGCGGTAATCCAGAAGCATCTATATTTTTATTTTCTTCTGAAATTTCTCCATAAACTCCGCGAATTCCGATGATCTCCCTTAAATTAAGATCACGAAGAACTGGGATTCTAGAAAATAATCTACCATTAAAATTATGTTCCAAATGTGCCGCTACATAAGTATCGGTTACAAATTCGTAAAAATTAAGCAGAGAAAATGTATTGTATAAAGCGAAATATGTTTGATTTCCAGGTACTACACTCAATAATCCCAGCGGAACTTCACCAAATGTTTTTCCTGCTTCTAAACTAACATTGGATCTTCCGAAACCTCCTACTAATAACGGCTGATTATAAAAGAATTGTATTTTCTTATAATTAAAATCACTTTCAAAAATATCTTTTACTCCCAGGCTATAATTTAAGAAAAATGTAGGAAAATCACCGCCATTAATAACATTTCTATCCACGCCATATCCAGTGGTTTCCCTTCCTGGGGTATAAGTAAAAATGGTGGAAATTTCTGTTTGATTTATTTCTGAATCTATTTGTGTTAGCGCATCATCTGCATAAAAATCTAAACTGAAAGTTGGGGATGCTGGCTTTAGAATCCTATAAGATCCAGCTAGTCTAAAAGTGAAATTTTTAATGGGTTCTATTTCAAGACTTACAACAGAGAGGTTAATAGAACTCAACTTATCATTATCTCCTACATTTATCAATGAGGAAGAAGCTAAGCTTCTACCAAGTACATCTGTTGTATTTGTAAGGCTAGTACCTAATTGCTCTATATCACGCCTATTTCCGGCGGTGGCAATTATCCTCATTTTTTTATCTAATAATACCTTACCTGCAATTCCGTATTTAAATTTCTTATCCTTAAAACCATAAGCTCCATATCCTTCTACTCTCCAGGGGTCATTTTGGTCAAAATAGGTTCTTCCACCTCCTCTTAACCTAAATCCTTCCACATCGTTAAATCCTAATGTGGTATAAATTGGTCCATAATCAAAACCATCAAATTCTATATATCCTGTGGTTAGGGTAGTGGTTAAATTATATAATCGTTTAAAAGCTTTTACATTTTGCAGGGTGTCCAGCATTTTATAAACTCCTCGTTCGTCCCCGTTTAATTCTTCTAGTCTATTCTTTTGCCAAAATTCATCATCTCTGTTATAAACTTCTTCCTTAAAATCTATAACTCGGGCATCGTAAAAATTCAATGGTTTTTTATTATTAAAATTATATTGATCGTAGAGCACGGTTCTTTTTCCGTAGATTCCTCTTGCATTCTCTTTATCTCTAAGCGAAAAATCTACCTGAAAAAAGTCTCGGGTAATCAAGAAAATAGAATCGTTTAATACATCAAATTCTTGTTCTATATAAACCCCTTTCACCCAGTTTACATTAGCATCTTGTGCCATTTCCAGATTGATCTTCTTTACCGCCCAAGTCGTATCATTAACCCAAAAGTCTCCTTTAAAGGTTAATTCATTTTTTCTTCTTGGGTAATATCTTATTCTATAGCACCATTTATCACCAACAAAAGAGCTATCTGTTAGTACATAATTATAATTATTTATTCCAGTTGTGGAAAGCGGACTTATAAAACTTTTGTCGAAAAATTTAAGGTAGTTTTCGTAGATATCTATTTCTGAATAAATATCTTTTACTGAAGAGATTAAGATCTGATTATTACTGAAACCGGAATTCTTGTTCCCTAGAAGTTCCTCCTTGTATTTGCCAGATTTTTTATCTCCGTATATTTTAGAAACAGCTTCATTCAGGAAAATGGGTAAATAAGTTTTACCAGTAACTCTATTGGTGTCAAGATCTTTAAATATGAATTCCATTCCATTAAAAATGGGACTTTTAATTAAAGCGCTATCTATTTTATTAAGATCGAATTCCAGTTTTTCATATTTTCTGTACTCGTATTGATCGAATTTCTTTACACCGTTCAATCTTTTGTTCTCCCAGACCTTTCTAAGAATATCCAAAGCAGGATTGTTAGTCTTGGAAGTTTTTCCTTGATAGATCATCACTTCACCCAAAGATTCGGTCATTTCTTTTAGAACGATTTTTAGATTCAAATTATCTCCTTTTTCAAGGGGTAATAGCAAAGTCTCATATCCAACATAGGAGAATTCTACATTAGGTTGAACTTGATCGGATATTATATAGAAATCACCGTTTTCGGTAGTGGTTGTTCCTTCAGAAGAACTTAAAAAAATAACATTCGCAAACGGGATAGGATTGCCTGTCTCATCTAAAACTTTTCCGCTAATTCTGGTTTGTGACCATCCTTGAAAAAAAGTTAATAGAATACAGGTAAATAAAAGGGTTTGTTTCATAATTGGGCAAAAAAAAAGCTTCATCTTTTAGATGAAGCTTCAAAGATAAGTCTATAAGATTACTTGTAAAGCACCTTTCTTACAGCTTTAACAACATCTTCACTATTAGGCAACCAGTTCTTTAAAAGTTCTGGAGAATATGGAGCTGGCGTATCTGCCGTGTTGATCTTTATAATAGGGGCATCCAAGTAATCGAATGCATTTTCTTGAACTTGATACGTGATTTCTGTAGCAACATTTCCAAATGGCCATGCTTCTTCCAAGATCACTAATCTATTTGTTTTTTTAACCGACTTATATATTGCCTCATAATCCAAAGGTCTTACGGTACGTAAATCAATGATCTCACAAGAGATTCCATCTTTTTCTAATTCATCTGCTGCTTTATAAGCTTCCTTGATGATCTTTCCAAAAGATACAATAGTAACGTCTGTTCCTTCTCTTTTAATATCTGCAACTCCAATAGGGATTATATAATCTTCTTCAGGCACTTCTCCTTTGTCTCCATACATCTGCTCACTTTCCATAAAGATCACAGGATCGTCATCACGAATTGCCGCTTTTAATAATCCTTTTGCATCATAAGGATTAGAAGGAACAATAACTTTTAATCCTGGACAGTTTGCAAACCAGCTTTCAAAAGCTTGAGAGTGTGTTGCAGCTAATTGCCCTGCAGAACCTGTTGGTCCTCTAAAAACGATAGGAATATTAAACTGCCCACCACTCATTTGGCGCATTTTTGCTGCGTTGTTAATAATTTGATCTATACCTACAAGTGCAAAGTTGAAGGTCATGAACTCTATAATAGGTCTATTCCCATTCATTGCGCTTCCAATTCCAATTCCGGAGAAACCAAGTTCAGAAATAGGAGTATCTATAACACGGTCTGGTCCAAATTCGTCCAACATACCTTTAGATGCTTTGTAGGCACCATTATATTCTGCCACTTCTTCACCCATTAAGTAGATAGTGTCGTCTTTGCGCATCTCCTCGCTCATGGCCTGCTGAATCGCTTCTCTGAATTGAATTGTTTTCATTCTATATGTCTATACTGTTAAATGTATCTCTTTAAAAAAACAAAAATAGTAATTCGTAAAAGTTTATAGCGCATCTAACTGCTAAAATATTTGTTATGCATGCATAGTAAATTCTGTATAAATTTACCTATCTTCGTGATCACGATAAAAAAATTATTTAAAAAGAAAATATAGATGAAAATATTAGTGTGTATAAGCCACGTACCGGACACTACTTCGAAGATTAACTTTACAGATAATAATACTCAGTTTGATACCAATGGAGTACAGTTTGTAATTAATCCGAATGATGAGTTTGGTCTTACCCGTGCCATGTGGTTCAAAGAAAAACAAGGAGCAACAGTAGACGTAATAAACGTTGGTGGGGCTGAAACTGAGCCAACCTTGCGTAAAGCATTGGCTATTGGTGCAGATAATGCAATAAGAGTGAACACTCCAGCTATAGATGGATTCCAAGTTGCTAAACAACTTGCAAATGTTGCAAAAGAAGGTGGATACGATCTTATTATTGCAGGACGTGAGTCTATAGATTATAATGGAGGGATGGTTCCTGGAATGTTAGCTGCCTTATTAAAAGCTAATTTTGTAAACACCTGTATAGGGCTTGAGATTGAAGGAACTGAAGCGAAAGCGGTTAGAGAAATTGACGGTGGAAAAGAAAGTGTTACTGCTAAATTACCATTGGTTATTGGTGGACAAAAAGGTTTGGTTGAAGAAAGCGATTTAAGAATTCCTAATATGAGAGGAATTATGATGGCTAGAAAGAAACCTTTAAATGTTGTAGAACCTGTAGAAGTTGATGCTCAAACTGAAGTTGAAAAGTTTGAGAAACCTGCTCCTAAAGGTGCTGTGAAGTTAGTAGATCCGGATAATTTAGATGAATTGATTCAATTGCTTCATACAGAAGCTAAAGTGATCTAATTACAGTCGAAAGGCTTCAAAAAGCCGAAATGACGTAAAGAATTTAATATCCACAACAAATAAAAATAAAAGACATGTCAGTTTTAGTTTATATAGAATCAGAAGAAGGAAAGTTTAAGAAAGCTTCATTAGAGGTGGTTTCTTATGCAAAGGAAGTTGCTCAAATGCTGGGAACTACTGTAACAGGGGTAACATTTAATGCTGAAGATGTTTCGGAACTTGGAACTTATGGAGTAGACAAGGTTTTGAAGATCAATAATTCGAAATTAAAAGATTTTAATGCTGAAGCTTATGCCGATGCATTGAAACAAGCAGCAGATAAAGAACAATCTAAAGTAGTAGTTGTTAGTCAGAGTGCTAATAGTAAATACGTAGCGCCTCTTTTGGCAGTTCATTTAAATGCGGGATATGCGTCTAATGTAGTTTCCATTCCAGAAAGCGCTAGCCCATTTGTTGTAAAGAGAACAGCTTTTACAAATAAAGCATTCAGTTTTACAAAAATAAGTACAGATATTAAGGTAGTAGGAGTTTCTAAAAACGCCTTCGGCTTAAAAGAAGTTCAAGGAGATGCAACTGCAGAAGATTTTTCTCCAAACTTATCTGAGGAAGATTTTTCAGTAAATGTTACCAGCGTAGATAAAGCAAAGGATAAGGTAACCATTGCAGATGCAGAGATCGTGGTTTCTGGTGGAAGAGGACTTAAAGGACCGGAGAACTGGGGTATGATAGAAGATTTAGCTGAAACTTTAGGTGCTGCAACAGCATGTTCTAAACCGGTGAGTGATATGGGCTGGAGACCTCATAGTGAGCACGTTGGGCAAACAGGGAAGCCTGTTGCCTCAAACTTGTATATAGCAATTGGTATTTCTGGTGCTATCCAACATTTGGCAGGGATTAACTCATCTAAAGTAAAGGTTGTTATTAATAATGATCCTGAAGCACCTTTCTTTAAGGCTGCAGATTACGGTGTTGTTGGTGATGCCTTCGAAATTGTACCGAAGCTAAATGAAAAACTAAAAGAATTTAAAGCTAAAAACGCATAATTTTTTTAACTTGCGAGCTTTAAAAGGGCTGTCTAAATCTGGTATTTTGTCCTTATTTAGACAGCCCTTTTTAATTATTGGTATATGAGCCTAATACGCCTTAATATAAAAGGAATATCTTATAGTCAAACCCAAAACGGCGCCTACGCACTTATTTTAAGTGAATTGGGTGGGGATAGAAAACTCCCTATCGTTATTGGCGCTTTTGAAGCACAATCTATTGCCATTGCGTTAGAAAAGGAAATTAAACCTCCGCGCCCTCTTACTCATGATCTATTCAAGAATTTTTGCGACAGATATGAGATCATCATTAAACAAGTGATCATTCATAAATTGGTGGACGGAGTGTTTTATTCTAGCTTAATTTGTGAAAGAGATAAAGTTGAAGAAGTAATAGATGCACGCACTAGTGATGCTATTGCTTTGGCTTTACGATTTGATGCTCCAATTTTCACCTATAAAAATATTTTAGATAAAGCGGGGATATTTTTGAAAGGAGAATCGGGATCTTTGACTCCAACTACAGCGAAAGAACAAGCGCAGGTAGATGATATATTATCAGAAAAGGTTGAACCTGAAGGGGCAGATTATAAAGTAATGTCCTTAATAGAACTTGAAGATCTACTCACTCAAGCAGTAAGAAATGAAGATTATGAAAAGGCAGCCAGAATTAGAGACGAGATTTCCAAAAGAAAATAAGTAGTTATTTATGAAGAAATACTGGTATTGCCTGTTCTTTTTTTTATTCGGAATTATTACCGCACATTCCCAAACAATATCTAAATCCTGGACTTTTCAATCTACAAAGGATACTACTCAAAGTCTTTCAGGATTTATTTCTGAAGATAATTTGACCCTTGAAGATGGTCGGTTTACAATTATTTCTGAAGACGAAACAACAGCTCAAGGAGATTATTTATATCAAAATAATCTTTTGGTATTCTTTTACAATCAGCCCGCGGGAGATTCTATTAAGAAATTTAGAATCACTGAATTAACTGAAGGCTCTCTTCAGTTATCAGATAACTCAAATACTTATACCTTTAGTGAAACCCCTCTACTAATAGAAGAGGTGATTCCTGTTGGGACAGTTAAACAAATGATACCTAGCGCCGGGATCTCTTTTAAGAGTGTTTCAAGAGGCCTTCTAGGGATGGCATCCTTGTTACTTATCGCTTTCATATTTAGCAGTAGTAGAAGGTCTATTAATTGGAAAACCGTCCTTATAGGATTAGGAGCGCAGATGTTACTTGCAATCGGGGTTTTAAAAATCACATTTGTAAAAAATATATTCGAATTTGTTGGTGGGATCTTTGTTTTGATCCTTGACTTTACAAGAGCGGGAAGTGAGTTTTTATTAGGTGGAATGATGGATATAGATAGTTTTGGATTTATATTTTTGTTTCAGGTATTACCAACTATTATTTTCTTTTCTGCATTAACATCTGTATTGTTTTACCTAGGAGTAATTCAAATTGTGGTAAAAGGAATGGCTAAAGTTCTTACTAAAATCATGGGTATTTCTGGGGCTGAAAGTTTAAGTGTTGCTGGAAACATCTTTTTAGGTCAAACCGAAGCTCCTCTAATGATCAAAGCTTATTTGGAACGTATGAACCGTTCTGAAATGCTATTGGTAATGATTGGTGGGATGGCTACCGTTGCCGGTGGAGTTTTAGCAGCTTATATAGGGTTTCTAGGTGGTGATGATCCTGAACTTAGACTGCAATTCGCAAAACACCTATTAGCAGCTTCTGTAATGGCAGCGCCAGGTGCAATTGTTATTTCAAAAATATTATACCCCCAAATAGAACAAATTAATACTAATGTGGAGGTTTCTTCAGAAAAAATTGGATCTAATATTTTGGATGCAATTGCCAATGGAACTACAGAAGGTTTAAAATTAGCAGCTAATGTTGCAGCCATGTTATTAGTATTTATCGCTTTTATAGCAATGATCAACTATTTGTTAGGTTGGATTGGTGGTATCACTCATCTTAACACCTTAATGGCAGACTATACACCTTATGCTAAATTTTCTTTAGAAGCAATTCTTGGAACTGTATTCGCGCCTTTAATGTGGCTTATTGGAGTTGCTAAGGAAGATATGATGCTTATGGGGCAATTGCTAGGAATTAAGCTTGCAGCCAGTGAGTTTGTTGGTTATATCCAATTAGCAGATCTTAAAAATCCAATGAATGCGCTTAGTCTAAATTATGAGAAATCTGTAATTATGGCAACTTATATGCTTTGTGGATTTGCCAATTTTGCTTCCATAGGAATTCAAATTGGTGGAATTGGATCTTTGGCTCCAGGGCAACGTAAGGTGCTTTCAGAATTTGGAATGAAAGCCTTATTAGGTGGAACCATCGCTTCCTTACTATCTGCAACTATCGCCGGGATGATTATAGGATAATTTTAAAGATTCTGTATTTATAAATATGAAAAATTTTTTTCTGCTATTTGTTTTATTGGTTACCTCATGTTCCACTTATAAAGAACCTTCTCAAGATTATATTCAGAACAATAATTATTTAGAAGTAATTGGGAATATCCAGAATACTAACGGACAAGAAATTATTGGTGATCTGGATAGAAAGCCAATGTTTCCCAACGGGAAAAAAGGTGTGTCAGAGTATATTGGAAAGAATTTTAGATTACCTATTACTGCTGAAAAAATTAAAGGAAGGGTGGTTGTGAAATTTATTGTTAACAATGAAGGAAAGGTGTCGTATGCTGAAATCGTCGAAGGTTTACATCCAAAAATAGATAAGGAAGCCATTCGTGTTATAAAATCCATGAACAATTGGATTCCAGCAAAAATGGATGACAAAGTAGTTGCCGTCCTTTATCATCAACCAATTCAATTTTGAGTTAGTATTTATTTCTAGTTTGCTTCTCTTCGAGGCTTTATATAGCTTAAAATCCATATTTCTGAAGTTGTTTGTTATTGAAATAGTTATCTTATAAAAATGAACCAATCACAAAAAGTTCGAAAATATCGTGGGGAAGATGCTCAATGGCCTCATCAAATACCTTTGGCTGGCTGGATAGATATTGGTAAAAGATCTTTTCATGAAATGAAAGCTGACAATGTGCAGATCGTGGCCGCTGGTGTAGCTTTCTATTTCTTTTTGGCCGTTTTCCCAACAATTATAGCGACAATTTCTGTGTATAGTCTAGTACTAGAACCAGACCAAATACGAGAGCAAATCTCTAAATTAGGTCTCATTTTGCCAGAACAGGCATTTGGGATGATTAAGGAGTTTTTAGAGCCAGTTATTGCTAAATCTAAAAAGGAAATTGGTTGGGGACTTGCTATAAGTGTTCTAATAAGTATTTGGAGTGCTAATAAGGGAACTAGCGCCCTTTTTGAAGGAGTAAATATTGCCTATGACGAGAATGATACCCGAGGTATCATCAAAAAAAATTTACTGACGCTACTCTTTACTTTAGGTGGAGTTGTCGTTGGACTTATCAGCTTATTAATTGTGATATTTTTTCCTTTACTTATTAAAAACATTGGTCTTAATCCTCAAATCGAACATGTTATTACTTGGTTTCGTTGGGTTTTATTGGGAATCATAATTGTGCTAAGTCTAAGTATCGTTTACAAATTCGCTCCAAATCGTCGTAGTCCTAAATTGCGATGGGTAAGTTGGGGTGCATTACTGGGATCTGTTTTATGGCTTGCAGGATCTATGCTGTTTTCTTGGTATGTGAGCAATTTTGGTAGTTATGATGATCTTTACGGAAGTTTTGCTGCTGTAGCAATTTTAATGCTTTGGCTCTTTTTAACTGCTTTTATTATATTGATGGGTGCCGAAATAAATTCTGAAATGGAACATCAAACAAGATATGACACCACCATAGGCATGGATAAGCCAATGGGAGAACGAAACGCTCATCATGCAGATCGCTGTGCGGTGAAGTATGAGGATGATGAATAATTTTCCATATTTAAAATTAAAATCTCTTAGAATATCAGCCGTTGTTTTTGCTTGATTTCTTATTTTTAAAAATTAATATTATTTAATACAAAGCTTAGCATGAAACAATACCACGATCTTGTAAACCACGTTTTAAAAAACGGAACTCAGAAGGGAGATAGAACAGGAACCGGTACGATGAGTGTGTTTGGTCACCAAATGCGATTCGATCTTAGCGAAGGGTTTCCAATGGTGACTACCAAGAAGTTACACCTTAAATCCATCATTTATGAATTGCTTTGGTTTTTAAAGGGGGATACTAATATTGGATATCTTCAAGAAAATGGAGTGAAAATATGGAATGATTGGGCAGATGAAGATGGTGATCTGGGGCCTGTTTATGGACATCAATGGAGAAATTGGAATAATGAAGATATAGATCAGATCAAAGAATTGATAGACACTTTAAAGAAGAATCCTAATAGTCGGAGAATGTTGGTTTCTGCTTGGAATCCTTCAGTTTTACCAGATACTTCAAAGTCTTTTTCAGAAAATGTCGCTAATGGAAAGGCAGCTTTACCACCATGTCATGCGTTTTTTCAATTCTATGTAGCAGATGGTAAATTGTCTTGTCAGCTTTATCAGAGAAGTGCCGATATTTTTCTTGGTGTTCCCTTTAATATTGCTTCTTATGCGTTGTTTACAATGATGGTTGCACAAGTATGTGGTTATAAAGCTGGAGATTTTATTCATACCTTTGGAGATGCTCATATTTATAATAATCATATTGAGCAGCTGGAACTTCAGTTAAGCAGGGATGTAAGAGCCTTACCCCAAATGAGGATTAATCCAGAAGTGAAAGATATTTTTGATTTCAAGTTTGAAGATTTCAGCCTTGAAAATTACGATCCGCATCCTCATATAAAAGGAAAAGTTGCGGTTTAAATCCTCTTAGAGGCATAGAATTATGAGGCACGCCTCGAAATTTAAAAATACCTACTTATGAAGAATTTACTTTTTATTGCTGCTTTATTTATTCTTACTTCTAATTCTCAAGCCCAGGAAGGAGTTACAGTTAAAGGAAACACTATTACCATGAAAGAGATTGGTCCTGTATGGCCTGGCTGTGAGAAAAGCGAGCTATCAGATGACGATTGTTTTAATAAGCAACTTGCCAAGCACATTAAATCAAACTTCAAATATCCAAAGGATGCTAACGGAAAGATCGTTAGAGGAAAATCTGTGATCACCTTTTATATAGATGAAAACGGAAAAGTTTGTAAAGTTTCTGCTGAAGGTCCTGAAAAATTGGTGAATCAAGAAGCTGTTCGTATCACAAAATTATTTCCAATTATGAAGCCTGGTTACAGAGGTGGTAAAAATATAGAGGTTAAGTTTAAAATGCCCTTTAATTTTTAGTAGCTCTTCGAGCTTATTTAATCCCTCATTGAGGGTTTAATTCCCCGAGGCTTGCCTCGAATCTTTAAAAGTATTTTCCAATTCATAACTCGTGGGCTTGCCCCGAGGTTCTTGATTAAAAATATCAGCTTAGCTTGCAAATTGTTTTTTTTTGAGATTTATCTCTCATCCTCGCGCTATTAGACATTTGACTTTAACTTCTCCTTAACTCACGTTGATTTCACTCATTGCCAAAAAATTGTAACTTTGGTTGTTAGCCTTACGCTACCAATTGACCTATGATCTCAAAAGAAAATTTATTTCAACTTTTTACTGAAACCAGAGCGCATACAGAAATTATTTGTGCTCCCTTGGAAATTGAAGATTATGTGGTGCAACCAGTGGTGGATGTGTCTCCTCCAAAATGGCATTTAGGCCATACTACCTGGTTTTTTGAAGAATTTGTTCTTAAGAAATATCAGAAGGATTATAAGTTGTTTGATGAAAATTCAGCCTTCGTTTTTAATAGTTATTACGAAAGTGTAGGGGAGAAGGTGGTAAGAACAGATAGGGGGAATTTATCTCGCCCAACAGTAGCCTGGATTTATGAATACCGTTCTTATGTGACCAAAGCTATTTCAGATCTTTTTAATAATTCTACAAACTTTTCAGAAGAGCTTTTAAATGTGATGGAAATAGGTTGCCATCACGAAAAGCAGCATCAAGAATTATTGCTAACAGATATTAAGTACATTCTAGGAAACAATCCTTTATTACCTTCTTATCAGGATAATTTTAAAGAAAATTCTATACAGGAATTTAAGCAAGAATGGTTAACTATTCCAGAAGGTGTTTATGAAATAGGCCATGAGGGAGATTCTTTCTTCTATGACAATGAAATAGGTAGGCATAAAGTATATTTAAATCAATATGAGATCTCTAATAAATTGGTCACCAATGGAGAATACTTAGAATTCATAAAAGATAAAGGCTATAAAGATGTGTTGTTATGGCATGCGGAAGCTTGGGATTGGATAAATACTGAAAATATTACTGCTCCTTCTTATTGGCATTTTGTAGACGGTAATTGGAAACAATACACCTTGAGTGGATTACAAGATTTAAATCTTGCGGCTCCTTTGGCACATGTCTCTTATTATGAAGCCTTTGCTTTTGCTCAATGGAAAGGGATGCGATTACCCACAGAATTTGAATGGGAAGTAGCGCAAGAGAAGTTCAAATGGGGAAGTCGTTGGGAATGGACAGAAAGTTCATATGATGCTTATCCTAATTATAAAAAGGCAGATGGAGCTCTGGGTGAATACAACGGAAAATTTATGGTGAATCAAAAAGTACTTCGTGGAGGTTCTGTTGCGACTTCTGCAAATCATACTCGTGCCACTTATAGAAATTTTTTTCAACCTCATTTAAGATGGCAATTTACAGGTGTAAGATTAGCCAAATAATTCGACTTTTTAGTACATGGAAAATAATATAAATACACGCTTTACCTCTGCCTTTGAAGAAGATGTTTATAATGGCCTAACTAGTTACCCTAAACATTTATCTTCTAAATATTTTTACGATAAGAAAGGGGATAAGCTTTTTCAGGATATTATGAATTTACCTGAATATTATCTAACTAATTGTGAGTATAATATTTTAGCAACTAACACCCAGAAAATCGCAGAAGCTTTTGCTGGGCCTAATGGTTTTGATCTTATTGAGCTTGGAGCGGGGGATGGAAAGAAGACAAAGTTATTATTAAGATATCTCATAGATAAGAAGATAAATTTCGATTATCTACCAGTAGATATTAGCCAGAATGCATTAGATGAATTAGAGGGATCTCTAAAAAAAGAACTTCCAACTGTTTCCGTTAAGACGCAGCAAGGAACGTATTTAAAAACCTTGGAGCGCTTATCTGATTATAATTCTAGAAAAAAGGTAATTCTGGTCTTGGGTTCTAATATTGGAAATCTTCTCCATGAGGATGCGATAGATTTTTTAAAGAAGATCCAAGATGCTATGAGCCCAGATGATATGCTTTTCATGGGATTCGATCAGAAGAAGAATCCTCAAACTATTTTAGATGCTTATAATGACCCCACAGGAGTTACAGAGGCTTTTAATAAGAATGTTTTGGAGAGGATAAATAACGAATTGGATGGGAATTTTGATCTGAATTCCTTTTTTCACTGGGAAACTTATAATCCTGAAACCGGTACTGCGAAGAGTTTTCTTATTAGTAGGGAAAAGCAAGCTGTAACTATTAATAATCTAGATCTTACAGTGAATTTCGAAGCTTGGGAAAGTATACATACCGAGATCTCCCAAAAATATGATGATATGATCGTGGAGTGGCTTGCGAGCCAAGCAGATCTTAAGGTTACAGATTCTTTTACAGATGAAAAGGATTTTTACAAAAATTATATTTTTAGAAAAAAGTAATTTTTTTGAATTAGAATAAATCAGGTTTTTTTTTTCGTCATGCGGAACTTGTTTCGGCATCTCAGAAAGTTCAGAGGAGACCCTGAAACAAGTTCAGGGTGACTATATGCTTCGAGGTATTTTAGGACATAAATGGATATATTAGTAAAAATAAAATTATTAGATATGAAAGCAATTTGGAATAATAAGGTGATCGCGGAGAGTAATGAAACAAAAATGGTTGAAAACAATCATTATTTCCCACAAGAATCTATAAAGTCTGAATATTTTAAACCCAGCAACACTACATCTAGATGTCCCTGGAAAGGAGAAGCCTCTTATTATAATGTAGAAGTTGATGGGAAGACCAATAAAGACTCAGCTTGGTTCTATACTCAAGCCAGCCATGCTGCAAAGCCAATTGAAAACTATGTAGCTTTTTGGAAAGAGATCAAGGTGACAGAATAACTACTTTTGGTAAAATTCCTTTAATATGCTTACTAAAAGATCAATTTCTTCTTCGGTATTAAAATAATGAAAACTAACACGAACTCCTGGTTCTTTTAACGAGCATATAATATTTTTGCTGTTTAAGAACTGCAGGAGTTTAGCATCTCCTCCAATATTAAAAATAGAGGAATGCTGAGTTCTTTTCATTACATCCTCTTCTAAAAGCTTGAGTTTTTCAAATTCTTCTTTGGCCTTTATAGATAAGAGTTTAATGCGTTCTTCAACTAAATCTATTCCCACAGAATTTATAAATTTTATAGCAGCCATTAGACTTCCAAAATTTAAAGTGTCTTGATGTCCTGGTTCGAATTTTCCTAGAAAATTTCCTTCATGGGCTTTGTACTTTCCTTGTAACGAATTAAATCCGCAGCTTTTAGGATCTATTTTTTGAGGTACATCTTCTTGAAAAAGCATAATAGCATTTCCATAACCTGCATTCATCCATTTGTAGCCACTTGCAATAACAACATCTATTTTTGAATGATCAAAATCAAATTTTTCAGTGCCTATATATTGAGTTCCATCTGCAACAAAAAGGGTTTCAGGGAACTTCTCTTTCATCTCCTTTAGAAAAGATGTTTGAAGTTTTATCCCATTTTCATATTGTATAATACTAAAGCAAAATACATCTGGTTGATTTTCTTTAAGGGCAGCTTCAATGTTTTTTTCCAGATCTTCATCGATTATTGCATAACAAATATCAAAATCTCGGGATTTCACTGCCCATGTTATGGACGGATAATCCTCCTTTAATAAAAGAATCTTACTGGTTTTATCTAAACCTTCTAAAAGAGTATTGAAGCCACTAGAGAAATTATGAATTAAGCCGACTCTATTGGGTGCACAATTAAAAAAATCTCCTACTGTCTCACGAACCTTCTCTAAGATCTCTCCATTTTTATCTCTAAAAACACTCCCTGAAATAAGCAGATCCAGATCATGATCTTGCCGATATTCGAATACCTTTTCAGATAATAATCCACAGGAAGCATTATTTAAATATACATATTGACGTAGGGCCGGAAAGGCTTTTCTTAAATTCTTCATAAGCATTTTAACAATAGACCAAAAAATCTGTAAATTTGGTAAACACTAAAGTACCTCAAATTATGTTTTCTAAAAAGAAAAACACTTCTAAACTAGATGCAGATCAACGCCAGTTATATGAAAATGCTCGGGCAAGAGCTCTTCAGAAAAAAAGATTGTTTCAGCATTTCGTGATCTTTTTAGTAGGTGCTGTCTTGCTGATAGTTCTAAACGTGGTGATTGGATATCGAGAAGATTTTATGCCATTAGGTTATAATTGGTTTGTTTGGGCAATTTTAGCTTGGTCATTTTTCTTTTTTATACATGTTATAAATGTTTGGGTTACCAACAGTTTTATGGGTAAAGAATGGGAGCAAAAGCAGTTAGAGAAATTAGTTGCAAGACAAAAAGAGCGAATAGCACAACTTCAGCAAGAAGTAGATCGTGATTATCCATTACCTAAAAATTCAGATAACTCCATAATTACAGATAGAACAGAGCCTAAATTTATTGATCCAAAACCAACAGATAAAAATTACTAAAACGATGCTAACAATTATTGCAGCTGCAGGAGAGAATAATGAACTTGGAAAGGACAATGGTTTAGTGTGGCATCTTCCAGATGATTTTAAGCGATTTAAAAAGCTTACTACAGGTCATCATATCTTAATGGGTAGAAAGACTTTTGATACATTTCCGCAGCCTTTACCAGATAGAACTCATGTGGTAATTACTAGAAAGGATAATTTTAAAAAAGAAGGAATTGTAACAGTTCATTCGTTAGAGCGTGCGATACATTTTAGTAAAGGAGATCCTCAGCCCTTCATTATTGGAGGAGGTGAAATATATAAGCTGGCGATGGAAGTTGCTAATAAAATTGAACTTACAAGAGTACATGGGACTTTTGAAGCAGATACTTTTTTTCCAGAGATCGATGAAAATATGTGGCTTTTGGAAAAGGAAGAAATTCATGAAAAGGACGATAAGCATAAATATGCTTTCACCTATCTAACATATGTCCGTCGCTAAGCGTTTAAAATAGCACGTACAAATAGTAATAATCTTCATTTTACAGGAACCAGTTGTTCTTCGCTATTTTAATTAATTGCGAATTAACTACCTGTTTTCACAATTCTTAACATAAATAAACGAAGAATTGGCTATTCATTAATTCAATATATCTTTTTCGCTTGGTATCTTGCCAACAAAAAAGATGAGTACAGAAAATTTAAACAATACAGAAGCTTTAAAGAAAATGAGAAAATTGGTAGAGGATATTGATTTTTGCATGATGTTAACGGATTTAAATACGCAGCCAATTAGTGCGATTCCTATGTCTACCAAAAAAGTTGACGAAGCTGGAAATATTTGGTTTTTGAGTGGTAAGGAAAGTGAGCATAACACTAATATTTCTAAAGATTCTAAAACGCAACTTTTATATAGTGAAAATTCAGATATGGAATTTATTAGTATTTATGGTTCTGCTAGCATCCATTCAGATAAAGATATTATTCATGACCTTTATAGCAAAAGTGATGATGCATGGTTTGAAGATAAAAACGATCCAAGTATTACCGCTATAAAATTCACCCCAAGTGAGGCATATTACTGGGATACAAAGGAAAATAAATACATTGCTCTACTTAAAAAGGGAATGGCTACTATTACTGGAGATAAAGCAGATGTTGGAGAAAAAGGAAAACTAAGCCTATAATATTTTCCGGAATTTATTACAGAAGACCTCTAACATATAAGTTATGAGGTCTTTTTTTTTATATCTATTTTAGCGCAATTAAAATGAAAATATGAAAGCATATATATTTCCCGGTCAGGGAGCACAGTTTACGGGGATGGGTTTAGATCTATATGAGAAATATCCTGAAGCACAAAAGCTATTTGAGAGAGCTAATAAAATATTGGGTTTTTCTATTACAGATATAATGTTTCAAGGATCGGCTGATGATCTTAAACAGACGAAAGTTACCCAACCTGCAATCTTTTTGCACTCTGTGATTATGAGTAAGATGATGGGAGATTCGTTTAAACCAGATATGGTTGCAGGGCACTCTCTAGGTGAGATTTCTGCTTTAGTGGCAAATAATACATTAGAATTTGAAGCTGCTTTAAAATTAGTTTACAAACGAGCTTTGGCCATGCAAGAGGCTTGTGAGCTGGAGCCTTCTACCATGGCTGCTGTATTAGGAATGGAGGATGAATTGGTAGAAGCTATATGTGCTGAAATTGAAGGAACAGTGGTTGCTGCAAATTATAATTGTCCAGGACAATTGGTGATATCCGGTGATCTAGCTGCAGTAGAAAAAGCATGTGAGGTACTAAAGGAAAGAGGAGCAAAACGCGCATTAATTCTTCCTGTGGGAGGAGCTTTTCATTCTCCTTTAATGGAGCCGGCAAGAAAAAAATTAGCAGAGGCGATTGAGGCAACAACTTTTAGTAGGCCAAGTTGTCCTATATATCAGAATGTTAGTACGTTCGCGGTAACAGATCCAGAGGAGATCAAGAAGAATTTAGTCTTTCAATTAACAGCACCAGTAAAATGGACACATTCTGTTAGAAATATGATCACCGATGGAGCAAGAGAATTTATTGAAGTTGGCCCTGGTAAAGTTCTGCAAGGATTAGTTAAAAAAATTGATAGAAGTGCTAATACAAGTTCTGCTGTAATATAAATTTCAATATAATTTTAAAAAAAGGCCATGATCTTAGATCATGGTTTTTTTTTTATATCTATCAACAATTATTGTTTAATTTTTGTAAACTTTTCCTTCCTTCATCACAAATCGAACATCTTCTAAGGTTTTTATGTTTTCGGTTGGATCTTCCCTCACTGCGATAATATCAGCATAAAAACCGGGTGCCAGTTGTCCAGATTCTTTTTCCATAATTAAGATAAGAGCTGGAGTAATGGTTGCACTTTGTATCGCAGCCATAGCTGGCATTCCTGCTTCTACCATAAATCCAAATTCTTTAGCATTCTGGCCGTGAGGATAAACACCTGCATCCGTGCCAAAAGCAATTCCAACACCTCTCTTATATGCTTTGCTAAAAGTATTCTGAATTTTTGGTCCAATCTCTAAGGCTTTTGGAACAATGATCGCTGGATAATATCCTTCTATTTTGGCTTTATCTGAAACTTCTTTTCCTGCAGTAATTGTAGGAACTAGATACGCATTGTATTCTTTCATGAGATCCATCGTTTGTTCACTCATAAGAGTGCCATGCTCTATTGTTTTTACGCCACCTTTAACCGCGCGTTGCATTCCCTCATCCCCATGAGCATGTGCTGCTACATGAAATCCATAATCCTTTGCAGTTTCGGTAATCGCTTTTATTTCTTCAAGAGAAAATTGAGGATTAGAGCTGGATTTTGCGACACTAAGCACACCACCGGTTGCCGTTATTTTAATTAGATCTGCGCCATTTTTATAGCGTTGTCTCACTGCTTTTTTTGCTTCTTCAGGTCCATTTACTACTCCCTCTTTAGCTCCCGGATCTCCCATTAACTCATTTTTAAAGCCATTAGTAGGATCGGCATGGCCACCAGTTGTTGCAAGGGATTTTCCAGAAGTAAATATGCGTGGACCAACTACTTTCTTTTTATTAATGGCATTTCTAAGAGCGATATTTACCCCGCTTCCACCAAGATCTCTTACTGTTGTGAAACCAGCCATTAAAGTAGCTTTCGCAAAGCTTAAAGAGCCAAAAGCTAGATCGGCTTCGTTCAAAGTAAATGGCTCCAGATATGCTCCTGGATTAGATTCGCTTTCCATATGCACATGCATATCTGTTAATCCCGGCAATACTGTCATTTCGCGAAGATCTATTAAACTATCACCTTCATTTTCTGGTTGAATATATCCATCTTCCACACTTTTAATCCTTTCTCCAGAGACAATAATAGTTTTCTCAGTAAGAATTTTTCCATTTTTAGTGTCTACTATTTTTCCGCTTTGGATATAAATATCCTGAGCATTTACAGTTGAAGCGAATAAAACTCCGGAAAATATGGCTATTAGTATTTTCATAGACTCGTATTAATTATTTACAAATTCAATAATTGTTTTAGTGATATGATCTATTTGTTCAGTATCTAGCTCTGTATGCATAGGCAAAGAGATCACCTCTTTTACTAATTGATTGGTTACTGGAAAATCTGCTTCTTTATATCTGCTGTCTTTGTATGCCTTTTGATTGTGTAAAGGAATTGGATAATAAACGCCACAAGGAATATTATTTTCATTTAAGTGTTTAACCAAAGCATCTCTTTTCCCGTTTGTGATCTTTAAAGTGTACTGATGAAAAACATGAGTGTCACAATCTCCAGATCTCACAGGAATTTTTATATGCTTTTGATCTTTCAGTGCATCATTATATTTATAAGCAGCTGCTTTTCTTGCTTCATTATATATATCTAGTTTTGGTAATTTTGCACGAAGCACTGCTGCTTGAAAACTATCTAATCTAGAATTAACTCCAACTACATCATGGTGGTAACGTTCGTACATTCCATGGTTTACAACTCCTCTCAACGTGTGCGCAAGTGCATCATCATTGGTGAAAATTGCTCCTCCATCCCCATAACAACCTAAATTCTTTGATGGAAAAAAGGAAGTAGAACCAACATGTCCAATAGCTCCAGTTTTAGATGTTTTGCCTTCTTTAGAATGAAAATCAGCACCAATAGCCTGAGCATTGTCTTCAATTACATATAAATTATGAGCTTTAGCAATTTCCATAATTGCATCCATGTCAGCAGTCTGTCCAAAAAGATGAACCGGAACAATTGCTTTGGTTCTTGGAGTAATTGCTTTTTTAATTGCTTCAGGGTCTATGTTAAAGGTTTCTGGATCTACATCTACCAAAACAGGCGTCAGTTGTAGTAATGCAATTACCTCTACGGTGGCAGCGAACGTGAAGTCTACGGTGATCACTTCATCTCCGGGTTTTAAGCCAAGTCCCATCATTGCTATTTGAAGGGCGTCCGTTCCATTTGCACACGGAATAACATGCTTAACACCTAAATATTCTTCTAGCTCTTTTTGAAAATTTTGGACTTCAGGACCATTAATAAAAGCTGAAGTATTCATTATTTCCTGGAGAGAATCATTAATTTGATCTTTTATAGAGGCGTATTGACCTTGAAGGTCAACCATTTGTATCTTTTTCATCTAATTTTTCTTGAAGTGCCACGAAAATACAAAATATCGCACCTACCGCCAATGCAATTTTTAAGAAAGAGGTATTTTAGCAATCAAATTAGAAAGCTTGCAAACACTTTATAACATACTTATCTGGTTGACTGAAAAGTTGCTGCCTATTTCAACATTCTTCAGTCCTAAAATGAAATTATTTGTTGATGGAAGAAAGAGGACTTTTTCACTTTTAAAATCTGAAATTAATAAAGAAGATCGAGTTATTTGGTTTCATATGGCTTCTTTAGGAGAATATGAGCAAGGGGTTCCGGTAGCTGAAAGAGTGAGGCAGCTCTATCCAAATCATAAAATTGTAATTAGCTTTTATTCGCCCTCAGGTTATGAGATCAAGAAAAATTCACCTTTAGCAAATATTGTGATTTATCTGCCTTTGGATACTGTTAAGAATGCAAAATCATTTTTAGATCTTGTACATCCTGAGCTAGCGGTTTTTGTGAAATACGAATTCTGGCCAAATATATTGAATGAACTTAAAAATAGGGGCATTCAAACATTATTGATTTCTGGCGGATTCAGAAAAGATCAACTTTTTTTTAAGATGAACAGTGATTGGTTTAAAAAACCTTTGGAGGCCTTTGATCATTTTTTTGTTCAAAATGGAAAATCTAAATCATTGCTGAATTCTATAGGTTTTCAAAATGTAACAGTTTGTGGTGATACAAGATTTGATAGGGTTACTAATCAACTACAACAGAATAATAAATTAGATTTTATTGAAGAATTTATAGATGATAAATTATGCATTGTGGCCGGAAGTACATGGCCAGAGGATGAATTGCTTCTGGAGGAATTTATAAAACAAAATGACTCGGATGTTAGAATTATAATCGCACCGCATACTATAGAACGAGATAGGATTAAAAATTTTCAAAATAGAATTTCAGTTCCCTCTGTTCTCTTTTCAGATAAAGCGGGTAAACAACTATCAGATTATAAGGTCTTGTTTATAGATACTATAGGTTTATTAACGAAAATCTATAATTATGCCGATATTGCTTATGTTGGCGGAGCAGTGGGAACCACAGGTCTTCACAATATCTTAGAGCCCGCCACATTTGGAATTCCAATTATTACAGGTAAAAATTTCCAAAAATTTCCTGAGGCTATAGAATTGAAAGCGCTTAAAGGATTATATACTGTTAACTCTAAACACGAGCTTATTTCCATCTTCAATGAACTAATTGTTAATTCTGAATTTCGGTTGCTAACTGGGAGTAAATCGCGACAGTACATAAAATCCAATATTGGCGCTACAGAAATAATAAGTAACTATATAAAGCTAAATTGTCTTAAAACTTGCAGATATTAACTTCCTTTTATTAAATGAATCAATTTAATACTAAAATATTCTAAAAATATAAACGCTATGTTTAATATTATAGTAATTTCGAAGATTAAATTATAATACAAATCAAACTATATGAAACGAGTAATTTATTTAACAGCTTTAATTCTTACAGGTACTACTACGCTTATTTCTTGTAGAGATACCGCTGAAAAGGAAACAGTTATAGTGAAAGAAGTTAGAGTTGAAACCGAAAAAGCAGAACCTGTAGAGGAACGTAAAGGGATTTTAGAGAGAACAGCACAAGAGGTTGATAAAGAAGTAAATAAGGAAGTGGATAAGAGAATTGATGAAATAGGGGATGATAATTAATTGAATCTATTTCTATTGAATTTAGAATTTTATCCTTTTTTATATATATTTATATAGATAATTACTACAAAACCAATAACTATAAAATTAAACTTATGAGAAAATCAATTTTAGTACTAGCAACGGCCTTTACACTTAGCGCCTTTTTCACTTCATGTAGAGATACAAAGAAAGAAAGTGATGATATGGAAATGAGTGATGATATGGACGACATGGATGATATGAACGACGACATGGATGATGTTGGAGATGATTTAGAAGAAGCAGCAGATGATACTGGAGATGCAGTAAAGAAAGCAGCCAATAAAACAGGGGATGCAGTAAAGAATGCAGCTAATGAAGTTGAAGCTGAGGTTGAAGGAACAGATGATATGTAATTTATTGCTTCTTTAAGCAATAGATAAATTGTTCAAATATTTAGAATACCTCAATTAGAGATAATAGGGATTCTTAAATTAACAAACCACTAAAATTTAAATTATGAAAAAAATTGTTTTTTTATTAGCCTTAACCTTTACTTCTAGTATTGTGTTAACCTCTTGCAGAGAAGAAAAATCTGGTATAGAGAAAGTTGCTGATGATGTTGAGGATGCTGTAGATTAACATTTAGAATCAACTAAAATATTTTAAAATCCATCTCTAACCAGGATGGATTTTTTAGTGTTTAAAAGTCTTGAATTCACTTTTTAATTCGTCCATAGATTCCTGAAGCTGTCTAAGTAATCCGCTTTCTGAGGTGGCATCTATACTAAATGTTAGTTTACTATTCACTTGCCACAATTCTTGAATATCACTGATCTTAACTTCTACAGGAGCATATTCTTCATTAATTGAAATTAATACTACTTTAAAGGGGTCATCCAGTTTTTGGATTTTTTTTACAAGAACGGAATCGTATAATACAACCACATAGATCTTATTACTGCTAATTTCAGTAATACTTGGAATTCCTTTTCCTAGAACCCACTCTCCGGGTCTTAAATTAGGCATCATACTATCTCCTTCTACCTGAAAGCCACGATAAGAAGCATTTCTGTATTCGGGCAAAGGAATATCGAAAGCGGGTAATTGTTGGTACCATTCTACATCCTGGACGTTATGGGGATAACCTGCAGCGGCTTTTTGATTTACTAAAATTATATTTTCTTCCTCTCCGCTATTAACAGTGATAACCTTTGGGCTAACATCTCCTTTATTTATCTGTAGATATTTTTGAGCGCTCTCTCCGAATAGCCAAAGTGGGTTCACTCCAAATTGCCTTAATAACTCTGCAACTATTTTTCCAGAAAGTTTTGTTCGACCACGCTCAATATCGGCAGTAGAATTTTTTATACCCAGTAATTCTGCAAATTCACTTTGCGTGAAATTGTGATCATCGCGAATTTCCTTAAATCGCTTTATTTCAAATGTTATATCTGTACCCATAATCAAATATAACATTTTTCGGAATAAATCCATTTTTATATTGGAATAATTCCTATATATAAAATGGATACAAAAATGCTCCCTAAGAAAAATATTCCAAGAGAGCCTTTATTAAATATGAATTTATGGAATTAAGCTTTCGCTTTTTTATTTAAGCGTTTTTCTGCAAGATCATCTAATTTTTGGTCTGCTTTGTATTCTTCATCTAAGGTTTTCTGAAGCTTTTTAGCGATACTATCATGGCCTAATTCTTTTGCAAAACGTACTACTGTTCCGTAACCGGAGATCTCGTAATGTTCTACGCGTTGTGCTTCAGCAATTAACCCAGCATCCTTAACTTCTGGTTCTGCTTTTTCTTCAATCATAGACTGAGCTTCCTTAATCAATCCTTCCATAGCCTTGCATTTTTCTCCAGTAGGTTTTATTGATAACTCTTTACAAACCTCTTCAATACGTTCTTTATGAATTTTTGTTTCCTCTAAATGACTTTCAAAAGCTTTCTTTAATTGAGCATCATGGGCGGCTTTTACCATTTTTGGTAAGGCATCTATTAATTGGTTTTCTGCGCTATAAAGATCTTTTAATTGATGTTCAAATAACTCTTCTAAATTTTTCATAATATTATATTTTAATGGTTATATAACGAATTTAGAAAGTATGTGAATTACTTTTAGTTAAAGACATGATAATTAAAATCTAATTTTAGTGAACGAATTGTTAAGTCATAAATGGAGATTTTAATTTATAATTGATCATTATAAATTCCTACGTTAATAGTTAATGTATTGAGATTTTAAAATTTATTTTGCCCTTAGTAAGAATATTGAGCTCTTAAAGTTTATCTAAAATTAGCAGCAATCTCCATACAGAAATTTGAATAATGGTAAATTACCTTCCTATTATATATAGAGCTAAACCGAAGAAATGCTTAGAAGAATAAAAAATTTATTTAGTAGTAATAAAATTGAGAATGTTCTAATAACCCCCTATAGAAGCTATGGAACTAAAAATCACCTATATATTTTGGGGAGAGTACTCGATGATGTTCCACTCAAAATTGTTCAAGATCAGTCCTTTCTGAATACCTTAAAAACCACTTACAAACAATTCGATAGTTTTGAAATTCCGCATGCTAAAGTAGAACTTAACATCCCTCAGTTTCTAGATCTAAAAACTGAAGCAGATAGTGAAGGTTATTTTCTCTTCGAGGAAACCTTTACAAATGATCTTTCTAATATGGCGAATGAGGAGGGTTGGGTTACGGTGAATTTATTGTTTAATAAGAGTGAAGATTCTACACCTTCAGAAGAGAGAAAACATTTCCAAGGAGAAGTTTTAATTCCTGAGGACAAAGCAGAATATGGGATTATAAGTGATATAGATGATACAATTATACATACTGGAGTTACTTCATTTTTAAAGTGGAGACTTCTTAAAAATTCTTTGCTTACAAATGCCTATAAAAGAATTCCTTTTAAAGGGGCAGCAGATTTTTATCAAAAGCTTCATTTAGGAAAAAATGGAGAGAATAAGAATCCGGTTTTTTATATTAGCAACAGTCCATGGAATTTATATCAGTATCTAAAGCTTTTTATGGATTTTAATAAATTTCCAAAAGGACCAATACTACTTCGAAATTTTCGTACTCCTTTCGATAGGTCTATTAAACCTGAAAAACCACATAAACAAAAAGAGATAATCAATATTTTAAAAACTTATCCAGATTTAAATTTTATTTTAATTGGTGATAGTGGAGAGCATGATGCATCTATTTATACTGAAATTGCTGCTCAATTTCCAGATAGGATCTTGACTATTTACTTGAGAAGTGTGAACCACAGGAGACAGATGAATAGGGTAAGAAGTATTGTAAGTGAGTTTGATACTACTCCAATATTAATGGTAGATAACTCTAATGATGCCGAGGAACATGCCCGTCAAAACGGATTTATTCAGTAAAAACAAAAAATCCCACTTTTCAGTAGGATTTTTTAAGTAGAATAACTCTCTATATTAGTGTGAAGCACTTGCTTGTTCTTGAACTGGAGACTTCCTAGGCATTGTTCTGAAGATCACATCCCATAGAGGAGAAGATACTCCAAAAGCCTTATCTGGCTCTCTATAATGGTGAATACTATGGTGATGCCATAAGATTTTCAAAAAATTGTTTGGAACCTTAAAAGCATGCACAGAATAGTGTACTCCTAAATATGCGGTATATCCCATTAAAAAACCTGCAAGGAAACCAAAAGCATAATCTCCCATAACACTTCTGTATATCACAAAGAAAATAGTGGCCAAGATCAAGCTTAGTACTGGCGGCATAGCCAATCTATCTTTATCTTTCGGGAAATCGTGGTGTACACCATGCATGGTATATACAAATTTTTCTCTTTTAGGATTGGTTACTGGTAGGTGATAGAGATACCTATGCATTAGATATTCTATAAAAGTAAAAAAGAACAATCCGCCTAAGAAAAGTAAGATTATACTTGGTACTTCAAATCCTTTTTCAACGATCCCAAAATAAATTAGGATTGCAGAAATTACTGTAAAAATAATTAAAGGCGCAGCAATATGCGTGTGCGTAAGCTTTTCTAAAATCGGATTTTTAAAAAGTTTGGCAGAACCCTTATGTTTCGGTCTATTATGTTTGGTAGCCTCCATTATTATCAAAATTTAAAATAATCCGTGTAATTGAGCATCAATCTTACTTATGATATCTCCCAGATCCTCCGGATTGTCTACAAAATTTATATTATCTACATCTATAACGAGCAAGTTTCCTTTATCATATGTATGGATCCAAGCTTCGTAACGTTCATTCAGTCGGCTAAGATAATCAATAGATATAGAATTTTCATATTCTCTACCGCGTTTATGTATCTGTGAAACTAAATTTGGGATGCTGCTTCTCAGATATATCAGTAGATCAGGACCTTCAACTACGCTTTCCATTAGATCGAAAAGTGATCTGTAGTTTTCGAAATCCCTATTTGCCATCAATCCCATTGAATGAAGATTGGGAGCAAAAATATGAGCGTCTTCATAGATGGTTCTATCTTGAATAATCTTTTGTCCACTTTCTCGAATTTGCAGAATTTGTCTAAATCTACTATTTAGAAAATATATTTGGAGATTAAAGGACCATCGCTCCATCTTATTATAAAAATCCTCGAGATAAGGATTTTCTAGAACATCTTCATATTGTGGTTCCCATTTGTAATGTTTTGCTAATAATTTTGTGAGGGTTGTTTTACCAGACCCTATATTTCCCGCAATGGCTACATGCATATTTAACACTTTATGATAGATTATTTTTTGAGGACGATGAAATTAATTCAAAGCGGATAAAGATACAAGTTTTAGGCTAAAAATAACAGATTTGAATAATTCTAAGTCTGTGCTATTTCATCCATTTCTTCAAACTTAATTAACATTCTGGGTTAAAGAATATTAAATTTGCAGACTTGAGCTAGCTAATTTTATATTTTTAGCTAATATAAAATACTGGCCATGATTAAATTTATATCTTTTTTTAGTTTGTTGTTTATTCTGAACTCCTGTAACAATGATGATCCGGGAGATGTTGTTCTTTCTTCAGAAGAAATAAATGTAACAGGAACAAAGTATGCTGAAAGTAAAAATAATTTTGCTAATACATATTCCACTTTTATAGATTCACTGAATGCCAATGATGCTATCACTATAGTGGCAGAAGTAGACCATGCGGCTAATGCAAGATCTACCGGTCGAGTTTTGAATCCTACGAAAATTGTATTCTTTGGGAATCCCGTTTTGGGAACTCCGTTAATGCAAAAGAATCAGTTGGCTGGTTTAGATCTTCCACAAAAAGTATTATTTTTCCAAAATTCAAACAATACAGTTTATGCTATATATAATAGTGTTCCTTATTTAGAGTCTAGATATAATCTTCAGGGAGTTTCCACCTTGTCTAAAATCTCTACAGCTTTGGAAAATTTAACTAAAGCTGCTACTTCATCAGAGATACAACGCGCCACAAATTTAAGTGCAGAGTTTAAAGAAGGGATTATCACGATAGAAAGTAACCAAGATTTTGAAACTACACACAATACTTTACAGAATGCAATCGTCACAAACGAAAATTTAAGTATCGTTGCTCAATTAGATCATCAGGCAAACGCGGCCAGTGTTGGTTTGGAACTAAGACCAACTAAAATAATTATTTTTGGGAACCCAAACCTTGGTTCACCTTTAATGCAGAACAAACAAACTATAGGCTTAGATCTACCTCAAAAAATGTTGGTTTGGCAATCTGAAGATGGTATGGTGAATATATCGTATAATGATCCTGTGTTTCTTGCTTCTAAACATCAAATTGAAGGAAATGAGGATGTAGTATTACAAATTTCTACTGCCCTGGAAACTTTAGCTAATACTGCTGCGGGGAATTAAATTATAATTTAATTATTAAAACTGAATAAGCTCCGATATTGATTTGGAGTGATTTTCTCCAATCTTTTAAATTGCCTGTTGAAATAGCTTATATTATTAAAGCCAGACTTAAAGGCTATTTCGGCAAATTTCCATTTTGTATCACGAATTAATCTTTTAGCGAATTTTATTCGTTCTGCATTTAAATAATCTATTGGAGATTCTCCTAAAGTATTCTTGAAGGTTCTATAGAAATTGGATGTACTCATACATGCTTTATCTGCCAATTTATCTACAGAAATATTTTCTGTAAGATGTTCTCTCATATATTTCACAATGAATGCAATCCTGTTATTATCGAACAAAGTTGAATTATCTATAAGCATCAGTTTAGCCTTCGTTTGGAGTAATCGTATAATTAACTCCTTAACCATTAAATCTACCAATACATCTTTTGCTTTATTACCACTTAAAAAGGTTTGAAAGATCCTGTCCAATACAAATTGAATTTGTTCATTATTATTTAAATGAATAGAACTAGTATCGAAATTGTGGGCGTCGTTTTCGAATTCTATTCGGGAATTATCATTAAATAAAGCAACTGTCTCTTTTATCTTATCTGGATCGATTCCTAGAGCTAAGCATTGAGTTGGTTTTTCAATTGTAGCTAAAGGGAAATCTATGATCATCTTTTCATTGGCGGGAAGTACAACAGACTCTCCTGGGGAAAATTCAAAAGAATCTCTATTCTTAAGATGCATCACTTTTTTACCAGTGAGCATACTGGCAATAATGGGAAAATCAAATTGCAAGTCTACTTTTTCAGCAGCTTGTTGAGTTTCAAAAACGTTAAGCTCAGCATGATCTGCACTATAAATAGTTCTATTTTCTATAAAAGTATTTAGCTTTCTAGAACTCTTGTATTTTAACAAATTTGTATTCAAGACATTCGAAAATTAAGAAATTGATAGAAATGTAATAGTCTTAAGTAGAAAAGTTCAATTTTTTACCAGTTTAAATATAGAAATTTATAATCATTAATTTTAATAAAAGACTATATGAATTATTCAAAACCAAAGTTTAAAGAGAAATATGGGAATTTTATAAACGGGAAATTTGAAGCTCCAGATGATGGAGAATACTTCGATAATCATTCTCCTGTAGATAATAAATTACTAGCTAAATATCCTCGATCTAAAGAAAGTGATGTAAAGAGGGCTATTGAAGCAGCTAATAATGCTAAGGATGCTTGGGGAAAAACCTCTGTTGGTGAGAGATCGGCAATTTTAATGAAGATCGCAGATGTTATTGAAGCAAATCTCAATGAATTTGCCCAGATGGAAACTGCAGACAATGGAAAGGCAATTCGTGAGACCGTAAATGCAGATGTTCCTTTAGCTATAGACCATTTTAGATATTTTGCGTCTGTAATTAGAGCTGAAGAAGGATCGGCTACAGAGCTTAATGAGAATACAGTTTCTTTAATAATTAGAGAGCCTTTGGGAGTTGTCGCTCAGATTATTCCTTGGAATTTCCCTCTTCTTATGCTTGCTTGGAAAGTGGCTCCGGCATTAGCATCTGGAAATTGTGTGGTTTTAAAACCTGCTGAACAAACTCCTGCCTCAGCAACCTTTCTAGCTGAAAAAATAAGTGATCTTTTACCTCCAGGCGTCTTTAATGTAATTCATGGATTTGGTCCAGAAGCAGGAAAACCTTTAGCTTCTAGTGGCAAGGTAGATAAAGTGGCTTTTACAGGAGAAACCACCACCGGGCAGTTAATAATGCAATATGCTTCAAAAAATTTAAATCCGGTTACAATGGAATTGGGAGGAAAATCTCCAAATGTCTTTTTTAGCAGCATCATGGATCATGACGATGATTTTCTGGATAAATGTATTGAAGGTGCCGTATTGTTTGCATTTAATCAAGGGGAAGTTTGTACCGCTCCTTCAAGATTATTAATTCAAGAAGATATCTACGATGCATTTATAGAACGAGTAATTGCCAGAACTGAAGCTATAAAAATGGGTGATCCATTCGATATGAATACAATGATGGGAGCTCAGGCTTCCAATGATCAGCATGAAAAGATTTTATCCTATATTGAAATAGGGAAAGAAGAAGGTGCAGAAGTACTTACAGGCGGAGCAGCTAAGAAATTAGATGGAGACCTTTCTAAGGGATTTTATATACAGCCAACTATTTTAAAAGGACATAATAAAATGCGGGTTTTTCAGGAAGAGATTTTTGGGCCTGTAGTTGCAGTTTGTACCTTTAAAGATGAAGCTGAAGCTATAGAAATAGCCAATGATACTTTGTATGGTTTGGGAGCTGGAGTGTGGACAAGAGATGCGCATCAGCTTTATCAAATTCCTCGTGCTATTAAAGCCGGTAGAGTATGGGTGAATTGTTATCATGATTATCCAGCACATGCTCCGTTTGGAGGTTATAAAAAATCTGGTTTTGGTCGTGAAAATCACTTAATGATGCTAAATCACTACAGACAAACCAAGAATATGCTTATTTCTTATGATAAAAAGAAACTAGGATTCTTTTAGAAAGATAAATTATGAAATTTAATCGGGTTGAAATTACAGAAGAGGCTGCAGAAATAGTAGAGAAACTGAAGCAGCAACATGGTGACCTCATCTTTCACCAAAGTGGTGGCTGCTGTGATGGCTCTTCTCCTATGTTATTGTCCAAGGAAGATTTTTATATAGATGATAATGATATTTGGTTAGGTGAAGTTACTGGAATTCCATTTTATATGAGCCATGATCAATTTGAGTATTGGAAGCACACTCATCTCACCGTGGATCTAACCTCTGGGAGAGGAGCCAGTTTTTCTTTAGAAATTCCTTTAGGCAAGCGATTTATCATTAGATCTCGGTTACTAAAAGAAGAAGAATTAACTTATCTCAATAAATAGATATTATAGAAAAGACCCTATCATGAAAGTTTTAGGGTCTTTTTTTAATTTCTGAAAAACAAAACCCATTTATAGATTTCTGAATTTACATAACAATCTTGGCATTTTGAAAACATCCATATGCAGTCGATAAAATCTGTAATCATATGGAAAAGCAGTCCGATGAAGATTAGTTTTAAAATTTTATTCTTTAGAAGGAAAACACCAAGAATATAGCCAACAATTGCAATTTCAGAATGTAGTGGATGATAGCCTATTCCACATCTATTTGGATCAAAAAGTGGTGTGGCAAAAACATGATCAACATCCACAAGCATTGTAGCCATCAAAATCAGCCAGTTCCTTTTCCAATTTTTTTTATCGTACCAATAAGCAATAGCACCAATGGCGAGAAAATGAAGTGAATAATGAACAATAGTTTGCAATGACAATTAATTCCGAATTATAGTTAAAGATCGGGTTTGAACTCTTCTTTTTTAGATTTTTCTTCTACCTCTTCTGGTTGTAATAACATTCGAAGTTTTCTATTTAAATGAATATATCGGTAGATGCCTATAGATATAAATACTATACATATGAAAAGTGACAAATAACCCAACCATTGCACGTGCTCATATTCTTTAATCTGCAAAATAGCTAATCCACCAATGAATAAGTAGAGTGAGGATCTTATATAAGATAATAAAGTGCGTTCATTGGCTAGTTTAGTTCTCTCCAATGCAAGATGCTCCCGAATGAATTTCTCATCAATCATACGGGTTTTGAATGGATTATATAGTTTTACTCTTCTCATTTATAAAAATAAAAGTTTTAGTTGTGAGTAGATTGACAAGTACATCCAGGAGCAGTAAAACTTTGGCTGCTTTCATGCCATGGAAATGCTTGATTGTAATTATTGTTTTCCCAATAAAAATTACCTCTTTCTTTCGGGTTATTTCCAACTTCATTCATGGTGGCAGAATCGAATAAACGTCCGTTAACCATAGTGAATTCAACTGTATTTGAGTTATGAATATCTTCCAATGGATTTTTATCAAGAACAATAATATCAGCCAATTTTCCAACTTTTAGTGACCCTATTTCACTTCCCATTCCCAGGTATTCGGCTCCATTAATTGTTGCCGCTCTTAAAGCTTCCATATTGTTCATTCCACCCATTTGTAATAACCACAATTCCCAATGTGCTCCAAGGCCTTGAAGTTGTCCGTGTGCTCCAAGATTCACCTTTACACCTTTGTCGCTCAAGGCTTTTGCAGTTTCAGAAACCAGGATTGGGCCATTGTCGTATTCTTCTTGAGGCAGCATCTCTCTTCGTCTAGATCTGGAATCTACAATGAATCTAGGAATAAAGGTCAATAACTTTTCATTTTCCCAAACATTAGACTTCTCATACCAATAAAACTCTCCATTTATTCCTCCGTAATTTACAATTAGAGTAGGAGTATAGCCTGTGTTGCTATTTCCCCAAAGAGTGAGCACATCTTTATAAACCGGTGCTACGGGAATATTATGTTCAATCCCTGTATGACCATCTATAATCATACTCATATTATGGAAAAAGGTACTTCCTCCTTCAGGAACCACATTAAGATCTAATTCTTTAGCAGCTTGCATCACTTGTTGGCGTTGCTCTCTTCTCGGCTGATTGTAACTTTTAATAGAATTTGCACCAAAGGCCTTTGTTCTTCTAAGAGCAGATCTTGCATCTTCTAGACTATTGATATCGGCTTTAAAATCGCCATCTGCTCCATATATAATGATCCCTGTAGAAAACAATCTTGGTCCTACCATTTCTCCACTTTTAATCATTTCTGCCATTCCAAATACCGTTTCACTTAAGGCAGATGGATCATGGGCAGTGGTAACTCCAAAGGCAAGATTTGCATAAAGCGGCCAATGTTTCTTTGGGCTAATTCCATATCTAAAAGCTCCAATATGTGCATGGGCATCTACAATTCCAGGCATTATAGTTTTGCCGGTTAGATCGTAAGTTTTCGCATTTTTAGGAACTTCAATATCACTAGCATTTCCAAGTGCGACAATTTTATTTTCGTTTACTACAATAGTTCCATTTTCAATAACACTATCACCTTCCATGGTAATGATACGCACATTGGTAAAGGCAATTTGCCCTTTTGGAACCGCTGTTTTTGCTTGCAATCCTATTTTTAAGCCAGTCTCTGTTATTGCAGAAATAGAATCTGTTGAAGTTTCTAAAAACGTGAATTTCTGGTTAATTTCATTGGTGAAATATTCATCTCCTAAAGTCCAGTGAACTTTATCGCTGTTGTTAGACCAATGCAAATTGATCCCAGCATCTTTTGTGATCTGTGTTACAGGAAATGCTTTCGATTTTCCATCCAGTTCTATAGGCTTTCCTGTCATTACAAAAGGAGCCACATAGGCTTTATGCAAATTGGAAAATACGATCCATTTATTATCTGGACTTGGGATCAGCCTGTTTGCATATTTAGAATTGAAATGAACACGTTCATCTTCTCCATTTAAATCTATAGTTTTTAAACTTTTAGTAAGACTCCCAAATAAATAACCGCCAGTTTGAAAGATAATTCTGGAATCATCTTTATTGAAAACAGGAAAGTCTCCTTCTTTATTTATTTTTACTGAATTCTTTCCATCGGAATTCATCAAATAGATTCCGGGTTCTTTAGTATAGGTTTCGCCTAGATCTGTGTTCCCAGACTCCTTAGTGTACACTAATTTATCTCCATTTTTAGAGAAAGAAGGGTTTCTATAGATTCCTTTTTCTGAAGTTAAGGCTACCGGGTTTCCTCCCGAAAGATTTACTTTTTTAATACTTCCTTTGTTTTGGTCGTCCCAGGTTACGTAGATAATAGTCTTTCCATCTGTAGAAAAAGAAGGATCAAATTCGAAATCTGTATCCTTAGTCAAGCGTTGAGGGTTACCGTTCGGAAGCTCTTTTTTCCAAAGAAATCCTAATCCATGGAATACTAGTGTTTTTCCATTAGGGGAAGTCACTGCATTTCTAATAGCCTTCGCGGTGAAATCCTCAGAAAAAACCTTCGGACTAGAATGATGTGCTTCAGCTATTTTAATAGTGGTTTCAGCATTGAAGGGAATTTCTTTTTCTTCAGAAGTTTCCACATTAATACGTTTTATTTTTCCTTCACTCCAGATCACCACTTCTTTATTGTTCGGCATCCAGCTAAAACCAGGATATACTCCAAAAATAGCCCAAGCCTCTTGCTGATCTTTACTTAGGTTATCATAAACAGGGCGTTCTTCGCCTGTTTTTAGATTATGCACATACAAAACAGTCTTGGTACGCACTCTTTTAATAAATGCCAATTTTGTACCATCTCGGGAAATCTGAGGTCGTGCAGCTCCACCGGAACCTCCTGTGATTACAACAGTTTCTCCTGTTTCAAGGTCATAACGTTTTATAACATAGATCTGTTTGTTTGGATCTTTATTATACTGAAAATTGCCTCCAGGATACATGTCTTCACTATAATACAAATAACGACCATCTGGGGAAGTGCTAGGTTCATTCACGTCCTGCTGATCATTCTTTCTCTCGGTTAATTGAAGCCCTGCAGATCCTGCAATATGATATTGCCACATTTCACCTGCTCCTAATGAACGTCCTGAGGTGAAGTGTTTTCTAGCAATTATAGAATTTCCGTCTGCCGTCCAAACTCCATTATTTAAAAGTCTAAACTCTTCCGTAGTAAGTTGTATGGCATTTTTCCCTTCAGAATCCATGATCCAAATATTATCTCCGCCTCCAGCATCACTGGTAAATAAGATCTTAGATCCATCCGGGCTAAACCTAGGTTGTACTTCATAAGGCATTCCAGATCTTAATAGTTCAGCTTTTCCTCCTGTAATTGGCATACTAAAAATATCACCTAATAAATCGAATACTATCTTGTTACCATCTGGACTAACGTCTAAATTAATCCAAGTTCCTTCATCTGTATTCAAGGGAACCTCATTGATCTCCCAATCTTTTGTGTAGGGGTTGGAAACGTCCCATTTATCTTTTTTGTCTTTTTCCTGAGAGTATGCGGTCGTGTAGAGAATTACCAAAGCTAGGGTAAGCAATATTCTTTGAAACATATTTGTACTTTTAAAGGATAGCTAAAGATACTATTTCTTTTATTTTTACATAATCTTAATATCCATATCATATGAATGATAAAGACTTGCCAGAATATTGGCTTAGAGGGAAAATTGAAGGTTATCCAGTTCTTTTACAGCCTATTGTACATTCCTTGCTTCAATCTAAACTGGAACTGAAGAAATATATGTTAGATTTTCCAGATTCTTTACTTTGGGAAAAGCCTGTATATAGAGCTTCGGTAGGATTTCATTTGCAACATTTAACGGGAGTTTTAGATAGATTATTCACTTATGTTGAAGCTGAAAATTTAACGGATGCTCAATTGACTTATCTGAAAAATGAAACTGTTCCTAACACTAAAATTTCTTCTGAAGACTTAATAGAGTTATTCAATAAAAAGATAGAGGAACAACTAGAGAAGTTAAAAACTATTCCTGTTGCCAATTTAACCGAATTTCGGGGTGTTGGTAGAAAGCAATTACCTTCTTCTGTAATCGGCTTGATGTTTCATGCTGCAGAACATACCCAAAGGCATATTGGTCAATTGTTAGTTACGGTAAGTGTAGTAAAGGCAGCTAGTTAATCTTCATCTATGGGAATAGTAAGTAGTGGGATATTTCCGTTCTTTAATAGTTCCAAAGAAACACTTTCAGATAATAAATTATGCAGGAAGCTATGTTTGTGATTCCCTACAATTAAGAGATCTGCACGTAACTTTTTTGCTTCATTTAAGACCGTTTCTACTGTTGAGCCTTGTATAAGTAAAGCTGCGGATTCTATTTTTTTGTCCAAGAACATATTGGTGACTTCTTGTAGCTTTTTATGTTCATCTCTTAATTCGTCTGCCCTGAAATCTCTAATATATTGAGGTCCGGGTTCATACCCTACAAAATCTGGATCGGGATCTGCCACATGTACCACCCAAATTTTAGCATCAAATTGCAAAGCTAAAGCTTCAGCATATCCTAATAATTTACCTACGGCCTCATTAAAATCTACCGCTACCATTATATTTTTAAATACTGTATTCATAAACTGTAATTTTAATATTCCTTTTTTAAGTTGACGATATTCCTTAAAGGTTTTCGTTCTTTAAGTCTTAGATAATTCTCCATTAGTTGATGTGCTACTTGTTTGGGGTTTGTAGTGCTAGCAATATGCGGAGATATATGAACCTTGGGATGCTTCCAAAATGGATGTTCTTCTGGTAAAGGTTCTGTTCTAAATACATCTAGACTTGCTCCAGAAAGTTGTCCATTATCAAGCATCTCTAAGAGATCATATTCAACAAGATGTTCTCCTCTAGCAACGTTTATAATGTATGCGCCTTTAGGTAATTTTTCAAACAATTCTTTATTTAGGATACATTCTGTTTCTGAAGTTAGCGGAAGCAGGCAAATTAAAATACTAGTGTTTTTCAGGAAATCATTTAAACCATTTTGTCCGTGATACGTGTTCACGCCTTCAATTTGCTTTTGAGATTTGGACCAGCCAGAAACTTCAAAGCCGTTTTTAGACAAGTTTATAGCGGCAGCTTTTCCAAGCACACCAAGTCCCATAACACCAATTTTTTCTTCTTTTGCGGTACTGTAAGCCTTAGGATTCCAAATTTTTTCACCGTGGTGTATTGATATATTTCTAATCTTATCCAATACTAAGCCTAATACGAAAGTGCTCATGTCCAAAGTAAGTTGCTCATCTATTATTCGAGTGATAAGAGCCTTTTTCGGAATTTCAGGATCGGAGATAATATGATCTACTCCCGCGCCAATAGAGGCAATTACCTTTAAATTTGAATACTTGTTGAATATTCCTTTTGGGTGTTTCCAAGTAACCGCATAAGTTATTTCTTCTGGATTGTGCTCTTCAGGATATACATACAACTTAACATTAGGCTGTTGTTCCTTTATTGCATCTACCCAAATTTTTGGATCTCTTCCAGGAAATATCAATAGAACTGACATTTTTTAAATTTTTTAATTCACGAAGGCACTATAGCCAGTAATGGCTCGTCCTACAATAAGTGTATTTATTTCTTTGGTTCCTTCATAGCTATAAATAGCTTCAGCATCGGCGACAAATCGGGCAACATCATATTCCAATAATATTCCATTTCCACCCAGCACTTCTCGGGCTCTACTTACTACATCCCTCATTCGCATGCTGCAATATACCTTAGCCAAAGATGCATGTTCATCTGTTAGCAATTCTTGATCTTGTAACTCAGAAAGCCTAAAAACCATCGTTTGCATGGCTGTTAAATTGGAAAGCATTTCTACCAGATGATTTTGAATTAATTGATAAGAAGCAATAGGTCTTCCAAATTGTTCCCTTTTCTTGGTGTATTTCAAGGCACTTTCATAAGCACCTCTAGCACAACCAACCGCTTGCCAAGCCACTCCAGCTCTTGTCATTTTTAAAACTTTTGCGGTGTCCCTAAAAGAATCTGCCTTTTGCAATCTATCACTTTCTGGTATTTTGCATTCTGTTAAAGTAATAATGGCATTTTGAACGATCCTCAAAGCCATTTTATCCCTCATTTTTTCAGCTTCAAAACCTGGATTTTCTTTTCTAACAATAAATCCTTTTACTTTATTAGAGTCTTCATCTCGTGCCCAAATAATAATCACATCGGCAAATGTGGCATTCCCTATCCATTTTTTCTGCCCATTCAAGATCCAGTTTTCCCCATCAAATTTACAAGTAGTTTCCATCCCTTGTGAAACTCCCGATCCTCCCTCAGGTTCTGTTAGTCCAAAAGCACCAATCTTATCTAATTTTTGCATTTGTGGCAACCATTCCTGTTTCTGTTCTTCACTTCCGCATAAATAAATAGACCCCATTGCAAGTCCGCTATGCACTCCAAAAAAGGTAGATATTGAAACATCTACACGAGCAATTTCTTGTGCTATAATTCCTTCCATCAAAAAGGGCATATTTGGGCAGCCATATCCCTCGTAAGGAAGGCCTACAATATTTAGTTTTTTAAATTTTTCTATGATTTCAAATGGGAATGCCGCTCTATTCCAATGATCATTTACTAAAGGCTTTACTTCGTCTTCCATGAAATTTCGAACCCTTAATTGAAGCTCACGCTGTTCTGTAGTAAGTTTAAGATCTAAATTGTAAAAATCCCCATCGATAGGAGGCAGGTTATGTTGCCCCTTTTTCTTTTTGGTTTTCAGCATTTTCATGAGGCCTTTTAATTGGCGCTCATCTAAATTCCCTAATGCATCCATAGCTTCAGGGATATCTATGGTTTCACTTATTTTCGCCAGCTGATTTAAATCTACCGACTTTAATATATTGATTGTGTTTTTTACTTTTCCGAAGAGCGACATAGGTAAGGTTTTGTTGAATCTTAAAATTAAGGTTTTTAACGCTTCTGTCTTGTTAAAGCTTTCGGAAGATATGTAGATAAACAAAAAAAAGACCACTATTGCTAATGGTCTTTTTTATAATATATTATTTAAGTTTAAATTTAATTTAATCCAAAAGCTTTTTTTACCTGTTCTACATAATCCAATTTTTCCCAAGTAAATAACTCTACTTCACGAGTTATTCTTCCAGAATACGGACTTTCGAAAATTTTGGTGATAGTCTTAGGCTCTTTTCCCATATGTCCATAAGCTGCAGTCTCTCTATAAATAGGATTTCTAAGCTTCAATCTACTTTCAATACTAGCAGGTCTCATATCAAAAATCTCGGCAACTTTCTTAGCGATCTCTCCATTAGAAAGCTTCACTTTAGAAGAACCATAAGTATCTACAGAGATAGAAGTTGGTTTTACAACTCCAATGGCATAAGAAACCTGAATTAAAACTTCATCTGCAACTCCTGCTGCTACTAAATTTTTAGCGATATGTCTTGCTGCATAAGCTGCAGATCTATCTACTTTACTTGGATCTTTTCCTGAAAATGCTCCTCCTCCGTGGGCTCCTTTTCCACCATAAGTATCTACAATGATCTTTCTTCCCGTAAGTCCGGAATCCCCGTGCGGACCTCCGATTACAAACTTTCCTGTTGGGTTTATATGGTAAGTGATCTCATCATTGAACAATTTCTGAACATATTCCGGGAATAGTTTTATCACACGCGGGATCAAAATTTCCTTCAAGTCCTTCTTGATCTTGCTCAACATCGCATTGTCATCTTCATCAAAATCGTCATGTTGCGTAGAGATCACGATAGCTTCTATGCGTTCTGGCACATTTTCATCACTATATTCAATAGTAACCTGACTTTTAGAATCGGGTCTTAAATAAGTGATTTCTTTATTTTCACGGCGTAATTTCGCAAGTTCTATCAAGATCTTGTGAGAAATATCTAAGGCCAAAGGCATGTAATTTTCAGTCTCGTTGGTTGCGTAACCAAACATCATCCCTTGATCTCCCGCACCTTGTTCCTCTTTTTCACCACGATCTACTCCTTGATTAATATCCTGAGATTGCTCATGGATCAAAGAAATAACGCCACAAGAATCACCGCTAAATTTATAAGCTCCTTTGGTATATCCAATATCGTTAATCACTTCACGTGCGATGTTTTGAACATCTATATACGTGTTGCTTTTTACCTCTCCAGCCAAAACAACTTGTCCTGTGGTTACTAAGGTTTCACAAGCAACCTTTGAATTCTCATCAAAAGCTAAAAAATTGTCTAGTAAGGTATCACTGATTTGATCAGCTATTTTATCTGGGTGTCCTTCAGAAACACTCTCTGAAGTAAATAAATACGCCATTCTTGTCGTTTTAATTAGTAAGTAAGAAAACTCTTTGACGGGTATTGCTAGCGAAGTTTACACTGCTTTAGCATTTTTTAAGGGTAGCAATCAGTCAAATCATTCCCTGTAATCGTAAAGCGCAAATGTATAAAATTAGATTGAATGCCCTCATTCTTTAACTTGTTTTTTAATATTTGTTTAGCACTACGCTTCGCCAAAAGGCCTGCCCGAAAGTTCAGGCGGGCTCGCGTCAGGCTTTCACGACTCGCTTCCCGATAAAAGGATCGGGAGAGCTCAGACAAACGCTCAATCCTTAGCGCAAAAAAAAATAAATTCCTTTCTTATAGTTGATTCTCAGTAGGTTATTTAAATTTTTTTAAAAATAAGTGAAATAAAATTTGTTTTATAAAAGATTCTGTCGTTAAATTTGTGACATAGATTTTTAACAAGATGAATCAAGTAATGTGTAATATGTGTATGATGATGTTGGGGAAACCCGCAGCGTTCACTATTGCATAAAACTTAACTTATAAGAATTGCAAAAGCCGCTGCCAACCGCAGCGGCTTTTTTTGTTTATATAACTCAAAAAAACAAGAATTTTAAAGTGCTGATAGAATTCAGCTCGAACAAACTATAATGAAAACAAATTTCTCAAATATTTCAATAATGTGCTGCAATATGCAAATGTGTATGATGTACGCAACAAGCCGCTATTGCCAAAAATTCAGGATGTAAATTAGTTTTATATAGTTCAATTCCTAAATCCCTCTGGCAAACTAGCCAGAGGGATTTTTTATTTCAGCAAAATTAAGATCATTTATAAAAAATAAAACAAACACTTAAAACTACAATTATGAGCACACAACAATTTTCAACAAATGCACTACACGCGGGTCACGATGTAACTACCAATGGAGGAACTAGAGCGGTTCCTATTTATTTAACCTCTTCGTATGTTTTTAAAGATTCAGATCACGCCGCCAGACTATTCTCTTTGGCAGAACCAGGTTTTATCTATACAAGATTAAACAATCCCACCAATGATATTCTCGAGCAACGATTAGCCGCTTTGGAAGGTGGAATTGGCGCGGTAGTAACCGCATCTGGAACTGCAGCTATCAGTACTACCTTGCTTACTTTATTAAGATCTGGAGATCATATCGTCGCTTCTAGTAGTCTTTATGGTGGCACCTATAATCTTCTAAATGTAACCTTGCCAAGATTTGGGATCACTACCACTTTTGTAGATCCATCTAATCCGGAAAACTTTCAAAAAGCAGCCCAAGAAAACACCAGGGTCTTCTTTATAGAATCTCTGGGGAATCCAAAATTAGATGTATTAGATATCAAGGCTATTTCTAAACATGCGAAATCGCATAAAGTTCCTTTGATAGTGGATAACACGGTAGCAACTCCATCGCTTTTAAATCCAATTCAGCACGGAGCAGATATTGTAATTCATTCTCTTACTAAATACATCAACGGGAATGGAACTTCTCTCGGTGGAGCGATCATAGATGCCGGACAATTTGATTGGGCCAATGGAAAATTCCCTGAATTTACAGAGCCTTCTGCGGGATATCATGGCCTTGTTTATCATGATGCTTTAAAAGAAGCAGCCTTTATAGCAAAAGTAAGAATAGAAGGATTGCGAGATCATGGCGCAGCTTTAAGTCCGTTCAATGCTTTTCAGATCATTCAGGGATTGGAAACTTTAGAAATTAGGATTAAAAAACATAGTGAAAATGCGTTGGCTTTGGCAAAATGGTTACAAGAACAGGAGCAGGTAAAATGGGTGAATTATCCGGGATTGGAGAGCAGTGAATATTATGAACTTGCCCAGCAATATTTACCTAAAGGACAAAGTGGAGTTGTGACCTTTGGAGTAGATGGCGGTTTTGATGCTGCGAAAGTAATAGCCGATGAAACTACTATTTTCTCATTGCTTGCTAATATTGGAGATACAAAATCTTTAATTATTCACCCTGCCAGTACAACTCATCAACAATTGAATGATGAACAACAGGAATCTACCGGAGTTACCAAAGATCTTATCAGGCTTTCTGTAGGACTGGAGGATCTGGAAGATCTTAAATCCGATCTAAAACAAGCTTTTTCTAAGATTGGTTTAAAGGTTTTAAAATAATTGGTTGATTTAGGAAGACAATCGGAATGAGCAAATCCTCATGCGTGATTTTCGATTGCTCTTTATAATCCCTCATTGAGGGTTTAATTACCCGTGGGCTTGCCTCTCATATAAAAAATGTTTTCCAATTCTTACCTCATGGCTTATTTAGAGGTTCTTGATATAATAAAAATGTAAAAATAGATAGAAAATGCTTCAAAAGATAAAAATCTCCAATTTTAAGAACAATGCGGGAACCATTCAGGAGCTCCAATTAACCTATCAAATTTTTGGTAGGGAATTAGGAACTGCGCCGATAGTTCTGGTGAATCATGCGCTTACGGGAAATTCAGCAGTAACAGGGAAAAATGGTTGGTGGAAAGAAATAATTGGGATTGATAAAAGTATCGATCTTAAAGACTATACCGTTCTGGCATTTAATAATCCGGGGAATGGTTTTGATGGAGAGGAGTCTCATTTATTATTAAATTATAAAGATTTCAACCTAAGGGATATTGCTAAACTTTATTCTGAAGCATTAAAACAATTAGGGGTCTCTAAAATATTTGCTGGCATTGGAGGGTCTGTTGGAGGAGCACTCTTATGGGAGCAGGCAGTTTTAGATCCAGATCTCTTTGAACATTTAATTCCCATTGCAACAGATTATAAAGCAACTCCGTGGGTGAAGGCACAATGTAAGGTGCAGGAACAGATTTTAAATAATTCTGTAAGTCCTGTTTCAGATGCTAGGATGCATGCAATGACAATTTATAGAAGTCCGGAATCTTTCGTCTTTAAATTTGCTTCAAGCCAAAACCATAAAAGCGGAAATATTGAAGGCTGGCTGGAACATCATGGTAAAAAACTGGAAAATAGATTTCAATTGGCAGCCTACAAACTAATGAATCATTTGCTCTCTACTTCAGATATAAGCCTGGGGCGTGGAGATCACTTAAATTCCGCATCAAAAATAACAGGAGACATACATATTATCACCATAAATTCTGATGGGTTGTTTACACCCAGTGAGAATTGGGATACTTATGTAAATCTGTCCCTTATCAAAGAAAACATAAGCATCCATGAAATTAGATCCATCCATGGGCATGATGCTTTTCTAATTGAGAATTCTCAAGTAGCATCCTTTATAGATCCAATATTCAACGCAGGTAATAAACAAAATGAAAAAAATAAACATAGTCCTATTCGGAGTAGGTAACGTAGGGAGTTCCTTAATAAATCAGATATTGGAAGCCCGATCCAAAATTATAACTTCTTCTCAGGTAGAGATCAACCTCGCAGTTTTAGTGAATTCTAAAATCGCTTTTTATAACAAGGATAACATAAGTCACTCCTGGGAGGCAGAATTTAAAACCTATGGGTATCCATATAAATTATCACAAATTATTAATCATGTCAAAAAAGAGAAACTAACAAATTTAATTGCTGTAGACGCTACTGCAAGTGAGAAATTTGTAAAGAATTATAAGGAATTAATAAGAAACGGATTTCATATAGTTGCCGCCAATAAAACAGCAAATACATTATCTGATAGTTTTTACAAGGAGTTGAAAGTCGAGTTAAAAAAGTACGACAAACAATTCTTATACGAGACCAATGTTGGAGCTGGGTTGCCTGTAATTAAAACCGTCCAGGATCTACACTTAGCCGGGGAAGAAGTCACCAAAATAAGAGGGATCTTCTCAGGTTCTCTAAGTTATATTTTCAATACATTTTCTAATGAGAACAAATCATTTTCCGAAGTTTTGGAAGAGGCAAGAACTAAAGGATTTACAGAGCCAGATCCAAGAATAGATCTTTCAGGAAAAGACGTTGGCAGAAAATTATTGATCCTAGCCAGAGAATTAAATTTAAAAAAGGAACTTTCTGAAGTGAAGATAGAAAATCTGGTTCCTAGTCATCTAAACGGGAAAAGTTCCATTTCTCATTTTATCGAGAATCAACAAGAGCTGAACTTAACTTTTGAAGATCTAAAATCGAACTTAAAACCGGATGAGGTTTTAAGGCATATTGGAGAGTTGGATGTAGCCAGTGGAGAATTAGAAGTGAAATTGGTTACAGAAAATAGAAGCTCTCCCTTTGGAAGCTTACAGGAAGCGGATGCTTCATTTGAAATTTACACGAAGTCTTATGGAAATAGACCCATTGTTATTCAAGGTGCCGGTGCGGGTGCTGCGGTGACTTCAAGAGGGGTATTGTCTGACCTGATAAAGATTTCAGAAAAACTTGAATGCATATAAAATCATAAAAATGAACAATACACATATAGAAACTACAGCAATTAGAACCCAAGCAGAAAGAACTCAGAATTTGGAGCATTCGGTTCCTTTGTACTTAACATCAAGCTATGTTTTTGAAGACTCAGAGGATATGCGAGCATCTTTTGCTGAAGAAAAAGAAAGAAATATTTATAGCAGATATTCAAATCCGAATACCTCGGAATTTATAGATAAGATAGTGCTAATGGAAAAGGCAGAGGCAGGATTTGCGTTTGCATCCGGCATGGCGGCAGTATTTTCCAGTTTGGCGGCCTTATTAAATAGCGGAGATCATATTGTTGCATGTAAATCTTTATTTGGGTCTACTCATGGCTTGTTCACGCAATATTTTCCCAAATGGAAAATTTCGCATAGTTATTTCAATATAAATGAATTGGATAGCATTGAAAATCTTATAAAACCAGAGACTAAAATTCTATTTGCCGAATCCCCAACAAATCCCGGAGTAGATATTTTGGATCTGGATAAACTAGGTAAGATTGCTAAAAGGCATAATCTTATTTTAATCATAGATAATTGCTTTGCAACGCCTTATCTTCAAAACCCTATAGTGTTTGGCGCAGATCTAGTTATTCACTCTGCAACAAAATTAATAGATGGGCAGGGCAGAGTCTTGGGTGGGGTTACCGTAGGAAGAGCAGATCTTATTAGAGAAATTTACTTGTTTTCAAGGAATACAGGCCCATCGATGTCTCCCTTTAATGCATGGGTGTTATCTAAGAGTTTGGAAACATTGCCAGTGCGACTGGAAAAGCATTGTGAAAATGCACTTAAAGTCGCTAAGTTCCTTGAAAAGCATGATGCAATTACGAATGTAAAATATCCATTTTTAAAGTCCCATCCCCAATATAAAATTGCCAAAAAGCAAATGAAATTGGGTGGAAATGTGATTGCTTTTGAAATAAAAAAAGGAATTGATGCCGGAAGAAAATTTATCGATTCTATCAAATTATGCTCAATATCTGCAAATTTGGGGGACACCAGAAGTATACTAACTCATCCCGCATCTACCACGCATAGTAAACTATCTAAATTAGATAGATTGGAATCTGGAATTACAGATGGACTCATAAGAATTTCGGTAGGTTTAGAGCATGTAGATGATATTATAAAAGATCTTGACCAAGCTATAGCAGAAGGAGAAAATGTTTAAAATATCTCTAGAATTTGGATAAAATCTTTTCAACTTTTACTTGGTTTATAACTTATTGAGTTGTTAACTTTGTGCTATCAATTAAGACAATGAAAAAGGTGATTTGTATAATGTATAAGTTAATGTGGGAAACCCCAACAGCAGCTGCATTTGCGTAAAACTTAAAATATAAGAATTACAAAAGCCGCTGCCAACACAGCGGCTTTTTTGCTATCATAAATTGAAATTAGAGAGCCTATATTTAAATGGATATAATCAAAGCAAATATTATGTGTATTAGTAAACACTTTACTGTTTATTATATGTATCGCTCTTCTTTCAATTGCCAGAAATTTTAGATTTTAAATTAGTTTATAGTTCAATCTAAATCCCTCTGGTAATTTTTCCGAAGGGATTTTTTTCTTTCTAAAATATAAGTTAAAGTATGAGTTTTGGAGAGGATATTTTAAAATAAAAGCACACTTGGCTGAGTTATTGAAAACAGTCAAAACCTATTAAATGGGATTATGAAAAAGATTCATGTAATACTCTTCGGAGTCGGGAATGTTGGGAGCTCATTGATCAATCAGATCTTAGAAGCTAGAGAACAACTTAAAAAACAAAGCAAGCTAGAAATTAATATTCCAGTGGTGGTGAATTCTTCATCAGCTTTTTATGAAGAGAAGTGTGTGCGTCCTTCTTGGAAAACCGATTTTAAATATTTCGGGGTTTCTTATACAGTAGATTCTGTTTTAAATTATATCAAAAGAGAAAAGTTTAAAAATGTGATCATCGTAGATGCAACAGCAAGTAAAGAGTTTGTAAGGAATTATTCAACTTTCATAAAGAATGGGTATGATATTGTAGCATCTAATAAATCTGCTAATACCTTATCTTATATTTTCTATAATAATTTAAGAAAACAACTCAGGAAAAATAAAACTGAGTTTTTATATGAAACTAATGTTGGTGCAGGATTGCCAATTATCCAAACACTTCAGAGGTTATATGCTTCAGGAGAAAAGGTTACAAAGGTAAGAGGGGTGTTTTCTGGATCGTTAAGTTATATTTTCAACGAATTTTCTAAGCAGAATAAAATGTTTGATTCCCTAATGGCTGAAGCTGGGATTAGAGGACTTACAGAGAGAGACCCTAGAATAGATCTTTCTGGGAATGATGTAGCCGAAAAATTGCTTGTTTTAGCACGGGAGTTAAAGATGAAAAAAGAACTTAGGGATGTTAAAATCGAAAGTTTAGTGCCTAAGCATTTAAATGGACGAAGTTCAGTTTCACATTTCAAGGATAACATGAGCGATCTCAATTTAGATTTTGACGAGTTGAGAGACGAATTAAAGCCAGATGAAGTGTTAAGACATATTGGAGAGTTAGATGTTGTAACTGGAAATCTAGAGGTTAAATTGGTTAAAGAAAAAACCAATACTGCTTTTGGGAGTCTTAAGAATGCGGAAGCTTCTTTTGAGATCTATACAGAATCTCATGGGCAATTTCCTATAATAATTCAAGGTGCTGCAGCGGGAACTGGTGTAGCGGCAAGAGGAATTCTCTCAGATTTAACTAAATTAGCAGAAAAATACTAAAAGCAATTTCATCTTAATTGTTAATGCTGCAAAAGACAATTAGCCTCCTGAATCAAATTTATTTTGAGTTAGGAGGCTTTTGTTTTTAAGGTTATTAAGATGAAATATGAGCTAGAGAAATTATTTATCTATATTCGCTAAATGCTTTCAAAAAAGACCAAATACGGCATTAAGGCTTTATCCTATCTGGCCAAAAGGACGGATAAATCTCCTGTTCAAACCGCAGAGATTGCTAGAAGTGAGAACATCTCTCCCAAATTTTTGGAAAGTATTTTATTGACTTTACGTAAGTCTGGTTTTCTAGGTGCTAAAAAAGGAAAAGGAGGAGGTTATTATTTGATAAAGGATCCAAATGAAATTCAAATGACAACTGTAATTCGTGTATTAGAAGGCCCTATAGCCATGCTTCCATGCGTTAGTTTGAATTATTATGAAAAGTGCGAAGACTGCCCAGACGAGCTTACTTGTTCCGTTCATAAATTGATGATTGAAGTAAGAGACAGTACGCTTAAAGTATTAGGTGAAAAAACCTTAGCCGATCTTGCTTAGTCGGTCATCTTCAGTAGAGTATAAATACTGTTAAAATTTAATTTAATTTTAATTTAAGTGGCATATATCAATATTGTAGTTTATATTTGTTTAATAACCTACTAAGCCGATAGGTTTATAGTTTTATGTTAGAAATAAATATGTAATGTTATTAGATCAAGTTAATAAAAGCAATTATAAACAGGATAAGGTTACCGAGCGACCCTTGAGAAGTGTGCTTAAGGCTATAAGCTGGAGGGTAGTTGGAACTATTGATACTATAGTTATTTCATGGGTTTTAACTGGGGAGATGAAAACTGCGCTTGCAATTGGATCTGTAGAACTGGTAACAAAGATGTTGCTTTATTTTGGGCATGAACGGATTTGGGATAGAATAAATTATGGGAGACAATAATTATGAAAAAATATTCAGAAAGTGAGTTGAAGGCTCTCAACCAACAATTTAAGGGTATTAGTCCATCAGAAATAATCCAGTGGGCCGTGGAAAGAAGTGATCGTCCAGTAGTGACCACAAATTTCAGACCTTATGAAGCAGCCATATTAAATGCTTGCGTTCAGATTGACCCTAAAATGACGGTTGTTTGGTGTGATACAGGATATAATACTCCTCAAACATATCTTTATGCAAGATCTGTAATTAAAGGGTTGAGTTTGAATGTGAAGGTTTATTCACCTCTTCAAACTGCAGCTTATAGAGACGCTATTTTTGGGGGCATTCCTAAAATTGATAATCCTTTACATGATGAGTTTACCCATCAAGTAAAATCAGAGCCTTTTAAACGAGCAATGGAAGAGCAATTACCAGATGTTTGGTTTACTAATCTTCGAAAAGGGCAAACCGCATTTAGTGATAGTATAGAAATTCTAAACTATAGTAAAGATGGGGTATTAAAGATTAGTCCATTCTGTCATTGGACAGATGAGCAACTGGATAAATACCTGTTGGAGCATAATTCACCGAATAAATTTAAATATTTTGATCTCACTAGAGTAATAGACAACAGAGAGTGGGGTTTGCAAGCTTAAAAACTGAACAATGAAAAATACCATTTTTATAAAATCATGTTATATGTGTATAGGCAATAAACCTTACACCTAAAAGCTATTTCTATAAGTTTATTATAAGAGTCCTTTTAAGTGTTTCACTTTAAAGGACTTTTTTCATTTTAAAAATTAATACTCATGCAAAGTTTTAGAACAGAACTAGAAAATCCGATTGTACAAAAGGATATTCTGGATTTAGAAAAAAAGATCAGGTTATTTCGAGAAGGAAAAGCCGATGAAGAAAAATTTAGAAGTCTAAGGTTGGCGCGTGGTGTATATGGCCAGCGTCAAGCCGGAGTCCAGATGGTGAGAATAAAACTACCATTTGGTAAAGTGTCTTCAGAACAACTTCATAGGATAGCTGATGTTTCCGATGAATATTCCACAGGAAGGTTACACATTACCACAAGGCAGGATATCCAGATTCATCATGTTAGTTTGGATAGAACTCCGGAACTTTGGTCTCAACTTGAAAAAGATGACATCACGTTGCGTGAAGCCTGTGGTAATACGGTAAGAAATATCACCGCGTCTCCCACAGCAGGAATAGACGTAAATGAGCCTTTTGATGTTTCCCCTTATGCTCACGCTATGTTTCAGTTCTTTTTAAGAAACCCTATTTGTCAGGAAATGGGTAGAAAGTTCAAGATCTCCTTTTCATCTTCAGAAGAAGATTCGGCTTTAAGTTTTATACATGATCTTGGTTTTATAGCTAAGATAGAGAATGGAAAACGCGGATTTAAGGTGATGCTTGGTGGAGGATTGGGTTCTCAGCCAAGACATGCCGATGTGCTATACGATTTTATTGAAACTGAAAATATCATAGAACTAACAGAATCTGTACTACGTGTTTTTGATAGATATGGAGAGCGAGCAAAACGTCTAAAAGCCAGAATGAAATTCTTGATCAAGGATATTGGAAAAGAGGCATTTGTGGAATTGGTAGCTGCACAAAAAACTGCGCTATCAGGAGAAAAAGTGGAATTTGATCTTGCAGCCTTTGAAACCGAGCCACTGTTACAGGATTTAGAAGCTCCTTCGGTGATCATAAAAGATCTTAAGGCATATGAAATTTGGAAATCCACAAATGTTCAAGCTCAAAAACAAGAAGGATTGTACGCAATTGGAATTCGAGTTCCATTAGGTGATTTCTACACGGGTGCGGCAAGGAAACTTGCAGATCTTATTAAAAAATATGCAGGAAATGAACTCAGGTTCACTTTACGTCAGGATATTTTACTGAGGCATGTACGAGAAGATTTGTTGCCATTCTTTTATGCTGAATTAAAAGAACTTGGTTTTGCAGAACCAGGTTATAATAAAACGATAGATATCACTGCCTGCCCAGGCACAGATACCTGTAATCTTGGAATAGCTAGTAGTACGGGAATTGCAGATGTATTAGAAGATGTAATTAAAGAGGAGTTTCCGCAATATATCAACGGGAAGGATATCACCATCAAAATTAGCGGATGTATGAATGCTTGTGGGCAGCACAATATGGCTGAAATAGGTTTTCAAGGGATGTCTATAAAGGTTGGTAAAAGTGTTGCTCCGGCATTGCAAATTTTACTAGGGGGTGGAGTCCTTGGAAATGGAAAGGGGCGCTTTTCAGATAAGGTCCTAAAGATTCCTAGTAAACGCGGCCCGCAGGCTTTGCGTATTCTACTAAATGACTTCGAGAGTTCGTCTTTAAATAATGAAAAATTCATCAATTATTATGATAGGCAGGGGAAAACATATTTCTATGATCTTTTAAAAGAGTTATCTGATACTTCCAATATCACAGAAAACGAGTTTGTAGACTGGGGACATGAGAAACCTTATATACAGGCCGTTGGGGTAGGAGAGTGTGCCGGTGTAATTATAGATCTTATAGCTACGCTTCTTTTTGAAAGCGAGGAGAAAATCGATAATTCAAGAAGTGCATTAGAAAGAAAGGCTTGGGCAGATAGTATTTACCATTCCTATACTTCCATTGTGAATTCAGCTAAAGCATTATTGTTATCAGATGATGTTTCAACCAACACACAGGCTGGGATCATTGCTCAATTCGATGAACTATTTGTGCAAACCGAAAAGATTTCTCTTTCTACTTCTTTTAAGGAATTTGCTTATCAGCTAAATGAAAGAGCGCCCACTGAAGAATTTGCAGTGAAATATTTAGAAGACGCACGTCTGTTTCTTAAAAAGGCAGATGCCTATAGAACAAAGGAGGTAAACCATGTATAATATACCAAAATTAAGTATAGTTGGTGCAGGTCCGGGAGATCCGGAATTAATCACTATTAAAGCAGTAAAAGCTTTACAATCTGCTCAGGTTGTATTGTATGACGCACTTATAAACCGAGAGCTGTTGGAATATGCACCACAAGCCAAGCATATTTTTGTTGGAAAACGTAAAGATAAGCATAGATATAGTCAGGATGAAATCAATGAATTGATCGTGAAGTATGCTTTAGAACAAGGTCATGTGGTAAGATTAAAAGGGGGAGATCCATTCATTTTTGGAAGAGGATCTGAAGAAATTGACTATGCCAGAAGTAAAGGTCTGGAAACTGCGGTAGTTTCAGGGATTACATCTTCTATAGCCGTTCCTGCAAATGTGGGAATTCCTTTGACCAAACGTGGTGTTTCCGAAAGTTTCTGGGTGATCACAGGAACAACATCTAAGCGAAAACTCTCTGCCGACGTAAAACTTGCTGCACAATCTACCGCCACTGTTGTGATCTTAATGGGAATGGCAAAGCTTGCAGAAATTGTGGAGATATTTTCTGGGTTTGGAAAACAAGATATACCGGTTGGGATCATTCAAAATGGCACAACTTTAAACGAAAGATTTGGGTTTGGCAGTATCAAGGATATTGAGAAAGTTGTGGAAGACAAACAATTAAGTGCACCGGCTATTATTGTAATTGGTGAGGTAGTAAAGGAAAGTCATTATTTGCAAGCCGTAGTTCAAAATCTACAAGCTCTTCCAAAGACTTCCAAAGTAAGAATATCTCAAATTGATGCCGCCTAGTTATGGAAGAAAGAAATGAATTATATCCAATTTTCCTGAAAGTAAATAAGCTTAATGTGCTTATTGTGGGAGGTGGTAATGTGGGGCTTGAAAAATTACATTTTCTGTTGAAATCAAGTCCTAGGGCAAATGTGGAAATGGTCGCGAAATACTTTAAGCCAGAGACCATAGCATTAGCAGAAAAACATCAGGTAAAACTTACTAAGAGAAGGTATAAACGCAAATATTTAAAAGGAAGGCATCTGGTAATTGCCACTACCGATAGCCCTAAGTTGAACAAAAAGATATACCTACAGGCTCGAAAGAGGTATCTCTTGGCAAATATAGCAGACACCCCGGAATTATGTGATTTTTATATGGGAGGAATAGTGAATAAGGGGCATGTGAAAATCGCTATTTCTACGAACGGAAAATCTCCTACAACTGCGAAAAGATTGCGTCAGTTATTTGAAGAAATCATACCAGATGATATCAATTTGATGGTTGAGAATTTAAATGAATTCAGAAAAACTGTCAAAGGAGATTTTGAAAGTAAAGTAGCTCAAATGAATAAAATAACAGAAACATTAATTGAAAAAAAAGTTAAGAATGATTAAAACAGATCTTTTAATAATAGGCGCAGGGCCAACCGGTCTCTTTACTGTTTTTGAAGCAGGTTTGCTAAAGTTGAAGACACATTTAATAGACGCCCTTCCCCAGCCTGGTGGGCAATGTTCCGAGATTTATCCTAAAAAACCGATCTATGATATTCCGGCTTTTCCGGAGATCTTGGCGGGAGACTTGGTGAAGAATTTAATGGAACAGATTAGGCCCTTTAAACCTGGTTTTACATTGGGTGAACGGGCGGAAACCATTGAGAAATTGGAGGACGATACATTTATTGTAACTACTAATAAAGGCACCAAGCATCATGCGCCGGTCGTTGTAATAGCAGGTGGTTTGGGTTCTTTTGAACCAAGAAAGCCACCAATTGTCAATATTGCAGATTATGAGGATAAAGGTGTGAATTATTTTATCAAGGATCCGGAGGTTTACCGAGATAAGAAAGTGATCATAGCTGGAGGAGGAGACTCTGCTTTAGACTGGGTGATATTTCTTGCAGATGTGGCATCTGAGGTTTCACTGGTGCATCGCCGAAATGATTTTAGAGGGGCTTTAGATTCTGTTGAAAAAGTTTCAGAACTGGCAAATCTTGGAAAGATCAATCTAATTACAAATGCTGAAATTGTTGGACTTACTGGGGAGGATCAACTTGAAAAAGTAGTGATTCGACACAGAGATGAGGCTAGAGGCGAGGAGTTTAAGGATGTAGACGCTTTTATTCCATTATTTGGACTTTCTCCTAAATTGGGCCCCATGGCTAATTGGGGCTTAGAAATCGAGAAGAATGCTATAAAAGTCGATAACTCATACGATTATCAAACCAATATTCCTGGGATCTATGCCATTGGAGATGTGAATACCTATAAAGGTAAATTAAAGTTGATACTTTCAGGATTTCATGAAGCAGCAATAATGTGCCAGAGTGCCTACCAAAGGATCAATCCCGGTAAAAAGTATGTGTTGAAATATACTACTGTGGGTGGCGTGGAAGGATTTGATGGCACTAAAAAGGAAGCAAAGAAAGAAGTTGTGCAAAGTATTGGAGTTTAATTTCTTTTAAAATTGAGGCTGCATATATTTCAAATTGAATAAAGACAGCTAATCTTAATTTAAGATCCTTTAATTGCTCAATCCTAAAAGGAATCCTATTTTTGTCAACCTATTAATCCTATAGGATAATAGAATTATTGATAATAATGACCCTCTATTTTGAACATGAACCCATTTGGAATACTATCAATTTTCGAAAAGATTAATTATGAAAAAATATTCAGAAGAAGAAATACTAGCTCTTAATACACGATTCAAAGGAGTATCACCTTCAGAAATTATAAGCTGGGCAATTCAAGATGCAGAAAGACCGGTAGTAACTACCAACTTCAGACCTTACGAAGCGGCTATTCTACAGGCTAGTGTAGCTGTAGTTCCTGAGATCAAGATCGTTTGGTGTGATACCGGATATAACACCCCGGAAACTTACAGACATGCAGAGGAATTGATCGCTCAACTTGATTTAAACGTCAAATTATATACTCCGTTGCAAACTGCAGCACATCGCGATATCCTTTTTGGAGGAATTCCTCAGGTGGAGGATAACAGGCATATAGAATTTACTAATCAGGTAAAATTAGAGCCATTTTTGAGAGCGATGGGAGAATTAAAACCGGATGTTTGGTTTACTAATCTAAGAAAAGGACAAACAGCTTTTAGAGACAGTATCGATATTCTAAGTTATAGTAAAGACGGCATTTTAAAAGTGAGCCCTTTTTATCATTGGAGTGATGAGGAATTGGACTCCTATCTACTAGAACATCAATTACCGAATGAATTTAAATATTTCGATCCTACAAAAGTGCTTTCCAATAGAGAGTGCGGATTACATTCATAAAAAGCAGAAAATGAACAACATATTAAATCAAAATCCATTGGAAAGTGAAGCTATCTATATTTTTAGAGAAGTGGTAACTCAGTTTGAAAATCCTGTGTTGCTTTTTTCTGGAGGTAAAGATTCTATTACTTTGGTAAGGCTGGCAGAAAAGGCCTTTTTTCCTTCCAAGATCCCATTCCCTTTAATGCATATAGATACGGGGCATAATTTTCCTGAAACCATCGAGTTTAGAGATAAGCTTGTTAAAGAAATGGGACTTCAGCTCATTGTAAGAAAGGTACAGGACGATATAGATAATGGAAAGTCTGTTGAAGAAACCGGGAAATATTCCAGTAGGAACAGTTTACAAACAAACACACTTCTGGAGGCGATCGAAGAATTTAAGTTTGATGCCTGTATTGGTGGAGCCCGAAGAGATGAGGAGAAAGCCAGAGCCAAGGAGCGTATATTCTCTGTGAGAAACGACTTTGGAGAGTGGGATGAAAAAAATCAGCGGCCGGAAGTATTTGATATGCTTAATGGACGGATAGAAATAGGACAGAACGTTCGTGTTTTTCCTATTTCTAACTGGACAGAATTGGATGTTTGGAAATATATCGATCAGGAAAAAATCAAAATTCCATCGATCTATTTTTCACATGAACGTGAGATATTTGAACGCGATGGGCTAATCTGGACTGCTTCAGAACATGTTTTTAAGGACGAGTTAGAAGAGGTTAAAACTAGAAATGTGAGGTTTAGAACTGTAGGAGATGTTACCTGTACTGCTGCTGTAGAATCTCATGCCAGAACTATAGAGCAAATTGTCCATGAGATCACCAATTCGCCAATTTCTGAGCGTGGTGCCAGAATAGATGATAAACGATCTGAAGCGGCAATGGAAACAAGAAAACAACAAGGTTACTTTTAAATAATAAATAACAATATGGAAGTTCTAAAAATAGCAACTGCAGGAAGTGTAGATGATGGTAAGAGTACGTTGATAGGAAGACTGTTGTATGACACCAAATCCCTGACTACAGATAAATTGGAAGCTATAGAAAAAAGCAGCCGAAAGAAAGGTCTGGATTATCTCGATTTCTCATTGGCTACAGATGGCTTGGTGGCAGAGCGGGAGCAAGGAATCACAATAGATGTTGCACATATATATTTTTCAACCAAAAAGAAGAGCTATATAATTGCAGATACTCCCGGTCATGTGGAATATACAAGAAACATGGTGACTGGAGCTTCTACTTCACAGATTTCGATAATTTTGATCGATGCCAGAAAAGGGGTGATCGAGCAAACTCAGCGGCACTTTTTTATCAATAATCTCTTGAGGTTAAAAGAAGTTGTAGTGGCAGTGAATAAAATGGATCTGGTGAATTATTCTGAAGATGTTTTCAACGAAATAGTTTCAGAGTTTAAAAAGATCCAAGAGGAAAGCGAGTATAAAGATCAAAAAGTGACTTTTATTCCTGTGAGTGCATTGTGGGGTGAAAATATTGCTAAAGCTTCTACCAATATGGAGTGGTATACAGGGAATACGGTATTAGATCATCTTGAAAATATTAATGCTGAAGATTTTCAGAAAAGTACCCAAACCAGATTTCCAGTTCAAACCGTTATTAGACCTAAAACCGAAGATCATAGAGATTTCAGAGGTTATGCCGGAAAGTTGAATGGTGGCAATCTAAAAGTGGGAGAATCTGTTACTGTTTTACCGAGTTTAACCAGCAGTAGGATCAAGGAGATATATTTTTTTGATAAGAAGTATGTGGAGGCAAGCTCAGGGAGTTCTGTAACAATTACTTTGGAGGATGATATAAACATTACCCGAGGAGATACTTTGGTGAAATCTGATGAGGTAGCGGAGTCTTTTAAGAATTTAAGATCTACCATTTGTTGGATGGATTCAAAATCTTTGGTTCCAGGTGCCAAGTATTTACTTCAACATAATACAAACCGAATCCTTACTAAAATAGATTCTATTGAAACCTTGAAGATTGGGAATTATGATGCGGGGGAGATAAATTCAAATTTGCAGATAAATCAAATAGGGCAAGTAACTTTAAAACTAAGTAAGAACATTTATGCCGATACTTACGAGAATAATCCTGAGAATGGAAGATTCATTTTAATAGACCCTGCAACCAATACTACGGCTGGAGTAGGTTTTATTAATTCATTGAATATCTAATCTCCCACACATTTGATAACCTATATTCATTCTGGATTTATTAAATTTGACCAAATTGTGAAATAAAATGAAGATCCATTTAAAACGTTTGAATAACAACTATCTTTTTGAAACTAAAAATGAACGAGGAGATGTTGTGCTTCTTGATAACAAATCTGAAGAAGAACCAAAGGGCTCCAGTCCAATGGATCTTATTTTGAGAGGAATTGCAGGGTGTAGTAGTATAGATGTTGTAATGATATTAAAGAAGCAGCAGCATGAACTCGAAGATTTACAAGTAGAGGTAGAAGGTTTTCGCGAAGATGGTGCTGTACCAAATGTCTTTAAAAAAATCAATTTAAATTTTATTTTAAAAGGAGATGTACCTGCTACCAAAGTTATAAGAGCAGTGAAATTGTCTATGGAGAAATATTGTTCGGTTTCAAAGATGTTAGAAAAAGCTGCGACTATCACTTATTCAATTTCCCTAAATGATGAAGAAATTAATTGAGTTTAATCGCTCATCGCGATAGCTATTGGGATGCCTCGATTTGTTAAAAGAGGTTATTCCGTTTAAATATCGAGATACATTTAGTGAGTTTACTAGAAAGTTCTAGATTTAATAGTTAGCATTTGGATATGCTTAAACTAAGTGTATCTTTACAAGATATTTAAGTTCTTATTTTTATTTAATAAACGTTATCAAGAAAGGTGGAGGGATAAGACCCTATGAAACCTTGGCAACCCTCCTTTTGGAGAAGGTGCTACATTCTACTGCCTTTTGTGCAGATAGATAACAAAAAGAATTCTTTTCACTCCTCTTTTTTGATACATATATACTTTATCATATGTCAAAATTAGAAGAGATCCTTTCCAAAAAAATATTAATCCTCGATGGTGCAATGGGTACCATGCTTCAAGAATATAAATTCTCTGAAGAAGATTTCCGTGGTTCTCGTTTTGCCGATTGGCCAAAATCCCTAAAGGGGAATAATGATCTTTTATCGCTTACCCAGCCTCATGCTATCGAGGAGATCCATAGGAAATATTTTCTAGCAGGTGCAGATATTGTAGAGACCAATACCTTTTCTGGAACTACTATTGCCATGGCAGATTATGGAATGGAAGAGCTGGTTTATGAGCTAAATTTTGAATCGTCCAGGATCGCTAAAAAAGTAGCAGTAGAACTTACTTTAAAAGAGCCTTCTAAACCGAGGTTTGTAGCTGGTGCAATTGGACCTACCAACAAAACGGCCAGCATGTCCCCGGAAGTGAATGATCCCGGGTATAGAGCCATTTCCTTTGAGCAATTATTAGTTGCCTATAAACTACAAGCCCGGGCCTTAATAGAAGGTGGCGTAGATGTTTTATTGGTAGAAACGGTATTTGACACCCTAAATGCAAAAGCTGCTTTATACGCAATAGATGAATTAAAAGAGGAACTTAATTCTGAAATTCCTGTTATGATAAGTGGGACTATTACAGATGCTTCTGGGAGAACGCTTTCCGGGCAAACTGCTGAAGCTTTTTTAATCTCAATCTCACATATGAATTTGCTAAGTGTTGGTTTCAACTGTGCTCTTGGCGCAAGTCAACTTACACCACATTTAGAGGTGCTGGCAAGAAAAAGCGATTTTGGGATCTCTGCGTATCCAAATGCAGGATTACCAAATGCCTTTGGAGAATATGATGAAACACCAGAAATAATGGCAGAGCAAATACGTGAATATCTGGAGAAGGGTTTGGTGAATATCTTGGGTGGATGTTGTGGTACAACTCCTGCGCACATAAAAGCAATTGCTGAAATATCCAAAGAATACAAACCCAGATCGCTGAAAAAAATATTAAACCCTGAATCAATCTTATAAAAATGACAGCATTTAGAGCATTAAAACTTTCGGGTTTAGAGCCGCTTATTATAACACCAGAGAGCAATTTCGTGAATGTTGGAGAGCGTACCAATATGTCTGGTTCCAAAAAATTCCTACGATTAATAAAGGAGGAAAAATATGAAGAAGCTATTAGCATTGCCAGAGAACAGGTAGAAGAAGGGGCGCAGATCATAGACGTAAATATGGATGATGGCCTGGTAGATGGTAAAGCGGCGATGGTTAAGTTTCTAAACTTGATTGTTGCCGAGCCCGATATTGCCAGAGTTCCAATAATGATAGATAGTTCCAAATGGGAGATCATAGAAGCCGGATTACGAGTTGTTCAGGGGAAATGTGTGGTAAACTCCATTAGCCTAAAAGAAGGCGAAGAAGTTTTCATTAACCAAGCAAAAAAAGTAAAACGATATGGTGCGGCTGTAATAATAATGGCTTTTGATGAGAATGGTCAAGCAGATACATTTGATCGAAGAATTGAAATTGCAAAGCGTTCCTATGATATTCTTACCAGAAAGGTAGGTCTCGCACCAGAAGATATCATTTTCGATCTAAATATATTTCCGGTGGCTACAGGAATGGACGAACACCGAAGAAATGCGATAGATTTTATTGAGGCAACACGTTGGGTGAAATCTAATTTACCACATGTAAGCATAAGTGGAGGGGTAAGCAATGTGTCTTTTTCCTTTAGAGGAAATAATCCGGTGAGGGAAGCGATGCATTCAGTGTTCTTATACCACGCTATAAAGGCCGGGATGAATATCGGGATAGTTAATCCGGCAATGTTAGAGGTGTATGATAATATTCCGAAGGATCTTTTAGAACATGTAGAAGATGTGATTTTGGATAGGAGGGATGATGCAACAGATCGACTTTTAAATTTTGCTGAAACGGTAACCGGCTCTGTTCGTGAAAATAAGATAGATCTATCATGGAGAGAAAAACCTATACAGGAAAGAATTACACATGCCTTAGTTAGAGGTATTGATGCATATATATTAGAGGATGTGGAAATTGCCCGATTAGCATCTTCCAGACCCATTGAAGTGATTGAAGTCTATTTGATGACCGGAATGAACGTGGTTGGAGATCTTTTTGGAAGTGGAAAAATGTTCTTGCCACAAGTGGTTAAATCGGCTAGGGTAATGAAAAAAGCAGTAGCCTATTTGCTGCCTTATATTGAAGCAGCGAAAGATGGATCTACAGGAAAAGGCGCAAAAGGTAAGATCTTAATGGCTACCGTTAAGGGAGATGTGCACGATATTGGGAAGAATATTGTGGGTGTAGTGCTGGGCTGTAATAATTATGAAATCATAGATCTTGGCGTCATGGTGGCTCCCGAAAAGATCATCGAGATTGCAAAGACAGAAAATGTGGATGCCATTGGCTTAAGCGGACTTATAACTCCGTCCTTGGATGAAATGGTGTTTTTAGCAAAAGAAATGCAACGTCAAAGTTTTGAGGTTCCCTTATTAATTGGTGGCGCTACCACTTCTAAAGCACACACTGCTGTGAAGATAGATCCTCATTATAAGAATGCGGTGATCCATGTAAATGATGCATCTCGAGCGGTGAATGTTGTGAATGATCTTCTGAAAAAGGAAACCTCGAAAAAATACTTTGAAGACATTAAAGCAGATTATGAGGTCTTCAGGACCAATTTTTTGAAACGTAGTAAAGTGAAGGATTTTCTTCCCTTAGAGCTAGCACGCGAAAATAATTTTAAGATCAATTGGAAAACTTCAGAGATCGTGAAACCCAATAAACTGGGAGTTCAGGTAATTGAAGATCTGGATCTTGAAAAATTAGTGCCTTTTATAGATTGGACGCCATTCTTCAGAAGTTGGGAATTACACGGGAAATATCCTGCTATCTTAACCGATGAGGTAGTTGGTAAACAAGCCACTATTTTGTTTGAAGAAGCACAGCACCTTTTAAAGAAGATCTTAGAAGAGAAATTACTGAAGGCGAAAGCGGTGTTTGGATTATTCCCGGCAAACTCAGTTCAAGAAGATGATATAGAGATAATCACTTCTGAAGGGAATGAAGAAAAAAAGAAGGTTTTTCGAACCTTAAGACAACAACTCAAAAAATATGAAGGCAAGCCAAATTTTGCTTTGGCAGATTTTATTGCTCCTAAGGATTCAGGAATTCAGGATTATATGGGTTGTTTTTGCGTAAGCACCGGTTTTGGAACTCAGGAATTGGCAACTAAATTTGAGGATGAATTAGATGATTATAATTCGATCATGGTGAAAGCATTATCCGATAGATTAGCTGAAGCCTTTGCAGAGTATCTTCATAAAAAAGTACGAATCGAGGATTGGGGATATGCGGCTAATGAAGAACTCACTAACGAAGATCTTATTAAAGAAAGCTACAAAGGGATTCGTCCTGCTCCCGGATATCCCGCCTGCCCTGATCATTTAGAAAAACTCACTATTTGGGAAGTCTTGAAGGTCGAAGAAAACATCGGCGTTAAACTCACAGATAGTTTGGCTATGTGGCCTGCAGCAAGTGTGAGTGGCTATTACTTTGGGAATCCCGAGGCTAAATACTTCGGACTTGGAAAAATCAAGTTAGATCAGGTGCAAGATTTCGCAAAACGCAAAGAAATTTCTGTTGAAAAAGCAGAAAAATGGTTGAATCCTTCAATTTCAGATCAATAATATATAAATGAAAATAACAGAACATATTACTGCCGCTAAAGGCAAAACGCTTTTTTCTTTTGAAATATTACCGCCGCTAAAAGGCCAGAACATTCAATCTATTTTTGATGGAATAGATCCCTTGATGGAGTTCAATCCTCCATTTATAGATGTGACCTATCACCGGGAAGAATACGTATACATAGAGCAACCGAACGGATTTTTAGAAAAAAAAGTAGTTCGAAAAAGACCCGGAACGGTAGGGATTTGTGCTGCAATTCAGAATAAATATGGAATAGATGCAGTGCCACATATCCTATGTGGAGGTTTTACAAAAGAAGACACCGAGAATTTTTTGATCGATCTAGATTTTTTAGGAATTCACAATGTGATGGCATTAAGGGGCGATGCAGTTAAAAGTGAAACCTATTTTAAACCAGAACTTAAGGGGAACAATTTTGCTTCAGATCTGGTAAATCAGATCTCTGAAATAAATCGTGGGCAATACTTAGATAACCCTCTGGAGAAAAACCATACCACCGATTTTTGCGTAGGTGTTGCAGGATACCCTGAAAAGCATATGGAGGCACCAAGTTTAGATAATGACATAGAAAAGTTGAAAGCAAAAGTTGCTGCTGGTGCAGAATATGTGGTAACGCAAATGTTTTTCGATAATTCAAAATTCTTTGAGTTTGTTGCTAAATGCCGAAAAAGCGGAATTACAGTGCCAATAATCCCAGGACTTAAACCCATTGCTACTAAAAAACAACTCACTAATATCCCGCATAGATTTCATTTAAATTTGCCAGAAGAATTAATTAGAGCAATTAATAATTGCAAGACAGATCTGGAGGTTCGCGAAGTAGGCGTGGAATGGTGTACGGCCCAAAGTAAAGAACTTATAAATTCTGGTGTAGAAGTGCTACATTATTATTCCATGGGAAAAAGTACTAATATTCATAAAATTGCAGCTTCAGTTTTTTAAAATAATAGATTAGATTTGCCCCCTATGAAAAAAATATTATTCGCCCTGCTTTTGCTTTCTTCTGCAGTTTCCTTGGCTCAAGAAGAGATTAAAAAGTATTATTCTTTTGATGCCAATTACTTTTATGGGACAATTTTAGAGCATAATCCAGATATAGCACATTTAATTACAGGTCATCCTTCTGGGGTTATTTTGAGTTTTAACCGAAAAACCTATGGTTTAGAGGCTTGGGAACGTAGATATAATCACCCCGATTTTGGGTATTCTTTTTCTTATCAAGATATGAAAAACACTTATTTAGGGGAGAATTATGCGCTTTATGCCCATTTCAATTTCTACTTTTTCAATAGAAATATGATGTTTAGGATAGGGCAGGGAATGGCATATGCTACCAATCCTTATAATGCTGAAACCAATTATATAAACAATGCATACGGTTCGCGATTGTTAAGTTCTACCTATTTAATGGGAAACTATCAAAAGCAGAATATCTACAAAGGATTTGGTATTCAGGCAGGAGTATCTATAATTCACTATTCTAATGCAGATTTTAAATCTCCAAACAATAGTACCAATACGTTTACTTTTAATGTAGGCTTGAATTATCATTTGGATTATGAAAATATTCCTGAATACGTTGAGAAAGATCCGAAGGAGAAAAAGTATACAGAGCCTATTCATTATAACTTTGCAATAAGAAGCGGCATTAATACCACCGGAGTAATTGGGTCTAAACAATATCCCTTTTTAACAGTTACAGGATTTGCAGATAAGGTGATCAATAAAAAGAGCACTTTACAGGCAGGAGCAGAGGTTTTCTTTTCTAAAGCCTTAGAAGAATTTATCTATTTCCAGTCGGTTGCATTTCCTGAAGGAAAAACTGTTGGGGATGAAGATGCGAAGAGAGTAGGGGTGTTTATAGGACATCAATTAACTTTCAATAAAATGTCTCTAGTTACTCAAGTGGGATATTATGCCTATTATCCATATGATAATTATGTGGAGCGGGTTTATAATAGACTAGGTTTAAGAAGAAAAATAAGCGATCATTGGTGGGCGTCGGCAACAGTGAGATCTCATGCGGCCAATGCTGAAGCAGTAGAATTTTCAATAGGATATAGATTGTAGGATATGAAAAAGTTAGTTTTTTTAATACTTTCTACTTTTTTATTAAGTAGTTGTGATGCCGAAGATGCTCCCGGATGTTTCAAAAAATCAGGAGACATTGTACAGGATGAGGTTGCTGTAGATGCCTTTAATGAAATAATTGTTTACGAACGTGTGAAGCTATTTATTGCACAAGGACCTGTTCAAAAAGTGGTAATAGAGACCGGTGAGAATCTACGAAAGGACGTTTCTGTTGAGGTTATAAATAATAGATTAAGCATTCGGAATGAAAATTCTTGCAATTTGGTTAGAGATTATGAACTTACCAAAGTGTATGTAACTATTCCAGATCTAACCTGGCTTCAGAATAGCAGTGGAAGCGCTATTGAAAGTGTTAATACACTTAAGTTTAATAATCTTTGGTTGCGCTCTGTAAATCAAGAAGATGATCTTTCTATCCACACCGATGGGGATTTTATTTTAGATCTGGATGTGGAAAATTTAAGGATCACCAACGATAATGTTTCCAATTATTTCCTAACCGGAAAAGTGGAGAATTTCAATGTTTTCTTTGCTAATGGGGATAGTAGATTAGATGCGCCCAATTTAATTGTGCAGAACTATGAGATATTTCATAGAGGTACTAATAAAATGATCGTATATCCAGTACAATCAATAAGAGGAGAATTACGCAGCAGTGGAAATATAATTTCTAAGAATAGACCTCTTGTTGTTGATGTAGAGGAATTTTATACTGGTAGGCTTATTTTTGAGTAGTTAATTCTGAAAACAAAGTTTCTAAATTCTTAGATTTTCTATTAAGCTGAAGGGTTTTTAGTCCATTATCATGAGCAAAATCGAAAACCGCCGGACGCATGTCTTTATCTGTGTCAAATTTTAATTCGTAATGGAATCCGCCAATATTTTTTGCTGAAGTTAAATTTGGTAATCTATTTAAGGCAACTTCTTCTATTCTATAATCGAATTCCACTTGAATTATTTGTTCCTTTTCATCTCGGAGTTCCTTCATTTTCTTATCGGCTACAATCACTCCTTTGTCTATTATGATTACCCGATCGCAAATTGCTTCTACTTCTTGCATTATATGTGTTGAAAGAAATACGGTTTTTTCTTTCCCTACTTCTAAAATCAAATTCCGTATTTCGGTAAGTTGATTAGGGTCTAATCCAGTTGTAGGTTCATCCAAAATGAGCACATCAGGTTCGTGTAAAAAGGCAGCCGCGAGTCCAACTCGTTGTCGAAACCCCTTAGAAAGTTGTTCTATTTTTTTGTTGGCTTCTGGTAAAAGCCCTGTCATTACTATTACTTCTTCAATTCGAGATTTATCGGTTTTAAAGATAGAGGCATTAAATGCTAAATATTCCCGCACATACATTTCGAGATACAAAGGATTATGTTCTGGAAGATAACCAATGGATCGTTGTACTGCTTTTAAGTCTTCAGAAAGCAAAATGTTATTCACGCTCGCAACACCATCTGAAGGACTTAAATATCCTGTAAGGATTTTCATTAGTGTGGATTTTCCTGCGCCGTTAGGGCCTAGAAATCCTACAATTTCACCTTTTTCGATACTAAATGAAACCTTATCCAAGGCTTTTTGTTCCCCGTAATATTTAGAAATTTCTTTAACAGAAATGGACATAGCTAAGCTTTTTTCAAAAGTATGGATAAATTTATTTTAAATGTGTTCTCACTAAAACGTTATCGTGAAAAAATATAAAAAAGTATAGGTCATATTAAATTAAATACTACATTAGCGATAGTTAAAAGAACAATGAAGAATATAATTACTTGGACTGCATTCTATTATTTTTATTTCTATTACGGAGATAAGATCGGGAGCGTCATGTAATTAAAATTATAAATTATATAAAGAGGTCCTGATTTAATCTAAATCAGGACCTCTTTTTTTTGAAAAATTTTAAAATGGAAAAAATAATAGGAATTCAAGGGGTTCAAGGTTCTTTTCATCATTTGGTGGCCCAAGAATATTTTGGAACAAATGTGAAGGTATTGGAATGTATGTCGTTTCATAAATTAGTACAATCCCTTGTTGCAGGAGATTCTCAAGAAATCGTGATGGCTATAGAGAATTCTATTGTTGGATCTATTTTACCCAATTATGCGCTAATAGATGAGCATAATCTAAAGGTTGTAGGAGAACATTATATTCCTATTAATATGAATTTAATGGCATTGCCGGGACAAGATATCTCTAATATTAAAAAGGTATACTCGCATCCTATGGCTTTACTTCAGTGTAAAGAATTTTTTAAAAAATATCCGCATATAAAATTAATAGAAGATACCGATACTGCTGAGGTAGCCAGAAGAATTTCAGAAAAACAATCTAAGGGAATTGGGGCCGTAGCCAGTACAATGGCAG
>NZ_APHJ01000038.1 GCF_000403785.1 Gillisia sp. CAL575
CCACAATCATAGTGATGCTGGTGGCACTCAAGAAGTGACCACAAATAGGATGCTGAGCAGGTTATTTTTGTGTTGAATTCTTACTGAAGCAAAGCTTCATCAAAAATTCAACACGTTAAAATATTATAAGTATGAAATAAGAGAAATTAAAATATTATCTTTAAGAAATAAGGTTATTGCTTTTCATAGGAAACGATGTTGGCAAAAGTTTTTTTATTCTTTCTTCAAGAAATCTATTACTAACATATTTTTATCAAATTCCATTTCGCAAGTCCAACTATCTATCCACCATCTACCATTTTCATAATGAAGTTGAATGCTGTTCAAACCTTTAATATTGGACGCCATATTCGGCTCAGTTCTTATTTCAAATGCACTCCAAACTTGCGCAATATTTCCAAATTGGGTAGTCATTCTTTTAAGTTCTTTTTCATAAAAATCTTCTTTCGGTGATAGTCCGATTGGGATATATTCCGCTTCAAGTTTATGTGATTCTGCTTTTCCATTTTCGTCCAGTCTAGTTATAACTGCATCTTTTGAATGAATATACTTATCTCTTTCAAATTCCCACGGGTCATTACTTGAACCCGAAACAACATCATAATACGCGTTAATGATTGCATCTATTGATTTTACATCCTCAGCATATTTTAATTCTGTAGTTTGTCCGAAGACTGAAGAACAAATCATCAATGTAATTGTGAATAATAAATTTTTCATCGTAATTTAAATTTTTGCCAACGGTCTTGGTTAAGGCAAGTAGCGTGGAGTAGGGACACGTTCTTGTCGGCTTAGTCGTTTTTTACTTGGGATCTAATGTATCACTTTTCACCAGAATGCCCGCTATTTGCACTTAACCGATGTTAGCTCGCGTTAATTTATTCGGCTTTTAATACTTGTTTCCATTTTTCAGATTCCGCAAATTCTTTTATCATTCTATTTCTTGTTTCAAGTAATTCAGTCATATACTGCTTTAAAAAAAGTCGGTCAGCTAATTTTCCTAAAATTCCGAATGGAGACTTATAGTCAAAAATATCAATCATTAAGGTTCCGTTATCAAAATTGGAGAACTTATGTTGATGTTTAAAACTTTGAAATGCACCCTCAATCATTTCATCTTTGAAGTATTCAGGCGAATTTAATTCGGTAATTTTTGAAGTCAGATTTTGAGTTATTCCGAAATGTTTTGCTCTCCAGGTTACAGTTTCGTTCATTCCAATTAGTCCGCTAGTTTTACCAGCAATAGCTTCCTCATTTGTATGTTGAGTAGAAATTTTATGTAAATCGATACTTCGTGATAAATCAAACACCAATTTCTTGTCAGCTTTTATTTCAGTCCGTAATTCTATTCTTGGCATTCTGTTGGTTTTAATGCGAGCTAACGGTCTTGGTTAAGGCAAGTAGCGTGGATTAGGGACACGTTCTTGTCGGCTTTGTTGTTTTTTACTTGGTCTCTAAAATAACACTTTTCACCAGAATGCCCGCTATTTGCGCTTAACCGATGTTGTGCAAAGTTTTTATGTACTATTTAATTTATAGTTTGGAACTGTAATTCTTTTTATGAAAATTAATCCATCATACATTTCTGAAAACTTTTTATTGACTAAATGATAATCTTTAGGATTGAAACCCGGTCCACCTAGTATTAATTGTTTTACTTTTTTACTGAAAAAATTTATGGAATTATCTTTAATAGCTTTATCCATTTCTATAAAATAGATGTCTTTGTTTGCCTTTATTAATGTTTCTGAATATGTCCTTTTAAAAGGTTGATTCATCGTAAAAACTTCCCAATGATTAGGCTTGTTCTTTTCGACAATATAACCTCTTAAATCACCAATTCCGAAATCGAATCCTACACTGTAATAATTCTCTTTATAATAATTTTTTAAATGCGCACCTAAATTAGTCCAGCCACTTCCATAAGACAACATTTCTAGATTATTAATATGTTCATTATGTGCCCAGATAAATGCTTTTCCATTTTGAGTATTATTATCAATTATATATTTGGCATTTTCGAACATTTTCAAATCTCGAATTTGACTCGTAGGATTTTGAATATAGAAATTGTAATCTATTAGATATTCAATAGCTCTTATAATATCTTTGAATTCCTCAATATCAGTTGTAGTAGATTCTGACTCTACGATTATTTGCTTTAACTCTCGAAGTTTAGGATTTTTCTCATCTGCCCATTTCGAAGATATATTTTTGTAGTCAATTTTCTTATTTACACTTTCATCAGTAATTGAAAGCAAATCGTCATTGACTGGCAAATTATATTTTTTCACAAATCTGCGTATTCTTTCATTGATATCTGTCACTACCTGGATATCTATTCCATAAAAGCGAATTTGTTCAACTTTCCTTTTATTTAAATTATAATTTCTCATCCATTGTAAAAGATCTACAACTTCCAAGGTATGCCACGGATAAATGCTAAAATTCTCAGCTATAGTTTTTATATCACCTTTTCCACCGCTAATCCATTCATTAATACCTAATTCAGCTATATAAGATTCTTCCATCAAAAAAGCTTTTACATTTTCTTCTTTCACTAAGTATTTGAAAAACTTTGCTTTTATATCGAAAAATTCTTTACCATGATGTGTGGTTTCTCCAAAACCAAAAATTTTTGCATTCTGAAATTTCTCAGGAATATTTTTGTCAAATGATGCAAGATAAGTGTCGGGATCTGAATTTTCAATTTCTATCAGATTACTATTTATCCATTCGACAGTTTTGTTATTTTGAGCTTGGATTTGGGGAACAAATAAAAATAGAAATACGATTAAAAAATGTCTCATTTATAGTTCGGCTTATCTTGAAAATTTTGAACAACGGTCTTGGTTAAGCCAAGTGGCGTGGAGTAGGGACACGTTTTTGTCGGCTTAGTTGTTTGTTTCTTGGTCACTAAAATATTACTTTTTGTTGAAATACCCGCTATTTGGGCTTAACCGATGTTGTGCACAGTTATTTTATCCGATAATATGTATAACCTGAAGGATGGCTTCCAACCCATGAGCGACTTTTTCCGTCTCTAGATAATTCTCCATTTTCTTCTATAATTAATTTGTTATTGGTCGAGTCAATAAAGTAATCCCAAATTTTATTATCTGTATGTACAATGTCTGAATAATGTGGGAAAGTCGTTTCTAAATCGCAAAATTCAATCTTTTGTATTTTTGTTGGCTTATGCAATTTTAAATTAGATTTATTTTTATAAAAAAATATGGAGTCATTTCTAAATTTTAGATATTCTCCAAGTTTTTGATAATGAATTTTATCTGCTTCTGACTTGATTTTATTAAAAATTTTAAGTTCCCAAGTTCCATTTAAATCCTCGATTAATTCAGTTCTCAGGATGATTTTCAAAGAATCAGAAAGTTTTTTTGAATTCTTACCCAATTTACTTTCAGGAACCATTTTAAATGAAAACTCATATTCATGAAACGCGTTTCTTATTTTCGAACTATCTAAACTTATTTCAGCTTTTTGATACCATTCTGTTTGTATTTTATCGGCTTTTTCATCTTGTCCAAAAGAATGGAAAGATATTAGAATTAATAAAATTAAAATCTGTGTTTTCATAATAATTGTGCACAACGGTCTTGGTTAAGGCAAGTAGCGTGGAGTAGGGACGCGTTCTTGTCGGCTTTGTTGTTTTTTACTTGGTGTCTAAAATAATACTTTTCATCAGAATGCCCGCTATTTGCGCTTAACCGATGTTGCCCACAGTACTTTTTTTATTCGTAATGGAATCTACATTTAGCAATCAATATTTCGTCATCTTTAAATTGATAAATTAACCTATGTTCACTATCAATTCTTCTTGACCAAAATCCAGAATATTTATGCTTTAAAGCTTCTGGTTTTCCAATTCCATCAAAAGGATTTCTCGCTATATCTTTTAAAAGTTGATTTATTTTCTTCAACTTCTTTTTATCAGTTTTTTGCCAATACAAATAATCTTCCCAAGATTCGTCAACAAATACATATTTCATATTAATCTTCGATTAATTCCTTATTGATAGTTTTACCACTTCTTAATTTATCAATTGCAGAATCTAATCTCAATTCATTTTTCCGAGAGGACAATTCATAATTTGTTGCCATCAAGGAATTATATTCTTGTAACGACATAACTACAATTCCGGTGTCCTTTCCACGATTGATAATAAGAGTTTCAAAGTTTTTTACAACTTTGTCCAAGTAGGTTTTAATGTCTTTACGAAAATCAGAAACAGTTGCTATTTGCATAATAGAGTATTTTATTGTGTACAAATATATGTACAATATTTAGTTCATGCAATTTTTTTTGTATTGTGGGCAACGGTCTTGGTTAAGGCAAGTAGCGTGGAGTAGGGACACGTTCTTGTCGGCTTAGTTGTTTGTTACTTGATGTCTAAAATATTACTTTTTACTCGAATGCCCGCTATTTGCGCTTAACCGATGTTGCCCGCTTTTATTCTTCTTCTAACTCATCTTCATTGATTTCAGGAACTTCAAATATCATCGGCACATTTGATTTCAATGCTTTCCCTGCAACTATTGCCTGTCTGAATTTTAATTTGGGAAGTGACTTTGTTATTTCTTGACCAAAATAGTTCGATAAGAAGTCACTACTAGTTTTGTCAAATTCTTGAAACGAGATTATAGTATTGCATTGTGTTAAAATTGTTTTGGAAACGTTTGCTGTTCTTTGAGCAATTACTAAAAGTCCTACATTATATTTTCTTCCCTGTAATGCAATCTGAGCAATACTATTTAATAACGGCTGAGAAACTTTATCTGATACTCCTGAGAAATTCCATTCAGGTATAACCGTATGAGCTTCTTCTAATACAATACAAATTCGATTGCCAAAACTCTTTTGGGTTTTTGCAATATGGAATAGCAATCTAAAAAATGTTTTAGTATAAGTTAGAACTCCAGAAGTATTTTCAACGTGTGGAAGTTCGAAAATTGAAAGTTGGTTTTCTCCTTTTAAAAAATCTTCTATTTGACTATGAATGGTTTCTGATACTTCTTTTTTTCTTTTTCGTGAATTTTCATTGTCCTTGTTATAATTGTCTGAAATCTGTTGTTCAATGTAGTCAATATCTTTAAAGAGTTTTTCGCTTACAGTTTCTTCTATAGTTTTTATTGGACTTAAATCTGAAAATTTACCCACATATTCCCCTGTGAAATCAATACAAATTACCTTTGTGTTTTCGTCTTTGAGATATTGTCGAATTAGATTTCTAGAAAAAACTGACTTCCCTGTACCTGTTACCCCAACAACAGCCATATGATGAGACATAGCTGTATCTTTATTCAAGACTACTGGATAATTAGTGTCTGGAATTTGTCCGATTTTATATTCATTTTCTTCAATTTTTGGATCATTAATTCCAGAAGCTATGTAGATAGGCGTATTTATTTCTGGTACCCACCCAAATTGTTCAAACTGAAATTTATCTTCGTTCCAAGTTCCTAGCTGTAATCCTTCTCCCAGAATAATTCCTGTTTGGTTTTTATTTTCTAATTGCTCTATTTTAGTAATTCCTTCTACGATTTGATAGAGAACTTTTTGACCTTGAATATTGACTTCCAATAACTGTCCTTCACTTATTCTTATCTTTGAATTATAAATAAATCGAATTTTAAAAATTGTACTATTCTCAGTTACTATACCTACAAATCGTTTTAAGTAATCATTTTCAGGTATATTTTCCAATTTGTAAACAACATCAGATTTATGGTCTTCAAATATATTGGAAGTGAATATTTTCTCGATTTCGCTATTTGATAAAACCTTAACCCATTGTTGTTGATTTAATAAATATGTATCAAGCAACAAACCTTTTCTAACTTTTTTGTCGGTAGAATATTTAAATTCTACAAAATCAAATATTCTTGTATTTACAACTCGGTCTGATGAATCATACAATTTAACCAAAAAAGTATTTTTGGATTGTACTCCGAAAATTTGACCTAATGCTAGCTTATTACTTTTATCCTTACTTATTTTAAAAATATCTTCGATTGAATTGGCAAGGGATGGAATATTTAAAATTATAAAGATTGCCCAAAATAATAGCAATCCATTAAATTGATTATTCCCTGTACCAAATTGCATAAATACTCCCCAAAGGAAGAAACTAGAAAATAATGTTTCTGGTTTTCCGATTTCCCTATTTAATCTTGCAATTAATCGAATTGCTTTATTTTCTTGACCTAAACTTTGTTGTCTTAGCCAAAGAAGGGCATAACTAGTAGTAATCAGGTAGACTATTACACCTAAAAAAATCCAAAAGATAAAATCTCGTTTTTCACTTTCTACTATTAATAATGATATACCAGCAGTAATAGCATTTATAAAAATATTAGAATCTTTTGAAAAATGGGGTTGGTCAATTAGGGAGAGCAAAATAAGAAGAAGCAGACCCGAAGTAAACCAAAAATCATCTAATATAAAGTGAAAATCGCCAGTTAGAGATTTCCCTAATATTAATAGAATTAATAAAGAAATTCCTAAAAAAATTAATCTAAATTTTTTACTCATATTTTTCTGAATAATTGCGGGCAACGGTCTTGTTTAACGCAAGTGGCGTGGAGTAGGGACACGAACTTGTCGGCTTAGTTGTTTTTTACTTGGTCACTAAAATAACACTTTTCACCAGATTGCCCGCTATTTGCTGTTAGCATCCATGAAAAAGCAGTAATCGAGTATCTTTAATAATCACTATAAAAACTAAAGATATGGAAACCCGAGTTACTGCATTACCAAAGTTATTCATAGGAATTGATATTCACAAGAGAAGCTGGAAAATACATTGCAGCACCGATCTCTTTGGCGGTAAATCTTTCACGATGCCTCCAGATCCT
>NZ_APHJ01000039.1 GCF_000403785.1 Gillisia sp. CAL575
CCACAATCATAGTGATGCTGGTGGCACTCAAGAAGTGACCACAAATAGGATGCTGAGCAGGTTATTTTTGTGTTGAATTCTTACTGAAGCAAAGCTTCATCAAAAATTCAACACGTTAAAATATTATAAGTATGAAATAAGAGAAATTAAAATATTATCTTTAAGAAATAAGGTTATTGCTTTTCATAGGAAACGATGTTGGCAATAGTTTTTATTCCTCAGTATTCAATTCTGTCAAATGTTTGTCAATTTCTTGCCATTTAGTTTCATTTCCACCTTCTGTGTAATAAGTGATAGTTCTATTTCTAGCTAAGACTATATTTTTCGGATATGAATTTCCAAATAATTTCCTCCCATTTTCAGTAATAAATGTTATATCATATTGAAAGTCATTCTGTTCTAAAAACCTCGAAACTTTATCTAAAGAGTCATCCGTAATTGAAATAAATTTTACATTTTTATTAGAATATTTACTAACCAATCTGTTTAATCCTGGAATTTCTTTTCTACAAGGCTCACACCAAACAGCCCACCAATTAATTACAATAATCTGTTCTTTAAAATTATCTAAATTGATTTTTTCCTTAGCCATATTTGTAAGTCCAATTTTTGGAAATGTTTTTCCTTTTAAAAGAGGTTTCTCAATTACTGAGATTTTTACGGAGTCTGCTAAGGTTGATTGATTAATCCAAGCATAGTTAATTCTATTTTCTATCGTGTCAAATTCTTTAATTCTTAATGATGCTCGGTTTGTAGAATTATTAAAGTTTATATCGACATCATTTTCTTTTTCATTTTCTGAATTTTGTCTAAAATCAAACGTACTAAATTGTTTTATTTTATTATTAGAAGCTAGGGCGAACCAATTTCCAGACTGTTTTCCTTGTTTTAAAGTTCCAAGATAAATATCGATTGAATCATTATTTGATTCCAATAAGGAATGACTCTGAATTTTAAAAGGTAAACTTTTTTCAAGCGGTTTTAAGATTTCGGGATAACCTTGTTTTAATTCTGTCGTTTTGTAAAGATTCTTTTGTTCTTTTTGACATCCAGCTAAGATTGTTGTGATGAATATCAAAATAAACATTTTCTTCAGCATTTTTTTTTTCGTTTAAATTATTGCCAACACGTTATATCCTTATTTATAAACACCTTAACCCTCACCATTCTCAGGATATCAAATGTTTTCAATAATAAAAGGGAGAAATTCTAAATAGGTAGGGCACCCGGAAATTCTGTATTTCAAAAATAATTCAATTTTTTTAAATCGACTAACTCTTTAGTCTACGAGTTATAAACACTTATTAACGAAGTGAGTGATTTTTTTACCTTATCCTCAATAAATTAAATTTTATTTTTTTTATGCAATTCAAAATAAAAAGGCAGCAAAAACTCCTGCTGCCTTTATGAATTACTCCTTTTCAATCCGGATCTTTACCGATTTGCTTATGGGGGTGTTACTTCGTTCTGCAAAATGATTATATGGCACTAAAGGATTGGTTTCTGGAAAATAAGCTGCGATATTACCAGGTGGAATTTTATACGGCAACACTTTGAACTTATATGCAGTTCTTTTTTTACCATCGTAGGTACTAGTTAAATTTACAATTTCAAACTTCTTTAAATTTCGTTGATCCATGTCACTCTGATTCATAAATATCACCCGTCGCTCATTATAAACTCCGCGATACCTGTCGTCCATCCCATAAATAGTAGTATTAAACTGATCGTGGCTTCGTATGGTCATCAGCATCAATTCATCTTCTTGTAATTTATGGTCTGGCAGTTTATTCAGTGTGATTTGCGCTTTTCCATTAGGCAACATACTAAAATCCCTTTGTCGGGAATTATTGGGAAGGTAATATCCAAAACCTTTAGAATTTTCACTCGTCTTTTCAAAGCCTTTGGCTACCAGATCTATTTTCTCCCGAATAAGATCGTAATCTTCTCCCATCGCTTTCCAAGCCACAGGATGGTTTTCCTTAAAAAAGCTATGACCAAGATTCCCTATGATTTCTGGTTCACTCATAATACTTTGGGAAGCAGGTTTCAAGATACCTTTAGATTGTCTTACGCGGCCCATACTGCTTTCCATTGTTAAAAAGCGTGGGTTTCCATTTTTCTCATCTTTTTCAGACCTTCCAAAGGTTGGTAATATCAAAGCAGTTTTTCCTGTAACCAAGTGAGAACGGTTTAGTTTTGTGCTTATTTGCACCGTCATTTGACAATTATTCAGCGCTTCTGCAGTATAATCGGTATCTGAAGCTGCCATTAGAAAATTACCTCCTAATGCAATAAAAACACGTGCTTTCCCCGTGTGCATGGCTTCCATAGATTCTACAACATCGATCCCTTTTTTAGTAGGCGGATCAAAACCCATGTGTTTTTTAATACGTTCATTAAATTCTTCATCTATAAAGTGCATAATCCCCACACTGCGATCGCCTTGCACATTGCTATGCCCACGCACCGGGCAAGTTCCAGCATTGTCTTTCCCTATAGCACCTTTTAAGAGCAATAAATTCACGTATTCACGAATAGTTTCTACCCCGTTTTTATGTTGGGTAAGTCCCATTGCCCAACACACAATAATTTTTGATTTTTTAGCTAAAATCTCTACTGCTTCGTTAATTTTTTCGTTTGAAACTCCCGTCATCGCCAATAACTCCGCTTCATTAAACGATTTTAAATCGTTTAATAATTCTGAATAACCTTGGGTGTAATCGCTTAAAAAAGCATGATCAAAAACAGTTTCATCTAAAGCATCTTTTTCTGCAAGACGTTTTAAAATTAGCTTCATCAAAGGAATATCCTGATTGATATTTACAGCTAAATGCAGGTCGGCGATATCTTCTCCACCCCCTAACAGCCCTTTAATATTTTTCGGATTTTTAAAATTTACTAAACCAGTTTCTTCTAACGGATTAATTGCGATAACGTAACCTCCGTTCTGCTTGCACTTTTCTAAAGCAGTTAACATTCTTGGGTGGTTGGTACCGGGATTTTGCCCTGCAATTATAACTACCTCGGCTTCATAAAAGTCTTCCAGCTTGGTACTTCCCTTTCCAATTCCTAATGTTTCGCCTAGAGCAACACCACTAGATTCATGGCACATATTACTGCAATCTGGCATATTATTGGTGCCATAAGCACGTACAAACATCCCATATAAAAATGCGGCTTCGTTACTGGACCGGCCCGAAGTATAAAAAATAGCTTCGTTTGGTGAATCTAAGCTGCGTAATTCTTCTGAAATTAAATCAAATGCGTCTTGCCAGGAAATCGCTTCGTAATGAATTTTACCTTCTCGTAAAACAAGAGGTTCTATAAGTCTTCCAAATTTATTCAGCTGAAAATCGCTTAATTCTGAAAGTTCTTCTATGGAATATTTTTTAAAAAATTCGGCATCAATATGACTATGAGTAGCTTCATCTGCCAAGGCTTTGGCACCATTCTCACAATATTCTCCAATTTTAGACGGTTTTTCTGGATCTGGCCATGCACAACTAGGGCAGTCAAATCCATCCTGTTGATTTATAGTAAATAGGCCACGCATAGAATCTACCACGCCCATTTCTTTAAAAGTATGCTTTAAAGTTTCTTTAATGGCGAGCTTTCCAGCAGCATGGGTTATTGGATCTTTAAATTCGAGTTCTCGAAATTCTGTAGGACCTCGATGATTTACTTTTCTAATTATTTTATCTTCCATGTTAATGAGTAAGAGATTTAGGATTAGGGTAATTGTTAGATTCATCTTCGCCACGATCTTCCAGACAAGTAAAATCTTTTTCCAATAAAATATCTATAGTTCTTCCGTTGGAAGTTGGGACAGAATGGGAATACCCAACCTTGTTATTGGTGTCCCAACCTTGTAAAAGTTCTTCGGAGATTTGTAATGAGATTTTATTATTGGCAAAATCAACTTCCAAATTTTTGGTAGCTGAAACCCTTACGGCATAAGTGAAATCTAAATTCGGAAAATTGGTTTGTTCTTCTATAAATTTCTCTCTGCATAATTGTTCAACTTCATTCTTTGTTAATCTAAATCGCACCGAATTTCCGCGAATCCTTATTTTCATTGTTCTATTTTTTAAATTAGATGTTGGGTAATTTCAACAATCCCTTAAAGTTAATGGATTAGTTCTGAAAAATAAAAAAGAATATTATTCCATTTAAGACTTTTCTAATGACTTTATGATCTATATAAATTCAGAAATAAGTAACTGAAATTAATTTCCGACACCTCAAAAAACATATAAATCGTTTTGGAATTCTACTTGAGATTATGATAAATGATGAAATCACATAATCTGGTAAATTTGAAATAAACTTCAACTGAATCAAAAATGCTTAAATTTAGAACAGATTAAATTTGTGGCTAACTGAAGCAACAGAGAGTTTAGCAAGAAGACAAATTTTTAAAACTTAATTTGTATACCCGTAAAGCGTCATAAATTGAAAAAGCACTTCATTCTGAACCTGTTTCAGAATCTCAGAACATTAATCATTAGTTTGATAAATTGAGGCCCTGAAATAAATTCAGGCTAACGAAAAAATTATATGACTTCAAGCGGACATACAGAAAACTTACTTTTTATAAACTGAAATAATAAAACATTGATAAAGGAATCTGAAATAGAAGTTTTTATACTGGCAGGAGGAAAGAGTAGAAGAATGGGAAGTGACAAAGGACTTGTCAATTTTAAAGGAGAACCAATGATTTTACATATTATAAGAGTCCTTGAAAAGCTAAAGATGCCAACCAGTATTATAAGTAGTAACAAAACTTATAGAAAGTTTGGAAAACCTGTTTATCAGGATCTAATTCCTGATAAAGGACCTCTTGGCGGATTATATACTGCTTTGGAACGTTCTAATTCTCCAATGATCATTCTTCTGGCTTGTGATATGCCTTCTATTAATCTTGAAGCTTTAAATAGGTTAATTGAATTAGCTATTTTTGGCAAAATGGTCGTGTCTACTAATGGTAAACAGATTTCTCCACTTTTTGCCTGTTACCCAAAATCTTTGAAAAAAGCGGCAAAACTTGCTATATTGAAAGATGAACTGAAAATGCTAGATTTTGTCTCTAACCAATCTTATAAAGTTTTGGATTTGGCAGATGAAGAAAATACGCTGGTATTACAAAATTTGAATACAAAAGAAGAACTAATTACTGCTGAGAACCGCGAAGTGTTTAAAGGTTGAAAAATTTAGGAAGTATTAATTTCTGACTATATAAGATTATATTCTTAAGAATTGCAGAGGCTTTATGGGTTCTAATTTATAAAAGAATACATCGTTTCATTGAAATAAACTTATGTGTCTTAATCTTTCCCTACTCTAAGGAAATTCAATTTAATTGAATAGGTTTTTTTGGCAGCAATATTAAAAACTTAACTGCTCTTTAAAAAGGTAGGATTGCCTTCTGGAGATTTCCACTTCTTCCCCAGAATTCATTTCTATTTTTAATTTTCCGTTAAACCAGGACACCACTTTTTTAACGTGATTTATATTTATTAGTTGTTGTCTATTGGCTCTAAAAAAAACATCGTTTGGTAATTTTTCTTCAACTTGTCCCAAGGATTTATAGATTAGCGGATTGTTGTTTTTGAAAAATACCCGGGTATAATTACCAACAATTTCAAACATATAAATATCCTGAATTTTAACCAGCCAGCACTTTTCTCCATCTTTAATAAATATCTGTTTATCTAAACTTAAAGCAGCTTCAGTATTATTTTCTGAAGAAGAACTGTGAGTTAGTTTCTCAATTACTTTTTTTATGCTTTTAGTAAATCGTTTTTGATTGATAGGTTTCAGTAAATAATCAAACGCATTGTATTCAAAAGATTTAATAGCGAATTCATCAAATGCAGTGGTGAAAATTGTGATTGGAACGTCATCTAACATTTCCAATAAGTCAAAACCATCTTTTTCTGGCATATTGATATCTAAAAACAAAAGATCTGGATTTGTTTCATTAATTAGCTTAAAACCTTCATCTACATTTTTTGCTTCGCCTAAAAGTTCAATTTCCTTGTGGGCTTTTAAAAGTTCTTTTAACTCATTACGAGCCAGTCTGGAATCTTCTACAATAACTGCTGTTAATGATATCATGCTACTGGGATTTTAATTGTGGCAACCACTCGATTTTCTATTTCATTTAGATTGAAAGTCGCTGCCTCGCCATACAGGAGTTCTAGACGCTGCTCAATGTTTTTTAAACCTAATTGAGTACTATCAGGACTTTGTATTAAATTTCCTGTATTTGCGACTTCTATGAGTAATTGATTGTCCTTTTTAATTGCTGATAAACTAATTTTCCCTCCATCTTTCAAATTTGAAATCCCATGTTTAATCGCATTTTCAACCAACATCTGAATGATCATTGGAGGAATTTGGACGTTTAAAGATGACTTGTCAATGTTTGATTCAAAGAGAAGGCGATCTTCAAATTGTATTTTAGAGATTTCAATATAATTTTCCACCATTTCCAATTCATCTTCTAAGGCGATAGCATTTGAATCACTTTTTGTCAGTGAATATCGCAAAGTTTCAGATAAGCTGGTGAGCATATTTCTTGCTCTATCTACATCTTCTAACATCAAACCACGAATATTGTTCAAACTATTAAACATAAAATGCGGATTGATTTGCCCTTTTAAGGTGTTTAACTGGGACTCTTTTAAATTCGCAAGTAATTCCGCATTCTTAACTCTTGCTTTCTTAACATCATTGTTTAATGTTAATGAGGTAGTTATAGAATACCAGATAATCCATACAAACCAGTTATAGATATTAGTTCCCAAATTACCTTCTTTTGGAGATTCCTTATGTTGAATATATTCATAAAGAACATCTAAAATTGGCCATAGAATTAGATTAAATAGTAGGCTAGCTATTGCTACAAAACCTATAAATTTAATTATTTTAAATCCAAAATGCTCATCTATTTTTCTAAATCTAGCTATACCATATTGTATAGCTGCGGTGAGTAGAATAGCTATAATTAACCATAGTAAACCCTCTAATACAACGTAAACAGGCTTGAGTCTTCCATCTTCAACAGATGTTTGATACTTTAATATATATGATGGGATGAGAACAAGTAACCATATTATATAATTGGGCAAAGCAATTTTAGAAAATAAGTACTTCATCCTTAATTAGCTGATTTTTGAATAATCAAACTTAGCATTTTAATTTTCAATATTTTTTGCGAAATAATCATTTATCTACCTTTAATTCCTTCTATTAAACTTGAAAGGGATCTAAAATTATAATCAAAATAGTTTTCATACTGAAGATCCTGATTAATTCACCCTGTTATTAATTCAGTTATTAACTCGACAATAAAGATTGCAATAGCGATCATAGTGGTTTGTTTTATAATTATAGTTTAAATTTAAGAGAGAATGTCTTTCCACAAGGCAGTTTTATGATGAGTGGTAATTGAAGTAGGAGGAATGGGAAATTCCTTTTGGGTTAAATCTGACGGCGCAGGAAAACCTCATAAATAGCAATCCACAAATAATTTAAAGTTGCCAGATAAGATCTTGTCTTTAATTAAGAAAGTTATAAACTTTCTTTAATCCCTCATTGAAGGATTATCAAGAAAATCCAATTTTTATTAAAAATTCATGTAACATTTAGTTGCTCTAGTATCTAAAGGAAAACTAAATTTAAAAATCATGAAAACTTTTAAAATCTTTTGTCTTGTATTAGTAGTATGTATAACTCAAAACATTCAATCTCAGGAAGTATTCCAAGTTGAAGTTTCTGGGACGGGTCAACCTGTTTTATTATTTCCGGGATTCACTTCCACAGGAGAAGTATTCAAAGACATTACAGAAAACCTGTCTAAAAATTATGAAGTACACGTTTTTACTTTTGCAGGATTTGGAGGGGTGCCGGCAATTGAAAAGCCATGGTTTCCTAAGTTGAAAAAAGGTATGGAGACTTATATTTCTGAAAAAGGAATTAAAAACCCTATCATTATAGGTCATAGTATGGGCGGAACGCTTGGTCTTTGGCTAGCTACAGATCATCCAAAACTTATTTCAAAATTAATTATTATTGATGCATTACCAGCAATGGGTGCTTTGATGATGCCAAACTTTAAAAGTGAAAATATCACTTATGATAATCCTTATAATCAGCAGCTGCTAGATATGAACGAAGAGGAATTCGGAAAAATGGCCTCACAGATGGCTGTTTCTATGTCTACAAATAAAGAAAAGCATCAGCAATTAAGTGATTGGATAGTGCAAGCCGATAGAAAAACCTACGTGTATGGTTATACAGACCTTTTAAAATTGGATTTGCGGGAAGACCTATCCAAAATTGAAACACCGGTGGTTCTCTTGGGTGCTACCCATCCCTATGGAAAAGAGGCTGCAGAAAAAAATTATAGAGATCAGTATAAAAATCTAAAACATTATTCTTTGCGATTAGCTGAAGGTTCTGGTCATTTTATCATGTATGATGCTCCCGAATGGTTTGCAGAACAAATTAAATCTGAACTTGATCTTTAATGAACCAGAACAATCAATTCAATAAAATATATGAAGACAATTATCATAAGGTTTTTGGACTTTGTCTGGGATATGTGAGTGGGAATGAAGACTTGGCGAAGGAACTAGTGCAACAAGTATTTATTAAAGTCTGGGAGAATCTGAAAAATTTTAGAAATCAAGCAAAGCTTTCTACATGGATTTATCGAATAGCAGTAAACACCTGTCTACAGGAGCTTAGGAAGAAAAAGAAATATTCTTTAACAATAGAAATCCCCGATGAAATTGATACTGAAGTTTTTGAAAAAGAAGAACGTTTTAAAGCGATGTATCACTGTATCAATCAGCTATCCAAAGAAAACAAAAGTATCATCTTATTAGATTTGGAAGAAGTGTCTCAGCAAGAAATTGCGGAAATAATCGGGATATCTTATGAAGCACTCCGCACTAGAATTCATAGAATTAAAGATAAACTCTCAAAATGTGTAAAAAATGAATAATTATAAGGATTTCAAAGAACAGTGGGGGAAACGTTCTCAAAGCGAATTACCAAAGAATGCTGTTGCTGATATTATTACTAAAGGAAAAATAGTTAAAAGAAAACAGATAATTACACAGATCGTTCTTGGGGTAACTTGTGTGGTTCTGATTGGTTTCTTTTTCTATATTTCAGCCTATAATGATAAAACTGTGAGCATCGGGTTATTATTAATGATTGGTAGCTTAAGTCTGAGAATGTTGATAGAATATTTTTATACGTTTAGTACAAAAAAAATTCTACCAGATGAGACTTTACATACTTATAGCGAAAAATTAAAACGGTATTATAAATCGCGCTTATTTATTAGTTATCTGGTAACACCTGTTTTGTTTATTAGCTATATAGCTGGCTTTATAATGCTTTTACCTTCTTTTGAACAAAATTTGTCTTCAGGTTTTTATCAATACATTCTCTATTCTTCATTATTAATATTCATTATTCTAGCGGTATTGATTGCGATTCAAATTCGGAAAGAGTTAAGTTTAATTCGTGATTTAAAAATGGAAATTGAATGAATTATTTGAAGCAAATAATATATAGTAAGATCATTGATTGATGTACAAAACACAACCAGAACGAAAGTTTTGGTTGTTTTGTTTTAAAAATTTTGATTTACATAATTAAAAGGAAACTTTTGAATATGAAATCCCTGAATTTAATTTGAAATTCTAAATCTTAATAAGAATTTAATATGCAGAATAAAACCTTCTACTAAATTTTGTTTAACCTTAACACAAAATGGTTAAACATTTTTTATCTTTACATTAGTTTGTTAGAAGCTTAATTCTAGGAATCGCTAAAGAGAAGAAAAGATGTTCGGACTATTCAAAAAGAAATCAGAGAAGGAAAAATTACAAGAGCAATATGCAAAGCTTTCAAAAGAAGCTCATAGCCTATCAACTACAAATAGAAAGATGAGCGACCAGAAAACCTTTGAAGCAGAGGAAGTAATGAAGCAACTCGAAAAGCTGAACTAAACTCCTAGAATAAAATGCCAGAAGCTAAAAAACCCGATAATGTTGTTTTTAATCCAGAAACTCAAAAATACGATGCGGCACTAAAACCTTATGCAACTTCTGTTGGTGCACCGGTAATAACCACTCCAGATACTATTACATGGAAGAATCGAAGCATCAATAAAGTAAATCACAAGGTAGCGGCAAAATATCAAGAGCTTAAAAAAGAATACGATAAAATGATGGAGGAGTTTGAGTATAACAAGCTCATTTTTAATGCGAAATTCAATTTTGAACCTATTATTGGTGTAGTATATCATTTGTATAATCGAGAGAATGGAGAAAGCTTTCTCTCTATTATATCTCCAACGGAATGTAATTTTATTTCTTTAGGTAGTTTCTATTTAAATGTGGATCAAATTTGGGAGAAAATATAATTTATATGAATGAAACAAAAGAATTTACCGAAAGAGAATTAGACCGAATAATAGAAATGGCTTGGGAAGACAGAACTCCTTTTGAAGCGATTGAGTTTCAGTTTGAATTGCCAGAAAAAGAGGTTATTAAGGTGATGCGTGGCAACTTGAAAGAATCTAGTTTTAAGCGTTGGAGAAAACGTGTTAATAGTGGTGTAAGTCAGAAACATTTAAAGAAACGTTTATCTGATATCAACCGATTTAAATGCTCACGCCAAAAAGCAATTTCCGGAAATAAAATCAGCAAACGATAAATGGAATTATTTGAACAGACAGATTCGATATTTCCCACTTCTTATTCAGAAATACTTCAGCGTATTCGTTCTATAGATCCTGTTAAATACGGTTCCACCCGAAATTATATAAATGGATCAGTCACCTATTTATCACCCTATATTTCCAGAGGAATAATTTCAACAAAATTTGTGCTTGCTGAAATTTTAAAACAACGATACCAGCCCGCACAAATCGGAAAATTTATTCAGGAATTGGCTTGGAGAGATTACTGGCAACAAGTATGGATCGCAAAAGGAGAGGATATTAATCAAGATCTAAAACACCCGCAAACTGCTGTTTCCAATTCTGGGATTTCAAAAGCAATTGTAGATGCCAACACCGGGATTGAAGCTATAGATACTGCCATTAAGGAATTTTATAAAACCGGTTATCTACACAATCACCTTAGAATGTATATTGCTTCCATAGCTTGTAATAGTGGAAAAAGTCACTGGAAATTGCCTGCACAATGGATGTACTATCATTTACTGGATGCAGATTGGGCTAGTAATGCTTTAAGCTGGCAATGGGTAGCAGGATCTAATGCAAATAAGAAATATGTTGCCAACCAAGAAAACATCAATAACTACTGTTTTACTAATCAGCAGGGCACTTTTTTAGATGTACCTTATGAGACTTTGCCTTTATTGGAGATTCCCGAAATTTTAAAAGAGGTAGAACAATTAGAACTAAAAACACATTTACCAAATAAGCATTCCATTGTATTTAATATAAAGCTTCCAAGCTGTATTTATAATTTCTATAACCTGGATCCATTGTGGAAAAAGGAGATTTCCGCAAATAGGATTCTATTATTAGAGCCTTCGCATTTTCAAGAATACCCCGTTTCTCAAAAAACGATCGATTTCATTCTGAAAATTTCTGAAGAGAACATTCCAAACATTCAGATCTATGTAGGAGAGTTCGACGAACTTATTAAGGATCATGATTTTGGAGATATATATTATAAAGAGCATCCACTAAACAATCATTATAAAGGAACTGAAGAGCCTAGAGATTGGATGTTTGATGTTAAGGGCTATTACCCTTCGTTTTTCTCTTTTTGGAAAAAATGTAAAAAGCAGCTTGTCTTTTAGAAAGGCAAGACGGAAAATATTTTATTTAAGGCCTGATAATCACTAACAAGATTGTCAAGGCTCAATAATGACTTTCTAGCGGTATTTTAAGTTGTAATACTCATAAAATAAATAATGATTTACACTAAAGAACAAATAGAACAATTGGACCGAATAACTCGGCTAAAGATCATCAATTCTGTTACAGGCATAAAGCCTGCAAATCTTATTGGGAGCGTAAATAATAGTGGGCAAACCAATCTGGCTGTATTTAGTTCTGTAGTTCATTTAGGGAGTGATCCTGCGCTTTTGGGATTTATATGCAGGCCACAAACTTCTGAAGTTGGGCATACCTATAAGAATATTCAAGAAAATGGACAGTATACAATTAACCATATTCATCCAGAATTTGTAAAAAATGCTCATTACACCTCAGGCAAGTTTGATGAGGATATTTCAGAATTTGAACGTTGTAAACTTTCTGAAGAATATATGAAAGATTTTAAAGCACCTTTTGTAAAAGAAAGCAGCTTTAAAATTGGAATGCGATTTAAAGAAGCGCTTGATATTCGACTTAATGGGACTGTTTTAGTTATAGGAGAAATAGAACATCTGATACTTCCTGATACCGCATTAGTTGATGATGACATCGATCTAGAGGCCACAAATAGTGTTGGAATTTCAGGCTTGAATAGCTATTACTCATTGAGTAAAATTGAAAAATATCCTTATATAAGAGTGAACGAAGTCCCAGAATTTTAAATGAAAAAACAACATCTTCCTCAAAAAACATGTCCCGTTTGTCAGCTTACATTTTCGTGGCGTAAAAAATGGGAGATGAATTGGGATGAGGTAAAATATTGTAGTGAACGTTGTAGAAGAAATAAATGAAAAGTATCAATTTAATATTTCCGCATCAGCTATTTCAAGAATCGCCACTCTTTGAAAGGAATGCCCCTGTGATTATAATTGAGGAATATTTGTTCTTTAAACAGTATAAATTCCACAAACAAAAAATAGCTTTCCATAGGGCTAGCATGAAGCGATATGCAGATTTTCTTCAGAAAGAAAAAAATTTGGAAGTACGTTATGTAGAATCTACGGAAGAAATTTCGGATATCAGACTTCTTATTCCTGAATTAAAAAATCAGGGTGTGGAGCATATTTATTATATAGATCCAACAGATAACTGGCTTGAAAAACGACTGGAAAATAAGCTCCTTGAAAACGGAATTAAATCGACTAAATATCCCTCTCCTTTATTTTTAAATACTAAGGAGGATCTTGCTCCATTTTTTAAAAGCGGTAAAAAGAAATTTTTTCAGAAAACCTTTTATACAGAGCAGCGACAATTACGAAATATCTTAGTTAATCCAGATGGAACCCCAACTGGTGGGAAATGGAGTTTTGACGCTGAAAACAGAAAGAAGTACGAAGCCAAAAAGACACCGCCAGCTATTCAATTTCCAGATATAGATGAATATTATGAAGAGGCCAAAGAATATGTTGAAACTCATTTTTCAGATAACTTAGGGAATCTAACGCCGTATCAATTATATCCAACAAATTTTGATACTACCAGAGCCTGGCTAGATCAATTTTTTGAGCAACGTTTTATGGAATTTGGGAAGTATGAGGATGCCATTGTTGCTGAACATGGAATATTAAATCACAGTGTTTTAACCCCAATGCTGAATGTGGGTTTAATAACGCCTAGAGAAGTTATAGATGCTTGTTTGCTGTATGCTGAAGAAAACAAGGTGCCTATTAATTCTACCGAGGGTTTTGTTAGGCAGATTATTGGGTGGAGAGAATTTATTAGAGGCGTCTACGAAACTAGCGGAAGTAAAGCACGCACCACCAATTTCTGGAAATTCAAGAAGAAAATACCAGTTTCTTTTTATGATGGTACCACAGGAATTCCGCCGATAGATCTCACTATTAAAAAAGTGTTAGAAACGGGTTATTGCCATCATATAGAGCGCTTAATGGTTCTGGGAAATTTTATGATGCTGTGCGAATTTGATCCAGATGAGGTATACAAATGGTTTATGGAACTGTTTATAGATTCTTACGATTGGGTGATGGTGACTAATGTTTATGGAATGAGTCAGTTTGCAGATGGAGGTTTAATGGCTACCAAACCTTATATAAGCGGGAGTAATTACTTAATGAAAATGAGCAATTACAAAAAAGGAGAATGGCAGGCAACTTGGGATGGGCTATTTTGGAGATTCATGCATACCCATCGTGAATTTTTTCTATCGAATCCTAGGTTAGGGATGCTGGTGAGAATGTATGATAAAATGCCTGTGGAAAAGCAAGAAAAGCATCTTCAGAATGCTGAAGACTATCTATTGAATTTATCAGATTAATACAATTGATTCATAGAAAATCCAATATCTGAGATAACTTTTTAAGCCGGAATAGTTTTTTATAAGTGGTTATAATTCAGTATTTTAAATAATAGATAAAAACATCCCTCAACATTTAAACCTAAAGTGTTCTTGGAAAGCACGTCTTAGTAGTACTAACTTTTCCCGGATTTATAATAAATATAGGTAACTGCAAATTTAGGGTGTAAACAGAATAAAAATAATAATTATGATGCTATTTGATACAACTGATAAAAACAAAGACTATCTAAAAGAGAAAAAGGATACAGTAGGTAAAGCATTCTCTTTTGTAGATAAAATTAAAATGGGTGGTGTAAGCTCTGGAAAATTAGAAGTAGAAGAATTTAGTGCTAAACTGCAACCCAAAGATCTGCTCCCTTCAGCAGTTAATTATGCAACGATTGTATTAAAGCCTAATGGGGTCATTGTACATTTTAGGAATGAAGGAAAACGATATTCTTGGATAATCCCTTATTATCGATTGGTTATTTATAACACGCGAACCTTTACTATTCACGCAAATGGGCATTTTATAAAGTTAAAGCGAAACAAGAACTTTCAAGATAATAAAAAATTTCTTGATAAGATGATAGATCTTAAAAACGACTCTTTAAATTTAGAGTACTACGATGGTTAAGAGGAAACATCACTAAAATCCACGATCATGTCAAAAACTATAATTCTATTCATATTAATAATAACTACTATGCAGACAGCTAGCATTTTTGAATTCAATAAAAAAGCAGATATCTCTAATTGGAATATTGTAGATGATGTGGTGATGGGTGGTAGGTCATCTGGGAATTTCTATTTGGATAACGAAGGTCATGGGATTTTTGAAGGTAAAGTTTCTCTGGAGAATAACGGTGGATTCTCTTCTGTGAGATATAGCTTTGAAGAAAAGAGCACAAAAGGCTTTTCCAAGGTAGTTATTAAAGTTAAAGGGGATGGGAAAAGTTATCAGTTTAGAGTGAAAAATAAATCTTCAGATTATTACTCATATATAACCTCATTTAAGTCTTCCAAAAATTGGGAAACTATTGAATTGCAACTTTCAGAAATGTATCCAGCATTTAGAGGTCGTGACCTCGATATGCCAAATTATGATAAGGAGAGTATAGAAGAAATAGCTTTTCTAATCGGAAATAAAAAAGCAGAATCCTTTAAACTAGAAATTGAATCTATTGTTTTGAAGTAATTTTAGATAATTACGTCTGCGTCTATTTTTAAAAATCCAATACTTCAAAAAAACTATAGATAAATAGTAGCGTCCACAAGATCGTTCGCATCCAATTCTTATTCACCAAGGATCCCAAATCAATTTCGCTCGAATTCTCATTTGAAATAATAGCGTGGATAGGTACAAAGATCGCAAACGTAGAGATCCATATTAAAATGATAATTACTAGACTACTCACTGTATAAAAACTAGTATTTGTGAACACTTGATAAATAGAAATCCCAAGTTGCCCAAACATTAGCGGAATGACTATTGTGCTAAAACGAGAAGTATATATTCTGTGCCATCTTACGAGGTTTTCTGTGTTATAATGAAGAAAACTTGGATATACAATACGCTGAATAATCCATATTAAAACAACTAATCCAAAATCTAATAAAAGCCGAATAATATCTATTTGCATTATAGGTGCTTAGTGATTTTCGAACTCATTGGGTTAGTAATAGAAAAATAATAATTGATTAAATCTCCTTTATCGTCCACTAAATATTTCTGAAAATTCCATTTAACACTAGAACTTTTCTTTCCGTTTAAGTCTTTTGACGTAAGCCATGTATACAACGGATGTTGTTTACTTCCTTTTACATCTATTTTTTCGGTAAGTAAAAATTTAACACCAAAATTCAACTCACAAAATTCTTGAATTTGTGAAGCATCTCCGGGCTCCTGTTTACCAAACTGATTACAAGGAGAACCAATAACAACAAGCTCTTCAGGATAGCTATCACTAAGCTTCTGCAATTCTTTATATTGTTTGGTAAAACCACATTCTGAAGCCACATTCACAAATAGTATTTTCTTGCCTTTAAATTCTGAAAGCGAAATTGGTTTGCCATTTATTGAGTTAATAGCAATATCATAGATTGATTGTCTTTTTGATTCTGATGAAGTATTTGGGGACAATTTTGCTTTATCGATAGTTTTCATGCTAATTTATTTTTCTTTACAAAATTCAATTTAAAAGCTGGAAGGTGAAGTTAATCAATTATTAAGCTATTGCTAAATAAACAAGATGGATAGGTTTTATAATATCTATGTGTTATTGAATTAAATATCAATATCAATATTTTTATAACTTAGTCTATACGCTTATCAGAGCTAAGGAGAAGATTTTAATAATTTTAAAAGCTTAAATAATGAGATTAGAACTAAAGGATTATGCATTCGTTGGAATTCAAATCATCTTATTTATAATCTATTTTTTAGATCTCCAATTTTTGAATTTTAATATTCCATCCTTGGTCAAGGTTGTGGTAGGGATATGTATAATGCTTGGGATTTTAATTATTCTGATTTCAATTTTTCAACTCAATACAAATATATCTCCCTTTCCTTCGCCCAGATCTAAAACAATTTTAATAAAAAGTGGAATGTTTAAATATATGCGTCATCCTATTTACAGTGGTATTATAATGTGCAGTATTAGTTATGCTATATATTCTGGCTCCATCTACAAGCTGATCATTGCTGTAATTTTATATTTCCTATTTTATTTCAAATCTATTTATGAAGAAAGAAAATTGTGTCAGCAATTTTTAAACTATGAAAATTATAAGAAAGTCACAGGTAGATTCTTTCCGATATTTAAATGATAAAATTAGATCGAAACAGGATTTCTTACTAAATCCTTTATAATCTTTCTTTTCTAATCGCTCTTTTTGGTCTAGATGCAGAATAAAAAACAGTATTCAGAATTCATCTAAATATGGCTGGAAATGATAATTATCAGTTCATCTAGGTTACAACTAGCTTAAATTGAGTACATCAAAGGAATATCTTTAATACAAATTTTATGGGTATAAATACTTTCGGAATAGTTGGTCTAAATAAAGAGGAAGTATTGAGTTCTCGTCTCAAACATGGTTCTAACACCATAGCATTCAAGAAAAAAAATCAAATACTTGAGGCTCTAAAAAGTTTGCTAAAAGAACCAATGGTGCTCTTATTATTGGTTGCTTCTTCCATATATTTTATAGTAGGAGATATTGGAGATGGTATCTTTTTAGCCATTGCCATTGTGTTAGTGGCAGCAATTTCTCTATACCAAGATTCCAAAAGTAAGTCTGCCTTAGACAAATTAAAGAAAATTACTAAGCCTCATTGTAAAGTTATTAGGGAAGGGGAAGTTTTAACTATTGGCACAGAGGAGCTTGTGCTACGAGATAGTGTCATGATGGAAGAAGGCACCACCATCCCGGCGGATGCTATAATTGTACATTCGAATGATTTTTTAGTGAACGAATCTTTACTTACGGGAGAATCTTTTTCTATTTATAAAGATAAAACTGAAGATAATAATTTAATATACATGGGCTCTTATGTTACGGGAGGTTTGGCAATTGCCAGCGTATCAGCTATTGGCATTAAAACCAAGTTAGGAGAAATAGGAGAAAGTGTTGAAACCATAGATCAAGAAAAGACTCCATTAGAGAAACAGATAAATAATTTTGTAAAAAAAATGATAGGTGGGGGAGCCATTGTTTTTATCATTGTCTGGATACTTAACTTTAGAAGCTCATTAGATTTATTAGATAGTTTCTTGAAGGCATTAACTCTTGCAATGAGTATTTTACCTGAAGAAATCCCTGTAGCATTTACCACTTTTATGGCATTGGGAGCATGGCGACTAATGAAGCAAGGAGTAATTGTAAAGCAAATGAAAACGGTAGAATCTCTGGGAAGCGCTACCGTTATTTGTGTAGATAAAACTGGTACCATCACTCAAAATAAGATGAGTTTAGTCTCCATATATGCTGCTGAAACAAAGGAATATCAAGATCCAAAGGAACCTTTAAACAAAGCAGGAAAAGAACTTATTAGAATTTCTATGTGGGCCAGCGAGCCAATTGCGTTTGATCCTATGGAAATAGCCTTACATGAAGCATATTCTGATAATTTTCTTGTGGATGAGCGATTGGAATATAAAATAATTCACGAATATCCTCTTGGCGGGAAACCACCAATGATGACTCATATATTTCAGAATAGTAAAGGAGAGAAAATAATAGCAGCAAAGGGAGCTCCCGAAGCATTTTTAGAAATATCTAATCTAGATCCTGAAGAAAAGGATGAAATTCTTAAGGTTATTAAGCATTTAGCAAAAAAAGGATACAGACTTCTAGGAGTAGGATTAGCCGATTTTAATGGTGACAAATGGCCCAAAACACAGCAGGAATTTCAGTTTAGTTTTAAAGGCCTTGTGGCTTTTTACGATCCTCCCAAAAAAAATATAGAAAAAGTTTTTCAAGGTTTCTATAAAGCTGGAATTAAAGTAAAAATAATTACGGGAGATATTGCTGAAACTTCTATGGCTATTGCACAAGAAATAGGCTTTGAAGGATATGATAAAAACATGAGCGGAGATGAGCTTATGGAGTTGTCAGATTCTGAAATTCAAGAAGTGGTCTTAAAGACTGAGCTTTTTACCAGAATGTTTCCTGAAGCTAAACTCAGAATTATAAACGCCTTAAAAGCGAATGGAGAAATCGTAGCGATGACGGGAGATGGTATAAATGATGCCCCAGCTCTTAAAGCTGCCCATATTGGAATTGCCATGGGAAAAAAAGGGACAGAAATAGCAAAGCAAGCTGCCTCTTTAATTTTACTGGAAGATGATTTAGAAAAGATGATTGACGCAATTGCAATGGGGCGCCGTATCTATACTAATTTAAAGAAAGCAATTCAATATATCATTTCCATTCATATTCCTATTATACTCATTGTTGCTATTCCATTAATGTTAGGTTGGATCTATCCTAATATTTTTTCTCCTATTCATATTATTTTACTGGAGTTAATAATGGGGCCTACCTGTTCTATAGTTTATGAAAATGAACCCATAGAAAAGGATATTATGATTAAAAAGCCTAGACTCCTTTCTACCACATTTTTTAATTGGAAGGAACTAACAACAAGTGTTTTGCAAGGTTTGGTAATTACGTTAGGAGTGCTTGGAATATATCAGTTTTCTGTGAGTTATGGTTATGATGAATATACAACGCGAACCATGGTTTTTACCACTCTTATTTCAGCAAATATTTTTCTAACCTTTATTAATCGTTCCTTCTATTATTCTTTACTCACTACTTTCAGATACGTAAATAAGTTGATTCCATTAATAATTGGAATCACCGTTGGAATTACATTGATGCTGCTATTTATAGCACCTATAACTAAATTCTTTGAGTTTCAGTCATTAGACATTTTTCAAATTATAATAAGTGTTTCTACCGGATTCATCTCAGTTATTTGGTATGAACTGGTAAAATGGAGAAAGCGAATTAACAATATAGACCACTCGAAAAGTATAAGGTTTAGCTGAGTTTCAGTAAACATAATAAACTTCATTATTTCAGATTAATGATAATTATCATTGTTAAAATTGGTTTGTCTCTCTAGTTTTAAACATTAATAATTCTTAACTTATTCGAAATGAAACCATTTAAATATTCGATTTTCTTAAGTTTTTTGCTTCTTAGTTTAAATTTAATGGGTCAAGATAAATGGACTCTGGAATTTAAGCCAGGACTAAATTTCCCGAGTACAGATATTGGCGAAACTAGCTTGCAAACTGGTTTTGGTTTCGAACTGATTGGAGCGTACAAAATTTCACCTCAGTTCGATGCGTATGCGGGTTGGGGATGGAATCAATTCACAACGAAGAAAGCTCTTATAACTGAAGAAAGCGATATCAGGGAAACCGGCTATAGCTTCGGGTTAAAGTTCTCAAATCCTTTTCTTAATTTCTCTAAAACATTCTATGTGCTAAATGCTGGTGGAATCTATAATCATTTGGAAGTAGAGGATAGATTTAATGAGACCCTTGGAGATACTGGACACGGATTTGGCTGGCAGGCTTCAGTAGGACTGGAATATTTTATTGCAGATAACTGGTCTTTACGTCCAGAATTGAGATATCGCTTTTTATCAAAAGACTTGACATATTTAAATATTACTGAAAAAATTGAGCACAAATATATTTCCTTCGGTTTGGGACTTGCTGTAAGTTTTTAGCAAATATTCTCATTCTGCTTTATCCTGTTCATAGCTGATTAATATCATTTTTACTAATTTCAACACAGGTTATATTTGAGTTTGGAATAAATTCAACTTAATGGGGAGAGATAAAACCATAATAGACAATACAAAAGATTTCTTTGCTGAAGTAGGAGATATGTCCTATTTCACTCTCCGATTTTTTAGGGAGGTATTTAAGCCGCCTTTTGAGTTTAAGGAGCTTATGCGCCAATGTTTTAATATGGGTAATAGGTCATTATTACTTGTAGTGGTGACGGGGTTTATTTTAGGATTGGTATTTACATTACAATCCAGGCCCACTCTAACAGAATTTGGTGCAGAATCTTGGATGCCTTCTATGGTGGGTATTTCTATAGTACGTGAGATAGGTCCAGTTATTATTGCTCTTATTTGTGCAGGTAGAATTGGTTCTGGAATTGGTGCAGAACTAGGCTCTATGAGGGTTACAGAACAAATAGATGCTATGGAAGTGTCTGGTACCAACCCTTTTAAGTATTTAGTGGTTACAAGAATTGCTGCTACAACATTAATGTTACCGTTACTTATCGTTATTGGAGATACAGTAGCATTATTAGGATCGGCACTTATAGAAAATCTGAAAGGGGAAGTCTCCTATCTTCTATATTTCAATCAAGTATTTGATGCTATTAGTTATGCTGATATTATTCCTGCAACTATCAAATCTTTTTTCTTCGGATTTGCGATTGGCTTAGTAGGTTGTTATAAGGGATATTATTGTTCTAAAGGAACAGTTGGAGTAGGAGAGGCCTCGAATTCAGCAGTGGTATATACTTCTATGCTTTTATTTGTAATAGATTTTATTGCAGTATTTATAACCGATATATTTTTTTAAAGCTAATGGAATCAGAAAATAAAACAGCGCCGGTTCTCGAACTCAAAGATTTACGAAAAAGCTTTGGAGAAAATCATGTATTGGATGGTTTTAATCTAAAACTTTTTAAAGGTGAAAATCTGGTAGTGATGGGCAAATCTGGCTCTGGGAAGTCTGTAATGATAAAATGTTTGGTTGGTTTAATTGAAGCTGATAGCGGCAGTATAAGAATTAAAGATCATGATATTACTAAGTTGGGGCAAAAGGAATTGGACATTTTACGTACAGAGATTGGTTTTTTATTTCAGGGAAGCGCGCTGTATGATTCTATGACCGTTCGGGAAAACTTGGAATTCCCACTAAGACGCCATAAGAAAAAGCTCGAATTAAAAGGGAATACAGAATCGCTGGTCTTAGAAGCCCTAAATAATGTGGGTTTGGCAAACTCCATAGATCTTATGCCAGCAGAACTTTCTGGAGGAATGCAGAGAAGAGTGGCTTTGGCCAGAGCACTTATTTTAAAACCAAAAATAATTTTGTACGATGAGCCAACAACGGGTTTAGATCCCATAACATCTAAAGAAATAATACAACTTATGCGAACTATTCAAGACACTTATAGTACCTCTTCCTTAATTATAACCCATGATGTGGATTGTGCACGAGTTATTTCTAATAGAATGATATTATTGGTGGATGGTGTAAATTATGCTGAAGGCACTTATCAAGAATTAATAGCTTCACAAGATCCAAAAGTGCAAGCATTTTTTAAAAATTAATAGATATGAACAAGTCAACTTCACAAAAAATAAGATTAGGGGTATTTGTAGTGGTAGGATCCCTACTTCTTATCGCCGCCCTATATTTTATAGGAAACAGGCAGCATTTATTCAGTAAAAACATTTCTATTTATGCAGAATTTGCCAATGTTAATGGATTGCAACTGGGAAATAACGTGCGCTATTCTGGAATTAATGTTGGAACAGTAGCTAAAATTGAAATGCTTGGGGAATCTAATATCATTGTAGAAATGATGATTGAAGAAAAAACAGCAAAATTTATTCGGAAAAATTCGATTGCTACTATTGGTTCTGATGGATTGGTAGGGAGTATGGTGGTTAATATTCTACCAGCAACAGGAGAGTCTCCTTTTGTTATTTCCAGCGACACTATTGTATCTTATAGTAAAATTGGAACAGATGAGATGCTTTCTACTTTAAATGTTACCAACGAAAACGCAGCACTGCTTACCGCAGATCTATTAAAGATTACCAATAAGATTTTAGAAGGCAAAGGTACCCTTGGAGTTTTGATAGCAGACACTACAATGGCCGGGAACATTAAAGAAACCATAGACAAACTCAAAGCCACTTCCAAAAGTACTTCTAATACTATGTATAATTTAAATAGAGTTATTGCCAAGATAGATATGGAAAAAAGTGTAGCTGGTGTTCTATTAAATGATACCGTTGCAGGTAATCAAATAAAACTAGTCTTGGATAATTTAGAGCAATCCAGCAAGGATATAAATAGCGTTACTGAAGATCTAGGAGGTATTGTTGCTGAAATAAAAAAAGGAAAAGGGACTCTTAATTATCTAACTACAGATGAGGAGTTGGTTAAGAATTTAGACTCTACTATGATATATATTAAAGAATCAACTTTTAAGTTGAATCAAAATATGGAAGCCTTAAAGCATAATTTCTTCTTTAAAGGATATTTCAACAAGTTAGAAAGACAAAAGGAAAGAGATGATAAACGCAACTAATTTGATGGACATGAAAGTAGAACATTTAGAGGAAAGAATTAATGATTATATAGATTCTATTTAGACAGTTGTAGATAAAAAGGTACAGTGGAATGATCTTATAAAACCACTATTACATAAAACCTTGAAAGAAATTGCTGTGAAGTATGAGCTGGGATGGAGTGTGCAGGAACTCAATTGGATACACAATAATGAAGCATTAAATATTTCGTTCGATTCTTTTGCAAAAGACTTAATAGATTGCACAAATCAGATCCCCACATTTCAATTCATTCCGGGCGGAGCATTGGTGTTCTCACAAACCTATAGTGGGGATGTTTTTATTTTTATCCTATTTCCCGAAATAGATTAACTACCCTCAGAAAACAATATTGCTGAGTTAGGGTTATATAATCCATTAGATATAACTGAAAAGTTTATTATAGAAAAAATTGATGAATTCCTGAAAGGAATGATTCAATGGGAGCTTCCTAATAAGCCAAGAAAGTTAGGCTTTAATCAATCTGCTTAATAAGTTTATAATAGCTATAGTAAGTTTTTGTTTATTTCTAATGCTTCAACGGCAGCACGATAACCTATTTCAAAAATAGCATCGAGGGTTTTTAAATCAAAGATTCTAAACTTTGTAAGACCCGTGGGGGAAATAACAAAATCACAATCTTTAAATTTGTGAAGCGATTGATTCCCTAAACTTATTTGTAACGATCTATTGAGAATTTGATAGGAATGAATTAAATCTCCAATTTTTATAGTCTCTAATGGATTTACAAATACTCCAATTATTTGATTGCAAAGAGGTCTCAAAGGTTCTACCGGGAAATTATTAAGAAGTCCACCATCAACATAAACTCCTTTTTTAATTGGAATAGGAGTAAAAATTCCAGGAAATGAGGCTGAAGCTAGTATTGGTTTTATTAATTCTCCTTTATTAAAGATCTTAATTTTACCATCTATCAAATTTGTGGCGGTAACAAAAAGCTCTTTCTCTAAAAACGCAAAATTATCTTCTTTAAATATGCCTTCAAAATCTTTATAAAACTTTAGAGTGTCTATAAATCCTGGTTTATTTATCGCATAGCGGCGATAATTGAAGACAGAGATTTCTTTAAAAAATATAAAAATATCTTGCCAAGAATTTCCAGCAGCAAACATCGCTCCAACGATTGCACCAGCACTCGTGCCAGAAATGTGAGTGATCTCTACACCATATTCCTCCAAGGCCTTAAGCACGCCAATATGCGCAACTCCTCTTGCACCGCCACCAGATAGTACTAATCCAATTCCCATATTTCATTAAATTTATGTAATCTATATCTGAAATTCTAAACAAAATCTAACCGATTTTTCTGGCTATTTGTATTTAATATTCATTCTCCAAGCCACTATTTCCTAATAAAAGGAATTTTATTCAGCTTATATTTTCTAATTCTCATTAAATATAATTTACATTTATTGGGATTCATATGACTATTATCATATGTTCTTTATTGGTAAATAAGTATTTTTAAGTTACTATTTAGTGCGAGTTCTTAACCGCTATGATCTTCTTATGTCGAGAACTAGTACTTGTTTAGAGATATTTAGCTAACAGTAATTGCCTTATAATGGGAGAAATAGCTATATCTAAGGAATAGACTATTTTGTTTTCAGTCCCAATTCTAATACTTACTAAATTTTAAAAAGATGGATAAAATACTTGTGCCAATAGATTTTTCTGAACATTCAGAGTTTGCATTACGAGTAGCAGCCACTATTGCAAAAAGAAATAAGAGTGAACTTGTAGCGCTTCATATGTTAGGGCTCTCTGATGAAGGCTTAACTAGAAGAGAAACTGAAGAATTACAAGAATCGATATTAAATTTGAAATTTTCTGATAGTAAGTTTACAGATTTTCTTGATCGTGTATATTTAAATGGAGTTAAAATTCAGCCATTTGTTCAACGGAATAAAGATTTTTTTGAAATAGACCGCATTGCAAAAAAGCTTGGAGCCTGTTTAATAGTAATGGGTTCTCATGGTAGCAAAGGAATTAGTGAGGTTTTTGTTGGCTCCAATACAGAGAAGGTAGTAAGGACTTCTAGTTTGCCTGTATTGGTTATTAAGACTCCAGTGGTTAACTTTAAATTTAATAAAGTGGTATTTATATGCGATTTTAATGAAGATTATATTATGCCATTTTGTAACGCTTGGAACTTCTTTAAACCCTTTAAGAGTTTATTTAAGCTCCTTTACATAAATCTACCTGAAAACTTTTTAAACAACCATGAAATGGAAGAAAAGGCGATGGAATTTATTAAAAAATCTGAAATAGTGGATTTTAATTTTTCTGAAGATGTGATCTTTTACAATGATTATAACCTGGAAAATGGTATATACCATTATGCTAATAAATTTAAAGCAGATGTAGTTGCAATTCCTACACGAGGGAGAAAAGGGCTTGCTCACTTCTTTTCTACAAATAAAGGAGAGTCTTTGGTAAATCATTCGGATATACCAGTTATAAGTTTTAAAAAATAGATTTATTTAAGGCTTCCCTGCTATTTCTGTAATTAATAAATCTAAGTAATGATTACAGTAATGGATTGGAATTATGCTGTTTTAAAACAGGTTTCAGAAATTCCAGAGGAATACTCACAGAAAAAGTTCCTGTATAAGAAGGACAAATAACGCAATCGGCGAAATAATATTCAACAGATAGATTATTGATCACAAAATTATCTTTGCTGCTATAAAAATCATCTGCTGAAATTTCCCAACAGTCGTAATAAACGTCTCCAGACTTTATTTTATTGGAAAGCACTTCATTTAATATATCCCTTAACTCCTCTTCAGATCCTGTATTAAAGAAATCTTCATATTTCATAAATTTAGAATGAGTCAAATCAAAATTGAGACAATCGAAAGAATAAGATGGATGTAATGTTCCACTATAAAAATTCTCATTGTAGAATAGTACGCTTATTAGTTTATCATCCAGACTAAAAATTTTGTAATCTACCTTTTTCTGCGATCTATTATCCACCGTAAGTGTAGGGTCACAATTCATATTTTCTTCTTCTAGAATAGCCTTCTCCACTCCTTTAATATCCAAATAATCATTTTCTAAATAGCTATTGAAATTAGCATAGGATTCCTTAATATTTTCATTTAGGTATGGGTATTTATAGGTGATAAGATAACATTCTTCATCTTTTATAAACGATCTAGATAAAACGAGCTCTTTTAATTCAGCTTTATCATCTTTTTTATTAAGGATTGATGCTCTTTTTATATTTATAGACTGTTCTTTCTTAAATTCATTCTCCTCTAAAACTATAATAGAATCCTTATTGACAGTGATGCTATCCTTACTAATTTCCAAACTATCAGTTTCTAGTTGATTAGAAGTTTCCTTTTTACAAGAAATTAAGCTTATACAAAATATTAAGGTTATTAGGATCTTCATAAAAGATGAGTTTAATATAAGAATAATGAAGTAAGAATTATACTTACTTTTAAATAATGACGAATCCAATATTATTTAATTACACAGAAAGATTTCTATAATAATCTTCTATATTGTTAAATAAAAATGAATGCTTTTTTTGCATAAATGGCCAGAAATCAGCTATTTAATTCTACTAGCAAAACTAACTCCTGTTTTAGTCTTTAAAAATGATAATTATCATTTTATTGATTTTCTCCTAGTTGAAGCTTTTATAAAGTATTTCTTATAATTATAATATTCTTTTTAGGGAACTCTTGAGATATGAAATATATCTATTCAATAAAATAACTAAGATCCTGTATAGTTTGTAATAAATTGAATAGATGACTCTTGTCATTTTTTTCATTAAATCTTTGTCGTAATTTTAAGTATTCCTTTAAAAACTAGACTCATGCGAAAAATTTTAATTCCGACAGACTTTTCTGAAAATGCTTTAAATGCCATTAAGTATGGGCTTGAATTATTTAAATATGAGCATTGCGAGATTTATATTTTGCACACGTATGCAGATGAAGTTTATAATACTAAAGGTCTTTTGGCTCGAACGGAGTTTGATGTATTGAAACAACAAGTACTTAGAAATTCTGAGGAAGAATTAGAAAAACTGAAACAAGAAATCCTTTCATTTTCTCCAAACCCAAATCATGAATTAATTACCTGCTCAGAATTTGAAACATTAGTAGATGCAGTCAATGATCTAGCAGATAAAGAAAATATAGACGTTATAGTTATGGGGACTCGAGGAAGAACCAACGATAAAAAATTGAGCTTTGGGAGCAATACTCTGAGTGTAGTTAAGTATGTGAAATGCCCTGTGCTTGCCATTCCAAATTCTTTTAGAAAAAGAACTCCAACCAAAATTCTATTTCCTACAGATTATTTATTACCATATAAGAGAAGAGAAATTAAACTTTTAAGCACTTTGGCAGCTAGTTTTGTTGCAAGCATTACATTTCTACATGTTTACAAGTTTGAACAATTATCCTATAGACAGCTAGATAATAAAGCCTTTTTAGAGAGTTGTATAGAAAATAACATAACAGAGTGTATTACGGTTACTGGAGAGGATCTTACCTCTACAATAAATAATTACATAAAAGCGAATGACATAGATATGTTGGTGATGGTAAATGCCAGACATTCCTATTTAGAAAGCATTTTGTACAATTCTACCATAGAAAAAATTGGATTGAAATTAGAACTTCCATTTTTAATACTCCAAAACTTACAACGTTATTAATACATTAGATATGAAACGTATTTTATTACCAACAGATTTTTCTGATAATGCTTTCAATGCAATTTGTTATGCTGTTCAATTTTTTGAAAAAGAGAAATGTGAGTTTTTCCTTTTACATACATATACACCTGTAACTTATAATGTGGGAACTGCAGCAGACAGTTATTCTACCTTTGAACTTCTGGAAATTTTGAAAATTACAGTAGCACAAAATCTGGATAAAACAGAGAAACGTTTGAAAGATAAATTTAAAAACCCAAATCATAGTTTTCAAAAAATTAGCTCTTTTAATATGCTAGTAAATGAAATGCAGGATCAGGTAAAGGATAAGAATATAGATCTTATTGTTATGGGTACTACGGGAGCAACGGGAGCCAAAGAAATATTTCTGGGAACTAATACAATGTTTACCATCAAAAAGGTAAAATGTGCAGTGATGGTTGTGCCTGCAAATTTTAGTTACGAAGAACCAAAGGAGATCTTATTTCTAACCGATTTTAAATTCTCATATAAAAACAAATATTTGACCTTTATAAGAGATCTGTGTAATTCCCATAATTCTAAACTACATATATTTAATATTGTTCATGAAGAGAATACAGATTCCAAAAATGAAATGACGATGGATTTCTTGGATAAATACTTCGAAAATAATGATCATAAATTTCATGTCTCAGAAAATAAAAAGCTTCAAGAAGCGATCGTTGAATTTGAATTAAAAAACAAAATCAACTTATTAGTAATGATTCATACCAAACATTCCTTTTTTGAAAACATATTATTTGAACCTGTAATCAATAAAATAGTATTTCATACACAAGTTCCTTTTTTGGTAATTCCTTCAGAAGAAAGTATGACGAATTAAAAGCATATACAAATGAAAAACATACTGGTTCCAACAGATTTCTCTAAGAATGCGTATAGTGCTTTACATTATGCCACACAGTTATTTAAGAATGAAAATGTCACTTTTTATTTAGTCAATTCTTTTGAAGCCGAGGTAATTAAACAAACAAATGGAATTTTATCCGCAAAAAATGAAGAGATCATCGAGCGTTTAACCAGTAAATCTCAAGATAAATGTAATCAGGTAAAGCATAAAATAGTTCTGGATACAGGAAATAAACAGCATAAGTTTGAAATAATCTCCACCTTTCTAGATCTTCAAAAGATTATTAATACTCTAATAAAATCTAAAAGTATAGATTATGTAGTGATGGGAACTAAAGGGATAACAGGTGCAAAAGATGTATTGTTTGGTAGTAATACTGTTAGAGTTATCAATAAGTTAAAAGGAGCACCGCTCTTGATGATTCCTAATGAAATTGAATTTGTTGAGATCAATAAAATTGGATTTGCTACAGATTTTACAAGGAAATTTACAACCAAGGAAATAGCTCCAATTATAGAGTTTGCGAAAGCTCATAATGCTGTATTAAATATATTGTTTCTGGGCAAGCAAGAAATTATTACTGAAATCCAACGGAAAAATATACATGATCTTAAAGATATGTTGTTCGAGATTGATTATAAACTTTTTGAAGAAGAAATATTATCCAATAAAACAGAGAGTCTATTGCAATATGTTATGTACTTTGACTTTAATATTTTGGCAATGGTATATTATAAGCACAGTTTGTTGGAAAACGTTTTAAGAGAATCCATAATTAAAAATATGGGATTGTACTCCAACCGGCCTTATTTAGTAATTCCTACTGCCAGCTGATAATTATCATAGAAATTAAGCCGTACGGCTAGTACATTTAACAGATGAAAATTAAATACTTAGAAATGAAAAAGAAAATTTTATTACCAACAGATTTTTCCAAAAATTCATGGAACACCATCGTATATGCTAGTGAATTATATAAAAACGATGAATGCGAATTTTATTTACTTAATGCATTCAAGTTTGAGGTAGTAAATTTAGGTATAAATACACCAGGCGATTCTGAAGATAGACTCTATAAAATATCTAAATCTAAATCTGAAGCTCAATTAGAAAAAGTTTTAGAAATGATCAATATGAGGAATCTTGATTATAAACATACCTATTCTATACATGCAGTAAATGGTAGTCCTTTAGATGCAATTAAAGATTTTATAGAAACTAAAGACATAGAGCTTATTATAATTGGAAATAAGGGAGACACAGATGCTTTAGAAATTGTTTATGGTAGAAATGCTATTTCCATGATGGAGAAAATTAGAAATTGTCCTGTTCTAGTTATTCCTCATCATCTTCAGTATAAGGATCCCAAAGAGATTGTTTTTCCTACGAGTTACAAGACTCATTTTAAGAGACGGGAATTAAAATTCATTTTTCAAATTTCAAAATTAACTAATTCACCGGTTAGAGTTTTACACGTAAGTAAATCGAACTCACTCGATGCTGAACAAAAGGAAAAGAAAGCCTTACTGGAAGAATGTTTAGACGGAATAGTGTATACATTTCATTGGTTAGATTTTGATAATGTTCAAACAGGATTACATTTATTTGTACAAAGTAGAGGTAGTGAAATGATTGTTTTTATAAATAAAAAACATGCTTTTTTTGATACACTTTTTTCTAAACCTTTAGTAAAGGAGCTTGGGCAACACGCAAAGGTTCCTGTGTTAGTATTACATGATTTACGTAATTAAGCTTTTTAATTATAAAATAAAATATTAGGTAAGATGATAATATGGCACTTTATATTATGCTAGAGACTATTATAGAATGAATGTTTGGAATTAATATTCTGCGTATTTATATAAAATGGACAAATGGATAATGAGGAAATTTTTATACAAAAATCATCAGGAGAAGGAGAGAAATTTTCAATTCCAAAACTTCATAATTCATTAAAGAGGAGTGGAGCAGATGATGCTAGTATTAAGAAGATCATAAATATTGTTCGTGATGAGTTATACCAAGGGATCTCCACAAAGGAAATTTACAATCGGGCATTCGCATTATTAAAAAAGAACAAGGCGATATATGCCTCGAAATACAAGCTCAAAAAGGCTATTTATGAACTTGGTCCAACTGGATTTCCTTTTGAAAAATTCATCGGGGCTTTGCTGGAATTTTCTGGCTATGACATTCAAATAGGTAAAATTTTACAGGGTAAATGTGTAACTCATGAGATAGATGTAATTGCAAAAAAGGAGAAAGAATATATAGTTGCAGAATGTAAATTTCACAGTGATCGCAGTAAAAAGTGTGATGTAAAGGTTCCGCTATATATTCATTCCAGATATCAAGACATTATCACAAATTGTAAAGACTCCAAAAACTGCCCCACAGAAGGTTGGGTAGTAACAAATACCCAGTTTACTAAAGATGCATTGATTTACGGTAAGTGCAGTGGTTTGCATCTATTAAGCTGGGATTATCCATCTGAAAACGGGATAAAAGATAGAATAGACCGGCTAAGATTGTACCCAATAACTGTATCCACACTTCTAACAATTAGAGAAAAACAATTTTTAATAAGTAGAGATGTGGTATTGTTAAAACAGCTCTTAAAAGATAAATTTTATTTAGATCACTTAGGTATCTCTGATAAAAGAAAAGAGAAGATCTTCAAGGAAATTAACATGCTCTGTAACCCTATAAGAAATAAATCATGAAATCTATAAAAATTCATTTTTTAGGTGCGTCTTGCACAGTTACTGGTTCTAAGTTTTTATTGGAATCTCAAGAAGCAAACATTTTAATTGATTGCGGGATGTTTCAGGGGATCAAAGAATTAAGAGAAAAGAACTGGGAACCTTTTCCAGTAGATGCTTCTATCATAGATTTTGTTTTACTTACGCATGCGCATTTAGATCACACTGGTTATTTGCCAAGGTTGGTGAAACAAGGTTTTCGAGGAAAAATTATAGGTACAGCGCCAACTCTTGGAATTACAGAAATCATTTTGAGAGATAGTGGCAAAATTCATGAAGAAAGTGCTGAACGAGCCAATGAAGAAGGATATACAAAACATCAACCAGCAGAAGCTTTTTATACAATTAGAGAGGCGGAGAATACTCTTGGATTTTTTAGATCTGAAGAAATAGATCACTGGATCACATTAACAAAGAACATAAAATATCGGTTTCAATATAACGGTCATATTTTAGGCGCCACATTTATTGAGCTAGATATTTCAGGAAAGATTTTTGTTTTTTCAGGAGATATTGGGAGAGAGCATGATTTGCTTTTATACCCGCCGAAAAAACCAGAGTATGCAGATTATCTTTTTGTTGAGAGTACTTATGGGAATAAGTTACACCCAGTAGAAAGTGTTTCAGAAAAACTTGTTGGCTTAATTAATGAAACCATAGAGAACAGAGGGACTCTTATTATTCCGTCTTTTGCAGTAGAAAGACTTCAGACTTTAATGTTTATTTTATGGAAACTCTACAAAGAAAATCTCATCCCAGATATTCCCGTTTTTATAGATAGTCCAATGGGTAATAATGTACTATCTGTTTTCCAAAAATTTCCAGACTGGCATAAAATTCCACCAAAGGATTTTATAGCGATGCAAAATCGTATGAATATCATCACTTCATATAAAGAAACTTGGGAGACGATAGACAATCCACGCCCAAAGATAGTTATTGCGGGTAGCGGGATGGTTACAGGAGGACGGGTACTGACTTATCTGCAACAATTAATAGATAGGCCAAGCACATTGATAATGCTAGTTGGTTACCAGGCAGAAGGGACTCGTGGGAGACAATTGTTTGAAGGTGCGCAAGAAATTAAATTTTTCGGAAAGTATTATCCTGTGAAAGCCAAGGTGCATCATATAGAAAGCTTATCTGCGCATGCAGACCAAAATGGATTATTGGACTGGATGAGCGAAATTAAAAATACTCCAGAAGAGGTGTTTTTGATTCATGGAGAACCAACAGCTCTTGATGCTTTTAGAGTAAAAATAAAAGATACTTATAATTGGAAGGCTACTATCCCTAAACTCAATGAGATCAGAGAAATTAAAATCGAAATTTCAGAATAGATATTAGTTCTATTGATAAGCCTAAATTTAATTTCGTCTTAGACAATAGGAAACTGTAAGATGTATTTCTGAACTTGAATGCTTTTGATGAAATTCAATCTCTGAGTGATCTCATATGAGAATTTACTCAATTCCTTGTTTCATGTAAAAATCTTGAAGCAAGCAGAAAAGCCCCATTGATCTAAGTAGTTTAGAAAAAGATTTAAATCCTTTACTTTAAAAGTTAGAAATTTAAAAACTATTTTTTTGAACTTCTAAGAAGACTTATGAAAGTTGGCAAATAAAAAAGAGTACTAAGCTAGTTTATCTCAATAAGTATGAAAGCAATAATAATTTTTAGAAATATTAAAATTTATAAGCTTAGTTTTTTACTCTGCTTATTTTTTACAAGCTGTTCTTCGATCAATTTGGTAGAGCAATATACCAACCCAGTTATTCAAAATACAAACATTAGGAAAGTGCTGGTAATTGGAATGACGCCGAATAATGACATTCGAAGAATTTTCGAAAAAAAGGTGGCAAATGAATTATCTAAACAGAATCTGATCGCTGTAAAGAGTTTTGATTTTTTTGAAAAGTCATTTACAGAAATTCAAAAATCAGAGGAGCAACTTAATCAAATTCAAGCGCAGTTAATTGAAGCAAATTTTGATGCTATTCTGTTAGCAAAAGTTACCGGTCAGGAGGAGAAAATCGCATTAACCCAATCATACAATGATATTTTAAGAGATTTTGATTCATTTAAAGATGATTATTATTCCAATCAGGGAATTTATGCTAGCCAGGAGTCTGAAAGCTATGTATTATATCACACCGAAACCTCACTTTACTGTTTGTGTCCGGCTGCACAACGGCAAATACTTTACAAGGCTTCTATAGATATAGTAGACACAAAACCAATTGAGAAGAACATTAATGATTATATAAAAGTTCTGTTTAAAAATTTAAAAGATAACAAAATCTTTTCGAGATAAATTTTTAATTCCTCTATGTAAAAATTCTATTTATGAAGTATTAAAAGAGGAACATTACTGGCATAACTCATTTTTGTTCGTTCTGAACCAAATATGAATCGTTCCAAGAAAGATTCTTCTTCATCTAGAAACATTGCATGAAGATCTATATGTAAAAGTTGAGTTACTGTGCTAATTGCCATTGCAGCTGGAATTCTATTAACCACAGAGAAATTATATTTAATATCTTTAAAAACTTTTCTAACCCGAGTATCATCTTTTTTATCCTCTGTTGTAATGGGATTGTTATTGAGTTCCATTACAGTAACTTTAGGTTCGTGCCTAGATATTATTTCCTTTAAAATAGTAATTCCAGCAGTATTAAAATCTTCACTTCTGAAGGTTGAAAAAAGAACGTTTTCAATTTTTGAGAATTTAAAGCTTTCTGGTATCACGAGAACTGGACATTTTATTTTTCTAATTACCCGAATGGTATTGCTACCAAATAAAATTTCCCTAGCATTGGTAGTTCCATTGGTGCCCATTACAATCAAATCTATTTTATGAGTGGCCAGAGTTTCATTGATGGCATGTACAAGATTATCAAAGTCAAAAACCGGTTTATAAGTAAAATCTTCTTGTAGAAACTGTAGTTTCAAAGATTTTATTAATTCTTTAAGATCCTTCTTATTGTCATTGGTTATTGCTTCATAAACCGAGGCTTCAGGTGCTGCAGCAACTAAATCTGCAGAAAGAAAATCTGAAGATTTTTGAACATTCAGGATATAAAAATTACAGCTATTTCCTTTCAAGAATTCTAGAGCGTAATGAATAGCATTCAAGGAGTTCTCAGAAAAATCTGTGGGTAATAGTATATTTTTCATCGTAGTGGATTATAACATTAAAATTAGCAGGAAACTAGCTAAAATAGAATGATAAAAGTCATGTATCACTATAATTGTTTAGCTACCAAATTATTGGAATATGCTTTCTATGCACATCCGTTTCACTTGGGCTGCTCATCGAGAGGTTTTATTTCTCAAATCTCGATAACACATACTTTGTAAATTACGATCTTTATTATTAAAAGCCTAACATTGATCGAAATAGGGATGATTTTTAAGGTTTAGCCTTTTCCCAAAATGGGTCTAGATAATCTTCTTTAGAACCAGCATCGATATGTATTTTTTCAATTTCTTTCAATTCTTCTGTTGTGGCTATTTTTTGAATTTCATTAAACAGGATTCTTTCTTCAAAACGGATATGTGCTTCCAGTTCTTCTTCCAAAAGACTTAGAGAGTTTTGAAGGTTTTGTTGACTATGAAAAAGCCGTTCTATACGGCGATGTTCTTTTAGAGCTCTTACTATAAGAGGATTTTTACCGTCTAAAATTGGAAAGATATAATTCTCTTCTAGTTTGAAATGCGGTTCAATTTCGTTTTCAAAAAACCAGTTTGCGTATGTTTTCAATCGATCAATAGAAATATTTTCTTCAAATCCTTTTCGAATTTTCCATGAAAATAGCAATCCAAAATGATGTTGACGGCTAAGGGGTTTTAAAGCTTCGTGACGTTTTAATGGCTTTTTTTTCTCCATAAATTAGCTTTTACTTATAGTTTTAAGAAGGTGAATCCGGAATCTAATTTCCCAGTGAGTGTTAAAATTTCAGTAGTGTTCAACATTTGTTTTAATTCACTGCGAATAGATACAAACCCATCATGAAGAGGGCAGGGGTGAGCTTCTGTACACTCTGCCAATCCGAGTCCGCAGCCATTATAAATAGAATCTCCATCTATTGCAAATACAATATCTATAATCTTAGTCTTACTATTATGAGCAATAAAAAAACCACCTAAGGGTCCTTTTTTGGATTCAATCACTCCATTTTTTACTAGCTTCTGCATAATTTTGGCAGTAAATGCCTCTGGTGAATTCACAGCTTTGGAGATTTCACCAATGTTAGAACGCATCCCTTTTTTAGATTGCTGCGCGATATGTAGAGTGGCTCGAATGCCGTATTCACATGCTTTTGAAAACATTTTTTTTAAATTGAATTAAAATTCTACTTAAGAAATTTTAATTTTATAATTGGAATAGAAAAGTTCGCTACTATTCTAAAAGCCTTGCATACTCTTTTTTAGAAACCATTAATTCCTGAATTTCTTGGAGAATGGCTTCCCCTTTATTCTTGTTGTACCAAACTTGAAGGTCTGTTTTTAGTTGATCTTCTATTTGACCATGTTCCTGAATATAGTCATTAACCACTTTAGAGGCTGCTTTGGATCTTGGCCCCCAATGATTAATCACTTGCAAATCTTTATCCAGAATAATGAGTTTGGGAATAGACCGCGACCCTTTGGTTAAAAACGAATCCATAAGGTCCGGATTCTCATCACGTAAAACAATTTTAAGCTTTATATTTTCACAATTTTCAGCTATTTTATTGAAAAAAGGAAGGCTTTGGACTGCATCTCCACACCATGTTTCTGTTATTATTAGCCAAGTTTGTTCTTCATTTAAATCTTTAAAAATATTTTTTTGCTCTTCAGACAGCTGGATGGTTTTATCTAGGCGTTTATTCCTGCTAAAATTAAGTTTAGTATAATTTATTTTTTCAGGACTAGATTCACCAGTTGTTCTTTCTTCAGCTACCATTTGCTTGAAAAGTAAATTATATTCTGCGTAGCTCATTGCTTTTGCAACCGAACTTTTTAATAATTGTATCATTTCATTAAAATTTATAAATTTTATATCACTTCTTCCAAACGGATTTTATTAAGGCTGTTTTTCAACTTCAGAATTGTTAGTTCGGCTTTTTTAAGAGAGCTTTCAAATTTAATTAGATTAACTTCTAAAACTTGATTTTTCAGCAACTGCCTATAATAATTAATTCCGTCCATAAGATTGTCGCAAAAAGTTCCCCAATTTTTCAACATTCGTTTCTGCACATTATGCGTGCGATTAATTTCTTGTTCGAGAAAATTGATATATAATTCTATTTCACGTATAAACATATGTGGCCTGTCAACTTGATGCATAAGATTAGAACGGCCATAAATATGATCGCTCATTTCTTGTAAAGTAGATAGCTTTGAAAAATTCACAATATTAGGGCCAGGACAAATAGTAACAGCCTTTTGTTTTTTTAGGAATGGCACTTCATAATTTAGCGCAGCCGAATTACTAAGTCCAACGCAGAGACACTCCTTACTTAGCACATCCTCTTTCTGCTGTTCGAGTTCTAGTTGAGATAAATCGCTTTCTTCCAGCTGTTTGATCTTTAATTTTTGATATTTACGAGAAGCCGTACAGATTGGCTTTTTTGTAAATTCGGTATTAGAAACCAAAAATTTCTCGGTACATGGACTTCCTGGAGCTCCTTTATCAATTCGATTGAGTCTTTCGTTTTCTGCACTGGTGCCTTTTAGATAACTGAATCCCACTCCAAGTGGAGAAGACTGGCTTCTTATCACATCTTTTTCTTCAGATTTAAGTAAGAGCTGAAGCGTCTCTTCATCCACGGTTGTTGCTTCAGGACAAAGTAGGAAAGGTGTTCCCCAACCGGTACTGTCCACTTTAAAATAATTATGTAGCATAGTATCTTCTGCCGAGGTACCAATTCCACCTTGTACAGTAATTTTAACAGGATGAGGCTTGGAAAACCCTTGTAGACCCTTAGCAATAATTGCGGGATTATATAAGCTGAATAAGCTTTCTTGTAGTTCTTCTTTTTTCTCCTTGAATTCATTTAAAATAGGACCCATCAGCAATCCTGGAGTAGCAAATACATGACCACCACAGTTTAAGCCAGATTCAATCCTGAACTCACTTACCCAGATTCCTTTTTTAGCCAGATATTTACCTTGAATAATTGCAGACCTATAATCACTTACCTTGATCACTACTTTTTTATTGAAGTTGCCCCAAGATATGGCATTAAATTCTGTGAAATTCTCCATATAATTGAATAGTCTAGGATTCATCCCTGCAGAAAAAATAATAGCAGAATTCTTTAAATCACTAATGGCGTAAGCTTTTAAAGCCGTTAGTGCATCTGAAGCATTCTGGATAGGAATATCCTCTTTATCCAAATTTTCCTTGTCTACCTTGGTCATGATATTCACCTCAATAGCCCCCGGCACCATTTTATCTTTAAGCGAGTTCCACAAACTCTCCTTTTTTAAAGAATCTTTTGCTAGCATAAACTCATGAAATGTTCTTTTGAGTTCTCCTGTATCTGGGAGCATCTCAAAATATTTCATAAGATCTGAGCCTAAGGCAAAAGATGAATTCTTTACCTTTTCAAATTTAGAATTCACTAAGTTTTGCATTAGGTTTAGGTAACTGCTAATGCGCTTTACTCGATAATCTTTTTCTTTAATGCTTATAGGAATATAAGTTTCGTTATTTGCAAGGGAGTAATACTTCCGCATTGCTTCTACTAAATTATCCTCGATAATAGATATAGCTGAATTTATACCAAAACATGCGACCTTTATTGGAGAATCTATAGAATAGGCCAGACCCATTACTGGAATATGGAATTTATGTGCTGTTGTTATTTGCATAGGAATCGATCTTTAATTGGTAAAGATGTGCAATCCACTGTGTGTATAATATGACACAGGTCATGTGTTGATTGATTTCTGCTAAAGACTTTCTAAGATTTAAATATTTTACGGAGCGCTGGCTCTTCATTTTATCCGAAGATCTTTTGCAATGGTTATGCACCCCTTGAAAGAAACTTGATTATAGTATCTCTAAGTTTAATGAGTCTTACAAAATGAACAGTTGAATTCTAAAAATCTTTTCGTTTTACCATCTTGTAAATGATCCCGATTGGGATCGCCACCCAAAGCGCCAACATTACGGTAGAAATTACCAAACCTAAATTTGTGCCAAAGAATTTCTGAAAAACTGCTCCTGTATATCCCAAAAGTGCAGAAATATCTAGTTTCAATAAGATAAGTACTCGTGAAAGATCCACAGGGTTGAGCATAGTTGCTATTAATGAAAATTTATCTAAGGGATAATTCTCAAAATAAATAAGGGACATTAAAAAAAGACCATCATAAATCACAGCCATAAACAACCACAACAAAATAGCATAACCAAAACCTTTTATTTTATTTTCATTTGCTAATGCAATAATAAAAGCTAATGCGGTAAATATTAATGTTAGAAATGTGCCTGTAATAAGCAGTAATGAAAAATCCCAAATAGCACCACTCTTAAAAATTCCGTAGAAAACAAATGGCAATCCAAGACCAATAATAAGACTCATGGAAAGTGAAAGGGCTACCCCAAAATACTGGCCTAAAAAGATGGAACTACGTTTAACCGGTTGTGCCAGTAGTAGTTCTGTAAATTCTCTGGAACTATAATAATACATCACCCCGAAAATAGTCCCGATCAATGGCACTAGGATAATAATAACGTTCATCAGGGTAATTACAGCTTTGGAAAGGTCGTTATTTAAAAACAAGAGTACCGTCCCTAATAATAAATAAAAAAGGAAATACACATAACTCCAGCGGCTACGCATGAGATCGTAAAAACTATATTTTAATATTTTAAGCATAATTTGAAGTTAAAATGGAGGCAATTGCATGCTCAAAGTCGGGTTGTAGCGTCTTAATTTTTAACTGATCTATAGAGCCTTTAAAATAAATTTTTCCTTCTAGTAGGAATACTATTTCATCAGCTATTTCTTCAACAAAACTCATAATATGTGAGGTTATTAGGATTGTTTTTCCCTTTTCTTTTTCAACTTTGATTAGTTCTTTGAGGCGTAAGTGAGATATTGGGTCTAGACCGGAAGTAGGCTCATCCAAAATCACTAGTGGACTATCAAACATAAAGGTGAGCACCAAATTGACCTTTTGTTTTGTTCCTCCAGAAAGGTTACTTAGCTTTTTGTCTAGAAAGGGCTCTAGCTTAAAAAGTTCAATCAAATGCTGATCATCAGCTTTTTTTTCAGTACGTAGGTCTTTTATCATGTTAATAAGCTCCTTAACCTTCAAATTTCCTGGAAAATTTGCTATTTGAGGTAGGTAATCTATATCATTTCTATATTTCCAATTGTTTTTTACCGGCATCCCATTTAATGCTATACTTCCTGAATTTGGTATTACCATGCCCAAAATGCTTTTAATGAGCGTGGTTTTCCCAGAACCATTCGGCCCCAATACTGCGATAATACCACCTGATTTAATTTCCAGGTTGATACCTTTCAGCACTTCATTTTTATCAAATTTTTTATAAAGCTTATCTATAATTATCATGGCGAATTGGTTTTAATAAAGGATTCTCATCCAATAAATTATCTGGTGTAAAAACGGGAGAAACCTTTTCAGAAAAATCTATGATATCTATAAACAGGCTTCTTAAAAGAATGATCGTTTCTGGGGTACGATTAACGATATATGAAAACAATTTAACAGGACGGTAGGGGATATCTCCAATTCCGTTTTTATCCAGATCATAACCGGTATAATTGCTCCAATAATTTTGGTCGAATTTATTATCGTTAAGTCGGCTGTTATAAGAGACATCAAAAGAATTGTATAGAAAATTATTCTTTTCAAAAACATTAAAGTAACAAGCACCACGAACTTTTACCGCCCATCCATTATTTTTAAAATCATTATGAGTATAGTTCACTCGGTTGGAACCTTCCACATTAATTCCTACCGTGTTTTCTTCAAAAGTGTTATGTGTAATTTCAGAATCGTTTATTTCTTTCAGCAATAATCCAAAGGAAGCGGAACCCCAATTTTTTTTGAAAGTATTGTTTTTCATTATTATAAATTTGGAAAACATCACTGCCACGCCCGCACCATTATTTTCAAAAGTGTTATTTATATAGGTGTCATTGTTTGAAAACATAAAGTGCAAACCATAACGAAGGTTTTCTGAACTATTATTTTCACTGATAGTAATATCATCTGAAAATTCCAGATAAATTCCATCTCTCACCTTTTTAATTTTATTTCCACGAACTTCTATATTCCTACAATACCAAAGCTGAATGCCGTTGCCAGAACTATATTCGTGCACCGCATCCCCAACAATTGTATTGTTTAGAACTTTGCCGTTTTTAGATTTTTCCAGATAGATTCCGAAGAACAATCGCTCCAGTTTTAAATTCTGAAGAAGAAAGTTCTCACTTTTCACAACTCTTACCGCAGCATAATCGGTGGTGTAACTAGTGCCCACATTTACAATAGTCAATCCATCTATAGTGACATTATTAGCTTGGATAGTGATGATTTCTCCTTTGTTTTGACCATCTATTACGGGGTTGTTTTGCCCAATAATTGTGAGTGCTTTGGTGATCTCTATATTAAATTCATAATAGGTTCCTTTTTTTACAAGGATCGTATCGAAATCAACTGCATTTTTTACCGCTTCTGTTAGGGATTTATACGCACAAGATTTACAAACCTTCAAAACATTTCCAAAGATTGAATTGCTTATTAAGAGCATCAAAATGATCGATATATAGGAAAAGTATTTCATTCTGAAATTGCTAATTGGAAATTATTGGATGGTTCTAGTCTGAAAAAAGGGATTTCATATTGATTGTATAGACGATCAAAGAAACTTACCTAACAATTAAGAATTTAGAATTTTCTGATGCCTCTATCCAATGTGGAACTTCTTTTTCAAAATTTAAATGCTGATGCTGGGATATATTATAAACCTCATTTTTTATATGGAATTTAATTTTACCCTCAAGCATAATTAAATAGGCCTCTCTGGGGGAAGTGTGTTCCGGGAATACAGCTCCTTTCTCTAAACTTATGGATAGAATATCTAAATTCTCACTAGTATTAATTTTTTGAACCTTTAATTTATTAAAGGCTTGTTGCTCAATATCTTTTTCTATAGTATACATTACTTTATTATTTTTTTATTTATAGATTCCCAGTTATATAAATCTCCTTTATACTTTTCCCTTGCTTGCTGTGCAGCTTTTTCTGAAATAAATGCTGAAAGATTTGCACCCATAGGGCTGGAAATATTGGGACTAATTAAATACGTGGCAGTTTTAGCATCGATGAAAGTGCCCTGCTTTTCGAAATTATTGATCAGATAGAGTTGATAATCTGTATCCTTATTTTCTTCGGAATAATTTAGCATGCATTCTATGGCATCAAAATTATACGCCTTACCATTTTCGTTTACCAGCTGACTTGCATACTGCCGATCAACTATCGTCATCTGGCAATATTCACAAGCATCACTTCCATAACCTATTGGCTGCTGTTTTACTTCACAAGAAATGAAAATCAATATAATAATTGATGAAAAATAGATAGTTCTCATGAATATTTGTGTTTTTTTGACCATTCATATTTCCCTACAAAAAATGCCATTAATGTTAACAACATCCCTGCAAACATAAGATATGCTCCCAATGCCGGATAAGAATCTACATCAAAATTCAGCATTTTCTGGTGTCCGAAAAGTGGTGGTTTATAACTCATGGGCGAACCGTCTAGATTAGTCATTTTCATGATTGCATTGGGGTCAAGATTGGTTCCATAATCTGTGAGCCACACATTAAAATCGTACATTCCTAAAACCCCTAAAATCGACATTAATAGCAACCAACCTAATAGCAACCAGGCATTCACTTTTCCAAAGAACGCTAAAACCCCTAAAAGAACCCCTAAAGCGGCCATGCCTCCAATAACAAGTGGGAAAACATTAAATTCCCACATTTCTTCTGGTTTAGGTATGGTTTTCATTCCTATATAATGATTTAGACCGTCTATGTTCTGAATATCAAACTCCTGTACTCCTTGAATTCCGGTTATGTATATATCCATCCCCATAGGTTCAGGATACTGCGGTGCACCAAGCATAATATTCCATAAAGGAAATTTGAAAAGTCCCAATAATAGTAAAGAACCCACTATCATTATTAATCCAGCTTTTTTCATGGTTACAATGATTTAATATTGGTATTTATAAAGAAAAAGACGGGAGAGATAAACGAGCTCCCGTCTCTTTAGTAGATACTCCTCCATAAAGAGAAATATCATTCAACTAATTTCAGATTCATTAATCATCACCTAGCGACCAGCTAAGTTCAAGATTAGAAGATTTTGGAGATACTCTAACATAACCTTGCATTTCTTGGTGAAGTGCTGAACAGAAATCTGTACAGTAGAAAGGCCAAACTCCTACTTCCTTAGGTTCCCATACCGTGGTTTTGGTTTGTCCAGGCATAATAAGCAATCCTGAATTATTAGCACCAATCATGGCAAAACCGTGAGGTACATCAAAATCCTGCTCGTGGTTGGTAATGTGGAAATACACCTTATCTCCAACTTTAACCCCTTCAATATTATCTGGAGTAAAGTGACTACGAATCATAGTCATATAAATATGAACTTCATTTCCCTTTCGTTCTACCCTAGCATCTCCGTTAGCGATAGTGGCATATTCATGTTTATTTTCTGCTAGTTTATAAATTTTTTGAGAATTTTCTTTGATAATACTCGCTGGGATTCCGGCAGCATAATGAGGTTCCCCATGGGTTGGGAAATCCAGTAAAAGCTCCATTTTTTCTCCAGTAATATCAAATAATTGTGCAGAATGTTCTAATTCTGGTCCTGTTGGTAAATAACGATCTTTTGTGATTTTATTCATTGAAACTGCATATTTACCAAAGGGATGCGCAGAATTTCCTCCAGGAATCATAACGTGTCCTACAGAATAATAATTTGGTTTACGATCTATCACTTCGAGAGTTTCCAAATCCCATTTTACAAGTTCTGAAGAGATAAAGAATGTGGTATAACCATTTCCTTTACCGTCAAACTCGGTATGAAGAGGACCTAATCCAGCTTGTTTTACTGTACCCCTTAATATTTCTTCGAATTTCAAGATCGGAATTCCATAAGCATCTCCATCAAATTTCTTGTTTTCGATGGCTTTTATCATCTTGGTAAATGAATGTATAGTTAAATCTGCAGAAAGTTTTCCGTTTCCAATAATATATTCACCAGATGGATCTATATCTACACCATGTGGAGATTTAGGAGTTGGAAGTAAGAAAACAGCTCCTGGAACTTCTAAAGGATCTACTACCAACACCTCTTTCATCATAGTAGAAGTAGCGGTATGAGTAAAATCGTCATAAACATTATGAGCATAATTAGCAGGCATCATTTTTCCACCGCCATTATTTACATATTCTTCGATTTTTTTCCAGTTTACGGCTGCAATAAAATCCTTATCATTTTGGGAAGCGTTTACCTCTAGTAAAGAGTTTGCTTCTTCAGTATTATAAGTGGTAAAAAAGAACCAGCCATGTGATTTTCCACGTCCTGGGTGAGAAAGATCGTAATTAAATCCAGGCATCATAAGTTGAAATTTAATGCTCATTTTGCCATCTTCTGGATCTACGCTAATAAAAGAAAGCGCTCCTTTAAACTTGCCTTTATATTCATTAATTGCAATATCCTGTTGCGGTACTGGTACAGAAAATCTTGTGCCGGCAACTACATACTCTGTATTTTCGGTCACAAAAGAAGAACTGTGGTTACCTGCAGAATTTGGAACTTCAATAATTTCAGTAGTTTCAAAAGTTTTTAAATCGATTTTAGCAATCCTTGGAGTGTTATTTCCATTAATAAAAACCCAGCGTCCATCAAGTTTCCCACTGGTTTGTGATATGTCTGGATGATGAGCATCATCCCACGGAATAAAACCATGAGATGTGTTTAGCATAGGTTTAGTTTCTTCAGAATAACCATATCCACTGGTTGGGAATTGTGAAAAAACAGGGATTTCCTTAAACATTCTCCCTGAAGGTAAGCCATAAACAGTTAAGTTACCGCTGTATCCACCAGAAACAAAAGCATAGAACTCATCGTGCTCACCTGGTGCTACGTAGACTTTTTCAGCTGCATTTGAAGCTAAAGCCCCTTTATTTCCATCTTTAGAATCTTTAGTATTGCAACTAAATAACCCCGTTATTAGAAGAAGTAGTATTGATATATTTAATGATGTTTTCATGATATATAAATTTTATTGAATTTTAATTTGTAGGTAAGATTACTTTATCTACTACATGAACGATCCCATTCCCGGCAGGAATACTGGCAATAATTTTTGCACCACCTACATATACGTCATCACCTTCTACTTCCACTGTAATGCTTTGATCACTTGCCTGTCCCAATTTTTTAAATTTTTTGAGGAATTCTATATCATAGTTACCAGGTGTTACATGGTGCTTAAGGATAAATGAAAGTTTCTCTTTGTTTTCGGGTTTCAATAGATCTTCTACAGTACCGTCAGGGAGCTCTTCGAAAGCTGCATTAGTGGGTGCAAAAACCATTAGAGGTCCTGCATTTACAAGTACATTTTCTAATTGAGCTGCTTTTACAGCAGCAACAAGCGTAGTATGGTCTTTACTTCCTATGGCTATATCCAGGACATTTGGTGTAGACTCATCATCCTTAATAAAGGCTTGACCTTGTCTTTCACCTGTTTCTGAAGCGGAGATTTCAGAACTGGTATTTTTATCACTTTCTTTAGCTTCCTGATTATCCTTGCAACCTACAAAGAGTAGAATTAAAGCAAACAAGCTATATAATTGAAAAGTAGTTTTCATAAGAGTGTTTTTCTGATTGATTCTTATTTCAAGGTTCTGAAATATTCTAGAATTTGGCGGGCTTCTTCTTCTGTTAAACCTTGATTTGCCATAGGAGAACCATTATGTTCTATAAGGAGTTGCTTGGCGATTGGATCATCTTGAACCATTTCACCAGGATTTAATATCATATTCATTATCCACTCAGGAGATCTTCTATCCAATATACCTACAGGAGCGGGTCCTATAAACTTTTTATGAGTTTTGTGGCAAGCAAGACATTTGGAATCAAAACCTGCTTTTCCTTTAGCAACCATTCCTTGGTCTATTTCATTAGGAAGTTCCAGATTTTTCACCGGCCCAATTCCTTTGTTGGACATGTCTATGAGATCGGCTTCAGGCATTTTTTCTACCTGCTTTACTTCATCTTTTTTTTCATAGTTTCCCAGTTGAACTTCATCATTCTCTTTTTTATCTTCTTTATCGCCACAACTTATTAGTAGGCTTATTCCGAATAAAAAAATAATTTTAATTAGATTTCTCATAGTGTGAAAGATTGATTATATAAATCAAAAGTATTAGAAATGTAGAAGGCAGAATATGACACTAATCATATTTAGGACTAAAAAGTCTTAAATAAGAAGGAAAGAGATAATGGATTAATTGAAAGAGCAGGTTAATTTTATAAATAAATGATAAATCACTAATTATCTAATTGTATATCCGTTTAGAGTGAAATGACCAATTTCTCTATTTAAAATGGTCGTCGCGTCGCCCTGTTCTTATTTTAGAGTTTCATGCTTACATAAATAAGATGATGATACAAGTTCAGGATGACAAAAACAATCTATAATTAATTCGTGCAAAATTATCTATTGAAAAAAAGCGGGCATTCAATTCTTGAATGTTTAATTCTCTTTTAAATAAGATTCCATATATTGAAATTACCCATGCTTCAAAACTGGACTTTCCATTTTAAGAAATAGAAAAATACCTATAGGTAAACGTTCGAGGAAATATCTATAGATAAAGAATCTTGGTTATTAGTATTAGGGTATTATTAGAAAGGGTAGAAGCATGTCAAGAAGATTTTTAACTGCTTAATCATTCTTTTTATTCTTATCGCTATTAACCATATTCACCACGAGTATAACTAAGGCAACACAAACAACTCCAAAGAAAATAATTAGTGCAGTTCCCATACCCCAGTTAACTAGGGGAATAATAGTTTTTAAAATCATAATTTCAATTATTTAAAGGTTGATTATTTGTAATTGGTTGGCATTCGTAATTAGCGCCAACATTTTCTGTCATCTGTTTTGGAGATACGTAAGGAATTCCAAGACCAAGTCCTCTTAAAATAAATAGTATAGCTATAATACTTAAAAATACGGGGATAGATCTCCTTACATGCTGACGAACTTTTCCAGATAGAAAATTTCCAACCCAGATGGCAGTTGTCATTAATGGGATAGTTCCTATACCAAACAGCAACATATAAAGTGTTCCCTGTAATGCGCTTCCTCCAGCTATGGCACCAAATACAGCCATATAAACCAAGCCACAAGGTAAAAATCCGTTTAAGAATCCTACGGTAAAGAATGTGTCTGGGTTTTTCTTTTTAAGTGCTGTACCTAAATTGTTTTTCACTTTTCCAATCAAACCATAAAGAGGTTTCGAAAAATTATATCTATTAAAGATCTTCGTTGGAAGAAATATAACGACTAACATTAAAACTCCTATAAAAACAGAAAGTTGCTGCTGCATCCCAAAAAGCGAAAGACTTTTTCCAACAAGTCCAAATGCTAATCCTATTATGCTATATGCGAAAAGCCTTCCGAAGTGATATAGAAAGATCTGAAAAAGTTTACGTAAATTATTATCCCTATCTACAGGCAGTAAAAATGCAATAGGGCCGCACATTCCTACACAATGCAAACTTCCTAATAGACCAAATATGAAGGCTGATAATAGCATATTTTAGTGATTGATCTCTTTTTTAAATAAATACTCGGTATTCTTATAAGTCCAGTTGACCATAATATTCCATCGTCCATTAATCATTTTCTCATTAGGAATTATCACCTTATTTGTCTCCAAACCTGTTAGTGGAATTTCAAAATCGAGCACTTTGTTAGAAGGACGATATAAGTGAATAGTACCTTCAATTTCAGTTAGATCAATAGCTTCAGGTAAAACCACAATCCAGTCGCTGTTTTTTTTTACAACGTAAACATTGTTTTGTAATGCCAGCGCATTTTCTTCGGCGTCAATTTCCTCTTGATAGTGTAACTCGGCCTTATAATAGTCCTCAACAACCAGATCCTGGTCATAATCTTTATTTGTTAGCATGGTGACTACAAAGTACATGATGAAGCTAATAAAAGCCACCAATACCAGTACCATCCCTGTTCCCCAGTTCATTTTCATAATCTTTATTTTTTATAAGTTTTACAAGCCCTTATTGAGATTTATTACAAACCACAAACCACAAACTCCTAAAATCTATCTATAACTTCTTGGTCCCAGAAAATTAGTTTTAGTAGTTTCAATTAAAATATCATCACTATAGACTTCAATCTTTATCTTATCTTTTTCGTTTTTGAGGGCACTCTGGTTTATTTCAATAAATAAGGTGCCTTCTGCCATTCCACGTGCAGGAACAGAAAGATCGCTTTTAACCGATACTATGGTTCCTTTATGAGAAACTAGCTCAAAATGTATGTTGTCAAAACCTTTGGAAGTTTTATTTAGCAGTTTATAGGTGTAAACATTGCTAATTATATTTCCTTCTTTGTGCTCATACAGTTGTCCTGGAAGTCTAAAAATATTAGCTTCTATATCGCTTCTTAAGAACAACATTCCCGTTAATAGTGAGACGAGAATAAATAGAACCGCGGTGTAGCCTTTTAGTCGGGGAGTAAATTTGAATTTAGACTTTTTCTCAATGTTCTCTTCACTTGCGAAACGAATTAATCCTTTTGGCAAGTCTACCGCTTCCATGATATCATTACAGGTATCTATACATGCGGTGCAATTCACACATTCCAACTGAGTTCCATTTCTAATATCTATTCCAGTAGGACAAACATTTACACACTGAAAGCAATCTATACAATCCCCTTTCCCACTAGCTTCTCTATCTTCATTTTTTTTGAATTTTGCCCGACCTATATCTTTTTCTCCACGCTTATGATCATAAGCAACAACAATCGATTTGTTGTCTAGTAATACACCCTGTAATCTACCATAAGGGCAGGCAATTATGCATACCTGCTCTCTAAACCATGCAAAAACGAAATAAAATACACCTGTAAAAATCACTAAGGACAGCAAGGTGCTTAGATGTGCTTCTGGACCATCCAATACATAAAGAATCAGTCGGTCACTTCCAATTAAATATGCGAGAAATACATTGGCGATCAAAAAGGAAATCACAAAGAAAATACTCCATTTTATCCCTTTTTTTCTGATCTTCTCTGCATTCCATTCTTGTTTATCTAACCGGATCTGTCTCCCACGATCACCTTCAATCCAGTATTCAATCCTTCTAAAGACCATTTCCATAAAAATGGTTTGCGGACAGATCCATCCGCAGAAAATTCTTCCAAAGGCTACAGTAAATAAGGCGATAAAAATTACGCCTATCAGCATAATAATCACAAACAGGTAGAAATCCTGAGGCCAGAAAGGAAAACTAAATATATTAAACCGTCGTTCTAACACATTGAACATTAGAAACTGATTTCCATTTATCTTTATAAATGGGGCGGCTGTTAGAAAAATAAGTAATAAGTAGCTTACATATTTACGATATTCATAAAGCGGTCCCGAAGGTTTCTTGGGATACACCCAAGAACGCTTCCCTTCTTTGGTTAAGGTGCCAATACTATCCCTAAATCTTTCGTTCTCCTGCTTTTCCAAAGTATTATTCTTAATTTAATTTCTCAATCTTATTATGCCCTGCTCGTGGGGAGAATCTAAAAAGCAAGCCAAGTTTACTATGAACTCTTTTCGCAGTCTCAGTTCATTTAATTTATTCCATCGTCACCTCATTAAAAGTAGAATCTTGCATTTCTACATTTACTTCCTCTACAGGCGCATCTGGATCTACATATAATTCTCCTTCAGGTTCTTTAGGTTCTGCTGGTGTGGTACCTTGAAGACTCAAAACGTAACTAGCTACTTGAGCGATTTCTTCTGGTTTTAAATTAGTTTTCCAAGCGACCATTCCTTTACCAGGACGTCCTCCTTCAGAAATTGTATTAAATACATTCTTGATTCCACCACCAAGTATCCAATATGGATCTGTAAGGTTAGGTCCAATTCCACCTCCGCCATCTACTTTATGGCAAGCCACACAATTAGCAGCAAAAACGCTCTTACCTGCAGAGATATCAGCTTCTCCTGTTAAGAGTTCCACTGAATTTGCAGTAAGTAATCCTTTAGCATTCTTCTTGTATTCTTCTACTGCCTCCTGAGCTTCCGCAACTTCAATTAGATATTCTTCTTTTTGAGTGGTTCCCCCAAATACATGGTAGTTAAGCATGTAGGCAAATGCAATAATAATACTTGCATAAAAGCCGTAAAGCCACCAAGGCGGTAAATTATTATCTAGTTCCCTGATTCCATCATAGTCGTGATCAAGAATTATCTCGCCTTCATTTTCTACAGGTTTTTTATCCAATAAATTTTTATAAGCTTTTCTCCACCAGTCCAGTTTTGCTTGCCTTTTTGACTGTTCTGCAAGATCTAATTGTTCTTTGGCTTCTGCTTTTAAACTTTTATATAATACGTTATCTAATGCTCCTACAGATATTTCTATGGCAATGGCAATAAGTAGCACCATTGCAATTATTAACCAAAGAAATGGATAGACTTCAAACGCATTTTTATCAGTGTTTTCGAGACTTACTTCTGCCATAATAATGGCCAACGCAACAAGGCCAACTACTCGTAATATGGAATAAACTTGTTTCATTATTAATTTTTTTGAAGTGGTTTAGTATTGTCTTGCTCATCTTCTTTTTCCAGTGGAAGATTACTCACATTGTTTATATATTCTTTTTTTGCAGTGATCACCCACCAGAAAAGTGCAACAAAAAAGATGAAGAAAATAAGTAAAGAAATAAGAGGATAGATCCCAACACCTTCTATACTTTCCAATGGACCTTTAACGAATTTAAACATTGCCTTATTTTTTAATTAGTAGTTATTTCCTGTAAGTCTTTTGCTTTAATGTCGGTACCTAAACGTTGTAGGTATGCGATAAGTGCAACGATCTCACGATTGCGCATTTCGGTAAATTCCAGATCATTTTCTGCAGCATATTTTTTATCAGCTTCATAAGTGGAAGCGAAATCTGGATCAGAATACAGATTTTTCTCAATTTTAGTTCCCTGCTTCAGCATCGATTCATCAGCATTGGCAACTTCTTCATCAGAATATGGTACCCCCAACGTTTGCATCGCTCTCATTTTGGTTTGGGTATTGCTCTTATCTAATTCATCTTTAATAATCCATTGGTAAGATGGCATAATTGAACCTGCAGAGGTGCTTTGAGGATCGTACATGTGATTTAAGTGCCAGTTATCGGAGTATTTCTGGCCAATCCTATGTAAATCTGGGCCCGTACGTTTACTTCCCCATAAAAAAGGAAAGTCATAACGGTATTCTCCAGCTTTAGAATATTCTCCATAACGCTCTACTTCGCTTCTAAATGGCCTTACCATTTGTGAATGACAACTAACACATCCTTCGCGTATATAGATATCGCGGCCTTCAAGCTCTAATGGGGTATAAGGTTTAACGCTAGAGATCACCGGCACATAATCATCTACCAATAGAGACGGGATAATTTGTGCTGCTCCTCCAATAAGGATGGCAATAGTTGCAAAAATGGTCAATTTAACAGGCCTTCTTTCCAACCAACTGTGGTAAGCTTCTCCTTTTGTACGCTTACTAGTTACACGAGTAAGAGCTGCTGCTTCTGCTAATTCATCTTCTACTGCGCTACCTTGTCTTGCAGTTTTAATAAGGTTGTACAACATTACGATTGCTCCAACGATATACAGACTGCCTCCAATTGCACGCATCCAGTACATCGGAATAATTTCTGAAACCGTTTCCAAAAAATTTCCGTAGGTCAGGGTTCCATCAGGATTAAATTGTTTCCACATAGAAGCTTGAACAAATCCGGCGACGTACATAGGCAATGCGTACATAATTATCCCCAACGTTCCAATCCAAAAATGGACATTCGCTAATTTAACAGACCATAATTTTGTTTTGAATAGTCTAGGGACCATCCAGTATAACATACCAAAAGTTAAGAATCCATTCCAGGCTAAGGCGCCAACGTGAACGTGTGCTATAATCCAATCGCTGAAATGCGCAATTGCATTTACATTTTTTAGTGAAAGCATAGGGCCTTCAAAAGTGGCCATCCCATAACCAGTGATAGCAACCACCATAAATTTTAAAACAGGATCTACTCTTACTTTATCCCACGCTCCACGTAGGGTAAGTAAACCGTTGATCATCCCTCCCCAAGAAGGGAAAAGTAGCATTATAGAAAAGGCAACCCCAAGGTTTTGTGCCCAATCTGGTAAAGAAGTATATAATAAATGGTGTGGGCCTGCCCAGATATAGATAAAAATAAGCGACCAAAAATGGACTATGGAAAGCCTATAAGAATACACGGGACGGTTCGCAGCTTTAGGTACAAAATAATACATCAATCCAAGAAACGGAGTTGTAAGGAAAAATGCTACTGCGTTGTGTCCATACCACCATTGTACTAAAGCATCCTGTACTCCTGAATACACAGAATAGCTTTTAAAAGCACTAACAGGTATTTCAATATTATTAATTATATGTAGTACGGCTACAGTTACAAAAGTTGCCAAGTAAAACCAAATTGCCACATACAAATGTCGTTGTCGCCTTTTAACCATGGTTCCAATAAGGTTGGCTCCAAATGCAACCCAAACTAAGGTTATCGCAATATCTATAGGCCATTCCAATTCTGCGTATTCCTTAGATGAGGTAAAACCCATAGGAAGTGTAATCGCAGCTGCCACGATAATGGCCTGCCAGCCCCAGAAGTTAAAATTACTTAAGGCATCGCTCCACATCCTAGCTTTTAATAATCGCTGACTAGAATAATATACTCCTGCAAAAATGGCATTTCCCACAAATGCAAATATTACTGCGTTGGTATGTAAGGGTCTTAGTCGACCAAAACTCAACCATGGAATACCATCGGTTATGTTTGGAAACAAAAACATTAGGGCTAATAATAAGCCTACGCTCATCCCAATTAAACCCCAAAACATGGTGGCGATAATAAACTTTTTTACGACCTTATTATCGTAGTAAAACTGCTGTAATTCCATAGTTAGTTGGATTTCTCTTTAGAATCAGATTGATTTTTTTCCTGGTTAGGTTTAACTAGTTCGTCATCAAAAAGCATACGAACAGAAGGGGTGTAAACATCGTCATACTGTCCTTTTTTGACAGAAACGATAAACGCGACGAAGAAAATCAAAGCTACCACCACGCTAATCCCTAGCAACATGTATATAATATTCATAGTTTTTGAATCTTGGCGTAAAAGTATTTGTGAGGAGAAGCAAAAAAAATGACGAAAATCAGCTTTTGGTTGATATAGGTAAAAAATTAAGCAATCACACCTCCAGATAGAGACCTATTACCGCTATCTCTTGCCTCATTTGTTGAAGTTTTCTTAGCTTATAATTAATTCCGTTTTTATAGTACGCGATAGATTTATTAATAATCTTTTCTAAATAGATAACTGCTGCCGCCAATTGATTTGTAAGGGACTTTAGATGCTTTCCAGTTTCTGTCTCAAATTCAATTTTCACATTGTAGATATCACTCTTGAGTCTGTTTACAAATCCCTCCAATATGTCAATTACAACTAAAGACTTGGTTTTAGGATCTGGAGATTGAATTTCTTGATATAAGAGATTTACAATTTCTATTGCTGAAAAGTCCTTTTCAAGGAATAGCTTATAAGTATAATTATGATGTTCCATGTTTTAATGTTTAAGATTCCTTGATAATTTTCTGCTGAATAGATGCGTGGCTACACTAGTAAATGCAACAATACTTATACTGCTTAATGGCATTAAAATAGCAGCAATAACTGGTCTTAAATGTCCTGTGACCGCAAAGGAAAGGCCAATCAAATTGTAAGAAAGTGACAGTAAAAATGCCCATTTAATGATCTTAATCCCATTTTTAGATAGATCTATATAATCTCCCAAATTCTTAAATGCTGATGCATCCAAAATCCCATCGCAAGCAGGGGAGAAGACATTGATATCTTCAGAAATCACGATCCCAACATCACTTTGTGCTAAAGCTCCGGCATCGTTGAGTCCGTCGCCAACCATCATTACTGTTTTGCCGTTTTGCTGAAGTTTTTTAATAAACTCAAGTTTATGTCCTGGTTGCTGATTGAAGAACATTTTAGTATCTCTGGGCAACATTAATTCAAGATTTTCACGCTCACCATCATTATCTCCAGAAAGGATAATAAGGTCTCTTTCGGCTTTTAGAACTTCAAATAATTTTGAAAGCCCCTCTCGGTAGGCATTGCTGAAAGTGAAACAACCTTTATAAATATTGTTACTACTTATATGAACTGAAGTTTTCTCAGGTTTTTTCAACTTAACAGAAGGAGTCGAAACAGATTCAGTTTTTACAAAATCGGCAGATCCAATTTTAAAACTATTATTCATGTAGATTGTTTCGATACCTTTCCCAGTGTGTTCTAGAAATTCATCTGGAGTAACAATATTGTTTTTTTTGAGAAGTTGATAAAGGGATCTACTAAGAGGGTGGTTGGAAGCTCTTAGACTGCCACTTAATATTCCCTCTTCAGCTTTAGTTAGTTCTATACCTTCATAAGAAATACTATTTCGTTTATTGGTAGTGATGGTTCCGGTTTTATCGAAAACGATCGTATCAATTTTTGCCATTTGCTCGATAACCGATACTTCTTTTAAGTAAAATTTCTCCCTTCCAAAAATGCGAAGAAGGTTTCCAAGTGTGAAAGGTGCGGCTAATGCAATGGCGCAAGGGCAAGCAATAATGAGTACTGCTGTAAAAACATTTAAGGCTTTCGATGGGTCATAGATCAACCAGAAAAGGCCAGAAAGTATTGCGATGCTTAATACCGCAATGGTAAAACGTTTGCTTATCTGATTGGTAAGACTTTGAAAGCTACTTAGCTTGTTTTTACTAAAGATTTCATTACTCCAAAGTTGTGTAAGATAACTCTGCTGTACTGCTTTTAAGGCTTCAATTTCTATTATGCCACCTTGCTGCCGACCTCCTGCAAAAAGTTTGTCTCCACTTGTCTTAATAACTGGCTCGGCCTCGCCGGTTACAAAACTATAATCTATAGAAGCTTTCCCCTTAATAAGAACGGCATCCATAGGGAGCAATTCTTCATTCCTAATTAGGATACGATCACCTTTTTTAATTTTGTAAACTTGTACCTGCTCTTCTATTGAATTATTTAAACGAGTGACTGCAATAGGAAAATAGGATTTGTAATCTCTTTCAAAAGAAAGAAAGGAGTAAGTTTTCTGTTGAAAATACCTTCCTAGAAGTAAAAAGAAAACCAATCCACTTAGGCTATCAAAAAAACCGGTGCCCAAATTCAGGATAATTTCAGCAGAACTTCTTAAAAATAAAACAGCGATCCCTAAGGCAATTGGAACATCTATATTTAGAGTTCTGGCTCGTAATCCTTTAAATGCTGAAACAAAATAATCTGAACCCGAATAAAAAACTACAGGTAAGGTAAAACCAAACATAAGCCAACGAAACAAAACTTTAAATTGATCTAGCCAAAACTCCTTGACTTCAAAATATTCAGGAAAAGACAGAAACATGATATTACCAAATGCAAACCCCGCAACTCCTAGTTTGTAAATAAGAGTTCGATCTATTACAGTGGCTTTTTTATTGTAATTCTCTAGCGAAATAGAAGGTTCGTATCCAATTCTATTTAATAAGATCACTAACTCCTTTAAGGAAATGCATTCTGAATTATAATTTACTCGAATAGATTTTTTGGGGAAATCTACCTGAGAGCTTTTGATAGCAGGATTTAATTTATTCAGGTTTTCCAAGATCCAAATACATGAGCTGCAATGAATGCTAGGAATAACGAAAGAAATAACTTGTGTATTGAGATCGTTGAATTCTAATAATTTTTCTACGATATCTGTATTATCCAAATAATCATACTTCCCTTCTAGATTTTTAGGGCTTGTTCCAGGTGATCTCTCGAGATCGTAATAATAGCCAAGATCATTTATATTTAGAATATCAAAGACGGTTTTACACCCCGAACAACAAAATGATTTCTCATCATAATGTATAATTTCATCTATACATTTTTCTCCACAATGATAACAAGTCTCCATATTCTCTATATGTTATAAACGCGAATATTATGGATTTACGGTTTTAAAAAAATGACCCCTATCATATTACATGCTATAAATAGTAATTTTTATAATCTCGTTTAATCTCAGGAAAAATGACTTTCATCATTATTTAACAAGTACTACTGTCTCAACTTTGTGCAGATATAAAATCAGAATTAATATGAAATCTTACAGCGATTTAAAGATGTTAACAGCAGTACTCCTTATAAGCTTCGGAGTAAATGCTCAATCTTACAAACTAAATAATACCAACTCCAATCTTTTGGTAGATGGGACTTCCAACATTCATGACTGGACCATTGAAGCGGAAAATACAAATGGTTTACTTATAGTAAATTTTAATGAGGAAAATCTCGAAAAGATAACCAAGCTAGAATTTAGCGCGGTAGCTGAAAGCTTAGTAAGTGGGAAAAGCGGAATGGATAAGAATACTTATAAAGCTTTAAATACAGATAAATATAAGAACATCACATTCACTTTAAATAAAGTGAATGGTATCGAAAAGATTTCTGAAAGCGATTATAAAGTGAAAACAACCGGAAGTCTTACTATAGCTGGAGTGAAAAAACAAGTTAGTCTTAATTTCAATGTCAAACGTGCAACTGATCAACTTGTTCTCACCGGTCAATACAAACTGAATATGACAGATTTTGGAATCGACCCTCCAACTGCAATGTTCGGCACCATTAAAACAGGTGAAGAAGTACTAATAAAATTTGAATCACACTTTAAAAAATAAACCTAACCTTAAAATTCAATTAAAATGAAAACTATTATTAAATACATCAGTTTAGCACTAATGGTCTTAGTGACCATTCCTACAATTGCTCAGAACCAACGAGATTTCGATAATTACAGAAATCCCGATCAAAGAGGAATTAACCAATTTGAAGCACCAAAAGACAGTGTTTCTACTTTTGATGGACTACATGTAAGAGTTGGTGGTGCATTTGCACTTCAGTTCCAAGAGATAGATCATGAAAATTCTGGAAATTTATCTACCCCTGTATTACAAGATATAGGTGGCAACTTTAACCTGGCAACTGCTAATTTAGATTTTGATGTTGCGCTTTATGATGGCGTACAACTTCATCTAAGAACTTATTTGTCTTCCCAGCACCATAACGAAGCATATGTTAAGGGTGGTTATCTTCAAATAGATAAGTTGGACTTTATAAGTGAAGGTTTTGCTGAAGGTCTTATGAAAAATATGAGAATTAAAATAGGCCATATGGAGGTAAACTACGGTGATACCCACTTTAGAAGATCAGATAACGCCATGGCATTATACAATCCATTTGTAGGAAATTATCTAATGGATAGTTTTACAACCGAGGTTGGAGTTGAAGTTTATTATTTCAATAAAAGCTTTTTTGCAATGGTAGGTGCTACAAATGGTAAATTAAATCAATATGTCACCAATCCAGAAGTTACTAGCCCATCTTTAGTGGCTAAGCTAGGATATGACGATTATGTAACAGAAGATTTGAGGTTTAGATTAACAGGTTCTGTTTATCATACTGCTCAAACAGCTAGTGCTTACCTATACAGTGGTGACCGTGCCGGATCTCGTTACTATGATGTGTTTACAGATGTAGATGGTGCGGGAGATGGTTTTAGAGCTGGTAGAATTAATCCAGGTCTAAGAAACGAATTGACTTCTTTTATGATTAATCCATTCTTAAAGTATGGTGGTCTTGAGTTCTTTGGAGTTTTTGAAAGAGCTTCTGGAAAAGCTGCAAACGAATCTGATGAAAGAGTTTGGAATCAATACGCTGGAGAACTTCTTTATAGATTCGGTACAGATGAAAAGTTATATGTTGGTGGTCGTTATAATCTTGTAGATGGAGAATTGGCTAGTGGAGAAGATGTAAGTATAGACCGTTTTAATCTTGGTGCAGGTTGGTTTATGACCAAAAATATCTTAGCTAAATTAGAGTATGTAAATCAGAATTATAATGACTACCCTGTAACGGATATTCATAATGATGGTAAATTTAACGGAATTGTTTTTGAAGCGGTAATTAGCTTCTAATCTTAGAATGACATTTTCGGGTAGAGTTACTTAATCCATAAATTTTAAGTAATTCTACCCGAAATTTTTTCTGAAAATCTCAAATCTTTTTATCATGAAACGATTGATATTATACATGCTTTTTTTGCTTTCTGTAATCACCGTGAAAGCTCAAGAAAATTTTAAGAAGGTGCATATTGAAATTCACCCAGAGAGTGAATTGATAATAGCAGGTAGTACAAATGTAAATAAATTTGATTGCCGTTTTAACAACGATTTTATTAGTAAAACTATGACTTTAAGCTATGCTCAGCGGGATGAGCAACTTATTTTCAACAATTTTAAACTCAAATTTCTTACAGTAGGTTTCGACTGTGGAAATAAAAGAATGAATTCAGATTTTCAAGATTTGTTGGTTGCAGATCACTTTTCAGAAATTGTGATAAGGGTAGATAAAATGGAGCTTGTTTCAGCAGAATATCTTAAAGCCTTTATTACAGTTCAGATCGCGGGTGAGGAGAATACCTACGAATTACCAGTTCAAACTAGAGATGATCGATTTATTGGAAAGTTTAAAATTAATATTCGTGATTTTAATCTTGAACCACCTAAAAAAGCGCTCGGTTTAATAGAGGTAGATGAAATGATCGAAGTTGAATTTAATTTGAAAATTTCTCGTTAGTGTAAACCTGCAATTTTATAAAATTCTTTCGCTTAAAATTTAAGTTATAAAACAATAAAAATCATGAAAAGTCTGAATGTAGTATCAGTACAAGAAGCAGTGAAAACAGTAAAATCTAATCAAAGGGTTTTTGTTCAAGGTGCAGCTATGACCCCAAATTTTTTGATAGATACCCTTTGTGATAGATATAATGAGTTAAAAAATATTGAGATCTTACACATGCATACAGAAGGTGAAGCCCTGTATACTAAAGAGCCTTACACTAAGACTTTTAAGACAAACTCCTGTTTTGTAGGAAGCAATGTGCGGGGAGCAGTGAACTCTCATTTTGGATCATATATTCCTATTTTTTTAAGTGAGATCCATTTACTTTTTAAAAGGAATATCCTAGAATTAGATGTTGCATTTATTCAGGTATCACCACCAGATGCCCATGGATACTGTTCTTTAGGAGTTTCAGTAGATATTACTTTAGCGGCAATCCAATCGGCGAAAAAAGTAGTTGCCCAGGTGAATCGACAAGTGCCAAGAACTCATGGGGATGGAATAATCCATATAAGTGAAATTGATATAGCAGTAGAAGTTGATCAACCTATTCATACCTCCCATATTTTGGTTACTTCTGAAACCGAATTGAAAATTGGAAAATATGTAGCAGAATTAGTGGATGATGGTGCTACTTTACAAATGGGAATAGGAGGAATTCCTAATGTAGTACTAAACAATCTCACCAACCACAAAAGATTGGGTATTCATACAGAAATGTTTTCAGACGGAATACTTCCTTTACTTGAAAAAGGAGTGATAACAGGAGAAGAAAAAGTTATAAAACCAGGTAAATTGGTTACTTGTTTTGCTATAGGATCTCAAAAACTTTATGACTTTATAGACGATAATCCTATAGTGCATTTTAAAGAAGCTTCCTATACAAATGATACTGCTATTATAAGAAAGAACCCGAAAGTTACCGCAATAAACTCGGCGATAGAAATAGACCTTACTGGACAGGTTTGTGCAGATACAATCGGTAAATATCAATTTTCTGGTGTTGGAGGACAAATGGATTTTATGCGTGGTGCATCCTTATCTGAAGGTGGGAAAGCGATCATCGCATTGCCATCTATTACTAATAAAGGATTCAGTAAAATTGTTCCCTACCTTAAAGAAGGAGCAGGAGTTACCACTACAAGGGCTCATGTACATTATATTGTCACAGAATATGGCGTAGTAGATCTCTTCGGAAAAAATTTAAAGCAAAGGGCTAAAGCTTTAATAAGCATTGCTCATCCAAGTTATAGAGAAGAACTTGAAAAGATCTCTTTTGAAGTGCTGAAATAGTTAGAATCAATATTATATTATTTTTAATAAGCTGAACTTTCTTTAACCGGAATGATTCAGCTTTATTTTTAGTCCAAACTGATCTCTGTCATATTTCTTCAGTCATGTAATTTTTAAATTTGGGTATAATTTAAAAACTTAAGAACATGACAATTTATAACAAACAATTATCAGAATTTAAAAGAGATTTTTTTGCAGGTGCAACAACGGGAATTCTTGTTTCCAGTTGTTTAGGTTCCATCGCAGCTATGCTTATTTTAATAAATGGGCATACTGCAATAGACATGATCCAGTTAGGACTTGTTGTAGTTGCTTGTATGTGGTATAATGCTTCAGTTTTGGCACAATTAAAAGCTAGATTCGTTTTTAACTCATTAATTGTAAGTATTGTGCTAAGTATTTCTTTTATTCTTATCAAATTACTTTAATACATGAAAGAGGATCTAAAGAATCGTGAAGATGTAAATAAATTGGTATTACGCTTTTATACTAAAGTCCGAAAGAATGATGAAATAGGTTATTTTTTTGATAATATTAAAAATTGGGATGAGCATTTTGAAAGGCTAACAGATTTTTGGGAAACCAATCTTTTTTATACTGGTAGTTTTAATGGTAACCCGGCAATAGCACATGCTAAGGTAGATCAGGATCATAATAATAGTATTAAAGAGTATCATTTTGGGATTTGGATGAACTTATGGTTCCAAACTATAGATGAACTTTTTGAAGGAAAAATGGCGCAGCGACTTAAAGATAATGCCAGGAAAATGTCTACACACTTGTTTCTTAGAATCTACCAAAACAGGCCTTCTTAAATTCTATAATCTTATATTTAATTTACTTTCTTGATGAGTTTATAATTAAATTTATAAACTTTCCTTAGTATTAGTGCAGAATTAAAATGGGTATCTTATTGCTAATCTTAGAAAACAATCCATAACGGCTATTTAAAAGCTTATCTGAAATACTCAGATTCTTTTCTAGAATAACTATTTGATCATATTTATCCTGAATCTCCATTAGAAAATCAGAGTTGAAAAACGCATTTTTATTTAAAAATCGTAAATCGATATTTTCTTTAGAATCATTTTCCCATAGTTCCTGAATCATTTTTTTCTTCAAACAATAATTCTCATTTTCATTAACATTTACTATAGTTAAATTTTCACTTTTCACATAATTGCGATCTCTTAATACATGAAAGGATTTTCTTTCTGAAAGCACAGAATAATCTATGGGCAAGATTATTCGTTTAGGAAGAACATATGTAACTTTATCTGGAACGGCTAAAATATTACATTTTATTTTTTGAATTATTTCATAAGCATGGTTTCCAAGTAGAGGGTGTCTGTGCTCTTGTTCACTTGCTGCACCAATGAATATAAGATCTATTTTTTTTTCTTCAACACATCGTCTAACAGCTGTAATTAAATTATCTAGCGACAGGTTGAGATGAAATTTATGTTTAGGGTTTGTACTGTAGTTTTTTAAATTATCTATTGCCTCATGCATTTTTTTAGAGATAGAAAGCATTTTCTTGCCCAGCTCTTCACTAGACTCCTCATTGAAATTAATATCCTGAATATTAAGTAGTGAAATTGTTGAGGGCGTTTCTCTAAGAAAATCTAATGCATACCTACTGGTATTCTCCGATACATCTGAAAAATCTGTCAGAATTAAGATATTCATTCGTGTTGGTTCTAATTAATTTATTCAAAATTAGAACAAGTGCTCACGCTTAAAAATGATTAAAATCAGTTACAGGCTTATTTAATTAAAAGGCCATTAATCTATATTTCTCAAAGCTTGGGAGTTGAGGATTTTAATGTTTCTTCCCTCAATTTCTATGAAGCCCTCTTTTTTAAATTCAGATAATGTTCTTATCAAACTTTCTGCGGCCATTCCGGCAACGCTAGCAAGATCTGAACGGGAAATCCGAATAGATTGTAGGGGGTGTTTTTCTATTTTTTCAGCAAAAAGCAAGATGGTATTTGCTGTTTTTTTTCTAACAGAACCATATGCCATATTCATTAATTGTTTTTTTAGTCCTACTAGATTATTATTCAAGATCTCCAGCAATTTTATACTTATATGTGGATTATGAATCAATATCGAGTACAAATCCTCACGTGATATGGCATAAAGCTCGGTATTTTCCATTGCCGTAGCATAATCTGAGTTTGAAGCTTGAGGATCTTCACTTGCATCTCCCAAGAAATCTCCAGATTTATAGAGATAAGTAATAAGTTCTTTCCCTTTATCATCATTATGGTGCGTTTTTACAACTCCACTTTTTACAAGATAAAAGAAATTAGACTGTTTGTCTTTTTCGTAGATATATTCTCCCTTTTTAAAACTTAATATTGGATTAGACTCGAAGTGTTCTCTGAGTTCGGAAATATTTTTCAATTTCCCCGTATCCTCGTTAGAACTTTGTTCTTTTTGAAAAGAATTTAAAATTGCAACTTTCGCTATTCTGCTTTCTATCGCACTTAGTAAATCTAACTCTTCAAATGGTTTAGTAAGATAATCATCGGCTCCAAGATCCATTCCTCGCCTAATATCTTTATGTTCTGTTTTAGCTGAAAGAAATATAAATGGGATATTGGCTGTTTTAGGATTCTCACTAAGTACCTGAAGCACGCCATAACCGTCCATTTCCGGCATCATTATATCACAAATAATAATATCTGGTAGCTCTGCTTGTGCTTTAATACAACCCTGTTTTCCATCGTTGGAGGTGATAACTTTATACTCTGAAAGCTCAAGTAGTTCTGCCGTATTTTCACGTACAGTAACATCGTCTTCTATCAGTAATATTTTTTTCATTTAGTTTTAATTTCCTGGGTTTAATATGGGAACTTCTATTTTAAATTCGGTTCCTTTATTTTCTTCACTTAAAAAACTTATTTGTCCACCCATATTTACCAAATGGGTTCTAGATATATTTAAGCCAATACCAGTTCCCTGATCCAGCAAAGCATTTTCTGCTCTAAAATATCTCTCAAAAATATGTTTTTGATCTTTTTCAGGGATTCCCCGTCCTTCGTCTTTAATGTTGAAAAATATTTTACTATCTGTAAGTAAGACATCAAGTTTAATGCTAGTGTTTTCTGGGGAATACTTAATAGCATTTCCTAAAATATTTGAAAGCACTAATTCCAGGATCTTTTCATCCTGATAAAGTTGTTCGTCCTTTATGTCTTTTGGATATGAGATTTCCTGCCCATCCTTTAATGTAACGTTAGCATTATAAATAACTTCATTAATGAGCCTTTTAAGACTAAAAGTAGCATATTTATATTGGCCTTTCCCACTATCAAGTCTTTCTATAGATAAGAAATCGTTTAAAATGTTATTTAGATAATGCACCTTATTACGTATGGTACCCAAATGCTTTTCGCGCTTATCTTGTTGCTCATTTAGAGTGTGTTTTTCGGCTAAAGTTGCTGAAGTTAGTATACCACTTAATGGAGTTTTAAATTCATGAGACACCAATGAAAGGAATTTTGTCTTTAATTCACTAAGCTCTATCTCTTTTTGCAGGGCATCTTTAATTTTTTCTTCTGCAGCTTTTCTTCTCTTTGCCTCAGCTTGAAGATTCTTATTAAGTTCTTCTAATTTGCTAATGCTCTCACTAAGCTCTCCCGTTCTGGTTTTTATTTTCTCTTCTAAATGGGAATTAAGATCGTATATCTGGCGCTCGGTTTCCATTCTAACGCTAATATCTATGATAAGAGACATTACATATTCCTGTCCATCTTTCTTAAATGGATTTAGTCCTGCTTCTACTGGGAATAAGGAACCATCTTTTTTAATTCCATAAAGGACTCTACCATGACCCATTTGCCGCTTCTCACTATGCTCTATAAAATCCTCGAAATGGTGATGATGATTTTTATGGTATTTTTTAGGTATTAATAAGTTTAAGTGTTGATGGAGCAGCTCATCCTTTTCATATCCAAACATGTTTTCTGCAGCCAAATTTACTGCAACTATGTGTTGGGTACTATCAACTACAATAATCCCTTCTGAGGCTGCCTCAAAAAGAACATTGAAAATTTCACCTTTATCCTGAAATGTTTTCTGCAACTTTAATAGGTTTGTTTATAGTATATAAAGATAAAATCTTTTTAAGAAACATCCCGATAATAGTAAGATATTACTCATTTTCGTTAGGAGTATAATCTTCATAGAAATCTTCAAAAGTTTTATTCGTGGTGTAATCGTCGGTAAGGACTTTATATACTGTAAAAATCAAAAGTAGCTGACCAATACACATGAGAATAAATACTAAGGAAAAAGAGAATTCCAGAGCAGATACTACGGCTAGAAGAACCAAAACGAAACTTGTAATTATCAACAAGTTAATTCCTGTTATTTTCATTTTTAATATAAGATACTCATATTCAATATGATAGTATATTAAAATTTAGCTAAAAATAAGGTTCTTATATAAGTATTGGTAACAAGTTATTAAATAGGTTTTAATATTAGTAGCCAAGGTGCTTCTAATAAATTACTCATTTCGCAATTTGTAAGTTTAAGTAGATTTGTCGCATATTTAATAATGAAGTAGGTATAACTTCTTTTAGTTAAGATGACACGCTGTAGGATGCCAGAAGAGAATATTAATTAATAGGAATTAAGAGCTATTTCAACCATTTCACTCAGTTTATTTTCTCGCATCTCTGGAGAAATTTCATCTCCATTTACAAGCGAGTCTGAAATTGTGAGAATAGACAGGGCATTTACTCCATATTTTGCAGCGATGGTGTAAAGACCTGCTGTTTCCATTTCCACGCAAAGTACCCCGTAATTGGCCCATTTCTTATAAAATTCTGGATCGTCATCATAAAAAATATCTGAAGACAAAACATTCCCTGCTTTAAAGGCAATTCCTTTCGCGTTAATATGATTAACGGCTTTCATAAAAAGATTAAAACTTGCGGTTGGTGCGTAATCTGCACCGTCGAACCTAGACTGGTTTATAGAGGAAGTTGTAGATGCCGACATTGCTATAACCAGATCAAGTAATTTCATATCTGGCTGAAAGGCTCCTGCGCTTCCAACCCGAATAAGGTTTTTTACATCAAATTCAGTAATGAGTTCGTGAGCATATATCATTGCAGAAGGTATTCCCATTCCTGTTCCCTGTACAGAAACTCGTTTTCCTTGATAAAACCCTGTATAACCAAGCATTCCTCTAATATTATTGTAACAAATTATATCTATCAGAAAGCTTTCAGCAATCCATTTCGCTCTCAATGGATCTCCTGGTAACAATACCGTTTCAGCTATTTCTCCTTTTTTAGCTTCAATATGTAAACTCATTACTTTTAAAAATTTTAATTTTTTAGGTACTTGAACTTTTCATTTTAGCACATTAATAAACGTTCAACATGCTACATATTTATCTAGACTGTCATGGAAAATAGTTGGGTTTCTGGCTTATTTCTTTGTAATCGCATATCAAAAGCCATGCATACATTTCTAATAAACGGTTTTCCTTTTTCGTTAATTTTTAAAATATCACCATCGAATTCAATTAGTCCGTCATTTTGCATTTCCTTTAGAGAATTCTTCACTTGTGGCAATTCATCAATAAAGTCTGATAGCGTAGTCCAATTTGTTTTAAAACCGCACATCAGATTAAGAATATTTTTCCTTATTAATAAATCTTCTTCAGTAAGTTTATGGCCTCTATATACAGGAAAAACATTGTTTTCAATAAGATTTTGATATTCTTCTAGCCCCTTTACATTTTGAGCAAAGCCATACCAACTATCACTTATAGCTGAAACTCCTAAACCAATCATAACTTGAGTTTTTGAAGCAGAGTATCCCATAAAATTACGATGAAGAGTTCTGTTCTCGACCGCCTTATAAAGACCATCTGTTTTAAGAGCAAAATGATCCATTCCAATTTCTACATATCCCGACTCCAATAATAGTTTTTTTCCAACTTCGTATTGCTCACGTTTTTCTTCGGCTGTGGGAAGATCTTCTTTCTTATAGCCACGTTGGCCATTACCTTTGATCCATGGAACATGAGCATAACTATAAAAGGCAATACGATTAGGCATCAATTCTTTTGTGCGCTCAATTGTATTAATTATATGTTCTTTTGTTTGAAATGGAAGACCAAAAATGATATCATGACCTACTGAAGAAAACCCAGCTTCTCTGGCATTTTCTGTAGCATTTTTAACATTTGCAAATGGTTGAATCCTATGTATTGCCCGCTGAACTTTTTCATTATAATCCTGGACGCCATAACTAACTCTGGTAAATCCTAAGGATGATAAAAGTTTCAAATGTTCCTTAGTTGTATTATTTGGATGTCCTTCGAAACTTAAATCGATATTTTCAGCTTTTCGGGCGATTCTAAAAATACCATTCAGCAATAATTTTAAATTTTCCGCAGAAAAAAAAGTAGGTGTACCACCACCAAGATGAAGCTCTTTTATTACTGGTCGACCGTCAAGTAAGTCGCAATACAATTCCCACTCTTTAATCACAGATTTGATATAGGGAATTTCTACAGAATGCTTTTTGGTGATTCGTTTATTACACCCGCAAAAAGTACAGAGACTTTCACAAAATGGAAGATGAATGTAGATGCTTATTCCTTCTGAAGTATTACTTTCTTTAAAACTTCTTCTTAAAGTTTCCTTCCATGACTTTAGCGAGAAACTCTTATTATCCCAATATGGGACAGTTGGGTAACTGGTATATCTAGGACCTGCAACATTGTATTTGGAAATTAAATTTGAACTCATAATTATTCCTATTTAAGAGTTTCAAAAATAAAGAGGTATTAGGCTAGAAAATATGAGGATTGTCAGGTATTGTAAAGTTGAATTCTATTTTAGATTAGGTAAATTTTATCTTAGTTGGGATTAAAATTAGTTTGCAATTTATTATTGAATAGGTAAAAAAAATATTGTGAATATCTATTAGTAGGATACTCGTCTAAGCTTATTTTAAAATTTATATTTGGCATCCAAAAAATAAAGATATGAGCGCAACTTGGTATGAGTGTAAAGTAAAATACAGAAAAACACATGAGTCTGGAGAACAAAAACTTACAACAGAGACTTATTTATTAGATGCAATTTCGTTTACAGAGGCAGAGGCTAGAATTAATGAAGAGATGGCTGCTTATACTAGTGAAGAATTTTTAATCACAAATATAAAAGTAGCCAACTTATCTGAGGTGCATCCTTTTGAAAATTCCGATAGATGGTTTAAATCTAAAGTTTCCTTAATTGCCATAGATGAAAAGAGTGGTAAGGAGAAAAAAACAAATGTGTATATGTTGGTGCAGGCTAATGATGTAAAAGAGGCTTTTGAGAATACATCCCAAGCTATGGACAATACCATGGGAGAGTATTCCATTCCTGCTATTACAGAATCGCCAATCTTAGATGTTTTTCCATACTTCTCTGGAGAAGAAGAAAAATTAGAAAAATTTAATAATCCAGAAAAATCTGAAACTCCAGAAGAAAGCCTTGTTGAAGAAAAGGAACTTATGTAGTTTTAATTATAGGATTTTATTAATATAAAAAACACCTCTTATTTTTAAGAGGTGTTTTTTTTGTAGTATTAAGCGCTTGTTGCTCCTTGATTTTGATGAGTTTTTCTAAGTCTAGAAATATAAATGAGTAAAGGAAAGTTTTAGAGGGAAGTCCATTTAAAAATTAAAAAGAATTATGTTACTCTAAATTTTGCAGTTCATTTAATTTTAGGATCTTAATATTTCTACCTTCTATCTCAATAATTCCTTTCTTCTTAAAATCGGACAAGGTTCGGATAAGACTTTCTGGAGCTATCCCTGCTACACTGGCAAGATCACTCCGGGATATTTTTATTTCTCCCAAGGGTCCTTTATCTAGTACTTCTGCAAATTGAAGAATGGTTTGGGCAGTCTTTTTGCTAACAGAACTGTAGGCCATTTGTAGTAAATGATCTTTAATATCCGAAAGATTATCGGTTAGAATATTCATTAGTTCCAGAGATAAATCACAGTTTTCGGACAGTAATTCTTTTAAAATTTGTTTGTTAACTCCTGCCAGATCTCTATCCTCTACTACCGTAGCAGATTCTTGATATGGATTATTATCTATAAAGGAAGTGAGCCCCATGAAATCCTCGGGTTTTTGAATAGAAGTAATAAGCTTCTTACCATTTTGATCCATTTTATGGGTTTTAACCAGGCCTTTAAGTATCAGAAATATTTTATTAGCCCGATCCCCTTCTTTGTATATGGTTTCCCCTTTTAAATGATGCGAGAAATCTCCATGATCGTCGAAATATTTCTTGAGATCCTCAATGTTTTTATATGGCTCATGTTGCGGTAAGCTTATAATATTGTTTAGGATATGAACTTTAGCCATTCTGCTCTTTATGGCACTTAGTAATTCTTCTTCGTCAAAAGGTTTAATAATATAATCATCTGCTCCAAAGTCCATTCCTAGACGAATTTCTTTATGATTAGTTTTAGCCGACAAAAATATAAATGGAATATGACGTGTATGGTCATTTGAGGAAAATTCCTTTAAAACGTTGAAACCATCTTTTTCTGGCATTAAGATGTCACAAATAATAATATCTGGATTGCTTTCTCTGGCTAGTCTAATTCCTTCTGAACAGTTAGCAGCTGTTATTACTTCAAAATTTTCCAATGCTAATAACTTGGCTGTGTTTTCACGCAAAGCGGCATCATCTTCTACAATGAGTATTCTTTTCATAGTTTCACTAAATTAGATGCAAAAGGAATTTTTAATGTAAAACTGCTGCCAACATTTTCCTTATTTTTAAAGTATATTGTTTCTACATTTTTACTTAAAACACCTCCATGCTTATACCAAAATCGCGAAAAAACAAATTGTGCATTGATAAATTTTATGCAGGAAGAAAATGAGTTTATATGTTTAAAAATAAGCTATTTAAGGTACAAAAAATGGATTTAATATTAAAGCTTCCATCACTATTTTACAAAAACCTGAAATTGTTGTACTATGCCAATGCCGCTATTGATAATATGGTAAGAAAAGAAGAATTAATTTCCTGAACAAATAGCCTTTCGGCGAATTGGGAATGGCTTAGACATGAAGGAAATTCTGCGAGTTTATATGCAATTCAAATTGCAGATCAATATAAAGTGTTGTTACACTTAGATTGGAAAAAAGGAGTTGTGGTTCTTGTGGGATCAAGAATAATCGTTGTGGACAGAGCACAAAATAAAGAAGCAGGAATCTACGATTCCCGCTTTTTTAGAGGACTAATAACACTTACGTAACCATTGCAGATATTCGGTTTATTTTCCCTATAAATCTTGAAAACCCACGATTAAACTGTGCTTGTTTAGCCCCCTATTTTTAGCCTTCCTGGTTGATATATTAATAAAAATTTAGAAGAAACTTAAATTCAATATAAAAAAACTTATGGACGGCCCCACCCGTCCATAAGTTCCTAATTCTAAAACCTACCCCTAAACTTTAGAATTCTGACTCAAAATTTATTTTCCAATCTCAATTGAAATTGTACATTAACAGTATAAATCAAAAAATAAAAACTCATTTAATATCCCTAAATATCTTTTATTGTTTTACCAATGAAAATCAAGCTATTAATATAAATTCAACGAACAGTATGCTAGTTCACCTCTTTTCTTCATGATCAATAAGACATAAATCGTAACTAAATTATTTTTTACAATGAAGTAAATTCTTTTTTTAAGGTTGTTTTTATATTTTAATAAAGCCTCCAAAACTCACTAATTACATAATATTAAAGAAGGTAGCCTAAATTAGGAGCATTACTACCCTACAAGCATGCTTTTTCATCTTAGTTAATAGGACTGTCACTAGAGAGTTTATGTTGAGACCTGTATCAATGAACTTTTAATTCTTTTAAGTGGTAGCAAAGTAATCTTACAGGTACTATGTAAGTATGACATTTATCATGCTTTGCTACTTACTTTTAATTTTTAAAGCTAGGATTTAATTGGAATTCTGCTTTATTCATCAATTGTGAACCATTTTTGAAATGGGGAATCAGGTTGCTAAAAGGAAATTCAGAAAAAAGCAAATCATCTAGAAAATTGTAAAACTGTTAATGTAAAAATGAATTGCGTTAATAATTAGGATATTTTGGATTAAAATTTGCTTTTGAGATTAAGTAATCAATTAACAAAGGAGGACCTATGGATGTAATAATGTGATTGAAGTGAAAAACAAAATTATTAACTTTTAATCATTGAATTAGCCAAGGAAGCTGAATCTTTAAAGATTCAGCTTTTTTATTGGACTAAATCCTAATTTTAGGAAATAATCCTATTTATAATAAAATATGTTTACTTTTATAGCTTCAGAATTTATGAAATGAAAGATAAATTATTTGCGGTTATAGATGTAGAAACTACGGGTGGCGGAATCAGTGGAAATAGACTTACCGAAGTTTGCATTGTTCTCTTAAAAGGTGGAGAAATTCAAGATAAATACACAAGTCTTATAAATCCTGAAAAACACATTCCTGTTCAGATCACAGCACTTACCGGAATCAATAATGAAATGGTGGAGAATGCCCCAAAGTTTCATGAGGTAGCTAAAGAGATCGAAGATTTTATGAGAGATGCGATCTTTGTAGCGCATAATGTGAATTTCGATTATAATGTACTTCGCAATGAATTTAAGCAACTTGGCTTCGAATTTAATCGTAAAAAATTGTGCACGGTGCGCCTTTCCAGAAAACTCATTCCCGGACTACAATCTTATAGTTTAGGCAGATTGTGTGATTCTATAAATATCCCGCTTACAAATAGGCATAGGGCAGAAGGAGATACAGATGCAACTGTGATATTATTTCAGCGCTTATTATCTTTAGATACAGATGGGCAAATCTTTAATTCTTTTTTACATGCACATTCTAAGCAAGCTACTTTGCCACCACATCTTTCTGCAGAAGAAATTCATGAATTGCCAGAAGAACCGGGTATCTATTTATTCAAGGATAAGCAACAGAAAGTGATTTATGCTGGTAAAGCAATCAATATCAAAAAACGTGTGTTATCACATTTCTACGATAAGATGTCTAAAGAATATCACTTAGGGCAGGAAACATACCATGTAGATCATGAAACTACTGGGAATGAATTGATGGCCTTACTTTTGGAAGCCGAATATATTAGGAAACACTATCCAAAATTTAATAGGGCTCAGAAAAATCCAGGAACTACTTATCAGATAATTAGTTATATAAATCAGCGCGGAATAATTCAGCTTGGAATAGGGAAAACTAAAAGAATACAAGATTCTATTGGGACCTATTATAACAGGGCTTTAGCGACTGAAAAGCTGGAGTTATTATGTGAAAAATTTAAGCTGTGCCCAAGGTATTGTACTCTACAAAGCAGTACAGAAAAATGCTCACATTACAAGCTAAAGAATTGTGAAGGGGTTTGTGATGGGACGGAAGCTGTAGTAGAATATAATTTAAAAGTTACGGAAGCTATAAACAGCCTAGGCGATGAAAAACCTACATATGTGATCCGGGAAAAAGGAAGACACTTTGAAGAGGATGCTTTTATTTTAGTAAAAGAAGGAAGATACCAAGGTTATGGTTTCTTAGACTCTGCAGTTCAAATAGCCTCTATTGAAGATTATGAGCCTTTTCTGAAACTCCAAGAATCCACTTTTCATACCCATAAAATATTAAATAGTTATTTGAGAAAGCATGGCGAAAAGAACCTGTTTTATTTTGAAGAGGAGGTATTTGCTTAAAAGAATATAACGAATGGCCAGTTTTTCGTCATGCTGAACCTGCCCGACAAATCCATTCAGGCGGGCTTGTTTCAGCATCCCAGTAAAGCTGGTAGAGACCCTGAAATAAATCCCGGGTGTGTAGAGGGTCAAGTGCCTTGCTAAAAAAAACGGATATACATTAAAACAGCACTTCCTAAATTACTTTTGTCGTGCCGAGAATATTTTAAGGTGAAGATGTGTTGCCATTTTTCTTGCATTGTATTTCGCTCTTTCAGCTATTTCTCCTTCAAAATTTTCATCAATAGTTTCAAACCAAAGATTCAACCAAACACCAAAACTCATCTCATCGATCTCATTATTATTTTCTGTATCTACTTTAATATGGGCTTTTGCAGGTCTTCCGGAATATGTGGAAACAAAGAATAAACCACTTTCCCAGAAATTGGTGATCTTATTTATATGAGAATCCCAATCCTTAATATTAGTATGAAAAAAATGACCTATATCTTTATTTATTTTAATTTTCTCATAGAATAGAGATACCAATAAAAAAATGTCTTCTCTATTAGTAATGTCTTTTCTCATTTAAAAGGAATTGATAATTGCAAAAATGGTAAATATAATACTACTAAGATGTCTTTGATTCTATTCATTTCGTTTCCACCACTCTGAAGTTGGAATTGCTTCACCCACCGTAACAGCCTCCCCGATAATTGGTGTTGTAATAGATACATTTTTCGCAATCGCTTCAGCAGTAACCCGCTCTATTGGATCTGTCCAACTATGTAGACCTAATTTAAAAGAACCCCAGTGAATTGGCAATAAGATTTTGCCATTTACATCTTGAGTTGCTAATACAGTTTCTTCCGGCATCATGTGGATAAGAGGCCATTGAGCATCGTATTGTCCACATTCCATAATCGCTAGATCAAAGGGACCATATTTGTCTCCTATTTCTTTAAAATGAGTATCGTATCCTGAGTCTCCACTAAAATAGATATTATCTTTTTGCCCTTTGATTACCCAAGAACTCCATTGTGTATTAAATCTATCTGTAATTCCGCGACCAGAAAAATGACGTGAGGGAGTCGCAGTTAATTGAAGTCCGTCAAACGAAATTGTTTCCCACCAGTCCATTTCAGTGATCTTTTCTTCTGCAACACCCCATGAAATGAGATGGGCACCTACGCCTAAAGGAACATAGAAATGCGCTACCTTATCTTTTATTGTTTTGATTGAACCATAATCTAAATGATCGTAGTGATCGTGAGATATTATAACTACATCTAAATTTGGGATATTTTCTATCGCTAAAGGTAGCGTGTCATTAAAACGTTTACTTCCTAGCAAAGGATGAGGTGCAGGAACTTCACCAAGCATTGGGTCAAGAAAGATTTTTTTGCCATCCAATTCTAATAACAGAGCTGAATGACCAAACCAGGTAATTTTTGTTGTGGAGTCTGAAGTTTTAGAGATAGTTTCTGAAGAAATTTTATTTACTGGTATACTCCAATCTGGAACCTTATTTCCATCTGTAAAATATTCACTTAGAGTTTTTACATAATTCATATCACCAGATACATCTGTTTCAGATAAATTTTGAAACTTTCCATCTTTGTAATTCTCTGAAGCTTTTATTTTGACTAATCGTTCCCCTTGACTTTTAGAGCCAAATTCAGGAGATGTATTTATGAAAATTACCGCGATTAATACGATCATTCCAATAATGGAGACCAATATTCCTATTACCATTTTAATTATTTTAAAGAATGTTCGCATGAATAAATATTAATATGTCATTAGAGTTCGATGGAGGGATAGATTATTAATAATTCAAAAAATTAATACCTGTGAGTTTTTCAGACTCTTCCCATAATCTCTTTGCAACAAGGACATCATAAGCTTTAGGTTCAGCTTTAGCGGTTCCAGGATCACCATTCATTTCCATAAATCCTTGCGGTCCATAGTAGTCGCCTCCGGCAACATTATTACCCAAGCTTGCCATTAGAGTTGGTTTCGCTGCATTTTTGGGAGAATGGGTAACTAAGAGTAAAAAAGGTGTTAGTAAAAAGTTGGCTAGTTTTGGTAAATGTCTGGCTAATTCTGTATTAGAAGCACCAGGATGAGCAGCTACAGAAATCGTTTTAGATTTATTGTTGGCCTCTAATCTTCTTTGCAATTCCTTGGAAAAAATAAGACAAGCTAATTTACTCTGTCCATAAGCACCAAATTTCAAATATTTCCTTTCACTTTGCATATCCTTAAAGTTGATGGAAGCATTTTTATGTGCAATGGAGCTAAGAGAGATGATTCTTGAGTTTTCAGTATTTGTAATAACATCGATTAGTAACCCAGTTAATAGAAAGTGACCAAAATAATTTGCAGCCATTTGTAACTCAAGCCCATCTTTTGTTTGTTGGTATGGTGGCATCATCACCCCGGCATTGTTAATTAAGAGATCCAAACTATCATATTTAGCGAGAAAGGTTTTCGCGAAATTGCGAACAGAACTCAGTTCGCTTAGGTCAATTTTTATTATATCTAATTGAGCATCTGGCACTTGCTTTAGAATTTCCTCCTTGGCTATTTCTGCCTTTTCAATATTACGGCAAGCCATTACTATTTTTATCTTTTTTCTTGCTAGTTCGATTGCGGTTTGAAGACCTAATCCTGCGTTGGCACCTGTAACAATTGCTATTTTTCCTTTTTGATAAGGAATTTCCTCAAGGTTTAGGTTGGACATATCTTTTTTATTTAAATGTAAGTACTTATTTATCTGCTATTGAATATAAGATTTCCTAATTTTAAAAGAAAAAACCTCGAAGAATTTGAATTTCTTCGAGGTTTTTTCTTTTACAGTGTATCTACTTAATCTGTGATATTGATCTTAGCCGTCATAGAACTATGAAATTGACAATTATAAAATAAGGTGTCAGGGGCATCTGCTGGAACGGTAAAAGTTACGGTTCCTTGCTCTGCACCATTATTGCTTACTCCATTGTTGTAGGTATTCCCATTAGTATTTCCTTGTACAGTTTTAATGAAGAAGGGATGCCCTGAAGCATTTACAACAAATTCATAAGTTACTCCACGTTTTAAAGTAAGTTCAGGATTTTCTGTATTAGAAAAACTTCCTCCATTAAAAACATATGCTGAAGCTCCTCTATTAGTTACATTAAAAGAAGTCGCAGAAGCATTTTCACCTTCATTAGAACCAATATTACCTTGAGCCACCAAAGTTCCTAATTCTTCTGCACTAAGATGAATATTTACATAGCCATCGTAAACTAAAATATCATCATAGGTAAATGCAGCTCCATCATCAAATGCTGCGATATTGGTTTTTCCAACACCAGTATCACCTTTTACAGGATTTAAAGTAACTACAATATCTCCACCTTCTTCAGCGGTATTCATATGGATATGTCCAGGATACATAGCTCCTGCAGTCGTGTTATTTAATATTACAACGGACAAAGCTTCGCCATTCTTTCTCTTGGAAAAAGTAATATCTCCACTAATAGCTTCAAAAGCAACGCTTCCTAATTCGTAAGATTTAGTATCTCCTGTTAATTCATTTTGTCCTACATCGCCTTGTGCAACCAGAGTGCCTAATTGATCTGCGCTAAGATGAATATTTACATACCCATCGTAATTTAAAATAGCATCATAATTAAATGCAGATCCATTATCGAAAGCAGCAATATTGGTTTTTCCAATACCAGTATCACCATTTACAGGATTTAAAGAAACTGCAATATCTCCACCTTCCGCAGCAGTATTCATGTGGATATGTCCAGGATACATAGCTCCTGCAGTCGTGTTATTTAAAGTTACTATGGCCAAAGCCTCGCCACTTTTTCTTTTGGAAAAAGTAACATTACCACTAATATCTTCAAAAGCAACGCTTTCTAATTCGTAAGCTTTAGTCTCTCCTGTTAATTCATTTTGCCCTATATCGCCTTGTGCAACCAGAGTGCCAAGATCGTCTGGACTCAAATGAACATTTACATATCCATCAAAATTTAAAAATTCAGAATAAGAAATAGTTGTACCATTATCCAAAGCGGTGAAATTAGTAGAACTTTTTCCGGTGCTTCCATCTACTGCATCTAAACTAACAGCAATATCTCCGCCCTCAGCAGCTGTATTGAAATGCACATGAGCAGGATAAGTACCGCTACTTGCAGTATTTTGTAGATTCAAATCTAATTGAATAGAATTATCAGTGAATTCTGTAACTGTTACAGTTCCTGAAATGTTTGGGTTTGAAACAGAAGCTAGGTTGTAGGATTTTGTATTTGCCGTAGCAGTAGGTCCATCTACAATTAGTTCCTGCATAGCATCATCGTCGTTACTACAATTCACAAATAATAATGTTGAAATAAATAGTAAGCTAAAGAGTTTGATTTTTTTCATTTTGATAGGTTTAGTTGTATATCTTCATATACGAGAAAAAAGAGGAAGTGGTTTAAAATTCAAATAAATAGAATTTCATTTTAAAATGTAAATTTGCCTATTTTGCTCCAAAAGAATTCCATCTAGACGAAGTCAGATAAATTATGAATAAGTTTTCTCTAAGGATTTTTTTATTAAATGTAATATAAAATGCGAATTGCAATTCCCTCCCTTTTTCTTCTATTGAGCTTTTTATTGATTGGTTGTAATGTACAAAAGATCAAGGATGTTCCATATTTACAAACTACTTTAAAGAGTACTTCTCAGCCAAGTCTAAATATAATCACTCCCAAAAAATCCAATTCAGAAAATAACCCTGTCCTTATATTTGTTCATGGCGGAAACTGGAATAGTGGTAATAAGGAATTGTATAATTTCTATGGGAAAAATTTCGCTAAGAAAGGAATCACCACTGTTGTTGTAGGCTATACCTTAAGTCCTAAAGCAGACTATAAAGAAATGACCACTCAAATAGCCGAAGCAATTAAATGGACCCAACAAAATATTTCGAAATACAAAGGAGATCCAAAGAAATTGTTTTTAACTGGACATTCGGCTGGAGGACATTTGGTTGCTTTAGCTTCGATGGATCCTCAATTTGGAATAGATGCCGCGACGATTTCTGGTATAATTTTAAATGATGCTGCTGGTCTGGATATGCACCACTATCTAAAACAATATCCTCCAACAGCTACAGACAATTATCTTAGCACTTGGAGCAATGATCCAGAAGTATGGAAAAAGGCTTCTCCAATCTTTTATGTGTCTGAAAATACTCCAGAAATCATGATGTATGTTGGTGAGAAAACCTATCCCTCAATTACGGTTGCAAACAAGAGGTTTTTGGAAGCTATAAAACCATTTCAACCAGATCTGAAACCAATACTTTTAAACAAAAAGCATATTCCAATGATGACCCAATTTATCTGGCCTTGGAATAACAGGTATCAGGAAATGATAAGGTTTATGAATGACAATTAACAATTAACAATAAGCAATTATCCCAAACTTATTTAGGGTAATTATATATTGATGTCATTATTTTTCTGCTCCTTTGCTTTATTTACAATAGCTTTTAAACGCTCTTTATGAGTCTCTTTTTCTTTACGAAGTTTGTTTTTCTTCCTATTTAAAAGCTTTGTATGCTTTGCTTTATTTTGAGTATTCTTCTGAGCTCCTTTTTTGGCCATTTGTAAATAAATTGAAAAGGATAAATATACCTATAACTTTTTTTGTTTTCTAAACCTGAAACCTCAAACCTCAAACCTCACACCTCAAACCTGAAGCCTGAAACCTGAAACCTCAAACCTCACATCTCAAACCTGAAGCCTGAAACCTGAAACCTGAAACTTCAAACCTTAATCAATTTTACCCAACAACTTCCAAGCTGCTATATCCTTGTCCGTTTCTGGTAAGTTTTATCTGAGTTGCTATTCTTTCTTTTAAAGAATCTACGTGGCTAATTATTCCTATGGTCTTAGAAGATTCTGCTTGTAATCGTTCCAAGGTATCTAAAGTCTGATCTAAAGTTTCTGGATCTAGCGTACCAAAACCTTCGTCTATAAAAAGGCTATTTATCTCTACATTCTTAGATGCCAGATCACTCAATGCCAATGCAAGGGAAAGACTTAAAATAAAGGTCTCTCCGCCAGAAAGAGTTTTTACAGAACGGCGTTGTCCACCCATATGCTGATCTATGGACACTAATCCGTCATCCTCATTGGCTGCTGGTTTATCAATTAGATACCTATCAGTCAGGTCCTTTAATCTAATATTTGCTAAATGTAGTAATTGAGATAAAGTAAGATCTTGCGCGAAATCGTTGAATTTCTTACCTGTTGCATCACCTATCAATTCATTTAACAAAGTCCAACGCTTTGTTTTTTTCTCTTTTTCGGCAATGTTAAGTTTTATAGATTGTAGTTTTAATAATGAATCTTCATGATTCTTTAGGACACGATCCAATTCTTTACATTCCTCTTGAATTAAGCTTAATTGTTGCTGTTTTTCGTTTAATTCTTGCTGAAGCAGCTCTGAAGTTGCTGCTACATCTCTATTTTTTAATTGCTCTAATTGGGTAGAGATAACTTTTAAGGTAGTAGTTGCCGATGCTATTTCGGTACGTAAGGAATCCCGCTCTGTTCTTAGGTCATTAAAAATTCTATCACTTAATAAAGCTGCAATTGCTTCGGGAATAGAGGAGAAACCTTTTTCTAAAAGCTCTTTTAAAAGATGAGGTTTTAATTCTTCGAGTTTGGCTTTAAAATCCAATCTTTTAGCCTCTGTCACCTTGAATACTTCAGTTAAATGCTCTTTTTGTTGATTTAATTGGATCCATTTATTCTCTAATTCCCGACAATCTGCATGGATATTTGTTCCTGTATATAGTTTACTTAACTGTTGTTTTAACTTATTACCCTCATTGAGAATTTCCTGCATCGCTTTAAGAATCGGAAATCCGCTTTCTATCTTTTGAAAATTGATAAGTTCCTTTTCGTAAGCTTCCAGATATTCTAGTTGCTCTTCAAAAAATGTGATCTTAGTATTCCAATCTACTTTTTCATCTATTTTGTAGTTTGAAAAAGTTGCAGTGAATAGCTCTTTTTTAGACTCTATTTTCTCTTCCAGTTCATGGATTTCAGCATCTAAAACTTTTAATCTTGAAGTTGCCAAATTCAACTCAGAATTTGAGGTTGCCAATTCTTTTGTAAAGGCCATTAAACTACTTTTAGCTTCATCTATCTGTTTTTGAAGCTGATCGTTATCTTTGGGAAGATGTTTTGCATAAGGATGATGCTGCGCTCCACAAAGCGGACAAGGATCGTTGTCAATAAGTTTATTGCGATAATCTTCCAATTGAGCCCGCATCAATAAATTATCTTTCTGAAGTTCTAGAATCTGAAGATTTTTTGTTTCAGCTAAAAATTGATTATTTAATAGCGCTATTTTGTTCGGCAAGTCTTTGGCAATAGAGTGTAGTTTTGCCTTTTCTTTTAATTTATCTGCGTGGGAAGAAAGATACTGCTGCAATTCTAATTTGAAATTTTTAGCTTCCCGGGTTTCTTCTAGGCTCTTTCTAAGAGTTGCTCTTTCCTTAATTAAATCTATAAGCTGAAAATCTTTCAGTTTAGATTTGAGATCTTCAATTATCTGTGTTGAACTTTGTTTTAATCTATTAAGTTTTTGAAGGTCTTCTTCTGGCTTATCTGAAATCACAAATTCAACTTCCTTCAATTCTACTCGAAGTAGTTGTTGTAAGTTTTTCCATTCCGATCCTTTTTTGGTTCGTTCCTCTAGTATAGCGCCAATTTGCGTGCTAAACTGCTCTAAGCCCGATGCAACCTCAGTAGAGGAAAGTGTTTTTTTAGTAAAATTCTGAATATTCGTAAGCTGTGTAGAAAGATCCTCTATATTTTTTTCTTTTTTCTTCTGAAGCAATTCTAGTTCCTTATCTAAAGAAGATGTTTCGGTAGACCATGTTTTCCAATTTCTTAGATCTTCTGAAACAGAAATAAGTTTTTCATGTTGCGATAATTGCAAACCTTTTAAAGTATCAAAAGATTTTAATGTTTGTGAAGCTTGATTTAGCTGAAGCTGAGTTTTATCTACAGCTGAGGTTTGAGATAGTATTTCATTCTTTAGTTTTAGTTGCTCTTCTTTAAGTTTGACTTCTTTAACTAAGGGTTCACAAAAACTATTTTTCTCCTGAAAATCCTTTATAAAGTTCTCTTGATTTTCCGGACTTAATAATTCCTCTTCAATTCGTTTAATATTTAAAAGCTGCTCTTTAATATCTGCATTACTAGCTCTAAACTTTTCAAAAGCTTTAATTCCTAGTTTTCTGTAGATACCGGTGCCGGTTATCTTCTCTAATAATTCCCCTCTTTCATCTTTTTTCGCTCTAAGAAATTGGGCGAAATCTCCCTGCGCTAGGACCACAGATTTTATAAACTGATTGTAATTAAGGCCAATTAGATCTTCATTTTTACCCGGTACATCAGACTTCTTTAAGTCTAAAATAGATGCATCTTCTAAGGAAGAAATTTCCATTTCATATTCCCTTAATTTTTCATTTCTATTGGTAGAAATACTCCATTGTGAGCTAAAGATTCCATGTTTACATTCGTAGGTAACTTTTGCATAAGCTTCTTTCTGATTTCGAGTAAGAATAGCGCCTTTATTTAAAATCTCCGATCTTGAAATTTTACCTAATCTAGGGACCTGATTAAAGAGAGCCAAAGAAATAACATCCAGTAAAGTAGATTTGCCACTACCCGTAGGACCAGTTATTGCAAAAAGCGAACTTTCTGTAAAAGGAGAACAAGTAAAGTCTATTTGATGTTCCCCTCGAAGGGAATTAATGTTTTGAAATTCTATTTTTAAGATCTTCATGTTCTAAAGTTCGTTAGGAGTTTCTTGCTGTTGTAAGTCTTCCATTAATTCATCGAAAGCACCTAAAATCTCCCTACTTATATCTGATTCGTATTCGTGATTTGCTAATAATTCTAAAAACACCTCTCTTGGTTTTAAATCCTCTAATTGAGGTGTACCTGCATATAATTTGCTGGCACCAGATAGTTTGTTTTTAAAGTTCACCCTGCTTTTTACAATTTCAAATCCTGGGCTATTAAAATTTTGGATCAGCTTATCAAGTTCATATAATTTTGTAGCATCATATTGCTCTTCAATCATTTCTAATTCTATCAAGTTATTCAGAGAAGAATTGTTTATTAACTGTGAGAGTTTAGTTTGAAGATCATTAAGATCTCCTGTTAGCTTCAGCAATTTTCTAAAAACAGGAACAGGCAAACTTTCTGGGATCCAAGATTTTTCTGTGTCCAGAATCAAAACTCGTTTGTCATCCTTTCTTTCGCTAAAAGATAGTGGAATAGGGGAGCCGCTATAGTAAGTTGGAACTTGTCCGTTAACTTTTTGTGGTTTATGGATATGGCCTAAAGCAATATAGTTGAAGAAATCACCAAATTGGGAAGCCTGGAATGCAGCTTGATTTCCGATCTGAATGTCACGTTCACTTTCAGATGTTTCTACTCCCGCAGCATATAAATGTCCCATGGCCAAAGCCGGAATATTTGGGAATTGCGTTTTACATATTTCAGCAGCGCTTAGGAAGGTGTTTTGAATTCCCATTCTTATTGCCTCCAATCTATCTTCGTAAGTATTTCCATCTGCAGCAGATCGCAAGTCTGCATCCCGTAAGTACGGAATCGCGGCCACTACTAGTTCTATTTCACCTAACTTTCCTGTGATAGGAATTATGCACTCTTCAATATTCTCCCTTAAACTACCCACCACGTGCATTTCTAGCTCCCGAAGAATTTCACCCGGGGCATCCAACATTGCCGGGGAATCATGATTGCCACCAGTTAAAATGATCTTACAATCTAGATTCCTTAATTTTAATAAGGCTTTATAATATTGCTTTCTGGCATCAGAAGAGGGATTGGCAAGATCAAAAACATCTCCAGAGATCAATAGCAGTTCAATTTTATTCTTTTGAATGCAAGTACACAACCAATCTATAAAAAGATAGAAATCTGGATATAAGTCATGTTTATGGAGCTTTTTACCGATATGCCAATCGGCAGTATGGAGTATTTTCATTTTAAAAGTGCATTATTTTATATGTGGAAAATCATCCTTTATTTGAATTTTGAAAATACAATTTCTCCTGAACCGAACCAATTAAAGACATATTCTTTTTAAAAAAATGTTTACAACCTACACTCCTATTTTTTATAACTACATACAGCAGCGAGGTGTGATTACAACAGTCTTTTATAATAGTCATATCTTTAATTTAATAAAATAAGGCCTATACTCTAAACCTAATTTAGAAGCTTATTTAAAGAAATTCTTAGTTTCTATTGAACTAAACATTAATTATGCTAAGGGATTGATCATATTGAAATATATTAGTAGATAATTTGAATGTTAGATTAATTTTAAATTCATATTATTCAAAAAAAACCTCAAAAATTATCAAATCCACAAGCATATTGCATATCTGTTTTTAATAGTTAATCTCTACATAAATAATTTGCTTTAGCGCTTAAATTACTCTGAAAAATGGTAGTTTTAGACTGTAATAAAAAACATTTCGAATTTTATATTTATGGAAATTAAGAGAAATTATGTAATAGATTTTGATAGTACTTTTACTCAAGTAGAAGCCTTGGATATTCTTGGAGAGATCTCCCTGAGTGGCGATAAAAACAAAGATAAAAAACTGGAAGAATTAAAATCTCTTACAGACCGCGGAATGGAAGGTGGCTTATCTTTTAGAGAATCCCTAGTTCAGCGATTAGAATTATTGAATGCTAAAAAAGAACATCTAGAACCATTAATAGAAACTTTAAAAACCAAAATTTCCACCTCTTTTGTTAGGAACGAAGCTTTTTTTGAAGAAAACAAAGATGATATTTATATTATTTCTAATGGTTTCAAAGAGTTTATAATTCCTATAGTAAAAGAACTTGGACTTAAAGCTGATCATGTTTTTGCAAACGATTTTGTTTTTGATGATGCAGGTAATATTATAAGTTTTAATAAGGATAATGTCCTTTCTTCTAATAATGGTAAGGTAGAGCAGTTAAAATCTATGGACCTTCAAGGAGATGTGTATGTAATTGGTGATGGATATACAGATTATGAAATTAAGGCTGCCGGCTTAGCAAATAAATTCTATGCATTTACAGAAAATGTAGAACGAGATAGTGTTTTGCAAAAAGCCGATCATATTACACCTAGTCTAGATGAATTCTTATATATGCATAAAATGAATAAAGCTATTTCTTATCCAAAAAACAGAATTAAAGTAATGCTTTTGGAAAATATTCATCCAGATGCTTTAAATATGTTAAAGAGCGAAGGTTATAATGTTTCCCTTTATACCGGGGCGATGGACGAGGAGGAATTATCTGAAAAGATAAAGGATGTATCTGTTATAGGAATACGTTCTAAAACCCAACTCACCAAAAAAGTGCTAGCCAACGCAAATCGATTGATTGCAGTGGGAGCTTTTTGTATTGGAACCAATCAGATAGATCTTGAAGCATGCCTGGAAAAAGGTGTCGCAGTTTTTAATGCACCTTATAGTAATACAAGATCTGTAGTAGAATTGGCAATAGGTGAAATTATTCTCTTAATGCGGAACCTTCCAGATAAGATCTCTAAAATGCATGAAGGAAACTGGGATAAATCTGCAAGTAATAGTTTTGAAATTCGCGGAAAGAAATTAGGAATTGTTGGATATGGAAATATAGGTTCTCAACTTTCTATTCTTGCTGAAGCCATTGGTTTTGACGTTTATTATTACGATCTGGTGGAGAAATTAGCTTTAGGTAACGCGACTAAATGCGGTAGTTTGGAAGAATTACTGAAGAAGTCTGATATAATTAGCCTTCATGTAGATGGAAGGAAAGAAAATAAAGACCTAATTTCTGAAAAACAATTTCAACAAATGAAGGATGGCGTGATCTTGCTGAATTTAAGCAGAGGTCATGTTGTGGAGATAGACGCACTTCAGCAATACATAAAATCTGGGAAAGTAAGGGGAGCAGGAATAGATGTTTTTCCTGAAGAGCCAAAAACCAATAATGATACTTTTGAATCACCCTTAAGGAATTTACCAAATGTGATTCTAACTCCGCACATTGGAGGGAGCACAGAGGAAGCTCAGGTGAATATCGGTAATTTTGTTCCGGGGAAAATAATAGATTATATTAACACAGGAGGAACAACCAACTCTGTGAATTTCCCCAATCTACAATTACCAATTTTAGAGAATGCCCATAGATTGATTCATATTCACTTAAATAGACCTGGAATCATTGCTAAAATCAACAAGATTTTGGCAACACATGATATCAATATTGTTGGGCAATATCTTAAAACCAACGAGACAATTGGATATGTAATTACAGATATTGATAAGGCTTATAATACTGAAGTCATTAAGGAATTAAAACAAATAGAGCACACTATAAAATTCAGAATTTTATATTAATTAAAGAATAAATCGGGATAAAGAATTGGATTAAGAGTTTCAAAAATAGTTCCGTAAATTAAATGATAAGCTTGTTATACTACTATATTAATTAAATCAATTAGAAATGGATCACCCAGCTGAATTTCAAATAAAAAAATTATTGCACCAGCAAACTTATCTCTCTAATGGGGAATTGATATTGTGGAAAGGCAAGGTGGATGAAGTGTACTCCACAATTTCATCTACAGACGAATATAAGCCCACTTTACTAGGGAGCGTCCCGCACATGGACGAGGCTACTGCACTGGAGGTGTTAAATTCGGCTTGTAATGCCTATGGTAAGGGACAGGGGACCTGGCCCACAATGAAGGTAGCTGATAGGATTGAATGTATGGAAAAGTTTGTGTCCCTCATGAAGCCTAAACGTTCTGAAGTTGTAAAACTGTTGATGTGGGAAATAGGAAAATCATTACCTGATTCTGAAAAAGAATTTGATAGAACCATAGAATATATAAACGATACAATTGAGGACTATAAGCAATTGGATAGAAATAGTGCTAAGTTTTCTAAACGCGATGGGGTAAATGCACATATCCGACGAGGACCTCTGGGAGTCGTACTTTGCCTGGGACCTTATAATTATCCGTTAAACGAAACCTTTGCTTTATTAATTCCCGCTTTAATTATGGGGAACACTGTTATTTTTAAACCCGCAAAGCTCGGGGTTTTACTAATTTCTCCATTGTTAGAGGCATTTAAGGAAAGCTTTCCAAAAGGGGCTGTAAATGTAATTTATGGAAGAGGTAGGGAAGTGGCTGCACCTATCATGAAATCTGGAAGAATAGATGTATTGGCTTTAATAGGAAACAGCAAATCGGCCATCGCATTGCAGGATCAGCATCCATATAAAAACAGGTTGAGACTGGTGTTGGGATTGGAAGCGAAAAACCCTGCTATAATATTGCCGGATGCAGATTTGAACCTTACCATAGATGAATGTATTTCCGGTACCTTATCCTTTAATGGCCAGCGTTGTACTGCCTTAAAGATTATTTATATCCATGAAGATATCCGGGAAGAATTCAATAAGCGTTTTGCTGCTCGTGTAGATGCTTTAAAATTAGGAAATCCATGGGAAGAGGGCGTGAAACTTACACCCTTGCCAGAGCCGGATAAACCACAATATATACAAGAACTTATTAAAGATGCTCAGGAAAAGGGTGCTTCCATCTTGAATAAAAAAGGAGGTGAGGTTACCGATAATTTTATTTTTCCTGCGGTTTTATTCCCGGTAACCGAAGAGATGAGAGTGTATAAGGAAGAGCAATTTGGACCTGTTATTCCTATAAAACCATTTAACGATATTCAGGAATTATTAAATGAAATTTCAAATTCCAATTACGGACAACAGATAAGTTTATTTGGCAGTGATATTAACGAATTAGCTCCGCTTATTGACACCCTTGTCAATCTAGTATGCCGTGTAAATTTAAACAGTTCCTGCCAGCGTGGTCCGGATGTTTTTCCATTTACCGGGAGGAAGGATTCAGCTGTGGGGACTTTAAGCGTGCATGATGCATTACGCTCTTTTTCCATTCGAACTTTTGTGGCATCCAAGGATAATGCCTATAATAATGAGATATTGAAAAAATTGCTGGAATCCAAAACCTCAAATTTTGTGAGCACAGATTATATTTTATAAATAAGAATTCTTATTCTTAAAATTAGTTAGATTTTATTTCAATTTATAATCTTAATCCTTGTACATATTAAATTTAATATAGTGTATATCTGCAATTATACTAGTAACTATTTTTAGCTAAAACACTGGGATTATTCGGTATGTTGAACTGTTTCAGCTTCCAGATAAAACTATGGGAGACTCTTCACGCTCCCGAGGTCTAAATTCCGGGTGTTGTGAGTCTGAGTTATCTTACTGGAGGTGAGATGTATATACTTCGTAATATTAATATAAACCTGAACAGGTATAGTTATTTTGATGTTGGAGTTTATCGGTGTTATTCAACTAAAAAGCCTTAATTTTGCAGCCTAATTTAAGATTTAAGTCGATATGGGCAATATAGTAGCCATTGTGGGAAGACCAAACGTAGGTAAATCCACTTTTTTTAACCGATTAATTCAACGCCGTGAGGCTATTGTAGATTCGGTAAGTGGGGTAACCCGAGATCGTCATTATGGAAAATCCGACTGGAATGGTCAAGTATTCTCCCTTATTGATACTGGTGGATACGTGAAAGGTAGTGATGATGTTTTTGAATCTGAGATAGATAAGCAAGTAATACTTGCTATAGAAGAGGCAGATGCTATCATTTTTATGGTAGACGTTGAATCTGGAATTACTGGAATGGATGAGGATGTGGCAAATTTGCTTAGAAGGCAAGATAAGCCAGTATTATTAGCTGTTAATAAAGTTGATAATTCTAAAAGGCTGGAAAATGCAGTAGAATTCTATAATCTAGGATTAGGTGAATTATATCCAATTGCTAGTACAAGTGGGAGTGGAACCGGAGAATTATTAGATGCATTAATTGAAATGCTTCCAGAAGTGGAAGATGAGGAAGAGTCTGAATTGCCGCGTTTTGCTGTGGTAGGAAGACCAAATGCAGGAAAATCTTCTTTTATAAATGCATTGATCGGGGAGGAGAGATATATAGTAACAGACGTTGCGGGAACTACTAGAGATTCTATTGATACAAAGTATAACAGATACGGATTCGAATTTAATTTGGTAGATACTGCCGGAATTAGAAGAAAATCTAAAGTAAAAGAAGATCTGGAATTTTATTCTGTTATGAGATCTGTTAGAGCCATAGAAAACTGTGATGTATGTCTTATTGTTTTAGATGCAACTAGAGGTTTTGATGGTCAGGTTCAAAATATTTTTTGGCTTGCACAGCGTAACAGAAAAGGGATTGTGATCTTGGTTAACAAATGGGATTTGGTTGAAGATAAAGAAACCAATACCATGAAGGACTACGAGCGAAAAATTAGAAGCGAAATGGAGCCTTTTACAGATGTGCCAATTGTTTTTATTTCGGTATTAACTAAGCAAAGAATCTTTAAAGCCATAGAAACTGCTGTTGAGGTATTTAAAAATAGAAGTAAGAAAATTAAAACTAGCGAGCTTAACGAGCGCATGTTGCCAATCATTGAAAGTTATCCTCCACCGGCATGGAAAGGAAAATATGTAAAGATCAAGTTCTGTATGCAATTGCCTACTCCACAACCTCAGTTTGCATTTTTCTGTAATCTTCCACAATATGTGAGAGATCCTTATAAACGTTATTTAGAAAATAAACTAAGAGAAGAGTACGACTTTAAAGGAGTACCGGTATCTGTATATTTTAGAAAGAAGTAACTTTTTCTAAAAACTAAATTCAATTAAAAAAATCCCAAGAGAATTTATTCTCTTGGGATTTTTTATGTTTTATTGTTATGAAAATTGATGCTGAAACAAGTTCAGCATGATGTAAAGTAAAAATATAATTTGATTATACTGTCCCGAGAAACAATAGGATTCTCTAAAGGTTTATTTTCACTAACTACTAACTGAAATATTACCAGCTTCCACCGGCACCACCACCACCAAATCCACCGCCACCAAAGCCACCACCAAAGCCGCCTCCGCCGCCACCAAATCCGCCGCCTCCAGAACTACCACCACCAAAACCACCTCTTCCAAGGCTACTAAGGATTATGGCATTTAATAAAGTGCTTCCCATTCCGCTACTATTTCCTGGTCCACCTTTATTATTTCGATTCTTTTTAGCTAATGAAATAAGAAAAATCACAAAGAAAATTCCCATAACAATTAGATTGATCGGGATTCCTGTAGATTTATTATCTCTAACAGGTGAACCTTTAAAACTACCGTTTAGCACTTCAAATATTGCAGTAGTTCCCTGATCTAATCCTCCATAAAAGGAACCGTTCTTGAATTCAGGCAGGATGATATTTTCTATAATGTCTTTTGTATTAAAATCTGTTAGATATTCTTCTAAGCCATAACCAGTGGTTATCCATATTTTTCTATCTACTTTAGAAATTAAAATCAGTAATCCATTATCTTCTTTAGCTTGACCAATTCCCCATTCTTGGGCCCATTTTGGAGCATACAATCCAATATATTCTCCATTTAAGGATTCTATGGTTGCTATTACAATTTGCGTGGACGTGGTATCTGCATAACTAATTAATTTTTGTTCTAGCATTTGCTCTTCAGAAGGCGTTAGCATATCTGCAGAATCATAAACACTTGTTTCCTCCTTGGGCTTTGGTGGAACGTCCAATTGTGCCACCGCATCAATTGAAAATGACAGTAAAAATAAAAAAGTTATTAGAAATGAAAATTTGGAATTCTGCATTTATCCTTTAGATATTGTATTGGGAAGTTCATTAATATCATTTTCGTTCCAAGGAAAATGCTTTTGTAATTCGATTCCAGCTTTTAAGATCCCATCTATCAGGCCTTGTTTAAAATTACCCGATTTAAATTGAGCAACGATTGCATCTTTAGTACTTTCCCAAAAATCGGTTGGTACCACTTGATTAATTCCACTATCACCATAGATCACAAAGTCGCGATCTTCAACAGCAACATAGATAAGCACGCCATTCTCTTCTTTGGTATTATCCATTTTTAAGAGATGAAAAACTTCCATGGAGCGTTCAAAGATATCTTTGGCTCCATGGGTTTTTTCTATATGTACTCTTATTTCACCGGAAGTAGCTTTTTCTGCCTTACGTATTGCATCAACAATTTCTTCTTCTTCTTGCTTGGTCAAAAAATCTTCAATTTTACTCATCTCAAAATCTATTTAAAATCGAAATCTACATCTGGAGCATCTTCAGAACCTGCATCTGCTTCATATCTCACCATTTGGTCAAAACCAAACCAACCTGCAAAAATAGTATTCGGGAATTGTCTTATGTATTTATTAAATTCTGTAACGGCAGCGTTGTACCTATCTCTGGCTACATTAATTCTATTCTCGGTTCCTTCTAATTGAGATTGTAATTGTAAGAAGTTTTGATTTGCTTTTAAGTCAGGATAACGTTCTACCGTTACTAGAAGTCTTGATAATGCTGATGAAACTCCGCTTTGTGCTTGTTGAAACTGAGCCATCTGCTCTGGAGTGATATTAGTTGGATCTATAGTTACTCCTGTAGCTTTTGATCTTGCCTCAATAACATCTGTTAGGGTACCTCTTTCAAAATCTGCTGCGCCTTGAACTGTTTTAACAAGATTACCAATAAGGTCGTTTCTTCTTTGGTAAGAACTTTCCACATTGGACCAAGTTTCTCTAGCATCTTCCTGCTTTACAATTGCTGTGTTGTTAAATCCTACAGTAGTACTGTAAATAATTATACCTAAGACAATAATTGCAATTGTCGGGATAAGCCATTTTTTCATGTTATAGTTGATTTTTAATTTGTGTAAGTTCAGATTTTACGGTCTGAAGTTTTCTTATAATTTCAAAGTTACTAAGAGTTTTCTTCTTTTCTTCCTTTAAATGAATTTTTGCACCTTCTAGTGTAAAACCGCGCTCTTTTACAAGATGATATATTAATTCAAGATTTTTAATATCCTGTGGAGTAAAAAGTCTATTGCCTTTCGCATTTTTTTTCGGTTTTAGAGCATCGAACTCTTTTTCCCAAAATCTAATTAGAGAGGTGTTAACTCCAAAAGCTTCAGCAACTTCGCCAATAGCATAATATCTTTTTTCCGGTAGGTCTATATGCATTAATCCAGAGATTGATTTTCTTGTTGCGCTTTAATAAGTACCTGATCGAACTCTTCAGGAGAAAGATTTCCGTAGTAGAAATTAATAGGATTAATTTTATCTTCATTCATAAAGATCTCGTAATGTAAGTGTGGTCCTTCAGATCGACCTGTGCTACCTACAAATCCAATAACATCTCCACGCTTTACGTTTTGACCTTTTCTAACATTATATTTATATAAATGTGCATAAAGGCTTGTGTACCCATAACCATGATCTATTCTTATATGATTTCCATAACCTGTAGATCTGTTGTCTGCTCTTTCAATTCGTCCATCCCCTGTTGCATAAACAGGCGTGCCTCTTGGAGCAGAAAAATCCATTCCGAAATGGAATTTCTTTACCTTGGTAAAAGGATCATTTCTCCAGCCGTAACCAGACGCAATTCGCTTTAAATTTTCATTTTTTACAGGCTGAATAGCAGGAATTGCTGCCAATAATTTTTCTTTCTCCTCAGCAAGAATTGCAATTTCGTCTAAAGATTTAGATTGTACTACAATTTGTTTGGAGAGAATGTCCATTCTTTGATTGGTTTCAGTAATCAATTTAGAATTTTCGTAGCCTTCCAGATTCCTATATCTATTTATCCCACCAAATCCAGCTTTACGTTGTTCCTCTGGAATGGGATTAGACTCAAAATAAAGTCTATAAATGTTGTTATCTCTATCTTCTACATTGGCTAAGACATTTTCTATCTGGTCCATTTTTTTATTGACGATATTATATTGTAATTGCATGTTTTGCAATTCACGTTTAAGAGCCATTTCCTTTGGCGTCTCAATCTGAGGAATGTTGATATAGATGACCAATAAAACAAATCCAGCTAGAAAAGCCCCGGCAACTCCAATAAGAGCAAAACCGAATTTTCTTCCACTTTTATGTTCTATTTTTTTATATGAAAGTGTGTCACTATCGTAATAATATTTAACCTTCGCCATATATTAAAATTATCTTATTTTTGCGGGTATATTATCATGCAAAAATCATGCAATGGGTAATGAGTAACGAACAAATATAAAAATTGTTTTCTCACTCTCCAATTAATTAATTATTTGACTTTTTTCAGAATATGAAATCTCAAGAGATACGTTCAAAATACCTCGAATTTTTTCAATCTAAATCCCATGAAATTGTAGCGTCTGCTCCAATGGTCATTAAGGACGATCCAACCTTGATGTTTACCAATGCAGGAATGAACCAATTTAAGGAATATTTTCTAGGAAATACCGTGCCAAAGCATAATAGACTTACAGATACTCAAAAATGTCTTCGCGTTAGCGGGAAGCATAATGATCTGGAAGAAGTGGGTATGGACACTTACCATCACACCATGTTTGAGATGCTAGGAAACTGGAGTTTTGGAGATTATTTTAAGACTGAAGCAATTCATTGGGCTTGGGAGCTCTTAACAGAGGTCTTTAAAGTAAAAAAAGATATATTATATGTATCTGTTTTTGAAGGCTCATCAGATAATGATAAGCTGGGACTAGATCAGGAAGCATATGATCTATGGAAAGACATAGTTCCTGAAGACAAAATTATATTTGGGAACAAAAAGGATAACTTTTGGGAAATGGGAGACCAAGGTCCTTGCGGTCCAAGTTCAGAAATTCATGTGGATCTTAGAAGCGAAGAAGAAAAAGCAGCCGTTCCGGGAAGAGATCTTGTAAATGCAGATCATCCACAGGTGGTTGAGATCTGGAATCTTGTTTTCATGGAATTTAATCGAAAAGCAGATGGTTCTTTAGAAAAACTACCTGCACAGCATGTAGATACCGGAATGGGATTCGAACGTTTGTGCATGGTACTTCAGGGCAAAAAGTCTAATTATGATACCGATGTTTTTACTCCGCTAATTTCTAGCATTGAAAAGGTGACAAACTCAACTTATGGGGAATCTGAGAAAATAGATATTGCTATCAGGGTAATTGCAGATCATGTTCGCGCAGTTGCATTTTCTATTGCAGATGGACAATTGCCAAGTAATACTGGTGCAGGATATGTGATAAGGCGTATTTTGAGAAGAGCCATTAGATACGGATTTACTTTCTTAGATACTAAAGAGCCTTTTATCTATAAATTGGTTTCAACTTTAAGCACTCAAATGGGAGAAGCTTTCCCAGAGCTTAAATCTCAAAAATCTTTAATTGAAATCGTAATTAAAGAAGAAGAGCAGTCTTTTTTAAGAACTTTAGATCAAGGACTTGTTTTACTTGAAAAAATCATTAATGAATCTGAAGCTAAAGTTGTTTCAGGAAAAAAAGCATTCGAACTTTTTGATACGTTTGGTTTTCCTATAGATCTTACAGCGCTTATATTAAGAGAGCGTGGTTATAGTTTAGATGAAAAAGAATTTAATGCCGAATTAAAACAACAAAAAGATAGATCTAGAGCTGCTTCTGTAGTTATAGCTGGAGATTGGACTGTTCGCGGTGAAGAAGAGGATGTTCCATTTATAGGCTACGATGTTGTAGAGTCACCGGTAGAAATTACTAGATATAGAAAGGTTGATAGTAAGAAAGATGGTCAACTATATCAAATAGTCTTAAATAAAACTCCGTTCTATCCGGAAGGAGGAGGTCAAGTAGGAGATAGGGGTGTTCTTTTAAGTTTAGATGCTTTGAAGATCGAAGTTTTAGACACTAAAAAAGAGAATAACCTAATCATTCATTTTACTAAGACTTTGCCTAAAGACTTATCTAGTTTATTAATGGCGAAAGTAGATGTTACTAAAAGAAGAAGAACGGAAGCGAACCATACTGCCACCCATTTACTTCATCAGGCTTTAAGACACGTGCTTGGTACTCATGTAGAACAGAAAGGCTCTATGGTGAATGATGGTCATTTAAGGTTTGATTTTTCTCACTTTAGTAAACTTACTTCAGAAGAATTAACCAAAGTAGAACATTTTGTTAATCTCAGAATTCATGAACAAATTAAACTGAATGAACAACGTGATTTAACTTACAATGAAGCTATAGATCAAGGAGCGATTGCTTTATTTGGAGAAAAATATGGAGATTCTGTGAGAGCCATAAAATTTGGAAGTTCTATGGAACTTTGTGGTGGTACTCACGTTAATAATACTGCAGATATCTGGTATTTCAAGATCACTTCTGAAGGTGCTGTTGCAGCAGGAATAAGAAGGATTGAAGCTATAACAGGAGACGCTGTTAAATCTTATTTCACAGAGCAAACTGCTGTTTTAAGCGATATTTCAGCTGAGCTTAAGAATACTAAAAATCCATTAAAAGCAATTCAGAATATTCAGGAAGAAAATGGGAATTTGAAGAAGCAATTGGATGCTTTATTAAGAGAAAAAGCAAAAGATCTTAAAGGGGAATTACAGAAAGAATTAACTGAAATTAATGGGGTTTCCTTTTTAGCTAAAAAAGTAGATCTGGATGCTGGTGGAATAAAAGATCTTGCATTTCAGCTAGGTGAAAATAATGATAACCTATTTTTATTATTGGCTGCAGAAAATGATGGTAAGGCCTTGTTGTCTTGCTATATTTCTAAAGAATTGGTAAAACAAAATGGTTTAGACGCTGGGAAAGTTGTAAGAGAATTAGGGAAATATATCCAAGGTGGAGGTGGTGGCCAAGCTTTCTTTGCAACTGCAGGAGGAAAAAATCCACAAGGAATTACAGAGGCTTTAAATAATGCTAAGAGCTTTTTAGAATAATAAACAGTCTTTAACAAATAGGAACAGAGATACAAGAAAAATGAAATTCAAGACGTCTGTACCCAAAATAGAACAAGAACCTAAAATAGATCACACTTCTAAGATCTTATTATTGGGTTCATGTTTTGTAGAAAATATAGGGGAGAAGTTGGATTACTATCAATTTCAAAATCTTAGAAACCCATTTGGAATTTTTTATCATCCAGAAGCGATCGGTAATTTTATTAAAAAAGTAGCTGATGCTTATATTTATGAAGAAAAGGATATTTTTTTTCATAACGAGCAATGGCATTGTTTTGATACGCATTCTTGTATGAATGCTTCAAATAAGAAAGAGTTATTATTCAACTTAAATGAAGGCTTACAAACTACTCGCTCATTTTTAGAAACTTCTACTCATATCGTATTTACTTTTGGAACTTCTTGGCATTATAAAGAACTGAAAACGGGTCAATCTGTAGCCAATTGTCACAAATTAAGTCAGAAAAACTTTAATAAAGAGCTTCTAAATGTTAAAGAAATTCAGGATGTTATTAACAGTACTTTTCAATGTTTATTAACAATAAATCCTGATATTCAAATAATCTTTACCGTCTCTCCTGTGCGACATATTAAAGATGGATTCGTTGAAAATCAACAAAGTAAAGCTCATTTAATTACAAGTATTCATCAATTTTTAGCAGCTCAAAAATTTAAGAATTCAAGTGATTGTTTTTATTTTCCTGCTTTTGAAATTATGTTGGATGAACTAAGAGATTATAGGTTTTATGCCGATGATATGCTACATCCCAGTTCTCTCGCCATAAGCCATATATGGGCTCATTTCACTGAAGTTTGGATGGATAAAAGCGCCTTGGAATTATTTAAATCTATTGAAATAATTCATAAAGGTTTAGCTCATAAAGCATTCAATGAAAATTCAGAAAAGCATCAATTATTTTTAAAGGATCTGGAAGAAAAGATCCTCCATCTAAAATATAAAATCCCTAGAGTTAAATTTTAAAATACTTCTTTATGATATAATTCTTAGCAAAGGGATTTTAGTTGGCAAATTCTTTCTTGATTTCCGTTTCTAATTGTTAATAACTTGATGATAAGTTCAAACCTAAAACCTTGATTTATAAAATTTTAACAAGATAATTTTATGTTAAATTATTAAAACCCTAATTTTTTTTTGTACTTTTAATTAAGTTTTAAAACCAATATTAGAGTTCACTTTGTGTCTTTTGATATGTTTTTTGAACTAAGTTTCTAAAATTTGTTGGGGTAGATTTTAGAATTAATAGCTAATGGACGGGTGGGGCCGTCCATTAGTTTTTTTTATGTCTTTTCGGTTTCTTTTAATTTCAATTAGCATCTAAACATATTTGTATCTTGCGTCAAAGTTTTAGACATGAGAAAGGTTTTACTTTTAGTTGTTTTAGTAATCATTGGCTTTATAGCTTATCAATATTTCGACGATAAGCAGAAGGATAGAGATCAGTTAATTGAGAGTACAGGTTTAATTGAAAAGCAGATCAAGAATGTAGGAAAATTGGTGGTTACAGAAGGTAACTTTGCGCAAGTATTCTCTTATAAAGATTCTAAAAAGTTCTATTTAGATGTGCTATCTGCAAGAAAAAAGGCATTGATTATTGTAAATGCAGATGTAACTATTGCATATGATCTAAGTAAGCTTAAAACTGAAGTTAATCCAGATACAAAAACAGTGACCATCACTTTTATTCCAGAGGAAGAGATCTCAATAAATCCCAATATTCAATATTACGATGTAACTCAAGATTATTTAAATCAATTCGAAGCAGAAGATTATAACAATATTAAGAAGAGAATAGAGAAGTCTTTAAAGACGAAAATAGAAAAGTCTACTCTTAAGTCCAACGCTAAAAATAGATTGATTAGTGAGCTTCAAAAAATATATATTCTCACAAATACAATGGGGTGGAAATTGGAATATAATGGAAACGAAATTGAAAGTTCCAATGCGATGGAATCGTTGAAGTTCTAATGTTATTTGTCTAAATATTGGCCTAAGAAGCAGTTTTGAACCAAATAATCCCACATTGGTTCTTCAGATATTTTTTTTTTAATCAAGAGCTAATTGATTGTTTCTATTTGGATTTATCTTTAGAGAGCCAAATAAAATAGAATGAGAAACCCCTATCAAATATTTGTTAAGATAATTGATAGGGGGGTCTCAAATTCAATAAATTATTTTTTATACTTTAATCTAAAACTAGGTCGTTTTCTATTAACTCCAATCCGCTATTTATAAGATGAGCGACATCTGGCCTTCTTACTTCTAATTTATTAAGATGCTCTTTAATTTCTCTAGCGAATTCTGGATCTTGATGGAATATTAATTCATAAATTTCTATAGAAAGCAACCAATCATTATGATGATGCTTTTTTACTAGATCAAAAGTGGCCTGAAGAGAAAATTTTGTATCCTTACCTTCTCTGCTATTCCTAACAGCTTCATATAGAGACTCAAGTTCTAATTTATCTTGATTCTTTTTGCTCTTAATAGTTGTACTGGATGGAGTGTGAGTTATTAAATCGAAAGATAAAGGATCTGCAGGGCCTGCAAATGCTGAAATTACGACTTTCCCTATCGCCATATCGTAATGTCCCCATTCTGGTTTAAACAAGCTTTCTTCACCATGGGTTACTGTACAATCTTTAAGTCTAATGAGGATAATTTTTCCTTGTAGGTTTCGAGTTCCTGTAACAATAGTTCCTATTACCTTTATATTACCTTCAAATTCAAAAGAGATTTTCTTTTCTTCATAAATGTCATAGGCTTTTAAATCGCGCGGACTCATATCTTCTATTGCTAAATTAATTCCTTTCAAGAGACCAATAGGAGACCCAAAGCCTTCAGGATGATTGTTTACACTATGGCCTACAAGTTCTTTACCTCTATAAGATAAGGCTGTTTTTCCTGTAGTTTGAAAATATACTGGTTTATTATCTGATTCTATTACTTTAATGAAATCTCCAGAGATCTCTAAGCCAGTGCTTAATTCTATGGTTCCTAAAATTTTGGAATTAATCAGCTTATTGATACCTTCCAAGCCTCCTCGTCTTAATGCCATAGAATTTGCGAATTCTTCTAAAACGCTGCTTAAATGAGCAAAATCTGGAGTTACATATAATTGCGGCTGTGGCTTAGTAATATCAAACTCCTGTTTTGCTGCCTCAATAGAGTATGTTTTTTTCTTAACCTTCTCGGTCATACACCAAGCACTTTCGCCAATAGAAGATAGCAAGCCTGCTCCATAAATCTTAGGCTCTTCTACAGTTCCAATAAGACCGTATTCTACTGTCCACCAGTGAAGATTTCTTATTTGAGCCATTTCACTTGGCTCCCCCATATTATTTTGTAAATAATCTACTTTAGCTTCCGCAGCTTTTATTTCATTTTCTGGAGTATTTTCGGCCTCTTTTATTATAGAGAGATGTCTTATTGCTTCATACATCTCATAATCCTTTGCATTGGAAATCGCCTTGCAACCAATTTCACCAAATCTTCTTAGGTATTCCGCGTACTCTGGATTTGCAATAATTGGAGCGTGTCCTGCACCTTCATGAATAATATCTGGAGCGGGAGTATATTCTATATGATCTATCTGTCTAATATCGCTGGCAATCACTAATACATTATAGGCCTGGAATTCCATAAATGCAGCTGGTGGAATAAATCCATCTACGGCAACTGCAGCCCATCCTATTTCTTGCAAGATCCTATTCATCCCATACATATTGGGAATGTGGTCTATTGAAATACCAGTTTGCTTTAAACCTTCTAAATAAGATTTATGTGCGACATTACTAAGGTATTGAACATTTTTACGCATTACAAACCTCCAAACGGCCTGATTTATAGCGCTATAATCAGTATAATCTTGAGGTTTAATAAATTGCTTTAGATGTGCGGGAAGCCTATCTAAAATTGCATTAGATTCAATTTTTTCTAACATATTGGGTAACTCATTAAATGTGATTATAAAGATACAAAATAGGAACCCAAATATACAGCCTTTGCTTTTTTCTGAATAATACTAAGCAATAAAAAAGCCTCCAATTTGGAGGCTTCAGTTATTTTATTTTGTTTGTCCCGGAGGATATTTTTCGAATATTTTTTCTACGATCTCGCTAATTCGCTCTTGCTTTTTATTTACTTCCTTAGCAAGTGCGGCGGTACCCATACCTTGCCAGACTAATTCTTTTCCCTCAGAATCTATAAGGTCTATGTAAAGAGTTCCTTCACTTGTAGTGTTCACTGTATTTGATCCACCACCCCAGTACCAAGGATTCCATCCCCAGCCATAGCCGTAACCATATCTATTATTCTGATAGATATTGATGTTTTCTTTGGTTTTAGTAAAGATGCTAACCAATAGATCTGGTTCTTCAGATTTGGTAAAGCCTTTGGAGATCATCTCTTCTTCAATAGCTCTTAAAATACGTTTTTTGTCTAGATCGGAAATATCAGCTTTATCTATTCCAGGCTTAAAAAACGCGAAACTTTTGTACTGATTAAAATCTACTTTCTGATCGTAATCTGATGCTACTTTAACTGTATTGCATGACGTGATGCCCACAGCTAATAATAATAGCACTGCTGTAATTTTAAAGAATTTCATAAATCAAGTTTTAAATGGTTTGTGGTCTTTATTCTGAAAACAACGCATCGTCTACAAGATTTGGGATCGTGATCTTAAGTTTTGGCTCTTGATCCATTGCACGTTTTACAGAAAAAATAGCTTCCTTATTTCGTGCCCAAGACCGTCTTGCTAAACCATTATTTACATCCCAAAACAGCATAGATTTTAAGCGGTTTTCCGCTTCTATAGTACCATCAAGAACCATACCGAAACCACCATTAATAACCTCTCCCCAGCCTACGCCACCACCATTATGGATGCTCACCCAGGTAGCTCCTCTAAAGCTATCACCTATCACATTCTGTATTGCCATATCGGCAGTAAACCTTGAACCATCATAAATATTAGAGGTTTCTCTAAAAGGAGAATCTGTACCTGAAACATCATGATGATCCCTTCCTAGAACAACAGTGCCTATTTTATTTTCGGCAATTGCATCATTGAAAGCTTTTGCGATTTCGGTTCTTCCAACTGCATCGGCATATAGGATTCTGGCTTTTGAGCCTACAACCAAATTATTAGCTTTAGCATTCTTGATCCATTTTATATTATCAGATAATTGAGATTGGATCTCTTCTGGAGCATCCTTTTTTAATCGTTCTAAAATTTCCGTAGCAATTTGGTCTGTTTTGTTTAGATCTTCCTGAAGTCCAGAAGCACAAACCCATCTAAATGGTCCAAATCCATAATCAAAACACATTGGTCCCATGATGTCTTGTACATAAGAAGGATATGCAAAAGGGGCGCTTTCTAGATCTGATGTTTTAAAGGAATTGGAATTTACAAACTCCCCGTTCTTATTTTTATAAATAGTAGCACCTGCCCGGGACGCCTCTAATAGGAATGCATTTCCATAATCAAAGAAATAAGTTCCTTTATTGGTGTGTTTATTTATAGCAGTAGTTTGTCTGCACAAGCTTTCCTGAACTTTAATTTTAAATTCCTCAGGATCATTAGCCATCATCTCATTAGATTCCTCCAAACTCATCCCCACCGGATAATATCCTCCAGCCCATGGATTGTGTAAGGAAGTTTGATCACTTCCAAGGTCTACAAAAAGGTTCACTTTATCAAAATGTTCCCAAACATCTACAATATTACCTTGATAAGCGATGGAAAGCACTTCTTTGTTTTGCTTAGCTAGGTTTACTCTTTTAGTTAATTCATTAAGATCTGTACAAACTTCATCTACCCAGCCTTGAGAATGACGTGTATGAACTGCTTTTTGATTTATTTCAGCACATACGGTAATACATCCAGCGATATTTCCCGCTTTTGGTTGCGCGCCACTCATTCCTCCTAAACCAGAGGTAATAAAAAGTTTACCAGCTAGATCTTCTTTATTTTTAGCTATTTTTCTACCCGCATTTAATACGGTGATAGTGGTTCCATGGACAATACCTTGAGGCCCAATATACATATAGCTTCCTGCAGTCATTTGCCCATATTGAGTCACACCAAGCGCATTAAATTTTTCCCAGTGATCTGGTTGGGAATAATTAGGGATCATCATCCCGTTGGTTACTACCACACGTGGAGCATTTTTGTTGGAAGGGAATAACCCCATAGGGTGCCCGGAATAAATAACCAAGGTCTGGTCATCTTCCATTTGAGCCAAATACTTCATCACCAATAAATATTGCGCCCAGTTTTGGAATACGGCACCATTTCCACCATAAGTGATTAATTCTTCAGGGTGTTGAGCAACTTTTGGATCCAAATTATTCTGGATCATTAGCATAATAGCTCTAGCCTGTAAACAAGGTCCTGGGTATTCTTCTACCGGTCTGGCGTAAATATCGTAAGTCGGTTTAAATCTAAACATATAGATCCTTCCGTAGGTTTCAAGTTCTTCTTTAAATTCTGTTATTAAAGTAGGATGATGTTTTGGTTCAAAATATCGCAAAGCATTTCTTAGCGCAAGGGTTTTTTCTTCAGAATTTAAAATTTCTTTTCTCTTAGGAGCATGATTTACAGAGGGATCATAGGTTCTTTTCTCTGGCAAAGTGGGAGGAATTCCCTGTAGGATAAGATCTTTAAAATTCATTAATGCGCTATTTTAAATTGACAGTTTATGATGACTTTTTGTTTATGAAAATATTTTCAAGTTATATAGAATTTGTCTTTTTGCTATAACCATACGGGCAATGCCTACAACCACTCTCACAGCAATATCCTCTTTTTAAATGGTATTGCTCTGTAAAACACCTGTAGCCTTCTGGTGTTATATAGAAATCACCCTCTTCTAAAGGGATTTTTTTTGAAAAATTATTCATATCACAAAAATACAAATTCTTAACTTTCGCCAATGATTGTTCTGGTAAACAAATTTCTACTCGCTAAAGGTTTTAATGGGATTAGCCTATGGCCATTTATTATTTTAAAAGATAAAAGCTTTAAAGATGATCCTGTTTTACTAAATCATGAAAAGATCCATTTAAAGCAGCAAGCAGAAATGCTTCTTGTGTTTTTCTATGTGTGGTACGGGTTAGAATTTGGTGTCAGATTTTTTAAGTATAAAAACAAATTTATAGCTTACAGAAATATTTCTTTTGAAAAGGAAGCTTATTCTAATGAATGTAACCTGAATTATATAAAAGACAGGAGATTTTGGGAATTCCTGAAATACTTATAGGATTTTCAATTTATGTAATAATAGCTATCTCGTCACTCTGAATATATTTCATAGTCTCAATATTTTGATTTGCAAGGAGTATTATGAGATTCTGAAATAAGTATAGAATGACGTCGTTTATCAATTTATTATATTTTAGGTAAATTCCAAATATCTATGATCACTTTGAAAATTGATAGTCGTTTGATTTTATTTCTGAATGCATTTTTTGAATCTTTGCAGAATGATGCAGGAAGCCGATTTTAATTTTACTTTTTCAGCTAACCAACTAGTTGCTCATTTTAAATCTTCCAACATTTCTTTACATATTAAGAGAGAAGACCTTATAGACCCTTTTGTTTCAGGAAACAAATTCAGAAAATTGAAATATAATATTTCTGAAGCCCTAAAAAGTAACTCAACTACACTTTTGACATTTGGCGGAGCTTACTCAAATCATATTGCGGCAACAGCCGCTGCAGGTAAGAAATATGGTTTAAAAACAATTGGAATAATTAGGGGAGAGGAGCTATGGAAAGATGTGAAGAAAACCTTGGCGATAAATAAGACCTTAAAATATGCAGTAGCTCACGGGATGCAACTCCATTTTATTTCTAGGGAAACTTATAGGAATAAAGAACAACCAGATTTTATCGAGAATTTGAATGCAGAATTTGGAGATTTCTATCTTCTTCCAGAAGGAGGAACAAATTCTTTGGCCATAAAAGGTTGTGAAGAAATTTTAAACGAGGAGGATAAGGAGTTTGATTATATCGGCTGTTCTATTGGTACAGGTGGTACGATTGCAGGGATTATAAATGCTTCTATGTCCAATCAACAGGTTCTAGGTTTTCCAGCACTTAAAGGGGATTGGCTTTCTTCAGAAATAAAAAAATATTCCACTAAGGAGAATTGGAGCTTAGTAACCAACTATCATTTTGGAGGATACGCAAAAGTGAACTCTGAGCTGATAAATTTTATTAATCTGTTCAAAAAAAAATACCAGATTTCACTAGATCCCGTTTATACAGGTAAGATGTTATATGGCATTATAGATATGATAGAAAATTCTAAATTCCCTCAAAATTCCCGTATTTTAGCCATTCATACTGGAGGGCTTCAAGGGATCCCCGGAATGAATGAATTATTGATCAAAAAAAATCTTCCGTTAATAGATGTATAAAATAAAACTTTATAAAATTTTCGTAGGACTCTTCCTTTTACTCTTTCTAGCTTCTTGTGGGAGTAAAAAAAAGGTGGTTACACATAGAAATGAAGAGAAAAAAGAAGTTTCTACAAAGAAAGAAAGTCAAAGTTCCCCAAAACGAGAAAGTGCTCCCAGAGGCTCTTACGCAAATGTTGTTGAAGAATATGTAGCTAACTTTTATGAGATAGCGCAAGATGAAATGAGGCTTTATAAGATTCCGGCTAGTATTACTCTGGCTCAAGGAATTTTAGAATCTGGTGCTGGAAAAGGTGACCTCACGAGAAGAGCTAATAATCACTTCGGAATTAAATGCCATGATTGGGAAGGTGATAAGGTGTATCATGATGACGATAGATCTCAGGAATGCTTTAGAAAATATAACGATCCAAAATATTCTTATCGGGATCATTCTTTATTCTTGAGTCAACGCAGCCGTTATGCAGATCTTTTTGAATTGGATCCCGACGATTATGAAGCTTGGGCAAAAGGCCTTCGAGCTGCGGGGTATGCCACAGATAGATTGTATCCCAAAAAGTTAATAGAAATAATAGAACGTTATAATCTAGATAGATTTGATAGTGAAGTTTTGGGTAAAACCAACAGAAGGGAAAGAAGAGAAGTGGCTGTTGAAGCAAATGGGTCTAATTATTATATAGTACAAAAAGGAGATACTTTGTATTCTATATCAAAACGAAATAATATTACAGTAGAAGACTTACAGCGGATCAATAATTTAGCTAACAATAATATTTCTATTGGGCAGGAATTGATCTTGAAATAGGCATATAATTGAAAATATATTATGAATTATAAAAGAAGTAGTGCATTGTTTGAAGCTGCACAGAAAGTAATACCGGGAGGAGTAAATTCTCCAGTTCGAGCATTTAATGCAGTTGGGGGAACTCCGATTTTTATTGAAAAAGCTGAAGGTGCTTATTTATATGACGAAGATGGGAATAAATATATAGACTATATAAATTCTTGGGGGCCTATGATCCTTGGTCACGCTTTTAAACCTGTGGTAGATGCGGTTATTGAAAAGGCTAAAAAAGGAACTTCTTTTGGAACTCCTACAGAGATTGAAACCAAGATTGCAGAATTAGCAGTAAAAATGGTTCCTAATATAGACAAGATTAGATTTGTGAATTCTGGAACAGAGGCTTGTATGAGTGCTGTAAGATTAGCTCGTGGCTTTTCAGGAAAAGAAAAAATTATAAAATTTGCTGGTTGTTACCATGGGCATAGTGATTCATTTTTAATACAAGCGGGGAGTGGAGCCGTGACCTTTGGAACTCCTAACAGTCCTGGAGTGACTGCAGGTACAGCTAAGGACACCTTGCTTGCTACTTATAATGATATTGATGATGTTAGAAATTTAGTAGAACAGAATCAAGGAGAAATTGCATGTATCATTTTGGAGCCTGTGGCCGGAAATATGGGTTGTATTCCTCCAAGAGATGGATTCTTAGAGGGATTACGCAGACTGTGCGATGAGAATGATATCTTATTAGTTTTTGATGAGGTAATGACTGGTTTTAGATTGGCGCCGGGTGGAGTTCAAGAAAGACTGGGTGTACGCGCAGATATTGTAACATTTGGTAAAGTTATTGGCGGTGGATTACCTGTAGGCGCTTTTGCTGCCAGAGCAGAGATTATGGATCATTTGGCACCCATTGGACCGGTGTATCAGGCTGGAACCTTAAGTGGAAATCCTTTGGCAATGGCTGCTGGTTTAGCGATGCTTAAAGAATTGGATAGTAAAAGAGAGATCTTTAAAAGTATAGATGAGAAAACTGCATACTTGCACGAAGGCCTAGATGCAGCCTTGAAATCCAACAATATTCCGCATACTATAAATAGAATTGGTTCTATGATCTCGATCCATTTTTCTGAAACTCCTGTAACAGATTTTGCCTCGGCAGCACATGCAAATAATCATACCTTTAAAGAATTTTTTCACGGAATGTTAACTGAGGGAATCTATATAGCGCCAAGTGCATTTGAAACTTGGTTTATTACTGAAGCTTTGTCTTATGATGATCTGGATAAAACAATTGCAGCGGTAAATAAGGTTGCAAAAAGTTTATAGATTAAACTTCATAATTATTTTTCGCTTTTGTTCTAGATATAGATTTTAACTAGCAACATTCAGATTTTTCGTCATGCGGAACCTGCCCGACAAAGCCATTCAGGCGGGCTTGTTTCAGCATCCCCCATAAAGTCTGAGGAGACCCTGAAACAAGTTCAGGGTGACGAGATGGTCAAGTCCTCACTGGACGAAAAGCGGATATATATAACCGTATCAACTTAGTTATAAAAAACCCGTAACATCTCTTGAGAGATCTTTACGGGTTTTTTGTTTTTATAGTCCATTAAGCACCAAGTGGACTTAGCTTTTACAAGCACTTTATTAGTTTTCTTATTCACAATATTTACCAATCTTTGTGAAGTTACATGGGTGAGTTCCCCTACAAAAGTTTGAATTATTAATTCATCATCTAGGAATCCTTGTTGTTTATAATCTATCTCATGCCGAATCACCACCCAGAAATAGGCACCCAATATCTCTTCTGATGCTCGTTTTTCCCAATGCTCTTTAGCAATATCTTGGATCCACTGCACATATTGAACATTGTTTACATGATTTAGTTCATCTAGATCTGAAGCTATTACTGTGATAGTTTTTTCAAAGATTTCTGGAGTACCACTCATTTTTTAATTATTTCAACTTCAAATAATTTATCCCAATTCTTTCCAGTCACATACAATTTTTTAGTATTTGGATTATATGCGATTCCATTTAAAACATCTAATTCAGGATGTTGGCTAACCTTATCTCTTAAGCCTTTAAAGTTTATTATTCCCTCTATAGCCCCGTTTTTAGGATTAATTATTGCAACTCCATCTCTTTGATAAGTGTTTGCATATATTTTTCCTTCTACCCATTCCAATTCATTTAATTGTGTAGAGATAGATTTATTTGTAGTGGGTTGTATAAATGTTTCTTCAGCTAGAGTTTCAGAATTCAAGATCCAGATTTTTTCTGTACCATCGCTCTTATAGAATTGTTTTCCATCATTACACAATCCCCAGCCTTCTTTGCTATTATTAAAATTGAAAGAGCCTGTCTTTTTAAGATCTACTAGATTATAAATAAATCCTTCGCCTTCTTTCCAAGTAAGTTGATAAATATTTCCGTTAAGGATAGATAAGCCTTCTCCGAAATATTGATCTGATAATTCTATTTTTTTGAAAACTTCGCCAGTTTTAAAATCTACTTTTCTCAATGTAGAAGTTCCATATTGCCCCGTGCTTTCGTATAAAGTATCATTATAGAATTCTAAACCTTGAGTATAGGCCTCCACATCGTGGGGGTAAGTATTTATAATATTATAGGTGTATATCTCTGGTGCAGAATTATTAAATAATTTAAAGTCAATTTGTAGACTATCAGTGGTTCCTTCAGAAAAAACAATCGCATTGAACTGTTGATTTCCCAATTTTTCGAAATTTAAAGGAATTTCTAATTCCGGAGTTATAGTTGCCGTTCCCAGTAACTGGTCTTCAAAATAAAAGGATGTAGAATCAATTTTCTTGTTTTTAGGATTTTGAATACTCACTTTTACGGTCTCACCTAATACAAATTCGGCTTTAGAACTTACAAAACTGAGAGAAAAATCACTTTTATTTTTATCGGAATTGCTCCCGCAGGAAATAAATAAAACATTTAAAATAAACAGTAACAGGAACTTAGCTTTCTTCATGAAAATATTGGTATTTGCTTTGGGCTAAATTAATTAATTCAATTTAAAAAATCCTTGCAAAATGTAGTAAACATTGTATATTTGCAGCGGCAAGTCCCACACAACCAGCTCCTGCTGAATCCCCCAGGGCGGGAACGCAGCAAGGGTAAGTGGTCGTAGCGGTGTGATGTGGGTCGCTTGCCATTTTTTGTATCTGATATTTAAATTTTATCGCATCTTTGTGATCATGAAAACAGATACTTCCCCACAAATTGTTCTTATTACAGGTGGCTCTTCCGGAATTGGAAAATCCATAGGAGAATTCTTAATGGCCAATAATTTTAAAGTCTACGGAACAAGCAGAAACACAAATCCTAATCAATCAACTTCCTTTCCTCTTTTAGCATTAGATGTTACTAAGAATGAAACTATAACTTCAGCTATTTCTGAATTGATAGATAAAGAAGGGAAAATAGATATTCTAATAAATAATGCTGGGATTGGAATAACAGGGCCTATTGAAGAAACTCCCGAAGAAGAGATCAAAAAAGCATTCGATACCAATTATTTTGGTCCGTTGAATGTAACTAAAGCCGTATTGCCTAAAATGCGCGAGCAAGGCGGAGGGCTTATAATAAATATCACTTCTATTGCGGGATATATGGGATTGCCTTACCGCGGAATATATTCTGCAACTAAAGGAGCCTTAGAGTTAACCACAGAGGCTTTTAGAATGGAGTTAAAGGATTTTAATATCCACATGACAAATGTGGCTCCAGGCGATTTTGCAACAAATATTGCAGCGGGGAGATATCATGCTCCGGTTATAGCAAATTCTCCCTATAAAAAGGCTTATCAGAATACACTCGATATTATGAATAAGCATGTAAATGAAGGTAAAGATCCAGAGCTTATGGCTAAGATGATCTATAAAATTATAAATACTCCAAAGCCTAGAGGGCATTATAAAGTTGGGGAACCTTTGCAAAAATTCTCCATTGCACTAAAGCGGATACTTCCAGACAAATTATATGAGAAGATCTTACTAAAGCATTATAAATTGTAATTTTGTAATGCGTAAATACAACCATAAACTTATTTAAATACAACATTATGAAATTTTTTATTGATACTGCAAACCTTGACCAGATAAGAGAAGCTCAAGATCTAGGGGTTTTAGATGGAGTTACAACCAACCCATCTCTTATGGCAAAAGAAGGAATTACAGGGAAGGACAATATATTTAAGCACTATAGAAAGATATGTGATATTGTAGATGGCGATGTTAGCGCAGAAGTTATTGCTACAGATTACGAAGGAATTATTAAGGAAGGTGAGGAATTAGCTGAATTGCATGAGCAAATTATAGTGAAAGTTCCAATGATCAAAGATGGTATAAAAGCTATTAAATATTTTAGCGATAAAGGAATTAAAACCAATTGCACCTTAGTGTTTTCTGCAGGGCAAGCTTTATTAGCAGCTAAAGCGGGAGCAACTTATGTTTCGCCATTTATTGGAAGGTTAGATGATATTTCTACAGATGGTTTAAATCTTATTTCTGAAATTAGATTAATTTACGATAACTACGAATTCGAAACTCAGATCTTGGCAGCTTCAGTTAGACATACTATGCATATTATAGATTGCGCTAAATTGGGAGCAGATGTTATGACAGGGCCATTATCGTCTATTGAAGGACTTTTGAAGCACCCTCTTACAGATATTGGATTGGCTAAATTCCTTGAAGATTATAATAAAGGAAACTAAGACATATCCATATTTAAAAGCCTTAAAAAGCCTGATCATTAATTTGATCAGGCTTTTTAAGGCTTTTAAATAAATGTGATTTTTTATTTTTGGCTTATAAACTCTAAGATTTTATTTTCCAGATCTGGAGTATTTACTTGGAGATCTCCTCTTGCAATATTTCCCTTAGCATCCATGAAAATTAGTTTATTCAGGTAATTTTTAAGGAGATTCTCATCTACTCTTATTTTGGTAGCCTGGAATTGTAATTTTGGATCGAAGGAATTTTTCTTAATAACTTCAAGCCACTTATCAGAATGATCCATATCCAGATTTATTCCTATAAAATCTACTTCTGGATATTTAAATTGTAAATTCTTTATAATTTCGTGTTGCCATCTATAGTGAGAAGGAGAAGAGCTCATCCATCTATAAGTGATCATTGGTTTGCGAGAAAAGTTTTTAAGCTTTACAGTGTCTTTCTTTGTATTTATATAAATTTTCTCACCAAGAGAATTACCTGGTAAAAAATCTGACTGAATTTTAGCCATTTGATTTATTCCTTTTTGCATATTACCGGAATAATTCATTTTTTTTAATAAATTCAAGATTAAATCTACATTTTCCACTTTTTGAGAATAAACAATGCCCTGTGAAGCTAAACGGTCTAAGAAGGTATTTTTGATATTTTTATTCTGAATAAGAGAATCCACTAACTCTATGCGTGATCTTATATTTTCGAAACTATTTAGATTAGTGCAATTTTTATCATTTGGTTTATTCTTAGCGCATTCTTCTAAAGTTTTAGTTCTTAAAAAATCATCGATATAGTTTAAATAGACATATGAATCTTCTAATAAATTGCTGTTAAAGGAAACATCTTTTCTATAGCTGTGAAAATCTGAAGGGATCTTATCTACTAAGCTAGAATTGTATTTTCTAATTAAGAATGCATAGCGCTCTCTAAGATCATAATATTCATAATTAATTATAGAGTTTGCAATTTTGTAAAAATCTTGAGAAACCTCATATTTATCTTCAAGATCAATTAATTTTTGCTTTCTGTTAGCTCTTATAGAATCTGTTTTTTCAGCAAATTCTGAGGGATCAGATTTATAATAGGATAAAATAAGATCGTTGTCTTGTTGATTAAGCAAATATAAATTGGTTAAAAAGTTACTTTTTTCAGAACCTTTCCCGCTAAAATTTAGAGACTCATCGAACTCTAAGGTATTCAACCAAACTAATGTACTATCTCCGGGCTCTAAATATATAATTTGATTCTCTGGTGGATGTCTAAGAACATATAAACCTGCTTCTATGTTTTTAAGACTTCCTTCAAATCTATTATTGTTATCTAATCGCAGAGTATCAATATTTATGTTATTCTTAGTGATAACAACATATTCACTACTAGGGTTAGCTATTTGACCTTTAATATAAACTTCTTTAGAAGATTTATTTTCTTTGTCACAGGAAAGAAAAAACAAAGAGATAATTAGTAATAGGGGTAATTTTAATTTCATTCGGGGTAATTCAAGCTTGTTTCTTTTAAGCAAATATGGTATGTACAACAACAAATATAGATTTTGAGTTATTTGCTTCGTGTTAACCACTCGTTAAAAGGATTAATTAAAACGTTAATGTTTTAGTAGGTGGACAAGAATGGTTATTTTTGCAAAAATTTCAGAAAGAAAAAATAAGAATATGCTATCAGTTTCTAATTTATCGGTTCAATTTGGCAAGCGTATATTATTCGATGAGGTGAACACAGCCTTTACTCAGGGTAATATTTACGGGATCATTGGAGCTAACGGTGCCGGGAAATCTACTTTTTTAAATATCCTTTCGGGTAAAATGGATCCAACAAGTGGTCATGTACATTTGGAGCCCGGAAAAAGGATGTCTGTTTTAGAGCAAAACCATAATTTATATGATGAAACTTCTGTTTTAGAAACAGTTATTATTGGAAATAAGCCTCTTTACAAGATCAAAAATGAAATGGATGCCATCTATGCAAAAGAAGATTTTAATGATGCAGATGGAGAACGAGTAGGAGTTTTGCAAGTGGAATTTGAAGAGATGAATGGTTGGAATGCCGATAGTGATGCTGCAGCCTTACTTTCTAATTTAGGGATTAAAGCAAATCACCATTACACATTAATGAAAGATTTGGATGGAAAGCAAAAAGTTAGGGTTTTACTAGCTCAGGCTTTATTTGGAAATCCAGATGTGCTCATTATGGATGAGCCTACCAACGACTTGGATTACGAGACCATTTTATGGTTGGAGAATTTCTTAGCTAATTACGATAATACTGTAATTGTTGTATCTCACGATAGACACTTTTTAGATGCTGTTTGTACTCATATTTCTGACATCGATTTCAGTAAAATAAATCATTTTAGTGGTAATTATACTTTCTGGTATGAATCTTCCCAGTTAGCAGCAAGACAGCGCTCACAACAAAACAAGAAAGCTGAAGAAAAGAAAAAAGAGCTGGAAGAATTTATTCGAAGATTTAGTGCAAACATGGCTAAATCTAAGCAGGCAACTTCTCGTAAAAAAATGATCGATAAGCTTGATGTGGAAAGCATTAAGCCTTCAAGCAGAAGATATCCAGCAATTATATTTGAAAGAGAGCGGGAAGCAGGAGATCAAATATTGAATATTGAAGGTTTAGAAGCTTCTATAGATGGGGAAGTGGTTTTTAAGAATGTAGATATCAATCTTAAAAAAGGAGATAAAGTAGTGATTTACTCTAAAGATTCTAGAGCTTCTACTGCATTTTACGAAATATTAAATGGAAAACAGAAGGCAGATGCCGGAACTTATAATTGGGGTGTTACAACTAATCAATCTTATTTACCGCTAGATAATTCTGAGTTTTTTGAGAATGATTATACTTTGGTAGACTGGTTGAGACAATGGGTTAAAACCGAAGAGGAGCGAGAAGAGGTTTATATTAGAGGTTTCCTAGGTAAGATGATTTTTAGTGGGGAAGAAGCCTTAAAAACGTCTAGAGTGTTATCTGGAGGAGAAAAGGTTAGATGTATGTTAAGTAGAATGATGATGATGCGTGCGAATGTTCTAATGCTGGACGAACCTACAAACCACCTGGATCTGGAATCTATTACCACATTCAACAATTCCTTAAAAAACTTTAAGGGTACAGTATTGTTTACAACTCATGATCATGAATTTGCGCAAACTGTTGCCAATAGAGTGATAGAATTAACGCCTTCTGGAGTTATAGATAGATATATGACCTTTGATGAGTATATGGAAGATAAAAAGATTAAAGAGCAAAGAGATAAAATGTATGCTGTTAAAGCATAAATAGCGAATTCCAAATTGTTATAAAAGCCCAAAAATATTTTTGGGCTTTTATTTATTTAATGCCTTTATAATATTTATAAAGGTCATAAATACCAAAGGCCATAAAGCCTAATGCAATTATATATCCAAAGGTATTATCCTCCTGTACAATGGTACTTAGACTATAAAGTTTATAACCACCATAAACAAAAAATAAAATTCCTAATACTAGATTCCAGATATTCCGATTTTTAGGGATACTATTCTCCATCCTTAAAGTCTTCTGGGAAAGTGGATTTAGAAATCTCTAAGGCTTCCTTTAAATGTGAGCTAATCACAAATAATTGAACTTGCCCTGGTAAACCTCCTCCAAACCCGGCTCGAAGTCCAGAATCGAAATTATTTTTCACCATATTGGATAAACCTGCTTTATTAAAAATTTCTTGTAAATACTGGACATTAGTTTCTGGTCCAGTATATACATGCTCGTAACCTTGATCTTCGCTCATCATGTAATATTTAGAAGAACTAAGTTAGTTATAGAAATCTGAATAAGTAGAGATTTAAATATTTTTATACAACTAAGCATTATAAAAATTACTCCTCCATATGGCTTCACTAAAATTTTTGCCTTTTTTGAATCCATAAAATAAAGCCAGTCCAGCAATCCATTTAAACATAAATAAAAAGATCACCAAAAATTCTGTCGTTGTCTGGTTCTGGCTAAACATTCCATCAGGGATGAGAGTAGTAAGTAGAAGGCTTATTGACAGTAAGAGAATAAGAAAATTTTCTAATTGTTTAAAAGGCCACATCATTAGTTTTCTGAAAGGATGTAAGTCTTTTCCCCAAGAATGGATCAAATAATAATATTGGTTCCCGATTGGGGCAAATAATAAGGGATCATCTGCATTCTTAAGTTTGAATAGTTTTGCAGGCGCCATTATTTTGAAACCCTCCAGCTTTGTTTTATGAGTTTTTTCTAAGTGTTTTATTTTAGAGATCGCTTCATAAGGGAGTTCTGCCTTAAAATAAGTCGAACTTAAAAACCGCAACCGGTAATCTATGCAAATCTTTTCAATATCTGAAAGATGATAAATCCTTGAGGTTTCTAAGAAATCTAATTGGAAATTATTTGATTCAGATTCAAAGCCTTCTGTAATACTTTTTAGAATGAGATTATCTTTGGACTCTTCTATAGCAAAAATCTGCTGCACCTCATTTAATAAATGCAGTTCTGAAATTCTCTTATTTCTATTTTGTAGAATTTTATCAGGAATATGTGTGCCTTGCAGTTCCATGTTTAAAATAATTAGTTGAATCTAATTTAACTAATTGATTCTTAATTAACAACGGCTATCTAAAACTTTAATATTTGTGGAACATTTTTTTATTTTTTGAAGTTGAAACCAAAAAAGTAAAGCGTCCTTTTCAATCAAGAAAAGGACGCTCTTTAAATAATTATATTATAAATTATCTCAACTCTGCTTGCAATTCTTTCTCGAAGCGTTGTTTAAGTTTACTCATAACTTTATCTACTTGTTTATCTGTAAGCGTGTTATTTTCATCTTGAAATTTGAAACTTACGGCATAACTTTTTTTACCTTCTGGTAATTTATCTCCTTGATAAACATCAAACAAATTCACCGATTGCAACAAGCGCTTTTCTGTTTGATTAGCAATATCTTCTATTTGTTTGTAGTTCACAGAATTATCTATTAACAAAGCAAAATCTCTACGAACTGCAGGAAATTTTGGAATTGCAGCGAATTTTGTTTTCTGATTTTTTGCGGTTTCCTGTACTAGATCCCAATTAAAATCTGCAAATAAGACCTCTTGTTGAATTCCAAAATGTTTAAGAATAGATTTTTTGATCACTCCAAATTCTACCAGTTTGGCTTTTCCAGAGCTTATAGAAATTCCTTCAGAAAAAATATCAGATTTTACTTCTCCTGTTTTAATAGAATTAATTCCTAATCTTTCCAAAATACGCTCAATTGTTCCCTTTATATAAAAGAAATTTCCGCTGTTGTTACTTGTATTCCAGCTTTCAGAAAACTTATTCCCAGTGACAAAAAGGCTAAGATGCTTATTTTCTATTCTTCCACTTTCGTAATTATGGTAGGTTTTACCAAATTCAAATAACTTTAAATCTGCCTGTTTTCTATTGATGTTATAGCTCACTGCCTCTAATCCAGAAAACAGCAAAGATTGTCTCATTACTGAGAGATCCTGACTTAAAGGATTCAGCATTACTACATTTTGTTCATCCTTTAACTGCTCAGATAATTTTATATAGGTTGGGGTGGTCAATGAATTTGCCATGGTTTCAAAAAAACCTTGACCCACTAATTGGTTGGCAATTAGATTTTGAAGCTTATAATCTTCAAATTTTCCTGAATTTGCTATTGAGGCATTAAGCTTAGTTCCAGATTCTATATTATTATATCCGTAAACTCTTAAAATCTCTTCAATCACATCAGATTCTCTTTGAACATCTACCCTAAAAGACGGAATGGTTAAGCCCATTCCAGATTCGGTAATATTGTTCACTCGAATTTCCAAAGAAGCCAAAATAGATTTGATAGTTTCTTCGGCTAAATTTTGCCCAATAAGTTTATTAACCTTCTCAAATGTTAAGAAAACTTGAAAATCTTCTATTTTTTTAAAATACAGATCATCTATATCACTGGTAATTTCTCCACCAGCAACTTCTTTAATCAAGATAGAGACTCTTTTTAATGCATATTCGGTTATGTTAGGATCAATACCTCGTTCAAATCTAAATGAGGCATCCGTATTTAAACCGTGACGTTTAGCCGTTTTACGAACACTTACAGGATTAAAATACGCACTTTCTATAAATAATTTCGTAGTGTCTTCCGAAACTCCACTATTAATACCGCCAAATACACCTGCGATACATAAAGGTTTTTCGGAATCACAGATCATTAGATCTTCAGCATGAAGTTCTCTTTCTACTTCATCTAATGTGGTAAATTTAGTTCCGGCTTTCAAAGTTTTAACATGAATCTCGTTTCCAACAATCTTTTCAGCATCAAATGCGTGCAAAGGTTGTCCCAACTCGTGCATTACGTAGTTTGTAGCATCTACTATATTGTTCTTAGGATTTATCCCGATGGCTTTTAATCTATTCTGAAGCCATTGCGGGGAGTCTGAAACTTTGATTCCAGAAATTGTAACTCCGCAATATCTTGGCGCTAAATTAGAATCTTCTACATGAATAGGAATTCTTAAACTTCTGCTATCCACGTGGAAACCACTAACAGATGGGGTTATAAGTTCTAAGCTTAAGTCTTGTTGTTGGTAACCTGCTTTAAGATCTCTCGCAACACCCCAGTGACTCATAGCATCTGCACGATTTGGAGTAAGTCCAATTTCAAATACTTGATCATTTTCAATTTCGAAGATCTCTGCAACTGGCATTCCGGGGGTAAGATTTTCTTTTAGGACCATAATTCCGTCATGACTGCTTCCTAGTCCCAATTCGCTTTCCGAACAAACCATTCCGTGACTAGCCTCTCCTCTAATTTTTCCTTTCTTAATCTCCCAAGCTTCGCCTTTTTCGTCATAAAGTGTAGTGCCAATGGTGGCAACAGGTACCTTCTGGCCAGCAGCAATATTAGGCGCGCCACATACTATTTGCAATACTTCATCACTTCCAACATCTATCTTACATAGTTGTAATCTATCTGCGTTTGGATGAGGAATGCAACTTAAAACATGTCCTGTAACAATACCCTCTAAAGCGCCTTTGATGCTTTGGAAGTTATTGATCCCCTCTACTTCCAGACCTAAATCTGTTAATAAATAACCCGTTTCTTCAGGGTTTTTAGGAAGTTTAATAAATTGTTTAAGCCAGTTATATGAAATTTTCATCGAATAGGTTTTTCAAGCTGCAAAGATAGTATTACCAAAGGTATTGACATAATTACAAAATTGTTTTTTAACGAGTTTTATGCCAAAAGTAAAGGAGACGATTTCGTCTCCTTTGTAATTAAAATCTTCTAAAATTACATTATTCAGATTTATTATAATTTTGTACAGTTGCTTTTTCCCATTTATCTGATCCATCCTCTTGTTGGAAAACCACCCATTCTATTGAGTTATTTGAATTTTTCATTACTTCATGACGCACATTATGAGATTCACCTTTTCTGTCTACATAGCTTTCCATGAGTTCAACCTTGTTATTTCCTAGATCTTTTACTTTCATATGAGAAATGTTGATACCAAAAGGATCTGTTGGGTTAATAAAAGCCATATCGTAGGTGTCTTCTAAAGCATCATATACTACAATTCTCTTTCCAACAGGAGTATTGCCTAGGTTGTAGTAGTTAACAGTTAATATATTTCCGCTTTCATCATAGCTAGAAGAGCTGCGAAAAGTATTTTCATTAATAATCTTATCATCTTTGTAGTTAGAAACAGCGACATTATAATCACCTTGCATGAATTCAAACTTTTTATGCTTGTTTTCTATTTTTGCGAGCTTCGTTTTAGAAGCTCGAAATATTTCTACATCAAGATCTTCTTCGCTGTTTTCAGTTAAAGCAATAGATTTCAGAAGATTTGTTTTAGCTTCTTCCTTATTTCCCATTTCCAATAATAAGTCTGCATAAGAATCGTAAGGATTAGCCTGATCGCTATATTCTTTAATTTGAGCTTCAAACACCTGTTTTGCGGCATCCAAATCTTGATCTTCTAGCATCAAGGTATAACCAAAAATATTGAGAGGCTCTTGAAAGCCGTTGTAATTTTTGTCTGCATTAAGCTTTTCATACATTTTAAGGCTTTGGTCAATACCATTGGCTTTATATTCTTCGTGTAACTGATCTGATAAATTTGCATCAGATTTTTCTTGCCCTAGAACTATAGGACTTAGGCTTATAAGCAATACGCCTATAAACCACTTAAGGTTTAAATGTGCTCTCATGATTTTAATTTAGTATTAGTATTAAAATATTTTTGGGAGGAAGAAATTTGAACTCAGAATGTTAGATTGGATCTTGTTTTTTAGGGTAGGAGTGGCGATTGCTATTTATACTAATCGCAGGGACTTAAAGTTACGAAATTAGTTTCAATAACCTAATAATCAGTATTTAAGAATATTACCATGTGAGTTTTAACTAATATAATTCCAGATATTTTTATGCTTTGCAACTTGTTGGTAGGTGTATTTAACCATTTTATGTTCTGGCATTTCAAGGTTTGGATCCTCTGTAAGTAATCGTTTAGCGTAATCTCTGGCAGTTTTAAGAATTTGATTATCTTTTACAATATCTGCAATCTTTAAATTAAGAACTCCACTTTGTTGAGTTCCCATAAGATCTCCGGGGCCTCTTAATTTTAGATCTACTTCTGCAAGTTCAAAGCCATCATTAGTGCTCACCATTGTTTGGAGACGAGTTTTACTATCTTCAGAAAGCTTGTGTCCAGACATTAAGATACAGTAACTCTGCTCAGCTCCACGTCCAACACGACCCCGAAGCTGGTGCAATTGTGAAAGTCCAAAACGTTCTGAACTTTCTATAATCATTACACTCGCATTGGGAACGTTCACGCCAACTTCTATTACTGTAGTCGCCACCATAATTTGAGTATCCCCATTTATAAAACGATCCATTTCATAATTCTTATCTGCAGATTTCATTTGTCCATGCACTATGGAGATCTGATATTTCGGCATTGGAAATTCTCTCGAGACACTTTCGTAACCATCCATCAAATCTTTATAATCCATTTTTTCTGATTCCTGAATTAACGGATAAACGATATAAATTTGCCGTCCTTTTTCAATTTCATCTCTAATAAATTTAAAGACTTTTAAACGATTACTATCAAATCTATGAACTGTTTTTATGGGTCTTCTTCCTGGAGGAAGTTCGTCTATTACAGAAACATCCAAGTCGCCATATAAACTCATTGCAAGAGTTCTTGGAATTGGTGTTGCAGTCATCACCAAAATGTGTGATGGAAGCTCATTTTTTTTCCATAATTTAGAACGTTGTTCTACTCCAAATCTGTGCTGCTCATCGATGATTGCAAGGCCTAAATTTTTAAATTTTACCTTATCTTCTAGTAGGGCATGAGTGCCAATTAAGATGTCTAATTCACCATTTTCTAACTTTTCGTGAATTTCTCTTCTCTTTGAAGCTTTAGTTGATCCAGTTAATAGTTCTATACTGGTATTCAGTTCTTTACATAAATCAATTAAGCCAGTATAGTGCTGTACTGACAAAATTTCAGTAGGAGCCATTAAGCAAGCTTGAAATCCGTTGTCAAGTGCTATTAACATTGACATCAAGGCTACTATGGTCTTCCCAGAACCCACATCACCTTGTAAAAGTCGATTCATCTGTGCTCCGCTTCCAAGATCACTCCTAATTTCTTTGATCACCTTCTTTTGAGCACCGGTTAATTCAAAGGGTAAATGTTCACTATAAAAGGTTTCAAAATTCTCTCCAATCGTATCAAAAATATAACCCTTAATTCTCTTTTTATGGAGCATGTTTTTAACCAAAAGTTGTAGTTGAATATAAAATAATTCTTCAAATTTTAGTCTAAATTGTGCTCTTGCTAATAGCTCCTGGCTTTTCGGAAAATGAACATTAAAAAGCGCTTCTGCACGCGAAATTAATTTTAGATCTTCATGAATATTTTGAGGTAAGGTGTCATAAAATTTTCCTTTGGTTTCAATAAATAATTGTTGCATTAATTTATTGATCACTCTATTCGTAATTCCTTTATTGGTTAGTTTTTCTGAAGAGGGATACACAGGCTGCATTGCAGTGCGTAAACTTTTTTCATGCTCCTCTAGCAATTCCATTTCTGGATGTGGCATACTAAAAAGTCCATTAAACCAATTTGTCTTTCCAAAGAGTACATAAGGAACATTGAGCTTTAAATTCTCCCGAATCCATTTTTGACCCCTAAACCAAACCAGCTCCATTTTTCCAGTTTCATCTACAAAATCGGCCACTAGTCGTTTTCCTCTTTTTTGTTCAATAGTTCTAAAAGCAACAATTTTACCCACGACCTGAACTTCTGCTGAATTTTGCTGAAGCTGATTTATTTTATAATATTTGGTTTTATCCAGATATCTGTTGGGAAAGAAATTTATAAGGTCTTGGTAGGTATGAATGCCTAATTCTTTTCTAAATAGCTCTGCCCGGCTTGGGCCAACTCCTTTTAAATAGTCTATTGGGGTTTGTAGCAAATTGGCATTCATAAAACGAAGATATCAAATTCCTTTTTTAATCCCTCATGGAGGGTCTGATTCTGTGAGGTTTTTCTAGATCTTAACTAAATTCGTTTAGCTAAGGTTTAGAATTTAATAAAGAGATTGCGTAATTTGCTTTTCTATTGAAGTCCCAATTCATGAAACAGATTCTCTTGTTGTTAGCTGTAGTATTCCCGCTCTTTGCATACTCTCAATATGATGGTTCCTTAGATCAAACTAAGAAAGTAGATTTTTTAAAAGTAGATGCTGAAATAAGTATTTTTCCGAAGGAGAAAAGTGTAGAAGGAGCAGCGAATTACCAATTTAAAATCCTTAGTCCGCAAGATTCTATTTTTATAGATGCTAAGAATATGGAATTTTCGTCTGTTCTTTTGAATGGAAAAAAGATTGAATACACCAATGATAAATCGAGACTTTGGATTAAATCTAATTTTTCTTCGAAAAAAGAGTATCAGCTTACTTTAAAATATTTTGCCCGGCCAGAACGAGCCATGTATTTTATTAATTGGGATTCTCCAAAAGATTCAGATATTAGTAAAGAGGTTTGGACGCAGGGACAAGGGAGAGATAACTCCAATTGGATTCCAAGTTTTGATGACATGACTGAAAAGTTGATTTTTAATCTAAGCTTTAATTTCAATAAAGAGTATCAAGTTATTTCCAATGGAGAATTGGTTAGCAAGGTAGCTATCAATGATTCTATAAGCCAATGGAAATTCCAGATGGATAAACCTATGAGTAGTTATTTGGTTGCCGTTGCAGTTGGTAATTATTCTAAACACATTTTAAAATCTGGAACTTCTGTTCCTATTGAGCTATATTTTAAGCCAAAAGATTCCCTTAAGTTAGAACCAACCTATAGATATACTCAGCAAATCTTCGATTTTTTTGAAGATGAAATAGGTGTTGATTATCCTTGGAAGAATTACAAACAAGTACCTGTTCAAGATTTTATTTTCTCTGGAATGGAAAATACAGGACTTACAATATTTTCAGATGCTTTCATGATTGATTCTACAGCTTTCATAGATCAAAATTATGTTTTTGTGAATGCTCACGAACTTGCCCATCAATGGTTTGGAGATATGGTTACAGAAACCAATGGGAAACATCATTGGTTGCATGAGGGGTTTGCTACGTATTATGCTTGGCTTGCGGAAAAAGAAATTTATGGTGAAGATTATTTTTATTGGAAATTGTATGAATCTGCAGAGGAATTAAAAGAATTAAGTGACACTGGGAAAGGAGAGTCATTAATGAGTACTTCAGCGAGTTCCCTAACATATTACCAGAAAGGAGCTTGGGCATTGCATATTTTAAAGGAGCGAATTGGGGAAGATAATTTCAAGGAAGCTGTCAAAAATTATCTTTTGAAGTATGCTTATTCGAATGTAACCACAGATGATTTTGTACGAGAAGTGGAGGATGCTTCTAAAATGGATGTTTCTACCTGGAGACAGGATTGGTTAAAACAAAGTGCTTTTCAAGGAACCGAAGCTTTGGCATCTTTAAAAAGATCTGAATTTATTACAAAGTATATGGAATTAGTTTCTTTAAGAGAAACTTCAATTCTTGCTAAAAAGGAGTATTTAGAGAAAGCTTTAGAATTTCCTGTGAATGAATATATAGGGCAAGAAGTTGTCTTTCAATTATCTGGTGAGAATGTCAATGAGACATTTTCACTATATAAAAAGGTGCTTAAATCTAATAACTTGAGGCTTAGACAAGCTGTTGCAGTAAGTATAGACTCAATTCCTTCAGAATTAAAATCGGAGTTTTTTCAGCTTTTAGAAGATGAATCTTATATCACAAAAGAAAATGCACTTTTAAAATCATGGCTTCAATTTCCAGAGGAAACAGAAAATCTGCTAAACAAAACTCAAGATGTTCAGGGCTTTCAGAATAAGAATGTAAGGCTACTGTGGTTAGTGATCAATTTAGTAAGTCCAAAGGTGACTTCAGAAAATAAATCATCTTATTATGATGAATTATCTGGTTACACAAACAAAACTCTTCCTTACGGATTAAGACAAAATGCATTTGGATATCTGTATCAGATCAATGCTTTTTCTGAACAGAATTTATTGGATCTTTTAGAAGGAGGGCAACATCCCAATTATAGGTTTAGAACTTATTGTAGAAGCTTATTGGATAAATTGCTGAAAGATAAAGAATATCGTACAAAATATGTAGCTTTAAGTGCTACTATGGAAAACCCGTACTTAGAATATTTAACCAAAAGATTAGAGAATTAATGCGAGCATTAGTAATTTCTGGAGGTGGTAGTAAAGGGGCATTTGCCGGGGGAGTTGCCCAGTATTTAATCGAAGAGATGGGCAATGATTACGATCTTTTCTTAGGTACTTCTACGGGGAGTTTATTGATCTCTCATTTAGCTCTAAATAAAACTCAGAAGATCAGGGAAGTTTATACATCTGTAAATCAAAATAGCATTTTTAGCAATAGACCCTTTCTAATTAAACGCAAGCATGGGCATGATCAAATTTCTATAGATCATTTTAATGTGCTTCGGAATTTTATGAGGGGTAAAAAAACCTTTGGAGAAAGCGAGAACCTCAAAAAATTGATCATAGATACTGTTTCTAGAGAGGAGTTTGAAGAATTGAAGGCTAGTGATAGGGATATTGTTGTAACGGTTTCTAATATCTCGTTAAATGAAATTGAATATAAATCTATTCATGATTACAGCTACGAGGATTTTTGTGAGTGGATATGGATTTCCTGCAATTACGTGCCTTTTATGAGTTTAGTTCAAAAAAATAGCTGTGAATATGCCGATGGTGGCTTTGGATCTATGGTGCCAATAGAAGAAGCTATAAAGCGAGGTGCAACCGAGATTGATGCGATTATTCTTCAAACAGAAGTGACCTACTTTAATAGATTACCCTCTAAAAATGTGTTTTCGCTAATCACTAATTTATTCAGTTTTATGCTGGATAGAATAGAGAACCAAAATATTAGAATAGGGAAATTTGCAGCGGTTAACAAGGATGTAATTATAAATTTCTATTACACACCCACTGTGTTAACAACAAATTCGCTTATTTTTGATAAGGTGAAGATGGAGCGTTGGTGGGAAAGTGGCTTTAGTTTTGCCAAATATAAAAATGAAGAATTAAATCAAATTGAACCCTAATGCGAGCATTGGTAATTTCAGGAGGAGGAAGTAAAGGTGCTTTCGCCGGGGGAGTGGCCCAATATTTAATGGAAGAAGAAGGTAGGAAATATGACTTATTTCTTGGGACTTCTACAGGGAGTCTTCTCATACCTCACTTAGCAGATGGCAACATTAAAAAAGTGTATGATATCTACACAAATGTTACCCAACGAAAAATATTTAACATTAACCCATTTGTGGTTAAAAAGAAAGATGGTAGGGAATATGTTACCATTAATTATTTTAATATGTTCCTTCAGTTTGCTAAGAAAAAAAGAACTTTTGGGGAAAGTAAAAATTTACGTAAAAACATAAAAAAAGATTTTTCAAAAGCAGATTTTGAATCTGTGAAAAATAAAGCTAAAGATGTAGTTGTAACAGTTTCCAACCTATCTAAAAATAGGGTAGAATATAAATCTATCCATGATTTTTCTTATGAAGACTTTTGCGATTGGATCTGGATCTCTTGCAACTATATTCCATTTATGAGTCTTGCTAATAAAAATGGATATGAGTATGCAGATGGTGGATTAGGTTGCGTTGTGCCTATTCGAGAGGCTATTAAACGAGGCGCTACTGAAGTAGATGCAATTATTCTTGAAGCGGAGAATATGGAATATAACAAAGTGCTTGGAAAAAATCCTTTTTCTCTTATGATCAATCTCTTTGGATTTTTATTGGATCAGGTAGAATATCACGATGTGGTGGAAGGTAAACTTGCCGCTATGAACAAAAAAGTAAAACTGAACACTTATTATACACCGGTTCAATTAACTGAAAACTCCTTGGTTTTTAATAAAAAAGCGATGACCTCTTGGTGGCAACAAGGATTTGACTATGCTATGGAGCGTGGAATCCAAAAGAAAAATGACCAAGCTCAAGCTATATCTTTCAAAAAGATACTTTAAGACCAATTGATAAAAGTAAATATTAGAGTAATAAGTAGTTTGCTACTAAAAAACTCCAATATTATAACTTAAATGGGTTCTAAATTGTATTTCTAAGTTCCTTCTTAATATAGTCTAAAGCAGCTTCTGTTGGCGGTGTTTGATTCATTAATGCATTTAAAATATCCTGCCTTAGTTCATCTGCATTTGTAACATCTTCCTTTTTAGCAGTTTTTCGAATAATACCTATTGTAGCATTTTTAGATGTTTTTATTACATTCCAGCATTCTGGAGAAAGATAGATCTGCTGTGCTAAATTATGATCGAACTCTTGATCTATAGTTTGAACAAGCATATCCTCATACGCTAATAGGTCATTAGATTTTGGCTTTATCCGAAGCAGTAGTTTACCCATAGAAATTCTTTCTAAGAATAAGGCCATTCGTTCAAAGGCTTGTAATTTAATAGGTAATGCAATCTTTTGATTTTCTTGTCTTAAGAGATAAAGTCTTCTTTTTTCTTCATTAGAAATATGCATTTTAAAGAAATAGAAAGAGATTAAACCAACAATGACTGCCGGTAGTAGATAAAATAAAAGTTGAATGAGATTGATGTCGGTCATAATTAATCAGTATCGTATACAGAAGTTTCTTCAGTCTCTGCTTCTTTAGTTTTCACTTCTTTTCCCTTGGAAAATGTTCCGCCTAAGTGTGGGCAATCCATATGTTCCTGAACCGAGGTAAAGGCAACTGGGGTTTTACGGTATGCAAACGTTGAAGCTAGGGTCTTTGTTATATTTTTATCACTTAAATTAATATCTACATCTTCCATAGTGAATTGGGAAGGATGCTCGTATCCACACGCATGAGTGATCTCTAGCAATTCTTTTTTGAATTTGGTGAAATAATAATTTACTCTTTCAGACTTATCTTTCACATTTATTCCAGCTTGTAACCATTTATTATGAGTGGTTATTCCAGTAGGGCACGTATTATTATGGCAGGATTGTGCTTGGATACAACCAATACTCATCATCGCTTCGCGAGCAACATTTATAGAATCGGCTCCCATAGCGAAAGCCATTGCTGCTTTTGCCGGAAAACCAAGCTTCCCGCTTGCAATAAACACAATTCTCTCTGTAATCCCTTGCTTTTTAAAAACATTATATAAATCTGTAAACGCATTTATAAAAGGTAAAGAAACATGATCTGCGAAACTTGGAGGTGCAGCTCCTGTTCCACCTTCTCCACCATCTACAGTGATAAAGTCTGGGCCGCGATTGGTTTCTTTCATTAAGCTTGCTAATTCTTCCCATTGTTTTAATTGTCCAATAGCAGATTTTATCCCTACAGGTAGTCCAGTAGCTTCAGCTATTTTTTCAATAAAATCTACCATTTCAGGAACATTGCTAAAAGCTGAATGTGTAGGAGGAGATAAAATATCTTTTCCTAGTGGGACGTGTCTTATTTCGGCGATTTCTTTAGTGATCTTAGAGGCAGGTAATACTCCACCTTTACCTGGCTTTGCACCCTGAGAGAGTTTAACTTCAATAGCTCTTACCTGCGGATTCTCTTGTACTAATTTTATAATTTTTTCCATTGAAAAATTCCCGTCATCTCCACGAACTCCAAAATATCCAGTTCCAAAATGAAAAACAACATCGGCTCCCATTTTATGATATGGGGAAAGTCCACCTTCTCCAGTATTATGATAGGCATTAGCCAATAGGCAGCCTTTATTTAAAGATTCTACAGCCTTAGCAGAAAGGGAACCAAAACTCATTGCAGACACATTAATTATGGAGGCTGGTCTATATAATCTTCTCCTTTTATTAAACGATCCCATTACCTTAGCACAAGCAATAAAATTTGGATGTTTTGCGTTGGGATGATCTTTGCCAATCTTGAAAGCAAGCATGGAATTATTTATAAAAATATAGTTGGTTCTATAAATGTCTTCATCTGTACCAAAACCTTCATAGTTATTTTCGTTCTTAGCAGAAGCATAGATCCATCCTCGTTCATTTCTATTAAATGGAAGTTCTTCCCTATCACTTGCAACAATATATTGCCTTAGCTCTGGCCCTATACTTTCCAGAAAATAACGCAAATGGCCAACAACCGGGAAATTATGTTTAATTATATGTTCTTTGCTAAAAAAAACATCTTTAATAGCAACTAGGATAAGAAAAATAATTATCCATCCCCACCAAGGAATGCTTCCTAGCATATATAATATATCATTCATTCTAATTGTTTAAATAGTCTATAGCTAACTGGGACATTACTTTTACACCTAATAACATTCCGCTTTCATCAATAAAAAAGTCTGGGGTATGGTGGGGTGCAGACTCCGTTGCTCCTGGAGTTTGTCCTCCTAAGAAGAAATAAAATCCAGGAACTACTTCCTGAAAGAAGGAGAAATCTTCTCCACCCGTGGTAGCTTTAACAAGTTCTACTTTATCTTTTCCTGCAATATTCTGTAATGTGGGTAACATTTGGTTTGTTAGCGCCGGATCATTGTAGGTGATAGCGGTATTATTCTGAATTTCCAAGGTGGCATCTCCACCATAAGCTTTTGCAATTGCAGGAACCATTTCATTCATTCTTCTTAAAATGGTAGCTTTCATATCGGCATCTAAAGTTCTAATAGTTCCTATTAATTCTGCAGATTCTGGAATGATATTAAATCGTACTCCACTGGTAATTTTTCCAACTGTGATCACAGCTGCACCATCTACCAATTTAGCATCCCGACTTATTATCGTTTGTAAGCCGTCAATAATCTTTGCTGATATTAAAATAGGATCTGTACCGCTCCAGGGAGCAGAGCCGTGAGTTTGCTTTCCTTTTACATTAATCACAAAACGCTCTACAGCGGCCATGGTGCCTTCTGGTTTGTATCGAATTGTCCCTACTGGTGTACCAGAGTTTATATGTAATCCAAAAATAGCATCTACATCTGGATTTTTGAGAACTCCTTCTTCAATCATCACAGAAGCGCCTCCCTTTTCTCCGGGAGGTGGACCTTCTTCAGCGGGTTGAAATATAAATTTTATCGTACCATTAATTTTGTCTTTATTTTTAGAAAGAACTTCAGCAACACCCATTAATATTGCAGTGTGTGTGTCGTGCCCGCATGCATGCATTACACCTGTATTAGTTCCTAAAAAATCTGTAGTAACTTTAGATTTAAAAGGCAGGTCATTTCTCTCAGTTACCGGTAAAGCGTCAATATCTGCTCGTAAAGCAACTACTTTTCCAGGATTATCACCTATTAGAATTCCAACTACTCCCGTTTTGGCAACTCCTGTTTGTACCTCTAAACCGAGACTTGTTAGGTGTTTCGCTATTTTTTCAGCGGTTTTAAATTCACGATTAGAAAGTTCTGGATTTTCATGGAAATCTCTTCTCCATTCTATTACTTTAGACTCAATATCATTGATCTCAGCTTCTAGTTCTGGCTGCATCTGAGCCTGAATTCCAATGCTGAATAGGAAAGACAGGCATAATAAGCTATATTTCATAATTTTGTGTTTTGCTTAGAAGTTTATGAGCTGATACCCCTCATTTTGAAGTTGTACTAAAGCCGTCATTGCTGAAAGTGCTATCTTAATCTCTGGAAGTGCTTCAGCTTTGGTGATCTTTCTAGAAGCTGCAGTTTGGCCACATAGTATAACTTGTACTCCTTGATCTGACAATTGAGATATTAATTCGGCATTCGGGTTTGTAGAGATCTCAGGAAATTTCTCCTGATAAAACTCATTTTTTAAAATATCACTATATGCTGATGCATGAACTACTAAGGCAACTTTTATATTCTCTGAGGGAATTCCAGCTTCTCTATGCATATTAATGAACCTTGCTGCGGTTTCAATAAGTGCATTTGGCTTAGCCGGATCATCAAAACTTCTTGCTACATCAAATACCGCTTTGAATTGTGCAGTAGTATCTGTTTTGAAATCGGGATTAGTTACCGTAAAAACTTTCCCGTAATCCTTTATCACCTCTCCAGTATGAGCTTCTTGAGCATTAGTTAAGGAGGTGGTGACTAATGCTATTAGTAAAATTAATTGTTTAACCATTTATAATTTTTTTTAATAATTTGGAAGATATTTTCTAGAGATAAATATATTTAAAATAATAGGTATGTCATAATTTGCCGACTCTTTGTTTAAAAGTAAGACCAAAAGGAGTTTTAAAGTACATCTTAATTGGTTAAATTCACAGCTTAAAAGAAAGGATAAATTTGGAATCTTATTTAGCAGAATTAAACGATGCCCAACGGGCTCCCGTTCTTCAAAAAGACGGGGCAATGATAGTGATAGCAGGAGCAGGATCTGGGAAAACTAGGGTACTAACTTACAGAATTGCTTATTTAATGAGCAAAGGTGTAGACCCTTTTAATATTCTTTCCCTAACCTTTACCAACAAGGCAGCAAGGGAAATGAAAAAAAGGATCTCTCAAATTGTTGGAAGTACGGAAGCAAAGAATTTATGGATGGGTACTTTCCACTCCATATTTGCTAAAATGTTGAGAATGGAAGCAGATAAATTGGGCTATCCTTCAAATTTCACCATTTACGATACTCAAGATTCTCAACGCCTTATTTCAGCAATCATTAAAGAGATGGGCTTGGATAAGGATATCTATAAATATAAACAGGTTTATTCAAGGATATCCTCCTATAAGAATAGTCTGATCACAGTTAAGGCTTATTTTCAAAACCCTGAACTTCGGGAAGCAGATGCAATGGCTAAAAAGCCAAGGCTTGGAGAAATATATAAGATGTATGTAGAGCGTTGTTTTAAAGCAGGCGCAATGGATTTTGATGATTTATTGCTGAAAACGAACGAGCTCTTGAACAGGTTTCCAGAAGTCCTTCAGAAATATCAGAATAGATTCAGATATATTTTGGTTGATGAGTATCAAGATACAAATCACTCACAATATTTAATTGTAAAAGCCCTTTCAGATAAATTTCAGAATATATGTGTGGTTGGGGATGATGCGCAGAGTATTTATGCTTTCCGTGGAGCCAATATTAATAACATTTTGAATTTTCAGAAAGATTATGATAATGTGCAGATGTACCGTTTGGAGCAAAATTACCGCTCTACTAAGAACATTGTAAATGCGGCCAATTCCATAATTGAAAAGAATAAAACCAAATTAGATAAAGTGGTTTGGACGGCCAATGACGACGGACCAAAAATTGTTGTGAATAGGTTGCTTACAGATGGAGATGAAGGGCGATATGTAGCGAGTTCTATTTTCGAGAATAAGATGCAAAAGCAAATGAATAATGGGGATTTTGCGATCTTATATAGAACAAATGCCCAAAGTAGGGCTATGGAGGATGCTTTACGTAAAAGAGAGATTCCTTATAGAATTTACGGAGGGCTTTCATTTTATCAGCGAAAAGAGATCAAGGATGTCTTGTCTTATTTAAGATTGTTGATAAATCCTAATGATGAAGAAGCTTTAAAGAGGATTATTAATTTCCCTGCAAGAGGAATAGGAAGTACAACTATAGATAGGTTGACCATTGCAGCCAATCAATACAACAAGTCCATTTTTGAGATCATTGAAAATTTAGATCATTTAGATCTTAAGATAAATGCTGGTACCAGAAACAAGCTGACGAATTTTGCCAATATGATCAAGAGTTTTAAAATTCTTACAGAGAATGCTGATGCTTTTGTGGTTGCAGATACGGTCGCTAAGAAAACAGGACTTGTTCAAGAACTTAAAAAAGATGGAACGCCAGAGGGTGTTGCGAAAATTGAAAATATTGAGGAACTTCTTAACGGAATAAGAGATTTTGTGGAAGGGCAGCAGGAATTGGCAGATGCTTCTGGCTCTTTAGCAGAATTCTTGGAAGATGTTGCTTTGGCAACAGATATGGATAAGGAAACCAATGATGATCACGTGGCTCTTATGACCATACATTTAGCAAAGGGACTGGAATTTCCTTATGTGTATATAGTAGGTATGGAGGAAGATCTCTTCCCATCTGGAATGAGTATGAATACCCGTTCTGAATTAGAGGAGGAACGTAGATTATTTTATGTAGCACTTACCAGAGCTGAAAAACAAGCATATTTAACTTACACACAATCTCGCTATAGATGGGGAAAATTGGTAGATGCAGAACCAAGTAGATTTATTGAAGAGATAGATGAAGTTTATATGGATTATATGATCCCACAGGAAGATTATAAGTATAAGCCATTAATGGATCTTGATATTTTTGGCGATGTAGATAAAAGTAAATTTAGACAATCCAAGCCAAAACAAGGAACTCCGCCACCAGCGCATAAACCTAATGAAGAGCAATTAAGAAAACTTAGAAAACTTAGGCCAACGGCTACAGATTATCCTACAGCTTCTATAAAAGACACGGTGAAATTGGAAGCAGGAAATGAAGTGGAACACATTCGTTTTGGAAAAGGGAAGGTTTTAAATATCGATGGGATTGGACAAGATAAAAAAGCCGAGATCAATTTTGAAAATGGTGGTGTTAAAAAGTTATTATTAAGATTTGCAAAACTGAAAATGCTTTCTTAATCCTGACTTTTAAAAAAATCATTAATTTTATTTTTATAATTATATTATTTATGATTCGAATAGGAAGCAAAGTTAAATGGAACTGGGGATCTGGTGAAGCTGAAGGAAAAGTTATTGAAACATTTTCAGAAAAAGTTAACAAGACCATTAAAGGAAGTGAAATAACTAGAACTGGAGAAAAAGGAAATAAGGCATTATTTATAGAACAGGAAGATGGAGATAAAGTTTTAAAACTTGAAAGCGAAGTAACTCATATAGAATAGTATTTAAATTTCTATATGGATAGGTTATTTTAAGGTTTTAAGGCGGTGCAAATTATTGCATCTAGAGGATGCATATTTCAATCAACAAATATCTTTTTATTAATTTGTGGTTTTTCAACTTAGAAAGAATATTACTATGGCTAATTTAATTAGAATTTACGAAGAGAATCCGAATCCAAAGGACATCAAAAAAGTAGTTGATGTTCTAAGAAAAGGAGGTTTGATTATTTACCCAACAGATACTGTTTATGGCCTTGGTTGTGATATTACAAACACCAGTGCTTTAGAACGAATTGCGCAAATAAAACAAGTGAAATTAGAGAAAGCTAATTTTTCTTTTATTTGCGAAGATCTTAGTAATCTTTCAGATTATGTTAAACAAATAGATTCTCCAACCTTCAAGCTCCTAAAACGAAACTTGCCTGGGCCTTTTACATTTATCCTTCCTGGGAATAACAATCTTCCAAATGTATTTAAGAAAAAGAAAACTGTAGGGATAAGAGTGCCAGATAATAATATTTGTCGAGCAATTGTAAGAGAGCTAGGAAATCCTATAGTTTCAACATCCATTAAAGATGAAGATGAGGTTATTGAATATACCACGGACCCTGAGTTAATTCTTGAAAAATGGGATAATTTGGTAGATCTTGTTATAGATGGTGGTTATGGAGATAACATTGGTTCTACAGTTATAGATCTTACCGGAGATGAACCCGAGTTAATTAGGGAAGGTAAAGGAAGTTTAGAACTTATGTAAATTTTGGGATAAATAGTTAATTGCTTACTAAACAAGTAGGATTCTGTGACATCTAACTTCTTAAAAACTAACTTTAGCTATAAAGATAAATTTAAGAAGAAAAGATATGAGTTATTTTAAATCTAAAACAGCAACAGAGGAAGTAAATATTTTTTACGAAGACTTTGGGAAAGGGCATGCAGTTATTTTAATTCACGGGTGGCCACTTAGTCACAGAATGTGGGAGTATCAAATAGAAGAAATTGTAAATGCTGGATTCAGGTGCATAGCATATGATAGAAGAGGCTTTGGAGAAAGTGATAAACCTTGGGGAAAATATGATTATGACACCTTAGCTTCAGATCTGAATAATTTAATTGATCATTTAGAACTTACCGATGCTATTTTAGTTGGATTTTCTATGGGTGGAGGAGAAGTAGCAAGATTTATTGGGAACTACGGAACCGGTAAGATCGCTAAAACCGCACTTATATCTGCTGTTCCGCCATTTATGCTTAAAACAAGCGATAATCCTGATGGCTTAGATAAAGAAGTTTTTGAAGGATTTAAGAAGAACATTCGGGATGATAGAGCAGGATTTTTAGCTGGATTTGGGGATAAATTTGTGAATTACTCAGATAATAAAGAGAAGATAAGCAAAGATCAAGTTCATTTAAACTGGAGTGTTGCATGCAAAGCCTCTCCAAAGGCTACTTTAGATTGTGTAGATTCCTTTGGTCTTACAGATTTTAGAGAAGATCTAAAGAAATTTGATGTGCCAACTTTAGTGGTTCATGGAGATGCAGATCAAATAGTCCCAATAGAAATAGCAGGTAAAAAGAGTAAAGATCTAATTGAGAATGCCAAATATGAAGTGATTAAAGAAGCGCCCCATGGCTTAGTATTTACCCACAAAAAAGAATTCAATAAAATTCTAATTGACTTTTTGAAGAGTTAATCCTCGTCGAGGATTTAATAAGCCGAGGCAGGCCTAAAAATATTTAATAGAATTCTCCAATTCTTATCCATTGCACTTGCCCAAGGCACCTTGATTTTGAATTTAGCAACATAAAAAAAGCCTCGCAATTGCGAGGCTTTAATATATTTAAAAATGAGTCAGCTTATTTAGCTTCTTTCATTCCTTGCTCTATAAGATTGTAGAATTGATCTAATTTAGGTAAGATCACAATTCTTGTACGTCTGTTCTTAGAACGTCCTTCTGCAGAAGCATTAGATGCTACAGGAATGTAGTAACTTCTACCAGCGGCAGTCATTCTTTCTGGAGGCACACCAAATTCATTTTGAAGAATTCTTACAACAGAGGTAGCGCGTTTAACACTTAAATCCCAGTTGTCTTCTATTACTCCACCTTTCATAGCTTGATCATCTGTGTGACCTTCAACCATAAATTCGATTTCTGGCTTGTTTTTAACTACAGTTGCAACTTTTCCTAATACTTCTTTTGCACGAGAAGTTACATTGTATTTACCGCTTTCAAATAATAATTTATCTGAGATAGATACGTAAACAACACCTTTTTCAACATTAATACTAATGTCTTCATCGTTCATGTTTCCAAGAACACCTTTAAGGCTAGTTACTAATGCTAACGTCACAGAATCTTTTTTAGTGATAGCATCTTGCATACGTTGGATCTTCATATCTTTTTCCTTGATGCTTTCTAAAGATTTCTCAAGGTTAGAAGCTTCTTTCGTAGAAAGTGTAGCTAAGTTTCCAACATTATTTAATAATGCAGAATTCTGATTATTAAGGGTTTTTATTTGATCTCCTAATCTTTCTTTTTCATCCAAACAAGAATTCAGTTTTACGGTCGCAGTGTTTAACTGATCACTTGTTTCTTTTTGTAGGGTTTCTAGTTCAGCGTATTTCTTCTGTGACACACAAGAAGAAAGTAATAAAGCGGCTGTAGCCGTAAGTAACATGATTTTCTTCATAATTTGTTGTAATGTTTAATTGTTAGATTTGTTCAAAGCTATCAAAATTAGTGCCCATATACTAGTTTTTGCCTTGAAACATTATAAATCGGAAAATTTTTTTTGCCCCAATCCATAATTTCGACAAACAACGGAAATTTTTGTATAATAATTCTCTTTCTGGGGAAGTTTTTTACGCTTTTTTAAGAATTTATTTAATTGCATATAAAAGCTCATATGTGCTTGAAAAACAGCTAAGAAGTGACTAAATTTTAATTCGAATAAAAATTTAAATGCAGCAATCCCATCCAAAACCATTCGTAAGAATAACACCGAAATAATTTTATTGGAAGGCACGTTTTTTATTAGATTAAATAAGCTATTTCTAAAATTAAGAAATGTCTTTTTTGGATTCATACTGTTTAAAGTTGCTCCTCCCATATGATAGATTACCGAATCTGGGGTATAAACCACCTTATACCCGTGATTATATAGCCTCCAGCAGATATCTATTTCTTCTTGATGCGCAAAATAATCTTCATCTAATTTGCCAACCTCTAAATATTTATCTCGTTTTATAGCTAAACAGGCGCCACTTGCCCAAAAGATCTCTATTTCATCATCATATTGGCCAGTATCTTCTTCAAGATGATCAAAGATCCTTCCTCTGCAATAGGGGTAACCAATTTTATCTATAAATCCGCCAGCTGCACCCGCATATTCAAAGTGAGTTGGTTTTTTATAATCTAAGATCTTTGGTTGAATAGCGGCAATATTTTCGTCTTTTTTAAATATTTTTAATATAGGGAGAAGCCAGTTGGGAGTGACTTTGACATCAGAATTTAATAAAATAAAAATATCCTCTGTTAATCCTGCTAAAGCATCATTATAGCCTTTAGCATATCCGCCATTTACTTTATTCTGAATTATTTTTATGTTTGGAAAGTGAGAATGCACAAATTCTACTGAGGCATCTGTAGAAGCATTATCTGCCACATATACATTGGCTTTCTTGGAATATTTTGCTACCTCTGGCAGAAACTCTTTTAAAAGATCCAGTCCATTCCAATTTAATATAACTACTGCAACCGCCTGCTTCATTCTAAATTCTAATTTTTCATTCTAAGACTTCAAAAGTAATCAGAATAATTTTTAGACTAAAGCTGGATTCTTACAAATGATAATCCGGAAGTTTTTGTAGAAAATGATATTTCTCCATTTCATAATCTAACTGGCAAAAATGATGGTCTAAACCATTAGTCACCATTAGGTAATTAGCATCTAAGCTCATATTATATCTAGCTATTTGATCAAATGTATCTTGGGTGATCTTTATAGAAGGGGCTTTACACTCAATTATTATATGAATTTCCCCTTTTGAATTATAAACTACGATATCGTACCTTTTTATTCTCTTACCTATTTTAAGCTGTTTTTCAACATTGATAAGGCTTTTAGGATATTTTTTTTCTGAAATTAAGTATTGAACTGTATGTAATCTTACCCATTCTTCTGGAGTAAGGATTATAAACTTTTTCCTGATCTCATCAAAAGCGGCTACTTTATTTTCGCTATTTTTGAAGCGAAATGTATATTGCGGGAAATTCAATTTTTGCATCAGTTCAAATAAACAAAATTATAAAGTTAAAGCTCAGAATTTTTTCTATTTAAAACTGACTTTTATTTTAATAGTTCTAAAAAGGACAAAACCCTTATAAGCTAAAATAGCTGCAAATTAAGTACGCCTAACTGCCTTATACCCTTATGGAAGACGCAATTAAAATAGTTACTTCAATTAAAAACGGACAGATAAAGCCCATTTATTTTTTAATGGGAGAAGAGCCTTACTATATAGATAAAATCGCTAAATATATTGAAGATCATTTGATGCCAGAGGAAGAAAAAGGTTTCAACCAGATGGTAATGTATGGGCGAGATACTACAGTTGATGAAATAATTAGCAATTCTAAGCGCTACCCGATGATGGCCGAAAGACAAGTGATCATTGTTAAAGAAGCGCAGGATCTTTCCAGGACTATTGAAAAACTAGAAGCGTATTCAGAAAATCCTCAGCCAACCACGACTTTAGTGGTATGCTATAAGTACAAAAAGATTGATAAACGTAAAAAGCTATATAAGTCGGTAGCTAAAACTGGAGTGATCTTTGAAAGTAAGCGGCTTTATGAAAATCAGGTAGCAGATTGGATTCAGAAAACTTTAAAGTCTAGCGGATATGCCATTTCTCCAAAAGCATCGCAAATGCTGGTGGAATTTCTGGGAACAGACCTTAGTAAGATAGATAATGAATTACAAAAACTACAACTAATAGCCCCGAAAGGAACTCATATTACTCCAGAGTTAATTGAAGAAAATATAGGTATAAGTAAGGACTTTAATAATTTCGAGCTTAGAAAGGCTATTGGAATGCGTGATACTGTAAAAGCGCATAGAATTATTAATTACTTCGCGCAAAACACCAAGGACAATCCTATGGTTGTAACTGTGTCTTTACTGTTTGGATATTTTTCTCAGATCCTACAATATCATGGTATTGCAGATAAGTCCAAAGGAAATGTTGCAAAGGTATTAAAGGTTAATCCTTATTTTGTTGCAGATTATGTATCTGCTGCAAGGAACTATCCTATGAAAAAGGTAAGCCAGATTATTGCTTATTTGCGGGAAACAGACGTAAAAAGTAAAGGGGTAGGAGCTACAAATATTCCTTCTGGCGATTTGCTGAAAGAATTGGTTGTAAAAATTATGAATTAAAATGACAGGATTAAAATCGTGGTTAAGTGCAGCAAGATTAAGAACCTTACCCTTGTCTATTAGTGGGATAATTGTTGGAACTACGATCGCGGTGCATGAAGGATATTTTAGTATTGTGATATTTTGTCTTGCTTTAGGTACAACTTTGGGATTACAGATATTATCTAATTTTGCTAATGATTATGGGGATGGAATTAAAGGAACTGATAATGAACATAGAGTTGGTCCGCCCAGAGCTTTACAAAGTGGATTAATTTCAGAAAAAGAAATGAAACAGGGAATTGTGCTTACCGCAATTTTAACACTATTAATGGCGATACTTCTTATTTATTCGGCATTTGGTGCAGATGATTTTTGGTATGCTATTATCTTCTTTCTCTTAGGGGTAAGTGCAATTGTGGCGGCAATTAAATATACCGTTGGTACAAATGCTTATGGTTACAGAGGTTTGGGAGATGTTTTTGTATTTATATTCTTTGGGCTGGTTGCAGTTATAGGCACCTATTTTCTGTATGCAAGAGAAATATATTGGATTGCCTTATTACCAGCTTCTGCAATAGGGATGTTAAGTGCGGCAGTTTTAAATCTCAATAATATGAGAGATAGAATTTCTGATGAAAATTCGGGGAAAATGACTCTTGTAGTGAAGATGGGAGAGAGAAAAGCTAAGAATTACCATTACTCATTGATTATTGGAGCTATATTTTTCATTGTAATTTTTAGTGTTTTAACTTCTAGAGAATTAAATAATTTCATCTATATATTAGCGTTTATTCCATTAGTGTTTCACTTAAAAAGAGTGATCCAAAATAAAGATCCTCGAAAATTAGATCCCGAACTCAAAATATTAGCTTTATCTACCTTTGCAATTGCTACTTTATTTGGAATAGGTTTAATTATATAGTCAGTCAAATTTTAACATTGGCTTGATGCCTAATCTTTATTCTATGTTTATTTTTAATGAAATTCAATGATTTTCTATGATTATAACTTTTTACGGTCAAAATTCCTTCGGAATAAATATAGGTGACATCAATATTTTAGTAGACCCTTTTATTACTGGAAATAAACTATCTAAAGACCAAATAAATATTCTTGATTTAAAAGCAGATTATATCTTGCTTACACATGCACATCAAGATCATATACTAGATGCTGAAGCTATTGCGAAGAATACCGGAGCAATAATTGTTAGTAATTTTGAAATTGCAACTCACTACGAAAATATGGGTTTTGAAGTTCATCCTATGAATCATGGTGGCTCTTGGGATTTTGAGTTTGGAAGATTAAAATATGTAAATGCAATTCATACCAGTTCTTTTCCCGATGGTTCCTATGGTGGGCAGCCCGGAGGTTTTGTAATAGAAGGCGAGCATAAGAATATCTATATAGCAGGCGATACTGCTTTAACTATGGACATGAAGCTTATCCCTATGCGAACTAAATTGGATTTGGCTATCTTACCTATTGGAGATAATTTTACTATGGGAGTAGAAGATGCTATAATAGCAAGCGATTTTATAGAATGTGACAAAATAATAGGTTGTCATTACGATACTTTTGGATACATAGAAATAGACCATGAAGAAGCAAAACGCAAGTTTTATGAAAAAGGGAAAGACCTTATGTTGCTTGATATTTGCGAGAGCATTGAACTATAACTTCATAGAAAATAACTAATTTTTAATGCAGGCAATTTACCGCAGACATCTTTTAGAGTTTAAACGCCCAAGCGGAACCTCACGGGGAGTTCTTACCACAAAGGAAACTTGGTTTATAATTATTACTTCTGAAGGGAAGACAGGTGTTGGAGAATGCGGACTTTTACGATCTCTTAGTATAGATGATAGGCCAGATTATGAAAAAAAACTTTCCTGGGTGTGTGAAAATATCTCTCTTGGAGCTTACGCACTTTGGGAACAGCTTATGGAATTCCCTTCCATTCAGTTTGGAGTAGAAATGGCATTTAAATCTTTAGGTGCAGAATCACCTTTTTTGTTGCATCCTTCAGAATTTACAAATGGAAAGGCTTCTATTCCAATAAATGGATTGGTATGGATGGGCGAAAAATCCTTTATGAAGGAGCAAATTCTCGCGAAGATAGAAAATGGTTTCAAATGCATTAAGTTGAAAATTGGAGCCATAGATTTTAATGCTGAATTAGATCTTCTAAAGTTTATAAGATCTGAGTTTTCTTCCGAAGAGATTGAATTAAGAGTAGATGCAAATGGAGCTTTTTCTCCTGTTGAAGCTTTAGAAAAATTAAAGCAACTTAGTCAATATAATATTCACAGCATAGAACAGCCTATTAAGCAAGGTCTGTTTAATGATATGGCAAATCTATGCGAGAACACACCCATTCCCATTGCATTAGATGAAGAGTTAATTGGTGTTACCAGTGTAACAAATAAGAAGGAATTACTACAAACAATAATGCCTCAATATGTAATTTTTAAGCCGAGTCTAATTGGTGGATATCAGGGGACAGAAGAGTGGTTAAAATTGGCAAATCAAATGGATATTGGCTGGTGGGTGACAAGCGCTTTGGAAAGCAATGTGGGATTAAATGCTATTAGTCAGTGGACTTACACTAAAAACTCTCAATTACCTCAAGGTCTTGGAACCGGAGGTCTTTATACAAATAATTTTGAATCTCCATTAGAGGTGAAAAATGGAACTATAACGTACAATCCTGAAACGAATTGGGGTTTTAATCTATAATATATACATGTTTATAAAACAAGCATTTAATTACCATCATAATTTTTGGAGATATTTACTAGGGGTCTCTATTATAATTTTCGCAGTAATATTAGGGCAAATTCCTTTGGTAGTAGCCATGATTATGGAAGGCGGTATGGATGTACTCGGGATGGAACAGGGAGAAATGTTAAAAGTTTTAGATTCTAACTTAAACTTGTTCTTATTGTTGCTAACATATGCAGTGGGGCTATTCGCAATATTTTTTGTAGTTAAATTTATTCATTATCAACCTATATTAGCAGTCACTACGTCTAGAAAAAAAATGGATTGGGGTAGATTTTTCTTCGGATTCGGATTAGTTGCAATCTTTTCCCTTTCTGTTACTGCTTTCGACTATTATTCCAATCCCCAAGATTACTTGGTTAACTTTAAGCCAGAGCCCTTTTTCATAATGCTTATAATCGCTTTGATAATGATCCCACTACAAACCAGTTTTGAGGAATATTTATTCCGAGGGTATCTAATGCAGGGAATAGGAGTATTGGTTAAAAATAAATGGGTGCCTTTAATATTGACCTCGGTTGTATTTGGTGGCTTACATTTCTTTAATCCAGAAGTAACTAAAATGGGAAATATCATAATGATCTATTATATAGGAACTGGTTTTCTATTAGGAATCATGACGCTTATGGATGAGGGTATGGAGCTGGCCTTAGGTTTTCACGCTGGTAATAATTTATTAACAGCTGTGTTGGTAACTGCAGATTGGACAGCGTTCCAAACGAATTCCTTATTGAAAGATATATCAGATCCAACATCGGGAGTGGATGTGCTAATTCCCATTTTTGTAGTATATCCTTTATTTTTATTTATTATGGCCAAAAGATACGGATGGAGTGACTGGAAAGAGAAGCTTTTTGGAAAAGTAGAAGCTCCCGTTGTTGATAACAATGTTCAAAATATAGAAAATTCATAAATAATTTTGTTAAATTTAAAGGTTAATACTAATTTTTTTGTTAAAAAATAAGTGTAATGGTTGAAAAATTCTGTATCCCTGAAACTCATAATAGATTCAAAATCAATAAGTTGCATTTTTCTAATGAAAATTTAGCTAAAGTGGCTTATAACTTTATTAAAGTAGGTGAGCCGCATGAAGGTGAGGTTGGGGATTTTATTCTAGAATGGATTAAACCATCTGAGTTTATTGAAGTTTATACATCGGGCTCTACGGGAAAAGCGAAAAAAATTAAGGTTAGAAAAGAGCATATGATCAATTCTGCCTTAGCTACAGGAAAGTTTTTTGAATTACCAGCAGGTTCTACAGCTTTAATGTGTTTACCCGCAAAATTTATAGCAGGTAAAATGATGTTGGTGCGAGCAATGGTCTTAGGTTGGGAAATAGACTTAGTACCACCTACATCAAATCCCTTGGATAATTTATATAAGACCTACGATTTTTGTGCAATGACTCCATTTCAATTAGACAACTCTATTAGTAGATTGCATCTAATTAAAAAATTGATTGTGGGTGGTGGGGCAGTTTCACCTAAATTACAAGAAATAGTTCAGGGCTTAAATACAAAAGTATACGAAACTTTTGGAATGACAGAGACCGTTTCTCATATGGCTGCAAAAAAGTTAAATACTAAAAAGAATAAGAAAAAGCCAGTTCCATTTAAAGTGATGCCCAATGTGCTCATTTCTAAAGATAATCGTGGCTGCTTAATAATAAATGCTCCTAATATCTCTGATGAGGAAATAGTAACGAATGACATAGTAGAAATTCTTACTTATAAAAAGTTTCTCTGGAAAGGTAGATATGATAATGTAGTAAATTCAGGTGGTATAAAACTGAATCCTGAAGATATTGAAAGTAAATTAAGTGGAGTTATAGATGGTCGCTTTTTTCTTATTGGAATGCCAGATGATGCCCTAGGAGAAAAATTGGTTTTGTTTATTGAAGCAGATTTTTCTGAAGAATTGTTAGTTAAGCTTCAAGAGAAGGTTCAATCAGTAAAAAAACTAGGTAAATTTGAGGTTCCTAAGAAAATTTATCTAATAGCGAAGTTCGAAGAAACACCTAATGGAAAGATCCATAGAAAAAACACACTTAGAAGCAGAATTAAGTAATTTCTTTCTTAGCTTAAAAACGCTTGGTATATGTATAAGATTTTATTCCTATTGCTATGCTTCAGTTTTTCTCTGAACGCACAAATCCTTTCAGAAAAAGATAGATCAAAAGTAATAGACGAATTGTTGGAAGATAAGTTTGTAAATACCTTGCCACAATTAATGGATAGGTCTGGAATTGATATGTGGGTTATTATTTCCAGAGAATATAATGAAGATCCCGTTTTAAAAACAATGCTTCCCGCTACCTGGCTTAACGCAAGGAGAAGAACAATCCTAGTTTTTTATAAGCCGAAAAATTCTAAAAAGGTAGAAAGACTTGCTGTTGCGAGATATAATATTGGAGAAAGTATTACCTCTGCTTGGGATAAGGAAAGCGAACCTAACCAATGGAAAGCCTTAATGGCTATTATTTCTGAAAGAAATCCTGATAAAATTGGTTTGAATTATTCTGAAAATTTCGCCTTAGCAGATGGATTGGTGAAAACCGATTACGAAGAATTACTCACCCATTTGCCAAATGAATATAAAAGTAAAGTAGTTTCTGCCGAAGAACTTGCTGTTAGTTGGATAGAGACCAGAACAGACAAGGAAATGGAATTTTATAAGACCTTAGTAAAAATGACTCATGATATAATTGCTGAAGCTTTTAGCGAGAAAGTGATTGTTCCGGGAAAAACAACTTCTGAAGAAATAGTCTGGTGGTTGAGACAAAAAGTAACAGATCTTGGAATGGAAACATGGTTTCATCCAACGGTTGACATTCAGAGAAAAGAAGAAAAATTAAAAAATCATATAGATGCTTTTTCTAATGGATACGGGGAAACAGTGATTCTACCAGGAGATCTTTTGCATTGCGATTTTGGGATAAGTTACTTAAGACTGAATACAGATTGCCAACAACATGCTTATGTCTTGAAAGATGGGGAAACAGAGGCTCCTGAATTTTTACAGGATGCACTTAAAAAGGGAAATCAGCTTCAAGATATACTAACTTCGAATTTTAAATCTGGGAGATCCGGTAACGAAATTCTTACGAAATCCCTTTTAGAAGCTAAGGCAGCGGGTTTGGAACCTTCCATATATACACATCCTCTGGGACTTTATGGCCATTCAGCCGGTCCAACGATTGGAATGTGGGATTCTCAGGATGGCGTTCCCGGAACTGGTGATTATAAATTATTTGCGAATACGACCTATGCTATAGAATTAAATACTACAGTTGCAATCCCGGAGTGGGATAAGGATGTTCGAATAATGCTTGAAGAAGCAGGGTTTTGGGGAGAAAGTTCTTTTGAGTACGTAAATGAAAGGCAAACAGAATTATTGCTTATTCCTACCAATTAATAACCTGCTTTACGATTATCTAGTTGATTCAGTGATTGACCATTAGATAATTAATAAGCTATTACGATTCAGGATATTAAATAAAAAAGCCTCCAAGTTGGATTAAAAACTTAGAGGCTTTGGATTATTATTGACACAGTTATTTTAAAAATTCGGTTTGTATATAGAACTCTTTATCATTGACTTTAATATCATCTAGATCTTCAACTTTCTTTGAAAGTTCCTTCCATGTATTTGATGGCGTGAGTCGAATTTCTTTTTTATTTATAAAAACATCTACTGGCATATTGAAATCTGCTACGTCTGTTTTCCAACGATAACTAATTCTTTTTCCTGTCTCCTTAAATTCCAATACAGGGATGGCAGAATATCTAAGATATTGATCGAAAATAGGCTGAAGGTCTGTTTCTACCGGAGCATTAAAGAAATCCTCCACCATTTTGGTATCAATTATTTTATGCCTGAAAGTAAGTGTATAATTTTTTAGAGTTTTCCACCAAAGCTCGTCATCATTATAAATACTTCTTAAGGTGTTTAGCAGATTAGCGCCTTTAGGGTACATATCACTCGAGCCTTCACTATTAACTCCATAATCACCAATTATTGAAGCTTGATTGCCGATGTTCTTTCTTAGACCTTTCAAATATTCTAAAGCATCTTCTTCTCCCCATCTACATTCTATGTATACAGCTTCAGAATATGTGGTAAAACCTTCATGTATCCACATATCTGCGATATCCTTTGCGGTAATACTATTTCCAAACCATTCGTGGCCAGATTCATGGATGATTATAAAATCCCATTTTAATCCGATCCCAGTTCCAGAAAGATCACGGCCTAAATATCCCATTTTATAATAGTTCCCATAAGCTACCGCACTCTGGTGTTCCATACCTAAATAAGGGGTTTCTACTAGTTTATAGCCATCTTCCTTGAAAGGGTATTCTCCAAATTTTTCATAGAAGCATTCCATCATCGGTATTACCTCTGCGAATTGATTCTTAGCTTTTTCCAGGTTGTAAGGCAACACATAATAGTCTAAGTCCAGATCTTTATAAGTGTCTTTAAAATGAACATAATTTGCAATGTTGAAAACGATATCATAATTATTTATTGGATTACTCACTTTATAGCTCCATCGTGTATACCCATTATGCAAATCAGTTTTACCTAGCAATCTCCCATTCGAGACGTTTGTAAGTCCATTTGGGACGGCAATTTCTATTAAGGCCTCTTCCGGCTCGTCGCTTTGATGATCTTTATTTGGGTACCATAGACTGGCACCAGTTCCTTGAACCGTAACTGCGATCCACGGATTTCCTTCTTCATCTTTTTTGAAAACAAATCCACCATCCCAAGGAGCGTTTTTTGCAACGATCGGATTCCCAGAATAAAATACTTGAATGGAGTCTGTTGTTTCAGCAGTTATAGATTCTTCAAATTCCACAAACACAGCATTGAAATTTCTCTTATATCCCAATTTTTCGGTCCCATGCATTATTGAATCTATCTTCATATTTTCAAACAGATCTATTTGCAAAGTAGGCAACTCTGTTTCAGCCTTAAATGTGATCGTGTTAAAACCGAAGATATATCGTTCTTCTGGATCAATTTGAACCTGTAAATGGTATTTCAACACATCATATGCACGTTCTGGTCTTAGACTTCCTCGAAGAGAATCAGCTTCAGTATATTTTTTTTGCTTATTACTAAGTACCTGACCGTTTGCTGAAGTTATCGTAATAACAGCAATAATCATTAAAAAGATATTTTTCATAAAAATTAAGTCTGGATTACTCCTAAATTAAAATCTTTAGTGATAGGCGAGTGATTTGCTGCCTCAATACCTGTAGAGATCCATTTTCTGGTGTCTAAAGGATTTATTATAGCATCTGTCCATAATCTGGCAGCGGCATAATAAGGTGAAGTTTGTTTATCGTAACGCGCTTTTATTTTATCGAAGACTTCTTTTTCTTTATCTGCATCTACTTTTTCTCCTTTTTTAGCCATGGAAGCAGTTTCAATTTGTGCCAATACTTTAGCCGCTTGAGTTCCTCCCATTACTGCAAGTTCTGCACTTGGCCATGCCACTATAAATCTAGGATCGTAGGCTTTTCCACACATTGCATAATTTCCAGCACCATAAGAGTTACCAATAATAATAGTGAATTTTGGAACAACAGAATTGCTCACTGCACTTACCATTTTTGCGCCATCTTTAATAATTCCGCCATGTTCACTCTTACTACCTACCATAAACCCAGTAACATCTTGAAGGAAAACTAAAGGAATCTTTTTCTGATTGCAGTTTGCAATAAAACGAGTTGCTTTATCGGCAGAATCAGAATAGATCACACCACCAAATTGCATCTCACCAGTTTTGGTCTTTACAATTTTACGCTGATTGGCAACAATTCCAACTGCCCAGCCATCAATTCTCGCATAACCGGTTATAATTGTTTGTCCGTATTCTTTTTTATATTCTTCAAATTCAGAATCATCTACCAATCTGGAGATGATTTCCCGCATGTCATACTGATCGTTACGTTTTCTTGGTAAAATCCCAAAAATTTCATTGGGGTCTAATTTAGGTTTAATAGAACCTTTTCTGCTAAATCCGGCTTTATTGTAATCGCCGATCTTATCCATTATAGATTTGATCTTATTTAGGGCATCTTTATCGTCTTTCGCTTTATAATCTGTAACACCACTAATTTCAGAATGGGTAGTAGCTCCACCTAAGGTCTCATTATCTATAGATTCTCCAATAGCAGCTTTTACTAAATAGCTTCCGGCCAAGAAAATACTTCCAGTTTTTTCTACAATAATAGCCTCATCACTCATAATTGGTAAATAAGCTCCACCCGCAACACAACTTCCCATTACGGCCGAGATCTGGGTAATCCCCATACTACTCATCACCGCATTATTTCTGAAGATTCTACCAAAGTGTTCTTTGTCTGGAAAAATTTCATCTTGCATTGGTAAATAAACCCCTGCGCTATCCACTAGGTAAATGATTGGTAATCTGTTTTCAATAGAGATTTCTTGAGCTCTCAAGTTCTTTTTCGCAGTGATAGGAAACCAGGCGCCAGCTTTCACTGTAGCATCATTTGCAACAACAATACACTGCTTTCCAGAAACATGTCCTATTTTAATTACTACACCACCACTTGGGCATCCGCCATGTTCTTCATACATTTCGTCTCCAACAAAAGCACCAAGTTCTATTGCGGCATCAGAATCATCTAAAAGATAATTAATACGCTCTCTGGCAGTCATTTTGCCTTTTGCATGATGTTTTTCGATTCGTTTTTCTCCTCCTCCAAGTTTAACCTGAGCGAGCTTCTGTCTTAATGTAGAAAGTAATAATTTATTATGATCTTCATTTTTATTGAAGTTAAGATCCATAGGAATTGTAGTATTATATTATCCGAATATTTGTACTTTAATTAATACTGATAGATTAGAATAAATTCTGAAATTCATTTCGTCCTCAGTATCTTGGCTAAAATACAAAATCAAGCTAATTTTTAAGGCTGAAAAGATTTTAAAATATCCTGAATGATTATGTTATCTTCAATAATATGGATGATTTTAAAGCATTAATTTAAAATGATAATACATGCAAGAATTTAGAGATCAATTAATTAAACATTTAAAGGGAGGTGCTGCATTTATGCCGGTGGAAGAATTGTTAAAATTTATTTCTTCCGAAGCACTTTTTAAGAGATCTCTGGATTTACCTTATTCGTTCTTTGAGATCTTCTATCATATGCGTTTCGCCCAGAAGGACATCTTAGACTATATTAAAGATGAAAATTATACAACTCATCGCTGGCCAGAGGATTATTGGCCTGAGAATAACGATATAGATTCTTGTGTAGATTGGGAATTATTGAAGACTCACTTTTTTGAAGAACAGGAAGAATTGATAAATTTTTTGGAGGATCCAAATAACGATCTTTTGAAGCCTGTAAATACAGAAACTAAAAACACTTTACTAAGAGAAGTTTTGTTGGTAATAGAGCATAACGCATATCATACAGGACAATTATTGATCGTTTTGAGAAGTTTAGGTTTGTATCCTGCATAATTTAGGTTTGCTATGCGGGGAAGAGATTAAATTTTAGGATATTTGTACTTTAAAAATCTAAATATTTAAAGTGTTCAAATCAACTTTAATTGAGGCGGTTTAAATGCTAAAATTTTTAGATCGTAACTATAAAATCAAATAAAATGGCAGATGATAATAAGGTGATTTTCTCCATGTCTGGGTTAACCAAAACCTTTCCAGGAGCGAATACACCAGTACTTAAAAATATTTACTTAAGTTTTTTCTACGGAGCAAAGATTGGGATCTTAGGACTTAATGGTTCTGGGAAATCTACATTACTGAAGATCATTGCAGGAATGGAGAAGAATTATCAGGGAGATGTTGTATTCTCACCTGGTTATACTGTGGGTATGCTGGAGCAAGAACCGCAGTTAGATAATGAAAAAACGGTATTGGAAGTTGTAAAAGAAGGAGTTGCTGGAACTGTAGCAATTTTAGATGAGTACAATAAGATCAACGATATGTTTGGTCTTCCTGAAGTTTATGAGGATGCAGATAAAATGCAGAAACTCATGGATAAGCAGGCAGCCTTACAAGATGAGATTGATGCATCTAATGCTTGGGAATTAGATACTAAACTGGAAATTGCGATGGATGCACTTCGTACTCCAGACTCAGATAAGAAAATTGGAGTATTATCTGGAGGGGAGCGAAGAAGAGTTGCTTTATGTAGATTATTATTACAAGAGCCAGATGTATTGTTATTAGATGAGCCAACCAACCATTTGGATGCTGAATCTGTACATTGGTTAGAACATCATTTATCTCAATACAAAGGAACGGTGATCGCCGTTACTCACGATAGATATTTCCTTGACAATGTAGCTGGTTGGATATTAGAACTAGACCGTGGGGAGGGAATTCCTTGGAAAGGGAACTACTCTTCTTGGTTAGACCAGAAATCAAAGCGTTTAGCACAAGAGCAAAAAACAGCAAGTAAACGTCAAAAAACTTTAGAACGAGAATTAGAATGGTCTCGTATGTCCCCAAAAGGTAGACAGACTAAGCAAAAAGCCAGATTGAACAATTACGATAAATTGTTGAGTCAGGATCAGAAGAAGATGGATGAGCAATTGGAAATCTATATTCCTAATGGTCCTCGATTGGGAACCAATGTTATTGATGCAAAAGGAGTAAGTAAAGCTTTTGATGATAAATTGCTTTATGAAGATTTGAATTTCACCCTACCTCAAGCAGGAATTGTTGGAGTTATTGGACCTAACGGGGCTGGTAAAACTACAATTTTTAAAATGATCATGGGAGAGATTACTCCAGATCAAGGAAGTTTCGAAGTTGGGGATACGGCAAAGATCGCTTATGTAGATCAGAGTCATTCCAATATGGATCCAGAAAAAACTATCTGGCAAAATTTCAGTGATGGACAGGAGCTTATTAATATGGGAGGAAAACAAGTGAATTCCAGAGCATATTTAAGTCGATTTAATTTTGGTGGAGGAGAACAGAATAAAAAAGTAAGCATGCTTTCTGGTGGAGAACGTAACCGTTTGCACCTTGCAATGACGCTTAAGGAGGAAGGTAACGTGTTGTTATTGGATGAGCCAACGAACGACTTGGATGTAAATACACTGCGTGCGCTGGAAGAAGGTTTAGATAACTTTGCAGGTTGTGCGGTAGTAATTTCTCACGATAGATGGTTTCTGGATAGAATTTGTACACACATCCTAGCTTTTGAAGGTGATTCACAAGTCTATTTCTTTGAAGGTGGTTTCTCTGATTATGAGGAAAACAAGAAGAAACGATTAGGTGGAGATCTAATGCCGAAGCGTATTAAATATAAAAAGTTGACTCGATAAATTTTATATTCTCGTCAAGCTGAACTTGTTTCAGCTTCTTGTTAATTATAATCTATATAAGGTTTTAGAGATCCTGAAATGAATTCAGGATGACGATTTTATCAATTTGCAGATAATTTTAAGCATAAAAAACTCCGAAGAATTTTCTTCGGAGTTTTTTATTTATGATAAAATAAATATTATTGAACCTTCTTATAAGAAAGAACCAATTCGTCATCAGCAATTTGTGGGTCATCTATTCTTGTCATTGTGAGTTTATCTCCATCAATAGAATATTTAAAATCATCTGAACCATTTATTTTGATTGAGTCATCAGACAGTGTATAATCGTAAGTTCCTGAAGTTGCGATATAAAAGTAATCTTCTCTTGGATTCTGTACATTCACGCTGTTTTCTGAATTTTTAAAATTGAGAGTGAAGTCATTGAAACTCGTGTTAGGATCAAAACCGCAAAAGCAACTGATATTGGTTAGCATCCACGTTCCATTTAATTGAGCATCAATTTTTGGATTGTCATCACTATTTGAGCATGCAGTTATAAAAACCAAACTCAATGCGAGGATTAAAATTCTTTTCATAGCTAAGATTTTAGAAGATTTAATATACAATTTATCCTGAAAATATTCAATACATCATAAAATAAACCTCAAACCTCAAATTTGGAACATGGAACATAGTTTTCTCTTGTCATTTCGAAGGAGTTTTTGGACGACTGAGAAATCTAATTTATTTTTCTGAATACATGGATCTTGTATGTCAGTCTGAAACCTGTGAAAAAAAAATTATCTATCGCAGGAAATTGACGTATGATGGTTCTTAACAGATCTATCGTTTTTAAGAAATTCTTTTTTGCAGTGTAGTGGTTCCTCAGCGTAAAATTTTCGAAGCCCTGCCCGTTCCGTTCAGGCGGGCTTGGAGAAAATTTAGCTGGGGAAGTACGGTTCTAATTATGCGGTAGCATAATTAGAAACACCTACAAAAAAGTGACTTTTTTTTGGTTCCGTTTTTTTGGACAAACAAAAAAATGAACAATCATTAAAATTAATCGAAGCTTTATAGACCAAAGGGATTGTTTAACAAATTCGTGGAATTACCGAAATGAGAACAAAAAAGCGTATTAAAAAATGGAAAAGGAATTAGATATTATAATTAGTTGAAATAAAGCAACTTAGAAAACGCGTCAATGGTAGCATGTCGAAGACTCTCACCTCTCACCACTGTCAAACTTCGAAAAGCTCATTTTGTTAATGTCTCAGATAACAGAATAATAAGCAATTAAGATTGCTCCTTGTGGTCAATTGACATTAAAATCAAGAGCTAATTCTAATTATACCACCTTTTCTTATTTGCTTTAGAGCCACTCCCTTTTCGTCCTTTTTTATGCTTGCTACCTTGTTTTTTATGAACTACTGGTTCTGCATTTTTTTCTAAAGGATAAGGGTTTTCAGTTTCGACAGGAATTTTATTCCCGATCAAGGTTTCAATAAATTGGATATATTTCTTTTCATCTGCACTACAGAAGGAAATAGAAGCTCCCACACTGCCTGCTCTCCCTGTACGACCAATTCTATGGACATAAGTTTCTGGCATACTTGGAATATCAAAATTTAGCACAAAATCTAAGGAATCTATATCCAAACCACGAGCAGCTAGATCTGTCGCCACTAAAATATTTACTTCTTTGCTTTTAAATCTCTCCAAAGCAGAAGTACGGTCTGTCTGACTTTTATCTCCATGAAGTTCATCTGCTTTAAATCCATTTTTCACTAGAGATTGCAAGGCTTTTTCTACGCCAAATTTGGTTCTTCTAAATATTAGAACAGATTTATTTTTAACCACATTTCGCATTACATATAGTAGTAATTCTACCTTATCTTGCTTAGGAACCAGGTACAATATCTGCTCAATTGTCGGTGCTGCAGAAGAATTGGTTGTTAATTCAATTTTTTCTGGGTTTTGCAATAAAGATTTTGCGAGATCCTGAACTTTTGGTGGAATAGTTGCGGAAAACATTAGTCTTTGCACCAAATTAGGAGCTAGTCTAATGATTTTCTGTACTTCATCTATAAAACCCATATCCAGCATAAGGTCGGCTTCATCTAAAACCAAAACTTCTACTTCTTCAAGATTTATATAGCCTTGTTTTCTGAGATCTAAAAGTCTTCCAGGTGTTGCAACTAAAATATGCAAACCATCTTTTAATAAGTTTATTTGAGGTTGCATAGAAGCTCCTCCAAAAACAACTCCAGATTTTATATTGGTGAACTTTGAATACTCCTTGATGTTTTCTGCAATTTGAACCGCTAATTCTCGTGTAGGACTAATAACTAATACAGAGAGTGTGCCTTTAGTTTTACCTTCTTCTACCCGCTTATTTAAGAGTTGTAATAATGGGATCGCAAATGCACCAGTCTTTCCTGTTCCGGTTTGTGCACAAGCAATTACATCATTCCTTCTTAAAATTTCAGGAATAACTTTTTCTTGAATTGGAGTAGGAGCAGTGTGTCCAATTTCAGATATTCCCTGCTGAATAGTTTGGGATAAGGGTAAGTCTTCGAAAAGCATAAATTCAATTTAGGCTACAAAGATACTATAATTGTATGATGAGAACTCAGCTACCTATAGATCCTATTGAGTAAAGTGAAATTAATTTATAAAAAGCAATTGTGTGGAAATTGTTTGGTTTGGAGAAACCGTCACTATAAACAGTCCAGAATTTTCATCATCGGGTAAGTCTTTATATTTTTCATCTCTCATTATTGCATTTACAAATGCCGGGGTGGTATTGCTATGTCCAACAATTAAAACAGTTTTTCCTTTGGTTGTTTTCTGAAACTCTTGATCGTATAGGTTGTTGGGATCATAAATTTCTATTTCCAATTTATGTGACTCTGCAATAGGCTGTGCAGTTGACTTGGTTCTGTTATAATTAGTGCTATAAACCATATCAAAAGGCACTTCTTTTAAAACCTCTGCCCATTTTTCAGCTCTTTTAATACCTGTTTCTGTTAGCTTTGGATCCTTCTCTGAAGCATCACTTCGATCTTTCTCTGCATGTCTTATAAGGTAGTATGTTGTATTATTTATATGCAATTTGGATTCTTCCACTTGTTTTAAGAGATGTTTATCTGAGGATTCTGACTTCTGAAAATTGCAACTTGCTAAAAGTGTAAGAAGTATAAGAAAAAGATTTTTCATAAGATGCTATTTAAATATGACTTCCATTAAGATTACTTGATTCAGTTGTTTTCCCAATGTATTAAAATTATTGTCTGAAATTAGAATTAAGCTTTTGTTACCATTTGGAAGGTCGGGTCCAAAGGTCATTCCTTCAATATTATCTATAATTCCATCAGTTAATTTCTTTTTAACAGATTTAAAATCGAATACCAACTCCTTAGTAGCTTTGATATATTTTTCTTTTCTAAGGCTTTTATAATTCAAGGAATTTGTGGCATTTTCAGAATTTACGTTAAATATCCGAACTGTATTTCCATAGCTACCATGCCCAGCAGAAAAAGCCCTTTCTAATACTAGAAATTGATGCGGCGCATATTGTATTAATTCTGTAAGTCCATTTACGGCGAAATACATCCATGGGATCTTAGAAATATTCTCTAGAGAAATTACGAATTGATCATCAGCTTTACCAGATTCTTTGCTGTAATGTGTAATTCTTATTGGTGATCTGGTTGGAAATAACTTTGGTTTTGAACCATCTTTCGTAAGCGGAAGTTCCATGCCAACCCAAAAACCTTCATTTTTAAGGTCTTTAGTCAGGCCTTCAAATACACCATTATTTCTTGGTTGTTGTTTTCCTGTTGAAGTGAAATAACCTGGCAGCTCAAAGTTTTTTAGAAACTCTCCCTCTGAGTTTGCATAGAAAATTGAAGGTTTTTGATTTTGAGCAATAGCACCTTCACTGGTTAAAACAATATTACCTGAGACATTGTCCATCCTAATAGCTTCTAAATCTAAAGTATTCTCTTTTAAAAATCCTGAAGCTCTATTCAATTTTATTACTTCAGAAATAAGTATGGTGTCAATGAGTTTTTGTTTCAGTATAATTTCTGCTTTATAAATTCTCGGATTTCCAGGGTGATCACAAACCAGATAATAATTGTCATTATAAAAATCTAGACCAGAGAGGCCACCAACTTTAGTCCCATCAACGATTAGATCTTTATTTATAATATAGTCGTCTAAGAATCGAAGCTCGATGTTCTCTGTGATAATTTTTTTTGAAGTTCCGCACCCAATTAGAGATAAGAGACAAATGCATAGTAATAGTGTTTTCTTCATTTACTTGTGTAAAAAGTAAAAATAACAAATCCTTAAGATAATAATAGGAGTTTCTTGACAGAATTCGGAATAACTAAAAGGTATATTTAAATATTATTAACCATAAAAATCAATATTATGAATAATGACCAGATTGAAGGAAAATGGAAACAAGTTAAAGGTGAATTCAAACAAAAATATGGTAAACTAACAGATGACGATACTACCTATACAGAAGGTAAATTCGACGAAATGATGGGACGTTTGCAAGAAAAAACAGGTAAAACCAAAGAGGAATTACGTGATGAAATAGATAAGTGGTAGATGATAGATCTCCATTTATTGGAAAAGGCTGCATATTTTATTAAGCAGCCTTTTTTTTATACTTCACTATTAGCGAGTTCTTCCTGATTCCTGAACACTAGGGTGTCATCAAACTCATCTAGTAAAATTATACTTTCCGTTTTAATTCTTCCCGAAAGTATTTCCTTAGATAATTTATTTAGAACCTCTCTTTGAAGTACTCTTTTTACAGGTCGCGCTCCATACTGAGGATCGAAGCCTTGTCTGGAAAGAAATTCTAATGCCTCATTGGTGGCATCTAAAATGATTCCTTGTTTTGATAGCATTTTTTTCAATCCTTTTAATTGAAGCCCTACGATCTTTAAAATATCCTTTTTATTAAGTGGTGTAAAAAGAATGATATCATCTATTCTATTGATGAATTCTGGCCTTACGGTCTGTTTAAGTAAACCTAGAACTTCTACTTTGGCACTTTCCATCGCGGTATCCAGATCTTTAACAGTATCAAATTTCTCCTGAATAATACTGGAACCCATGTTGGAGGTCATAATTATAATTGTATTCTTAAAGTCGGCTAAACGCCCTTTATTATCTGTAAGTCTTCCTTCATCTAAAACCTGAAGCAGAATATTGAAAGTGTCTGGGTGCGCTTTTTCTATTTCATCTAGAAGAATTACAGAATATGGTTTTCTTCGAACGGCTTCCGTAAGTTGTCCTCCTTCCTCATAGCCTACATATCCCGGAGGTGCTCCAACTAAACGGCTTACAGAATGACGCTCCTGATATTCACTCATATCTATTCTGGTCATTGCAGACTCATCATCAAAAAGATATTCAGCCAAAGCTTTCGCTAATTCCGTTTTACCAACTCCAGTAGTTCCCAAAAACAAAAAGGTTCCAATGGGCTTTTTTTGATCCTGTAATCCGGCACGACTTCTTCTTACAGCATCACTCACGGCTTGTATTGCTTCTTCTTGTCCAACAACCCGCTTATGTAATTCATCCTCCAGCTTCAGCAATTTTTCGCGATCACTTTGCAGCATTTTGGTAACTGGAACTCCAGTCCATTTTGCAACTACTTCAGCAATATCTTCATAAGTAACTTCTTCTTTAATAAGAGTTTTGCTATCCTGATTGTCTTCTACTTGTTTTTGAAGTTGCTCTAATTTCTCTTGAGCTTCCTTAATTTTGCCATATCTTATTTCTGCTACTTTACCGTAGTCTCCATCACGTTCAGCTCTTTCGGCCTCTAATTTGAAATGCTCGATGTCAGATTTAGCCAATTGAATATTATCTACAACCTCTTTTTCATTCTTCCAGCGGGCATTTAATTCGTTGCGTTCTTCTTTAAGATTAGCAAGATCTGCTGTGAGTATTCTTAATTTAGATTCATCGTTCTCTCTTTTGATCGCTTCTATTTCAATCTCCAATTGAGTCACTTTTCTGTCTAGAACATCCAACTCCTCAGGTTTAGAGTTTATCTCCATCCTGATCTTTGAAGCCGCCTCGTCCATTAGATCTATCGCCTTATCAGGTAAGAATCTATTGGTAATATAACGTTGAGAAAGCTCTACTGCAGCAATAATCGCTTCATCTTTGATGCGAACTTTGTGATGAGTTTCATATTTTTCTTTGATCCCTCTTAGAATGGAGATAGCACTTTCAGTATCCGGCTCATCTACGATCACTTTCTGGAAACGCCTTTCTAAAGCTTTATCCTTTTCAAAATACTTTTGATACTCATCTAGGGTAGTAGCTCCAATTGCTCTTAACTCTCCACGAGCCAAGGCTGGCTTTAAAATATTTGCTGCATCCATAGCTCCTTGTCCGCCACCAGCGCCAACCAGTGTGTGAATTTCATCTATAAATAGCACGATATCTCCTTCGCTTTCGGTAACCTCTTTAATCACCGCTTTTAAACGTTCTTCAAATTCTCCTTTATATTTTGCTCCTGCAATTAAAGCTCCCATATCTAAAGAGAAAATCTGTTTGTTCTTTAAATTCTCCGGAATATCACCGTCTATAATTCTGTGTGCCAATCCTTCAGCAATCGCGGTTTTACCCACTCCTGGTTCTCCAACCAACATCGGATTATTTTTAGTTCTTCTAGATAATATTTGAAGTACTCTTCTAATCTCTTCATCTCGGCCTATTACAGGATCCAGTTTTCCTTCTTCCGCTAGCTTATTAAGATTTTTTGCGTATTTATTTAAAGAATTATAAGTTTCTTCTGCGCTTTGTGAAGTAACTCGATCTCCTTTACGCAATTCTTCTATTGCTGCTCTAAGATTTTTTTCTGAAGCTCCTTGATCTTTTAAGATCTGTGCCACTTTACTAGAAGATTTGTAGATAGCCAAAATGAGATGCTCTATAGAAACATACTCATCTTTCATTTTGTTAGCAATACTGCTGGCTTCATTTAAAGTGGTAGAAGCGGTTCTTGAGAACATCGTTTCTCCCCCAGTTACCTTTGGGAAACTTTCTAAAGTTTTATCTAAAATCTGGGTAAATAGTGCAACATTGATATTTAATTTCTTAAGAAGAAAGGGAGTTACATTTTCATCGACCAAAGTAATGGCTTTGAAAATATGTTCATTCTCTATTTGTTGATGACCCATTTCCTGAGCAAGTTGTTGTGCCTGCTGGATGGCCTCTTGTGACTTTATGGTAAAGTTATTTAAGTTCATAGCTTGTTTTTTTAATACAGAACTGAAATATCAAAGCATATACCAGTACATTAACGCTGTCAATATGACATATATTGCTGAGTTTGTGCAGACATTTTGTCTTTCTTAATAAACAATAATTTACGCATTTAGATTTCATTAGGTAAACTTTAATACCAAGATGTATAAATTTATTTCTTGAAATCATATTTTTGTACACTAAAATAAAAATATATGGGATTTTTTGATAAAATGTTCAAGTCTGATAATGATAATGAGAAGCCAGAAAAGAATTCTGTGCCATGGATTCAGTTAATTACTATTGAAACATTAGAGGTAATAGCTGAAGATTCTTTTAATCAACCAATTGCTATTTTAAAACATTCTACCTCTTGTGGAATAAGCAGAATGGTATTAAGACAATTCGAGCAAAATTATAATCTTGATCCAGACTCTGTAAAATTATACTTCTTGGATCTATTAAGCTATAGAGATATTTCCAATAAGATCGCATCAAGATTTAATGTTCCACATGAAAGTCCGCAATTGATAGTTATCAAAGATGGGAAAGTTATTTATACTGCTTCGCACAGTGAGATTAATGTAGAAAAATTGAAAACACTTTAATATTAATTTATAACTCTTAAAATTTTCTTTTGTAATACTTTAATAGGGGAGGTTAAAATTGTTATAATCTTTTATAAAAGAAAGGTTTACATCTGTATCTTCATACTATTATTATTTATTAACCATTTAAATATATAGTATCATGGAAAATCAAAAAGATCAAAAGAAAGATCAAAAATCAACTCAGAAACCTGGAACTAAGAATAACCCAGAAACAGGAGGGCAAAAGAAAGATTCTCAGAGTACCAAAAAGTAATTTAGGTTAATTGAATTGAAAGAAAAATGGCTATCTAACACTAATTAGATAGCCATTTTTTTATATGATTAAGAAAATTATTTCTTCTTGGTTTGTGGTTCATAGACAGGTAAAAGTTTTGTGCTCACTTCTCCAAATCCTATTCTTCTATCTTTTCCTTCACAGTATCCGCGCATAATAACAGTATCATTATCTTGAATAAATTTACGTTCGCTACCATCTTTCAATTTTACGGGTTTTTCTCCTCTCCATGAAAGTTCAAGCATAGATCCATAAGAATCTGGTGTTGGTCCAGAAATAGTTCCAGAACCCATCATGTCTCCGGAATTTATAGGACATCCATTTACGGTATGATGAGCCAACTGCTGACTCATATTCCAGTACATATATTTGAAATTGGATTTCGAAATCGTTGTTTCTTCTTTATCTTCTGGCTGAAGTGCAACCTCTAAATTGATATTGAAACTTTTCTTTCCCTTATACTGAAGATATGGAAGTAATTCTTTTTCTGGCTCTGGACTTTTAGTTCTAAAAGGTTCTAATGCATCTAAAGTCACAATCCAAGGTGAAATTGAGGACGCAAAATTCTTAGCTAAAAATGGACCTAATGGCACATATTCCCATTTTTGAATATCTCTGGCGCTCCAATCATTAAACAAGACCATTCCAAAAATATAATCTTCAGCTTCATCTATAGGAATTGGTTCCCCTAAAGGATTTCCATCTGTTGTAATAAAAGCCATTTCTAATTCAAAATCCACCAATTTAGATGGACCAAAAACAGGTTCTGAAGCACCTGCTGGTAAAGTTTGACCCTGAGGCCTGTGTATTGGAATTCCACTTGGTATTATAGAAGAACTTCTTCCATGGTAACCCACAGGAATGTGCAGCCAGTTTGGTAGAAGCGCATTTTCTGGATCACGGAACATCGTTCCTACATTAGTAGCATGTTCTTTACTAGAATAGAAATCTGTATAATCTCCTACCTGAACCGGCAGTTGCATTTCAATTTCATCTAGTGTGAAAAGTACCGTATTTCGGTGATCTTCATTATCTTTTAGTTGTGGATTATTGGCGTCAAAAATATCTGCAATTCGGTTTCTCACCAAACGCCAGGTCTTTTTACCATCAGATATAAAATCGTTTAAAGTATCTTGAAGAAAAATATCATCTGTAAGTGGAATCTCGTCAAAATATCCTAATTGATGTAGGGCACCAAGATCAATGGCGTAATCACCAATTCTGGTTCCAATAGTAACAATATCATCTCTTGTTAAAAACACCCCGAACGGAATGTTTTGAATTGGAAAATCTGTGTTACTTGGAATGTCCAGCCAGGTTTTTCTTTTAGGATCATTTGCTGTAATAGGCATATGTTATTTTGTTTTATTCTTAAATGTATTGATTTCAAAGTTATTATTTTCCAGCAATTAACCGATTGGAATTATTACTTTTGAGGAATATTTAACGTAAAAAATTAACATGCAACAAGATACACAAATTTTTGATCTGATAGAAGCTGAAAGAAACCGTCAATTGAATGGTTTAGAACTAATTGCTAGTGAGAATTTTGTGAGTGATCAGGTGCTTCAGGCAGCAGGATCTGTACTAACAAATAAATATGCCGAAGGTTATCCTGGGAAAAGATATTACGGAGGTTGTGAAATCGTAGATGAAGTTGAAACTTTAGCTATCGAGCGATTAAAAGAACTTTTTAATGCCGAATATGCTAATGTGCAACCACATTCAGGTTCTCAGGCAAATACGGCAGTTTTCCATGCTTGTTTACAGCCAGGAGATAAATTTCTTGGTTTTGATCTTTCTCATGGGGGTCACCTTACACATGGTTCTCCTGTAAACTTTTCTGGAAGACTTTACACTCCTGTATTTTACGGGGTAGATAAGGAAACGGGATTGATAGATTATGATGCAGTTGCGGAGATCGCAGAAAGAGAAAAACCTAAAATGATCATTGCAGGAGCTTCTGCATATTCAAGAGAAATAGATTATAAAAGATTTAGAGAAATTGCAGACAGTGTTGGTGCCATTTTATTTGCAGATATCGCACATCCTGCAGGTCTTATTGCAAAAGGACTTCTAGGAGATCCTTTACCTCATTGTCACGTGGTAACTTCTACAACACACAAAACCTTGCGCGGACCAAGAGGTGGAATTATTATGATGGGTAAAGATTTCGATAATCCGTTTGGATTGAAATTGAAAAACGGGAATCTTAAGAAGATGTCATCCTTATTGGATAGCGGAGTGTTTCCAGGAAACCAGGGAGGACCTTTAGAGCATATTATCGCAGCCAAAGCAGTGGCATTTGGAGAGGCTCTTACAGATGATTTCCTTCATTATATGGTACAGGTTAAGAAAAACGCAAAAGCATTAGCAGCAGCATTTGTGGCTAAAGACTATAATGTGATCTCTGGAGGAACAGATAATCACATGATGTTAATAGATCTTCGGAATAAAAACATCACAGGGAAACAAGCTGAAGAAGCTTTAGGAATGGCAGAAATAACTGTAAACAAGAATATGGTGCCTTTTGATGATAAATCTCCTTTTGTTACTTCTGGTATTCGTATTGGAACTGCTGCAGTAACAACTCGCGGACTTAAAGAAGATGATATGACTAAGATCGTAGATCTTATAGATCGTGTGATCACGAATTTTGAAGATGATGCAGAATTGATAAAAGTTGAAGCACAGGTTCTTGATATGATGCAGGATCTTCCACTTTTTAATGGATAATCTTCTGTTAAATAAATCATTCATAAAAAGGGCTTCTCATTTAGATTTGCCCTTTTTTAATTTTAAAGCAGCACCTAATAATCAAAATTAATTTTGGGATTCTTTCAAAAATTAAAGGAAAAAGTAAAGCAATTAAAATCTGAAATTCAGGTGTTAAGTATTGCATATTTAGATCCTCGAACTCCTTGGGCTGCTAAACTATTAATAGGAATTACAGTGGGATATTTATTAAGTCCTATAGATCTAATCCCAGACTTTATTCCCGTTTTAGGTATTCTAGATGATTTAATTCTAGTGCCGCTATTAATAACGGCATCCATAAAACTGATTCCGGAAATTGTAATTACTGATGCTAGGTCAACAGCTCTTAAAAATCCAAAAAGGATGAAAAAGAACAATTATATTGTTGCTTTTTTCATCCTTTTAATATGGTTAATACTGATTTACTCCTTGTATTCATATTTCAAAGGAAGGACCAGTTATTTTTAATCTTAGGTTGTTATTCCATTTCTGGATACCAATCTAACTGGATAACTTCAATTTCCTTATTTCCTTTGTTTACTAATTCCTTAAATTTAGAAACATCTGAAAGTCCATCTTGTCCTCTGTAATGGTATGGATACACTTTTTTAGGTACAAAAGCTAATACTCCATCTGCAGCATCTTCCACGGTCATCGTGTAAGGCAAATTCATGCAAACTAAAGCAACATCTATGTTTTTCAATTCTCTCATCTCTGGAATATCTTCAGTATCTCCAGAAATATATAATCGTTGACCGTCCTTTTCAACTATATAACCATTCCCTCTTCCTTTAGTATGCTTTGCATCTTTAGCTTCAGGTAAATTGTACATTGGGATTGCACTAATTGTAAATCCCATCATTTCCTTAGTATCGCCATTATTCATCACTACTAAATTAGCGTCCCTCTCTTTTGGTAATTGATCTTTAACAGCTTGTGGAACAATAATTTTTGTGTCACCCAAATTAAGAGCTTCCAATGTTTTAACATCCATATGATCTCCATGAATATCGGTTATCAAAATAAAACTTGGAGCAGCTTTTCCTTCAAAACTTTTTGCTCCACCTACAGGGTCTGTGTAAATAACTGCATCTCCCCACTTAATAATAGCCGTTGCATGAGAGATAGATTCAATTTCTAGAGTAGCATTGGAAGTTTCCATTTCCTTATCTATTTCAGCATTTAGCTCAGTTTCGGATATCGTTTTATTTTTCTCTTCATTTTTACAAGAGGTTAACAAGATGCCCATACAAAATATGGCTATTAATGATTTTTTCATATTAAAAATTTTAAGTGATTAGTACATGTTTTTCTCATCAAAAAAACCCCTTAAGGGGCTTAATTTATGATAAGTAATTAAAGTTAATAAAGCCGGAAGGGAATCTCTCGCAATTAATATATATTTATGAAAGGTTCAACTCCATCTTGATATCTCCTCTGGAATAAGGATTGTTTTCTTCAATAGGAATTTCTGTAAAACCATATTTTTTATAGATGTAGACGGCATTTTCTAATTTCCTGTTGGAATAGATTATCAGTTTTTCCCAATTTTTCTGTCTGGCAAAATTAATAGTATGTTCCATCAATTGTTGTCCAATTCTTTTTCCTTGGGCTGCAGGAATTATAGCCATCTTGGTAAGTTCAAAAATATTGTCTTCCATTTTCATTAATGCAACTGTACCAATGATTTTATTATCCTCCTTAACGAAGAAAATACTACCTCCGGGTTCTATGATGTATTTTTCAGGATCTCCCAATACCTCTTCATCATGTGGCTCTACCCAAAAGTATTTCTCGAGCCATGCGATATTTAAATTTTTGAAGTCCTCTGCGTATTTTGGGGAGTATGTTAGTATATCCATTATCTAATAAAATCTGTTATAAAATAGCTTAAAGCCTTTCCTACTTTGTTTTCTGTATCTTTTGTAGGTGCTGCTTCACAAATGTGTAAATATTTTAAGTGTTCTTCTTCGGAAGCAATTCTAATGAAATTCCTAATCATATTTATCGCAAATCCACTTGGAGTTTGAGCACTGCTTGGAAAACCTTTTATGGCATCACAATCTAGTTCTAATCCAAAATCATCATGAGATACAAATTCCATCTCTTCTCTAAATGATTTTACGATCTTTTCTGAAGGCATTAAAATTAAATGTTCAAAAAGTCGATATCCATCATTCGCAGACTGATTCATTTCATTGAAAATATATTCTGGAGTATAGTTTTGGTGTAGACCAAAAATTCGATATTTCCCTAGAAATTTATCTTGTCTGGCATAGCTAAATCCATTGCCGCTATGTCTGTAATCACTTTTTCTGAGATCGGTATGGGCATCTATATTTAAAATGTTCATCGGCTTTTTTAAAGCTTCAGAAGCACCTTTGATATTTCCATAAGCATTGTTATGCCCACCACCAATTATTATAGGAATCTTCCCTGCAGAGATGACCTTAGCTACAATTCTACTTACTACTTCATCCAATTGGCTTATTAGATCTCCGAGTTTTACATGATAATTTGGATCTGCCGGATCTATGTTCGAAGCTTTTTTCATAACCTCCTCACACTCTACTTCCCCTAGTAAAATCAATTTTTCTGGTTTGGTATATTGATTTGCTTGAATGTTCAAGAGTGAATTTAAACAACATTTCCATGCGCCTGAAGCTCCACTTTTTCCTAGATTTCCCCGCACTCCAATATCTTCCGGAATCCCAAAAAGCACATATTTTGCATCAAAAGAAGAAAGGTGCTCGAGATTCTCTATAAAATGTACGCGCTCACCGAACTTAGTTTCTCCATCGCGGGATTTAATTATCTTCTCAACGTCTTTGAAATTATATATTTTAATTCCTTCCATTATTTAATCAATTTTCCGTTTAAATAAATAGCTTCTATAGGATTACTTCCAAATGCATACGGAATGTAGGTGTAGGAAGGGATACATTTTGTAATTATAAGATTGGCAAGTTTCCCTTTTGTAATGCTTCCTACCTTTTTACTTAAATCCATCGCATAGGCGCCATTTATAGTTGCTGCATTAATTGCTTCTTCTGGGGTCATTTTCATTTTTATGCATGCTAGTGATACTACAAGATTCATATTTCCGCTGGGAGCACTCCCAGGGTTAAAATCTGTAGCCAAAGCTAAGGGAAGATCTGCATCTATAATCATTCTGGCTGGAGTATAAGGAATGCTTAAAAATAGGGAACATCCAGGTAATGCTACTGGCATTGTATCAGAGTTTCTCAGTGCTTCTATATCTTCTGTTTTCATTTCTTCTAAGTGATCTACACTTAACGCATTGTTTTTAACCCCAACCTGCACTCCACCAATTGCGTTAAACTGATTTACATGAATTTTAGGACGTAAATTAAATTTGGCTGCAGCTTTTAATAATTTATTCGTGTCTTCTACCGAAAAATAACCTTGTTCACAAAAAACATCGATATACTCGGCAAGATTCTCTTCAGCAACTGCAGGAAGAATTTCCTGTATTACGTGTTCTATATATTCGCTTTTCTTATTTTTATATTCTAAGGGTAGAGCATGAGCTCCTAAAAAAGTAGCTTTTATAGGTAGATTATAATTCTGCTGTAATTTTTTAATCACTCTAAGCATTTTAAGCTCAGCATCCTTTGTTAATCCGTAGCCAGATTTTATCTCTACTGCACCAGTTCCTAGTTTTATGACCTCATCCAGTCTTTTTGCAGATTGATCATAAAGATCCTCTTCTGAAGTGTTTTGTAAAGTTTTAGCAGAATTTAAAATTCCACCACCATTATTAGCTATCTCTTCATAAGATAGACCGCTAATTCGCTGTCCAAATTCTTGTTCTCTGTTCCCTGCGTATACAATATGAGTATGAGAATCACACCAAGAAGGAAGCACCATTTTCCCGCTGAGATCTATAATTTTATCTGAGGAAATCTCAGGAAGATCATCCATTTTTCCATAGTCGGAGATCTTATCATCTTCTATTAGTAACCAAGCATTCTTGATCGTTGGAAGAATGTTCATCTCTTTTCCAGAAAGCTTTAAAACGGAGTTTTCTCTAACCTGAAGCAATTCTTTAATATTCGTAAAAAGTAATTTCATAGTGTAAAGATAGAAAAGCCTTTAGGTTTTTACCTTTACTTTAAAAAAATTGAAAGCAGATTTTATAAGATATGTTGCGCCAAGATCTTTTGTACTTCATAAATATCGACACTCTTGTTAAACCTCTTTGAAATAGAAGGATTTTGTTCTCCAGAGATCCAGATCTTTAATTCAGCATCCAAATCAAAACTGCCTGCAGTTTCAATACTAAATCTGGAAATGCTTCGATAGCTCACCGAGAAATATTCCATTTTTCTGCCAGTTAGACCTTGCACATCTACTAAGATCAATCTTTTATCTGTAAAAATAAAAGTGTCTCTTATTAATTTAAATCCCGCTTCAATAGTTTCTGAAGGAATTAGTAATTTCCTATAATTCTTTTCCAGAACAGATGTTTCTATACTACCTGCATTTCCTAATAAAGATGAAAATATACTCATGTTTGTGTTTTGTAGTTTGGTTCAAAATAAAAGAGGCTGTTTTTAAAACTATATTCAGCACAATCCGAAATTATCAGATAGACCAAATTATAAATTTTAAAAACAACCTCACTAAATAATTATAGAAAAGCGTTTAACTTTCCTTAAGTGACTTCATATCAATTACAAATCTGTATTTCACATCAGATTTCTGAACTCTTTCATATGCATCATTGATGTTTTGAATATCAATCATCTCTACATCCGAAACTATATTATGTTTTCCACAGAAATCTAGCATTTCTTGAGTTTCTTTAATTCCTCCAATAAGAGAGCCGGCAATACTTTTTCTGCTTGCAATTAATCCACCTCCATGAATAGGATCCAACGGCTCAATTGCTCCAACCAATACCATTGTAGCATCTCTTTTTAACAATGCGATATATGGATTCACATCATGACCTACAGGAACTGTATTTAAGAGAAAATCAAAAGAATTAGCATGTTCCTTCATTTGTTCTTCATCTTTGGAGATCAAGACTTCATCTGCTCCTAATTTTTTAGCATCTTCACTTTTCCCTGGAGAAGTAGTGATCATAACCACATGAGCACCCATTGCATGTGCAAATTTAATTCCCATATGCCCTAATCCTCCAAGACCAATTACTCCAACTTTATCTCCCGCTTTTACATTCCAATGATTAAGAGGGGAAAAGGTTGTTATTCCAGCACAAAGTAATGGAGCTACTGCTTCAATATCTAAATTTTCTGGAACGTTAAGTACGAATTTTTTATCTACAACCACTTTTTCTGAGTAGCCTCCAAAAGTATGTCCTCCTAAATGCTTGTCTTTACTGTTGTATGTAAAAGTTGCGCCATTTTCGCAATACTGCTCCAAATCTTCCTTACAAGAAGCACAAGTCTGGCAAGAATCTACCATACACCCAACTCCAACAAGATCTCCTTCTTTAAAATTCTTAACGTTCTCACCAACTTTAGTTACACGACCAACAATTTCATGACCTGGTACTACAGGATATTGTGAATTTTTCCAATCATTTTTAACAGTATGTATATCACTATGGCAAACCCCACAGTACAAAATATCAATTTCTACATCTTCTTTAGTGATATCTCTTCTTTCTATGTTTAAAGGTTCTAGTTCTGCAGTTTTAGATGATGCAGCATATGCTTTAACTTCGCTCATGATTTTCTTTTTCATATTAATTTAAGGAAACTAAGGTACGGATTATAGGAGCTGGCAGTATGAATTGAAGGCACTTTAAACTAAGTTTAACTCTATATATTAACACAGGTTATTATTTCTGAAAAATAGATTCAAAGATTGTGATATTAGTCTTTCTTAAAAAGAGTTTAGATAAATTCTTTTTACCTTAGAGCAAAATTTAGAATACTAAAACAGCAAAGCATATGACTGATAAGAAACTTGGAATTAACACTCGTTGCACACACGCAGGAGAATTAAATGATACTCAATTTAAAGGAGCTATTTCTCCATTATATATGTCTACTTCCTATGCTTTTGAAGATGTAGAAGTGAAGCGATATCCAAGATATTTTAATACCCCCAATCAGGTAGCTTTAGCAGAGAAAATGGCTGCCTTAGAAAACGGGGAAGCTGCCTTGATCTTTGGAAGCGGTATGGCAGCAGTAAGCAATGCAATGATGGCTTTTTTACATAGTGGGGATCATGTGGTTTTGCAAAACACGCTTTACGGAGGAACCAGGAATCTGATTATGGAAGAGTTCAAAAAGTTCGGGATTTCCTATTCATTTACCAAAAACCTGAAGCCGGAAAGTTTTGAAGCAGAGATAAAGGAGAATACTAAGGTGATTTATATAGAGACGCCATCAAATCCTTTACTTACAATTACAGATCTTAACGCGATTTCAAAGATTGCTAAAAAGCACAGACTTGTAAGTATGATAGATAATACATTTGCATCTCCTGTAAATCAAAATCCTATAGATTTTGGGATTGATGTAGTAATACATTCTGCCACTAAATATATGGGTGGACATAGTGATATATTGGCTGGAACTGTTATTTCTTCTGAAGCGCATATAGAAACTATTTTTCAGTTAGCTAAGAATTTTGGAGGGAATTTGAGCGATTATACGGTTTGGCTTTTGGAGAGAAGTATTAAAACCATGGGCCTACGGGTAAAAGCTCAGAATAAGAATGCTAAAAAGTTGGCGAAATATCTTGAAAAACATGAGGATGTAGAACGAGTATATTATCCAGGATTAAGATCTCATCCAGATCATGAACTTGCGAAATCTCAAATGCGTGGATTTGGAGGAATGCTTTCTTTTGAACTGAAAGATGGTATCAATGCTTCTTTATTTCAGAAGCAATTAAAAATGATAAAGCCATCTATGAGTCTTGCAGGAGTTGAATCTACTATTCTATTGCCAACATTGACTTCTCACGCATTATTAAGTGCAGAAGAAAGAGCGGCAGAGGGAATTAAAGATAATTTGATGCGCTTTTCTGTTGGGATCGAAGAAAAAGAAGATCTCATTGCAGATCTAGAACAGGCTTTGGTGGCTGTTAAAGAATTGAAAGTTTAAATATTACAGAGAATATTATATATATGAAATTAGATATATTGGCAATTGGTGCTCATCCCGATGATATTGAGTTGAGTTGTGCAGGAACAATCGCTAAGGAAGTAGATAAAGGTAGAAAAGTAGGTGTTCTAGATCTTACTCGCGGAGAACTCGGAACTCGTGGAACCGCGGAAACCAGAGATCAGGAAGCTGCTGATGCGGCCGAGATACTTGGTTTGGACGTAAGAGAAAATTTAAGATTTAAAGATGGGTTTTTTCTGAATGATGAAGCACATCAATTAGACATCATTAGAATAATTAGAAAATATAAGCCAGAAATCGTGTTTTGTAATGCGATAGATGATAGGCATATAGATCATGGGAAGGGTTCTAAATTAGTGAGTGATTCTTGCTTTTTGAGCGGACTATTAAAAATTGAAACTAAGGATAATGGAATAGTGCAGGAGCCTTGGAGGCCAAAGCATGTATATCATTATATTCAATGGAAAAATATAACTCCAGACATCGCTGTAGACATTACTGGATATATGGATATTAAGTTGAAATCTGTAATGGCTTATAAGACTCAATTTTTTGATAAAGATAGCAGTGAGCCTGCTACACCAATCTCCAGCGATAACTTTTTTGATAGTATTACCTATCGTGCTAGAGACTTAGGACGACTTATTGGAAAAGAATATGCAGAAGGATTTACCGTAGAACGTTATCCTGCAGTGGATTCCATTTTTGACCTAATTTAATTTCATTTTTTTCTTTGCGGAATTACAGAAAAAATATACATTTGCATCCGCGAATAAATGGTGGTTGTAGCTCAGCTGGTTAGAGCATCGGTTTGTGGTACCGAGGGTCGCCGGTTCGAACCCGGTCTTCCACCCTTTTTTAAACTCCTTAGGAAACTAAGGAGTTTTTTTTGTTTTAAATTCTTCTGTACTCAGAATGATTTTTGAGTCGTTAATCAAGATACTAGGAAGCTCTTATGTGTTCAATGATTACATCTAAATTTAAGGAACCAAAAAGGTTTCCTTCCAGATTCCATCTTCTAGTCTAAATCTTGCTCGAAGATGATTAGAATCTTCTTTAATCTTTAAGTATTCTATTCTTGCAGGTATAAATTCCAAGAGGGCGAAATTTAATTTTTTGGTTCTCTCTACCTTCAATGGATTTTTAATTGGCTTTCCTGGAGGGAATAAAGTATTATAATTGTTTACCGCTTTCCCATCTATTTTTTCTTTGTGTTCTTCCCATTCCTCATTATGAGTATGTATTAAGATGGTTCCTTTAATTATTAATTGAAGCTGTGCTTTAGGATTATAAAATAAGCCGCTGACCTTTGGATTAGTCTGGATTTGTTTGATCTTCGTAGATCTTAGATCAGTATAAAAAAGCAAACTTTTATTTTCTGTAACACCTCTCAAAATAACGGTGCGTTGTCTAATGGATTCATTTTTTCCAGTTGTAGCCAAAGTAAAATAATTGAATGGGTGTTCCTTATTGGATGAGGCAAAGTTAAGTTCCTTCCATGCATCCTGATATAAATCGTTTAACATGTGCTTATATGTGATTAATTAGTTTTTTATAAATTATTCATTTAGCTCAGGTTATGGGGGATTCTAATGATTTTGATTATTATATCGAGTTTTTAATATTCCTCTAATCAATTTCATATTCCAAACGCATGGTAATAGATGCGGTTTTCTTTTTATCTTGGGTGTTATAAGCCCCGCTCCAGCTATAATCTTCACCACTGTTCTGGCCTGTAATCTGAAATACTCCCATGCTGGCATCATTAAGCTTACCTAGCTTGCCACCGCTATTCTCTGAGATTTTCTCTGCTCTCAATCTAGCGTCTTCAGTAGCTTTAGAGATCATTTCAATTTTAAGATCGGCAATTTTGGTATAGTAATACCTTGGAGGAGTGGAGTTGAACTGTACTCCTTTATTCAATAGTTCTGTAATCTCTCGAGATACAGATTCTATTAATTCTACATTAGTAGACTCTATTTTGATAGATTGAATTAACTCATAGCCCTTAAAAGTGCTTCCAACATAATTACCATTTTGATATTGATTTTCCCGTTGTTCGTTGGTTTGAACAGAATTAAAAACAATATTTTCTGGAGGAATCCCTTTTTCAACCAGATAATCTTTTACGGTTTCCTTGTCTCGGTTCAGATCTTCGTATGCTTGTTTTAATACAGGGAATACTCTAACAAATTGTCCTTCCCATACAATTAGATCTGAGGTGAAATTCTCACTACCAGAGCCTGTAACAGAGATCACGCCAACTGGCTGTGCCCTTTTAATATAAGCATTCCCCAGTAGGAATGAAGCTAGAACAATAGCGATAGCGAAAATTATGGCAACCAAGTATTTCATGAAAGGAGATTTTATATGCATTTAAAGATATAAAATAATAATTCTGCTAGGACATTATTAGTTCAAATTCTTACTTTTGCGCATGCAACAAAACGTACTTATTTTAGACTTTGGTTCCCAGTATACGCAACTAATTGCAAGACGAGTTAGAGAGCTCAACATCTACTGCGAAATTCATCCATACAACAACCCTCCAAAAGACATTTCTGGTTTTAAGGCAGCTATCCTTTCTGGAAGTCCTTTCTCTGTGAGAGCCGAAGATGCGCCACATCCAGATCTTTCAGAAATTAGAGGGAAAAAGCCATTATTGGCTGTTTGTTATGGCGCACAATATCTTGCTCATTTTCACGGTGGGAAGGTAGAACCTTCAGAAACTAGGGAATATGGAAGAGCAAATTTGTCTATAATAAAAGATGCGGAAGCATTGTTTGAGAATATCACCGAGAATTCTCAGGTATGGATGAGTCATAGTGATACAATAAAAGAATTACCAACGAATGCAGTTCGTTTAGCGAGTACATCAGATGTGCTTAATGCAGCATATAGAATTGATGGGGAAGAAACCTTTGCAATTCAGTTTCATCCAGAAGTTTACCATACTTCAGATGGGAAACAGCTTTTAGAGAACTTTCTGGTAAACATTGCTGGAGTAGAGCAAAGTTGGACTCCCGAGGCTTTTGTAGACATGACAGTTTCAGAATTAAAAGAAAAAATCGGAAACGATAAAGTTGTTCTTGGACTGAGTGGAGGAGTAGATTCTACTGTTGCAGCAGTACTTTTACATAAAGCTATTGGTAAAAACCTGTATTGCATATTCGTAAATAATGGTTTACTAAGAAAAAATGAGTTCGATAGTGTTCTGGACCAGTATAAAGATATGGGGTTGAATGTGAAAGGAGTAGATGCTTCGGCACGTTTCTTGGATGCATTGGCTGGGATTAGTGATCCTGAAGGGAAAAGAAAAAAGATTGGAAATGCTTTTATTGAAGTTTTTGATGATGAGGCTCACCAAATTCAGGATGTTAAATTTTTAGCTCAAGGGACTATTTATCCAGATGTAATAGAATCTGTTTCTGCTACAGGAGGACCATCTGCAACAATAAAATCGCATCATAATGTAGGTGGTTTGCCAGATTTTATGAAACTTAAGATTGTGGAACCTTTACGAGCCCTTTTTAAAGATGAGGTAAGAAGAGTAGGAGCAGAACTTGGAATTGCAAAAGAATTGTTAGGAAGACATCCTTTTCCTGGCCCAGGACTGGCAATACGAATCTTAGGAGATGTTACTGCAGAAAAAGTAAGAATCCTTCAAGAAGTTGATGCCATTTTTATAAATGGACTTAAAGAATGGATGTTATACGATAAGGTTTGGCAAGCTGGGGCAATATTATTACCTGTGAACTCTGTTGGAGTAATGGGTGATGAGAGAACATATGAAAAAGTAGTAGCTCTAAGAGCGGTAGAATCTACTGATGGGATGACAGCAGATTGGGTAAATTTACCCTATGAATTCCTACAAAAAATCTCCAATACAATAATAAATAAGGTAAAAGGCGTTAATAGAGTAGTATATGATATAAGTTCTAAACCACCTGCAACGATAGAGTGGGAGTAATAGTTTGACGCTAATTTAATATCAGTAAAAAAAATAACAGATGAGGTTTGTAATTATTATATGCTTGTTCTTTCAAGTTCTTGCTACTAGTGCCTTTGGACAGGCATATCAATATCATACCGTTGCCGCTGGAGAAACAGTGTATAGTATTTCTAATAAATATGATATAAGTCAAGAAACACTGCTTAAACTAAATCCTGAAGCTAAGGAAGGTTTGCAGGTTAATGCTAAGTTGGTAATTCCAATGTCTTTGGAAAAAAGTGAGGCTTCTGTTAAAAAGGTAGTTAGCTTAAATTCGCATAAAGTTCAGAAAAAGGAAACATTATACAGTCTATCCAAACAATATGGGATTAGTGTAGATGATATTAAAAAGTACAACAAACAACTTTATTCTAAGGAACTACAGAATGGGGAAACCATACAGATTCCTGTTTTTGTAATAGATGAAAGTGCTCCAGAAAAAGTTATTATTGCTGAAAAGAAAGAAAGACCTGCGCCAGGAAAAGTAATTATAGAGGAACGAAATCCTAATGTAACTATTTCCAAACCTTCTTCTTCTTCTTCTTCTTCTTCTTCACAAGAGGGAAGAACAAGAGAGCATATTATTATTCCTAAAGAGACAAAATATGGGATTGCCCGCAAGTATGGAATGACGGTAAAAGAATTAGAGGCTCTTAATCCGACTGTTGGTGTTTTACAGCCGGGAATTATGCTTAAAGTTGGAACCAATGTACTGGACCAGCCGGTTATTATTACAGATGATGCTTTTGAATTTTACGAAGTGCAGCCACAAGAGACATTATACAGTTTAACTAGAAGATTTCAGATAGCTGAAGATTCTTTAGTAGCATTAAATCCTGCTTTAAAAGATGGATTAAAATGGGGTATGATTTTGAAAGTGCCAACCAAAGATTCTAAAGGGAATAAATTGGAAGATGTAGTTGATTTAGGAGAAACTCCAATGCCAACTTCGGAATTATCTAAAATGGATCTTTCCAAGAATTTAAAGAATTTCGATACTAAAAATCTGGTTTTGATGCTGCCGTATAATCTTAGCAAAATTAATAGGGATTCTATTTCTAATGCCAAAGAGTTAATTCAAAAGGATCGTGTATTGCGTATTTCTTTGGACTTTTATAGCGGCGCTATAATGGCTATAGATCGAGCTAAAGAATTGGGTATTTCTACAAACCTTCGTGTTTATGATACTCAGAATAATTCAGGAAAAGTTTCACAAACTATAGCATCCAACGATTTTAGCAATGTTGATGCGGTTATAGGTCCCTTATTGCAAGCAACTTCAGAAGAAGCGGCATCTAGTTTAATGAGTTTAAAAGTTCCGGTAATCTCACCGATGACGAATAGAGAGCTAAAACCGCTTCCAAACTTATACCAATCCCGTCCAAGTGATGAGATGTTAAGAGAAGCGATGATTGTATATCTTCAGAAAAATTCGCAAGGAAAAAATGTTATTATAATTGCAGATGCATCATCTTCAGCAATAAAAAGTAAGTTAACAACCGCCTTGCCTTCAGCAAGAATAATAAATCCACAAGCTAATAATATAACCGAATCTACCATTGCTTCTGTTCTTGATAAATCTCGTGAGAATTGGGTGATCTTGGAATCTGAAAGTATTGGTTTATTGGGTAGCGCAACTTCAGCATTAAATAGAATGGCTAGAAATAACAGAATCACTCTATTTACCACCTACAAAAACAGCACTTTTGAAAGTGATGCAGTTATCAATGAGCATTTAGGAGAATTAAAGTTCCATTTTCCTTCTGAATATAAAGAGTTCGACGAGTCTGTGACAGATAGCTTTATTGAAGCTTATAAAGCCAAGTATGGCTATATTCCTAATAAATATACGGTTCGCGGTTATGATTTAACTTTAGATATTTTGTTAAGACTTGCTGCTATGGGAACGATAGAAGAATCTGTAAATGCAAACATTATTACAGAATACGTTGAAAACAAATTTCTTTACAAGCCTAAAGCTAATGGTGGTTTTTATAATGATGCGATCTATATTATGCAATTGAATAAAGATCTTACCCTAAGTGTTGCAAAATAATTATCTATGACTTCAAAAGTAATTTATCAAGGAAATCTCCGTACAGAATGTGAGCATATCCAGAGTGGTAATAAATTTATTACAGATGCTCCAGTAGACAATAACGGTAAGGGAGAAGCATTTTCTCCTACAGACACAGTAGCTACGGCAATGGCTTCTTGTATGCTTACTATTATGGGAATTAAAGCTAATGAACATAATTTGGATATCAAAGGTACCTTTGCAGAGGTTACAAAGCACATGGAAGCCAATCCGCGAAGAATTTCTAAGATTGATGCTCTTGTAACTGTAAAAGGTGAACTAACAGATAGAGATAAAACCTTATTGGAAAATTCAGCTAAAACCTGCCCCGTAATTCAGAGTCTTCATCCGGATATTATCAAGAATATCATATTTAGCTATTAAAATATGAAGACTTTTTTCTTCATTTTTTTTATAACTATTTCTAGTTTTGTATTTGCGCAATCTGGTGATTCTAAAATTTCTTGGATTGAAGAAACTCCATTAAAATGGCAAGATTTTCAAGGTACACCTTTGGAGAAAACACTCTTTCATGCCAATTCAAATACAGGACTTTCTTATTCATGGGGTTTAAAAGGAACTTCACAGAAAATGGAGTTAGAGTATAAAGTAGAAACCCTTTTTTATCCTGAAGAAAGTTGGGTGCAGCCAGCTTCAAAAAGTGATTATTTATTGAAGCATGAACAATTGCATTTTGATATTTCTGAGTTGCATGCCAGGAAATTGAGGAAGCTATTGGCAAGTTTGGATGCTTCTAAAATAAATAAAGATTCCCGAAACTATCTAAATAAACTCTATGAGAAGTTAGATAAAGAGCGAAGTGCTATGCAAAATGCTTTCGATAAAGAATCTAATCACAGCTTGAATAAAGAGGCTGAACTTAAATGGCAGCAATTTATTAAAGAAGAATTAGATAAGTTAAAAGACTTTACTTCCTAAAAATTAGCGACTTCTTGCTTAGCAATTTCAAATTCTGAAATAATTTCCTGAATTATATCTGCAGCTGGTTTAATTTCATGTATTAGTCCTGAGATTTGGCCTATTTCTAGTTCACCATCTTCCATATCCCCTTCAAACATCCCTTTTTTAGCACGAGCACGCCCCAGTAAACTGATTAATTCTTCTTTTGTAGGAGCCGTCTGATATAAATTTTGTATTTGATTAAAGAACTTATTTTTAAGCATGCGCACAGGGGCCAATTCTTTCAAAGTTAATTGGGTATCTCCTTCTTTAGCTTCAACCACTTTATTTTTAAAATTTTGATGAGAAGATGCCTCGCTACTAGCAACAAATCTAGAGCCAATTTGTACTGCATCTGCACCAAGTACCATGGCAGCAAGCATTCCTCTTCCTGTAGCAATTCCTCCTGCAGCAATAAGAGGTATATCAAGCTGTTCCTTAACCATTGGGATCAATGTAAACGTAGTAGTTTCTTCCCGACCATTATGTCCTCCAGCTTCAAAACCTTCAGCAACCACGGCATCTACTCCAGCTTCTTGAGATTTTAGTGCAAATTTCACACTACTAACTACATGAACTACTTTTATACCATGACTCTGTAAATGTTTTGTCCAAGTTTTAGGATTGCCCGCAGAAGTAAAAACAATTTGCACTCCTTCTTCAATTATGATCTCTATGATCTTATCTATATCGGGATAGAGCATAGGGACATTAACAGCAAAAGGTTTATCTGTGGCCTTTTTACATTTCTGAATATGCACTCTTAGAATTTCTGGATACATAGATCCTGCACCAATAATTCCCAATCCACCATTATTGCTCACTGCGCTTGCAAGTTTCCAACCGCTTGCCCAGATCATTCCAGCTTGAATTAATGGATATTTTATATTGAAAAGTTCGGTAATTCTATTCTGCATATTTTATTGAAATTTATAGATATTCTTTTTTCGTCCCGCAATGCACCTTAACATCTCGTCACCCTCAATTTATTTCAGGGTCTCAATCCACTCTATTTATTTTAGTGTAGAGATTCTGAATCAAGTTCAGAATGACGTTTTTTAACAATTTATGGTGTTTTACGGATTTATATTTTATTTAAAAGCCGCGAATTCACGAATATAATCTCTCATTGAGGGTTTAATTCTCCAAGGCTTTTGACAGTGGTTTATAAGGAATGGGTTCGTGGCAATTTTTTAAAATTCCCCAAAAAACACTCTATATAAACATTAATTTAAGAAATCACTCCAGAACCTATTAATTCATCTTCTAAATACCAAGCCACGAATTGTCCCTCTGTGATTGCCGATTGCGCATTTTCGAATAGGACATAGAGGCCGTTTTCTGTTTGATGCAAGGTAGCTGCTTGTAATTCTTGTCTATATCTTATTCGGGCTTGTACTTTAAGTTCAGAATCTGGTGAAATTGCTAAGTCTTTACGAACCCAGTGTACTTCATCATTTTCAACAAAAAGCGCTTTTCTGAATAAACCTGGATGTTCTTTTCCTTGTCCTGTATAAATAATATTTTCATCTACATCTGTATCTATCACAAATAAAGGTTCAGGGGTACCACCAACGGCAAGACCTTTGCGTTGGCCTTTAGTAAAATAATGAGCTCCCTGATGTTTTCCTACTACTTTTCCGTCAGCTAATTCATACTGAAACTTCTTAGAAAGAAGTTTTAATTCTTCTGCTTTAGAGTTGAAATGAACGGGTAGATCTTGATATTGCTCTCTATGAGCATCTATTTCTACAATTACTCCCTCTTTTGCTTTCAGTTTTTGCTGAAGAAATTCTGGTAATCTAACCTTTCCTATAAAACAAAGACCTTGAGAGTCTTTTTTATCGGCAGTGATAAGATCTTGTTCAGCAGCAATTTTTCGTACCTCTGGTTTTAGAAGCTTCCCAATTGGAAAAAGCGTTTTAGAAAGCTGTTCCTGGGTAAGCTGACATAAGAAATAAGACTGATCTTTATTATAATCCTTACCTGCTAAAAGCTGGTAGATTGTTTTCCCATCTTTTTCTATAATACCTTTTCTACAATAATGTCCTGTGGCAACATAATCTGCTCCCAAAGAAAGAGCAATCTTCATAAAGACATCAAATTTTATTTCTCTATTGCAAAGTACATCCGGATTAGGAGTACGACCTAGTTCATATTCACGAAACATATAATCTACAATACGTTCCTTGTATTCTTCACTTAGATCTACCGTTTGGAATGGAATACCTAATTTTTCAGCAACCATCATAGCATCATTGCTATCATCCAACCATGGGCATTCATCAGAAATAGTTACGGTATCATCGTGCCAATTCTTCATGAACAAGCCTATAACTTCATATCCCTGTTGTTGCAATAAATATGCGGTCACACTAGAATCTACTCCTCCAGATAGACCAACCACTACTTTTTTCATAATTTAACTTCCTTCACTCCAAAAAAATATGGAGATTTATAATTCTAATAATTGTCGATTTACCGAAGGCAAAATTACGAAATTATAAGAGGTTTTCTAAATAGTTGTCGATTGTAATCTTGTTATGAGAGCAATTAGAATATCATAAAATCTCAAACGATTGGAGTCAATAAGGTAGGTTAGAAGCTGAATCAATTTCAGCTTGACGAAAACATAATTTTTTTGATACCCAAGTAATAATTTAATTAAATAAAAAAAAAGGTAGTGAATACTACCCTTTTTTTTAAATTTTATGTTCTTAAGCGTTATCTTTTTTCAAAAACAATATTTGTGTTTTGTCCAGCAAGTAGATCTGGGTAGAAAGTAAAACTGGTGTTAGAAGAATTAAATTCAACTCTTCCAGCTTGAGAACCGATTCCTTCGAAAGGAATATTAAATTTATATCTAGAATTTCCTTCATTACTCCAAGCAGAAGAATCTGAATCTTCTAAAGTACATTCTCCTCCAGTTTCCGTGTAAAATTCGGAGTCTGCATTGCTGTCTTCCTTAAAATTTATAAACGATTGTTTGTTGCATTCGCTTACAGATAAATTAAGTGCTGCACTATTATTAATTTCTGCGACAAACCACTTTCCTAAAATTTGGTCGTCACCGGCATTTCCTCCATCGTCATCACTTGTACAAGAGGTTAATAATGCTAAACTAAAAAATAATAAAAAGATCTTTTTCATGTAAATAGGTTTTAATTTGGTTTATAAAGATAAGTTTTCATTTAAAACTGAATAAAGAAAGTTTTATTTTATGATTCTATAAAAATTCAGAATTCAGAATTCAGAATTCAACACTGATAACTGAAGACTGAAAACCGAACACTGATTTCTAATTATTTCTTGTTTTTCTGCTGTTCTGCTTGCTCCATAATGTCTTGCATCTTTTTAGCAAACTTCCCTTGTTTTTTAGGTTTCTTCTTATTCTCCTGAATCTTTGCGTGGATCTTTTCTTCGTCTATAATTGCATACTTAATAACAAGCATAATCCCAATGGTAATTAAATTGGAAACAAAATAGTATAATGAAAGTCCACTCGCATAGTTGTTAAAGAAAAACAACATCATAAGAGGGGATAGGTACATGATGAATTTCATGTTTGGCATTCCCGGCTGCTGATTATTCTGCATGGTTTGACCCGTGGTCATCATCATATAAATGAAGATAGCAATAGATGCTAGAATTGGGAACAAACTTACATGGTCTCCATAAAATGGAATTGTAAATGGTAATTCTGCAATTGTATCGTAACTAGAAAGGTCATCTGCCCAAAGGAATCCTTTTTGCCTCAATTGGAAAGCACTCGGGAAGAACTGGAATAAGGCATAGAAGACCGGAATTTGCATTAAAGCGGGTAAACATCCACTCATAGGGCTGGCTCCTGCCTTGCTATAAAGCTTCATGGTTTCCTGCTGCTTTTTCATTGCATTGTCCTTATACTTCTCATTAAGCTCATTAATTTCAGGCTTTAATACCTTCATTTTAGCTTGAGATAAATAAGATTTATAAGTTACTGGAGATAATACAATTCTAACAACAATGGTCATTACAATAATAGCAATACCATAACTAGGTAAGAAACTGGATAGAAATGCAAAAAACGGAATAAATACATATTTGTTAATCCAACCAAAAATCCCCCAACCTAGCGGTACAACTTCATCTAAGTTTCTATCATAATCGTTTAAGATCTTATAATCTGTAGGACCATAATACCAATTCATATTATAATTAAGCTCACCACCTTTTAATTCTAAAGGCAAAGTAGTCGCAAATTCCTTAGTGTATACCGTATCTATTTCCTCATCTTGAACCAAGTTCTTAGAAATAAATTTCCCTTGAGTAAATGGTGTGTCTGTTAATAAAATAGAGGAGAAGAAGTGTTGCTTATATGCTACCCAAGTAACATCATCTGCTTCATCATCTTTTAAATCTCCATGTCCTAGATAATCATCATCTCCATCTTCATATTCCCAAGCTAATTCGGTATATCTGTTTTCATAAGAGATACTTTTTGAATGGCGGTATCCTTTTAATTTCCAGTCTAAATTAACTGTATTAGAACTACTTATCACATCTCTTAAACCTTGTGAACGAATGCTGAAATCCAACATATATTCTCCCGGTTTCATTACATAAACATATTCCAGATATTCAGATTCTGAAACCTTTAGCTTCATAGAAAGCACTTGGTTATTACCGCTTTCTGAAAGGGAAGGTTCAAAATACATATCTTTTGTATTGATCACCCTACCATCTGCAGTGGTAAAATTTAAGTTTAAGGAAGCATTTCCGTCTTTTATAAGATAGACAGGAATAGAATCGTAGGTTTTAAACTGAGTCATTCTCGCTTCAGAAATATAACCACCTTTGTTCTCAATGTTCAAGTCTAGAACGTCGTTAGCTAACTTTGTAGTTACATTAGATGCTGAAGCTAATGTTGCAGAATAACCAAAAGTACCCATGGATTCTCGTACTCTTGCTCTTGCGGTAGAATCCATCTCCTGGATAGCAACTTCTTTTTGTGGAGAACTAGTTTCTTGAGGAACAGTTTCAACCTGTTCTATAGTATCTTGATTATTTTCAGCTTCGTTATTCTCAAAGGAATTGTTGTACAACATCCATATTAAAAGTCCACCAATAAGGAAAAATCCTATTAAGGATTGTACGTCGAATTTTTTTTCTTCCATGTTAAAATATAAAATAAACTAAGCGTTCTCTATCACTTAGAGTTATTGTTAGTCAAAAAAATGACCGTTTATTGATTTTGTGTCAATTTGACACTCTTTTTTAGTTTAGAGTAGGTTACGGCAGCTTTCACAAAACCTACAAATAGTGGATGTGGATTGGCAACTGTACTTTTATATTCAGGGTGATATTGTACTCCAACATACCAAGGATGACCTTCCAACTCTACAATTTCCACCAATCCAGTTTCAGGATTAACTCCCGTACTTTTTAATCCGGCGTTTTCTAATTCGGTTTTATACTTGTTGTTGTACTCGTATCTATGTCTATGTCTTTCTGAAATCTCTTCAGATTTATAAATGTCTTTAACAAGTGAACCTTCAGCAAGTTTACAAGTCCAGGCGCCCAATCTCATAGTTCCTCCTTTATGAGTAACCTGCTTTTGAGCTTCCATAATATCTATTACAGGATGTTTGGTGTCGTGATCCATTTCCGTAGAATTGGCATTTTTTAACTGAAGAACGTTTCTAGCAAATTCAATAACTGCCATTTGCATTCCAAGACAGATTCCTAGGAAAGGAATATTATTTTCACGCGCATAACGCACCGCATCTATTTTTCCTTCAACTCCTCGCTCTCCAAAACCAGGAGCAACCAAAATTCCGTCTAAATGAGCTATCTTATTTTTAATAGTATTTTCATTGATGAATTCTGAATGAATACTTTCTACTGTAACCTTAACTTCATTCGCAGCACCAGCATGAATAAAAGATTCCAATATAGACTTATAAGAATCCTGAAGTTCTACATATTTCCCGATAAGTCCGATTCTTACTTCGTACTTAGGGTTTTTATGACGTTGTAAAAATTGATTCCAGCGCTCTAAATTAGGAGTAGTATCATCTGGTAACATCAACTTTTTAAGTACAACTGTATCTAGACCTTCCTCTAACATAAGATTAGGAACGTCGTAAATTGTTGATGCATCTATAGATTGAATAACTGCCTCTTGGCGAACATTACAAAAGATGGCAAGTTTCCTTCTAATATCATCAGAAAGTTCATGCTCTGTTCTACACACCAAGATATCTGCCTTAATTCCACTTTCCATCAAGGTTTTTACACTGTGTTGGGTTGGTTTGGTTTTAAGTTCTCCTGCAGCCGCAAGATAGGGTACAAGAGTAAGATGAATTACCAAGGCATTATCATCTCCCAACTCCCATTTAAGTTGTCTAACTGCTTCTATATAAGGCAAGGATTCTATATCTCCTACTGTACCACCTATTTCTGTGATTACAATATCATATTCCCCACTTTTACCAAGAATCTGAATGCGTTCTTTGATTTCGTTGGTGATATGCGGCACAACCTGCACGGTTTTACCTAAAAATTCTCCTCTGCGCTCTTTTTCAATTACGCTTTGATAAATTCTACCGGTGGTAACGTTGTTGGCCTGTGATGTTTTTACATTTAAAAAACGCTCATAGTGACCCAAATCTAAATCTGTTTCTGCTCCATCTTCAGTCACATAACATTCGCCATGTTCATAAGGATTAAGAGTTCCAGGATCTACATTTATGTAAGGATCTAATTTCTGAATTGTGGTTTTAAAGCCACGAGCTTGTAATAATTTTGCCAAAGAAGCAGCGATAATTCCCTTTCCTAAAGAAGATGAAACCCCGCCAGTGACAAAAATATACTTGGTTTCGGCCATTTTGTAAGTATTTGTTGTGTTGCTTAATTCAGGGCGCTAAATTACAAAGAAGAATAGAAAAAAGCTCGCAATTTTAAGCCTAATATTTTAGGTAAGAAATCAATACTATAATTGTTCGGAAGGCTTAATTATTAGGGTATCTAAGGCGAATGTTTCTTAGTATACTTTCCATACCATTTACCTTAAGTTCGGTTACTTGCTGTAGTTGATCTCCTAATTTTCCTTCTGGAAAACCTTTTTGCCGATACCAAATAAGGTAATATTCGGGAATTTCCGATAGAAATAATCCTTTGTATTTGCCAAAATACATCTTGGCGTAAGCTAATTCTATGAGGGCTCTTTTGTCTGGCTTTAATTCCATAGGGCAAATGTAAGTAGAAAGAATTATTACTTACAATGCTTAAAACATAATTCGGAGATCTTATTTTGACTGAGAGGTTTTATGATATAATCTTTAACAAAATCATATTCTGAAGCTTTGTTCTTATCTAAATTGCTGGTGCTAGAAGTGAGGATCACAATTTTTGGAGTAATATTATTTTCTACTAGTTTATCCAAAAAATCCCATCCGCTCATCTCTGGCATATTGAGATCTAGAAAAATTATATCATTCTGCTCCTTTTTATTTAGGATTTCTTCTAAGGCTAAAACCGGATTTGTGAAATCTGATATAGGGATAGTAATCCCTTCAACTTGCAGAAGCTTACGGGTAATGAAATTTGTGATAGGTTGATCGTCAACCAGTATTACTGAATTCATTCTTAATCTACTTTTAAATGTTCTAGGTCCTGCGTAGCCATTAAAATAACCTCTTGGAGCACAAGATCCATTTCTGCTGCAGAAGATTCTATTTTCGGGATTAATTCAGTTCTTATTTCTAGGTCAGAGAAGTGAGGGAAAAGTCCAACTAATCCTTGAATTCTAGATAAAGGTTCTCTAATATTATGTGCGTTGAGAGCAGATATGTGTAGTAATCGCTTGTTTTTTTCGAAGATCTCACTGGTACGATCTTTAATAATCTCTTTTTGATTTCTTACAATATCCTGAATTTCTTCATGCTGTGTTTTGATTACTTTCAATGCTTCAGTTAGAGATTTGTTTTTATTGTCTAACAAACGTGCTAGGTAGATCTCATGAAATTTAGCTTCAAAACAATCTATTGCTAACTTTAAAATATCAAGATCAGCTATCGTAAAGGTTTTGTTTTTATCTGCAATCAAAGTAACAGTAACCTTTCTGCCATTATTGTTGAATAACCAGGCCCACAATTCTGGTTCAATTAAAGTGTTGTAATCTATATTTCTTGCTATCCATTCTTCAGGTATATTAGTAGAATGCATCGGAATTTCAGTAGAATAAAGTTCCTTTTCGTGCTCTAATAATTCAGCTTTTTCCTGAAAATCGAAATCCACCGCATCTTTAGTGAGCGAGAAGAAAAGAAGTTTTTCTTGCTGCTGAATTGTTATACGAATAATATGAAAGTTAATAAGATATTTAAGATGTGTTTTGGATACTTCACCAACTTCCGCCAGTGTAGAACATCTACTTATTTTATTAGCAAATTTTGAATAAGCCTCATAAGTTATTCTGTATAACTGAGAAGAATTCTTGGAGATATCTTGCATTTACAAACTGTTAATTACTCTAAAGTTTCTAAAAGTTCGTTATCTATCTTAATACCAGAAACATCTGCGATAGTATTTAGCATATTTACAAGATCTGCCTGAGCCATTAACTCCTGAATTTCTTTCTTATTAAATCCGGCATTTTCCAATTCTTCAAAATCTGAATCATTAATATTTTTATGGTTCAAAGCAGCTTTGGTAACTACATTTACTGCAGTTCTGTAACTTACTGGCATGCTTGGGGAATTTAAATGCTCTGTTGCTTTAAAGTCTTCAGTATCACTTATCATACTACTCATACTATCTGCAAAAATTCCATGCGCATGAGAACAGTAATTACAACCCCTTTCTTTAGACACGTTGTAAATAATTAATTGTTTTAAAACATTTGGTACTTCCCCTTCCATTAGGGTGGACTTTAGTTTATTCCAGTTTCCACTTAGTAAGGTTGCATTATCTCCTTGGCATTTAAACCAGTTTAATACAAAAGGTAATTGTAGGGTTTTTTTGGTGTCATCGTAAATCGCTTGGACTTCTAGTGGAGCATCTTCATAGGACACCATGGGATAGCGTGAGGTAGAATTATTCATGTAGGTTTTAATTTAGGGTTTTCAAATTTAAGTCTTGAATATACAATTTAAATTAATAAAGAATAATATATAACTGAATGTTAAGTTTCGTTTAACCTGATTAATGGGCGTTTACATAGAAATTCTCCAATAGGTATATAATTTTAAGAGGTGTAGAAACGCTGATTCCTATAAATAAAAGTTAAATATTTTTTTATAACTAAGCAATCGCATAGTTTTGCAGTGTAATTAAAAACAATGGCAAGAACTAAGCAATATAAGGAAGAAGATGTTATCCAAAAGGCCATGAACCTTTTTTGGCGTAATGGCTACGAAGCAACTTCTGTACGTATGTTGGAAAAGGAAATGGGGATCAATCAATTTTCTATTTATTCTAGTTTTGGAAATAAACATGGAGTTTTTGTTGAAAGTATCAAAGCATACAAAAGTGAATTGAATAGTATTAGAAATATTCTTAAAAATTCTAATAACGGGATTTTAGGGATAAAGCAGTTCTTCTATAACTTTTTGGAATTTACAAAAGATAATGAACAGGGGAAAGGCTGTTTAGTATGTAATACGGTAAGTGAACTTGGAAATAAAGCTGAACCAGACTTGATGGTGGAGTTAATGAAATTTACCGAGGAGTTAAGATCCCTATTTGTTAATAATTTAAAACAAGATAAACTTAGAACAGAGGATCTAGTAGAGAGAGAAGCCAATTATTTAACCACATCTATGCTAGGACTTTCATTAGGTTCCAGAATTCAAAACGAAACTGAACTTGAAGATTACATTGAAATGATATTTAATAAAATGTAATATTTTTTTACAATTAAACTAAGCGTTTGCTTAGAAAATAATAATAATTTTAAAACTTTAATAATATGAAAAATTTAATACTAACATTTATTATACTGGTTTACTCAGTATCTCTCACTGCTCAGGATTATGCAGTGGTTTTGAATGCTGACTCAAGAAATGAGGCAAAGAACGAAAAGGATAGTCGACTTAATAAGTTTACTTCAGATATTCTTTTAAACAAAGACTTTAAGTATAGGGATTTCCTGAAACAATCTAAAAGCTCGAAAGTTAATTTTCGTTTAAATGGAAATACATTAACAGAGCATCAACTCACCAAATTGCTAAGAAGGAATGTAAGAAAGGCTGCAAATTATGATGAATTTCAACGATTTCTAGAAACCACCTCTTCTCAATTTGATAGAATTCTTACAAGGGAAGAAATGCATTTGCTGTATGAGCGATTTCAAGGCGGTACTTTCAGCTCTTATATGAAAGACTTAGCTGAGAACTGGTAAACAGAATTATGAAATTTCAGTTATTAAAAATATAGAAATCAACATTCTTAAATTTAACCTAAGCCTAGACTTAGAAATTATTAACAATTATATTAAATATTTTAAACTATGAGTACATTAAAAGTTCACACAATCGAATCTGCACCAGCAGAAAGTAAAGCACTATTAGAAAATTCAAAAAAAGCATATGGAATGATACCAGGTTTGCACGGAGTATTAGCGGGAGCCCCGGGGATATTAGAAGCATATCAAACTTTACATCAACTATTTGTTGACTCCTCTTTTAATAATGAAGAGTTAACCGTTGTATGGCAATCTATTAACGTAGAACATGAATGTCATTATTGTGTTCCAGCACATACAGGTATTGCTGCAATGATGGAGGTAGATGAAAAAATCACTGAAGCTTTGCGTAATGGAACTCAACTTGAAGATCCAAAATTGGAGGCATTAAGAAAAATGACCTTATCTATAGTGCGCAATAGAGGTAATGTAGATGACAATGAAATTCAAGCATTTTATGATGCTGGATATGGGGAAAGACAAGTGTTGGAGATTATCCTTGGACTATCTCAAAAGACAATAAGTAATTACACCAATCACATTGCAAATACTCCAGTAGATGCAGCTTTCCAAAAATTTGCTTGGAAAAAAGGGAACAAAACAGATTAATACCTAGGCTGTAATTAAAATAAGCCTTCTGGATGTTCTTTCAGAAGGCATTTTTAAAACAATAAATAAAATGTCATTCTGCAATTGTTTCAGAATCTTATAAAATTCTATATAAATACAAATGATTGAGACCCTGAACTTAATTCTGGGTGACGATTTGCTATTACAATAAAAACGATAGACTTTATTTAAGGTGTAAAAGCGAATTAATCTGAGTTGACTGATAGGTTTTTATACTTGATAAGAAATAACTTAATTTTAAAAAAAATAACAATGATAAAAGTAAGCGTAATGTATCCTAACGGACCAGAAACAAAATTTGATTCAGAATATTATAAAAACTCCCATTTACCAATGATCGCTGAAGATTTGGGAGATGCTCTAAAAGGAATGGAATTTAATATTGGTATTGGCGGAAGAACTCCTGGAGCACTTGCACCATACGTTGCTATAGCACATTTAACATTTGAATCTGTAGCATCATTCCAATCATCTTTTGGCCCTCATGCCGAAAAATTTGCAGCAGATGTTCCGAATTATACTAATGTAGAAGGTGAACTTCAGATTAGTGAAATTGTAAGCTAATTTAGTTTCTTAAGAAAACAATAATAAATAATTAGTATGAGCGAAAAAATAAAAATAGATATAGTATCAGATGTGGTTTGTCCTTGGTGTACCATTGGTTACAAGCGATTGGAAAAGGCTATTGCTGAAATGGGAGTTGAAGATAAAGTAGAAATTGAATGGCATCCCTTTGAATTGAATCCAAATATGCCAGTAGAAGGGGAGAATGTGCAAGAGCATATTGCGAATAAGTATGGTGCTAGTTTGGAAGATCAAAAACGTTCCCAACAACATATGAAGGAAGTTGGATCTGAACTTGGGTTTAAATTTGATTATTTCGATGATATGAGAATGGTTAATACTAGAGATGCCCATATTTTGCTAGAATATGCCAAGGAAAACGGCAAGCAAACAGAATTAAAAATGCGATTAGTTGAATCTTTCTTTAGTGAACGAAAGGACGTATCTACAAAAGAGATCCTTAAGTTAGCTTTGAAAGAAGTTGGTTTAAATGTAGATGAGGGAATGGCAAGATTAGAAAGTGATGAGGCCAGAACTGAGGTTAAAACAAAAGAAGCATACTGGCAAAATTTAGGAGTGAGTTCTGTACCAACAATAGTATTTAATAAAAAGAGTGCAGTAACAGGGGCACAACCTGTTTCTGTATTTAAAGAGGTGTTAACTGAAATGTTGCAAGAAAATATAAAATAATCTGTTATGTTTTCATCAGACTTTGGTGGTATAAAGATCGTTTTAAGCTTTCAGAGAAAACAATCTCTCATGTAAGTTTTTATTAGTTTATTTTTTAAAAGACTCAGCTCCATATTTTTATATAAATATGGAGCTGAGTCTTTTTGTTTAATAAATAGTTTAAAGAAACATAAAATTAGGAGCCATTAATAAGAATTTATAAATACTTAAATTTGCCTCATATTTAGAGTCATGAAATACGAGTACCAATTACGTGTAAGCCCAGAACAAGCAGCTAAGGAAGAACTTTTATTAAGAGAAGTTTCAAAGCATTCTGGAATATCCACAAAAGAAATTCGGCATATAGAAATCTTAAAAAGATCTATAGATGCTAGGCAGCAATCTGTAAAGATCAATCTAAAAGTGGATGTGTACGTAAATGAATCTATAAAAAAAACACCTCTAGAGCTTCCGCATTATCCGAATGTAAGCGACAAAGAAGAAGTATTTATAATTGGGGCCGGACCTGCTGGACTTTTTGCGGCCCTTCGGTGCATAGAATTGGGTAAAAAGCCGGTTATTATTGAAAGAGGGAAGGATGTTCGTAATAGAAGGCGTGATCTTAAAGCCTTAAATATAGAGCATATTGTAAATGAGGATTCCAATTACTGTTTTGGAGAAGGTGGAGCCGGAACTTACAGTGACGGTAAATTGTATACCAGATCTAAGAAAAGAGGAGATGTAAATAGGGTTTTAAAATTATTAGTAGCCTTTGGTGCTACTAGTGAAATTTTAGTTGATGCTCATCCTCATATTGGTACTAATAAATTACCGGCAATAATTTCAGGTATTCGTAAAAAGATCATTGAGATGGGAGGGGAGGTGCTTTTTGAAACAAGAGTAACCGATATTCTTATTGTTAATAATGAAATCAAGGGAATAAAGACTTTGAAAGGTGAACACTTCAATGCGAAAAACATCATCCTTGCCACTGGTCATTCTGCAAGGGATATCTTTGAATTACTTCACAGAAAAGGAATTAAAATTGAAGCCAAGCCATTTGCTTTGGGCGTTAGAATAGAACATCCACAACAATTAATAGATAAGATCCAATATAAATGTGATGATAGAGGAGAGTTTTTACCTCCGTCTCCATACAGTATTGTTAAGCAAATTGGAGGAAGAGGAATGTACTCTTTTTGTATGTGTCCTGGAGGAGTAATTGCCCCTTGCGCAACAAGTCCGGGAGAAGTGGTTACTAACGGGTGGTCTCCAAGTAAGCGAGATCAGCCTACATCCAATTCTGGAATTGTGGTTGAATTAAGACTAAATGATTTTAAAGCATTTGGAGATTCTCCTCTGGCCGCAATGGAATTTCAGAAAAGCATCGAACAGAGCGCTTGGGTTTATGGCGGAGAAACTCAGCGTGTTCCTGCACAAAGAATGGTAGATTTCGTTGAAGGCCGAACTTCAAACAATTTACCCGAAACTTCGTATAAACCTGGGGTGACTTCCGTAGATCTTAAAAATGTTTTTCCAGAGTTTATTCATTCAACCTTACAGAAGGGATTTAAGGAATTTGGCAAAACGATGAAAGGATATTTCACTAACGAAGCTGTGCTTCATGCCCCAGAATCTAGAACTTCTTCTCCAGTAAGAATTCCAAGAGATCCAAAAACCTTAGAGCATATCCAGATCAAAGGTTTATTTCCTTGTGGGGAAGGAGCGGGCTTTGCAGGCGGAATTATTTCTGCAGCCATAGATGGTGAAAAGTGTGCAGAGAGCTGTATTGTGTTGATGAATTCATAGCCTTCTTTCCATAAAAAGGTTAAAAATTATATAATTATAGTCCAAATTTTGAGGCTATTTTTGACTTTTGCCTAAATTCAAAGTAAAATAGGCGTCATGGCAATAATAGGATCGATTATTAAAGGTTTAATAGATTTAAGAGATAAAATTGTTTCTGAGCCTAATGCCGATGAAGCACAATTGGAAGTTCTAAAAAGTTTGTTGTATAAAGCAAAAGATACAGCTTTTGGGAAACACTACAATTTTGAAGAGATCTTAGAAGCTGACGATATTCGCGTGGCATATGCAGAGCGTATCCCGAATTTTGATTATAATAAGATCAATGAAGAATGGTGGTACAAAATGCATGAAGGGGAAACAGATGTTGTTTGGCCTGGAAATCCGCCCTATTTTGCATTAAGCTCTGGTACAACTGGGAAAACAAGCAAACGTATTCCTGTTTCTAATGATATGGTTGAAGCCATTCGAACCTCAGGGATTAAACAAGTTGGTGCTTTAGCTAATTTTAATCTTCCAACAGAATTTTTTGAAAAAGAGATTATGATGTTGGGGAGTTCTACAGATTTACAAAAAGAAGGCGATCATGAAGAAGGCGAGATAAGTGGGATTTCTGCTAGTAATATCCCGTTTTGGTTCAAAGGATTTTATAAGCCTGGGGAAGAAATCGCAAAGATCGAAGACTGGGATGAGCGAGTAGCAATGATTGCAGAGAATGCTAAAATCTGGGATATAGGAGCTATTTCTGGAATTCCATCTTGGATAGAATTGATGTTTAAAAAGGTAATTGAGCATCATAATGTCAATAACATACACGATATATGGCCAAATTTCCAAGTGTATACTTCTGGTGGAGTAGCATTCGAGCCATACGAAAAAAGCTTTAATGCATTATTAGCTCATCCAGTGACAGTGATTGACACTTATTTGGCTTCAGAAGGTTTTATGGCTTACCAACAACGCCCAGAAACTCATTCAATGAAATTGGTTCTGGATAATGGGATTTATTTTGAATTTGTTCCGTTTAAACCAGAGTATGTAAATGAAGATGGTTCTATTACAGATAACGCGCCTGTAGTGCAACTCAAAGATGTCCAAGAAGAAGAAGATTACATTTTACTTATAAGTACTGTTTCTGGAGCATGGAGATATTTGATAGGTGATACTATTAAATTTACAGATGTTAGTAGGCATGAGATCAAGATCACGGGGAGAACTAAATTTTTCTTAAATGTGGTTGGTTCTCAACTTTCAGTAAATAAGATGAATGATGCAATCCAAGATCTAGAGAAAAAATATGATATCGAGATCCCAGAATTCACTTTAGCTGCTGTTCGAATTGATGGTGAATTTCATCATTCTTGGTATTTAGGAACAGAGGCTAAATTAAGTAATGAAGAGCTAGCTGAAGCCTTAGACGAGTCCCTTAAAAATGCTAATAAAAATTACAAAGTAGCTAGATCTAAAGCCCTGAAAGGTGTAAAGGTTACTACTATTCCTCCAAATCATTTTTATGAATGGAATGCCCTAAATAAAAAGAAAGGCGGACAAGTAAAAATGGAACGGGTGATGAACGAGGAGAAGTTCGGAGAATGGGAAAAATTTATTAGTAGTTTATAAACCTTGCTAATCTTTTAATTCTTCCACTAACAATAAAATTTCTTCAGGAGATAAATACAATTTTCTAATTCTGTCTTTGTAGACCTTAGAAAGATGTGCATGATTTAGTATGAAATCTTTGGTGGCAAGAATGTATTTTCCCATTCCGTGACTCACTGCAAAGGTATCTGCAGCTCGTTCAGCCTCTTTTATAAATCTATGGGAAGTCAGGTAGCCTATTCCAAATTGAATTAGGTTAAAACCGCTCCTTTCTTGGTAATCCATAATATGTCCAAGTTCATGCCCTATCCATCCTACGAGAACTTCAGATGGGACTTCAGATATGGAAAATGATTCGTTTTCAATATTAAAACTCTCACTTATCATTACAAAATAAGAACGATTCTTTTTGTTTTTAAATATGCCAGAGAACTTAGGCTGCGCTTGCATAAAAGATTTCTTTATCTTTTCCTTGAATCTAAATTCAATTGGAGTATCCTTTAATTCTGGATAATGAGATAGAGCAGTGGTGATTTCTTTGGCTATAGATTCTGGAATTATCTTGTTAGTAATTTTAAGAGTATCTATATCTTTCATATTAAGGGTAGAGCTAAAAGCAACTATTTGTATTACAGAAAACAATACAAATAAGAATTTGGCTTTTATATTTAACAACGTACTAATTTGGATTTTGATGTTTAAAGGTAATGTTCTAAAATCGTTCCATAAAAGAATTTAGAAAAGTTTAAAACAAAAAAAAAGCTTTACACATCGTGTAAAGCTTTAAAATTGTCAAAGTATAGTATACTATAAACGAAGCCTAAGCTTGTTTTACATTTACTGCATTTAATCCTTTTCTTCCTTCTTCAAGATCAAACGTTACTTCGTCGTTCTCTCTAATTTCATCAACAAGACCATTAGCATGTACAAAATATTCTTTGTTAGACTCTTCGTCTGTGATAAATCCAAATCCTTTTGTGTCGTTAAAGAATTTTACGGTACCTCTATTCATTATGTATAAATTTAATTTACGCAAATATAGAGTTATTTATTCACTAACTAAAATTTATTGATTTTTTTTTAGTTAAAGTTTTGTTTCTTAAAAATATGTTAAAGACTTGAAGATTTGCTTTTTACCTTTTTTTCATGGTATTATTAGTTCTTTATTAAGTGAGGTTCAGTTTTTGTTAAAGTATATAAAAATAACATGACATTTAAACTTGATACTGCGAAATTTGCTAAACAATTCTATGTGAAACTGAATTTGCCCAAATGAATATAAAAACCCCCTTTAGAGCTCCTAGTTTATTATTTGTATTATTAATGAGTATCATTTTAATTAGTATTTCTTGTGAAGACAAAAAATCTAATCAACCTGAAAATTCAGATGAAAATGCTGCGCCAAAAGATAGTATAAAGCAGGTGCCTGAAGAAATTGTTGTACCACCACTAGTTATAAACTACAAAATCGATTCTCTTAAGACTTCTGTTGAATTAGATAGTTTCAAAAACAAATATTCTGAAGCTCATAAAAAAGTAATCTATGCACTTAATAGGGTTGAAGCGAACAAAGTTAGAATAGGTAAAAGTATTGTGATACCCGATACCTTGTTCGAGGATATTTTTAACTATTCTCCATTTCCGAAGAAACTGGATATACTTAGTGCTATTCCTAAGACAGTTCTTATTTCTCAGCGTGTACAAGGTTTTGCCTTGTATGAAAATGGGAATCTTATAAAATGGGGTCCTGTGAGTTCTGGAAAAAATTCTACACCTACACCAAATGGTTTACATTATGGAAATTATAAGGCCAAAAGGAAGATAAGTACTGTGGATGAAGCATGGATATTACCATACTATTTTAATTTCATGAATTTTGAAGGAGTAGGAGTGCATCAATATGATCTACCTGGATATCCTGCCAGCCACGCTTGTGTAAGACTATATATGGAAGATGCACAATATATATATGATTGGGCAAAACAATGGGAATTGAATTCTTCTGGTCAAAAAATTCTGAAAAAAGGAACTCCTTTCATGGTATTTGGTGCTTACGATTATAAGAGTGAAGCTCCATGGATGCAATTAGCTACAGATAGATCAAATAATGATCTAATAGACGAGGAATTAAATACTTTAAAAGAATATGTATCTAAATACAATGAATATATTAAAACGTTAAATCCTAATAATTTAGATAAGGAATTATCTTTAGATGAAGGAACAGTAGTTACATATAATTAGGGAAAACCATGTATAAATTAAAAAGGTTCGCTAATAAAGTGAGCCTTTTTTTATGTTTAAGCTTTTAGTAGTCCTAATTCTTCAATAGTTCTAAGGACACCATTTTCATTATTATCAAAACTTGTCACAAAATTACTGGCGGTTTTAATTTCTGGATGTGCATTTTTCATGGCATAGCTAAATTTAGCATTCTGCATCATTTCGAGATCATTTAAATAATCTCCAAAAACTAAAGTTTCTTCTGGAGTAATATTTAGCTCCTTCTGAATCCCTTTAATAGCATTTCCTTTATTTGCTGAAATTGAAGTAATGTCTATAAATACACTTGCCGCGATAGCAATTTTAAAGTTGTCTTTATAATCGTTGAAATGGTGAAATGTATTTTCTTCTACTCCGTTAAAATTACAAAGAGTAACCTTTAAAACTGTATCATCTACCTTTGTGAGATCTTCTACAATTTCTAAACGTTCGTAATATTTATTGATCTCTTTATAAAAGATTTTATCATCAGTTTCAATATATGCTGCATTCTTCCCGCAAAGAATTAGTTGGGTGTGCTCTAAATTTCTGCCAATTTCAATAAATTTATTTGCATCGTTCCTATTTAAAGGATTTAGATATATCTCTTTCCCTTTATAAACCACGTAAGTTCCATTTTCAGCAAAAAATAGCATGCGATCTTTAATTCTTTCAAATTTACTTTCCAAATTATAAAATTGTCTTCCACTGGCTACAGAGAACATAATTCCTTTATTGGTTAATTCCTGTTCCATATCCCAAAAATCTGGATGAATTTCGTGCTCATCATTAAGCAAGGTTCCATCCATATCGGTTACAATTAATTTTATCATAGTAAGTTTTAAAAGCTTCAAATATAGTCTTTATGCAGGCAGTTAAAGTTAATATTAGATCAATTCTAACTCTTTAGGCATAGATGAATAATATGAATAAAAAAGTTCCTCAGAACTTGCCTAAGGCACTTTTTAATTTTAAAGTTAAGGTTCTTAAAATAGCATAGCATCTACCAATACTCCAGCTAGAGCAAGAATAACTGCCAGCCAAATGGATGTTATAAATCCTATAGTTTTAAAATCTTTACTTACTTGATCTGCAAGTTCAATAATAATAGCATAAGCGATTACTCTGGTTATAAATCCTAGTCCTAAGAAATAGAAAATTCCAAGCGTTGCTATATTTAGTAAAGAGGTTAGTAACCAACTTAGAAGAAAACTAAATACTCCGATAATTAAGGCGACGATCAAGGCAGATTTAAAGCCCTTTAACTCCACCTTGTCCATGAATTTAGCAGCAAGTAGCAACACTCCCGCATCTATAATAATGTGTAGTAACCATTGTAGCATATTATTCGAGTTTTAGTTAGAAATTATATCAATTACAGTTATAGCAAAAATTCATTAAAATTTAATATTGATTTACGGGTGTTGCCCCACCAACCTCTTTAGGTTTTTGTTTGGTAAGTATTTCCCACACTGCTTTAATATTGGCAAGTTTTTCACGCCTTATTAAATCACTTTCGGTTTCGTAATATTTCTCGGTAGCAGGAAATCCTATATAATTCAATCCTAAACTTTCAGCAATAAAAAGAGTTCTAGGTAAATGGAATTTTTGAGTGATAACCACAGCATTTGGAATTTTATATATATGGTCTGATCTATACATACTATCATAAGTGTCTAATCCCGCAGGATCTGTAAAAATTAAATCCTCTGGCACATCCCGTTCCAATAAATAATTTTTCATAGCACTAACTTCGTCATAATCATTTCGTCTATTGTCTCCACTTAAAAGAAACTGCTTTGCGAGGCCAGATCTATAAATATCTAATGCTGTGTCTACTCGATCTCTTAAGATAGGTGATAATTTTCCGTCTGAATGTACACTGGCACCAAGTATTATTACGGTATTAGAAACCGGAAGATCAGATTTTTTCGAATAAATAACATCTGCAGTAGTTTCTAATATGTAAGTGCTAAGTCCCCAAATAAATGCGATTCCTCCTCCTAATACAATAAGTATGTAAATTATATATTTCTTAAGCCTGTTCATCTATTTAGTTTGTAGAATGTGAAGATAACGGGTGCTTAACAAATGTAGTATTTTTATCATTGATTGTTTTGCATATTAGCTCCTCATATATATTAGGGTTTTAGAATAACAGCTGCAGTTACTTCTTCTTGCAAATACTTATGCTTAAATTTGCAATCTTAATTTTAACTGAAGGAATGAATAATATTGAAGCCTTAAAGTGGAGGTATGCCACTAAAAAATTTGATGAAAACAGAATTCTTTCTGAAGATAAAATAGATGTCTTGAAGCATGCATTCAACTTAACTGCAACTTCATATGGTCTTCAGCCAATTAAAATGGTTATTGTCCATAATAAGACACTTCAAGCTGAACTCGTAAAATATTCAATGAATCAACAGCAGGTTGGATCTGCATCTCATGTCCTTGTGCTTTGTATAGAACGGGAGATAGATAAGGAATTCATAGAAAACTATTTTAACTATGTTCAGAAAATCCGTGCTACTCCTAACGAGATCCTTTCACCTTTTAAAAATTTCTTAATAGACGATTTTAAGAATAAGCATATAGACGAAATTACTTCTTGGGCAACTAATCAGGCATTTTTAGCTATGGGAACCTTGCTTACAGTTTCTGCTACTGAAGCTATAGATGCGTGCCCAATGGAAGGTTTTGAACCCGATAAATACGATGAAATCCTTGGATTAGAAAAATTAAACCTGAAATCGGTATTGGTATTGCCTGTTGGGTTTAGAGCAAAAGATGATATGTTTTCTGAATTTAAAAAGGTACGAAGACCAATATCAGATGTGATTATTGAGCTGGAATAATAGCTTAATAAGTTACATATTGCATGATCTCTAAACCATAACCAATCATTCCTACACGCTTTGATTGTTGCGAGTTAGATAATAATTTAATTTTGTGAATATCAAGATCGTGCAGGATTTGTGCGCCAATTCCGAAATCTTTATAATCCATTACAATTGGAGGTGCTTTTACTTCACCTACTTTCTGACGTTCTTTTAACTCTGAAAGTCTACTTAGCAGGTTGAGAGATTGGCTTGCAGGGTTTATAAAAACTATCGCACCACGTCCCTCATCATTTATAGCCTTGAACATATCGTCCAATTTCTTATCGGCATTGTTGGTGAGCGTTCCTAAGATATCATTATTGATAAGGGTAGAATTTACTCTTACCATAATTTCTTCATTCTTTTTCCAAACACCTTTGGTTAGCGCAATGTGAACTTGATCATTAGTAGTTTGCTTGTAGGCTCTTAATCTAAAAGTTCCAAATCTTGTTTTAATATTAAAATCCTCTTTTTTCTCTATCAAAGAATCATGTTGCATTCTATAAGCTACAAGATCTTCTATAGAAACCAACTTAAGGTCAAATTTATTGGCAACTTCGATGAGCTGAGGTAATCTTGCCATAGTTCCATCTTCATTCATGATCTCTACGATCACTCCAGCCGGTTGGAAACCTGCAAGTCTAGCGAAATCTATAGCAGCTTCAGTATGGCCAGTTCTTCTTAAAACTCCACCTTCTTTAGCTTTTAGTGGGAAAACATGACCTGGTCTACTTAGATCTATTGGTTTTGTATTTGGATCTATTAATGCTTTAATTGTTTTTGCTCTATCTGCTGCAGAGATTCCAGTGGTTACACCATTTCCTTTAAGATCTACAGAAATTGTAAAAGCTGTTTCTAGTGGATCGGTATTGTTACCAACCATCATATCCAACTTCAACTCCTTACAATGTTCCTCTGTAATAGGAGCGCAAATAAGACCGCGACCATGAGTAGCCATAAAATTGATCATTTCTGGGGTAACAGCCTCTGCTGCAGCAAGAAAATCTCCTTCATTCTCTCTGTCTATATCATCTACAACAATAATGATCTTACCACCCCGGATGTCATCAATGGCTTCCTGGATAGAATGTAATTTCAATTGTTGTGTATTTTGGATTGCTTGCGGCATAATAATAGTTTCTTTTTCAGGCTGCAAAGATATTTAATCTATTTTGTTTCGGACTTACTCCTGAAGAGTTTTTTAATAAGCTTGTTAATTGGAGCCATAAAATTCCCCACAGCCAAAAGTCCTTGATCTGTAGTAGCTCTATATGTAAAGAAGATCCCTAAGGGAAGCATGATTAGTGTGGATAACCAAGAGGCCAGAAACGGACTCATACTTCCATCTTCTGCACTATTTTTTGCGAAGATCCCTATAAAATGATAGGTGAGGAAGATTAAAATGGCAACTACCATAGGAAGCCCCATTCCACCTTTTCTTATAATAGCTCCCAATGGCGCACCCACAAAAAATAGTATAATACAGGCAACTCCTAACACATATTTTTCATGAAGGGCTATCTCAAATTTATTAAGTTGCTTGGTGCTATTCTTAAATTCCTGTTTTTTAATAGTAATATTTGAGATAGCTGCATTTACAGTACCTAAAGAAAGTTCAACAATCTGTAATCCATTCTTGTTATCGTATAATTCCAGAACAGAATCATCAAAATTGGTGATTGAATCTTTAGCTTTATAATTAGCAGCAAAATAAGTTGCGCCGGTACGACTATAAATTACATCTGCAAACTTATTTAATTCTTGGTTGTAAGAAGTGGAGAAAGAATCTATACTTTGTGAAAGTTCTCCGATCTTTAACATGCTTTGAGAATTCCTATAATTCTCATCATCCATATCCACATTGTTGAAATTGGAAAGATCTATATTAATGATATATTCTTTAAAATAACTCTTGGCAAAAGGCTTGTTACTTCGCTTAGAAGGATCTTTCTGCGGAATTTCATCATAGTAATTTCCATCTTTCAGAATAAGAGAAAGTACTTCAGAATCTGTACTACCTACTAATTCTCCTTCAGTAGCTTTTATAACTGTAAGATTTTCATTTCTTGAAGATTTTTGATGAATAATGACATTTTTTAAATATTGATCATTATCACCAGTCTTTTCATCCACTTTAATATTGAAATCTTGAATATCATTAAAAACCCCTTCAGAAATAGCCATTGTTGGCTTAAGCTGAGCAATATTTTTTCTTAAGTTAATAGATTTAAATTCTGCAGCGGGAATCACATTATTCGAAAAGAAGAAAGCTACAAGGCTTATAAAAATTATAAAAACCGTAAGACTCCGCATGGCTCTCTGTAATGAGATTCCTGAAGATTTCATAGCCGCAAATTCATAATTTTCAGCAAAACTTCCAAAAGTCATAATGGAAGTTAGCAGGATGGTAAGCGGCAATACTAACGGCACTAATTTTGGGGAAAAATAAAGCAGGAATTTTAAAATAATTCCTGCATCTATATCCTTACCGGCTAATTCACCTATGTACAACCAAATAGTTTGAAGTACAAAAATGAACATCAATATGATAAAAACAACTAAAAATGTTTTTAAATAACTTACTAATATGTACCGGTCTAGTATTTTCAATTTAGTCTAATCTGTTGATATAAAATTCTTTATATCGCGCTTCATTAAAGCTAAACAAATTCTTAGCTAATGGCTGATTAGTTTTAAAACTTTTTACAGTGATAGTGATTTTAGTTCCGTTATCCTGAGTTTGTATCAAGTTATAAATATGCTTGGTCTGGCTATCTATTCCTAATAAAATGTTCTTTACATCTGCATGACTATCCATTGGAGTCAATTTAATATATTGGATCTGCCTTCCTTTTACATCCTGAGAAATATCCCATTTGTAAGTATATCCTTCTTCGTAGAAAGAGAACATTTTAGAAGGTGTAATATTATTAGCATCTTCCTCAACATAGTTAGAAATATTAATCTCTTGGTCTTCTGGAATAATGGTATAAATTTTCTTACCATCAAATAATTGAGTTGTACCCATTAAATTTAAAAGATACTTATCTCCATGGATGCTAACATCACCGCGAGTTTCCTGACTTACGCTCTCAGCAGTATTTTCCAGTGAGTATTTAAAGTCTATCACCATATTGTCATAGGCTTTCACCTTAGAAGATACTTCGCTTAATAATTTTTTTGCTTTTGCAGATTCCTGAGCATTCATAGCGAAAACGCTAAATAAGGCAATCATTACAATACTTAATCTTTTCATTTTTAATTTTTTAATTTTGTGTCTCAATTGTTTAATAGTTGATCTAAAGAGACGAGATCTGTAACTAGAACTTGGCGGGCTTTACTTCCTTCAAAAGGACCTACAATTCCTGCTGCTTCTAATTGATCTATAATTCTTCCAGCGCGGTTATATCCTAACTTTAATTTTCTTTGTAATAAAGAGGCAGAACCTTGTTGTGCAATTACTATAATTTCTGCAGCTTCCCGGAACAATTTATCTCGCTCGCTTACATCTATATCAAGTCCTGTGCCACTCTCTGCATCCTCGTATTCTGGTAGGATATGAGCATCTGGATACGCTTTTTGAGATCCAATGAATTCGGTGACTTTATCAACTTCTGGAGTGTCTATAAATGCACACTGAAGACGCACCAGATCATTCCCTTGAGTAAATAACATATCTCCGCGACCAATTAATTGATCTGCTCCCTGAGAATCTAAAATTGTTCTTGAATCTATTTTGGACGTCACTCTAAAAGCAACTCTTGCAGGGAAGTTAGCTTTGATAATCCCTGTTATTACATTTACAGAAGGCCTTTGTGTAGCTATAATTAAGTGAATTCCAATAGCACGTGCCAGCTGAGCCAATCTTGCGATTGGAGTTTCTACTTCCTTTCCAGCTGTCATAATGAGATCGGCGAATTCATCTATTACCAGTACGATATAAGGAAGAAATTTATGTCCGTTCTCCGGATTTAGTTTTCTCGCTTTAAATTTCACATTGTATTCCTTGATATTTCTAACCATTGCATCCTTTAAAAGGTTATAACGGTCATCCATTTCTATACATAACGAATTAAGGGTAGCAATTACCTTAGAATTATCGGTGATAATAGCATCTTCAGATCCTGGGAGTTTAGCCAGGTAATGGCGTTCTATTTTATTAAAAAGAGTTAGTTCTACTTTCTTTGGATCTACTAGAACAAACTTCACCTCTGCGGGATGTTTGCTGTAGAGAAGTGAAGTTAATATTGCATTTAATCCAACAGATTTACCTTGTCCAGTCGCACCAGCCATTAATAAATGAGGCATTTTGGCAAGATCCACTACAAAGGTTTCATTAGATATAGTTTTTCCCAGTGCCAAAGGTAATTCCATTTCTGCATTTTGGAATTTCGGCGAAGCGATCACAGAACGCATGGAAACAATGGTTGCGTTTTTGTTTGGCACCTCTATACCTATGGTTCCTTTTCCCGGAATTGGCGCAATAATTCGAATTCCCAGGGCCGCAAGGGATAGGGCGATATCATCTTCTAAATTCTTGATCTTGGAAATACGAATTCCTGCTTCGGGTACTATTTCGTATAAAGTAACTGTTGGTCCAACAGTGGCTTTAATATGTGCGATCTCTATCTTGTAATTTTTAAGGGTAGAGACAATATTATTTTTATTTTCTTCTAATTCTTCTTGGTCTACTGTTATACCACCACCCCCGGCATTATAATCTTTTAATAGGTCTATAGTAGGCCATTTATAATTTTTGAGTTCTAGAGTGTGGTCAAACTCACCAAAATCTTTCACTAATTTTGTACTTAAAGTATCCTCAGCTTCTTCCTCTTCTACGGTTTCCACTTCCATTTTTACTTCCTCATCAATTACAGGAATTTTTGGAGCAGGCGTGTCATTTTTAACTGTGAGTGGATTGGGAGTAGATTGATCTTCAATATTGGAAACTTCTTTTTTAGTTACAACTTCAGCAACCCAATCCTCCTCTTCGTAAGTTTTGGTTACTGGTGTTGGATCAATTGTTGATGTTGCGGAAGTTTTCTTAAAGTCATCTCTTATTTCCTTGTTTTTAGTGCTAATAAATGAACCTATAAGTTCTGGTGTTATTTTAAGTCTAAATACCAAATAGGCAATAAGCATGAAAGTTAGCAACAAAGTAGTTCCAATTAATCCAATATAATCTTGTAGATAATCATTGATCTCAAAACCTACACGACCTCCCAGCATTGCGTTCTTTTCAGCAAAAAAGCCAAAGAATACTGCCCACCAAATCATCATTAATAAACCCCAAAACCAAAATTTGAAAAGGTTTTTTAATTTAAAATCGAAGAAAAGATAAACTCCTGTAAGTGTAACTAAACTTGCCAAAATGAAAGCAGCAAGTCCAAAGCCATTATAAATAAAATAATCACTGATGCTTGCGCCAAATTTGCTCATCCAGTTTTTAGCAACTAGTTCACGGTTCCCAAAATCTTGTAGTGTACTTTGATCTGCCTGCCAATTAAATAAAAAGGAAATAAAGGCGATTAGTAAGCCAATCCCCAATAACATTAGGAAACTGCCCAAAACCACTTTATGTTGCCTGGTAAATTTGAATGCCGGTTTTTTGATCTTCGTATTTTTAGTTTTTCTGGTCGAGGCTTTTTTCTTGGGCATAAATTCTCAAGGGAGTTTAGGCAAAAATACAAATTAGCAAGATTCTAATTTAAAGAATCTGGCTTCAATATTAACAATTAGGAACTTTAACTTTTATAAACTCAAATCTAAGGATTTTATTCTATAAAATTCTGAAAGCTCTAAGGAGTCGTGGGAATCTTAATTCAGATTATTTGAAAATAAAACTATTTTTTGAAAGGTAATTTAAACCGAATATATGCCAAAATGATTATGAATTGGTTGCAATTTAATTGGTTTCTAAACTTTTGGTCCTTCTTAAGTTAATAGAATTTTCTAATATGGCGTTTTTAAAATTTCATGGTATCGCTACAAAGTATATTTAAGTTTCATCTACCTTTATTAATATTTCTCATAAACACTTAAATGAATTTCAATATTTAAAAACGGAATATTACTTTTTTAAAGTCTGATTATCATTAATTTAAAGTCGATTAAAAATGATGCATAAAGAGCTAATACAAAAATTTTATAATTCATTTTCAGATGGGAATGCTAAGGGAATGATAGCTTGTTACCATAAGGATATCATTTTTCAAGATCCTGCCTTTGGAATCCTTAGAGGTAAAAGGGCAAAAGATATGTGGGAAATGTTGTTAAGTAACAAAGATAGTAATGCTTCTATTAATTATGAAATCTTGGAAGTGGATGATAAACGCGCAAAGATATTTTGGAAAGCAGAGTACAAATACGGTCCTAAAAGAAGAGCGGTGGTTAATGAAGTAACTGCCAATTTTATATTTAAAGATGGAAAGATCCTGAAGCATATAGATGATTTTAATCTTTGGGCTTGGTCCAAGCAAGCTTTAGGAGCTAGTGGCTATTTATTAGGTTGGTCTTCCTATATGAAACATCAAATTCAAAAGAAGACAGAAGGTCTATTAAGTACTTATATAGATAAAAGAAATTCTGTTGTTTCCGCAGTAAGGAATTAACGAATTTTGGTATTTTAAATCTAAAAAAAGGTTTTAATTTTTAAAGGATCATTTCCTTCCTATGTGAATAAATTAATCTCAATCTCCCATACGCCTTAACGTTATTAAAACTGCGTAATTCTAGGATATTGAATTATTAAATAATTATGAAATAGACTATTGAAATCTTTGTTTAACTCCTTATTTCTGCTAAATAATTCCTTTATTGTTAAAAAAATCTTAATTTATTCTTGTCTTTTTTAGATTTATCAAGTATGTTTACCATTCATTCCTCCGGTGGCCCTACACCAAGAAGAGAAATACATCAATTTTAAAATTTTAATTTGGAGTTAATTACTTCACAATTAATTAAGAATATTCAATATTATAAAGTGGATTAGATGTCCCTTTTCTCGATTTATAAAAAATAGGGGTAGCCAAAAACCTAATTAGAGTAGGCAGAATTTTAATTTATATTTATGAGAAATTTTATTTTTATGTGTTTGTTTGGATTAACAGCAAGCAGTTTTTTTGCTCAAGGTTTTGTAAAAGAACCCGATTTTATTGGAGAAGCTTTTATTCTAAAAGCAGATTCAACTAGTCTTAAATTAGAAAAGGAAACTGTAAAAATTAAGACCAAAGCTGGAGCAAGCATGTATATTGTGGGAATAGGTAAAGTGAAATCTAAAATTGAAGTGGATGGATGCTGCTCCAATTCAAGAACCAGTTCTAATAACGATCTTAAGATCGTAGTTAAATCTGTAGATAATTTAACCGATCCACTTTCAATAATTAGTCTTTTTAAATTTGATGATAAAAAGAAAGTAAGGAAAGCTGAATTATCATCTGCAGGAACCTTTTCTGGTGGATCAAATAATAATTTGGACTATGTAGAATTTGTAGGAGAGAAGTTTGGCGAATCTTCTTATTTAATCACTATAACGTCAATAGATATTGGGGAATATGGAATGATAGTTAGAAATCCAAATTCATTGGATGAAAAAAGTACGATCGTTTCTACATTTGGAGTAGATTAATACCAAATCAATTTTAATATAAATCGGCTCGAGAAATTCTTAAGCCGGTTTTTTTATGATCATTCAATTTTCTTTCTCTAATTAACTTCAGTATCAACTGAAATAAGCAGTATTTTAGTTTATTGATAATTAGTTCATTGTAAATATTTTCTATCTAAATCATCTTGTTATGAATATGAAACCTTACCTATTATTAAGATTCTTTTTTATTTGTTGTCTTCTAGGCTTGTTAAATAATCAATTCTTAATTGCACAAACCAAAGCGGCACAAATAGAAGACCTCATGGGCTTATATACAGAATACGGGCAATTCAATGGTTCTGTTTTAGTTGCTGAAGACGGGGAGGTCATTTATAAGAACGGATTTGGAAAAGCTAATATGGAATGGGATATTCCAAATACTCCAGTCACAAAACACAGGTTGGGTTCTATTACCAAACAATTTACAGCCATGTTGATACTTCAGTTAATGGAAGAAGGAAAATTGAAATTGGATGTACCAATCGCCACATATCTTCCGGAATATCCAAAAGCTACAGGAGACAAGATCACTTTGCATCATTTACTTACACATAGCTCGGGAATTCCAAATTATACTTCTTTCCCTAAATTTTTCGCAGAGACCAGTCGGGATCCTTTTTCTCCTAACGAATTCACTGCTTTGTTTAAAGACATGGAACTGGAATTTGAACCTGGAGAAAAATTTACATATAGCAATTCGGGTTATTTTCTATTGGGGTTGATCATAGAAAAAGTTACAGGTAAATCTTATGAGGAAAATCTTCAAGAAAAGATCTTTACACCATTAAATATGAAAGATTCTGGTTTCGATCATCACGACCTAATTCTTAAGAATAGAGCTTCTGGTTACGAGAAGCAAGGAAATTCTTATGTTAACGCCCCATATTTGGATATGTCCATTCCGTATGCTGCAGGATCTTTATATTCTACAGTAGAAGATTTGTATATATGGGATAGGGCCTTAGCTTCGAATAAAATATTATCTAAGAAAAACACAGAGCTCCTGTTTGCCGCACATATTAAATCTGGAGATAGCTTTTATGGGTATGGTTGGGGAACCGATAAAATGCCAAGTGGAACTTCTGCAGATAGTTTAGTTGTAATTGGTCATGGAGGCGGAATAAATGGCTTCAACACTATGATTAACAGAACTCCGAAAAATCAAGATCTCATAGTTTTACTTAATAATACAGGCCGAACTAATCTTGGCGAAATGACTCAAAACATTTATAAAATATTGAATGATTTGCCATATAATCTTCCGCAGAAATCGCTTGCAAATTTTTTAATGGAGGAGATCAATACAAACGGGGTTGAAGCTGGCGTTGCTGCATATAAAAAACAAAAAGCTTCTAAGGAATATATTCTGAAGGAAAATGATATGAATGCTATAGGATATCAATTTTTACAAGCTGGAAAACATAAGGAAGCTATTGCGGTTTTTAATCTGAATGTGTCTGAATTCCCTGAATCTTCTAATGTGTACGACAGTTTGGGAGAAGCGTATATGGAAGTGGGAAATAAAGAATTAGCGATTAGCAACTACAAAAGGTCTATAGAAATGGATCCTAGTAATGATAATGGAAAAGAGATGCTGAAAAAACTTCAAAAGGAATAATTCAAACATTGAAAGCTTTAACCGAAACCTATTGTAATTTAGAGTTGTCAAATATCAATGATTTGAGTTATTTCGGAAGAATCATTTTTAGCTCAGTCGGAGCCTAGTAAAGTGGGTCTTTAAAATCTTGAAAATTCTTATATAGTTATAAACCTTCAAAAGATAAATTAGATGATAAGAACCACTAAAATTTGGATCACCGTTTTTTTAATAAGTCTAGGGAGTTTTGCGCAAGAATTTTCCCCACAGGTAAAGGCATTTATAGTTGTAGATACTAATAGCATTGCCATTACAAATGTTACCCTGATAGATGGTACCGGCGGAGAAGTGAAAGAAGGACAAACGATCATTCTAAACAACGGAATTGTACAAGATGTGGGAAATGCGGTTTCTGTAGTACTTCCCAGAAATTCTTTGATCATTAATGGAACCGGTAAGACGGTGATCCCTGGTTTGGTGATGTTACACGAACATTTATTTTATAGCAAGCCTTTTGAGAATTGGTTTAGTGTAGACCAAATGACCTTTACTTTTCCAAGATTGTATTTGGCGGGTGGTGTAACCACGATGAGAACCGGCGGAAGTATTCAGCCACAAACAGATCTTAATGTAAAGAAATGGATAGACGAAGGTAAAATGACCGGTCCTAAAATGGATGTAACTGGTCCTTTTATAGAACGCGAGGGATATGACATCCCAGAACTCGGCTTTATAGAAGGAACTGCAGAGGTTGCTGAAATGGTGAATTATTGGGCAGATAAAGGAGTAACTTCTTTTAAAGTATATAATCACATAACCAAGGATGATTTGAGAATATGTGTGGCAGAAGCGCACAAACGCGGACTTAAAGTTACCGGGCATTTATGTTCTCTTACCTACGCAGAAGCTTCTAATTTAGGAATAGATAATTTGGAGCATGGATTTATGGCTTCTAGCGATTTTGTTGCAGATAAAATGGAGGACCTATGCGATCCTTTTAAAGGGCGAAAAAGTTTGATAGAACTGGAGAGCGATGACCCTAAGATGGAAGTTTTAATGGACTTACTCATTAAAAACAATACCACCATTACTACAACTCCTGTAGTTTTTGAACCCTACACAGGTTATGAAGTAGTTCCCGGCGGGGGATTTAGCGCTTTGATTCCACAATTACAGGAAGATCTTCAAAACAAGTATAATCGTTCTATAAATAATGATTCTACTGCCATCGCATTATACAAGAAAGATCTGGAATGGACCAAACGTTTTTATGACAAAGGAGGGAAGTTAGTTGCAGGAACAGATCCAACAGGAGCGGGCAGAACCGTAGCTGGATATGCTAACCAGAGGACTTTAGAGATTCTGGTGGAATCTGGATTTTCAATTCCTGAGGCTATCAAAATAGCAACACTAAATGGTGCGGTTTTTCTGAAAAGACAAAAAGAGATTGGAAGTATAGAAAAAGGAAAAAAAGCAGATCTCATTCTAATTGATGGAGATTTGCGTGAAGACATTAAGAATATCCGAAAAATGGAAGTGATTTTTAAAGATGGAGTTGGTTTCGATTCTAAGAAATTATTCGAATCGGTGCAGGGGAAAGTTGGATTATATTAAAAGCATTATTCCCTAATACTCCAAGTTTCATTTATTGGATCCCCTTTACTAGAGAGACCAGAATGTTGCCAATCCCCATTACTTAAATTGTAATTAAAAGTCAGGCTTTTACCTACCTTAGTATTGTCCTTAGAGAAGAATTCTATATTTTCCGTATACTCCCCATTTGAGGTTGTATAGGTTCCTCCGCCAGTTCCCATAAATTGTTTGGTTTCTGTATTATACGCGATCCACTGAAAACGGGTTCCAGATAAGATTTTCATAGTTTTTCTTGGTCCGCTAGTGTCCCTAGATTGTGATTCTCCATCTTTAGTTCTACCAGACATTAACCAAGCACCTTGTAATTTTCCAGGCGAGCCGTTATCTAATTTTATATATTTAATATCAGTGCCTATAATGCCAAGTAAAGAATCTTTTATAGAAACTTTAAAACTTTCTTCTATACCAACCCGCTCGGGATATTTGGAGTCAAATTCTACTTTTTCTGTAACAATATCGTCTGTTAAATTCAAAGTTCCGCCGTTAGTGCCAATAAATTCTCCAGTTGTGGAATTATAGGTGCTAATCACTTGATAGCCATCAGAAATGATAACTACACTTTTAAGTTTATCGCCATCTTTAGAGGTATGATCTCTTTGCCAAGCACCATTCAAGTCCTGCGCTTGAATTCCAAATGCTGAAAAAAGGCAAGTGAGCAATAGAATTATTTTTCTCATGAATTTAGAAGTTGTTATTTATATCGAATCAAATTGTTGTCAGTCTAAAATAGCATTTTTTTATTGATTTTCATAGCTGTTATTTTGCTCTTAGTAAAAGGTGAATTATTAAACCGAAGGTTTTAACAATTTATTACCCGAAACCCGAAACCCGAAACCCGAAACCCGAAACCCGAAACCCGAAACCCGAAACCCGAAACCCGAAACCCGAAACCCGAAACCCGAAA
>NZ_APHJ01000040.1 GCF_000403785.1 Gillisia sp. CAL575
CTCATAAATCCTTTTTTACTGGTTCTATATTCTTACTCTGCGTTGTCTAAAAAATCTTTGAACTTTTCAGCCCATTTATCAAAAACACTCTTTTTAGCTGCTTTTGATTTTGTTGAAGTAGGTTCATCCTCTTCATTTTCATCTTCTGTATGAAAGGAATGTGTTCCTTCTTCTACAATTACTTCTTGCTCTACCGTTCCTGCCTGATTTTGAAACTTAGCATTCTTTTGCTCTAAGCTATTCAACACCAAACCTACTGCTGTTGCATAAAGCGGACTCGTAGTTTCGGTATCACTATCACCTGCTAAATGCTCATTTGGATATCCAATTCTTGTATCCATTCCGGTAATATACTCTGCCAATTGCTTTAAATGCTTCAACTGTGCACCACCACCGGTAATTACCATCCCGGCAATTAATTTCTTCTTCTGCTCTTCGTGACCGTAGTTCTTAATTTCAAGATAAACTTGCTCAATAATTTCTACAACACGTGCATGGATGATCTTGGAAAGATTTTTAAGGGTAATCTCTTTTGGCTCTCTTCCGCGTAATCCCGGAATAGAAACAATCTCATTATCCTTATTTTCTCCTGGCCATGCAGATCCAAACTTGATCTTCAATAACTCTGCCTGTTTTTCTATAATAGAACAACCTTCTTTAATATCCTCTGTAATTACGTTTCCTCCAAATGGGATTACTGCGGTATGTCGAATAATTCCATCTTTAAAAATTGCAAGATCTGTAGTTCCACCTCCTATATCAATAAGTGCTACACCAGCTTCTTTTTCTTCCTGACTTAATACTGCATTTGCAGAGGCTAAGGGTTCTAAAGTTACTGCTGAAAGTTCCAAACCGGCACTTTTCACACATCTACCAATATTTCTAATTGAAGAAACCTGACCAACTACTACATGAAAATTAGCTTCTAACCTTCCTCCATACATTCCAATTGGCTCCTTGATCTCTGCCTGTCCATCTACTTTAAATTCCTGTGGTAATACATGGATAATCTCTTCTCCAGGCAACATTACCAATTTATGAACTTGGTTACATAGTGTATAAATATCGTCGCTATCTATTACCTCATCTGGATTTGGACGAGTGATATAATCGCTATGTTGCAAACTACGGATATGTTGTCCTGCAATTCCAACAACTACTTCTTCAATTTTTAATCCTGAATCTGCTTCTGCTTCTTGTATAGCTTGCTGAATTGATTGAATAGTTTGGGTTATATTATTCACAACCCCACGGTGGACACCTAAACTTTTAGATTTCCCAATCCCTATGATCTCCATTTTTCCGTACTCATTCTTCCGCCCAATCATTGCCACGATCTTCGTGGTTCCAATATCCAGCCCTACTGCAATTTCGTTGTGTTCCATCCCTTATTTTTTAGTGCAAACAACCTGATTTCCAAATTGTAGATCCACCATTTTGTAAGTATTTAATAAATCGTCTTTAAGTCCTTTTTTATAAAAGGCTTTAAAATTGTTGAATTTCTCTTCTATTCGGTCCACTTTTCCGAAAAAAATATTGAAATTAGTTTCTCTTAATTCTATTTGATAGTATCCACCATTCAATAGAGTGATAGACGTAATATGCTCAGTCAAAAATCGATCTTTGTTAATATAATCTACTAGCGGAAAGGCATCTACAATATCCTTTTCATTCATATTAGCAAGAACCGGAACTCTGGCAGAATAACTTTTAGATAGCGGCATCTTTTTACCTAACCTATCTAAATAATACCCCTTATCCCCCAAAACTCTACCGATAGGGCGGCGTTGACTTATTCTGGTTTTTAAAATTCCATCCAAGGTTAGAAACACTTCTGCATTTTCTATCATATCGTGCTTATTCAACAATGCTTCTACCCTATTCAAATCTAAAGTTTCTTTACCTATAGTTGAGACCTCTATGTTATTTTGTATTAACAATTTATTAACCGATTCTTCCGACACATACAGGTTTTCAAATTGAGTGAATTGTACCTCAATTTTTTCCAATTTCCTATCATTATTTCTCTTTTCAGCAAAACCATAAAAAAAGACAATCATGACCAATAACAAAATGCCTTTTATGTAATTGAAATTAATTTTCATCCTTAAAATATTTTTCAACTTTAATGATCTCTTCTCCAATATCTCCAGCACCCATCATAACAATAACAGGGCTTTCCGAAATATTTAACTCATTTATAATCTCCTCTTTATCAATTAATTTTTTGTTCTCATTCTTAATTTTATTCAATAACCAATTAGAAGTAATGCCTTCCATTGGGAGTTCCCTCGCAGGATAAATATCTAATAATCTTACCTCATCGAACTTGCTTAAGCTTTCAGCAAAATCATCTGCAAAATCTTTAGTTCGGCTAAATAAGTGAGGCTGAAAAACGGCAATCACCTTTTTTCCGGGATGCATTTCTCTTATAGCTTGATGCACGGCGGCAATTTCTGCCGGATGATGTGCATAATCGTCTATTAAAATACGATCTGTAGTTTTTAATCTATATGTAAAACGGCGTTTCACTCCTTTAAAACTATATAATGCTCTGGCGAGTTCATTGGTTGGGGATCCATAATGAATTGCAATCGCCAGAGCAGTTATAGCATTTAACAAATTGTGTTTGCCTGGGAGGCTAAACTTTAAACCTTCTATAATTTGCGTTGGGGTAATTAGATCGAAATGATAAGTTCCGTTCTTTATTGTAATATTTTGAGCAGAATAATCTGCGTTGTCTTCAATTCCAATTGTTCCTCCCTTAAGTGGTAGTCCATTCTTCACAAAAAGAGTACCGTTCTCCGGTATTAAAGCGGCGAAATCCTTAAAAGATTCAATTAATTTTTCTGGATCTCCATAAATGTCTAAGTGATCGGCATCCATAGAAGTGATCGCTGCAATATTTGGAGATAAATTTAAAAATGACCTATCAAATTCGTCTGCTTCCACAACCATCACTTCGTTTCCATTGAGAATAAGATTGCTCTGAATATCCTCACTTATCCCACCAAGAAAAGCAGTGACCTTAGCGCCAGTCTCCTTTAATAAGTGTCCTAAAATAGCAGTTGTAGTAGTTTTACCATGTGTTCCTGCCACCGCCAAAGTAAATATACCTTGAGTGATCATTCCCAAAACCACTGCTCTTTTTTTAAGCTGAAATTCTTTCTGAATAAAATAATTGTATTGCTTGCTATCTTTAGGAATCGCAGGAGTGTAAACAATTAAAGTGTTTTTAGTATTTCTGAAACTATCTGGAATAAGCTCAATTTGATCGTTATAAAAAACCTGAATCCCTTCTTCTTCTAATGTTCTTGTTAGAACAGTAGAAGTTTTATCATAACCAGCAACTTGCTTCCCTAGAGAATTGAAATATCTCGCTAACGCGCTCATTCCTATTCCGCCGATGCCGATAAAATAAAGATTTTCTATGTTTTTAAATTGATCCATTAATTTAATTCCTGCTTCATTATAATTTTTTCCATGGCATCTACTATCGCAACTGTAGCTCCTGGTAATGCCAATTTTTTAATATTTTCTGATAGATTTTTCTGAACTTTCTCAGATTCCAGTACAAGCATAATAGTTTCAGAGAAATCCTTAGCTAAATCCTTTTCATTCAATACGTAGGCTGCATCTTCATTTGCAACAGTCAATGCATTTTTAGCCTGATGATTTTCAGCAACATTCGGAGAAGGAATAAAAATTACAGGTTTTCCAACAATACATAATTCTGAAACACTAATTGCTCCTGCACGAGAAACTATAACATCTGCCGCAGCATAAGCAAGATCCATTCTGCTTAAAAAAGCATGTGTCTTCACGTATTCATTATCATACTTCTTATATTCTTCATAATACAAAGAACCAGTCTGCCAGATAAGTTGGATCTCATTTTTTTCAAAAACATCTACAAAGGCTTCCATCAACTGATTTATTCTTCTAGCTCCCAGACTTCCACCTAAAACCAATAATGTTTTTCGCTCTTTCTTTAAATTAAAGAACAACTGTGCTTCTTCTCTTTTATCTTTTATATTAAGAATATCCTGTCTTACAGGATTCCCGGTTTTTATTGTTTTTTCTAACGGAAAATAACTTTCCAGATTATCATAAGCTGTACAAATGGCATCAGCTTTCTTTCCTAATAACCTATTTGTTATTCCCGGATAAGAATTCTGCTCCTGAATTAAAGTGGGAATCTTCATAGAATTCGCCATCTTCAACAATGGTCCGCTTGCAAATCCACCAGTTCCAATAACCACATCTGGATTAAACTTCTTGATGATCTTTCTAGAATTCCATAGGCTGCTAATTACTTTAAACGGAAAGCTTAAATTTCTTTTAGTTAAACTTCTATCTATTCCAGAGATCCAAAGCCCTTCTATTTTATATCCTGCCTGAGGAACCTTAGTCATTTCCATTCTGTCTTTTGCTCCTACAAAAAGGATCTCAGCAGTTGGATAACGCCTTATTATTTCGTCGGCAATAGAGATTGCAGGATAAATATGTCCTCCTGTACCTCCACCAGATATTATTACTTTTAATTTCTCCTTCATATCGCTTCGCTTAAAATGTCCAAAGGATTTTCTTCTTCTTTTTCTCTATCAGATTCTTCAGATAATTTAATTTCTTCTTCTCTTTTAGCACTTACACTCAAAACAATTCCTAAAGCAAGACAAGTCATCCAAATGGACGTTCCTCCACTACTTACAAGTGGCAACGTCTGACCTGTTACCGGAAATAATTCCACTGCAACTGCCATATTTACCATTGCTTGGAATACAATAGGCAATCCTACCCCAATAGCCAATAGTTTTCCGAAAATAGTATTGGATTTTGTTGCCACAATTACTATCCTAAAAAGCAGCATTAAATAAGCCGCCATTACAGCAAAGCCCCCAATTAAGCCCATTTCTTCAACTATGATCGCATAAATAAAATCTGAGGATGATTGTGGTAAAAAGTTCCTTTGTATACTTTTCCCAATTCCCTCACCCGCAATGCCCCCTGTGGCAATTGCAATCTTTGCTCTCTCTATTTGATAATCTGCCTCTGTATCCTCATCATTTGTAAAATTCTCTATTCTACTTGCCCAGGTATCTACCCTGTTTGGCAATAAACCTGGAAATGCTTTTGCGGTTAATATGAACATGGTAAGCATTAACAAACCAGTTCCTACTATAATTCCTAAATATTTTATGGGATAACCACCAAGAAAAACCAACATGATCACCATTGTAAAAATTATCGCGGTGGTAGAAAAGTTAGCTGGTAAAATAAGTACTAATACCACAAAAACCGGCATCCATAGTGGAAGAATGGTTTCCTTAAAGGTCACCTCTTTTTCAGTAATTCTAGAAAGATACCTCGCAACATAGATCATAAGAACTACCGCCGCTAATGTAGAAGATTGGAAAGTCACTCCTACCACTGGTATTTGAATCCATCTACTGGCATAAGCACCATCAATGGTGGTTCCTTGAAAAATCGTGTAAACCAGTAACACCACAACTACAGGCAGCATTAGAATTGAAAGCCCTTTAAAGTAATGATAAGGTATTTTATGAAACGCAAACAACACACAAAACCCTAAAACAAGATGAAAAAAATGAACTACTAAATAACTGCTTGTACTTCCATCTCCATATAAATAGGCTAGGTTACTACTCGCGCTATATACCGGCAAAAACGAAAATATCGCCAGCAACGCGGTCGTAGCCCAAATAACTTTATCACCTTTTATATTTGAAAACAAGTTGTTCATTCAGATCTAAATCTTATTATTTATTATAAATTTCTTACAGAATCTTTGAATTGTCTTCCTCTATCCTCATAGTTTTCGAATAGGTCAAAACTTGCGCAAGCAGGAGAAAGTAATACCGTATTTCCTCTTTCAGCAATTTTATATGCCATTCCAACAGCTTCTTTCATAGAATGAGTTTCCACAATTGTATCTACACAATTCCCAAAAGCCTCAAAAATCTTGGAATTATCCACCCCTAAACAAATAATTGCTTTTACTTTTTCATTTACCAAAGGCAATAATTCTGAATACACATTTCCTTTGTCCACTCCACCAACGATCCAAACTGTTTCACTTTCCATGCTCTCTAAGGCATAGTAAGTAGCATTGGTGTTAGTAGCTTTAGAATCGTTCACGTACATTACATTATTGATTTTTAGCACTTTTTCCAATCGGTGTTCTACCCCTTGAAAATTTTCCATACTTGCGCGAATGGTCTCTTTTCTAATTCTTAATAATTGAGAAACCGTGGAGGCAGCCATGGCATTCTTAGTATTGTGTTTACCTTCTAGTGCTAATGCGTTATTTGGCATAATAAATTGGGTGTTGTTGAGGTTTATTTTAATGTTGTTATCTTCTAAATAGGCTCCCATTTCTAATTTCTTCTGAAGTGAAAAAGGAATCATTTGAGCTTTTACTGAATTGGCTTCAAGCCATTTTGAAATTATTCCATCATCGGCATCATAAATAAAGAAATCATCTTCAGTCTGATTTTCAGTGATTCTGAATTTTGATGCCACGTATTCATCTAAATTGTAATTATATCTATCCAAATGATCTGGAGTGATATTAGCAAGAACAGCAATATCTGGTCTAAAATTTATTATTCCGTCTAACTGAAAACTGCTTAGTTCCAATACGAAGTAATCTATAGGATCACCCGCTACTTGTTTTGCAAAACTATCTCCCACATTTCCAGCCATGGATACATTTAGACCTTCATTCTTCAGGATATGGTAAATCCATTTTGTAATGGTGGTTTTTCCATTGCTGCCAGTAATACCAATAATTTTTGCTGAAGTATATTCAGCAGCAAATTCAATTTCAGAAATTACGGGTATTCCGTGCTCTGTAATCTTTAAAACCAAAGGAGCGTTATCTGGTATTCCAGGACTTTTCATAACTACTGAAGCATCCATGATCTTAGATTCTGTATGTCCAGATTCTTCCCAGTCTACTCCTAATTTTTCGAGCTCTGCTTTGTATTTATCTTTAATCTTTCCGAAGTCGGATACAAAAACATCATAACCCTTCTTAAGCGCAAGAATCGCAGTACCTACACCGCTTTCTCCGCCTCCCAGAATCGCTATTTTTTTGTTTTCGCTCATGTTATCTAACTTTCAAAGTAATAATGGTTACGATCGCAAGAAAAATCCCAACGATCCAAAACCGAACTACGATCTTGCTTTCGTGTAAACCCTTCTTCTGATAATGATGATGCAATGGGGACATTAGAAATATCCTTCTACCTTCTCCATATTTTCTTTTGGTGATCTTGAACCATCCAACTTGCATAACTACGGAGAGATTTTCTAAGAGAAATATTCCGCATAAAATCGGGATCAATAATTCCTTTCTTGTAGCAATTGCGATCACTGCGATAATTCCTCCTATAGTCAAACTTCCTGTATCACCCATAAATACTTGAGCGGGATAGGTGTTGTACCATAAAAAACCCACTAATGATCCTGCAAAAGCGGTTATAAATATGGTCATCTCCCCAGACCTTGGGATATACATAATATTGAGATAGTCTGAAAATATGATGTTACCAGAAACCCATGCAAAGATTCCCAAAGTAAGCACGATAATCGCCGAGGAGCCGGCAGCAAGTCCATCTATTCCATCAGTTAAATTAGCCCCATTAGAAACAGCTGTTACAATAAATATCACGATTGGAATAAAGATCAACCAAGCATAATTCACTAAAGATGGATTTATCCAACTGATCAAGCTTGCATAATCGAATTCATTATTCTTTACAAACGGGATAGTTGTAGTAGTAGATTTCTCTTCAGCACCAGAAGTGATCTCCTGATCGTTATTAATAACTTGTTCTGTATTAAATGAAGGGACATTCACATCCTCCTTAATTGTAATTGCTGGGTGCAAATACATGGTTCCACCTACGATAAGTCCAAGCCCAACTTGACCCATCACTTTAAAAATTCCTTTTAAACCTTCTTTATCCTTTTTATAAATTTTTAAATAATCATCTATAAAACCAATAGTTCCCATCCAAAGAGTAGTGACTATTAATAAAATAACATAGATGTTATCCAATTTAGCAAATAACAATACTGGGATAAGAGTGGAGATAATGATAATTAATCCACCCATAGTAGGAGTTCCAGCTTTTTCACTTTGACCTTTCAATCCAAGATCCCGAACACTTTCTCCTACTTGTTTTTTCAAAAGATAATTGATGATCTTTTTACCATAGATAGTAGATATTGCTAATGACAAAATAATAGCCATCGCAGAGCGGAATGAAATAAATTCAAACAGACCTGCACCAGGAATCTGGTAGTGTTTATCTAAAAAATCAAACAAATAGTATAACATATCTTTACTTCTAACCCCTGACTTCTAGCGGGGAATTACTATTTACCTAGCTGGCTTAAATAATCGTTTACAATTTTATAATCATCAAAATCAGATTTTACACCTTTAACGTCTTGGTAAGTTTCATGACCCTTTCCAGCAATTAGAATTATGTCATTTGGATTAGCTAATTGACAAGCTGTCTTGATTGCCTGATTTCTGTTTACGACCGTCATTGTCTTTTTGAAATCCAACGGGTCTACACCTGCTTCAACATCTTTCAATATTTCTTCAGGATCTTCGGTTCGAGGGTTATCACTGGTGAAAATCACTTTGGTACTTAGCGCCGCAGCAATATTTCCCATTTTTGGTCTCTTAGTTTTGTCACGATCGCCTCCGCAGCCTACAACCGTAATCAATTCTTCGTTCTTTGTACGAATAGCATTTATGGTTTCCAATACATTTTTCAGAGCATCTGGAGTATGTGCATAATCTACGATTGCAGTTATTTTTTTATTGGAAACTACATACTGAAATCTTCCACTTACAGAGTTTAATTCACTGATAAGCCTTAAGTTTTCCAATTTTTCCAATCCTAATAAACTCCCTGCTGCATAGATTGCAAGAATGTTATAGGCATTAAAATTTCCTATCAGTTTAGTCCAAACTTCATCTCCATTTATCTTCAGCAGTAATCCGCTAAATTGATTTTCTAAGATCCTTGCATTAAAATCTGCAAAGGTCTTTAGAGCATAAGTTTGCTTTTCTGCTTTTGTATTCTGAAGCATTACTGCTCCATTTTTATCATCTGCATTTACCAAAGCAAAAGCAGAAACAGGTAACTGATCGAAAAACAGTTTCTTTACATCTCGATATTCAGCAAATGTTTTATGATAATCTAAATGATCATGTGATAGGTTGGTGAAAATTCCGCCAGCAAATTTTAGACCTGTAGTTCTATCCTGCGCTATCCCATGAGAACTTACTTCCATAAAGCAATATTCCACACCTTCATCATTCATCAGTTTCAAATAAGAATTAATCGTCAATGAATCTGGGGTTGTATGAGAAGCTGCATAAGTTTTTTCTCCCACCATGATATTCACGGTAGAAAGCAAACCAACTTTAAAGCCCGCTTTGCTGAACAAATGATACAATAAAGTCGCAACGGTTGTCTTGCCATTAGTACCAGTAACTCCTACTAATTTTAAATTTTCTGAAGGCGAGTCGTAATAATTAGCCGCCATAATTGCCAAGGCTCTTTGAGAATTTGCTACTTGGACATATGTAACACCATTTACAATTTGCTCTGGCATTTCCTGACAGATAACTGCTAGAGCGCCTTGATTAACAGCTGTGGTTATAAACTGATGTCCGTCTGAAACAGTTCCTTTAACAGCAACAAACACATCATTCAATTCTACTCTTCTAGAATCAAAATAAATGGAATTCACAGTTACGCCGGTATTGCCAATTACGGCATCCATAGGGACTTTATATAATATGTCTTTTAGTATCTTCAACTTAAACTAAGTGCTACTTGTTGATTATTCTTAATTTTTTGTCCTGCAGGTATAGATTGATTTTTAACCTTTCCATTTCCATTTATTTTAACAGATAATCCTAGGTTTTCTAAAAGCGCAAGGGCATCCATAGCAGGCATTCCAACAACATTTGGCATTAATTTCTTAGTGCTTTGTGCTGCTGCATAATATTTTTCAAAGTCTCCTGAGATCTTATCATTTTCAATATTTAATGATTCCAATTCATCTTCAATAGGAGTATCTGTATATATTTTTTGAGCAATTCTTTTAAAGACAGGCCCGCTAACATCGGCACCATAAATACCTATTTTACTATTAGGCTTGTGAATTACAACTATGCTTGTATATTTTGGATTATCAGCAGGGAAATAACCAACAAAAGAGGAAATATATTTACGGTTAGAGCTCCAGCCTTCTTTCCAATATTCGGTTTGTGCAGTCCCAGTTTTACCGGCCATGGAGAAATTAGGTGAGTACAAACTTTTAGCAGTCCCTCGTGCCACTACATTCTCCATCATTGCTTTTACCTTATCTACTGTTTCTTGAGAACAGATTGCAGGATTTAATACTGTTAATTCATTTTTCTCAATTACCTTATCCCATTCACGTACTTCCTTAATAAAACGAGGTTTTAATAGCACTCCATTATTAGCAATTGCATTATAAAATGCCAAGGTTTGTAAAGGTGTTATTTGAATACTTCCATACCCATATGCCATCCAAGCCAAGGAAAGTCCAGACCAAGATTTATCACCAGGTTTTGGAATAATTGGCTCTCCTTCTCCAACAATAGAAATTCCTAATTTTTGATTAAGATTCATTCTATTTAAACCATCAATAAATTTTTGAGGATTGTCCTTATAATTATCATAAATCAGTTTTACTACACCCACGTTTGAAGAAACTTCAAAAGCTTTTGCTGCTGAAATCTTTCCATAACCTCCATGATGAGAATCTCTAACCTTATAACCACGCACGCTCATAATCCCATTCTCAGTATCTACAACTGTACTGGTATCTATTACCTTATCTTCTAATGCAACAACCAACGCCATTAATTTAAATGTAGAACCAGGTTCGTGTGTTTCGCCAACCGCATAGTTTAACTTTTCGAAATAAGTACCTTCTGAAGTTCTCCCTAGGTTGGATATAGCCTTGATTTCCCCTGTTTTAGTCTCCATAACCACCACAGTTCCATGATCTGCTTCGTATTTCTCCAACTGAGCCAATAATGCATGGTGAGCGATATCCTGAATATTTACATCTATAGTAGAAATCACATCATAGCCATCTTTTGGCTCCACCTCATTGTTATCACTAATTGGTTTCCATTGCCCCTTTGCGATCTTTTGTTTTAACCTATGTCCATCAGTCCCTTGTAGAAATGGCCCAAAAGCTCCTTCTAAACCAACTCTTGTATAATATCCTTGTTTGTCTTTTCTTTCGTAGCCCACAGTTCTAGCTGCCATTTCTCCCAATGGATGCTCACGTACTGTTCGTTGTTCCACGATCATTCCGCCTTTGTAAGTACCTAGATTAAAAAGTGGGAAACTTTTTACTTTCATATAATCTGAATAGCCTAAATTTCTTGCTATTAAAAAATATCGATGCTTATTAACCCTTGCAGTGCGTAGACTTAAAGACCAATAAGAAACACTTTTACCAAACATTTTATACAGCTCTTTGGAAAGTGGGACTATATTCTCTTCAAAATTTTTATCAGTCACCGTAACCGCATCAAATCTAATATCATAGTTAGGAATAGAGGTAGCTAATAGATTCCCATTAGAATCGTAAAGATTCCCGCGATTTGCCGGAATGGTAAAATTCTTTAAAGTTCTTTCTTCAGATAACTGCTTATACTTATCTCCTTCAACAAACTGAATATTTAGCAACTGCACAGCTATTGCCACCGCAAAGATGAACATACATCCGGCTACAAAGTACAATCGGTTTAATATGTGCTTTTCGTTAGTTGCCAAAGCTTTACTTAATCTGTTATATTAATTTTTATTTTGTATGGAGGCGTTTCCGAAGGTTTCACTCCTCTTGAAGCCATTTTATTAGTAATGGTAGATTCCATTTTGAGTTTCATTAAAGCAGAGCGCATATCAACAAATTCGCTTCTTAACTCCCTCACTTCTGTATTTAACCTAGCTATATTATGAACCTTGCGCTCGGCACTATGCGAACAGGCAATCATAATAATGGCAAGAAGCGTACAGAACACAATGAATCTCCAGTTCTTAACAGCGTCATTGCTAATTAAAAAATCGGCTTTCAATATGTTATACATCTTCTTTGTCATTCCTATCTCCCTATAGATTTCTTCTGAATTATTCAGAATTATAACTTTACTGCTATTCTTAATTTTGCGCTTCGAGCTCTATTATTTTTATAAATCTCATCTGCAGAAGGAACTATCAAGCTTTTCACTTTTTTAAATGGCACAGATATATTCCCATAAAAATCTTTCTCAGGTTCTCCTTCAAAAAGTCCGCTTCTTATATATCGTTTTACCAATCTATCTTCTAAAGAATGGTAGGAAATAAGACTTAGCCTCCCTCCCTTATCTAACAACTCCTCGGTTTGTAATAAAAACTCCTTTAGAACTTCTATTTCTTGATTTACCTCTATTCGAATTGCCTGATAGATCTGTGCTAATATTTTATGCTCCTTTTCCTTAAACAGGAAAGGTTTTAGTACTTCTTTTAATTGATCGCTACCCTCTACTGGAGCAACTTCTCTAGCCTTGATTATCTCTGCCGCTATTTTTGAAGCATTTCTTAAATCAGCATATTCAAAGAATATTTTTTTAAGTTGCTCATGATCGTACTCATTGATCACTTCAAAAGCACTCAAACTGCTTTTCTGACTCATCCTCATATCCAGCTTCGCCTCAAATCTGGTGGAAAAACCACGCTCTGCAACATTGAATTGATGAGAAGAAACACCAAAATCTCCAAGAATGCCATCTACTTTCTTTATTCCATCGAATCTCAAAAATCGTTTTATGAATCTAAAATTCTCATTTATTAAAGTAAAGCGAGGATCATCTATAGCATTATCTAAAGCATCTTCATCTTGATCAAACGCAAATAATTTTCCTTTCTCTCCAAGTCTACTCAATATCTCACGGGAATGACCACCGCCTCCAAAGGTGACATCTACATATACTCCGTCTGGCTTAATATTTAAACCATCCACAGATTCTTTTAATAAGACAGGATTATGATATTCCATTAAATTCATCGTTACCCATAACTTCTTCAGCCAGATCTGCGAAATCTTCGGCATCAGCACCTATAGTGTTTTCATATTTATCTTTATCCCAGATCTCAATAATGTTAATTGCAGAAGAAAGAACAATTTCCTTATCCATTTCAGCAAAGCCAAAAAGATCTTTAGGGATTAACAAACGTCCATTTGCATCTACTTCAACAGTTTTAACACCCGCTGTAAATCTTCGTATAAAGTCATTATTCTTCTTCTTGAATCGGTTTAAACTATTGATCTTTTTCATCATTTCATTCCATTCCTGCATTGGATACAACTCCAAACAAGGTTGAAAAACAGATCTTTTAAGAACAAAACCTTCCTGTAAAACTGGCGTCAGCTGCTTTTTTAAAGCGGCCGGAACCATAAGACGCCCTTTAGCATCCACTTTACATTCATATGTTCCAATTAGATTTACCACTCAATAACTTTATAGAGTCAAATATATTGAAATTATTACCACATTTTACCACTTTTTACCACTTTGTTGATAAGTTTCTCCACCTATTGTGCTGAAACACTTCTAAATAGAGCTAGTTCATTATGTTTCAGACTCTTGGTTTTTTCATGACATTTTATGCAAATTTTAATAGTAAAAATTTGTGTTTTTAATGCATAAATGCATTGCGCAATTAAACTGTGTATTAAGTAAAAATGATTATACTTGTACTGAAATCGCTATATTTGCGATTGCTAATTGCAAATGGCATTCATGGAACACGATTTACAGCAAGAAGGAAAATTCACTTACCTAGAAAAAGGGGAAGGAACACCGATAGTAATTTTACACGGACTCATGGGTGGCCTAAGTAATTTTAATGGCGTTGTTAATTACTTTCCGGAAAAAGGTTACAAAGTTTTAATTCCAGAATTACCACTTTACAACATGTCCTTACTTAAAACAAGTGTTGGAACGTTCGCAAAATATCTGAAAGATTTTATTGAGGCTATGGGATATTCTGAAGTGATTCTTCTTGGAAATTCCCTAGGTGGTCATATTGCCCTTCTTTGCACAAAAATGTATCCGGAATTAGTTAAAGGACTAGTAATAACTGGAAGCTCTGGGCTTTATGAAAATGCAATGGGCGAAAGCTACCCAAGAAGAGGTGATTACGAGTTTATAAAGAAAAAAGCGCAAAATGTTTTTTACGACCCAGCAGTTGCAACAAAGGAAATAGTAGATGAGGTATACTATACCATTGGCGATAGAAACAAATTAGTAAAAACATTGGCTATTGCAAAAAGCGCAATTCGCCACAACATGGCTAAAGATCTTCCAAAAATGGAAACTCCAACTTGTATTATTTGGGGAAGAAATGATAATGTAACTCCTCCAGATGTTGCAGAAGACTTCAATAAATTGCTTCCAGATTCTGACCTTTATTGGATAGATGAATGTGGGCATGCAGCCATGATGGAACATCCAGACACTTTTAATGAGCTATTGTTTGAATGGCTTCAAAAGAGATCTTTCTAAGATTTAAATAATGATAATAAAATCTTCTGAGTTTGTAGTAAGTAACAGTGATGTTGCAAAATGTCCAAACAGTAAATTGCCGGAATATGCATTTATTGGTCGGAGTAATGTGGGAAAATCCTCCCTCATTAACATGCTAACGGCTAGAAAAAGTCTTGCAAAAATATCTGGAAGACCAGGAAAAACTCAGCTAATCAATCATTTTTTAATCAATAAAGATTGGCATTTAGTCGATCTACCTGGTTACGGATATGCACGAGTTTCGAAGTCCATCAAAAAGACTTTCCAAAAATTTATTACTCAATATTTTGAGCAAAGGGAACAAATGCTTTGCGCCTTTGTTCTTATAGACAGCAGACATAATCCTCAACCTATAGATCTAGAATTTATGCAATGGCTTGGAGAGCATGGAATTCCTTTCTGCATTATCTTCACCAAAGCAGATAAACTTAAGCCTAACGCCTTATCAAGGAACGTAGAAACCTACAAAGAGAAGATGTTGGAAATCTGGGAAGAGATGCCAGTGCATTTTATTACTAGCTCTACAAATGACCTTGGAAGAGATGAAGTGCTTAAATATATTGAGGATCTAAATACTCAGTTTATCTCTAATTAGGTTCCAAAAAATACAGATTCGAGATTAATCTTCTCAAAAATCAATATACTTTTTCATACAACAAGAACTTGACCAGCGCGTCACACTGAGACCTGTGATTAAAAAAATCATCTAGCGTAGGAAAATTGACGTATGATGGTTTTTAGGTTTTTAGTAGATTTATCGTTTTTACGAACTTCTTTTTTGCAGTGTAGTGCTTCCCCAGCGTAAAATTTTCGAAGCCTTGGAGAAAATTTAGCTGGAGTAGTACGGTTCTAATTATGCGGTAGCATAATTAGAAACACCTACAAAAAAGTGTCTTTTTTTTGGTTCCGTTTTTTTGGACAAACAAAAAAATGAACAATTACTAAAATTAATCAAAGCTTTATAGACCAAAGGGAGTGTTTTATAGATTCTTGAAATTACCACAATGAGAACAAAAAGCGCATTAAAAAATAGCTAAGGAATTAGATACTATTCTTAGCTATAAACCAGCGACTTATAAAATACGTCAATGGCAACTTGTTTCAGGGTCTCCTCTTGACTATTGGGATGCTGAAACTCCCGAATTGTCGGGACCGCATGTCCAAAAACCTGAATAATGTAAGTTAAAAGTGATTCTTGTCCCCCAAGCGGACAATTTGTAGAAAATTTTTCAAAGAATTTATAGAACAAAAAAACTGTTGAAAATTTTCATTTTCAACAGTTCCTAAAAATATTAAACACTAACTATATATTATAGTGCAGCTACATGCTTAGCTAACTTAGACTTTAAGTTAGAAGCTTTATTGTCATGTATGATATTGTTCTTCGCTAATTTGTCGATCATTGAAGCTACAGAAGGATATAATGTTTCAGCATCCTTTTTGTCTGCTTCACGCAACTTTTTAATAGCGTTTCTTGTAGTTTTATGTTGGTAGCGATTTCTAAGACGTTTTGTCTCATTGCTACGAATTCTTTTTAACGCTGACTTATGATTTGCCATTACTAATGTATTTAATTATTTTTAAAGTAGTCCGTAGGGGAATCGAACCCCTGTTACATGGATGAAAACCATGCGTCCTAACCCCTAGACGAACGGACCATTATTGTTTCAAAAAACACCTGCTTTCCATCAGATCAACCTATACTTCTATAAGCCTTGCAATTCTATAATTGCTTTGTAGTCCGTAGGGGAATCGAACCCCTGTTACATGGATGAAAACCATGCGTCCTAACCCCTAGACGAACGGACCAGTTTTTGCTTTAATGCGGATGCAAAAATACAACTATTTTTTAATGACGCAAATGTTGATCTATATTTTTCTGAAAATAATTTGCCCTTTCTTTTTCCAGCACAAATTCAAACTTTCAATATTTCAACAAGGTCTCTAATTCCTAGTGATTTAGCTTCAACTTATCAAATTTCACTCATTTTTAGAACACTTAATTCATTCTAAAATAAGGAATAAAAACTTTTAATAATGCAATATATTAAGTTACCCTAATACGCTTTTGCAAATAATACACGCTGAGATGAAGGATTTCCTGTAAAAACACACTTCCCTTCTTCTTGTTTTTGATCCATAGGGATACATCTAATCGTAGCCTTGGTTTTATCTTTGATCCTTAATTCTGTTTCTGAAGTTCCATCCCAATGAGCAGAAATAAATCCTCCTTTAGTTTTCAAAACTTCTTTAAACTCATCAAAAGTATCCACTTCTGTAATATGTGAATCTCTGTAATCTTTTGCACGATTATAAAGATTTTCCTGAATTTCGATCATTAGACCTTTCACTTTCTCCACTACGTTATCCTGAGCTACATACTCTTTAGTTAATGTATCTCTTCTCGCAAGCTCTACACTCCCCTTCTCTAGATCTTTGGGCCCAATAGCAATTCGTACTGGAACTCCTTGTAATTCGTACTGTGCGAACTTCCAACCCGGCTTATAAGTGTCTCTATTATCATATTTAACACTAACTCCAGCTTTTCTTAGATCTGCAGCCAATTGATCTGCAACTTCAGAAATTTGTGCGAGTTGTTCTTCCCCTTTATATATAGGAACAATAACAACTTGTATTGGAGCTAAATTAGGAGGCAATACCAATCCTTGATCGTCGCTATGCGTCATGATCAAAGCACCCATCAATCTGGTAGATACTCCCCAAGAAGTAGCCCATACATGCTCCAGCTTTCCTTCCTTTGATGTAAATTTCACGTCGAAGGCTTTAGCAAAATTTTGCCCTAAAAAGTGAGATGTTCCAGCCTGCAAAGCTTTTCCATCTTGCATCATGGCTTCTATACAGTAGGTTTCTAAGGCTCCTGCAAAACGCTCATTAGCCGTTTTTGTTCCCTGAATAACAGGCATAGCCATGAAATTTTCAGCGAATTGAGCATACACGTCATTCATTTGTTCAGCTTCAACAATCGCTTCCTTTTTTGTAGCATGTGCAGTATGCCCTTCTTGCCATAAAAATTCAGCAGTTCTAAGGAACAACCTGGTTCTCATTTCCCAACGCACCACATTGGCCCATTGGTTTATAAGTATAGGAAGATCTCTATAAGATTGGATCCATCCTTTATACGTACTCCATATAATAGCTTCAGAAGTAGGCCTTACAATAAGCTCCTCTTCTAACTTAGCATCTGGATCTACAATTAATTTTGAACTATTTTCCGGGTCTGTCTTTAATCTATAATGAGTAACTACAGCACATTCCTTTGCAAATCCTTCAGCATTCTTTTCTTCAGCTTCAAAAAGACTTTTAGGTACAAATAATGGAAAATAGGCATTTTGATGCCCTGTTTCTTTGAACATTCTATCTAATTCAGCTTGCATTTTTTCCCAGATGGCATACCCATAAGGTTTAATTACCATGCAACCTCTCACAGCGGAGTTTTCGGCTAAATCGGCACTGACTACCAATTCGTTATACCATTTTGAATAATCTTCTTTCCTTGTAGTTAATTTCTTACCCATTCCTCTTATTTGGCATAAATGTTGCAGTTTTATTAGCGTTGTAGCTAATTTAATCAAGTTGCAACTAGTTAGCGCAAAACTAACTAATTTTGTAATGTTCAACAATTAAAACCACTGCTAATGAAACTTTATAATTATATACCAAAATCCATATATTTCTTTATGGCCGCTGTGTCTTCTTTATTGTTGACATCTTGTGGTTCTTACCAATATGCTGGTAATTCTAATGACGGGATTTATGGCGAGAATGATAATGAGGAAGTTGTTTCTGCTGAAGTAGAATATGGTAGCAGAGAAGAAAATGGCGATTATTATAAGAAACTATTTGAAGAAGAAGCTGCCCTTTATGGAGATGTTTTAGCTGAAGATGCTATTTTTACTGATGTAGATGCATATTCTTCTACAGGAAATTACGATTACAATAACGAAAACACCAGTTATCAAGGTGGAAATGCCCCTTGGGGTAATGATCCGGACAGCTATTCTGTAAATATTTATAATGACGGATTTTATGGTGGCTTTTATCCTTATGGAGGAATGGGTTACTATGGATATAATAACTATTGGGGACCTGGAAATATTTATGGACCTTATGGATCAGGTTTCTATTCTCCTTATTATGGATACGGCTTTGGATATGGCCAAGGTTTCGGGTATGGTCATGGATATGGCTACGGGATAGGATTCTCTGTTCATCCATTTATTTATGGCGGTGGAGGTTATTACAATCCTTATAATTATTATTCCTCTAGACAGCATAATTTTAGCCAAAATGTTGCCTACAATTATGGTAGAAGAGGTGCAAATAGTTATAGCACCAATAGAAATACAAATATCAGAAATGCGGCTTCTTTAGATAATAGAGGAAGAAGTTCTACTTACTCAAGATCTATAAGAAATATTAGAAATTCTAACGATGAGTATGGTATTACTAGAAGAACAAGCACATCTAGAGGTTACAGTACCCGATCTAATTCTGACGGTACTTATTCTAGAAGTAGAAACTCATCTGTTAATTCCAATACTAGAAGTAGTAACGGAACATATTCTAGATCTAATAATTCAACCAGAAGCTCCTCTTCAACAGTTAGAAGCAGCTCTAATTCTGGAAGAAGCTCTAGCGCAGGACGAAGTTCAAGTTCTAGTTCTAGATCTTCTAGCAGCACGCCATCTAGTAGCAGCAACCGAGGAAGAGGTAATTAATAAAAAGATTTTTATTCTATGAAAAAGCTATATTTTACGGTAATAGCCTTAATGACTATTACCTTTTTTCAAGCACAAAATATTACAGATGCTGTTAGATACTCATCAGATCAGTTATCTGGTACAGCCAGATACAGAGCTATGAGTGGCGCTTTTGGTGCACTTGGAGGAGATTTATCTGCAATATCCATTAATCCTGCAGGTTCGGCAATATTTTTAAACAGCACAGCTACTGTTACTTTAAGTTATAACAGTAGGCAAAACGATACGCGTTATTTCAACGGCATTTCATCTAATGAAGATTCTGATATATATTTTGATCAAGCTGGAGCGGTTTTAGTTTTTAATAGCACTAATGATGAGACTCCCTGGAAAAAGTTTGTTATTGGAGCTAACTATTCACAAAATAATTCTTTTGATGATAGCTTCGTTGCGCAGGGATCGAGCACAAGTTCAATAGATAATTATTTTCTGGAATACGCCAACGGAGTTCCTTTAGATCTTTTGGAAACTGTAAATAACGAAACGGTTTCTGATCTTTATTTATTCTTAGGAGAAAATGAAGGCTATGGTGCTCAGCAAGCATTTTTAGGATTTCAAGGTTTTATAATTAATCCTGATAACAGCGATCCTAACAATACTTCTTATAGCTCAAATCTTGGAACAGGAAATTTTGATCAGCAATACTCTTATATAGCAACTGGTTTAAACGGAAAGTTTGCGTTTAACTTTGCTACTAAATATCGGGATTTTCTGCATTTTGGAATTAATCTGAATGCTCATTTTTTAAACTATGATAGAGCTACCCGTTTGGTTGAACAAAACACTAATACTGGAAGCGGGACAAACGAGATCATCTTTACTAATAACTTAAGTACAACTGGAAATGGATTTTCTCTACAGCTAGGAACTATCGCTAATGTAACCGATAATATAAGATTGGGATTGACTTATGACACGCCTACATGGTATTTAATTGAAGAACAAGCCTCCCAACGTTTAGAAACTTTTAGTGATGAATTTAATGAAAGTGTAAACGTAAATCCTAATGTTATCAATGTGTACCCAGATTATCGATTAAAAACTCCAGGAAAACTTACAGGAAGTTTAGCGGTTCTTTTTGGCGATCAAGGATTAATAAGTTTCGACTACTCTTATAAAGATTTTTCAAATACTGAATTAAGACCTTCTAATGATCCGGAATTTCAGTTTCAAAATAATTTGATCTCAGATAATCTTAAAGCAGCTTCAACTTATAAAATAGGTGGGGAATACAGAATACAAAATTGGAGTTTAAGAGGAGGTTATAGATTTGAAGAAAGTCCTTACGAGAATGATATCAGCATAGGAGAATTAAATGGATATTCTGCAGGAGTTGGTTACGATTTCGGATCTATAAAAGCAGATTTATCTTATGATCATTCCTCTAGGACAGATAATCCTGAGCTATATCAAGTTGGACTTATAAATACTGCGAATATTCAGAGAGATTTCTCTAGCGTTGTATTATCATTAAGCTTTGGTATCTAAAAGAAACATTTAGATTTTAGAAATCAAAACCTCGAATTCATTTTAACGAATTCGAGGTTTTGATTTTTATATTTTATTTGTTTTTCAATTGTATTTAAAAATTTCAATCTACTTTATTATGAGGAAATAATTATAATTTCAATGTGAAATGCCCAGTAAATTCTGATATTTCTCCAGTGATCTGATCTTTAAGATCTACAATAAACCAATAATCATCTGCAGGCATAACTTTTCCGTTGTAAGTGCCGTCCCATCCATTTAAGCGAGGATCTAATTGTTTGATAAGCTTCCCATATCTATCATAGATTAGCACTTTAGAGATAGAAACTTGCGGATCATTTATCACATTCCAAGTATCATTAAATCCATCCCCATTTGGAGTAAAAAATCTGGAATATCCAATTAATCTAAAAGAGGCTGATGTTGCCATTCCACAACCATGAACATCTCTAGCAGAAACCGCATGTAAACCTGGCTTCACGTTTTTAAAAACAGAGTTCGCTTGCCATGGACCATCATCAAGTTGATACTCATATGAAGGAACTGTTCCTACCACAGGATCTGCAAGAACTGTCACTACATATCCATCTTCAAAATCATTTCCTGAAATTGTAAATGATATATCTTTTGGAGCTGAATAATAGGTGATTTTGGTATTAAAATTATTAGAGCATCCAGTTAATTTATTAACTATCTCTAGTGATATATCTGGATTAACTGGCTTTTCCTGAAAGCTAAGAACAGGATTTTGTACTCCATCTCCATCTGGATCATTATCGATATTCCAGATATAGATAAAATCTAGACCAAGATCCGTTCCAATGGATTCAGAATTTAATAAATTTCCCTCCTCATCTACACAAAACACGGTTTCGGCATTTAATTCTATAGATGGGATCGATGCTATTTTCAAATTGAACGAGACTGCATTGGAAACACAGCCAGAATTTTGATTGACAATAGTAGCTAGTATTTCCTGATTACTAGTTGCTTCAAAAGTGTCAGGATTCTCTATTGCTATCTTGTTAGCAAAATTATTTTGACTACTATAAAAGTTTAAATCAAATAATGAATTAAGATTTTGTGGATCCTGAGTTATTTCAGCATAAACTTGAGTAAGATCAAAAATAGCGGAGGGCTCATTACTACATCCCAATAAATCCTTTGGTTTGATTGCTTTAGGTTTCTGAAAATATTCTACAAGAATTTCATCTTCAAGACTCAAATTGGTGTTATCATTTATTGCAAAAACCATATATCTACCTGTTGAAGTAACAGTAAAATCTGGACTAGCCTGATTGGATAGTAATATAAAACCATTAGTAATCTCGTCGAAAACATAATACTCATATCGGGTAGCTATCACATTTCTGGCTGATAATTTTACCGGGGCGGAGTCACATATTGCGAGATCATCACCAAGAATATCAACTATAGAGCAATCTGTAGAACCTGAGTTTGATTCATTTAAATTGGTCTGCTCAAGACTTATGAAACCTGGATTTTCAGAATAATTAGTAATTAATACAACATAAATCTGACCTGTAACAGCGTTATCTATTAGGAAATCTTCAGTTGCTGAAGGGTTATAACTACAATCAACGATTCTTGAAGTTGACAAAGAAGAAGCACTACACAAATCATCTCCTTCATCAAAAGGTCCCCAGGCAATAAAATCTACATCTAAAGTCCCTCCAGATCCATCTGAATTTACGGTTTGGCTAATGCTAAAATTTAGTTTTCCTGAATCTTCAATTTGCAAATAAAACCAAGCAGGGTAAGGTTGTGTACTCAAACATCTATAATCTACACCCCGATCTGCAACTGGCACGTCTCCATTAATGCGATTAGAGTTGGGAAAAACATATTGGGAAGTTCCAGCACAGAAAGGCTGAATACTAGAACAACGATCTCCTTGAGCATAACTTTGACACACTCCCGCCAGAGAGATTGTGACAAACAGTATAAGATGCACTAGGGACTTCATATATCAGATTACCAAATAATTGCAAATTACACATTTAACAGCAATTACCTCACTTGGCTTTTTAGAAACTTTAGCTTAAAGAGTCATAAAATATGTATCTTTGCAAGCCTAATAAATAGATTACGACTAGTATTGAAAAAAGTGCTATGAAGATAGACCATATGGAAAATAAAATAGATGAAATGGGCGATGCTCACGTTTCTACAAGTGCAAATAATCCACTAAGAGAAGATGCTTTTGATTTAAGCAACGAAGAGAAAATTGCAATAATCAATGAAGATGTTAAGAATATTTTGCAAACTTTAGGAATGGACCTTACAGATGACAGTATTAAAGGTACGCCACAGAGAGTTGCAAAAATGTTTGTAAATGAAATATTTGGCGGTTTAGATCCTAAAAGAAAACCAAAGGCTTCAACATTTGAAAATAAGTATAAGTATGGAGAGATGCTGGTAGAGAAAAATATTACCATTTACTCTACATGTGAACATCACTTATTACCTATTGTTGGAAGAGCTCATGTTGCTTATATTTCAAAAGGAAGCGTAATAGGTCTTTCTAAAATGAATAGAATTGTAGATTATTTTGCTAAAAGGCCTCAAGTTCAAGAGCGCTTAACTATGCAAATAGTTCAAGAATTACAACGAGCTCTAGGAACCCAAGATGTTGCTTGTGTAATAGATGCTAAACATCTTTGCGTAAATAGTAGAGGAATTCGCGATATAGAAAGCAGCACAGTAACCAGTGAATTTGGAGGTGCTTTTAAGGAAAATTCTGTAAAAAGAGAATTTCTAGATTATATTAAGTTAGAAACTTCATTTTAATAAATTCTTTACTCAAACTCTAAGCAAGCACTATTTATGGCTCTTTATAAAGAACAAAGCTTAAAACTTTACAACTCCATGACAGGAGAAAAGGAAATTTTTAAACCAATAAATGAAGGTCATATAGGCATGTATGTTTGTGGACCCACTGTTTATAGCAATGTTCATTTAGGAAACTGCCGTACTTTTATTTCTTTCGATCTTATATTTAGATATTTTAAACATTTAGGCTATAAGATTCGCTATGTTCGGAACATTACAGATGCGGGGCATTTGGAAAATGATGCAGATAGTGGTGAAGATAGAATTGCCAAAAAAGCCAGATTAGAGCAAATTGAACCTATGGAAGTTGTGCAACGATACACCGTAGACTTTCATAACACCTTACAAAAATTCAATAATTTACCACCTAGTATAGAACCTACTGCTACTGGGCATATAGTGGAGCAAATAGAAACCATTAAAATTATTTTAGACAAAGGTTTTGCATATGAGGTTAATGGATCTGTCTATTTTGATGTTTTAAAATTCAATAAGAATCATGATTATGGAAAACTTAGCGGTCGGTCTCTTGAAGATATGATTGCCAATACTCGTGAGCTTGCAGCACAAAGTGACAAAAGAAATCCACAAGATTTTGCCTTATGGAAAAAGGCAGAACCCCAACATATTATGCGTTGGCCATCTCCTTGGAGCGATGGATTTCCAGGTTGGCATTTAGAATGTACCGTGATGAGCACTAAATATCTAGGTGAACAGTTTGATATTCACGGTGGCGGAATGGATCTAAAATTCCCGCACCACGAATGTGAGATTGCACAAGGAGAAGCCTCTACCGGTAGAAATCCTGTTAATTACTGGTTGCATGCCAATATGCTGACCCTTAATGGTCAAAAAATGGCAAAAAGCACCGGAAATAATATTCTTCCCAACGAAATTTTCTCTGGGGAAAATGATAATTTAAGCAAAGGTTTTGAGCCGTCTGTCGCAAGATTTTTTATGCTTCAGGCTAATTATAGAAGTATTCTCGATTTTTCTAACACCGCTTTATTAGCGAGCGAAAAAGGTTTTAACAGACTAATGGATGCTTATAGATATAGTTCTCAATTACCTGTTTCTGCGACTTCATCTTTTTCTGTGTCTGAATGGAAACAACGCTGTTATGATGCCATGAATGATGACTTCAATAGTCCCATCTTGATTGCAACATTATTTGAAGCTGTAAAATTCATTGTTGGAGTAAAGGAAGGTAATGAGCAAATTACTACAGAAGACAAAGAGCTATTACATAATACAATGCATGATTTTATTTTCGATGTACTTGGATTATTAGATACTACAATTACTAATCAGGATAATTCTGAAAAACTTTCTGGTACGGTAGAATTGCTTATTAAATTAAGAGCTAAAGCTAGGAATAATAAAGATTTTGCCACCAGCGATCAAATAAGAGATCAATTATTAGCTTTGGGAATTCAACTAAAAGACGGAAAAGAAGGAACTGTTTTTACTTTAGAAAATTAAAAGATAGCTTATGCTCAAAAAATGGCTGGCATATCCTTTCATTTTACTGGTTAAATTCTATCAGGGAGCAATTTCTCCTTTAACTCCTGCAACCTGTAGATATACTCCAACATGCTCTCAATACACTTTGGTTGCCCTTCAAAAACATGGTATTTTCAAAGGTGGCTGGATGAGTCTTAAGAGAATTGCGAGTTGCAACCCATGGGGAGGCTCTGGTCATGATCCGGTTCCTTAAGCAATTTTCTAATTACTTAGAGAACTATTGCCAAACCATCCAAATATGTATCTTTACCTAACAATTTTAAAAAATACTACATGCTTTTTAATGCTATAACATGGAGTCCTTCTGAAGGATTAGATTTAGGCTTTTTCACCCTTCACTACTACAGTTTGATGTTTCTGATTGCCTTTGGATTAGGCTGGTATATCATGAAAAGTATATACACAAAGGAAGGAGTTTCCATAGAGAAGTTAGATCCTCTTTTTATATACACCGTTTTAGCAACTTTAATAGGAGCAAGATTAGGACATGTATTCTTTTATGACTGGGAATATTTCCAGCATCATTTACTAGAAATTTTCCTTCCTGTTCGTTTTGAACCGGAATTTGAATTCACAGGTTTTCGTGGGCTAGCAAGTCATGGTGCAGCCATTGGGATAATTGTTGCTATGTACCTTTATAGAAAAAATGTGCTGGATAAACCTATTTTATGGATCTTGGACAGAGTAGTTATTCCGGTTGCCAGTGGTGCCATATTTATTAGAATTGGAAACTTTATGAATTCTGAAATCATAGGAAAACCAACTAATAGTGACTACGGGGTGATTTTCGAAAATTTAGGGGAAACCTTCCCGAGACATCCAGCCCAATTATATGAGTCTTTTTGTTATTTATTGATCTTTTTACTTCTTTGGTTCGTCTATTGGAAAACTGATAAAAAACAGAAGATCGGATTCTTATTTGGCTTATTCTTAGTTCTACTATGGACCGTAAGATTTTTCGTAGAATTTCTTAAAGAACCTCAAGTAGAAGAGCGTGCGATCTGGCTTATAAACACAGGACAATGGCTTAGTATTCCATTTATTATAGCTGGATTATATTTTATGCTTAGACCTTCTAAAAGAGTGGCTGCATGAAAAAACTAATGAGATTTTTAAGCCTTGGAATTATTCTTGGAATTATATTTTCTTGTGAAGAAGAAGCTAAGAATACTTCTATAGACACAGATGAAATTAAATTCACGAAGGAAGCCGAGCTTTACCTGTTGAAAGGCGAAGACACGCTTCAGAAACTAGATATAGAGTTAGCTGAAAGCTCTTATGAGAAGCAAACGGGTTTGATGTACAGAAAAACAATGCAGCCCAACCAAGGCATGCTTTTCGTGTATTCAGAAGAATCTATACATAGTTTCTATATGAAAAACACCTATATACCTCTAGATCTTATTTTCTTCGGAAAAGATAGCAGCGTGGTTAGTTTTCAAGAGAATGCAAAGCCACTGGATGAAACTTCTCTTCCATCTAAAGTACCTGCACAATTTATTTTAGAAGTGAATGCAGGAAAAGCCGAAGAATGGCAACTTACTGAAGGTGATAAAATGATACTTTTAAGAAACTAACCTTAAAAGGGAATTTATTAAATACTCTCTTTTGGTTCTCTATAACCAAATCCTGGATAAATTCTTTTAAAAAAACATATTTAAGATTACCACTAATTTAATTCGATTCCCTGTATCATTATATTAATTTAGACACAGAACCGAGACCAGGGTGACAATACTGGTTTTAACTTTCGTCATGCTGAATTTATTTCAGCATCTATATATTTATTTAATGAAATTCTTGAACATCGTGAAACCTTTGAAACAAGGTCACCAGCAATAAATGTCATTCTGAATGAAGCAAAGCGTAATGAAGAATCTCAAAGAATCTACATTTCATCATAGGAAAAATCCCTCCTCCCGACGGGATGACAATAAACTATCTTGATGCTTGCTCTTAAATTAAGTGACCTTACACCATTCCCAAAACCTTCAGGCCACAAGGGGACGACTTTATGTTAAGTGTTAGAAATTTCGTAAACAAAAAAAGCTGCTCATTTCTGAACAACTTTTTGTATTTAAAATATTTGCGAGTTAATTACGCAACTACTTCTTCTTTCTTTTTACTATCTCTAATCGCTTTTTTATTTGCGCTGTCAAACATAACAGGAGTTGCAATAAATAAAGATGAATAAGTACCAACTATAACACCTATAATCATTGCAAACATAAATCCTCTAAGGCTTTCTCCTCCAAAGACAAAGATCGACAACAACACTAAGATTGTGGTTAAAGATGTATTCAATGTTCTACTTAACGTACTATTTAAAGCACTGTTAATTATTTTACTCATTTTCCAAGAAGTATGTTCGTTCGCATATTCACGAATTCTATCAAACACTACCACTGTATCATTCAGGGAATAACCAATTACTGTAAGTATTGCAGCAATAAACGCTTGATTGATCTCCATACTAAATGGCATAATATTGTATGCTAAAGAGAAGATACCTAATACTATTAAGACATCATGGAATACTGCAACAACAGCTCCTAAACTGTATTGCCATTTTCTAAATCTTAATAAGATATAAAGGAATACTACCATTAATGATCCTAAAACTGCCCAGAAAGAATCATTTTTAATATCATCTGCGATTGTTGGACCAACCTTCATAGATGACATGATTCCAATTTCACGCTCGTTAGAACCTACTGTAAAATCATCGAAGGTCATATCATTTGGCAAATGTGGTTGTAAAGCCTCAAACATCATTCTTTGAACTTCTACATCTACAGCTTCACCTTCATCTTCCACTTTATATTTAGTGGTAATCTTTAACTGATTGTTTGCTCCATAGGTCTTTGCTTCAGCACTTTCAAAAGTAGCGATAAGATCTTTTTCTACTTCTGAAGCATTTACGTCATCTGCGAATCTCACAGTATAAGTTCTACCTCCAATAAAATCTACACCTTCGTTCAACCCATTCATAAAGAAAGATCCAATACTTACAAGAATAAAAATCCCTGAGATAGTATAAGCGATTTTTCGTTTACTTAAGAAGTCAAAATTCATATTTGCGAATAGATTCTTAGTAATTGAAGTACTAAATGCTAGTGACTTTCCATTTTTACCATATCCATCAATAAATAATCTTGTTATAAAAATTGCAGTAAATAAAGATGTTGCAATACCTATTAATAAAGTAGTAGCAAAACCTTTAATTGGTCCTGTTCCTAAAATCAATAAAATTAAACCAGTAAGACCTGTAGTAATGTTGGCATCTAAAATAGAAGAGAGTGCATTGTTAAATCCATCCTTAATAGCATCCTTTTGAGACTTTCCTTTTGCTAACTCCTCTTTTATACGTTCAAATATAAGAACATTCGCATCTACCGACATACCAATGGTTAATACAATACCTGCAATTCCAGGTAAAGTAAGCACCGCTCCAAGACCAGCTAAAATTCCGAAGATAAAGATGATGTTCACTACAAGAGCAACATCTGCAAAAAGACCCGCTTTTCCGTAATAGAAGATCATCCAAAGGAGAACAATAGCTAAAGCGATAAGGAAAGAATTAACACCACTATCTATAGCTTCTTGACCCAATGAAGGACCTACAATCTCACTCTGAATAATATCTGCAGAAGCAGGTAATTTACCAGCTCGAAGTACGTTTGCTAAATCTTGACCTTCAGTGATATCAAAATCTCCTGAAATCTCACTTCTACCTCCACTAATTGGACCTGTAGAAACTCCTGGCGCAGAATACACTACGTTATCTAAAACGATAGCTATATTGCTTTTTTCAGTATATGCTCTTCCGGTCATTTCTTCCCAGATCTTAGCACCTTTACCATCCATTTGCATAGATACTGCCACTCTACCTACTTGATCGTAAGTTTGTGTAGCATCTGTAATAACGTCTCCTGTTAATGCAGGTAGCATTTCACGATCTCCTTTTAAAGCATAAAGATCGGAAACATTGTCTTTGGATACTCCCCATACAAATTCTGTAAAACGCAGGTCTGCAGGTAAAAGAGATCTTACTTGAGATTTGTTTAAATACGCTCTAACCTGCGCAGTATCTTTTGAAGCAAAAGAAGCTAAAATTGGACTTCCTTGGAAACCTGGAGAAACCATTAGATCCAATAAAGGATTGTTAGCTGTTTGAACTTCAGAAGTATCCTCAGTGCTTGCAAGTAAAGCCTCAATTTCTTCATCTTCTTCTGAAGCTGAAAGAGTATCTTTTTTCTCTGAAGACTTATCGTCTTTCTTAACCATTTGTGCAAGTGTATTATTTGCATTGATCAAGAAATTCCCGAAATCTGTATTTTTATGTACATACCAAAATTCTAACTGGGCAGTACTTTGAAGTAATCTTTGAACACGAGTAATATCTTTTGCCCCAGGAAGCTCTACTAATATTCTACCATAATCTCCTAAACGTTGGATGTTTGGTTGTGTAACCCCAAACTTATCTATACGCTTACGCAATACCTCGAAAGCTGATGTTATAGATTCGTTAACCTTCTCTCTAATAATAGGCTTAACAACATCATTGGTCATTTCAAAATTAACCTGATCGCTAAGTGTCTTATTTGCAAATATATCTGGAGAAGCTAATTTAGCACCTTCATTTTTCTCGAATGCCTCGAAGAAAAGATCTAAATAAGTGTCCTGACTATCTTTTTGTGCAGCATCAGCTTCAGCTAAAGCCTTATTAAATGCAGGATCGCTACTATTGTTAGCTAATCCCTTTAAAATATCTTTTACAGAAATTTGAAGAATCACATTGATTCCTCCTTTAAGATCGAGCCCCTTATTAAGTTCTTTATCTTTTGCTGTGTTGTAGGTAATTCCAGCGATAATCTCATCATTACCGATAGAATCTAAATAACTACTTTCTTCAACATCTCGCAGTACAGAATATCCTTCTACGTTAGTTCCTATTTTTTGCTTAGCAAACGCCTCTGCATCACTCTCTACTCCGCTGGCAATAAATGTAAACGATAGCTGGTAAATACATACCAGACCAAATAAAACCGCAAAAATCTTGATCAGTCCTTTATTCTGCATTATTCTTTATTATTTAATATCAATTTTTAAAACGGACAAATATAGGATTTCATTATTCAAAAGCCAATTATTTTTTTTTGAAAAATTTAACTTTTCATCAATAAAAAAGACCACTTAAGAAGTGGCCTTTTTAAAAATTCAGTTTTCACTGAAATATAAGAGTGATAATGCTTAGAAAGTCAATAAATCATTGGTTTTCTTTACACCTTCAGCACTTTCTTTAATCTTAGCTTTTTCAGCATCTGTCAATTCTATTTCAACGATCTTTTCTAATCCGTCTTTCCCTAAAATTGCAGGAACGCCAATACATAAATCATTTAATCCATATTCTCCATCTAAAAACGCAGAACATGGAAACATTTTTTTCTGATCACAAGCAATCGCCTGCACCATTGCAGAAACTGCAGCTCCTGGTGCATACCACGCACTTGTTCCTAATAACTTAGTTAATGTAGCTCCACCTACTTTGGTATCTTCAGATACTTGATTCAATCTGTCTTCAGAAAGAAAAGCAGTTACAGGAATACTATTTCTTGTAGCCAACCTAGTTAAAGGTACCATTCCAGTATCACTATGTCCACCGATTACCATTCCATCAACATCAGATGGAGGACATTCTAAAGCTTCACTTAACCTAAACTTGAAACGCGCACTATCTAAAGCACCACCCATTCCAATAATTCTATTTTTAGGAAGACCCGTAGTTTTATGAACTAAATAAGTCATTGTATCCATTGGGTTACTCACCACAATAATTACAGTGTCTGGAGAATGCTTAATTAGGTTTCCTGAAACTTCTTTTACAATTCCAGCATTAATACCAATTAATTCTTCTCTAGTCATTCCTGGTTTTCTAGGAATACCACTTGTAATAACTACTACATCACTACCAGCGGTTTTAGTATAATCGTTAGTAGAACCTACAATCTTCGAATCAAATCCATTAAGGGTTGCAGTTTGCATTAGATCCATTGCCTTTCCTTCAGCAACACCCTCTTTAATATCTACTAAAACAATTTCTGAAGCAAAATTCTTTATGGCGATATACTCAGCACAACTTGCTCCAACAGCACCTGCTCCAACGATAGTAACTTTCATTTTATATATTTTAAATATTAATTATTGATTTTTTACGAAAATACAAATTATGTATCAGTTAAATAATAAGGAATGGTTAAATGTATTATTAGTTCAATCGATAATGAAGCCCAACATTCGCGTTAAATAATCCACTCGCAGAAAGAACAGTGCTGAATTTAAATTTATTAAAGTAATAGTTAAATCCAATATTACCTTTAAATTTCCCTTCACTATTTCCTAATGCACCTAGTTGATTATTTAAAGTAGGCAATGAAGCTCCAGTTCCACCAAAAGCATAATCAAATTTAGAATTAGTATAACCAAATCCTCCCATTACTTCAAAATTATCATAAAGTTTAGAACCGATTAGCTGCAAATTATACATATTCGCATCTACATCAATTCTAGTCAAATTTGCGATTTTTACGTCTATAGGAGTAAATTTATAATCTGCCTTAAAATTACTGTAATTAGCTACTAATGCAAATTGAAAATCCTCATCTCTAAGTCTCTTATAAAAGTACTGAGAAAAATTATGTTTTATTCCAACTCCATAAGTACTTATTCCAACATCATTAATAAAAACTTCAGGTAAATATCTTACTGCAATCTCTGTTTTAAAAGGTAATCCAACTGTAACTTGCGGAAAGGCATGCAGCACAACGCTTTTATCTAAACCATCTATAGCATCAAATTCAAAATCTTGTCCAAATATGGTTCCCTGATATATAGCCTCTGTTTCTCCTCCATATACTGTTGGTAAAAGCGCATTACTCCCTTCACCTATTGTTAAATTATTAAACTGGTTATTCCTAATTAACTTATCTTGTTTTGAGCTTGGAACAAACAAGGCATTTCCATGAACAGAAATTTCCACTTGCCACTTATCTAAAGTTGATGCTGATGAGAACCAACCGGCACTAGATTGTAAGGTAGCGCCTTCAGCTCCAGGCGCAGCGAAATTTTCTGCTATTAAAAGCATATCATCAATTAGAAGATTTACATCTTCTTGGGCTTTTGAAAATTGAGTCACTAGAAATAGTGATAAAAACAGGGTAGATTTTAGGAGGTTTCTCACAGTCTTAAGTTTTTATATTGGGGATAAAAATAATAATATACAAAATGTTAAAATTCAGATCATAAATTTTAACTTTATGGTAACAAAAATAAGCCCACTTAAAAAGCGGGCTTAAAATTTTTATATATCTACATTAGCATAGACGGCATTCTTTTCTATAAATTCTCTACGCGGCGGCACTTCATCTCCCATTAACATAGAGAAAATTCTATCTGCCTCACCACTATTATCTATATTAACTTGACGAAGAGTTCTAAACTCTGGATTCATTGTTGTGTCCCATAATTGCTCTGCATTCATCTCCCCCAAACCTTTATATCGCTGAATTTGAACACTGCCATTATAGCTTTCAGCAATTGCATCTCGTTCCTTATCATTCCAAGCATATTGCTTTTTCTGACCTTTTTTAACTAAATATAACGGTGGAGTTGCAATATAAATATGCCCATTTTCTATAAGCTCCTTCATATATCTGAAGAAGAAAGTGAGAATTAAAGTTTCAATGTGGCTACCATCTACATCGGCATCACACATTATTACTACTTTATGGTATCTTAATTTAGAAAGGTTCAAGGCTTTACTATCCTCTTCAGTACCAATTGTAACCCCTAAAGCGGTATATATGTTCTTGATCTCTTCATTATCAAATACACGATGTCTCATCGCTTTTTCAACATTCAAAATCTTACCTCTAAGTGGCAAAATAGCTTGAAAAGCTCTATCTCTACCTTGCTTTGCTGTACCACCTGCAGAATCTCCCTCTACAAGATACACTTCACATTTTGCAGGATCTTGCTCAGAACAATCAGATAATTTTCCAGGTAAACCACCTATACTCATTACCGTTTTACGTTGCACCATTTCACGTGCTTTCTTAGCAGCATGTCTGGCTTGAGCAGCGAGAATAACTTTCTCTACAATAATTTTAGCATCGCCTGGATTTTCTTCCAAATAATTTTCTAACATTTCTGAAACTGCTTGAGAAACTGCAGAAGTAACTTCTCTATTCCCAAGTTTAGTTTTAGTTTGACCCTCAAATTGAGGCTCTCCTACTTTTACAGAAATAATAGCAGTTAATCCTTCACGGAAATCATCTCCTGCGATCTCGAATTTCAATTTATCTAACATCCCAGAAGCATCTGCATACTTCTTAAGAGTCGTAGTTAAACCTCTTCTAAAACCCGACAAGTGTGTACCACCTTCATGCGTATTAATGTTGTTTACATAAGAATGCAAATTTTCATTAAATGAAGTATTGTAGATCATTGCAACCTCAACAGGAATATCATTTTTCTCTCCTTCCATAGAGATCACATGAGAAATGATAGGATCTCTATTTTGATCTAAAAATTTTATAAATTCCTTTAATCCTTCCTCAGAAAGAAAAACTTCAGAAACAAATGATCCGTCTTCGTTTAACTCACGTTCGTCTGTCAATACAATCTTAAGACCTTTATTTAAATAAGAAAGCTCACGCATTCTACTTGCAAGCGTATCGTAATTATATTCTACGGTTTGCTGAAATATTGTTGGATCTGGAGTAAATGTAACTACCGTTCCCCTAAGTTCTGTTTCGCCAATAGACTTAACAGGGTACATAGGTTTACCTTTTTGATATTCCTGACGCCAGATAACCCCCTCTCTATAAACAGTAGCGGTTAAATGGTCTGATAATGCATTCACACAACTCACCCCAACTCCGTGCAAACCACCAGAAACCTTATAAGAATCCTTATCAAATTTTCCTCCGGCTCCAATTTTAGTCATCACAACTTCTAAGGCAGAGACTCCTTCTTTTTTATGTAAATCTATAGGAATTCCACGCCCGTTATCTTCGGTAGTGATAGAACCTTCTTTTGTAATAGTTACTTTTATAGTATCGCAATGGCCAGCCATCGCTTCATCTATAGAGTTATCCACAACCTCATACACCAAATGATGCAACCCTCTTACTCCAGTATCACCAATATACATGGAAGGACGCATGCGCACATGTTCCATTCCTTCAAGCGCCTGAATACTATCTGCCGAATAACTGTTTTTCTTAACTTCTTCGCTCATATATGATTCTGTTAAAATTTGTCTTTTTTTGTAACAGACAAATATAACAAAACCCGTGCTGCTATTAGCTTGAAGCGCACCTCAATACCCTTAAGTTATTAACAATTTTTGTGAAAAACCTTGGTTTTAGCTGATAATGAACTTATACTTTTTCTGCTTCTATAAAACTGGTTTGTGCAACGTGAGTTGAACTTGCTCTACCGCTAGGGTCTAAATCCTTTTGCCATTTTGGAATCCATTTCTTCACAGATTTCGCCGCAGATTCCTGTGGAAAATAGCTATTAAAGATCTCTCTATAAAAATATGCTTCCTTCGTTGTTGGTGTGTTAACCGGATATTTTGATGCTGCCATTTCCAATTCTACATCGGTCACTTGAGATTTTGTGAACTCAATAAGGCTATCTATCCAACTGTACCCAACTCCATCACTAAACTGCTCTTTTTGTCTCCATAGCACTTCATCTGGAAGAAAAGCTTGCTCAGGAGTATCAAAAGCTTTTCTAAGAATATACTTTTCAACACCTGCGTGTGTAGTTGGCATTTTATGTATTGGAGCAATTTCCATTGCCGTTTGAAGAAAAGCTTTGTCTAAAAAGGGAACTCTTGCTTCTAATCCATGAGCCATAGTAGATTTATCTGCTCGCAAACAATCTGCGGTTGATAATCTTTTAACTCTACTGATTGTTTCTTTCTGAAATTCTTCAGCAGAAGGTGCGTTTTTAAAGTATAAATATCCGCCAAAAATTTCATCTGCGCCTTCCCCAGACAACACCACTTTAATTCCTTTTTCAGTAATCGCTTTAGACAGGAAATACATTGGCGTACTCGCTCTAATTGAAGTTACATCGTATGTTTCTAAATGCCAGATCAATTTTTTAATGATTCCAATTCCTTCTTCCACCGTAAAATGAATTTCATGATGATCTGTTCCAAGAAAATCTGCCACTTTTCTAGCAGCGATTAAATCTGGTGCATCTTCATTTAGACCAATAGAGAACGAATGTAATTTTTTTCCTTTTTCTTTAAGTATTCTTGCCGCTATAGATGAAGTTAAGGAAGAGTCTAATCCCCCACTTAACAGCACGCCTAAAGGAACATCAGACATTAAACGTTTCTTAGTGGCAGCTATCAAAGAATCTCTTAATCTTTTTAGATCTGCTTCTTCGTGACATTCTTCTAAAGAATACCAATCTGGTTTGTAATACTGAACAAAACCAGTTGTTGGTGTATAATAATATCCTGGAGGAAATGCTTGAAATTCCACACATTGATCGGCTAATACTTTCATTTCGCTAGCAAACCAAAGAGCGCCTTCTGCATCTTCCCCATAATAAAGAGGCTTTACTCCTATTGGATCTCTTGCAGCAATAAAGTCTTTACCATCTACCACGACAAAGGCAAAATCTCCGTCTAATTTGTTTAAGAAACCATATCCATATTTTTCATATAAATGCACGATCACTTCAGAATCTCCTGTACTACGGAATTCGTGATCTTTTAATTCGTTATCTTTCAGTGATTGGTAGTTATATATTTCTCCGTTATGGATCATCCAAGCAGAAGAAGTTCCTTGTATTGGTTGTTTTCCAGTATTTACATCCATTATGGCCAATCTTTCATGACATAAAATCGCCCCAGCTTCAGTTATATGTACATCACTTTCATCTGGCCCACGATGACTCATTCTTTTAGAAAGTTTAGATACCAATTCTTGATCTTCCTTCTTTCCTATTACAGCTAAAATACCACACATAATTTTAAGTTTTAATTCTAAACAAATTTGGGCTATTCATTCACTAATAAAAACCATTATATAATAATTGATTACAATTAATAACTATATAGACTGAATTAGCATCTAATTGAAAATAAAATATAATAAATTTATATTATATACTATCGAATTTAAACTTTGAGGATTTAAAAATATAAGACTTCATTAACAACCCCTCTTTATTGAAACATTACCTTTATATGATATTAAAAAATTCAAAATATTATGAAAAGAATATTCTTATTAGCAGCAATAGCAATTTTTACATTTCAAAGCAATCCAGTGCAAGCTCAAGAAAAAACAACTGAAGCTCCTAGTTTCGACAAAATGGACGTAAGCCCGATGGACTTAGTAGTTTACAAAAATGAAGCTGAAGAAGTTGTGGCAAGAGTTATTTATAGTAGACCTTTAAAAAGAGATAGAGAAATCTTTGGCAAATTAGTGCCCTTTAATGAAGTTTGGAGAACTGGCGCAAATGAAGCTACAGAACTAACTTTATATAAGGACATGAAAATAGCCGATGTAATTGTAGAAGCTGGAACTTACTCTCTATATTCAATTCCTGGTGAAAAGGAATGGACTGTTATTTTAAATAATAGAACTAATACTTGGGGAGCTTATGAATATAGCGATCAAGAAGATAGAGTAAGAATTAAAGTGCCTGTACGCACTTCACCTACTACAATTGAATCTTTCTCTATGGCATTTGTAACGAAAACAGATGGAGCAGATCTTCTTATGGGTTGGGACAACAAATATGTAGAAGTTCCTTTTAAAGCAGTTCAATAATCTTTAAGATTCTTTCAAAAATCAAAATGGTTTTAATTCTCACGAATTAAAACCATTTTTTTTATTTAAAAAAATTCAATAAGCTGAGCCGAATAATATTGGCAGTCCAATAAAAATACAATCTTGAATGGGGAATTATGGTATATTTAAATATTTATGAGTTTGTAATGACACTTTCCACTTAGGATTTTTCATTACATAATCCACAATTATAGGAATAACCGTATCACGCTTACTCCACTCTGGCTGAAGATATAAAATACAGTCTTTATTTACCTTTGCCGCTTGCTCTTCAGCAAACTTTAAGTCATGAAGATTATAGACGATCACTTTTAATTCGTTAGCCACTTCATATATTTCCTCTGTAGGTAACTTTATTTTTTTGGGAGATAAACATATCCAATCCCATTGCCCGGTCAATTTATAAGCTCCAGAAGTTTCTATATGAATCTTACAACCTTGTGCTTTTAAAGTCTCAGTAAGGATGGTCATATCCCAAGTTAGAGGTTCTCCCCCTGTAATCACAATTGTATCACTATGAGAAACCGCATTTTCTACAATCTTCCCAACATGAGTTGGAGGATGTAAAGATGCATCCCAACTTTCCTTAACGTCACACCAATGACAGCCAACATCACAACCACCTATTCTGATAAAATATGCAGCAGTTCCTTTATAAAACCCTTCCCCCTGTATAGTATAAAATTCCTCCATTAACGGAAGCATTATACCTTTATCTACCAACACTTTTGTATCTTCTGTAATCATAGCCGGCAAAGATAACTATTCTTTAAGACCTAACATAGCTTAGTTTTAAAGTTCTAGAGCAACTCCTTAATTGGAGATTTTATATTTAATTTTCGGTTCGGCATTAAATGACATAAAATAAGTAGTTTAGATTTTTCAAGATGCTATTACAATGAAATGTTCTAATTTAAACACTTAGTTAAGAGTTTAAGTCCAGTAGGCTCATCTTTTATTCAATTTACTAATTAAGCCACATGCCTCTTAATTTTGTTAAGTTTAACTAATATAATTTAACAGTTTTTCAGAATTAGCATTTAATAACATCTAAAATACATTTGTGAGATCAAAAATTCTACATTCCATTTCTATACTTATTATAGGTACCCTACTATTCTCTTGCTCTAGTTCTCGTAAACTAAATAAATACTTATCAAGTCAACTCACTTCAGAGATTTTCAATCAAAGCTTTTCAGGCTTTGCACTTATGGATCCGGAGAGTAACAAAATCATTAATGAATATAATTCACATAAATATTTTACTCCAGCATCCAATGTAAAACTACTAACGTTTTATGCTAGCCTGAAGATTTTAGGAGATTCATTACCTGCACTTAACTATGTTATTCAAAATGATTCTCTAATATTTCAAGGAACTGGAGATCCTTCATTCTTATACGCAGATGCACCAGAATCTAAAGTTTATGATTTTTTAAAAAACTATGAAGGAAATTTATATTATCAACATCCTGCGTATACAGAAGAATCTTTCGGTCCAGGTTGGTCTTGGGATGATTATAATTATTATTACTCGGTAGAACGATCTGCCTTTCCAATCTATGGAAATTATGTAGTATTCAAGTCAAGTCCAGGACAAAACCAACCTACCACGAGTATCGAGAAATTTAGAAAAGACCTTGTCTTAAGTGAAAGCAACTCTGAGATAAAGAGAGATTTGAATAGTAATATATTCAGATATAATAAATCGGACTCCAACAAGGAATCTACGCAAATAGTTCCTTTTAAATATTCTGATGAACTATTTACTGAATTACTTTCCGATACGCTTAATAGACCTGTGACACTTATTAATAAGGGGTGGACACCAACTAACTCTTCCAAAATATTATATAGTCTGCCAACAGATAGTCTCTATAAAACAATGCTTAGAAATAGCGATAATTTTATTGCAGAGCAACTTCTTATGATGGTCGGAAATAATTTATCTGACAGTGTAAACACTAAGAATGCTATTACCTATATTAAAAAAACTTATCTAAAAGATCTTCCAGATGAACCTATTTGGGTTGATGGCTCTGGCCTTTCACGTTATAATTTAATTACTCCTAGGAGTATGGTATTTCTACTGAAGAAAATTTCAGAAGAAATACCTCAAGAAAAACTTTTTGAATTTCTCCCTACAGGAGGAAAGACTGGAACATTGAAGAATTGGTACATAGCTGAGGAGCCTTATATTTTTGCTAAAACCGGAACCCTAAGTAATAATCATAATTTAAGTGGTTATATTAAAACAAAGAGTGGAAGGATATTACTTTTTAGTTTTATGAATAACAATTATATAGTTAGCTCGTCTATTATAAAGAATGAAATGCAACGAATATTGCGAAGAATCTATCTTAATTATTAACATTAGCAGCCTGAATAGACAAATAAGATTAATTCCTTTAAATTAGTCCTAATTAAACTGAACAATCCCACAAATTAATGGAAAGAAGGAATTTTATAAGAAATATTGGAAGAGGTAGTCTAGCTGTAGGATTATCATCATTTGTTGCCCCGGTGGCATTTTCTTCGGAATTAAACACAACAGTATCAAAAGAATTAATTCCAGATCATCTTTCCGAGGGAGATACTATTGGGATTATTAGTCCGGCTTCAAATAAATTTGAATCGGAACCTTATGAAATTGCAGTTGAAACTTTTGAAGCGATGGGTTTAAAAGTAAAACTCGGAAAGCACGTCAATGCTCATTATGGACATTTAGCCGGCACCGATGAGGAAAGGGCGGAAGATTTAAACAATATGTTTAAAGATCCAGAAGTAGATGCTATTATCGCCTTGCGAGGAGGATCTGGAGCTGCGAGGATCTTAGATAAAATAGATTACGAAAGCATATCTAAAAACCCAAAAATATTTATTGGCTATAGTGATATTACTGCACTCCATATGGCTATCTATGCTAAAACAGGATTGGTGACTTTTCACGGACCAATGGGAATTTCAACATGGAATAGCTTCAGCTATAATATATTTAAATCAATTCTCTTTGACAAAAATGCTTATACTTTTGAAAACACCAAAGAATTGGGAGATAACCTAATTCAGACAAAAAATCGCATTCGAACTATTACTTCTGGTAAGGCGGAAGGAATATTGCTTGGAGGAAACCTTTCTGTCCTAACCGGAATTATGGGATCTGACTACTTACCAAACTGGGAAAATAAAATCCTTTATCTGGAGGAAGTTGGAGAAAAGATATATGCCATAGATAGAATGATGTCTCAACTTAAGCTGGCTGGGGTTCTAGGTAAAATCTCAGGTTTTGTATTTGGAAAATGCACCGATTGTGATCCTGGAGGAAGTGGTTATGGTTCGTTAACTTTAGAAGAAGTAATAGACCATTATATTAGACCCTTGAAAATTCCCGCCTATTCTGGAGCAATGTTTGGTCATGTAGATGACAATTCTACCATCCCTAATGGTATAAATGCAGCAATAGATGCAGATAAAGGAACAATTACCATGTTATCTCCTGCAGTCTCATAGATTCTCAATTTTCCTGATTTTATGGGACAGGAGGCTGTTTAATTTCAAAATAACTTAGAATAATGAAAGATCCTAACAAGTTTATAGAACACATTCAGCAAGGATATGCTCCAAAAGGAGAATTCATATATATGGGTGCTGCTATGTTAGACGGAAAAACCGTAGCTGAAGCACAAGTTAAGATCCCATTAAAAACCATGAATCGGCACGGACTTATTGCCGGAGCGACAGGAACTGGAAAAACAAAAACATTACAGATATTAGCAGAGAATCTTTCAGAAAAAGGTGTTCCAGTCCTAATGATGGATATTAAAGGAGATCTCAGCGGAATTGCAAAACAATCTCCAGGACATCCAAAAATTGATGCTCGCCATCAACTTTTAAATTTTGAATTTAAACCACAAGCGTCTCCTGTGGAAATTTTAAGTCTTTCTGAACAGCCAGGAGTTAGGTTAAAAGCAACCGTTAGTGAATTTGGACCTATTCTCTTATCTCGAATTTTAGACCTTTCTGACACTCAGACTGGGATTTTAGCAGTTGTTTTTAAATATTGTGATGACAATCAATTACCTCTATTGGATCTAAAAGATCTAAAGAAAATCATTCATTATGCAACAGACGATGGGAAAGAGGAATTTGAAAAGGATTATGGCAGAATGTCTAAATCTTCTACTGGATCTATCTTAAGAAAGATAGTTGCTCTAGAGCAACAAGATGCCGATCTCTTCTTTGGAGAACCTTCTTTTGAAGTGGAAGATCTTATGAGAACAAATATTGACGGACGCGGAATAATAAATATCATAAGACTGGACGATATTCAAGATAAACCCAAATTGTTCTCTACGTTTATGTTGAGCTTACTTGCTGAAATATATTCCACATTACCAGAAAAAGGAGACAGTGATAGACCAGAATTAGTGCTATTTATTGATGAAGCACATTTAATTTTTAAGGAAGCTTCTGATGCATTATTGGATCAAATTGAGAGTATAATTAAACTGATACGATCTAAAGGAGTTGGTATTTATTTTGTAACCCAAAATCCAACAGATGTGCCAAAAGAAATATTGAGTCAGTTAGGTTTAAAAATTCAGCATTCATTAAGGGCATTTACCGCAAACGATAGAAAAGCAATCAAATTAACTGCTGAAAACTACCCTATTTCTGAGTATTATGATACCAAAGAAGTTTTAACCTCGTTAGGTATTGGGGAAGCATTTATTTCTGCCTTAGACGAAAAAGGAAGACCATCTCCACTAGCTGCTACCATGATGAGAGCTCCAATGAGTAGGATGGACATTTTAACTTCAGAAGAATTAAAAGATTTGATAGGTTCTTCTAAGTTAATTTCTAAATATAATAAAGCGATTGACCGCGAGAGTGCTTATGAATTATTGAATAAAAAGATTGCGCAGGCAGATCAAGAAGAATCAAAACAAAAGGCGAAAGTAGAAAGAGAGAAAATTTCTAGAACAAGTTCAAGAACATCAAGAAGTTCCACTAAAACTCAAAGCGCAGTCATCAAAGTTTTAACCAGCGCTACTTTTATTAGAGGAGTAATGAGTATCTTGAACAAAGCATTTAAATAGAAGTCAAGAATAAAATATGAGAAGATTAAGTTTAAGTTTGTTAGCATGCATCACAATTAGTTTAATATCATGTGGTCACGATTCCGACCCATTTTTAATAGATACTACCAGAGTAGGTTCTTTAACCAAGGAAATCAGGATAAATCAATTAGACTCTGTTTTTAGGGAAGATTCTATAGTTAGAAAAAATTCTGGAAGTGAATTTTTTAATTCAACGAGCGAAATAGAAATTTTTGATAAAGATGGAAAAGCGCTATTAATTCTAGAGCCAATTCAGCAATTTGATTCTACAAGTACTGTAGGTTATATCCAGATCATGGATTCCAGATTTCAAACTGCAAAAGGACTCAACAATTCAAGCACCTTTGGAGAGGTAGTTAAAAACTATCAGATCTCAAGAATAGAAAACACCTTAAATTCTGCTGTTGTTTTTATAGATGAATTAAATTTATACTTAACAATAGATAAAAAGGACCTGCCTTCCAGTCTGCGCTACGATACAGATTCCAGAATATCTGCATCGCAAATACCAGATGATGCTAAAATCAAGTATCTAATGGTGAGTTGGTAACTCTTCAATTCCAAGAAATTAATAAAATAAAGCGTGTTTTAAAAGAATTATTGTGATTATTTAATGCTGAAATCTTTAGAATATGTTAATAATGTATGCATTTTCAATTCTTTAATTACCTTTACCTCCTAACCAATATTTAATATTATGATTAAGATTATAGCCGTAATTATGTTAATTGGAGGCGCCATTTCTCTTGTAATGGGAGTTTTGGGAGTATTTGGAAGTGTTGCCTTAATGATGAGTCCATGGGCTCTGGCAATTTTAGGATTTGTGTTTTTTATCGCAGGTATCTCAATGCTTAAATATCGTAAGGATACAGATGAAGTTGCTGTAGAAAACAAGAAAGCAGAATAAATAAATTAGGGTAGCACAGATAATACTGAATTGAGCAACTTAATAATTGTTGAATCTTTATCTTTGCTACCCTAATCCTTTTTATACTATGCAACTTACCCGAATCAATAAATATTTAAGTGAAGCCGGGTTTTGTTCCCGCAGAGAAGCAGACAAATTAATTGATCAAGGAAGAGTCACCATTAATGGTGAAGTGCCAGAGATGGGCACAAAGGTGGCTCCAGGAGACATTGTACGTGTAAATGGGAAAACCATTATCAATCAGGATGAAAAACCGATTTATATTGCCTTTAATAAACCTGTAGGTATTGTTTGCACTACCGACTCTGGTGTAGAGAAAGACAATATTATTGACTTCATAAATTATCCAAAACGTATTTTTCCAATTGGAAGATTAGATAAAGCCAGTGAAGGACTTATCTTTTTGACTAATGACGGAGATATTGTGAATAAAATTCTAAGAGCTAGCAATAATCACGAAAAGGAATATGTAGTTACGGTTAACAAACCTATCTCATCTACATTTATAGACAGAATGGGTATGGGAATTTCCATTTTAGACACAGTCACTAAAAAATGTGAAGTAGAACGTTTAGGCAATTATGATTTTAGAATTGTACTTACACAAGGTTTAAACCGGCAGATTAGGAGAATGTGTGAAGCATTAGATTATGAGGTTACCAGCCTTAAACGCGTCAGGATTATGAATGTCTTACTGGATATTCCTGTAGGAGAATGGAGAGATATTACTGAAGATGAATTAAATATCATTAATGAAATGGTAACTAATTCCATAAAGACATATAAGGCGCCAGAACCACACAAAAGAGATCCAAAATACGACGAAGAGAAGGCTGAGAAGTTTAATGCGAAAAACGCGACATCTAAGGAATCTCCCACATTTTCAGGAAAATCAAAATCTCGCAGGAGTAAATCTTAACACATAATTAGCTGAGTTGAGACTGTTTGTTTAAACAGAACTTTCTATTTTTAGGATAAAAAATGGGAACTTCAAACAGTCGAATCAAGAATGAGGCTCAATATGAAGCTTTAAGAGATAAAGGTTATAGTGAGGAGAAATCTGCTAGAATTGCAAATACCCCAAACTCTGGAGAAAAAGGCGGCAAAGCGAAAGACTACGAAAACAGAACTAAATCTGAATTGTACAGTCAAGCCAAAAAAGTTGGTATTCCCAGGAGATCAAAGATGTCCAAATCTGAATTAATTAACACATTACGAAATAATTAAATTATGGGAAAAATTCAACCTTTTCATTTAGCAATTCCTGTTACAACTTTAGAAGAAAACAGAATTTTTTATAGAGAAATCTTAGGATGTGAGGAAGGTAGAAGTAGTGATCATTGGGTAGACTTCAACTTTTTTGGACACCAATTAGTGTTGCATGTGCAAGAACCTCAACCCAAACCGATAGGGAAAGGCAATCCTGTAGATGGAAAGGACGTTCCAATTCCACATTTTGGGGTTGTATTAGAATGGGAAGACTTTCAAAATTTTGCTGAAAAGTTGAAAAGTAATAACATTAAATTTGTTATCGAACCCTACATTCGATTTGAAGGAAAAACGGGAGAACAGGCAACCATGTTTTTTAAGGATCCCTCAGGAAACGCATTGGAGTTTAAAGCCTTTAAAAATATTGATCAGCTATTTGCGAAATAAAAATTATTTATGAAAAAATTAAGTCCTTCTCTAGTACGACAAGTTTTCGTACTTCTACTTATTGCTTTTTTGGGAATCTTAATTTTTAAAGAAATAATTCCTTATTTATCTGGAATACTTGGTGCAGTTACCCTTTATGTGCTTATGCGTAAGTGGATGAATAAATTGGTGGCTCGAGGCTGGAAGAAGGCTTATGCTGCAGCTTTATTAATGATAGGATCGTTCATTGGAATTCTAATACCTATTGCCCTTATAGTTATAATGCTAACTTCTAAAATAGGAAAAGCAGTTGCAAATTCAGAAAAGGTGGTAATTGCCCTAAAGGATCAAATTAGTAGAACCGAAAACTATATTGGCTACAGCATTAGCAATAATATTGATAGTGAATCTATAACCAGCTGGGTTTCTACAAATCTTCAAAGTTTTGCTGGAGGAACGTTCAATGCCTTTATAGCAATCGGGATTATGTATTTTATGCTTTACTATATGTTAATTAGTAGAGAAAAAATGAAGGATATTCTGGAGTCATATATTCCTTTAGCTTCAGAAAACATTCAACTAATAGGAAAGGAGAGCGATCTTTCTGTAAGATCCAATGCCCTAGGAATTCCTTTGGTTGCACTTATCCAAGGAGTTATAGCATTAGTAGGGTATTTAATATTTGGTGTTCCAGATCCTTTTTTCTGGTTTGTTATAACAGCGGTAGGTTCCATGATTCCGTTTATAGGAACTGCAATTGGAATTATTCCAGTTACCATCTTACTGTTCTCACAAGGAATGGAATGGCAGGCAATTGCTATTTTGATTTATGGAGTGGTAGTAGTTGGCTCCACAGATAATTTAGTAAGATTATATATTTTAGAAAAATTATCAAGTGTGCATCCATTGATCACTTTATTTGGAGTTGTGGTAGGTGTTCCATTATTTGGATTTATCGGCTTAATTTTTGGTCCCTTACTAATCTCTTTATTTTTACTCATTTTAAAAATTTACAAAACCGAATACAGTAATATTAACGATAACTTATAAAACGAATTATGAAAAATATATTTAGTAAGAAAATAGAAGACATCGAAGAGGAATACATGAAAGATGAGATCGTGAAGATCAAAGAAGATGATGTAGAAGTGGTAATGGATAAAGAGGAAGACATTTCCAAAAAAATTGCCAGTACCAATATGTTAGAAAAATATACAGAATTGGGTAAAGTAATGTTTGGGATGCTTAAAGATTATAGAAAAGGAATCTATACAAATGTGCCATGGTTTACAATTGCCTCAATAGCATTCGGATTTTTATATGTATTAAATCCTTTGGATATTATACCAGATTTCATTCCCGGACTTGGATATATTGATGATTTAGCTGTTCTTTCGTTTGGTTTACGATTTATTGAGACAGATCTTCATAATTATCTTGATTGGAAACTAGAATCTGAAGCTTAAGAAAGCATTTAAAAAAAAAGAGCAATCCAAGGATTGCTCTTTTTTTTTAATCTGTATATAATATGCTCTACTGCACTCTATGGTTATCTCTAGCTAATAAAGTGTTCTTAAGCAACATCGCAATTGTCATTGGACCAACTCCACCCGGAACAGGAGTTATAAAAGATGCTTTTTTACTTACATTTTCAAAATCTACATCCCCTGTAATTCTATATCCTCTTGGAGCGTCTTCGTCTAATACTCTAGTGATTCCTACATCTATAATAACAACATCATCTTTTACCATTTCAGCTTTCAAAAATCCTGGATTACCTAAGGCGGTAATAATAATATCTGCTTGTGAAGTGATCTGGGTGATATTCTTTGTATAACTATGTGTCACAGTAACGGTGGAGTTCCCTGGGAATCCCTTTCTTCCCATCAAAATACTCATAGGTCTACCTACAATATGACTACGACCAATTACAACAGTATGTTTTCCTTTTGTTTCAACTTTATATCGTTCCAACAACTCTAAAATTCCATAAGGAGTAGCAGGAATAAAACTACTCATATCCAATGCCATCTTCCCAAAATTTGTAGGATGGAACCCATCTACATCTTTATCTGGATTTACAGTAAGTAATACTTTTTGAGTATCAATTTGTTCTGGAAGTGGTAATTGAACAATGAAACCGTCAATATCTGGATTCTCATTTAATTCCTTAATCTTTTTTAGAAGTTCTGTTTCACTAATCGTACTGGATAACTTTACTAAAGTAGATTCAAAACCAACACGTTCGCAAGCTTTTACTTTACTATTTACATAGGTTAAACTTGCACCATCATTCCCAACAATAATTGCCGCTAGATGTGGCACTTTCTCTCCTCGATCCTTCATTTGCTGAACTTCTACAGCAATTTCATCCTTAATTTCGTTACTAACTTTTTTTCCGTCGAGAATTGTCATATTTTTAGTATTCAGCTAGCAGTTGCAGTTGGCAGTTATTATGCCTTAACTCCAAATTTACTAGGATTATTAATCATAAAATTGAGAAGCTTTCCTACTTCTTCACTTTTTGCATTGAAATCTTTACATTCTAAATTTGTAATATATCCACACTCATTAGCAAATTGCAACCAACAATGTGTTTCTGAATTTTCAGAATCACTATCACTTAATTTACTTCTGAAGTGATTAGGGTAACTTCTTTTCCTGTATGCTTCAGCTATATTAGAACAAACCGATCGGGAACTTCTTCTTATATGGTCGGTCAAACTATAAGTCTCCTCTTTTGGGAATTTTTTCTAAATTACAAAAATTCTCATGGCAAGCTCAAAGGCAATTTCGTAAGACTTCAAAGATTTAAAATCCATTTTTTAAAATTTCTAAAAACTGTGACTGCTAACTGAGACTGCCTACTGTATTATTTCATTCCTTTCATCATTTGCATCATTTTCTGGCCGCCGCCTCCTTGCATCATCTTCATCATTTTACCCATTTGGTTGAATTGCTTCAACAATTGGTTTACCTGTTGAACAGATGTTCCAGATCCACCAGCAATCCTTTTCTTTCTAACCGAATTGATAAGAGTTGGTGTACTTCTTTCCGCAGGAGTCATAGAATAAATAATAGCTTCAACATGTTTAAACGCATCATCATCAATATCTATATCCTTCAACATTTTCCCTGCTCCTGGGATCATTCCCAATAAGTCCTTCATAGAACCCATTTTCTTGATCTGGTGCAATTGTTTTAAGAAATCATCGAATCCAAATTGATCTTTAGCGATCTTTTTCTGAAGTTTTCTCGCCTCTTCTTCATCATATTGCTCCTGAGCTCTTTCAACCAGAGAAACAACATCTCCCATTCCTAAAATTCTATCTGCCATACGAGAAGGATAGAATACATCTATAGCATCCATTTTCTCTCCGGTACCAATAAACTTAATAGGCTTATTTACAACAGATTTAATTGAAATTGCCGCACCCCCACGAGTATCACCATCTAATTTTGTTAGGATTACTCCATCAAAATTCAATCTATCATTAAAGGCTTTTGCAGTATTCACGGCATCCTGACCTGTCATGGAATCTACCACAAATAAGGTTTCTTCGGGTTTAACAGCAGTATGAATATTTTCAATTTCTGTCATCATCGCTTCATCTACAGCAAGACGACCAGCAGTATCTATAATAACAACATTAAAGCCGTTTTGCTTAGCATGTGCAATTGCAGCTTTAGAAATAGCCACAGGATCTTGATTCCCCACATCGCTAAAAACCTCAACTCCTATTTGCTCCCCAACAATCTGCAATTGATTGATCGCCGCAGGACGGTATATATCACAAGCCACTAAAAGTGGATTTTTGTTCTTTTTTGTTTTTAAGAAATTTGCCAATTTTCCAGAAAAAGTAGTTTTACCACTTCCCTGCAAACCAGACATTAGAATTACAGAAGGATTTCCAGAAAGATCGATCTCTTCTACTTCACCTCCCATTAACTGGGTAAGTTCATCCTTAACTAATTTCACCATAAGTTGCCCCGGCTTCAATGCAGTTAATACATCTTGACCTAAAGCTTTTTCTTTTACAGTGCTTGTAAATTCTTTCGCTATTTTGTAGTTAACATCAGCTTCCACCAGGGCTCTACGTACTTCCTTTAAAGTCTCGGCAACATTTACTTCAGTAATCTGACCATGTCCTTTTAGGATGTGGAGGGCATTATCTAACTTATCGCTTAAATTATCAAACATAATTCTTTCTGTAATTTATTATTCTTACGCTTATCAGCGGATTGCAAATTTAATGATTTGATGCTGAAGTGAAAAGTTTTATTTCGAAACAATAATTTACCATATTAAACTACTATTTATCTACAAAATATCAACTTTCAAAATCTCTAATTGTTTATTGATTACTGCTTAATGATTCCTACATTCTTTCCGGAACTTGTATACCCAATAAACCAAATGCCGATTTAATGATATCACCAACAGATTTGGATAACTGTACTCTAAAATTCTTTTCTATTTCATCTGAAGTTCCAAGAATAGTCACATTCTGATAAAACGAGTTAAACTCCTTAACGAGATCATAGGTATAATTTGCAATTAAAGCAGGACTATGATTCTCTGCAGCTAACTGAATAGTATCTGGGTATGCTTGTAATTGCTTAATTAACTCCTTTTCCTTTTCATGTAATTCATAACTTTTTGGAAGTTCCAACTTGCTATTATCAAGATTTGCCTTTCTCAAGATTGACTGGATTCTTGCATAAGTATATTGAATAAAAGGCCCTGTATTTCCTTGAAAATCTACAGATTCTTCAGGGTTAAAAAGAATTCGCTTTCTTGGATCCACCTTCAGAATATAATATTTTAAAGCTCCTAACCCGATCATCTTATAAAGCTCTTCTTTTTCTTCTGAAGAATATTCTCCAAGCTTTCCTAGTTCTTCTGAAATAGATTTAGCGGTTTGGGCCATTTGTGCTATAAGATCATCTGCGTCTACCACCGTTCCTTCTCTACTTTTCATTTTTCCTGAAGGGAGATCTACCATTCCATAACTTAAATGATATAAGTTATTAGCCCATTCGTATCCTAATTTACTTAAAATCAGGAACAGGACTTTAAAATGATAATCCTGTTCATTCCCAACAGTATAAACCATCCCATCTATATCGAAATCCTTTACTCGTTGTATTGCAGTCCCAATATCTTGAGTCATATACACAGCTGTTCCATCACTTCTCAAAACTATCTTTTCATCCAGCCCATCTGCAGTCAGATCTATCCAAACGCTTCCATCATCTTTTTTAAAGAAAACTTCTTTTTCAAGACCTTCAGCAACAACGTCTTTACCTAATAAATAAGTATTACTTTCATAATAATTCTTATCAAAATCTACTCCTAAAGTTTCATAAGTCTTTTCAAAACCATCATACACCCATTGGTTCATTTTCTCCCAAAGTGCTTTCACTGCATCGTCTCCAGCTTCCCATTTTATAAGCATTTCTTGAGCTGCAACCAAAACCGGAGCTTGCGCTTTTGCTTCATCTTCTGTCTTTCCTTCAGAAATAAGTATTGCTATTTCCTTTTTATATTCTTGGTCGAATTTTACGTAGTAGTTCCCCACCAGTTTATCACCTTTTAAACCTGTAGATTCTGGTGTTTCTCCATTTCCCCATCGCTCCCAGGCTAACATGGATTTACAAATATGTATTCCACGATCGTTTATTATCTGTGTTTTATAAACCTGCTTACCGCTTGCCTTTAAGATTTCAGCAACAGAGAATCCTAATAAATTATTTCTAACATGGCCTAAATGCAGTGGCTTGTTTGTGTTTGGAGAAGAATACTCGACCATAATAGTGTCAGATTCTTCATTAACCTCAACTTTTCCGAATTCATAATTATTAGCAATATCCTCAAAAGAGTTCAAATAAAATTTATTACTCAGCACAAGATTCAGAAAGCCTTGAACTACATTAAAGCTCACAATTTCATCAACATTTTTAACTAAATATTCGCCTATTGCATTTCCAAGCTGAACGGGATTTGTCTTAATTTGGCGGAGCATAGGGAAAGTAACTACTGTAACATCTCCTTCAAAATCTTTACGTGTAGGCTGAAATTCTACTTGCGCCAACTCTACTTGATGAAGATGTGAAATTGCTTCCTTAACTTTTTGCTCAATTTTATTTTGAATATTCATTCTGCGTAAATTTTAATCTTTATGGCTAAAATACAAGCGGCAAAGATAATAGAAAATAGCCGCAAGCTCTAGTGCTTTATAAGCAAATCCCTATCTTTATAAAAAAGTGAAAAATGCTATTGAATATAAGCTACAATAGGCCCGAAATTAAAGAAAGGATCAATAAAGAAGTTGGATCTACATTCACACTTATAGAGCGAATAAAACTTAAAGGCACTGGCTCTCCAAAATTACATATTACTTCTACTAGTATAGAAATTCACAATTTATTGATATTAGACTCTAGCACTAATATTTGTAATATAGAATTACAACCAAAAGGTATTATTGTAATGTTTAGATCTTTACTAGAAACCTATGCTTTAATAATTCCTTATTACAAACTAAACCTTTACAAAGGGAAGTCAGAGGAATACTCCGTTTATAAAGATCACTATTTTATTAAGATAAAGGCAGACAATCCTTCCATTCATAAATTTATGATGAAGATCTTAGATTATAAAACAGATAATGCACTTCCGCAGATCGAGGATATTAGATAACACTGGGTTTACAATTCTACGAATTTTCATGTCTTAATTTAATGCAAGCATCATTTCGTGGTAACGCAAAAGTTTCAACTTCGAAGCAATTTTGCCGTAAAAACAAATGGAATTATTTATTTATGTTTTTGCTGCATTATTCTCTGTTATGAACCCTTTGGGAACTGTGCCTATTTTTGTAGGTTTAACTCAGGACGACTCTTCTGCCGAACGCTCTAAAACTTCACTCCTTACCTCTATAAACATTTTAGTAATTCTCATAATTTCCTTTTTTACGGGGAAATATATTCTTCAATTCTTTGGGATAAGCATAGATTCATTGAGAATTGCTGGCGGACTTATAATTGTGAGTTCCGGATTTGCTCTTTTAACCGGTTCATTTTCTAAACATAAGGGAATGGATAAGCGAGTTAAAGATGATGCTTATCAACGGGAAGGTGTATCATTAACTCCATTAGCTATCCCTATGCTCGCGGGACCAGGTTCTATTTCTTTATTAATAGGGATGCATCAGGAATATCAATTTTTAGAAGAAAGAGTTATTACCGTAGCAGCTATCCTTGCTGCGTGTCTTGCCACTTTTGCTGTTTTAAAAGGCGCTCACTATATCGTCAAGATCCTTGGTGCGTCTGGGATTAATGCAATTTCGAGAATCATTGGGTTTATAGTGATCTCCATAGGTATAGAATATATAAGTTCATCTGCGATCAATGTATTAAGCGGAATCTTTAACTAAACTATTACCTCTTATTAAATGCGATTCCGCCAATAAGTGACAAAATCCCTAAACCAATCATGGCATAAGATTGGGTGTGATCTCCTTGTGCTTGCACTTTAAGTGGCCCAGCTTCAAAAGCAACTTCTGGAGTTATGAGAGTGTATAAGCCATAACCTACTAATACAACTCCAACAATTAATAGAACAATTTTAAGGGTGTTATTCATTTTATATTATTGTTTGTTTAAAGTGAAAGTAAACAATTTATTCCTAAATTATAACCTAATTAAATATTGAAATGAGGATCTTACTTACTGGCGCTAATGGTTATATAGGGCTTAGATTATTACCCCAGTTACTAGAACTTGGACATGAAGTGATTTGCGCTGTTAGAGATAAAAAAAGGTTCTCTCAAAATAAGGAGCTTTTGGATAAAATTGAAGTGGTAGAAATTGATTTTCTTCAACCTGCAAAAATTCCTGAAGCAATCAAAAATATTGATATTGCTTATTATCTTATACATTCCATGTCTGGATCTACCACAGACTTCGATAGTCAAGAAGCAAAAGCAGCAACTACTTTCAATGAGATAATGGCAGGTACTAGCGTGAAGCAAGTAATCTACCTAAGTGGAATTATAAATACTGAAGAATTATCCAAACACTTAAAATCCAGAAAAAAAGTTGAAGAAATTCTATATACGGGAAACTTTAAAACCACTGTATTGAGAGCCGCAATCATTGTTGGTTCTGGAAGTTCATCATTTGAGATAATTAGAGATCTCTGTGAAAAATTACCTTTAATGGTTACCCCTAGTTGGGTAAAAACTAAATGTCAGCCTATAGGAGTAAGAGACGTGCTTCAATTCTTAACAGGAGTAATAGGATTGGAAAAAGCATATAACGAATCTTTTGATATTGGCGGACCAGACATTATTTCCTATAAACAAATGATGCTACAGTATGCCGAACTACGTGGTCTAAATCTATTTATAATAGACGTTCCATTCTTATCACCAAAGATATCATCTTACTGGCTTTATTTTGTGACTTCGACATCCTACAAACTAGCACAAAATCTTGTGGATAGCATGAAAGTAGAAGTGATCACAAGTGACAAACGATTACAAGAACTTTTAAACATAGAACCTATTAGCTATAAAGAGGCTATAGAACTCGCTTTTTATAAAATCGAACAAAATCAGGTTATCTCTAGCTGGAAAGATTCTATGAGCAGCGGTAGGTTTAAAAAAGATCTTAACAAGTACATACAAGTACCAACGTTTGGATGTGTAAAAGATGCTCAATCTACAAAAGTAGAGAATCCAGAAGAGGTATTAGAGCGTATTTGGGCAATTGGTGGTAACACTGGTTGGTATTATGCAAATTGGCTTTGGAAAATTCGCGGATATTTTGACAAGCTTTTTGGCGGAGTTGGATTAAGACGGGGAAGAACTCATGCTTCTGAAATAGCTTCTGGAGATTCATTAGATTTTTGGCGGGTTTTGTTAGCCGATAAGGAGCAGAAGAGATTGTTACTATTTGCTGAAATGAAAGTACCTGGAGAAGCTTGGTTGGAATTTGAAATCGATGAAAATAATATACTGCATCAAACTGCCACGTTTAGACCACGAGGATTATGGGGAAGATTATACTGGTATACTATGCTACCCTTTCATTATTTTATATTTGAAGGAATGTTGAATAAAATTGCTAAGGGTTAATTAATATTTAAACATACAGAGGTCAATAGTTATGTCCATATCAAAATTAGATGTTTAGTATTGATGTCAGGTTGAGCGGAGTCGAAACCTCCTATTTTATAAGCTAAAAAGTTCTCGACTACGCTCGAACAGACAAAGAGAGACATTTTGACTGTTTGAAAATAAATGATTAATTTCATATGTAGTTATCTACTTACCTCAATAAAATTATATTGAATTCACTTTTATCCCATCTTCGAAAAAATCTACTCCTAAGTGTTTCTGCCTTTATACTACTTGTTACAGCTATCTGTATTTTCTTATTTACAGAAGCATTTTATGTTCTCATCGAAAATGGTAGTTTATGGGTAAGGGAGTGGTTTGGCAGCTTTTATCTTTGGCTTGGATTGGTATGTGTCATTTTCTTACTCATTTTAGCATTTACTAAAATAGGGAAGCAACGTCTGGGAGACAGCCCGCCCGAATTTAACAGATGGTCATGGATTGCGATGCTTTATAGTGCCGGAATGGGGGCTGGAATTTTATTAAGAGGAGTACAGGAACCTGTTTATATGCTCCTCCATCCACCTATTGAGACTGGGCAATCCAATGAAATTATTGCTCTAGAATATACTTTTTACCAATGGGGATTTACTGCCTGGGCTTTTTATGCCATGTTTGCCATACTTGTTGGTCATTCTCTATTTGTAAAAAACAGGAACATAAGGCTAGGAACGAGTTTACATTATTTTAAACGAATTAAATTCCTTCCCTCTGGGATAGATCTTTTAACAATTCTAACAACAGTGACGGGTTTGGTTGCTGCTATTGGCTTAGGAACCACTCAAATTGAAGGAGGGATTGGACATTTATTAGATCAAGACTCTGGTAATTTAGTGCTTACATTAATTCTTGTATTTCTAATCTGTACAATAGCTTTTCTTTCAGCTTGGGTTGGTATAGATAAAGGAATTAGGAGATTGTCTAATTGGAATATCTATCTAACAATCATTTTACTGATTTTTGTATTTCTTCAAGGAGATATAGTTTTAATTTTAGAGAATTTCTTGAAGGCGACCTATCATTATATCGTAGATTTTGTTCCATTGAGTTTAGCCTATGGAAATTATAACCCCGGAAAAGAATTCTTAACAGATTGGACGTATTATTACTGGGCGTTCTGGCTAGCTTGGGCACCATTCACAGGAATATTCATTGCAAGAATTTCTAAAGGCCGAACTATAAGAGAAATAATTCTAGGGGTACTATTAATTCCTTCTCTAGGTACTTTTCTTTGGTTTAGTGTTTTTGGAACATCGGCATTCAATCTAATAGAACAATGGGGAACTTATCAAAATGAATTTGATAATGTCTTTACGTCTCTTTTTGTTTTCTTATCCAATTACCCGATGGCTATTTTTACTAATATTTTAACTGTAGTATTACTTATTAGCTTTTTAGTAACTTCGGTAGATTCTGCAATATATGTACTTAGCATGTTTACCTCTAGAGGAAGTGAAAATCCAAAAAGAAGATTTCGTTTAATCTGGGCAATTATTATATTAATCTTTTCTGAAGCAATTATAATTTTAGGGAATATTAAACCAGACAGTAATGTTCTAACGGCAATGCAGAAATTCCTAATAATTGGATCTCTCCCCTTTGCCTTTTTTACACTGATTGTTATGATATTATTAACTCGCACTCTTTTCAAAAAGGTAGAAAAATAGGAGTATTTTATTTTCATTTTTTAAGCAAGCACTATTAGCATCATGATTTTACGATAGTTATCGGAATTGTTCCTGTATGACTTTTTTAATAAAATTAGACTCTCAAATTTTCCAATGGCTTGGGAAAGTATGACAAAACATTTTACCGAGGATTCTATGCTGTTGAAAACAAAATACGAAGCAAGAAAAAATCCCTGAAATTTTAAAATTTCAGGGATTTTTTATTCTATTTCAATATTTAATTGAATCTCTAAGCTTTCGGCAAAAACACTTCTGCCATCATGCAACGGGCACTTCCACCTCCACATGTTTCAATTGTATTTAAGTCTGAACTTAAGATTTCACAATACTTTTCTATACTTCTAATTTGAGAAGTCGTTAAACTTTTTTGAGCAGTTTCACTCATTACTAAGTATTTGTTATCTGCTTCACCCTTTACCTGCAACATATTCCCTGCAAATTGATGCATTTGAGCTTCGGTAATAGTAATCACCTCTTTTCCGTCTTGTTTTAGATGCTTTAAGACACTTTTACGTTCCTTAGCATCATCTATACAATCTGCACAAATTACAGCAAATTCTTCAGCCACACACATCATAACGTTGGTATGATATATTGGTAACCTTTTTCCATCTACATCTTGAAAGGCATGGAAAATAATTGGAGAATATTCAAAATCCTCACAAAATTCAATAAGCAATTCTTCATCTGCTCTTACAGAAAGAGCGCAATATGCTTTTCTATTTATTCTGTCTAGGATTAAAACCCCAGTCCCTTCCAAATACACTTTTTCGTCCTCAGCTTCCGTATAATCTATAACATCTGAAATCTGAAATCCTTGAGATTCTAATACTTCAAAGAATTCCATTCTGCGCTCTCTACGTCTATTTTCAGCAAACATTGGATAAACTGCTGCTTTACCATCTTGGTGAAAAGAAACCCAATTATTAGGAAAAATAGAATCTGGAGTATCTAATTCTTTCTTATCGTTTACCACAACAACATTTACTCCTACAGCTTTCAATTTATCTACAAATGCATCAAATTCACTTTGAGCTTTCGCATTGATCTCTTCATTCTTTAACTGTAGTTCTTCTTGGAAATAATTATTAACTGCAGTTTCTTCATTCATTCTAAAGTTCACAGGGCGAACCATTAAAACGGTATTTGTTACTTGTTCCATGAAATTTTTATTCTCTAATTAATGGTAAGGTTGTACATCTTAATAATCCTTCTTGCTTAGAAATTTCAGCATAAGGAACTTCTTCTACGGTAATTCCCTGCTCTCTCAACCAAGTATTCAATCTGGTGAAATTCCTTTCAGAGATCACCACATCTTCTGAAATTGAAAAAACATTAGAGTTCATATTAAACATCTCATCACGAGTGATTTCAAAAATGTTTTCTTTTCCGAAGAGATTTACCAACCAATTATATTCCTCTTCTATTAAGAAACCACCTTTATAGATAATAGCTTTATCCTTCCCAACTGGCTGAAAACAACAATCTAAATGCAATGCATTATCTCTTGCCTCTATATTGGACTTTTTTAAGCTAAATGAAACAACTTTTCTATTTGGGAAAAGATCCTGAAGGGCCTTTACTCCTTTCAAATTTGTTCTTGCTGTAATAAAGTCTTTATAATCTTCACCTTTATAGGTACCTACCAAAATATAATTCTTATAAGGCATCACATCTCCACCTTCAATATGTGCAGATTCTGGCATAGTCAAGATTTTATCTGGATCTATCTGACTTAGCACATGATTAATGGCTTCAATCTCTTCATCCCTATCTGGTAAAATATTTGCCTTCACAAACTTATCATCTATAACAAACGCAATATCTCTTGTGAAAATTTGGTTGTAATTTTCAATGATTTTAGGCCTAAATACTTTTACATCATATTTCTCGAATACAGCAGCTACCGCTTCCATCTCCTTAACCATATCTTCTTCTATTGGATATGTGCCAGCCTTGATATGTTCTGCCGACTTAGGATCGTAAGCATCTTTGTATTCTGGTGTTCCTCCATTGCTTTTTGCCGTACCTAGGACTACAGCTTTTAAAGGGGAAGTTTCACTCTTAATATTCAGTTTTAACATTTTAGGGTTGTTTTTTGCAAATATAAAAAAAGCTTCATTGGAAAATGAAGCTTTTTAAAATTTTGAATTTCAAAATATTATCTATTATCTATCTCTTTAAAACCCCTTAATCCTTCACCAATATAAACTTGACGAGGTCTTCCAATTGGTTCTTTTCCTAATCTCATTTCTCTCCATTGAGCGATCCAGCCTGGCAATCTCCCTACAGCAAACATTACTGTAAACATTTCAGTTGGAATTCCCATTGCACGGTATATAATTCCTGAATAGAAATCTACGTTAGGATATAATTTACGCTCTACAAAATATTCATCTTCTAATGCTGCTTTTTCAAGACTTTTAGCGATGTCAAGAATTGGGTCTTCAACTCCTAATTCTGCTAGCACTTCATCTGCTGCTTTTTTAATAATCTTTGCTCTTGGATCGAAATTCTTATAAACTCTATGTCCAAAGCCCATTAATCTAAATGGGTCATCTTTATCTTTTGCTTTATCTAGAAACTTAGAAGTATCTCCACCATCGGCTTTGATTTCTTCTAACATCTCGATTACAGCCTGGTTTGCGCCCCCGTGAAGTGGCCCCCATAAAGCAGAAACTCCTGCTGAAATTGATGCAAATAAACCTGCCTGAGAAGAGCCTACTATTCTTACTGTAGAAGTAGAACAGTTTTGCTCGTGATCTGCATGCAAGATCAACAACCTATCTAATGCTTCAACTAATTTATTATTTAGCTTATATTCTTCACCTGGCTTTTGAAACATCATTTTCAAAAAGCTCTCTACGTAACCTAAGTTATTATCTCTGTTCTCTAAAGGTTGATCATTTCTTCTTCTTAAAGTCCAAGCAGCAAGTGTTGGAAATTTAGCCAAGATCTTAACGATGGCCTTATACATATCTTCTTCAGAATCTACATTTACAGACTTTGGATTAAATGCAATAAGAGCACTGGTTAAAGATGAAAGCATTCCCATTGGGTGTGCAGTGGAAGGAAAACCTTTGATCACCTTTTTCATATCAAGGTTCACTTCACTCTGAGCCTTAATGTCATCTTTGAATTTACTTAATTCATCTTTGTTTGGTAATTCCCCGAAAATCAATAAAAATACTACTTCTAAAAAGTCGGCCTTCTCTGCCAATTCTTCTATAGAATACCCTCTATATCTTAGGATTCCTTTTTCTCCATCTAGAAAGGTAATTGCACTTTCACAACTTCCCGTGTTTTTAAATCCTGGATCCAAAGTTATCACTCCAGCATCTCCCCTAAGGGTCTTGATATCTATAGCAACCTCATTTTCTGTTCCTATAGTTATTGGGAATTCGTATTTCTTTCCATCTATCTCTAACGTAGCGACTTTCGACATATATTATAAAACTTTTTTGATTATTTTTTTCGGACTGCTAAAGTACGAAATATGCGTATAAAAGAGAGCCTAATCTAAAGAGAATTTCTCATTAAGAATAGAACTTTGGCAGCTTTTTAAGAAAAAAGAGTCATAAAAAAACCCTTTCAATAAAAGAAAGGGTTTTAAATCATTAATATCAAAATCGATTAAATCTTAAAAGCATTCATTTGAGGGTAATAAGCCACACTTTCTAGCTCTTCTTCAATTCTCAATAATTGATTATATTTTGCCATTCTATCACTTCTTGAAGCCGATCCTGTTTTTATTTGACCTGTATTTAATGCAACTGCAAGATCTGCAATGGTATTATCTTCAGTTTCTCCAGACCTATGTGACATTACGCACGTATACCCTGCATTCTTCGCCATATTTACGGTTGCAATTGTTTCAGTTAAAGTTCCAATTTGGTTCACTTTAATTAGAATAGAATTTGCAATTCCCTCTTTTATTCCTCTTGACAAACGTTCTACGTTGGTCACAAAAAGATCATCTCCTACTAATTGAACTTTATCTCCACATTTCTCTGTTAAAGACTTCCATCCTTCCCAGTCATTTTCATCCATTCCATCCTCGATAGAGATAATTGGGTATTTTTCTGAAAGTTCAGTTAGATAAGTAGCTTGCTCTTCACTAGTTCTTATTTTACCTTGTTCCCCTTCAAATTTCGTATAATCGTATTTACCATTCACGTAAAATTCGGCTGCTGCACAATCTAAAGCGATCATAACATCATCTCCTCCTTTATAACCTGCATTTTTAATGGCAAGCAAAATAGTTTCTAAAGCATCCTCTGTCCCATCAAGGGTTGGAGCAAAACCACCCTCATCACCCACTGCGGTACTTAAACCACGATCATGCAATACCTTTTTTAAATGATGGAAGATCTCTGATCCCATTTGCATGGCATGAGTAAAACTTTTTGCTTTCACAGGCATTACCATGAATTCCTGAAATGCAATTGGCGCATCACTATGTGAACCACCATTAATAATATTCATCATAGGAACAGGAAGTGTATTTGCACTTACCCCTCCAATATATCTATATAAAGGCAAACCAAGTTCTTGAGCTGCTGCTTTTGCAACTGCTAAAGAAACACCTAAAATTGCATTTGCTCCTAAATTAGATTTATTTGGAGTACCATCAATCTCTATCATCACCTTATCTATAAGATTCTGATCGAAAATTGAAAATCCTAGAAGTTCTTCAGCAATAATTTTATTTACATTTTCTACTGCTTTAGAAACACCTTTTCCCATATATGCTTTCCCTCCATCACGAAGCTCAACAGCCTCATGCTCACCAGTTGAGGCACCAGATGGAACCGCAGCTCTTCCAAGCATACCATTTTCAGTTAATACATCTACTTCTACAGTTGGGTTTCCACGGGAATCAAAAATTTGACGGGCGTGAACGTTTATTATTATACTCATAATTAAAATTTTATTTTTATAGAAATCAGATCACAAGATACAAATACAAGACTCATTTTCAGAGGAAATGAATCAGATTTCAGCAGATTTTTTACTATATCGTTTTCGAAAAACTTGACATATAGCATACAACTAGTTGTGAAAAATCATTAAAGTAAACTGTATGTAAGAATGACAGAGGTTGTACTATAACTAGATTCAAAATTTAAACTATAAATTCTGTCAACATATTTAGAGCCTTTTAAATTTCTAGATGAATTATACCGCAACTCTAAGGCTAGCCGATTAAATACTTCTAATCCAGCTCCAATTCCAAAACTGGTACCAGATTTAAATTCATCTAGGTAAGGGTCTTTAATCATGTTAGTATTCATAAAAGAAACTTCAGTTTTAAGAGGAAGATCCGAGCTCACCAGAACATTAATAAATAGTTTTGTAGACGTATTTAGAAAAATATAGTGTCTTAACCCTAATGCTAATTCTAGGGACTGGCTGCTTATAGAAAAATCTGCATTATAGCTTTTAGTGAGATTCCTTTCAGCCATAAAATTTCTATATATCGGTTGGATAAAAATAGACCACTTATTTCTATTAAAGGGCATAATATACTCCAGTTCTGCACCAGCACGAATAAAAAATTCCGTGCCAAATGATTCCCCTCCCGCATTCAGCCCATTATCGATCTCCATTCCGGTAAAATCTGCTCCTAATAATACCTTTAAATTAAACTTCCCACTAGAGTTATTATTATAGTAAGAAGTGGACCAATTTTTACAGTTATTATATTTAGTGAAATATCTTTCAAGATCTATGCGATTATAAGATACATTGCTCACATTTGAACTTGTATTATTTTCACAATTGAGATCATTAAATAACTGCTGCTGATAGTGATTATTAACAGCTATTTTTCCTCCCTGTAAAAATTTTTTGTAAACCAACTGTTTTGGGGAGTCTTCATCCAGTCTATAGAAATAACGAAGCACACTGTTATCTTGATACATAAACAAATCGGCCTTACCATCTTGGATATATTTAAGAAACACAAATTTTTCGCTGAATAGCGGTGCACGTTCAGATGTAAGCTCTCTTACACGATCCCGGGAAAGATCTATTTGCACCTTAAATTTTGAAAATCGTAAATTTTCCAGTCCAAACTCCAAAACACCATCAAAATTTTTTATTTGTATTTCAGAATCCTTAGCAGTTTTAAAATTGAAACTTACAGGGTTGTCGTTCCAATCATTATTCTCGATAAAACCGGCAACTTTATTACCAGATTTATCAATATAATATCCTTCTTCATACAGAATCTGAGAAAATAATGTAGTGGTTAATAAAAAAATAAAAACTGATAAAAGTGATTTGTTCATTTAATAATATTATAAACTCCAAAAAACGAATATATTAATTAATCAACCAGTATCTCAATCAAAAAAGCCATAAAATTTAATTAATCTTATGGCTTATAACAAAAAAAACTGATAAATCTTTATTTTTTAGAAGATTTTATCCTTTCAATGAATTCATCGAATAAATAACTTGCATCGTGAGGCCCAGGACTAGCTTCTGGATGATATTGAACTGAAAAACAATTCTTATTGGTGATCTCCATACCCCCTATTGTATTATCATTTATACAAACGTGTGTTATATTTACGTTAGGATGCGCTTCGGTCTCTGCTCTATCTACAGAGAAACCATGATTTTGAGAAGTGATCTCCCCTTTCCCAGTCTTTAAATTAAGAACCGGATGGTTAATACCTCGGTGCCCATGATGCATCTTATAGGTGGAAATACCGTTAGCTATGGCTATTACTTGATGCCCTAAACAGATTCCAAATAAAGGATGATTCTTTTCCAATATTGTTTTGGTCAAATTAATAGCTGCGCTAAGTGGTTGTGGATCGCCTGGCCCATTAGAAAGAAAATATCCATCAGGTTTCCATGCACTCAATTCTTCATAAGTAGCGTCAAAAGGAAATACTTTTATATATGCATCTCTTTCCGCAAGACAACGAAGGATATTCTTTTTGATACCAATATCTAATGCTGCTATTCTATAAGTAGCATTTTCATTTCCATATAAGTATGGTTTCTTGGTGGATACTTTAGAAGCCAGTTCCAAACCATTCATATCTGGCACGGCTTTCAATTGCTCTTTAAGTGCTTCTACATTATCTACATCTGTAGAAATAATTGCATTCATAGCTCCGTTCTCTCGGATGTAAGCAACCAAGGCTCTAGTATCTACATCTGATATAGCAAAGAGTTCACTATTATCTAAAAAGCTAGACAAAGACCCATCTGCCGCTGGACGGGAATAATTATAACTAAAATTTTTACAAATAAGTCCTGAGATCTTGGCTTTATCAGATTCGTTCTCTTCCTCTTTTACCCCATAATTCCCAATATGGGCATTCGTTGTAACCATTAATTGACCAAAATAAGAAGGATCTGTAAAGATTTCCTGATATCCTGTCATTCCAGTATTAAAACATACTTCTCCAACAGCGCTTCCATCTTTATCTCCTACAGATTTCCCATGAAAAATGGTCCCGTCTGCCAGGAGAATGATTGCTTTTTTTCTAGTTTGATATTTCATAATAATATGCAGGTACTATTTAGTTTTTAACTTCGTGTGGCAAAATTAAATAATTGGTAGCAACCAAAAATATAATTCCCCTTTTTATGTTTAACAAAAAAGGGATAAACCTTAATGGCTTATCCCTTTTTATAAATTTGATTAGAAAAGAATCATTATTAGTCTTCTTTTTTATCGTCTTTTTTATCAGCTTTCTTTTCAGAAGTTTTAGTTTCAGCTTTTGCTGTAGTTGCTTCTGTATCTTTCTTTTTACCAGCTCTACGAGTAGATTTTTTCTTCTCTGGCTTCGTAAGGTTGTAGATCTCGTTGTAATCAACTAATTCTATCATTGCCATATCCGCGTTATCACCAAGTCTATTACCTAATTTGATAATTCTTGTATAACCACCTGGACGGTCACCTATTTTAGGAGCAACATCTCGGAACAATTCTGCTACGAAATCTTTCTGGCGAAGTTTAGCGAAAACCAATCTTCTATTGTGAGTTGTATCTTCCTTAGATTTTGTGATCAAAGGCTCTACGAACTGCTTTAAAGCTTTTGCTTTAGCTACAGTAGTATTTATACGTTTATGCTCAATTAGGGAACACGCCATGTTAGCCAACATAGACTTACGGTGTGCCGTTTTTCTTCCTAAATGATTTATTTTTTTTCCGTGTCTCATTACTATTCTCTTTTAGACTAAGATTTCCTGTAAAGGATCGTACTAGTCTTTATCCAATTTATATTTTGAAAGATCCATTCCAAAGTTTAAACCTTTATTGTTCACAAGCTCTTCAAGCTCGGTTAAAGATTTCTTCCCGAAATTACGGAACTTCATCAAGTCATTTTTGTTGTAGGATACTAAATCACCCAAGGTATCAACTTCAGCAGCCTTCAAACAGTTAAGTGCTCTAACAGAAAGATCCATATCTACCAATTTGGTTTTTAGCAACTGTCTCATGTGAAGAGATTCTTCATCATAAGTTTCAGTTTGAGCTATCTCATCTGCCTCTAGCGTAATACGCTCATCAGAGAACAACATGAAATGGTGGATCAAAGTTTTTGCAGCTTCTGTTAATGCATCCTTAGGATGAATAGAACCGTCCGAGATTATTTCAAAAACCAATTTTTCGTAATCGGTTTTTTGCTCTACACGAAAGTTCTCGATGCTATATTTTACGTTTTTGATTGGTGTGTAAACCGAATCTGTAAAAATAGTACCTAAAGGTGCATTTGCTTTTTTGTTTTCTTCTGCAGGAACATACCCACGACCTTTTTCCACTGAAAGCTCCATATTGAAACTCACTTTTTTATCAAGGTTACAAATCACTAAATCTGGATTTAGGATCTGGAAACCAGAGATAAATTTTTGGAAATGACCGGCTGTAAGCTGCTCTTGTCCAGAAACAGAAATTGTAACGGCTTCATTGTCTATTTCATCAATTTGCCTTTTAAACCTTACTTGTTTTAGGTTTAATATAATTTCTGTAACATCTTCTACTACCCCAGGGATAGTAGAGAATTCGTGATCAACTCCTTCAATGCGAACTGAAGTTATTGCGAATCCTTCTAAAGATGATAACAGTACTCTCCTTAAAGCGTTACCAACAGTTAATCCATATCCTGGTTCCAAAGGGCGAAACTCAAACTTCCCTTCGAATTCGGTGGAATCAATCATTATAACTTTATCGGGCTTCTGAAAATTTAGTATTGCCATATTACGACTTCTGTGAATTATTATTTCGAATATAATTCGACTATGAATTGTTCATTTATATTTTCTGGAATTTGTACTCTTGCAGGAACAGATACAAACGTTCCTTGCTTAGTTTCATTATTCCAGGTCATCCACTCGTAAGTGGCACTTGAATTTGCTAGCGAATTAGTGATCGCTTCTAAAGATTTAGATTTCTCTCTTACCGCAATTACATCTCCTGGCTTCACTTGGTAAGATGGGACGTTTAAAACATCACCGTTTACAGTAATATGTCTGTGAGAAACTAATTGTCTCGCACCACTTCTTGAAGGAGAAACTCCCATTCTGTAAACTACATTATCTAATCTAGATTCACATAATTGTAAAAGAACCTCACCCGTAATTCCGGTTGATCTGGTTGCTTTTTCAAACATGTTTCTGAACTGACGCTCTAATACACCATAAGTATATTTTGCTTTTTGCTTCTCCATTAATTGGATTGCATATTCAGATTTTTTACCTCTTCTACGGTTGTTACCATGTTGTCCCGGAGGGTAATTTCTTTTTTCGAAAGACTTATCATCTCCGAATATAGCCTCGCCAAATTTACGCGCTATTTTAGTCTTTGGACCAGTATATCTTGCCATTGAAAATTGTTTTTTGTGAGAATGCGATTATGAATTAAGGTCACTGTCCTTCGATAATCTTATTGCGTTCCCGTTTATACTTAATAATTAATTAAACTCTACGTCTTTTTGGAGGTCTACATCCATTGTGTGGCAATGGAGTAACATCTATAATTTCTGTTACTTCAATTCCTGCATTATGTATAGAACGCATAGCAGATTCTCTACCATTTCCTGGTCCTTTAACATATACTTTAACTTTTCTTAAACCAGCTTCATGTGCAACTTTCGATGCATCTTCCGCAGCTAATTGAGCAGCATAAGGAGTGTTTTTCTTAGATCCTCTAAAACCCATTTTACCGGCAGATGACCAAGAAATAAGATCTCCTTTTTTATTTGTTAAAGAAATAATGATATTATTAAAAGAAGCAGTAATATGCGCTTCTCCATTAGACTCAACGATTACTTTACGTTTCTTTTGAGCAGTTTTTTGAGTTTTTGCCATCTTACTTATTATTTAGTTGCTTTCTTCTTATTAGCAACTGTTTTTCTTCTACCTTTTCTGGTTCTTGAATTGTTCTTAGTTCTTTGTCCTCTTAATGGAAGACCAGATCTATGACGCACACCACGGTAACATCCTATATCCATAAGACGTTTGATACTCATTTGTACTTCTGAACGTAATTCACCTTCAATTTTAAAAGTTCCAACAGCTTCACGAATTCTACCAATCTGGTCATCGTCCCAATCTGAAACTTTTATACTCTCATCTACATCAGCTTCCTTCAGGATTCTTTCAGCCCTACTTTTGCCAATTCCGAAGATATAGGTCAATGCTATAACTCCGCGTTTTTGTTTTGGTATATCAACACCTGCAATTCTAGCCATAACTTAACCTTGTCTTTGTTTAAATTTTGGATTCTTTTTGTTAATCACGTAAAGTCTACCTTTTCTGCGTACTATTTTGCAGTCGGCACTTCTTTTTTTAACTGATGCTCTTACTTTCATCTTAATTAGTATCTGTAAGTTATTCGAGCCTTAGATAAATCGTAAGGACTCATTTCTAATTTCACTTTATCTCCGGGTAATAATTTAATGTAATGCATACGCATCTTTCCCGAAATATGAGCGGTCACTACGTGTCCGTTCTCAAGTTCCACACGAAACATAGCATTTGATAATGCTTCTATAATTGTTCCGTCTTGTTCTATTGCTGATTGTTTTGCCATAGTTACGCTACTGCTTTTCTATTTTTTCCGGTTTTCATCAAACCATCATAATGTCTATTCAACAAATAAGAATTTACTTGCTGCATAGTATCAATCGCAACCCCCACCATAATTAATAGAGAGGTACCTCCAAAGAACAATGCCCATCCCTGTTGTACACCCAACAGTTGATACACTATAGCAGGGAACACTGCTATAAGAGCGAGGAATATTGAACCCGGAAGGGTTATCTGAGACATGATTCTATCTAAGTATTCCGCTGTGTCTCCACCTGGTCTAATTCCAGGAATAAATCCACCACTTCTCTTAAGATCATCAGCCATTTTATTAGTAGGCACTGTAATTGCCGTATAAAAGTATGTAAATACTATAATTAACAAGGCAAATACTAAGTTGTACCAAAAACCAAATATATCACTAAACGCAGCTGCAACTCCTTGCGAAGTCTCTCCATCAGAAAGTCCCGCTACCGCAGCCGGTATAAACATTATTGCTTGAGCAAAGATAATTGGCATAACTCCAGAAGCATTTAATTTAAGCGGAATGTATTGTCTTGATCCAAACACATTCTTCTCATATCCTCCAGATGCCGTTCTTCGCGCATACTGTACCGCTATCTGCCTAACTCCCATGACTAACATGATACAAGCCATTATAATAGCGAACCAAATTACCAATTCTATAAGGATCATAACTAATCCACCATTAGACTCAAATACTCTGGAAGCAAATTCCTGAATAAAAGCTTGAGGTAAAGTTGCTATGATACCAACCATAATTAATAAGGAAATACCATTTCCTATACCCTTATCGGTAATTTTCTCACCTAACCACATTGCAAAGATAGTTCCTGTAGTAAGAATTATTACCGAGGATGCAACAAAAGTTACAGTATTACCCAATAAAAAGGCACTTTGAGGTAAGGTAGCAAACAAGTTATAGATATAACCAGGTCCTTGAACCAGGGTAATAGCTATTGTTAACCATCTTGTTATTTGATTAATCCTTCTTCTTCCACTTTCACCTTCTTTCTGAAGTTTCTGCAAATAAGGAACTGCGATACCCATTAACTGCACCACAATGGAAGCAGAAATGTAAGGCATGATTCCTAATGCAAAAACTGAAGCGTTAGAAAAGGCACCACCAGTAAATGCGTTAAGTAAACCCAAAAGCCCACTCTCAGTTTGACTAGCTAAATTAGATAACTGTGAAGCATCTATTCCAGGAAGCACAACCTGCGCACCAAAACGGTATACCAATAACAAACCAAGGGTCACTAAAATTCTATTTTTTAGCTCCTCAATTTTCCAAATATTTTTTATAGTATTGATAAATTTCATAGTATATCTATTATAAAGTAACTACTTCTCCTCCGGCAGCTTCGATAGCTTCCTTGGCTGAGGCAGTAAATTTATGAACAGATATTTTCAACGTTGCTTTTAATTCCCCTCTACCTAATATCTTTACTAATTCGTTTTTACGAGCCAGTCCATTTTCAACCAAAACTTGCATATCTACAGTGTCTTTAATACGACCGTTATCTACAAGCCCTTGGAGAGTATCTAGGTTGATACCTTGATAATCTTTACGGTTAATGTTAGTAAAACCGAATTTAGGAACTCTACGCTGAAGTGGCATTTGCCCACCTTCAAAACCTATCTTTCTAGAGTAACCAGAACGAGATTTAGCTCCCTTATGTCCACGGGTAGCTGTTCCCCCTTTACCGGATCCTTCTCCTCTACCTACACGTTTACTGTTATTTTGAACTGAACCTTTTGCAGGTCTTAAGTTACTTAAATCCATGTGAGTTTATTATTTTGTTTCCGCTACAGAAACTAAGTGTTGAACTTTATTTACCATACCAAGGATGTTTGGTGTGTTCTCGTGCTCTACAACTTGGTTAAGTTTTCTTAAACCAAGTGCTTCTAAAGTACGTTTCTGGTTTGCAGTACGTCTAATTGCACTTTTAACCTGCTTTACATATATCTTTGCCATCTTGTCCTTGTATTATCCTTTAAAAACTTTGTCTAATGTAATACCACGTTGTTTTGCTACAGTTTGAGCACTACGCAATTGCAATAGGGCATCAAATGTTGCTTTTACAACGTTATGCGGGTTTGAAGATCCTTGGTTTTTTGAAAGTACATCATGTACACCAACAGCCTCCAATACGGCGCGTATTGCACCACCAGCTATTACTCCGGTACCAGTTGCAGCAGGGATCAATAAAACCCTTGCTCCACCATATTTACCTTTTTGCTCATGAGGAATAGATCCTTTATAAATAGGAATTCTTACCAAATTCTTTTTGGCATCCTCTATAGATTTTGCGATTGCACTAGCAACGTCTTTAGATTTCCCTAAACCTTGACCTACTACTCCATTCTCATCACCTACAACTACGATAGCAGAAAATCCAAATGCTCTACCACCTTTTGTAACTTTTGTAACACGTTGTACACCAACCAAACGATCTTTCAATTCAAGACCTGCTGGTTTTACAAGTTCTACATTTTTATAATCTTGATACATATCTTATTAGAATTTTAGTCCTCCTTCACGAGCACCATCTGCCAATGATTTAACTCTTCCGTGATATAAATAACCACCTCTATCAAAAGAGATCGAATCTATTCCGGCCTTTAACGCTTTTTCTGCTAAAGCTTTACCAACTAAGGCAGCTTTATCTAATTTATTACTATCAGATCCAGTTACGTCTTTATCTCTAGAAGAAGCGGCAACCAAAGTTTTACCTTCTACATCGTCTACTATTTGAGCATAAATTTCTTTATTACTTCTAAATACAGCCAATCTTGGGCGACTTTGGGTTCCCGTAATATCTTTACGGATCCTCTTCTTAATCTTTGTTCTTCTTGCTTGTTTTGAAAATGCCATATCTACACTTTATTAAGCTGATTTACCAGCTTTTCTTCTTAATTGTTCTCCTACAAACTTAATTCCTTTCCCTTTATACGGCTCTGGAGCACGGAAGGAACGAATTTTAGCTGCTATTTGACCAACCAATTGTTTATCATGAGAAAACAATTTCACGATTGGGTTTTTCCCTTTATCTGAAACAGTCTCTACCTTCACCTCTGGTGCTAGTTCAAAAACAATATTATGAGAGAATCCAACAGCAAGTTCCAATTTTTGTCCTTGGTTGGAAGCACGATAACCTACTCCTACCAATTCCAATTCCTTCGTGAAACCTTTAGATACTCCTTCAATCATATTATTTACCAAAGAACGGTACAAACCGTGCTTTGCTTTTTGGTCCTTCTTATCTGAAGAGCGCTCAAAAGTAATCAAATCATCTTCAATTTTCACATCGATGTCTTTAATTTCTTGAGTTAATTCTCCCAATTTTCCTTTTACCGTCACAAACCCGTCTTTAAGGCTTACTGTAATACCTTCTGGAATCGTGATTGGGCTTTTACCTATTCTTGACATTTCTTAAGTCTTTAAGTATTAGTAAACGTAGCATAAAACTTCACCACCAACTTTTTCAGCTTGAGCTTGTCTACCTGTCATTACTCCGTGAGAAGTAGAAACGATAGCAATACCAAGACCGTTTAAGATACGTGGCAATTCATTTGCTCCAGCGTATTTACGTAAACCGGGTTTACTTATTCGTTGAATGTTCTTAATTACCGGGTCTTTAGTAAGCTTGTCGTACTTAAGAGCTATCTTGATAGTACCTTGAGCGGTAGCATCTTCAAACTTGTAACTAAGAATATATCCTTGATCGAATAATATTTTAGTGATCTCCTTTTTAAGATTAGATGCTGGTATCTCAACCACTCTGTGGTGAGCTGCTACCGCATTTCTAATTCTTGTTAAATAATCTGCAACTGGATCTGTAGTCATTTTTTCATTTTACGATAACGGTTTTCATTCCACGACAACTATCGGGATGAACCTTTCATCAATTTATAATATTACCAACTAGCTTTTCTTACTCCTGGAATTAATCCCTGGTTAGCCATTTCTCTAAACATAACTCGAGAAAGACCAAATTGTCTCATGTATCCTTTAGGTCTTCCTGTTAATTTACAACGATTGTGCAAACGAACTGGAGAGGCATTCTTAGGAAGTTTTTGTAAACCTTCAAAATCACCAGCTTCTTTCAAAGCTTTGCGTTTCTCAGCATATTTCTTCACAACTGCTTGTCTCTTTACCTCACGGGCTTTCATTGATTCTTTAGCCATATCTTAATTCTTTTTAAAGGGTAAACCTAGTTCCGTTAGCAATGATTTTGCTTCCTTGTCTGTTGGCGCGGAAGTTACAAAAGTGATATCCATTCCTGAAATTTTATTCACTTTATCAATATCGATCTCTGGAAAAATAATTTGCTCAGTTATACCTAAGTTATAATTACCTCTACCATCAAAACCTGTAGCTTTAATACCATTAAAATCACGAACCCTTGGAAGGGCAGATGTGATAAAACGATCTAAGAATTCGTACATTCTCTCTCCACGTAAAGTAACTTTTGCCCCAATTGGCATTCCTTTACGTAATTTAAAAGAAGCAACATCCTTTTTAGAAATGGTTGATACCGCTTTTTGACCAGTGATCGTAGTTAATTCTTCTACTGCATGGTCAATAAGTTTCTTATCTGCAACAGCTGCTCCAACTCCACGGCTTAAAACTATCTTTTGTAGTTTTGGAACCTGCATGATGTTAGAGTAACTGAATTCTTCTGTAAGAGAAGACACTACTCTGTCTTTATACTCTTGTTTAAGTCTTGGTACGTATGCCATAACTAAATTACTTCATTTGATTTTTTGGAAAATCTAACTTTCTTCCCATCTTCCATTCTATAACCAATACGGGTAGTATCTCCCTTTTTATCGATTAAAGATAAGTTCGATAAATGGATAGCTGCTTCCTTCTTAACTATCCCTCCTTGTGGGTTAGATGCACTTGGCTTCTCATGTTTTGAGACCATATTTACACCTTCCACAATTGCTTTATTTTTATCTCGAAGAATTTTTTGAACTTTTCCTTCTTGACCTTTATGGTCTCCGGCAATAAGTCTAACTGTATCTCCAGATTTTATTTTCAGCTTTGTCATTATTTCAATGTATTAAAGCACCTCTGGTGCTAATGATACAATCTTCATGAATTGTTTATCACGAAGTTCACGTGCTACTGGACCAAATACACGAGTACCGCGCATTTCGCCAGTTGGGTTTAGAAGAACACATGCGTTATCATCAAAACGGATATATGATCCATCTGGTCTACGCACTTCTTTCTTGGTACGAACAACAACTGCCGTTGAAACTGCACCCTTCTTAATGTTTCCATTAGGTGTAGCTTCTTTAACGCTGACAACTATTTTGTCTCCAACAGAAGCGTATCTTCTTTTTGTACCTCCTAATACTCTTATAGTCAAAACTTCTTTTGCCCCGGTATTATCTGCTACTCTTAATCTAGACTCTTGTTGTACCATTTTACTTAGCTCTTTCTATAATTTCTATTAATCTCCAACATTTAGATTTACTCAATGGACGAGTCTCCATTATTTTTACTGTATCTCCAATGTTGCAGTCATTTGTTTCGTCGTGAGCCACGTATTTTTTCGTTTTTAAAACGAACTTACCATACATGGGATGTTTTACCTTTTTAACTTCAGCAACCACTATGGATTTCTGCATTTTGTTACTGGTAACTACACCTATACGCTCTTTTCTTAAATTTCTTTTTTCCATCTTTCAGCAGAATAACACTTATTGTTGTTGTTCTCTTTTAGTTAACTCTGTAGCAATTCTCGCTATAGATTTTCTTACAACTCGTAGTTGTATTGGGTTCTCCAATGGCGAAACTGCGTGAGCCATTTTTAAATCTGAATATGCTTTTCTGGACTTACTAAGTTCTTCTTGTAAATCTGCAACAGATGATTCTCTTACTTCTGATTGTTTCATAACTTCTCTAAATTAAGCTTGATAATCTCTAGCTACAATAAACTTAGTTTTCACAGGCAATTTCTGTGCTGCAAGACGCAATGCTTCTTTTGCAACATCATAAGGAACTCCTCCTATTTCAAATAAGATTCTTCCTGGTTTTACAACTGCTGCCCAATATTCCACAGCACCCTTACCTTTACCCATACGTACTTCAAGAGGTTTCTTTGTAATAGGCTTGTCTGGAAAAATTTTAATCCATAACGAACCTTCTCTTTTCATAAAACGGGTAGCGGCTATACGAGCTGCTTCTATTTGACGTGCAGTAAGGAAACTTGAGTCCAATGATTTGATCCCGAATGTTCCGTTTGAAAGTCTATGCCCTCTTTGAGAGTTTCCTTTCATACGGCCCTTTTGCATCTTACGATATTTTGTTCTTTTAGGCTGTAACATTTTTGTTTCTTTAAAAAATTACTTTCTACGACGTGGTTTGTTGTTACCTCCTCGTGCTGGTCCGGATTTTCCTCCTGGTTTCTTGGTAGTCATACCAACAAGTGGGGAAAGCTCTCTTTTTCCGTAAACCTCACCTTTCATGATCCATACTTTAACACCAAGCCTACCATAAGTAGTATGTGCCTCAACTAAAGCATAATCAATATCGGCTCTAAAAGTCGACAAAGGAATTCTTCCATCTTTGTAATGTTCTGAACGAGCCATCTCTGCTCCGTTCAAACGACCTGAAATTTGTATTTTAATACCTTCAGCATTCATTCTCATAGCGGCTGCAATAGCCATTTTGATAGCACGACGGTAAGAAATACGATTCTCAATTTGTCTAGCAACACTAGAACCTACTAAGTGAGCATCTAATTCTGGTCTTTTAATTTCAAAGATGTTAATTTGAACTTCTTTGTCAGTAATTTTCTTAAGCTCTTCTTTCAACTTGTCTACCTCTTGTCCACCTTTCCCGATAATGATACCAGGTCTTGCAGTAGTGATAGTAACGGTTACAAGTTTAAGAGTACGCTCGATAATTACTCTAGATACACTCGCTTTTGATAAACGAGCATGGATATACTTTCTAATCTTATCGTCTTCGGCTAATTTATCGCCGTAGTCATTTCCTCCGTACCAGTTGGATTCCCATCCTCTAATGATACCAAGGCGATTCCCGATTGGATTTGTTTTCTGTCCCATACTCTTAGCTTTGTGTATTTTTATTGTCACCAATCACAATTGTAACGTGGTTGGAACGTTTTCTAATTCTGTGTGCGCGACCTTGTGGTGCAGGACGAAGTCTCTTCAACATACTCCCACCGTCTACGCGTATCTCTTTTACAAATAAATCTGCCTCCTCAATGTTAGCATCTTCATTTTTTGCTTGCCAGTTAGCAATAGCAGAAAGAAGTAATTTCTCCAATCTACGTGATGCTTCCTTAGAGCTAAATCTCAACACATGAAGCGCTCTTTCTACTTTTTCACCTCGAACTAAATCTGCAACTAATCGCATTTTTCTTGGCGAAGTAGGGCAGTTATTCAGTTTTGCAAAAGCTACTAGCTTTTTAGCCTCTTTTGTCTGATCTGCTTTTTCTCTTTTACGAACTCCCATAGCTTCAGTTATCTTTTACCTTTATTTTTCGCACCTACGTGACCTCTAAAAGATCTAGTTGGTGAAAATTCTCCTAATTTGTGTCCTACCATATTCTCTGTTACATAAACAGGAACAAATTGTTTCCCATTATGTACAGCGATAGTTTGCCCAACGAAATCTGGAGTTATCATAGAGGCTCTAGACCAAGTCTTGATTACCGTCTTTTTTCCAGCTTCTACATTGGTAGCAACTTTCTTTTCTAACTTATAGTGAACGTAAGGTCCTTTTTTTAATGAACGTGCCATATCTTATTATTTCTTTCTACGTTCTACAATATACTTATTACTCGCTTTCGTCTTAGATCGGGTTCTATAACCTTTTGCAGGTATACCTTTTCTAGAACGTGGGTGACCTCCAGAAGATTTTCCTTCACCACCACCCATTGGGTGATCCACAGGATTCATCACTACTGGTCTTGTTCTTGGTCTTCTACCCAACCATCTACTTCTACCTGCTTTACCAGATACAATTAATTGATGATCACTATTCGAGATAGCTCCTATAGTAGCCATACAAGTTACTAACACCCTTCTAATTTCTCCTGAAGGAAGTTTAATAGTTGCGTACTTACCCTCTTTTGCTACTAATTGAGCAAAAGCACCTGCACTACGAGCCATAACAGCTCCTTGCCCAGGACGTAATTCTATACAAGAAATAACAGTTCCTAACGGCACTGCAGAAAGTGGCATTGCATTTCCAATATTTGGAGCAGCAGTTTCAGCGTCAGAAACAATGTTCTGATCTACCTGAAGACCATTTTGAGCAATTACATATCTTTTCTCACCATCTTGATAATTCAAAAGAGCGATAAAAGCCGTTCTGTTAGGATCATATTCTATAGACGCAACTGTAGCAGGAACTCCATGCTTGTCACGTTTAAAATCGATAATTCTGTAACGTCTTTTGTGACCACCACCTTTATAGCGCATGGTCATTTTTCCTTGACTGTTTCTACCACCTGACTTTTTAATCGGAGCTATTAAACTCTTCTCCGGCTTATCAGTAGTAATGGCGTCAAAACCATTAACTACTCTAAAACGCTGACCAGGGGTGATTGGTTTTAATTTTCTAACTGACATTCTTTAATCTTAAAGATTACTGTATAAATCAATAGTTTCACCTTCCGCCACCTGTACTAATGCTTTTTTATAAGCACTTGTTTTACCAGTGATCACTCCCGTTTTTGTAAAACGAGATTTACGATCTGGACGGACATTTATTGTGCGAACTTTAGTAACTGAAACTCCATAAGCAGACTCTATTGCGCCTTTAATTTCAATCTTGTTCGACTTATTATTAACAACGAACGAATAACGGTTATTCAACTCGCTATCTGCTGTCGCTTTTTCTGTAATAATAGGTTTTATTAAGATACTCATATCGTTTATTTACTTAAATTCAACTCAATTCCTTCTAAAGACCCTTCTACAAACACAAGGTTATTTGCGTTTAATATTTTGTAAGTACTTAATTCTGAACTACTTACAACTTCGGTGCCTTTTAAATTGCGTGACGACAAATATACATTTTTATTCGAGTCACCCAACACTATAAGAGATTTTTTCTTATCTACACCTAAGCCTTTTAAAACATCTATAAAGTTTTTGGTTTTAGGAGTATCAAATTGAAAATCTTCTACTATGATAATTGCTTTATCATTTGCCTTAATAGAAAGAGCAGATTTTCTTGCTAATCTTTTTAAGTTCTTGTTCAATTTAAAACCATAGTTTCTTGGACGTGGTCCGAACATACGTCCACCACCTCTAAAAATACCAGATTTTATACTACCAGCACGAGCTGTACCAGTACCTTTTTGTTTCTTAATCTTACGTGTACTTCCTGAAATCTCCGCACGCTCTTTAGATTTGTGCGTTCCTTGACGTTGATTAGCCAAGTATTGTTTTACATCAAGATATACAGCATGATTGTTAGGCTCTATTCCGAAAACAGAATCTGAAAGGTTTACCTTTCTTCCTGTTTCTTTTCCTTTAATATCTACAACTGCTATTTCCATTACTTCTGAATGATTACATATGAGTTATTGTGACCAGGAACACATCCTTTTACAACAAGTAGATTTTTATCTGCAACTACTTTTAAAACTCTTAAGTTTTCTAATTTAACTGTGTCACCACCCATACGGCCAGCCATACGCATTCCCTTAAATACTCTTGCAGGATATGACGCAGCACCAATCGATCCAGGGGCTCTTAAACGGTTATGTTGACCGTGAGTAGCTTGTCCTACTCCGGCAAAGCCGTGTCTCTTTACTACACCTTGAAAACCTTTACCTTTGCTCGTTCCTGAAATATCCACGAATTCACCTTCAGCAAAATGTTCTACTGTGATACTATCACCTAATTTGTGATCCCCATCAAAACCTTTAAATTCAACGACTTTACGCATTGCTGCAACACCTGCTTTTTTAGCGTGCCCAGTGGCAGCCTTGTTAGCGGTCTTTTTGTCATCGAAACCTAATTGAAGAGCTTCATACCCGTCAATCTCTTTGGTTCTGACTTGGGTAATTACGCAAGGACCAGCTTGTATAACAGTACAAGGAATATTCTTCCCGTTCTCGTCAAAAATGCTAGTCATGCCTATTTTTTTTCCTATTAACCCAGACATAATTAATTATTGATTAAATTAAAATTATTTATTTAAAAATATTCAGGATTGAAAATACTTCCAATCCTGAATGTATTTTTCCGTTTTTCCCTCGACAACTGCTCGGGACATGTAATTAATTTTGAATTCAAAAAAGCGAATTCCAAATTAAAATTAAACTTTGATCTCTACTTCTACTCCACTTGGCAATTCCAATTTCATCAAAGCATCAATAGTTTTAGATGAAGAACTGTATATGTCCAACAATCTTTTGTAAGAGCTTAATTGAAATTGTTCACGCGCTTTTTTATTAACGTGCGGAGAACGTAATACTGTAAAGATTTTTTTATGTGTTGGCAATGGGATTGGTCCCGTTACTACAGCACCCGTAGTTTTTACGGTTTTCACGATCTTCTCTGCAGACTTGTCCACCAAGTTATGATCGTAAGATTTAAGTTTTATTCTGATTTTCTGACTCATATCCCTATTATTAATCGTTTGTACCTTTAGATGCTTTTATAACTGCCTCAGAAATATTTGATGGAGTTTCAGCATAATGAGAAAATTCCATAGTAGATGTTGCTCTACCAGATGATAATGTTCTCAATGTTGTTACATAACCAAACATTTCAGAAAGTGGCACTTCAGCTTTAATAACTTTTGCACCAGATCTATCTGACATATCGTTTACTTGACCTCTTCTTCTGTTAAGATCACCTACGATATCTCCCATGTTTTCTTCCGGAGTTACACATTCAACTTTCATGATTGGCTCAAGAATTACCGCACCCGCTTTTTTAGCAGCTACTTTATAACCCATTCTTGCAGCTAATTCAAACGAAAGTTGATCGGAATCCACAGGGTGGAAAGATCCATCCTTTAATTCAACCTTAAGAGTATCCATCTTAAATCCTGCTAGAGGACCAGTTTTCATAGCTTCTCTAAATCCTTTTTCCACAGATGGAATAAATTCTTTAGGAATACGTCCACCTTTTACAGAGTCGATAAATTGTAGACCTGGACCTTTAAAGTCCTCATCTGCTGGAGACATCTCAAATACGATATCACCAAATTTACCACGACCACCAGATTGTTTCTTATAGATTTCTCTATGGTCTGCATTTCTAGTAATGGTCTCTTTATACTCAACCTGAGGCTGACCTTCATTAACTTCTACCTTGAATTCTCTTTTTAAACGATCTACAAGAATTTCCAAGTGCAATTCTCCCATTCCTGAGATAATTGTTTGTCCTGAAACTTCATCTGTTTTCACCTGGAAAGTTGGATCTTCTTCAGCAAGCTTTGCCAAAGCCATACCCATCTTATCCACATCAGCCTTTGTTTTAGGCTCCACTGCAATACCAATTACTGGCGCAGGGAAAGACATAGATTCTAATGTAATAGGATTCTTCTCGTCTGTAAGCGTATCTCCAGTTTTAATGTCTTTAAAACCAACAGCAGCACCAATATCTCCAGCTTCAATTCTGTCAATAGGCTCTTGCTTATTAGCATGCATTTGGTAAATACGTGAGATACGTTCTTTTTTACCAGAACGATTGTTCAACACATAAGAACCAGCATCTAAAGCACCTGAATATACTCTAAAGAAAGCCAAACGTCCTACGAAAGGATCGGTAGCAATTTTAAAAGCTAAGGCAGAGAATGGAGAATCTACGTTAGGTTTACGAGACTCTTCTACATCTGTATCTGGATTTACTCCAATAATAGCTTCAATATCTACAGGAGATGGTAAATAACGCATAACCGCATCCAACATCATTTGAACTCCTTTATTTTTAAAGGCAGACCCACACATCATAGGTATGATAGACATATCTATGGTTGCAGCTCTTAATGCAGCAATAATTTCATCTTCAGTAATAGAATTTTCATCTTCAAAGAATTTCTCCATTAAAGATTCGTCGTAATCAGCAACTGCCTCAACCAACAAAGTTCTATACTTATTAACATCTTCCATTAATTCTTCTGGAATAGCGATAGTCTCATAGGTCATCCCATAATCCTCTTCATTCCAAACGATCGCTGTTTTAGATATTAAATCTACAACACCTTTAAAGTTTTCTTCCTCACCAATTGGAATTTGTAAAGGTACTGGGTTTCCACCTAGCATTGACTTCACTTGATCGCAAACATTGAAAAAGTCAGATCCCTGACGGTCCATTTTATTCACAAACCCTAAACGAGGAACTTTATATTTATCTGCTTGTCTCCATACAGTTTCAGATTGAGGCTCAACACCATCAACCGCACTAAATAGAGCAACCATTCCATCCAACACACGTAAAGAACGTTCCACCTCTACAGTGAAATCTACGTGACCAGGCGTATCAATTATGTTTACTGTGAATTCTTGATCTCTGTAAGTCCACTTACAGTGAGTAGCAGCAGAAGTAATAGTAATACCTCTTTCTTGCTCCTGCTCCATCCAGTCCATAGTAGCTGCACCGTCATGAACTTCTCCAATCTTGTGACTTACACCTGTATAAAACAAGACACGCTCTGTTGTCGTGGTTTTACCAGCATCAATATGCGCAGCAATACCAATATTTCTCGTGAATTTTAAATCTCTTTGTGCCATTTTTTTAGAATCTAAAGTGAGAGAATGCTTTGTTAGCTTCAGCCATTTTATGAGTATCTACTCTTTTCTTAACAGCAGCACCTTCTTCTTTAGCAGCAGCAATTACTTCTGCAGCTAATCTCTGAGCCATTGATTTCTCATTACGTTTTCTAGAATAAGAGATCAACCATTTCATTGCAGTTGAAACTTTACGATCTGGTCTAATTTGCATAGGGATCTGAAAAGTTGCACCTCCAACACGTCTACTTCTTACCTCTACGTGTGGCATTACATTAGAAAGAGCATCTTTCCAAACCTCAAGGCCTGTCTTCTCTTCATCCTGCTTTTTCTCCTCTACGATTGCGATTGCATCATAGAATACTTTGAAAGAAACTGATTTCTTACCATCCCACATCATCATGTTAACAAAACGAGTTACTAACTGATCATTAAATTTTGGATCTGGTAAAAGAGGCCTCTTCTTTGCCTGTCTTTTTCTCATGTCTTTACATTAAAAGTTTTTAATTACTTCTTAGGGCGTTTTGCACCATACTTAGATCTCCTTTGCGTTCTACCTTCAACACCTGCGGTATCTAAGGCACCACGAACAATGTGATATCTAACTCCTGGTAAATCTTTTACCCTTCCACCTCTAACCAATACTATCGAGTGCTCTTGTAGATTGTGTCCTTCTCCAGGGATGTAGGCGTTCACTTCTTTTCCATTAGTTAGCCTTACTCTTGCAACTTTACGCATTGCAGAGTTAGGTTTCTTAGGAGTAGTTGTGTAAACACGCGTACACACACCTCGTCTTTGAGGGCACGAATCTAAAGCAGCCGATTTACTCTTCTTGGTTATTTTGGCTCTTCCTTTTCGTACTAATTGTGAAATTGTTGGCATAATTTCTTTTACACTTATTATTGTTATAAAATTACCTTCCCTATTTTTTAGGGTCTGCAAAGGTATGAATAAAAACTGATTATTCAAATCTTAACTCATTAATTTTCAATTGAATCTTAAAAATACAAGCCATTTTGAGGATAAGTATATATTAAAGACATAATTATCGTTTTTAAAAATTAAATATTCCTTACAATTTTTACAAAATAATATAATATAGAATGAGTCTCTAAACGGAAATGTTATTTAGGCTATGAGTCCTTCGTCTTTTCAGCAAATCACTATAAAAGAAATAATATTTTAACAGAAAATTTAATTATTTATTTGATCCTTACAAATTACATTTATCCTTTAAATCAATAGCAAATTTTTAATACACTGTTCTCCAGACATTAAGCATTAATAAACTGATTTCACTAGAGTTTACACTTGAATTTTGTGAATTTAATTTTGGTGATTTAACATTTTCTTATCACTTTTGGCGTTGGCTAATTCAAATTAATTAAACAATGAAAGCAAAATTTAGTAGTATTTTAACGCTATTACTAGCGTTCGTTGTGCAAATAACGTTTGCACAACAACAGTCCGTAACGGGTAACGTTACCGACGAAGATGGATTACCTCTACCCGGGGTAAACATATTAGTAAAGGGAACCAGCACTGGTACCCAATCAGATTTTGATGGAAACTATGCTATTTCTGCATCTCAAGGAGATGTATTAGTATTTTCTTTCATAGGTCTTGTGAAAACTGAAAAAACAGTTGGAACATCTAACACTGTAAGTGTTGTAATGAAATCTGATGCATCGCAACTTGATGAAGTTGTAGTAACTGCATTAGGTATTAAGAGAGAGAAGAAATCTCTAGGTTATGCTACTCAGGAAGTAGACGGATCTGCAGTTTCTGATGTACCAACCTCTAACTTCATGAATTCACTTTCAGGAAAAGTAGCAGGTTTAAACATTAAATCCTCTGGAACAATTGGAGGATCCTCTAACGTTGTGATAAGAGGAAGTGCTTCTATTACAGGAAATAACCAAGCGTTATTTGTTGTTGATGGAACTCCAATTAGTAATGCCAACACGAATGGTTCGAACCAACAAGCTGGTAGAGGTGGATATGACTACGGGAATGCCGCAGCAGATATCAACCCTAACAACATTGCATCTATTAACGTTTTGAAAGGTGCTGCTGCAACTGCTCTATATGGTGCAAGAGCTGCAAATGGTGTTGTTATTATTGAAACAAAAAGAGGGAATAAAGGTAAAGGTATTGGAGTTTCTGTAAGTTCATCTTTGATGATCTCTAATATTGACAGTGAAACATTGCCAGTTTATCAAAATGAATATGGTGCTGGTTATGGTGCTTACTACGAGTCTGAAGACGGTTATTTCAATTTATTTGATGTAGATGGTGATGGTAACTTAGACGAGACAACTCCTTTTACAGAAGATGCTTCTTTTGGGGCTAAATTCGATCCTAACAGAGATATCTATCAATGGAATTCAATTTACCCTTCATTAACCGATACTTATTTACAAGCAACTCCTTGGGTAGCAGCTAAAAATACTCCAAATGACATTTGGGAAACTGGATATACTGCAATAAACTCTGTTGCCTTAGATGGTGGATCAGATACTGGATCTTTCAGATTATCTGCTAGTAATTTAACACAACAAGGGAATCTACCTAATAGTGAAATTAAAAGAAACACTATTACTTTTAGTGCAACTCAAGATTTAACTGAAAAGTTTACCGCAGGAACAAATGTAACTTTTACTAAAACAGATGGTAAAGGTAGATATGGTACAGGATATTCTTCTGGAAACCCAATGCAACAATTTAGACAATGGTTCCAAACCAACGTTGATATTTACGAGCAAAGAGATGCATATTTCGCTACAGGAGAAAACATCACTTGGAACCCAAATGGTCCGGATAATTTATCACCTATTTATTCTGATAATCCTTACTGGACTAGATATGAAAATTACGAAACTGATACAAGATCTCGTTATTTCGGAAATTTAAATCTCAACTATGAAATCAATGATATTTTTAGTGTAGTTGGTAGATTCTCTTTTGACACTTACGATGAATTACAAGAAGAGCGTATAAACGTTGGAAGTGCAGATGTAGCAAGTTATTCTAGATTCAACAACAGAGTAGCAGAATACAACTACGATTTAATTTTAAACTTCAATAAAGACATCACCGAAGATTTGAATCTTGATGGAAATATTGGAGGGAACTTAAGAAGAAATCAACGTAACTTTATCCAAGCAGCAACAAATGGTGGTTTAAATGCACCAGGTTTTTATGCTTTAAGTAACAGTGCTGGACCACTATTAGCTCCAACAGAGGTAGAGTATACTTCAATGGTTGATGGTGTTTACGCTCGTGCCGGATTAGGTTTTCAAAACACTTATTACTTAGAAGGAACTATTAGAAGAGATAGATCATCTACTTTACCTATAGACAACAATACATTTTACTACCCATCTATATCTACAAGTATCATATTATCTAATTTATTTGATGCTAGTTGGTTAAATTTTGCAAAGTTTAGAGCTAACTACGCAGAGGTAGGTAATGACACAAGTCCTTATAATGTATTTAACACTTATTTTGTAAATCCAGGTTTTGCTGGTTCTGGTAGTGCTAGTAACGGAAGTAGTCTGAAGAACTTAGATTTAAAAGCTGAAACTTCAAAATCTTATGAAGTAGGTTTAGAGGCTAACTTCTTAGACAAAAGAATTGGTTTAGATTTATCTTATTACAGAACTAGAACTTACGATCAAATTACACCAGTACCAGTTTCAAATTCAACTGGATTCAATACTAAACTTTTAAACGCAGGAACTGTTGAGAATAAAGGTTTAGAAGTATTGTTAAACCTTAATCCAATAAGATCTGAAGACTTCAATTGGAATATGACCATTAACTGGGCTAAGAATGAAAGTGAAGTTATTGAGTTGACAGATGGTATTGACAACTTAGAATTAGCTTCTTTACAAGGTGGTATCTCTATAAATGCAGCTCCAGGGCAACCTTACGGTGCAATTAGAGGAACAGACTATATTTATGATGACAATGGTAATAAAGTAGTTGGATCTACTGGTTACTATTTAAGAACTGGAACTAGTAATGAAATTATTGGAAATATTCAACCAGACTGGACAGGTGGTGTGTCAAACACTTTCCAATACAAGAATCTTAGTTTGAATTTCTTAATAGATGTTCAACAAGGGGGAGACATTTTCTCTTTAGATACTTGGTACGGTTTCGCAACTGGTATGTATGACAGAAGTGTTGGTAATAATGAGTTAGGTAATCCAATAAGAAATACTATTGCTAACGGTGGTGGTGTTATACTTCCTGGGGTAACTGCAGATGGACAACCAAACACTGTAAGAGCAAGAACTGATTACTATGCTAACCCATATGGATATGCTAGAGACGCTAACAAAGGTCACGTTTATGACGCATCTTTTGTTAAGTTAAGAGAAGCAGGACTTACTTATAATTTCGGAGAAAAAGTTCTTGACGCTATTCCATTCACAAATGCATCTATCTCTTTAACTGGAAGAAATCTTTGGATTATCCACAAAAATATTCCTTACTCCGATCCTGAAGCAGGACTTAGTTCAGGAAATGTTCAAGGATATCAATCTGGAGCTTATCCAACAGCAAGAGAAATTGGAGCTAGTGTGAAATTTAACTTTTAATTAAAGAAAAAATGAAAAAATACATTTTAACAATTATTGCTCTCGCATCACTATGGTCCTGCCAGACAGACGAGCAATATGAAGATTATAACAGGGACCCTAAAAACCCGACAGAAGTAAAAGCAGATTTTTTATTTACTGCAGCTACTGTTAGTTTAGGTGACCAAATGGCAAGTGCCAATGTTAACAACAACATCTTTAGATTTGTTTCTCAATATTGGACCTCAACTACTTATTTAGATGAGCCTAACTATGATTTAAATAATCGTGGAATTTCAGACAGTCAATGGAATGAACTTTACAGAGATGTTCTTTTTGATATTAAAGATGCAAAAAATTTAGTTCAGGCAGATGTAGAATTATCTGAAGGTGAAAAAACTGCTAGATTAGCTCAATTAGAAGTAGTTGAAGTTTACGCATGGCAAGTTTTAGTGGATACCTTTGGAGATGTTCCTTATTCTGAAGCTTTAAATGCAACAGATTTTCCTCAACCTAAATTTGATGACGCTGCAACTATATATGCTGACTTAATTTCTAGATTAACTGCAGTAAATTCTGATTTCCAAGCTGGAAGTGGATTTACATCTGCTGATGTTGTTTACGGCGGAGATATGGACAGTTGGGCAAAATTCTCTAACTCTCTTCTTTTAAGATTAGGGATGAGATTATCTGATGTTAATCCAAGTCTTGCACAATCTACAGCTGAAACTGCTGTGACTAACGGAGTATTCATGTCTAACGGAGATAATGCTACAATTGCTTACCAAAGTACAAACCCGAACACGAACCCATTGTGGAGTGATCTTGTGGAAAGCGGAAGATCTGATTATGTTCCTGCTAATACTTTAGTAGATATCATGAATGAACTTGAAGATCCAAGAAGATCTGTGTACTTTGATGATAATGTAGCTCCTTATATTGGTGGAGTTTATGGTGGAAGTAATTCTTACCCTTCTTACTCTCATGTTGGACAAGCATTTTTAGATCCAACTTTACCTGGTATTCTTTTAGATTATTCAGAAGTTGAATTTCATTTAGCTGAAGCTGCTCAAAGAACTTACGGTGTAACTGGAAGTGCTGAAGATCATTATAATGCTGCAATCACTGCGTCAATTAACTATTGGGGTGGATCTGATGCTGATGCTACAGCTTATTTAGCACAAGCTGATGTGGCTTATGACGAAGCTAACTGGGAAGAGCAATTAGGAACGCAGTTCTGGATAGCTATGTATGACAATTCTATCATGGGATGGAACGTTTGGAGAAAATTTGATACTCCAGTGTTAAATTTACCTGAGGATACTGGTAACTTTGTACCATTAAGATATACATATCCTATTGGTGAGCAAAACTTGAACTTAACTAACTATGAAGCAGCATCTGCAGCTATAGGTGGTGATGATCAACAAACTCCTCTCTTTTGGGATATAACTTTTCCAGATCAATCAACGTACCCTGGAGGACCAGCAGAAGAATAATTAAATCACTTTATATTATTTAAAAGCTGCCCAATTGGGCAGCTTTTTTTATTTACAAGATTTAAGAAAAATATATCGGCACCTATGGAAGACACTACTACAATTTATGAGATAGGAATTGTAAATGAAGCTATACAAAACGAACAAAATATTTAATAAGTTCTTAGCTAAAAAAAACCTTGATAACATAAATATTTTTTATGATATGTGCCGAACTGAATTAAAGATAGATCTACATATTAAATAAAACTGCTTTATTTAAGGACTCTAAATTAATTCTTACTAATTAAGTTTTATGGGCAGTTACATAAATTAATAATAATTGAGATTTGCTATATACTCCACTATTCTTAAAAAATAATTAATTATTGCATGAATTGTAAAAATTTAAATAATTTAATTACCACATTTATATACCTAGCAACACTTCCAATTAAATGACAAGCCTTCCTCTCTAATAATTTTAAGCTAATTATATAAATCCGAATTCTAATGCGGATAGCCTGAGTTATAAACAAGTTTAAGAGGTATTTACAAGGGTAATTGTTAGAATCAATCTTAAATCATTAAAAGATCCTAAAATTATATTTAGAATTATTTGTTTTATAACTAATCTTTTATCAAATTTAATGCGGCTAATTCAAATAAACTAAAATATGAAATCAAATTTTACGCGATTTATGACGCTTTTACTAGCGTTGATTGTGCAAATGACATTTGCACAAGAACAAACGGTGACCGGTATGGTAACCGATGAAAATGGACTACCTCTACCTGGGGTTAATGTCCTTGTAAAGGCAGGAACAAGAGGTACTCAAACCGATTTTGATGGAAATTACTCTATTCAAGCATTTCAGGAAGATGTATTGGTCTTTTCGTTTATTGGTTTGCTAAAGGCAGAATATCCCGTAGGAAATCGACGAACTATCAATGTAACTTTAAGTCCTGATGGCGCTACTTTAGATGAAGTAGTTGTAACGGCACTTGGGGTAAAAAGCACTCCTCGCTCAGTTAGTTATGCAGTTGAAAATGTTAGTGCAGAGGATATTGAAAATACAGGGGAAACAAACCTTGTGAACTCTTTGGCTTCTAAAGCTGCAGGTGTTAGTGTAGTAAGCGCTTCAGGATCTGTAGGTGCGTCCTCCAACATAAGAATTAGAGGTAATACTTCTATAGGAAGATCCAATAGTCCTTTATTTATAGTTGACGGAGTTCCAATTGATAACTCATCAACAGGTAACGATACTGGTGGAGCAGATAACTCCAACAGGGCAATCGATATAAATCAAAATGACATTGCTTCTATCGATGTATTAAAAGGTACTGCTGCACAAACTTTATATGGTTTAAGAGCTGCAAATGGAGTTATAATTATTACAACAAAAAAAGGTCAAACCGGCGCTCCAAGCGTTTCAGTTTCTTCTTCATTACAATTTAGTGAAGTAAACCAATTACCAGATTTACAAAGGGAGTTCGCTCAAGGTAGACCAGTTGGGGGAGTACCTACTTACCGTGGTCCAGAAACCCGCGAAGGTTTTAGTTGGGGCCCACGTATCTCTTCGTTAGAATATGACGGAGATGATAGTTACCCATATAGTAATTTTGGTAGGTTGGTACCACAAGGTGAGGGAAATGGTATGGCTGCCAATTCATACGATCACTATGACTTCTTTGTGACTGGTGTTCTAGATGACCAAAACGTTTCAGTACGTGGAGGTTCAGAAAAAATAAAGTATTTTCTTTCCGGCGGGAAACTTCATCAAACAGGAATTGCCCCAACAGAAGAATTTGATAGACGCTCATTTAGAGCAGATTTAAGCGCTCAACTTAGAGAAGATTTTGAGATTTCTGCAAGTGGAACTTATGTTACTTCAGGTGGGCGTAGAGTCCAAAGAGGATCTAATGTTTCGGGTATTATGTTAGGGCTTTTAAGATCTACACCTACTTTTGATAATGGGAATGGTCTAGCAGGTCGTCTTGCAGCTGCCACTCCAAGCACTTATCAATTGGAAGATGGAAGCCAGAGAAGTTACCGTGCCGGAGTTTATGACAACCCATATTGGACAGTAGCAAAAAACCCTTCTACAGATGATGTTAAGCGTTTCATTGGAAGATTATCGTTCGATTATAAACCATTAGATTGGGCAACAATAAGAGGAACTCTGGCTTATGATCAATTTTCTGATGTTAGAAAAGCAGGAGTTGATATTAATTCAGCTGGAAATCCTCAAGGTCAAGTAACAGATCTTACTCTTTTTAGTGAAGACATCAATTCACAACTTTTATTCTTAGTGGATAAAAATATTTCAGACAATATAACCTTTAATAGTGTAATTGGATACGACGGTTTCACAACACAAAGTTTAACAAGAGAGTCTATTGGTAATGGTCTAACAATTCCAGGTTTTTACCATGTATCTAACACTGCAAGTCAAGCGGTTGCTGAGGGTGTATCAAGGAAAAAATTAGATGCAGTTTTAGCTGATGCCAAATTTGGTTTTAATGACACTTTCTTTATAAATGGTGCAATTAGAAATGACTGGTCTTCCACTTTACCTGATGACAATAATGATTTTTTATCTTATAGTGCTGGGGGTGCAATTGTGTTTTCAGAATTTGTGGATAATTTAGGGTTCTTTAGTTATGGTAAACTGCGTGGTTCATATGGTAAAACTGGTAATGACGCTCCTATATTTGCTACGACAACCTATTATAATGCTGCACTTTCCGGAGGGGACGGTTTTATTGATGGTAACCAATTTCCTATATTTTCAACCGTTGCATTCGAGAGAGATTCACAATTAGGGAACCCAGATATTCGTCCTGAAGTTACCAAAGAATTTGAAGTTGGAGCCGAACTTAGGTTTTGGGATTCGAGATTTAGAGTAGATGTTACATATTACGAAAAAGAGACTACAGATCAGATTATATCTGTAGACCAACCGGCAGTAACTGGATTCACATCGCGTGTAATAAATGCTGGGGTCATTTCTAACAAAGGTTGGGAAGTTTTAGGATTTCTAAATCCTATTAAGACAGAAAATTTCAATTGGAACATAGATGTTAACTGGACTACTTACGAAAATGTTGTTGAAGAATTAACAGAAAATGTTGAATCTATAACCTTAGCAGGATTTACCTCAACTTCTTCCAGAGTTATTGCAGGAGAACCTTATGGTGTAATTTTTGGCTCTAAATTCGCCAGAAATGATGAAGGACAGGTTCTTATTGGAGATAATGGATTCCCTGTTTTGGATACTGAAGATGGAGTTGTAGGAGATCCTACCCCAGACTGGACGATGGGTATAAGAAACACATTCTCTTATAAAGCTTTTTCCGTATCTGCACTTTTAGATATTAGACAAGGTGGTGATGTATGGTGTGGTACATGTGGTATTATAGATTACTTTGGTACCTCTCAAAAAACTGCGGATCAAAGAGAAATTACAGATTTTGTTTTTGAAGGCGTTAACGAAAACTCAGGAGCACAGAATACTACCGAAGTTGCTTTAGCAAATCCTGAAACTGGTATAAATTCTTTTTACTGGACACGTTATGCTTTTGGTGGAGTTTCTGAAGATAACATTTTTGATTCATCTTGGGTAAGACTAAGAGAAGCTTCTATTTCTTATAGTTTACCGGGTTCTTTATTGGATGCCACCTTTTTAACATCAGGTTCAATTACCGCTTCAGGTAGGAACTTATTTTTAATTACCGACTATCCAGGTATAGATCCTGAAACAAATCTTACAGGTTCAAGTAATGGTATTGGTTTGGACTATTTTAACCAGCCTAATACTAAGAGTTATGCTTTAACAGTAAAACTTAATTTTTAAAATAAACTAAAATGAAAAGCAAAAACATATTTAAGATTTTACTAACAGTATTTTTCAGTTTTGCTGTTATGATCTCCTGTGACTACGATGATGTCAACCAGGATCCCACAAGGCCAGGTGGAGATAGTGTACCACTTGTAGCAATAGTGCCTGCAATGCAAACTCAAACTCACCGGAATATAGATGCCGTACTTGGCAGGTATGCAGGAATTATCATGCAGCAATGGCAAGGTTTTGACGCTCAGCAATTAAATTATACCTCTTATGTTATCGGGGAAAATGATACAGACAATCCATGGGATTTCGGATTGTATACTGGATCTATGAGAGATGCAAACGATATAATTGAAAGAGCAACCAATACAGAAGCGTTTAACACCCGGGGCGTAGCTAAAATATATATGGCAATCAACTTGGGGCTTGCTACTAATGTTTGGGGGGACGTTCCTTATTCGGAAGCTTTTTTAGGTAAAGAGAACTTATCTCCTAAATATGATGATCAGGAAGAACTTTATGGTGTACTTCAAACACTTTTATCTGAAGCCATAGACGATCTTAATGCCGAAGATCCTGCAGGCATCCAAGGTGATTTAATAGGTGGTTCTAACGACCAATGGATCGCTGCTGCACATTCTCTAAAAGCGAGATTTTATATTCAACAAACCAGTGTAAATTCAAATGCTGCACAGTTAGCCTTAGACGAACTAGCCATGGCGGTATCCAGCAATGACGGACAATTGAACTTTCAATTTGAAAATACCCAAAATGGTGGGCATCCCTTAGCTTTGTTTGGTTTCCAAAGACCAAGCACTATGATTATTGATGACTATTTTGCAAATTTAATGATGGATGATCCACGTATGGACAAATACATGTATGAGGATGAAGGTAACTTTTTCTACTTTGATGGAGATAACTCTAATCTTTTCTGGGCACAATTAGATAGTCCCAATCCGGTGATCAGTTATTCAGAAACTAAGTTTATTGAAGCAGAAGCTTTAGCAAGAACCGGTGGGGATGGAACAGAGGCTTTAGAAGAAGCGATAAGAGCTAACATGTCCTATTTAGGCATTGCTTCAACTGAAATTGAGGACTATCTCAGCAGCTTACCTGCTACTAATATTCAAACTATCATTATTGAAAAATATAAAGCCATGTATGGACAAAATCCAATGCAAGTATGGAATGATTATAGAAGAACAGGATTTCCAGATATAGTTCCAAACGCGAACGGAGCAAATGCATTCGATCCTTCAGGTATTGTACCTAGAAGATTGCTTTATCCAATCTCTGAACGTCTTTCAAATCCGATTGAATACGAAGCAGCTATTAACGCTCAAGGAGGTCACTTATTAGATGATGATATTTGGGTTTTTCCTTTGAATTAATCTCAATAATACAGCAAATTTGTTTTAAAGAAACCCGTGATATTTCACGGGTTTTTTTTTTTAGAAACATTTATATCTAAAAATTTACTTCGTGTTTAAGAAAAGGATTTATATTTTTTTTATTAAGAATAGATAACATTACTGATATAATCCTTTAAGAGAAGGGACCAAAAGTTACAGAAGTTAATCAAACATCCTCAGCGCAGCAAACTAGAAATATTGTCTAATAATAGATAAGTTAAATCGTATTCACTGAAACCCTTTTATTTCTTTATTGCAATTGCTCTACTTCCTGATGATTTTTTTTTGATTCTTTATTTGTTTTACTCAAGTGCTTTTTTTGTCTTAGCAAAGTTTATCTTTGCACCTATGGAAGACACTACTACAATTTTTGGAATAAGAACTGTTATTGAAGCTATACAAAGCGAAAAGAATATAGATAAGATTTATATTCAGAAAGGACTTAATAATCCATTATTTCAGGAGTTATTATCAGTTATTGGTAGAAAGGGATTTAATATCTCTTACGTTCCTGTAGAAAAACTTCAAAAACTTACTCAAGGAAATCACCAAGGCGTTGTAGCCAAAATATCTCCTATAGAATTTCCAGATATGGAGGAAGTTGTACAACGAGTATTAGAAAACACTACTGCCACTCCCCTATTTTTACTTTTAGATCAGATCACAGATGCCAGAAACTTTGGTGCGATCATTAGAACTGCGGAATGTTGTGGAGTTCACGCAATCATTATTCAAGACAAAGGTGGAGCACCAGTAAATGCAGATACTGTAAAAACTTCAGCTGGAGCGGTATTTAATATACCTATATGTAAAGTGAATCATATTAAAGATGCTATTTACTACCTGCAAGGCTCTGGCGTGAATGTAGTAGCCGCAACAGAGAAAAGCGATCAATCCATTTACGAAACAGAACTAAATAAACCCACTGCCTTAGTAATGGGTAGTGAAGGGAGAGGAATTAACCCCTCTGTTCTCAAGATCGTAAACGATAAAGCAAAATTACCTATGTTTGGAAGCATTGGTTCTTTAAATGTATCTGTAGCTTGTGGTGCTTTTTTATATGAAATCGTTAGACAACGTTCATAAGGCTAATTTCTAATCTTCCTTGTTTTCTTTAAATACATAATTATAGGTGGGATTCAGATCATCTAGGTTCTCTTCGATCTTTTCAATGAAATTCCCCTTTGAATCAAAATGGCTCATAAAAAGATCACTTTGTGGATCATAATCTTCTTTCTCCCATTCATATTTAGGCTTGATCACTATATTTTGTTTAAATACAAATGCCAATAAAAGTCCTACAACTAACCCAGATAAATGCCCTTCCCAAGAAATTTTTGGATCTACAGGAACGATAAACCATAGCATACCTCCATATAGAAAAACCACGATTAAAGAAAGTGCGATCAATCTATAGTATTTGGAAAGGATTCCTTTAAAGAATAAAAAGGAGGCTAATAAGTAGATAACTCCACTAGCTCCTATATGGTTAGCTGGCCTACCAATCATCCAAGTGAAAAATCCAGTTAGAAGTAATCCTACTACAAGTACTTTCCAACTAATTGTTCTGTAGAAAAAGAACAGTGCTGTTGTCAAGATGAAAAGCGGAATGGTATTATGAAAAAGGTGTTTAATGTCTGAGTGAATAAATGGTGAAAAAAGAATTCCTCTCAAGCCTTTTACGGTTCTCGGCTGAATACCAAAATGATTAAAATCAAACCCAAAGCGGATCTCAAACCAAAATACAATCCATAAAACTAAAACGAATAAGATTGGGTAGGCTATGACTCCTGTCGAAAAAATAAATGGTTCTCTTTGTTTCAACATAGGTCTAATTTATAATTTAATCTTGAATAGCTAAGCTTTGAAGTTGAATTCAATAGCAAAAGCTATGCACAACTATGCAAATTGTCATTTTGTCAACAGTATCTTAAATTTTAGAAACAGTCATTCCTGATTTCCTACCTTTGTAAGATGAATGAACCTCTTGCAGAACGATTAAGACCCAAAAAACTTAGCGATTATTTAAGTCAGCAACATTTAGTAGGAAAAAATGGAGCACTTACGCAGCAGTTAAAACAAGGGATGATCCCATCTCTTATTTTATGGGGTCCTCCTGGAGTTGGCAAAACCACTCTTGCCAATATAATAGCTACTGAAAGCGAAAGGCCTTTTTACACCCTGAGTGCGATAAATAGCGGAGTTAAGGATATAAGAGACGTAATAGACCGTGCAAAAAAAGGGGAAGGACTTTTCACTACTAAAAACCCTATTTTATTTATAGATGAAATTCACAGATTTAGTAAATCTCAGCAAGATTCATTACTTGGAGCGGTAGAAAAAGGTTGGGTTACTTTAATTGGTGCTACCACAGAAAATCCAAGTTTCGAGGTTATATCTGCATTGCTTTCTAGATGTCAGGTTTATGTTCTAAAAGCTTTTGAAAATGAAGATCTTATTGCCTTATTGCATCGGGCAATGAAGGAAGATCCAGAAATAAAAAAAAAGAATATAATTCTTACCGAAACTGAAGCCCTATTGCGTTTAAGCGGAGGAGATGCACGAAAACTATTAAACATTTTTGAGCTATTAGTAAATTCAGTAGATGAACCTATAGAGATCACTAATGCACTTGTTCTTGAGAAGGTCCAGCAAAATACCGTGCTATATGACAAGACGGGAGAACAGCATTACGATATTGTTTCAGCTTTTATAAAATCTATACGTGGTAGCGATCCAAACGGAGCAGTATATTGGCTAGCAAGAATGATAGAAGGTGGTGAAGATGTAAAATTCATTGCGAGAAGGTTACTGATAGCTGCAAGTGAAGACATTGGAAATGCAAACCCAACTGCATTGATCATGGCAAATAACACATTTCAGGCAGTTAGCACTATTGGTTTTCCAGAATCTCGTATTATTTTAAGTCAGTGCGCGATCTATTTAGCAACTTCCCCAAAAAGTAATGCATCTTACGCAGCAATTAATGCAGCACAAAGCCTCGTAAAAGAAACTGGCAACTTATCTGTTCCCTTATCTATTAGAAATGCTCCCACCAAATTGATGAAAGATCTGGGTTATGGAGACAATTACAAATATGCTCACAATTATGAAAATAATTTTGCTGAAGCAGAATTTCTCCCTGATGAAATTAAAAATACCATGTTCTATCAACCTGGAAACAATCAGCGAGAAAATGCACAACGAGAGTTCCTAAAAAAGCGCTGGACAAACAAATACAATTATTAATTTTTAAGTTTGTATGTTTTGATTGAAGTGGAATTATCTTGAGCGTTTAAAATCTCTACGACTAAATTCTCATTATTATCAAAATATGCGATTCCGTGACTTTGAATAGTGGAATAAATTAAATAATTTGAGTTTTCAGTTTTTATAAGTTTTGCGAATGGCTCTTCTATTTGTTTCAGAAATAATTGATACCCAAACTCAGTATTCAGAATATAGAATTCCGCATCACCTGAAACATAAATATTTACCTCTTTGTTAGCAGGAACCCTTTTCTCTGCTGTTAAAATCTCTTCTTTCACAGCTTGAGGAATAGCCGTTAAAATCACTTCCTCTTTCTTCTGTAACCTTTCTTCTTCAGGAATCTGAATGCCGTTTTTAACTTGCATATTACTTTCTACAGATTCACTTTTTACTGAATTCTGATCGTAACTATAGTTAACCTCCTCAAATGATAAAAAAGCATCTCGAAGTGCTTCCTGAAATGCCTTCTTATATTCCTTCTCTCTGCTAATTCCCTCCTTAGAAACAAAAACTTCCTGATTTGCACAGTTGGACAATACAACCTTGAGTTTAGTTTGAAACAATCCGCCATCCTCAAGAATAGATGCCTTTAAAACATTACAAGGACTCATGGATAAGTCTGAAGGTTTTATTTCATTTTCCATAAACACATTAAACCCATATTTTTCAAATAAAAACTTTGTAAGTTGATTCATTTGATATTGATTTGATTCCTTTAAAAAATCAAATTTTTCGGGTACAGATATATATTTATAGGTATTTAAATTCTGTCCTAAACTGGTAAATCCAACTAATAGCGTGAAAATTAAAAAGATATTTCTCATTGTTTTTTGAATATAAATTGCATTCCCAATTGTAGGGAAGCACTTTGTGATTTTGCAAGATTAAAATATCCAGCTAAGTTATCTGCTGCAATATAAAAATTAAACTTCTTAATTTTCGTTGAAACTAATAAACCTATATTATAATATGAAAAGTCATCTACAGTATAAGAAATTTTTGCTCGAAAATTGTTAGAAAACTTCCTGTCATAATATGTGGTTAAAGCATAATTCATAGTTCTTGGTCTTTTTACTCCAAAAAGGTGAACACCTATTAGATTATAGTTTCTCCTCTTATAAGTTCTCCTATAATCACAAATCTCAACCATTTCCTCAAACCCAAATTCTAAAGCTGCATTAAATTTAACGGGTCTCCAGGTGGTATAATTCTCATTAACAGTTTCATCCTTTAAATTTTTGTCTACCTCATCTTCAAAAAGATCCCAATAAGGAATCGTATTGTCATTAGGAGCAACATCTGGAAACAAAGGTTCTATACCGTCTGTCTCATAATCTCCATAATACAAATAGTTCTCTACATCGTGCTGCTGAAACATGATTCCAATATCTAGCACAGATCCTGTAATTCTAAGATTATCGGCTAAGTTATAGGTGGCTCCAAGATCTATCCCAGCACCAATATTACCACCAAAAAAGGAACGTTTTAAAAGATCTGCTGTAGATTCCTGAACTGTCATTCCAGAATTATTTAAGGAAGCATAGCCAGAGGTATTAACCCTAATATCTATGTTTTCTGCATAATGTCTATAGAAATTAGGAGAATTTGGATCGTCTCTCGTTATAAATCTACCAGAATTGTTTGTACTAGCTACATTAAAAATCCCCGAATATAATTTCCCTCTAGCGCCCACAGTTAATTTATTACTTATTCTTTTATTAATTCCTAAATGATAAACAGTCATGATCTCCCCCGTAAACGATACATCCGAAAAGTCAAAAGGAACATTCAAATAAGCATTGTTACCTTCATTTACTAGGAGTGCAGGATCTTTAGGAAAATAGGCGAACATATCCATTTCTTGATAAACTCCTGCAGAAAGATATTGACCATTATTAAGTCTCCAACCAAAAGAAAGAATTTCCAATTGCTGATGGAGTGTGAAATAATCATTTCTAGTTAATCTTCTAATAGCAGCACTTACTTTCTTATTGACATCCACATTGGTTTCATCAAAAATATCGAATAAATTTACACCAGAGGAACCGGTTGAAATATGGAATTTAGAGAACAAAGGAACTCCAATATGCCCATCGAAATTCACATTAGCGCCAGGATTATTAAGCAATGATTGGGGCAAGCCATTTACATTATATAACAACTGCTTATTTTGGGCCTGACTTATTAAAATTCCAAAAAGTATAATTGCGAAAGAAAAGTAGGGTCTCATGCGCTAGAATTCAAATGAAAAAAGGCCTTTGGATTCAAATTTCAATTCACCTTCAAAGGGATTTTCATTTGGTATTACCTCTATTTCCACCACCATTTGAATGGATCTTTTTATTACATCAATCCTTTCATTTTCTATGAATTCTACCCAATCTGTAACTACCGGATTCACCTTTTCTCCTTGTGCAATGTCAAATTGTAAAAAATGTTGCACCCTATCATTTTCAGAAAGAAAAGAGATCTTATTTCTAAACGATTGTGGAAATGAATTTGTGTATCTAAAGCTAAATTCTACGGTACTTAGGTCATCCTGAATATAACTATCATCTAAAAATTCTAATCGAACAGTATCACGAATTATTGCCGTAAATTCTCCGGTGTCTTTATCTATAAAATCCACGCTGGTTACATCAAAAACTAACAAACTAACTTGAAGGTCTGGTGTAAGCGCAATTTCTTCTGTTTGATCTAGATCTACTCCTTTTACACAAGAAAGCATAACCGCGCAAAAAAGCAGTAGCAAAATGGGGGTTTTAAGAAGTTTTACAAAAGACATTAGGGGAGTATTCTTTTAGTGAAACGAATATATAATTTCTTTATTGCTATAAATACAAACGCAACTCATTTAACTTTTGAATTTGAATCACTTGCATACTTTCATTTTTACCATAATAATCAAAAAACACAGCTTGTAAGCCCGCATTCTTAGCTCCTTCTATATCAGCTTCATAACTATCCCCAATCATAATTGAATTATCTGGGGTGGCATTGGCTTTTTGTAGTGCCATTTCAAATATTTGAAAATGAGGTTTTTTAACGCCAGCTTCTTCAGAAGTTGTAATGGTATCAAAAAAGTCTAATATTTGAGAATTTTGCATTTTATTATGCTGAATTTCTTCAAACCCATTAGTTATAATATGCAATTTGTATTGCGGCTTCAAATAATCTAAAATTTCTATTGTATCTTCAAGTAAATGATTAAAACTAGGCAACACACTAATATATCGATTTGATAGGTTATCAATAACTACGTCTGAAACTTCTATTTTCAATGATTTAAAACTATCACGAAGCCTGCCAACCCGAAGCACCTCTTTGGAAACCAAATTATTTCTATATCGCGCCCAATAGTCTACATTTATAGGCACATAGGCATCTAAAAAATCCTGAACTTCAATACCTATACATTCTTCCTTGAAAATCACATCGAAGGTTAATGCTGAATTTTTATCGAAATCCCAAAGGGTATGATCAAGATCAAAATAAACATGTTTTATATTATTGAATTTCATGTATTTGCTTTAATAATGAATAATGAAAATTATAATTGGCATATTCAGAGAAATCCCTGTTTTTAAAGATAGTAAGCATATTCCCTTTTACTTGCTTTAATTCCTTTACGATTTTAAGAACAATTTCCTGAAGTTCATTTGCATCATAAATACGAGTTACTTGAGAATGAAAAACATAAGGATGAACTTTTAGTGGCGTTGTTATTTCCAAATTGATATCGTAAAACAAAAAAGGCAAACTCGTTCCTGCTCTAAATCCAATTGTTTCAGGATACCCCATAGAATAGTCATTAGGAATTTCTAGTTCATTCAAAAAACCGTAGTGCTCTGGCAGCAATAAATTATATTTTGTATTTATTACATTTTGCAATGGACCATGAATAATGTTTTCGAATCGTTTCTTTTCAACTTTTAAAGCTTCAATATCAGATATTGCGAAAAACCCTAGTCTAAGACCAACAATAGAATAATCTGCTACGTATTTAATGATTTCACGATAGTTTAACCGATTATGATTTATATTTCTATCATACGCATTAAAGTTGCTAAGCTGAAACATGAACTTTAAATTAATCTTATGTTTTTTTACTAAGAATATTAGGTCATCAAAAACATTGTATGGATCTTTTTTAATTCTGAGCAATACCTTGAAGCGATCTCTAATTCTGCTGAATTTCAATTTTGTTAGGTCTGCAACAATTCCCGAAAAGCTTCTAAGCAGACCTTTATTTTTGAAATTAAAAACGTGACTAACTGAAATTAAAGAAGAGGATTGGTATTTTCCTTTTGAAAAAGAAATTTCCGGAAACTTATTAAAAAGCAAATTGGAAAAATTCTGAATCCAAATATCAATTACCGGAGAATCTAGAAATCCCTCTTTAGAGGCTAAACTTTCTAATGCTGGAAATCTTCCATAACTATCTTTAACATGAGGTAAATATTCCTCATATCTAGAAAGTAAATAAAAGGAAGCTGCAAAAACATCAAATGGAAGGTCGCTATTTTCGGAAACAGAGAAAAAACACTTAGAATTATCCCAATCTTGCACTTTTATCTCTACATCACTAAAACCTTGTTCTAATAATAGATCTACATTTTGAAAAAACATCTCATTCCCTAATCTCTTTTTTCCATAGGAAAATTTCATTCCATCATACGCGATGAATTCTTCAATTTTTGAAGTGAATTTAATATCTATCCCTAAAACGCGAGTGCAAATATGCTTAAATGCGTAGGTAATTCTGGGAGTTACTTTTTGAGTATAAATTAAAAGCATTGTAAATGGGAGTTACATCAATCCTTCGTCGGCAAAGCTAAAATAGGACTTTTCAGTAACAATAAGGTGATCTAGAATTTTAATATCCATACTTTCCGCGGCCGTTTTAAGCTTAAGAGTTAATTGTTTATCTGCATCACTTGGATTTAAATTTCCTGAAGGATGATTATGAGCAAGAATTAAAGAAACCGCTCCAAGTTCTAAAGCTTTGCGTAAAGTTATACGAACATCAACCAAGGTTCCAGTGATCCCGCCTTTACTTATCTGGAATTGCTCGATAATCTTATTTGCATTATTTAAATATAAGATCCAAAATTCTTCATGAGCTAGATCTCCAAGTATTGGTTGCAAAACTTCGAAAACCGAATTACTAGAGGTAACCTTCACATTTTCTAATGCTTCTTCAGAACGTCTTCTCCTACCCAACTCCATGGCAGCAATAATGGAAATTGCTTTGGCCTCTCCAATTCCTTTAAATTGCATTAGTTGAGAAACAGATTGCTTACCCAATATGTTCAGGTTATTTAGATTTTTTGAAAGGATCTTTTTTGAAAGCTCCACAGCACTCTCGTCCCTATTCCCAGAACCTATAAGTATTGCAATTAGCTCTGCATCTGTTAAAGAAAGTCTGCCCTTTTGAAGCAATTTTTCCCGAGGCCTATCATCTGTTGCCCAATTTTTTATTGTGAAAGGAATTTTATCGCTATTCATGGATTTTATTTATATAAATATAAACAAATCAAGCAATTATGAACCAAATTCTAATTATTTCGACAAAATGAACCTCCTAAGAAATCCAACTTTTGATCTCATTAAAATCTAATCCGCCATAGTTCCCGCTACTCATAAGTAATAAAACTTTGTTTGAGTATTCTATATTCTTTAGATGAAGTTTAAAATCATCAGAATTGATAAAAATCTTTAAATGTGAGTTTCCAAAAGCTTCAAATATCTGTTCTTCTGTGATTGGAGGTAACTTTTTTATTAGAAGAGCTTCCGGAGAGAAAAAAACTATAGCTTCATCAGCACTATTCAAACTGGACTTATATTGTTTTAAAAATTCAGGAGTCAGACTACTATAAGTATGCAACTCCAAACATGCTACAACTGTTTTATTTGGATATTGATCTTTTACCGCATTAGTTGTGGCCATAACCTTAGAAGGACTATGGGCAAAATCTTTAAACACTAAGGTATTATTAGTATCTACTATTTTCTCTAATCTTTTAGAGGCCCCTTTAAAAGTTGAAATAGCTTGATAAAAATCATCTTCATCTACACCCATATGCTGACAAATCCATTTTGCTCCAGCTAGATTATTAAGATTATGAGCTCCAAACAATTCAATTGGCAAATCTCCTTCGGGAGTGTTTAAAACTGTGATTCCATCTTCTATAGAATATTCTGGAGTTTTATATCCATGTTTTCGAATTTCATTCGTTGTATTCTCTGCAATTCTAACAAGTTCAGGATCTTCCTCGTTATAAACTAAGATACCTCCACTTACAATAGAATCAACAAAGATTTCGAATTGCTCTACATAATTTTCATAAGTAGGAAAAACATTAATATGATCCCAGGCAACTCCACTTAATAAAGCAATATTTGGTTTATAAAGGTGGAATTTTGGCCTTCTATCTATTGGAGAAGATAAATACTCATCTCCTTCTAATAAAATAAAATCATTTTCTTCTGTTAAGTGAACCATGTTGGTAAACCCCTCCAATTGCGCACCAACCATAAAGTCTATTTCCTTACCGTTATAATGTAAAACATGCAGAATCATTGAGGTAATTGTGGTTTTCCCATGGGAACCTCCTATTACTACTCTAGTTTTGTTCTTGGATTGTTCAAACAAAAATTCTGGATAAGAATATATTTTGATTCCTAACTCTGTAGCTTTTAGCAATTCTGGATTATCACTCTTAGCGTGCATACCCAAAATAATAGCATCAAGTTCTTTCGAAATTTTCTCTGGGAACCAACCATTTTTCACGGGCAATAAACCATCTTTTTCTAATTTAGATTTAGATGGCTCAAAGATGGCATCATCGCTTCCTGTAACTTTATATCCTTTGTGATGTAATGCCAAAGCCAGATTGTGCATAGCACTTCCCCCAATAGCAATAAAATGAAGATTCATGTAATACAATTTGAGGCAAATATAGGTATTCTAGCATATTAAAATGCTGTAAAACGCTCAATTATAGTTCTTGAATTCTCTTCTTTTCATCCATGGCTTCATTAAAATCAGCCTTAAGCGTTAGAGCCTTATCGATATATGCTAATGCATCTTTTTTATTGCTCATATTAGCCAAGATTTGAGCTTTACGCAGGTACACCCACTCCATGGAATAAATATCCTTATAACTGTAGTTTTTTGCATAAGTATCAAGCAATTGTATGCCATATTGAGATTCCAAATTGAGCTCAGCAGCGACTTTTCCTAATTCATAATTAAGAGAATTGGATTTTAAATTATCGCTGGCACTTCTATACTTATTAAAAGCATTTTTATAATAGACCAAAGCCTCCTGAATATTCACACTCTCTTTTACAATAAATCCCTTTGCTAAGTAAGCATTAACAGGACTTACCTCCTTTAGTTGGTTAGCATACATCAAAGCTTTTTCCTCGCTCCCACCTAATAATCCAGGTAACTTAATATATAGTTCTACAAGAGCCCGTCTAGACTGAATTTGAGAGCGATCTTGCTCTGCAGCCAAGGCTAAATGCTTCTTAATATCTGGAATATAAACGACCGCTTGAAATTTGGAAACACTTAAAGCTTTCATACCTAAAGCTCCACCATATTTAAGATTAAAACCAGCATTTTCCGGATTAGTAACAACCAATTTTTTGTAATAAGAAATAGCTAAATCCCAGTTTTTCTCGAAACTTGCAATATCTCCAAGTAATTCGAATACCTTAAGATCTGCATTATTCTTATTAACCTGTTCATTAAGAAGGGACTTAGCTTGGGTAAGTTTTCCTTCATCCAAATAAGAAATTGCCCTTTCCGAAATAGATTGAGAATAGGACCAAGCAGTTGATAATATAAGACACAAAAACAAAGTATTTTTCATAAAACCTAATGTAAGAAATTATTTGCTTACATAATTCTTACCATACAGCTGCCTGAGTATCAGATTAACAAAACATTAACAGCAACGTTTCTTCATGTTAAATAAAAGCCTAAAAATAACTATATTGTTGAAAAAAATTCTAATATTTGTGTTGCCTTATGCGGCCATTTATTAACTAAATATTTTAATGTTAAACTTAACACCTAGCCTATGCAAAATTTTACTTTAGGAAAGAAAGGGTATTCTATGCTTCTTTTTGCCCTAGTTTTATTAATTGGAAGCACCACTTCCTATGGACAATGTCCGACGCCCGCTGGCACAGATTCCAATCAGGAATTCTGTTTTCTAGCAACCGTTGAAGATATTCAGACAGACGGTTCTGCTGTATTTCAAACTGCAGATAATCAAAATGACACGCAGCCAATACCTTCAGATGAATTATTGTCTGGTATAATTAAGACTGTTGATGGGAAGACTTATTCTGAGAACACTTATTATATTGGCGGACAATCAGGAAGCTGCACTAGAGTACCTGTAGTAGTTAAAGTTTATTTTGAAGACTATCCAAATAATAGATTGGTACCAGGGGAAAACAGTTTCACTATAAGCCCTTGTGAATCAAATTTTACAGCAGAGCAATTGGCTACCTATTTTGATCCAATTACTGGTTATGAAATTAGAGTTTATGAAGAAGAATTTGGGACTGTTCAAGCAACTGGACCATTGACTCCAAACGATAGTTATTTTGTTGGACAAGTATCTAGCTCTGGAAATTCGAGGCCAGACAACTGCCCTTCTTTAAGAGTAGCTGTAGGATATGATCCACAACCAACTCCTCCTCCCACTGCTCAAACTCCTCAAGCTTTTTGCGACGGTGCTACAGTAGGAGATTTGGAAGCTCAAGGAACTTCACCAAATACCCAGGCTATAAGATGGTATAGAACTGCTAACTCATTTCAACCTTTACCAAATGGCACAATTTTGTTGGATGGTGCAACTTATTACGCTACCCAAGTAATCAATGATAGAAATAGCCCGTTACCTCCATGTGAGAGCGACACGAGAACTGCTGTTACGGTAGAAATTCAATCCACTAGTTTCAATGAATCAACTCAAGCTTTCTGTGAGTCTGTAGGATCGGGTAATGATTTTAGAATGCCACAAGTTCAAGATCTCTCACCTCAAGGTGGAACGTTTTATGCTGAATCTAATTCTGCTACCCCATTGGATCCTACAACGGATTTAGTTGAAGGTGAAGATTATTTCAATAGAAATACTGGTGATGATTGTACCCAAGATAGGATTACTGTAAACTTCTTTGACACACCAAATGCAGGAAGTACTACTTTTACTTCAGCTTGTACAAACGAAGCACCTTTTGATTTAGTAAGTAGGATAAATGATTCTCAATTAGGTGCTCCACAAACAACAGGTTTCTTTACACCTGCACTATCTTCTGGAGATAACACTTTTATTCCACAAGATTACGCAGCTGGAAATTACACTTTTACATATACTGTACCCGGCAATACTAATTGTCCAACAGACACTTCGGTAATAAGCGTAGAGGTTCAACAAGCTCCTAATGCTGGTCCAGATCAAACTATAGAATTTTGTCAGAATGAAATTGAATCTTTAATCGGTTTAGCAATAAATGACCCAGCTGCAGCAGAAGCGATTATTACTCAAAGAATAACTAATGCAGATCTAAACGGGAATTTTGAGACTGATGATTTACAGAATATTGCTATTGCATATGCACAAGCAGTAAATTCAAATACATTTCCTTTTACAACTCAAGCAACATATACTGTAGATAATAGTAATTGCTCAGATTCTGCTATAATTGGTGTACTCGTAAAGGAATCTCCAAATGCGGGAGATGACAGCAGTGTTACCTTAAGCACAGAGCAAGATCCTGTTAATTTATTTTCTTTTATTCAAGGAAATCCAGATACAGGTGGAACATTTTCGCCAGAAAATGCAAATGGAGACTTAAATCCGGCAGATTATACTCCGGGCGATTACACCTTCAGGTATACCGTATCTTCTAACGGATGTTCAGATTTTTCTGATTTAACCGTTACAATTACAAATGAAATTATTTGCCCTGTAATTGAAGATACCACCCAAGAATTTTGCGAATCGATTTCTGATGTAGATGGAAATAATCCAAGGAGACCTCAGGTTAGAGATTTATTGCCAATGAATATCACATGGTATGCAACAGCTGATTCAGACGATGCTTTATCTCCAAATGAAACTCTTAGGGATAATGAAGACTATTTTGCAGGTAATGCAAATGGAGATTGTCCTAATAGAGAAAGAGTAAATGTTCAAATAGGCATCGCGCCAAATGCTGGAGCTACAACAAACATTACTGCATGTAGAAACGAAGATCCTTTCGACATTGTTAGTAGGTTAAACCCTTCAATATTAGGGCCTGCAATGTCTGGAGGAACAGTAACACCAGCATTTGCTAGTGGTACAACTGTATTCAACCCATCTATAGATGCTGCGAGACAGTACACATACACAGTAAACAGTGAATTTGGGAAATGTGAAGATGATTTTACTTTTGTAAACATCACTATTACAGAACCTGTTCCTGTAAATCCAGGTAACATCACTGGTCAACCAGTATGTTCCAGTGATGACCCAATAATGCTTGCAGGATTCTTAACTGGTTCTGGAGCAACTCCTGGAGGAACATTCTCTGGTATTGGAGTTAACGCAGAGGGAACAATGTTTGACCCTTCTGTTGGACCAAATGACAATGGTTATACTATTACATATACGGTAAATGAAGATGATACAGATGCATGTGTGTCCGGTGAAGATAGTTCAACTTTTGTTTTAACTGTTATACAGGGACCATACGCAGGAGATAACACCACTAGAGAGGTAAATCCTAATGACCCAGCTTTTAATTTATTTGATGTTTTAGTTGCTGATAGTTCAAGTATGCCAGATGCCAACGGAACTTTTTCTTCACCAAACGCAAATGGTGATTTCGATCCTTCAACTGGAAATGCAGGAACCTATACTTACACCGTTACCAATCTAAACGGATGTATTGATACAGCTGACATTATAATTACATTTACAAACGAAGTTATATGTCCTCAAATTGCGGATACAACTCAAGAATTCTGTGAATCGATTTCTGATGTAGATGGAAATAATCCAAGGAGACCTCAGGTTAGAGATTTATTGCCAATGAATATTACTTGGTATGCAACAGCTGATTCAGATACCGCTTTATCTCCAAATGAAATTCTTAGGGATAATGTAAACTATTTTGCAGGTAATGCAAACGGGGATTGTCCTAATAGAGAAAGAGTAAATGTTCAAATAGGAAGAGCCCCAAATGCTGGAGCTACAACAAACATTACAGCTTGCACTTCAGACGTGTCTTTTGATATCGTAGATAGATTAAATCCTTCAATATTAGGAGCTGCAATGTCTGGAGGAACAGTAACACCAGCATTTGCTAGTGGTACCACTGTATTTAATCCAGCAGTAGATGCTGCTAGACAATACAGATACACTATAACTAGTGAATTTGGGAAATGTGATGATGATTTTACATTTGTGAACATTAATTTTACTCAAGCTACCCAAGCTGAAGTGGGAGTTATTGCAAATCAAGAAACCTGTGTAGAAGGAGAAGTGATCTCGCTTGCAACATTATTAAATGCTGATACTACATCTCTTGGTGGAACTTTTAGTGGAACAGGAGTATTAAATGGAATCTTTGATCCAGCATTAGCTGGTGCAGGATTGTTCACTATTACATATAATGTAAATGGTGATATCATTTCTTGTACAAATGGAAATGCTTCAGGAACGTTCACAGTTAATGTAACAGAAGAAGCTACTACAGCAATAGTTGGAACTATTCCAAATCAAGAAACTTGTGTAGATGGTGATGCTATATCACTTGGTACTTTGTTAAATGTTGATACAACTTCTCTTAACGGGACATTCACTGGAACAGGAGTAAACAATGGAATATTTAATCCAGCAGTAGCTGGTGCAGGCTTGTTCACAATTACTTATAATGTGAATGGTGATAATAATCCTTGTATCGATGGAAATGCTTCGGGAACGTTTACAATTAATGTAACAGAAGAAGCTACTACAGCAATGGTTGGAACTATTCCAAATCAAGAAACTTGTGTAGATGGTGACGCTATATCACTTGGTACTTTGTTGAATGCTGATACAACTTCTCTTAACGGGACATTCACAGGAACAGGAGTAAACAATGGAATATTTAATCCAGCAGTAGCTGGTGCAGGATTGTTCACAATTACTTATAATGTTAACGGTGATAATAATCCTTGTATCGATGGAAATGCTTCAGGAACGTTCACAATTAATGTAACAGAAGAAGCTACTACAGCAATTGTTGGAACTATTCCAAATCAAGAAACTTGTATAGATGGTGATGCTATATCACTTGGTACTTTGTTAAATGCTGATACAACTTCTCTTAACGGGACATTCACAGGAACAGGAGTAAACAATGGAATATTTAATCCAGCAGTAGCTGGTGCAGGTTTGTTCACAATTACTTATGATGTTAATGGTGACAATAATCCTTGTATCAATGGAACTGCTTCAGGAACGTTCACAATCAATGTGACTGATCCTGCCGATTCTCCAACAGCTGAAACAAGTCAATCTTTCTGCCTTATCGATAATCCAACAGTTGGAGATATCGTTGTTGTAGGAGATAATATTGTTATCTATTCTGATGCTGACTTAACAGAGGTGGTTGATGCTACAACTGAATTAGTAAGCGGAATGATTTACTATACAGTATCAACTAATGATACTGGTAGTTGTTCTTCTGATGCTACAGTGATTTCGGTTACAATTACAGATCCTTCAGCTCCAGCACTGTCTATTGAAGGTAATGAGTTTTGCAGAAGTGATAATCCTACTGTTCAAGACTTAATCAACAACTTCACTGGCTCTGGAGTTTTAGTATACACTTCATCTACTGGCGGTTCAGCTATTTCAGCGACAACCCCTTTACAAAATGGAGCAACATATTATGGAGCTTCCGTAGATGGAACTACAGGCTGTGAAAGTTCAGAGAGACTTGCAGTTGTTGCTAAAGTTGAATTCTGTGGGATCCCAGAAGGATTTTCTCCTAATGGTGATGGAAAAAACGACATGTTTGTAATTCCTGAAATTGCTGAAAGTTTCCCAAATTATTCTATTGAAATTTTCAATAGATGGGGTAATGTGGTCTTCAAAGGAAATGCGAGCACAGGAGACTGGGATGGTATTTCAAATCAGTCAGGAACCTTAGGAAATGATGTTTTACCAGTAGGTGTATACTTCTATATCCTAAATTACAACGACGGACAAACATCTCCGGTACAAGGAAAATTATACTTAAGTATATAACTAAAGGATAAACATTAGAAAGAAATGAAAAATAATATAACAAAATTCTTAATTTTTACAGGCATTATCCTTATTTCCTTTCAAGGAATGTCTCAGCAAGACCCCCTATACACTCAATACATGTATAACATGAGTGTGTTAAACCCTGCTTACGCTACGGATGATGCCGGAATGTTAAAGATGGGTGGTATATATAGATCTCAATGGGTAGGAATTGACGGTGCTCCAAGCACCGCCAGTTTCTTTGCTCACACTCCGGTGAGTGAGCGAGTTGAACTTGGTATATCCATAGTTCACGATGAAATTGGTGACTGGGTAAAGGAAAATAACATTACTGCAGATTTTGCGTATGTTTTACCTTTAAATGAAACCAATAAATTGTCTTTGGGTATAAAAGGTGGATTATCCACTTTTGATGCTAACGTATCAGGTTTAATTTTAAACCAATTAGATGATCCAGCTTTTCGTGAGAACATAAATGAAGTGTTTCCCGTAGTTGGTGTTGGAGCTTACTTTTTTGGAGAGAAATACTATGTTGGTCTTTCTGCACCAAACCTTCTTACTTCTAAACATTTAGAGAACGAACAAGGTTTAAGAACTCTTGGAGAAGAAAACATTCACTATTTTGTAACTGGTGGATATGTTTTTGACATCAATGAGGACTTCAAATTAAAGCCTGCTTTTATGGCTAGGGGTGTACAAGGAGCTCCATTATCTGTGGACATTACAGCAAATGTTTTAATGTTTAATAAATTAGAAGCTGGTTTAGGATACAGATTTGGAGATGCTATTACCGGACTGGTTAATTTCGCAGTAACTCCACAAATTAGAGTTGGATATGCATATGACAGAACCACATCTAATCTTGGAGATTACAACGATGGAACCCACGAATTCCTTTTGTTATTCGATCTAGACCTATTCGGATTGTCTAAAGGATATGACAAATCACCTAGATTCTTCTAAAACCAAAAACAACATGAAAAAATTATATAGTTTTATATTAATAGCGGTAATTAGTTTCTCAGGTTTTGCCCAAAATTCTGAGATTAAGAAAGCCGATAGATTTTTTGCCCAGCGAGCATTTATGGATGCTAGTGATGCTTATGAGAACGTAAATGATAAAAGCCAAGAAGTTCTTCAAAATCTTGCAGACTCATACTTTTATACCAATCAGATGCAAAATGCATCTGAGGTATATAAGAACTTGTTTCTGAAGTACGGAGAAGAAGTTGTAGCAGAATACAAATTTAGGTATGCACATGCTTCAATGGCAGCTGGTAATCATAAGGAAGCTGATAAGTATTTTTCGGAATTCTCTGGTAATGAATATGACTTTGAGAAATTTAGAAAAGAATTAGATACTACTGTTTCCCACGTATTTACTTCTAACCAAGTAATGAATAATGCTGCTTCTGCAGATTTTGGAATCTCTTTTTATGGAGATGATAAAGTGATTTTTGCTTCTACAAGAAATGCAGAACGTCCTTTGTATCCTTGGAACAAAAAGCCAACTTTAGATTTGTACACTGCAACTACAGACGACGAAGGTCAATTAAGCGAAATTGTACTTTTCCCAGGTGACATCAATACTGACTCTCATGAAAGCTCTGCTACCTTTAGCAAAGACGGAATGACAATGTATTTTGATAGAACTAACGATAAGAGAGTAAAAATAGAAGATGACAAGATTGCTCATATCAGCCTTTACCGTGCACAAATGGTAGATGGAAAATGGTCAAATATCGAAGTTCTTCCTTTCTCTAGTGATTCCTACTCTGTAGAACACCCAAGTTTAAGTGCAGATGGTAAAAAGTTATACTTTGCCAGTGATATGCCAGGAACAAATGGTTCTTTCGATATCTATATGGTAGATGTTAATGAAGATGGAACTTTTGGATCTCCTCAAAATCTAGGAGCTGGAGTTAACACTGCTCATAGAGAACAGTTTCCTTTTATTAGTGAAGAAGGAGTTCTTTACTTCTCTTCAGATGGACATAAAGGTTTTGGTAACTTAGATATCTACAAGTCTGAAGGTGATTTTTCTGAAACTAAGAACTTAGGAGCGACTATCAACAGCGGATTCGATGATTTTGCATACGTTGTAAAAGAAGGAGAAGACACAGGATGGTTTGCATCTAACAGAAGAGGTACAGATAATCTTTACAATTTCTTAAGAGAAGACTACACGCCTCCTGTTGTGGAAATTGACGAAAGAGAAACAAATTCTGAAACTGGAAGACAACAATTAAAAGATGTTGGAAACATTTATTTTGACTTTGATAAAGCAACCATCAAAAAAGAATCTGAGGTTACCTTAGATAAGGTTGTTACTATCATGAAGAAATACCCATCATTAAATATTGAAGTAGGATCTCATGCAGATGCAAGAGGAACAGATAGCTATAACATGGCTCTTTCTGAAAGACGTGCCGCTTCTACTTTAGAATACTTAGTAAATCATGGTATTGAAAGGGATCGTTTAACCTCTAAAGGTTATGGAGAAACCATGCCATTGAATGATTGTACTAAACCAACCGGATGTACTAATGAGCAATATGCTAAGAACAGACGTAGTGAGTTTACTATCATGAACTGAAAAGTTGTAACTAACTAATCAAGAAAAGCCCCAAGAAATTGGGGCTTTTTTTATTTTAAATTCTAAATGTGCTTTGAAATTTTAATATGTTAATCGAACAATAGCTCGTCTCTTACTTTTTGTTTTTCAACCTGAGATAGAAACGTTATTATTCACATAAGCTGCCGATAAAAATATTGCTGAAATATTATAGTGTTCAATAGGGAGTTAATATTAAATCTGAGATCTTGTAATTTACAGCGAAGCGGTTATTTGTCTTTAATTGGACATTACTATTTGGAACTGTTGAGCAGATTTTATTTATTAGGTGGATACCCTTCCAATGCCTTTTGAACGATAGCTCTCAATTGATTTTCACGCTCTTCTGGAGATCCATTTCTAGCAAAAGGACTATCTACAATCGCTTGCCAAATCAAAGCATCTGTTTTCACGTTTATAAAATCAAAAGTTACTCTTAAATAGGTATTAGACCCACCTAATGGGATTCCACCAGAAACTCCAACCCCAACATTTCTGCCAGACCCTCCTACTCCAATCCCAATATTATTCCTACTCGGTTCTTCATAAGAAGTTGAATAAAAATTTAGATAAACATCTGGTATTTCTGAAGAAGAAAAATTGATCTCATTCATTTCTGAATTCAGCACATTGATCATTCGCTGTTCATCTAATTGACTTAGATTAGATTTTAGATCTGGATAGATTTGATAGGTATTAATGGAAGTAAATTCCATTTTCTGATCATAGTCATATGTTGCTCTAGGAGCATTACAAGAAGTGACTATAAGTAATAAAAGAAGAAATTTAAAATTTTTCATGGGATGATTTTTACTTAAAGTTAAGCAAAAATCATCCCATGAAAAGATTGATTAAAAAATTTAAGAGTCTTCGGTATTCAGCATTTCCCAAAGTTTATCCTTTAGCTCCATCAAACCTTGCTGCGCTACTGAAGAAATAAATAGGTAAGGTGCCTTAAGGCCTTTATCTAAAATCACTTTCAACTCGGCTTTCAATTCTTCATCTAACATATCACTTTTAGAAATAGCAATTAGTCGATCCTTATCCAGCATTTCAGGATTATATCTTCTAAGTTCATCCAAAAGGATCTCATATTGTTTTATAATATCTGGTGCATCAGCAGGAACTAAAAATAACAAGGTAGAGTTACGTTCTATATGGCGTAAAAATCTATGTCCAATCCCTTTACCTTCCGCAGCACCTTCAATGATCCCAGGAATATCTGCAACCACAAAAGTTTTAAATTCTCTATATTCTACTATACCTAAATTAGGTTTTAGAGTAGTAAATTCATAATCGGCGATTTTTGGTTTCGCCGCAGTAATTACAGACAGTAGAGTAGATTTTCCTGCATTAGGAAAACCAACCAATCCAACATCTGCCAAAATTTTCAACTCTAAAGTAACATCTACCTCTTGCCCATCTATTCCAGGCTGTGCATATCTCGGAGTTTGGTTTGTAGATGATTTAAAGTTCCAGTTACCCAGACCACCTTTACCACCTTGTGCTACAATACGTTCCTCCCCATCATCGGTGATCTCAAACAAGATCTCTTCTGTCTCTGTATCTCTCACCACGGTTCCCAACGGAACCTCAATGTATTGATCTGCTCCATCTGCACCAGAACTTCGCTGCTTAGATCCGTGAGACCCATGCTCTGCTCTTGCGTGCCTTTTAAATTTAAGATGAAAAAGTGTCCAAAGACTCTTATTACCTTTCAGGATAATATGACCTCCACGACCACCATCACCGCCATCTGGCCCACCTTTGGTTATATATTTTTCCCGACGTAAATGCGCAGACCCCTGCCCTCCTTTTCCGGAAGCAACGTGGATCTTAACATAATCTACAAAATTCCCCTCTGTCATTGTCTTCTATTTTTTTTGCGATCTCACAATCGGTTGTAATAATTGTTAACTGTAATCTATAAAGAATCTATCACTTTGCTAATTCTCTCTGTGATTTCTGGAACTGATCCTACTCCATCCACTCCAAAATATTTATCTTCCTTAAGATAAAATTGCTTTAGAATAGCAGTTTCCTCATAATAGATATGAATTCTATTTCTTATAATAGCTTCATCTGCATCATCTTTTCGTCCAGATGTTTTTCCTCTTTCTAATAGACGTTCTACTAGGACCTCATCATCTACTTCTAAAGCAATCATTGCAGAAACTTCGGTAATCTTTTCTTTCATTAACTCTGCAAGAGCTTCTGCTTGAGCAACAGTTCTTGGAAAACCATCAAAAATAAATCCGTTGGCATCTGGATTTGTATCTACTTCTGCGCCCAACATTTTAATAGTAACATCATCTGGAACTAATTGCCCTTTATCCATAAAGGACTTAGCGTGCAATCCAAGCTCAGTTGCATTCTTAATATTATATCTAAACACATCTCCAGTAGAGATATGTACCAGTTTATATTTTTCCTTTAAAAAGTTCGCTTGGGTTCCTTTTCCTGCACCCGGAGGGCCAAATAACACCAAATTTGTCATGTTCTCTTCTTTAAGTTTATAGACTTCAGTTAGATTCCGGCCTAGACCATTATAATCTAATCCATATCCCACAATAAAATCGTTGGGGATTTCTAATCCTATATAATTTATTTTGAAATTTTTCTGATATGCTTTCGGCTTAAAGAACAAAGATGCAATGCGAACATCAGCAACATTTTCCTTTTCCATTATTTTATAAATGGCAGCTAATGTGATTCCTGTATCTACGATATCCTCAATTATTATTACCTGTCTATTTTTTAAAGATATATTCAAACCTACTAGGGTTTCTACATTCCCCGTAGTTTCTGTACCCTTATAAGACTCTAACTTTACAAATGCAACCTCACAATCTCCTTCAAAACGCTTTATGATTTCTGAAGCAACCATGAAAGCACCATTTAAAACAGCCAAAAATACAGGCGTTTTCCCTTTATAATCTTGGTTGATGTTTAGTGCCATTGCATCTATAGCAGCGGTGATTTTTCCTTCAGAAATAAAAGGCTCGAACTTAAGATCGTGTAATTGGATCACTATTATAAATTTTAAAGCAGCAAAGATAGGGATTCTTATCATCCTAACCCCTTAATAAATAAATGCATTTGTGTTACAATCTTTGGACTATTCCATCTTAAAAAATTATTTTTGCGTAAACATCGGAATCGCTATGAATAATTATTTTTCTTCAGAATTTAAGTTAGGTATTTTAGGTGGTGGACAACTCGGTAAAATGCTTCTGTATGAAACCAGAAAACTTGATATCCAAACCATTGTGATGGATCCAAGCGATGAGGCTCCCTGTAAAATATCAGCAAATACTTTTATCCAAGGAGACTTAATGGATTATGATGCTGTTCTTGATTTTGGCAGAAAAGCAGACCTTGTAACCTTCGAAATAGAATCTGTTAATATTGAAGCTTTAAAACAACTAGAAAAGGAAGGCATTAAAGTATTTCCTTCTTCCAATACTTTAGAGAAGATAGGTGACAAAGTTATTCAGAAGCAATTTTACCTAGATAATGATATTGCAACTGCTGCTTTTTCCGCCTTTAATTCTAAACTAGAATTACTAAAAGCTTTTAATGAAAACCAAGTTTCATTGCCATTTGTATGGAAAAGCGCTACCGGTGGTTATGATGGAAGAGGTGTAATGATTGTGAAATCTCAAGAAGATTTGGATCAAATCCCAGAAGGAAAATGTTTAGCGGAAAAATTGATCCCGTTTAAAAACGAATTAGCAGTTATTGTAGCTCGAAACCCTTCTGGCGAAGTAATCTCCTACCCTGTGGTAGAAATGGAATTTCACCCAGTTGCCAATCAAGTGGAATATGTGATATGCCCAGCGAGAATAGAAGCATCTATTTCAGCAAAAGCCAGACAGTTAGCAGAAAAGGTGTCTGATGCATTTAGACATGTTGGATTGTTAGCTGTTGAAATGTTTTTAACTCAAGATGATGAATTGGTTGTAAATGAAGTAGCACCCAGACCGCATAATAGCGGCCATTATAGTATTGAAGCTAGTTATACAAACCAGTTCGAGCAACATTTAAGAGCGATTTTGGATCTACCTTTAGGAAATACTGAGAGCAAAGTTGCTGGAATAATGGTAAATTTATCTGGGGAAGAAAATTATACAGGCCCTCCTATTTATAAAAATATGGAGCAAATACTGAAAATACCAGGTGTAACTCCTCATATATATGGTAAAAAAGAAACTCGCCCATTTAGAAAAATGGGTCATGTTACCATAGTAAATAAAGACATTAAGGAAGCAAGAACTATTGCTGAAGAGGTTAAAAAGACTCTAAAGGTAATTAGCAAAAACTAACTATATAATTAGATTGATATAAATCAAAAACCTCCGGGCAAGTCTAAGAGAAATGAACTGGTAAATATTTTAAAAATTCTAGGCAAACCTCTAGAAATCAAACCCTCAATGAGGGATTAAAACATAACTAATGAGTAAAGTAGCGGTAATAATGGGTAGTACGAGTGACATGCCTGTAATGCAAGAAGCAATAGATATTTTGAAAGGTTTCGATATTGAGGTTGAAGTAGATATTGTTTCAGCACATCGCACCCCAGAGAAATTATTTGAATTCAGCAAATCTGCACATACTCGTGGGATAAAAGTAATTATAGCAGGGGCAGGCGGAGCAGCACATTTACCAGGAATGGTAGCATCATTATCCCCGCTTCCAGTTATTGGTGTTCCAGTAAAATCGAGTAACTCTATAGATGGTTGGGATTCTGTTCTATCTATCCTACAAATGCCAGGAGGAGTTCCAGTAGCTACGGTCGCATTAAATGGTGCAAAAAACGCAGGAATTCTTGCAGCTCAAATATTAGGAAGTTCAGATAAATGCATGCTGGACAAGATATTAGTCTACAAAGAAGGTTTGAAACAAAAAGTGATTGAAGGAGCTAAAACTATTAGATAGCAAAAAAGCCACAATAAATGTGGCTTTTTCTGTAGTACTTCTTCGTTAAAATTATCATTTATTAACCATTCTAAATATATTATTCCAAACTATTAAGACTACTTACTATAAAAACTTAAAACATAATTTCAAGCTTGTAAGATACATGTTTTTTTGAAATATCACCAAATACGTTAGAAATTAATCGTAATGGTATAAACGATAACTATTTATAAAAAGATTTTATATAATGAACACTTATAATCCACTCCTTCAAGATTTCCATTTCGCACCATTTTCTAAGATAAAAACCGAGCATTTTAAGCCGGCGATCCTAGAAGCTATAGATTTAGCAAAGAATGAAATTAAAGAAATCTCCGACTCAACTGCTGCTCCAACTTTCAAGAATACTATTGAGACCTTGGAATTCTCAGGCAAAAAATTAGATAGAATTACCAGCATCTTTTTCAATCTAAATTCCGCAGAAACTAATGAGAAGATCCAAAAGATCGCTCAGGAAGTTTCACCTCTTCTTACAGAATTCAAAAATGATATCATTTTAAATGAAGATCTTTTTGAAAGAGTAAAAGTGGTTTTCAATAAAAAGGAAAGCTTAGGATTAAATGGTGAGCAAATGATGTTGCTGGATAAAAAATATAAAGCATTCTCCAGAAACGGAGCAAATCTGAATTTGGAAGACAAAACTAAATTGAGAGAAATTGATAAGAAGTTATCTTCTCTCAGTCTTAAATTTGGAGAAAATGTGTTAGCCGAAGCGAATAAATTCGAGCTTCATATAACCAATGAGTCTGATCTTGATGGACTCCCGGATCATGTTAAAGAAGCCGCCAGTGAAGTAGCAAATTCAAAAAATAAGGAAGGCTGGATCTTCACTTTAGAATATCCTAGCTACATCCCATTTATGAAATATGCCAAGAATAGAGAACTTCGAAAAACAATGGCTCTTGCTTTTGGTGCAAAAGGATTTCAAAATGATGAGTTGGATAACCAAGAAAATGTCCTTCAAATTGTAAAATTAAGATTTGATCGCGCAAAATTATTAGGTTATAAATCTCATGCGGACTTTGTTTTAGAAGAAAGAATGGCGAAAAATCCAAAAACCGTTACTACTTTTCTACAGGACCTTCTTGAAAAAGCTAAGCCAGCCGCGAAAGAAGAATTTACCAAACTGGAAAGTTTTGCTAAAGATCTGGAAGGAATAGATCTGCTTCAAAAATGGGATGCTGCGTATTTTCAAGAGAAATTAAAACAGAAATTATTTAACCTAGACGACGAAATATTAAAGCCCTATTTTCAACTTAATAATGTAGTAGATGGGGTTCTTATAGTCGCTAAAAAACTCTACAATTTAACTTTTACTGAAGTAAAAGATATAGATGTATATCATGAAGATGTAAAGACCTACCAAGTTACCGATAACGAAGGAAAAGAGGTTGCATTATTCTATGCCGACTTCCATCCAAGAGCCGGGAAAAGAGATGGTGCTTGGATGACCGTTTATAAATCACAAGAAATATTAGATGGCAAAAATACCAGACCTCATATTTCTATAGTTTGCAACTTTACCAAACCAACCAAAAAAACACCTTCTTTACTCACCTTTAATGAAGTGACCACGCTGTTCCATGAATTTGGGCATGCATTACATGGAATGTTAGCCAATACAACATACCCTAGTCTTTCTGGAACAAGTGTTTATTGGGATTTTGTAGAACTTCCTAGCCAAGTGCTGGAGAATTGGTGCTACGAGCCGGAAGCGCTTCAGCTTTTTGCCAAACATTATGAAACTGGCGAAATTATTCCGCAGGAATTAATAGATAAGATCAAAAAAGCTTCCAACTTTCACGAAGGGATGGCTACTTTACGTCAAATAAGCTTCGGGATGTTAGACATGGGATATCATGCAGTGGATCCTTCAAAAATCAATAGCATAAAGGAATTTGAAAATGAAGCCTTTGAACCTACAAAGCTTTATCCAGATGTGAAAGAAAACTGTATGAGCACTTCATTCTCTCATATTTTTCAAGGGGGATATTCTTCTGGTTATTATTCCTATAAATGGGCAGAAGTATTGGATGCAGATGCCTTTGAGTATTTTAAAGAAAAAGGAATCTTTAATCCAGAAGTAGCCAAAAAATTTCAAGAAACAGTTCTTTCTTTAGGAGGAACAGAAGAACCTATGACCTTGTACAAGCGTTTTAGAGGAAAAGAACCTCAACCAGATGCTTTGCTTAAAAGGGCCGGATTATTAGAAAAACAATAAAATTCTATTTTAACTTAGATATATCTTATCTTTCAATTAATATTTTGGTTTCAAACTATTTTTAATTTTGAAGAATTAACCCTATTTACCTATGTCCATAAATAAAATAGATCCAAATAAATGGGTAGATAAATACTCCGATTATCTCTTCAATTTTACGATTGTTAGGGTGAATGATCGGGAGGTAGCTCATGATCTTATTTCTGAAACATTTTTGGCAGGTTTAAAATCTATGAAAAACTTTAAAGGAGAGGCTACTGAACGTACTTGGCTAATCTCCATTTTAAAGAGAAAGATCATAGATCACTACAGAAAAACCAATTCTAGAAAAGGTAAGGCTGAAATAAAAATTCAATACAACGATGATTCTAATGAAGGGGACTGGTTGGAAGAAAATGCCCCTGATAGATTTGACAAGACAGCTGAAGATGTTATGGAGAATGAAGAGTTGGGAATAGCCATCTTAGAATGCATGGAGCATTTAACCGAAAAACAGGCTAAGATTTTTAAAATGAAAACTATAGATGGTTTTGAGACTGAAGCTATTTGTAATGAGTTTGATATTACCCCGTCTAATCTCTGGGTTATAATTCACAGAGCTCGAACAACCTTAGCTCAATGTTTAGAAAAAAACTGGTTTTAATATGAATAACAAAAAAACACTTTTTATAGATTGCTCAGAAGCGGCTTACTGTTGTGACAAAAAGCAATACAATGAAGCTTCTCTTCCGGAGAAATTAAAAATGTTGTTGCATCTTGTCTTTTGCAAAAGATGTAGAAAATACTCTTCACACAATAACCGTCTTACAGAGCTAATGGAGAAATCTAATATTAAAACCTGTACAGAAGATGAGAAAAAAGTATGGAAAGAGGGAATTAAAAAGGAACTTACAGATAAATAAATTGCATTGCTAAAAGTAGTAAACACCACAAAATAGGTATTCCCTCTACCCAAAGTGAAGAATAATATTTGGTTTGTCTTATTCTGGATTTAATTATTAGTATACTCAACAAAACACTAATCAGGATTAACGAAATCAAACTTCTAATTGTAGACTCAACTTTTACAAACTCCAAAAGAATAATAGCTAATATTATTAAGACTCCAATAATTTTAGCCTTTCGAACTCCAAACACCTGAGCCACAGTTTTTAGATTTGCCATATCAAATTTGAGATCTCTAATTTCAAAAGGAAGCGTTAGCGCAAAAACGAAAAGAAACCTTTGAATGAATTCGAGAAGCACATCCCATTGCATCAATTCAGTTTTACCAATTAGCGGCAATAACACGGTAACTCCACTCCACACAAAGGCAATTACATAGATCTTTACGCCGGCTAATGCTCTTAAATTTCTTCCTCCTCCAAAAAAAGGTAGAATATAAAGTAAGGTTACTAATCCCATTAATGCAGAAAATATAATCACATTCCAAGACAATTGAAACAAAACATACAATAATGCAAGAAATATTAAGAATGAAAAAACTTGAATAAGCCTAAGGTTTTTTGTCAAACTCAAATGATGTAATCCGGCAATTCCAACATACTTTACAATATTGTAACCAGTAATGGCGCCAAGAAAAACAAATAAACACAAATTGAAATCTATAGAAATCTCAAAATTAAGCATAGTTATAATAGCCAGACTCACTACCGTCAAAGCTACATGAATACTACTACTAACATAAAAATTAAGTATAGATCTCAAGTACATTTATTAACTGCTTTTCCCATCAAAAATAGGCTATAAAATCTTAACAAGTCTAAGTAGGTAATTTGTAAAAATTTACGTTTAAAATATGTAATTTCGCAGCACAAAACACAACTAAATTTTGATGAGAACAGATTCTTTTGCACTTAGACATATCGGTCCCAAGGAAAGTGAGCTTTCAGAAATGCTTTCCACCGTTGGCGCCTCTTCTTTAGACCAGCTTATCTACGAAACAATCCCAGATGATATTCGTTTAAAATCTCCCTTAAATCTAGATACAGCTTTAAGCGAAAACGAATATGCTGAACATATTGGAGAGCTCGCTGCAAAAAATAAAGTATTCAAATCTTATATTGGCTTAGGGTATCACCAAGCTATTATGCCAGCAGTGATACAACGTAACGTTTTGGAAAATCCGGGATGGTATACTGCATACACTCCATATCAGGCAGAAATTGCTCAAGGGAGATTAGAAGCTTTATTAAATTTCCAAACTATGATCGCAGATCTAACAGGAATGGAATTAGCTAATGCTTCTCTTTTAGATGAATCTACAGCTGCTGCAGAAGCCATGGCTTTACTATTTGCTGTAAGAGAAAAAGATCAGAAAAAAAATAAGGTTATAAAATTCTTCATTTCAGAAGAAGTATTACCACAATCCATCTCATTACTAAAAACCAGAGCCATTCCTTTAGGAATTGAATTGGTTGTTGGTAATCATGCGGAATTCGATTTTTCCTCAGAATTCTTTGGAGCACTACTACAATACCCAGGGAAATCTGGACACGTATTTGACTATTCCAGCTACGTTGCGAAATGTAAAGAAGCCGGAATTAAGGTTGTGGTTGCTGCAGATATTTTAAGTTTAATAAAATTAGAATCTCCTGGTCATTTTGGAGCAGATGTAGTTGTTGGAACTACGCAACGTTTTGGAATACCATTAGGATATGGCGGACCACATGCCGCGTATTTTGCAACAAGAGAAGAATACAAAAGAAGTATTCCTGGAAGAATTATTGGTGTAACTAAAGATCTTAATGGTAATCGTGCCTTAAGAATGGCGTTACAAACCAGAGAACAACATATTAAAAGAGACAAAGCGACTTCTAATATTTGTACAGCACAAGTATTACTTGCCGTAATGGCCGGAATGTATGCGGTATATCATGGCCCAAAAGGACTAGAATATATAGCAAACACTGTCCATGCTTCAGCATATACACTCCATAAGAAACTGGAAACTTTAGGTTTTGAACAACTTAACGATTCTTATTTTGACACAATTCAGATTAAAGCAAATGTTAAAGCCATTAAAGTCTTAGCTGAAAATAATAAAATAAATTTCTATTATCCAGATGAAGAAACTGTGGTAATCGCTTTAAACGAAACGACAACTGTTAAGGACCTTAATAGTATAGTTTCCATTTTTGCAGAGGTTGCTAACAAGAAATTTGATAAGATAGACGAATTAGTTGATGGTACTTCGATTACTTCAGAAGTGAATAGAAAAACAGAATTTTTAACAAATGATGTTTTTAGTTCTTATCATTCTGAAACCGAATTGATGAGATACATTAAGAAATTGGAACGAAAAGACCTTTCTCTTAATCACTCTATGATTCCACTAGGCTCTTGTACTATGAAACTGAATGCAGCTTCAGAAATGCTGCCTTTAAGCAACCCACAGTGGGGAAATATTCATCCATTCGCACCTATAGATCAGGCTGAAGGATATCAAATAGTTCTAAAAAGATTAGAAGATCAATTAACTGAAATTACAGGATTTGCAGGTACTTCTTTACAACCAAATTCTGGAGCGCAAGGGGAATATGCAGGGTTGATGGTTATTCGTGCTTATCATGAGTCTCGTGGAGATTCAAAAAGAAATATTTGTTTAATCCCTTCTTCTGCTCATGGTACCAACCCTGCTTCTGCTGTAATGGCTGGAATGAAGGTTGTGGTTACAAAATCAACCAAGGAGGGAAATATAGATATAGATGACCTTAGGGAGAAAGCCCTAAAATATAAAGATAATTTAGCAGCTTTAATGGTGACCTATCCATCTACTCACGGAGTATATGAGTCTGCTATTAAAGAAATCACCCAATTGATCCATGATAATGGTGGTCAAGTTTATATGGATGGCGCTAATATGAATGCTCAGGTTGGGTTAACAAATCCTGGTGCAATTGGAGCCGATGTATGTCATTTAAATCTTCATAAAACTTTTGCTATTCCGCATGGTGGTGGTGGTCCAGGAGTAGGGCCAATATGTGTTGCAAAACAATTACTTCCTTTTTTACCAGGAAATCCCGTGATAAAAACTGGAGGGGAACAAGCAATCACCGCTATTTCATCAGCCCCGTGGGGATCTTCTTTAGTATGTCTTATTTCTTATGGATATATAACTATGCTAGGGGTAAACGGACTTCAGAAAGCTACAGAATATGCGATTTTAAATGCAAACTATATCAAGGCTCGTTTAAAAGATCATTATCAAACTTTATATTCTGGAGAAAGAGGGCGTGCTGCTCATGAAATGATTTTGGATTGCAGACCGTTCAAAACCAATGGGATTGAAGTTGTAGATATTGCAAAAAGATTAATTGATTATGGTTTCCACGCTCCAACGGTTTCTTTTCCTGTCGCAGGAACCTTAATGATTGAGCCTACAGAGAGTGAAAGCAAAGCAGAATTAGATAGATTTTGCGATGCATTAATATCTATTCGTAAGGAAATTACCAACTCATCTACTAATGATGAAGTAAATATTCTAAAGAACGCACCACATACATTAGCAATGTTGACAGCAGACACTTGGGATTTTCCATATTCGAGAGAACAAGCTGCATTCCCATTGGAGTATGTTGCAGATAATAAATTTTGGCCTACAGTTAGAAGAGTAGATGATGCATATGGAGACAGAAATCTTATATGTACATGTGCTCCTATTGAAGAATATATGGAAGCATAAACAGTTTTTAGCCCAAGGCTTGACTTAATAACTTTGGGCTATTTTTAATTTAAAGCGCTATAATTATCAATTCAATAATTAAAATCGCGAATTTTACTAATACCATAAAATGTCGCAAATTATGTATTTCCTTAAGGATTTCTTAGATTGCTTTTAGTATTTTAGTTGATATAATTACAAAACACTCAGTTTCAATGAGCATAAAGATGACTGGTTTAGGAAGTTTTATTCCGAACTTAAAGAGAAAGAATTCAGACTTTTTGAAACATGAATTTTTTAATATAGATGGATCAGGATTTCCTCATACTAATGAGGTAACAATTGAAAAATTTAAAGCTATTACCGGGATTGAAGAAAGAAGGTATCTTGAAGAAGACCTAAGCACTTCAGACATGGCAACTGTGGCTGCTCAAAAAGCTATAGAAAATGCAGGTATAGATCCCGAAACATTAGACTACATAATAGTTGCCCATAATTATGGCGATGTAAGATTTGGAAGTAGCCAAAGCGATACCGTACCTAGTCTTGCCACTAGAGTAAAACACAATCTTAGGATAAAAAATCCAAAATGCGTTGGTTATGATGTTCTTTTTGGTTGTCCAGGTTGGATAGAAGGTGTCATTCAGGCTAAAGCCTTTATTAAGAGTGGAATGGCTAAGAAATGCTTGGTTATTGGAGCTGAAGCACTCTCCAGAGTAGTAGATAATAACGACCGAGATTCTATGATTTTTTCTGATGGTTCTGGAGCTGCAATCTTTGAAGCTTCAGATGAAACAGGTGGAATACTTGCTCACAGTTCTGCTACCCATGCTTATCAAGATGCACATCATATCTATTTCGGCAAATCTAATAGAAGCGAAGAGGAAGATGATACCAGATACATTAAAATGAATGGTAGAAAGATCTACGAATTTGCTTTAAAACATGTACCAGAAGCGATGAAAGCTTGTTTGGAAGAAAGTGGAAAGTCTATTGAAGATGTAAAAAAAGTGTTTATACATCAAGCTAATGAAAAAATGGATGAAGCTATCATAACCCGTTTTTACAAGCAATACAAAATGAAAGCTCCAGAGAATGTTATGCCAATGAGTATTCATGAACTTGGGAATAGTAGCGTAGCAACTGTTCCTACTCTTTTAGACTTGGTAATTACTGGAAATATTCCAAATCAAGAATTAAACAAAGGAGATGTGATAATTCTTGCAAGCGTTGGAGCGGGAATGAATATTAATGCACTTGTCTACCAATACTAGATGTACGAAAATACATTTCCGAATAAAAGATTTAAAAAAACATTAGAGTTTCTTGAAAATGCTGTTCCATCTCCTGCTAGGGTTTTGGATCTGGGCGTAGAAAATCCGTTTTCTGCGATCATGAAATCTCAAAAATACCATGTCACTAATACTTCTGGAGAAGATCTAGACCTTCATCCACATGTAGATTATGAAAGTGAATATGATTTAGTAACTGCATTTGAAATATTTGAGCATTTACTATCTCCTTTTAACTTACTGAAAGATCTTAAAACTAATAAGCTAGTAGCCACAGTACCTTTGAAACTATGGTTTAGCGATGCATATAGAAGTAAGACCGATATACGAGATCGCCATTATCATGAATTTGAAGATTGGCAATTTGATTGGCTTTTAGAGAAAGCAGGATGGAATATCCAGAAGAGGGCTAAATGGACGAATCCTGTTCAAAAAATAGGTCTTAGACCATTACTTAGAACTATCACCCCTAGATATTACGCTGTATATGCAGAGAGATAAATTTTATTTATAGAAAATTTATCCTCAACTTCATTTCTACTAAATTAATTCAGTCTTATTTTGAAGATTTATATTGTAATCCCAGCACATAACGAAGCTGAATTTATTGGCTCTACTTTACAATCTTTAGTTGACCAGACTTATTTACCAGAGAAGATCGTGATTGTAGATGATCAGTCTAATGATGCCACACACAGTATAGTTTCAGAATTCAAAAATAAACATTCTTATATATCATTAATATCTATTACCTCAACAGAAGCGCATCTACCCGGAAGCAAGGTGATTAATGCATTCAATGAAGGGCTTAAGACTTTGGATGAGAAATATGATATAATATGTAAATTTGACGCCGACCTTGTTTTCCCTAAAAACTATCTAGAAACTATAGTAAATCATTTTGAAAATGATTCAAAAGTTGGGATGTCCGGCGGTTTTTGTAGCATCCAAAAAGGAAATGATTGGATCTTGGAAAACCTCACCAATAATGATCATATAAGAGGAGCGTTAAAAGCTTATCGCAAAACTTGTTTTAAAGACATTGAGGGATTAAAACCCAACATGGGTTGGGATACCGCAGATGAACTTGTAGCGCAATTTTATGGATGGAAAATTAAGACAGATAAAAGTCTTTTAGTAAAACACCTTAAACCTACGGGAAGCACGTATAATGAAGCGTCTAAGTATAAACAGGGAGAAGCTTTTTATAAACTTAGATATGGTTTATTAATTACCTTGATAGCATCTGCAAAACTTGCTTTTAGAAAAAAAGATATAAGTCTATTTCAAGATTATATTACAGGATACTTTAAAGCTGCAAAACAAAAAGAAGAATTTCTACTTTCTAAAGATCAAGGTAGTTTCACAAGAAAACTTCGATGGAGAAAAATGTTTGAAAAAATATTTTAGTTCTTCTCTAAAACCTCAACTAGAGGATTACCAGTCGCAGAATTTGGAAAGGCGATACCTAATAACACAGAAATCGTTGGAGCAATATCTACTACTTCAGACTTTTTTGCAGTACTACCGTGCTTTATTCCTTTACCAAAGAAAATTAATGGCGCATGAGTGTCATAAGAAAACCCGCTACCATGAGTAGAGCCAGTAGTGGTTGTATAAGAAATAACTGCAGGATCCAGCACAAATATCACATCTCCACTACGCTTCTGATTAAATCCTTTCTGTACTAAACTCGAAATTCCTTCAGAATAATTCCCGCTTTCTAACTGGCTTCGGGTAAAAACTTTATTCACTTTTGGATATTGCAGAATAAAATGTGCTATTTCATTTTCAAAAGCAGTTCTGTCAATTTTTGCCTCTTCAATTGTTCTGTAATTAAAGAACACTTGATAATTAGAAATAGATTCAATTAAATTTTCTTTCTTATATTTTTCAAAAACAAACTCCTTTAATTTTGAATCGAATTCTGGATCATCAAAATATCCCGAAGGAATTTTAACTGATGTCAAATAGGTTGGAACATCTCCCCCACCATGATCGGACGTTAGAAAGAGTGTGTAATTCCCTTTGCCTACTTGTGTATCTAAGCTAGAAAGCAACTTAGCTAAATCTAGATCTAGTCTTAAATAGGCATCTTCAATCTCCTTGGAGTTAACCCCAAAATTGTGTCCTACATAATCTGTACTTGAAAAACTTACAGTTAAAAAATCTGTAAATTCATCTTTACCTAATTCCTCCCCTTTAATCGCGGCGATTGCAAAATCTGCAGTCAAGGAGTTCCCATAAGGAGTGATTTTTAAAAGATCATAATTCCCATTATCCTTTCCAAGAGATTCCAGATCATAAGGAAAAGTAGCAGTTTTCTTACCACTAAATCCACCTTCAAAAAGGTTTTCATCTAACCCGCTTTCTAAATAAGTTTCTATATCCTGGATTGCATCCCAAGGCTTCATATAAGAAAGTGCAGTCCCCGAAATATTGAAATCCTTAACCCACTTAGGAAGCTCCTGCATATAATAAGTACTACTTATCCATTTTCCTTCTTCTTGGCCATGAAACCAGTAAGCAGCGTTAGCCGTATGTCCTGCTGGCAATATTGCTCCTCTATCTTTTAAGGCAATCCCTATTGTTTTTCCTCGCATTTGAGTAAACAATCTATTTTCATCTGCAATTGTAGTAGCCATTAATCTGTTTGGAGACATTTTACCTGCGGACGCAATTGTTCCTAATGCTTGCACATTTTCATCTGTAACACAATAAATATATTGTTCCTCAAATTTATTATACCAGCTATTACTTATAATTCCATGATTTTCTGGAGTGGTTCCTGTAAATACTGAAGCGTGCCCTGGAGCAGTATAAGTTGGAATGTAATTAAAATGATTGTTTTTTAAATTAAAACCTTCATTAACCAATCTCTTGAAACCCTCGTTCCCGTATTTATTCCAAAATCTGGTCAAGTAATCATACCTCATCTGGTCTACAACTACTCCAACAACCAATTTTGGTTTGTCTGGATTAATTGTTTTATCAACCTTAACTTGAGCAAAAGAAGCAAAAGAGAGCAGGCTTATTAAAAGAACTTTAATAGAATATTTCATAAATTGAATCAATGGATTGTAAGTATTTCAAAAATACTAAAGAATTAGCCTTTAAACTTTAATTCTACGTTAAATAGTTTCCTACTAAAATTTAGTATTTTAGCTTTACAAAAATTCCTTGATGAGCTACATCCATTCTATTGGTGAATACTTTTTAATGATTAAAGGCGTGTTTGGTAGAATGACCAAACGATCTGTATTAAAAGAACTAATCTTTAAAGAGATAAATGAGCTTATAATTGGGTCGCTAGGGATCGTAGCTTTTATTTCCTTTTTTATTGGGGGAGTTGTTGCTATTCAAACTGCTTTAAACCTTAATAATCCTTTAATCCCAAAAACTTTGATAGCATTTGCTGCAAGGCAATCTATCATTCTTGAATTTGCTCCAACGTTTATTTCCATAATTATGGCTGGTAAAGTGGGTTCTTTTATAACTTCCAGCATCGGATCAATGAGGGTTACTGAGCAAATCGACGCACTTGAAGTAATGGGTATTAATTCTTTGAATTATTTAATTTTTCCGAAGATAATTGCGATGCTCACCTATCCTTTTGTAATAGCCATTTCTATGTTTTTAGGAATTCTTGGGGCATATGCTGCTGCTGTATTTGGAGGATTTGTTGGAAGCGATCTTTTTCTGGAAGGATTACAAGATGGTTTTGAAGGTTTTCATTTAGTTTACGCTTTTATTAAAACCTTTATTTTCGCTTGGATCCTGGCCACAATCCCTGCTTATCATGGCTATTATATGAAAGGTGGTGCTTTAGAAGTTGGTCATGCAAGTACAACTTCATTTGTGTGGACCAGTGTTGTTCTAATTATTACAAATTATGTCGTAACCCAATTATTACTTAGCTAATGATCGAAATAAAAAATATTCATAAAGGTTTTGATGGCGAAGAAATTCTGAAAGGGATAGATTTTGTTTTTGAAACAGGCGTGACGAATTTAATAATTGGTCAATCAGGTTCTGGGAAAAGTGTGCTTTTAAAAACCATGCTTGGTTTATTTAAGCCTGAAGAGGGAAGTATTGAGTATGATGGAAAGGCTTACTCATCTTTCACAGATGAAGAACAACGTGAGCTTCGTACAGAGGTAGGAATGCTATTTCAAGGAGGAGCATTGTTTGATTCTATGACCGTAGAAGAGAATGTAATGTTCCCTTTGCGAATGTTTACAAATCAGCGTAAGCGCGAAATGAAATCCAGAGTTGCGGAGGTATTAAAAAGAGTTAATCTTGAAGGTAGCGAAAACAAATATCCTTCAGAAATCAGTGGTGGAATGCAAAAGCGAGTTGCCATAGCAAGAGCTATTGTAAATAAGCCAAAATATTTATTTTGTGATGAACCTAACTCAGGATTAGACCCAACAACAGCAACTGTAATAGATAAGCTAATACAAGAACTTACTGTAGAAAATAATATAACAACAGTGGTCATTACTCACGATATGAACTCTGTGTTGGAAATCGGGGAAAATATAGCATTTTTAAAGGATGGGCTTCTAGCTTGGAAGGGAGATAAATCTCAGATCTTCCAAACCGATGACGAGACAGTAACAGATTTTGTATATTCTTCCAATTTATTTAAAAAAGTACGAGACGCTCAACTAAAAGGACATTAATTAAGAGATCTCACAGTTAGCGTATCCAATTTCAATCTAAATGTTAGCCATTGCTGAATTTTCTTTCCTTCAGTAATTTTATCAGTATTTTTTATTTTACTACTCCATGTTACATTAAAAGTGGGAATGGTATCTGTTTTTTCGAAGTTGGTAGAAATTGTATTCGCATAAGTCAAATTTTCTACCTCTTGATAGTTGATTTTTAACTCCCTACTTATTTCATCAAAAGAGAAATCGCCCTGTTTATATTTTAAGAGTTCATTTTCCAAAAAACTGATTTGCGAATCCTTGTTTTCAATTACCTCTTGGTTCTTAAGATATAGGTCTTCTAAAATTCCACTCTTTACTTGTGACGAAAGCAGGCTAATATCGCCAGACTCATTAGTTCCTTGATGAATTATTAGCTTACTACCCTTTAATGCATCATAATTATCCAAACTCTCTTTCCAAATTTCAATAGTTTTAGAAGGCACAACATTACCAATTAGATAGACTTCAATTTCTCTTTTCTTAAAATCCTCTTCGTATTTAATAGTTTCTGTTCCTTGATATTTAATTACTTTAGATAAATATTCTTCTGCGGTAGATATAAATACTTGCTTTCTAAGTAGATTAATAAAGAGGATTACACTCGGTATCATTACAATTATTGCAATGGCAGTAGCTATTTGTGCAATTCTCCGTCTTTTTTGTTGATTAGCATATTTAACCAATGGAAAGCCTAGTAATTTGGATACAAGGAAGGTTGATAAGGCTATAAAAACTGCATTTATTGAAAACAGATATAATGCTCCACTAGCAAATTTCATATTTCCATTTGCCAAGCCATATCCCACCGTACAAAGAGGAGGCATTAAAGCCGTGGCTATTGCTACTCCAAAAATCACACTTGCAATGGTTCCTTTTTTTGTTTTCGCAACGATAAGCGCAAGTCCTCCAAAAATAGCTACCAATACATCCAAAATAGTAGGATATGTGCGGGCTTCGATCTCTGGAGTATAAATTTTAATAGGAGATATAAAAAAATAAATAGTAGCTGTAAGCACACTCAACAATACCATAACCCCAAGATTAATAAAGGATCGTTTTAACATCCTAACATCGTTGATTGCTACTGCCAATCCTATTCCCACAATTGGTCCCATTAACGGGGAAATAAGCATTGCTCCAATTACCACTGCTGCACTACCTACGTTCAGCCCAATAGAGGCAACAAAAATGGAAAATATGAGGATCCATGCATTATGACCTTTAAAAGAAATATCTTTAGTGATCGCAGCTACAGTAGATTCTCTATCTGTATCTCCACGTATGTCCAGTAGTTCAGAAATAAAAACTCTAATATTCTCCCATAAGCCTTTTGCCTTGGTTAGATCCATATCAAAAGCTTCAGTTTCTGGTGGGTTACTACCCAAATTATCCTTGTTGGTCATTACTATCCAAGATTCTTATCAAACTTTTCCATCACCTTATTCCTTATCTCTTTAATTTCTTGTTCTTTCTCTTTAGGAACAATCATAAGAACATCTTCATTTTCAACTATTATATAATCCTTCAGACCATCTACAATTACAACTTTAGAATTTTTAGTATAGATTATATTACCAGATGCATCTTCAGGCATCAATTGGGCATTAACAACCGCATTATTATTTTCATCCTTTGCCAGTTCTTCATGTAAAGAACCCCATGTCCCTAAATCGCTCCAGCTAAAGGTTGCTGGGATTACAAATACAGAATCTGACTTTTCCAAAATCGCATAATCTATAGAAATATTTTTTGCATCTGGATAAGTGTCTTTAATAAACTTCTCTTCTTTAGAAGTGTTTAAATCTTTTTCTCCATCATTAAAAAGACTGAACATTTCTGGTAAATATGTTTTAAAAGACTCAGCAATATAAGATGCTTTCCATATAAAGATTCCAGCATTCCATACGTAATTCCCTTCTTCGAGGTACTTTTTAGCATTTCTCAAGGTTGGCTTTTCAGTAAAATTCTCAACTTTCTGAAGATCTTTCCCATCATCCTTTTCATATTTTATATATCCATAACCCGTGTTAGGAAAAGTGGGTTTTATCCCAAGTGTAACTAGAATATCCTCTTCACTGGCAGCTTCAAAAGCTAAATTGATATCCGCTGCAAAGGCATTTTCATCATTAATAAAATGATCACTAGGCGCTACGATCATTACAGCATTGGGATTAATTTTTTTTATCTTCATTGCCGCTAATAAAATACAAGGTGCTGTATTTCGCATAGCCGGCTCAGCAATGATTTTTTTAGTATCTAATTTTGGCAATTGCTCTTGTACTAGATCTACGTATTCCTCATTGGTTAAAATTAATATATTCTCATAAGGCAAAATCTTAGAGAGTCTCATATATGTCTTTTGCAACAAGCTATGCCCAGTTCCAAGCATGTCATGAAATTGCTTTGGAAATTTTGAGGTGCTTACAGGCCAAAAACGAGATCCTACTCCACCCGCCATAATAACTGCATAATAATCCTTATTGTAAATAGTTGTCATTTTTAGATTTTATTAATTAACCTGCAACAAGTTCTACCTCTGCATTAGGTTGAAATAGATAGACTTTACCCGTCGCCATTTCCAAACATTCATATCGCTTCCTCAATTTCTGACCTCGCTTAAAGACCTTCCCATTATATATCCTAAAAACCCCTCCCTGAGGAATCTCAAAAATATAGTTTTTATCGTTCTCAGAATCAAAATTCTTAAGGGCTACAGAAAGTCTGGCATCGGTATCACTACTAGCCTTTGGATTCTTAAAATGATTAGCTATTAATGGTAATAAATCATTAGGAAAAATTTCTGGTCTAATAAAGGGCAACATTATATTTCTAAAGGTAATCTTCCATTCATATCCATGAGGTTTTATTCGACGACCAAAGTGTTCAAAAGCGACCAGGTGAGCTATTTCATGAACCAACGTAATTAGAAATCTATATTTATTGAGGTTGGCATTCACTGTAATTTGATGAGTACCATCTGTCATTCTTCGGTAATCACCATGCCTAGTTACCCGTTCATTTACAATTTTTAAATGAACCCGATTCTCTTCAATCATTTTAAAGACTGGAATTACCGAATGACTCGGCAGGTATTTTTTTAAAACATCTGACATGTTATTTCAAATTACGGGGTACTATTAGATACCTGTAACATTTTCCCATTATAAAATTTATGCCCGTTCAAACTGAAATCTACAATATATTCTGCCATTCCTAAAGCTGATAATGGTGCTTTATATCCTGGGAAAGCCTCTTCCAGCATCTCGGTTTGCACGGCTCCTAAAGCCAATACATTAAAGGAAGGTCCATTTTCTTTATATTCTTCTGCTAAAATTTCTGTAAGGGTGATTAAAGCACCTTTACTCGAACTGTATGCCGATAGACCTGGGAATTTCATACTGCCCTGAACTCCACCCATGCTGCTTATATTAACCACATGAGAGCTAGCACTCATCATGGGAAGTAATTTCTGAATAAGTCCTACCACGCCAAAAACATTGGTGTTATATATGGCTTTAAATTCTTCTAAAGTTGATTCAGCAAAAGATTTATTTAAAATTGCTCCTGCATTATTAATTAAAACATCAACTTTTTTCCAAATCTTCTCTATGTGATTGGCTATTTTCTGAAGCTCTTCTTCCTTAGTAATATCACAAGAAACCACCTGTACATTCTTCAAATTTAAAGCTCGAAGAGATTCTGGTTTCCTGGAAAGTGCTAATACATGATGACCGGCGTCAGAAAAAAGTTTGACCATTTCAAATCCTATTCCTCTACTGGTTCCTGTTATTACAACATGCTTCATTTCTAATTTAATTTTATTTCCTTAGTTGGTGTGTTTGCCATTGTCTGAATTCCCGGTATAATAGATTCTATTAAATTCGTCATAAACGGAATATTCATTTCATCTGCTTCATCCTGCACTTGATGGTAATAATTATAATTTGTGAAATCAAAAGTACTTATGGTTTGTGCAGGCACCTTGAATTCTTTGTAGAAAGAATAATTATCGCTACGTCTAAAGAGATCGAATTCTTTAGCCTTCGGAAGAAAACCTAAAATATTTTCATCGGAATATTCATTGAATTTATCTGCCAGATTAGATTCTTCAAAACCTGTTAAATATGCCATATGGTCTTTATTAACCATAGGAACTCCAATCATCTCAATATTAAAGTTTACGTAGAGGTCTAGCTTTTCGTTCTTTAATCTTTTTGCCAAATGCTTAGATCCTAAGAGTCCTTTTTCTTCAGCTGAAAGAAATACAAAGAGAATACTTCTTTTATTGTTTGATGCAGCACCAAAGTATTTTGCCAATTCCAGTACAGCAACAGATCCCGCAGCATTATCATTGGCTCCATTTGCTATAGAATCGTTTGCAATTGGGGAAATTAATCCAATATGATCGTAGTGAGCACTTATAATTAAAAACTCATTTTTCAATACTGGATCTGTTCCTTCAACCAAACCTATTATGTTATATCCAAAACTCCCTTCCACCTCAAAAGAATCTCTGTAAGTGGTGTAATATGGCTTTATATCATTTTTCTTAAGAATTTCTTCTAGATACACTGCAGCCTTCTCTATTCCTTTGGATCCTGTATTTCGACCCATCAAATCATTTGAAGAAAGAAACTCCAATTCTTCCTTTACTGCCATCGCATTTATATTTGCTTTGGTAAATCCTGTCTTTACCGGCGGTGGAATTATTTGCTTTTCTTCGGTAGAATTTTGTGTGAGATTACACGCGGAAAATAGAACCAGTAGTCCTAAACTAGCTGTCCTTATAAAATTTTTTATCATAGTTATAAAGATAAAAAAATCCCGCAATAGCGCGGGATTTTCAAATAGTATATTCTATAAAGTCTTTGGATTATGCTAACATAGTAACAGGATTCTCCAAATATGTTCTTAAAGTTTGCAAAAATGCAGCTCCGGTAGCGCCATCTACTGTTCTATGGTCACACGCCAAAGTAACTTTCATGGTATTACCAACTACAATTTGTCCATCTTTTACTACCGGCTTTTCTACTATTGCTCCTACAGAAAGGATTGCAGAATTCGGTTGATTTATAATACTAGTAAATTCAGTAATCCCGAACATACCAAGATTAGAAACCGTAAAAGTGCTCCCTTCCATCTCTGATGGTTGCAATTTTTTATTTCGTGATTTACCAGCAAGGTCTTTTACATGAGCTCCAATTTGAGTCATAGATAATTGATCTGCATATTTTACAACAGGCACAACCAATCCATCTTCTACGGCTACAGCAACTCCCATATGGATATGTTTAGCGATTTTTGTAGAATCTCCAGTCCATTGAGAATTCACTCTAGGATGTTTTCTTAATGCCATGGCAGAAGCTTTAATCACCATATCGTTAAAACTAACCTTAACATCTGGAATTTCATTGATCTGCTTTCTAGATGCAATGGCTGTTTCCATGTTCACCTCTATCGTTAAATAATAGTGAGGCGCAGTAAATTTAGATTCCCCTAAACGTTTTGCAATGGTCTTACGCATTTGGGAATTTTTGATTTCCTCAAAAGATTCTTCCCCAGCGGGTGTATATGTTTGAACTGTTTTTTCTGAAGCAGCAGCAACAGGACTTTCTGATTTCGTTTCTGCCGGTTTAGATGATGGTTGGAAAGACTCGACATCTTTCTTCACTATTCGTCCATTTCCTCCTGAACCATTAACATCTGCCAGATCTATTCCTTTATCTTCTGCAATTTTCTTTGCCAAAGGAGAAGCGAATATTCTACTTCCATCTTTCGCTTCTGAAGTATTCACATCCGATTTTTCTTCTGAAGCATCATTAGCCGAATCCTCATCTTTAGAAGCAGTTTCTTCTTTTCCAGACGATTTTGGTTTAGCTTTTCCGGAACCAATTCCAGAAACATCTGTTCCTTCTGGCCCAATAATCGCTAATAAAGTATCAACTTTTACTGTTTCTCCTTCTTGGACACCAATTTTCAACAAAGTTCCACTGTAGAAAGATTCAAATTCCATTGTAGCCTTATCGGTTTCAATTTCAGCTAAAATATCTCCCTCTTCAACCGTATCTCCTTCTTTTTTAAGCCAAGACGCGACGGTTCCTTCTTCCATGGTATCACTAAGTCTAGGCATATTAATTACCTCTACTCCATCTGGAATTTCATTGGAAGATTCTGATTCCTCCTCTTTATTTTCCTTAGAATCTGCAACTGGAGCATCTTTAGAAGCATCCTTAGTTTCAGTTTTGCTTTCTTCTTTCTTAGAAGACTTACTATCACTCTTTAATAATTTAGAAACATCTTCTCCTTCTTTTCCAATTATTGCAAGCAAAGTGTCTACAGGAGCTGTTTCCCCCTCTTCAATTCCGATATGTAATAATGTCCCCTCGTAAAAAGATTCAAATTCCATAGTAGCTTTATCTGTTTCGATTTCCGCTAAAATATCTCCCTCCTCAACTTTATCTCCAACTTTCTTCAACCATTTAGCGACAACACCTTCTTCCATGGTGTCACTCAAACGTGGCATATTTATTACTTCAGCCATAATTTACTTTACTTTATGTGATAAAAAAGGATAGTCTTCTTGCTCGTAAACAGCATCATACATCAAGCTTGGATCTGGATATTCTGAGTCTTCTGCGAATTTCTCACATTCTAGAACCAAATCTTTAACGCGCTTGTCTATTTCTTTGATCTCTTTTTCTGTTGCGTATTTTTTATCTTTTATAACCTCTAAAACCTGAGTTATAGGATCAATTTTTTGATATTCAGCAACTTCATCTTTAGTTCTATATTTTTGAGCATCACTCATTGAATGCCCTCTATATCTATAGGTTTTTAATTCTAAGAAAGTAGGTCCTTTTCCGTCTCTTGCTCTCTTAATAGCCTCATCCATAGCCTCTGCTACTTTAATTGGATTCATGGCATCTACGGGTCCACACGGCATATCATAGGCCAATCCCATTTTCCAGATCTCTGTGTTCTTAGAAGTTCTAGCTACAGAAGTTCCCATAGCATATCCATTATTTTCTACACAAAAAACCACAGGTAAATTCCAATTAACGGCCATAGTAAGAGTTTCATGAAGAGAACCTTGACGCATAGCACCATCTCCCATAAAAGTTAGAGTAACAGCATCTCTTTTAAAATACTTATCGGCAAAAGCCAATCCAGCACCTAAAGGTATTTGTCCTCCAACGATTCCATGGCCTCCATAAAATCTATGTTCTTTAGAAAAAATATGCATAGAACCACCAAGACCTTGAGAGGTGCCAGTTTTCTTACCATATAATTCTGCCATTACTCTTTTAGGATCCACACCCATACCAATTGGCTGAACGTGATTTCTATAAGCAGTAATCATCTTATCCTTTGTAAGATCCATCGCATGCAATGATCCGGCTAAAATTGCTTCTTGACCATTATATAGGTGCAAGAAACCTCTCACTTTTTGTTGAATATATACTTGAGCTAATTTATCCTCAAACTTTCTCCAAAAAAGCATATCCTCGTACCACTTTAAATAAGTGGCTTTGGTAATTTTCTTCATTTTCAAATATATTTAGACCGGACACTGGTTTTTGCCTAGCGGATAACAAAAATACTATTTTCAGTAAGAACGAAAAACAGTTTTAATATTAAAAACTACTAAATCGTTATAGATTTGATTTATCAAAGGCAAAAGGCAGTAAATCCCTCAGGGAGTTAGATTTTGCAACTTCACCACTTTCACCCATAAAATAAATCTCTATAGGTTCATTTTGCTTAATCTCATATTCAGCAATCGCTTGCCTACAGGCACCACAAGGCGGGATAGGGGCGGTTACAGCATGATTTAATGAGGTAGCTGAAATTGCAATTCTTTTAATAATAGCTTCTGGGTATTTAGCACCTGCATAATAAATAGCAGTTCTTTCTGCACACAACCCACTAGGATAAGAGGCATTCTCTTGATTGCTTCCAGGAATCACTTCATTATTATCTAAAAGTATAGCAGCACCAACTTGGAATTTGGAATATGGTGCGTAGGCTTTAATCCGTGCCTCAACAGCCGTATTCATCAAGGTTATGACTTCTTCTGGAAGTTCATCTATAGAATCGTAGATCTCTAAAGATGTAGAAACAGTAATTAATTTCATTTAAATTATTTGATTTTTGTTCGCAATATTAATGGCGGCCTTTCTTATTATGCCACTTAACGAACTCTCGGAAATATACAATTAATTAGTTATCGTCAAATTTTTCTCCAAAATTGAAGACCAATCCAAACCTTAAGGTACCTTCTAAAGGACTTACTACATTAGAAGTAGAAAATAAATACGATACATCTATTACAACTGGAGCATATTTAAATCCGGCTCCAATTGCTACAAATTTCCTTGAACCTTTAGTATCGCTTTCATTAAAATATCCAGTTCTTAATGTAAATTGATCCTGATATACATACTCTGCACCGAACGCCCAAGTAACTTCTCTTAATTCTTCACCAAAACCGTCAGGAGCATCACCAAAAGATTTAAAAATACCTTCTATAGAACCAATATTATTATACTCATCTTCATCTGAAACGTCAATATCCCCATCTCCATTAAAATCTTGTGGAGTGGGAACTAATAACTTATTGAATTCAAGATAAGTTCCTAATCTATTTGAAGGATCAAAAATAAAGTCGAACCCTCCACCTACTTTAAAATTTGTAGGAATAAAATTTTCCTGACCAACTTCATCATATTTTATTTTCGGACCTATGTTAGAAATATTAGCTCCAGCTCTAATTTTTCCATCAAAATTAGAAAACACTATATTCTGACTCTGATAGAACGCTGCGATATCTACCCCAAAAGTTGAAGCTGCAGTTGCATCTTCACTATTAACCGCCAACTTAAGATCTGATCTTAAATAACGTCCTGCCACTGCCATAGAGAAGTTATCGGCTAATTTTAATGCATAAGACACATCTAAAGTAAATTCATTCGGACTTAATAATAAAGCTTCATCACCAAAGTTCTCTTGAGTCTCAATAGACCCTAGACTAAAATATCTTAAACTTGCTGCAACAGCACTTCTATCATCAAGTCTATTAAAATAGGTGAGATTGCCCAAAAATATATCATTAACAATACTACTTAGATATGGAGTGTAAGAAACCCCAATCCCTTGTTCGCTATTTATAAAAGCAAATTTAGCCGGATTCCATTGTTGTGAAAAAGCATCGGCAGAAGTTGCAACCCCTTGATCACCCATACCCGCTGCTCTAGCATCGGCTGCTATAAGTAAGAAAGGAATAGCTGTAGTTATAACCCTATCGCGTTCTTCTTGAGAGAAAACAACCGCGTTTGATAAAAGGGAAAATCCAAGAAAAAGTATAGTAATTTTTTTCATCACATTAATTAGTCTTTAACAAATATATATTTTTATTCTCGTTAAGAGAAGTTCCTCTCATCAATTTTGCATTGAACTTTAATAGAATAAGTAAAAATTCAAGGATTCTATTAAAACTACAATTTCAAGATTTTATTGCCTTTATCCACTAGTTTTAATAGCCATGACTAAAAATATTTCAAACCTAAACTTTTAATCTTACTTTTGTGACTATATTATATATAATAAAAAAGTTCTAATCATTAAGAATATTAACTGTTTAGCACATTTTGATTAAGACAAAATAAACTTGTACTTTTCCCGTTAATTACTATATTGCAAGGCCTAAATTACTACACAAACAGAATAAAATATGAGGACTAATGTTGCCTTTAAGACACTATTTGCTATCGCTTTAAGCGTTGGCTTATTTAGCTGTAACAATTCTAGAGATTACAAAAACAACTCGAGAGCTACTGGATGGGATATTAATTCTAAAGATGGTGGCTTCCAATACAAAACAGATTACAAGGAACAGGAAACTGGCCCAGGTCTTGTTTTTGTTGAAGGAGGAACCTTTACAATGGGGAGAGTTCAGGATGACGTAATGCATGATTGGAACAACACTCCTACTCAGCAGCACGTCCAATCCTTTTACATGGATGAAACTGAAGTTACCAATATCATGTATATGGAATATCTTGATTGGTTAAAAAACGTTTTCCCTCCAAGTGAAGAAAATTATAAAAATATTTACTCTGGTGCTGTTCCTGATACTTTAGTGTGGAGAAATAGATTAGGTTTCAATGAAACCATGACAAACAACTATCTACGACACCCGGCATATTCCAATTACCCTGTGGTAGGAGTTAACTGGATTCAGGCAACAGAATTTAGCAAATGGAGAACCAATAGAGTAAATGAGCTTAAATTAGAAAAAGAAGGTTATTCTAAAGAAGGAGCTCGCTATACAGATATTTCCGCTGGAACTACATTTGATACGGAAACCTATTTGAAGGCTCCATCTAAAACATATGGTGGAAACGATAGTATTACACGTGGTGGTAAAAATGCAGATAAATTAGGAACCGCTAAAGATACCAGTAATGCAAAAAATATTTACATTCAACGTAAAGACGGTGTTCTATTACCTGAGTATAGACTGCCAACAGAAGCAGAATGGGAATATGCTGCATTAGGATTAGTGGGAATAAGAAATTATAATGTGTACCGTGGTAGAAAAAAATATCCATGGGACGGTCAATATACTCGTTCTGGAGATGTTAAAAGACAAGGTGATCAATTAGCCAATTTTAAGCAAGGTGAAGGTGATTACGGAGGAATTGCGGGATGGAGTGATGATGGTGCAGATATTACTGCGGAAGTTAAATCTTACCAAGCAAACGATTACGGACTTTATGATATGGCCGGAAACGTTGCAGAATGGGTAGCAGATGTTTACAGACCTATTGTAGACGATGAGTTTAACGACTTTAACTATTACAGAGGGAATGTTTATACTAAAAATGCCATAAACGATGATGGTACCGTAAAAATAGTTACACCAGATGGTGTAGTTTATGATACATTAAGTAGCGGTAGAATAATGGCTCGAACTCTACCTGGAGAAATAGTACAAGTTCCAATTAATGAAAAAGACACTTACCTTAGAACAAACTTTAACGAAAGTGACAACAGAAATTTCCGCGATGGAGATAAGAGTTCTTCAAGATATTATGAGCCTTTCAATGAAATCTCTAATCCCTCGAAAAGAATGTATAATTCCCCGCAATTCAGGACAGATACGGATAGTCTAGGTAATGTAAGTCCGAAATATGATGAAACTAGTAGAACCACTATGGTCAGTGATGAAGTTCGCGTATACAAGGGTGGATCATGGAGAGATAGAGCATATTGGTTAGATCCTTCCCAAAGAAGGTATTTTCCACAAGATATGGCTACCGACTACATAGGCTTTAGAAACGCAATGTCTAGAGTTGGTTCGAAATCTAAAGACAAAAACAAAACGGCAAGAAATTAATCTTAGCCTCCTTGAATAAAACGGTTTAAAAAGTTTATTTTTCGGTCAAAATAAATAAGCACTTAAGTTTCTTATTTATTTTAAAATTCGAAGAACTACTTTTTAAACCGTTTTCTATTTAATATATTTAGGTAATGAATATTGAGACATTACATCAGCTTTTTCTTGATAGCAAAGGCGTGGCTACAGATACCCGTGCAATTAAAACAAGTCAATTATTTTTCGCATTAAAAGGAGATAATTTTAACGGTAATTTATTTGCTGAAAAGGCACTTTCAAAAGGCGCTGGTTATGCAATTATAGATGAACAATTACACAAACCTAATAAGCTTTATATTTTAGTTGAAAATGTGCTGGAAACACTACAAAATCTAAGCACCTATCATCGGGAATATTTAAACATACCAATTCTTGCTATTACCGGTAGCAATGGAAAAACCACAACTAAGGAATTAATTCATGCTGTTCTAAAGAAAAAGCATGAAACTGTGGCGACAGTTGGCAACTTAAACAATCATATAGGAGTTCCTCTTACCTTACTTTCTATGAATACCAAATCTGAATTTGGTATAGTAGAAATGGGAGCTAACCACCCAAGAGAAATTGAAAAATTATGCGAAATAGCAAAACCTAATTTTGGTTATATAACTAATTTTGGAAAAGCACATCTTGAAGGTTTTGGAAGTATAGAAGGTGTGATTTCAGCAAAAAGCGAATTATATAATTATTTGAAAACAAATAAGGGTCAATTGATTCTGAATATTGATGATCCCATTCAGCAAAAACAAGCTTCATATAAAAATACATATACCTTTGGTGAATCAAAAAATGCCGATGTTATTATTAAATATGATAACTCTAGTAGTTTAGCCGAAGTTCAATACGAGAAAACCACTATTAAAAGTCAACTTACAGGGACTTACAATGCCATAAACATAGCAGCCGCAATATGCGTTGGAACTTATTTCAAAATATCAATAGAAAGTATTCAAAAAGCTGTTGCCGGATATCTCCCAAGGAACAATCGTTCGCAAATCGTAAAACTTGGTAGCAATGCAATACTAATGGATGCATATAATGCTAATCCAACAAGTATGAAGGCTGCATTGGAAAGCTTTGAGGCTAATCCAGCAGAGAATAAAATAGTGATTCTAGGAGACATGTTTGAACTTGGATCTTCTTCAGATGAAGAACATCAAACTATTGTAAACTATTTAGAACGAATAAATCTTAAACAGATATTTTTAGTTGGAAAAAATTTCTTCAAAACCCAATCTCAAGACCAAAAATTACAGAAATATGAAAATTTTTCTGAATTAAAAATAGCTCTTGAAGCCAATAAATTTCAGAATTCTTACATCCTAGTAAAAGGCTCAAGAGGAATGGCACTTGAGCGGATATTGGATATATTAAAGTTTAAAGAATCGGGATATTAAATTTTCCTCGACCTGTTTAAATTAACCTCTCTAAACTCTACTCTATTTATTTTTTGAATTCTTCAAAGGAAAAAAGAATTTAGCAATATGCTTTAGAATCTTAAGCTATATAAGGAAGACTTTAGAAACAATTAGGCATATAGAGTATCGCCAACATAGTATTTGTTCAATTGCCCTGCATGATGAGTTACGAAATGAAATCGCATCAAACTAAAGTATACAAAAAAAGCCTTCCATAAATGGGAGGCTTTTCTTCGTGGGCAATGAGGGATTCGAACCCCCGACCCCCTCGGTGTAAACGAGGTGCTCTGAACCAACTGAGCTAATTGCCC
>NZ_APHJ01000041.1 GCF_000403785.1 Gillisia sp. CAL575
TTTAACCACAATCATAGTGATGCTGGTGGCACTCAAGAAGTGACCACAAATAGGATGCTGAGCAGGTTATTTTTGTGTTGAATTCTTACTGAAGCAAAGCTTCATCAAAAATTCAACACGTTAAAATATTATAAGTATGAAATAAGAGAAATTAAAATATTATCTTTAAGAAATAAGGTTATTGCTTTTCATAGGAACCGATGTTGCATACTGTTGTGATGTTCGGAATTTGTTCTTTTGTTGTCTGCCTTTATTTGTTCTTTTCTGAATCTCAAATTAACTTTTCACGTTTGAGTAGGAGTCAATTTTGAATTTTTTAGTTCTTAATTATTTTATCATTTTTCGCGTCTGAGTGAAAGTCAAATTTATATATCTAAAGGCATTCAATTTATCAATTTTTCATGCTTGAGTAAAAGTCAGCATAATGAGCTGAATGTATCTGTTTTTATTTTTTAAAGTTCGAGTAAGAATCCGCGCATTGATTTTAAATGCATCCAATTTTCACACTTTTCATTTTGTAATATTCTTTTAGACAAGTTCAAATTTGATTAAATATTGATCTATTAAAAACTAAAAAAGGTCAGCGCAACAGTTGCGAGTGATTGGTTGTTTTTTCACTCAGATATTCCGCTTTATTTTCACGTTTTTCAATCTGAACAATAGTTTGCAACGGTCTTGGTTAAGGCAAGTAGCGTGGAGTAGGGACGCATTCTTGTCGGCTTAGTTGTTTTTTACTTGGTGACTAAAATATCACTTTTTACTCAATTGCCCGCTATTTGCGCTTAACCGATGTTATGTGCTGGCCGAATTCCTCAATTTCAATAGGATTTCTGCAACCGAATAACCTGGGTTTAATTTGAACAAAGTATTTGTATTATTAATTCCACCATAAATTTCATTATAAATTCTATTGCTAAAATCTACTAAAATATCAAGTTGAGCCCAAGAGTATTCACCTCTAGTAAATTCAGGATCTGTGTGAGCATAAATTTTATTTCTACCAATAACAATTTTTTTGATTAGTTCAGAATGATTTTCCAGTTCATCTTTTAGAATATGTACTTTTTTAATCATTTGATCAATACTTGAAATTGCAGAATCACTTTCTTGATTTTCTTTAAGTTTTTCATTAAACATAATGTCTAATTTCTCATTAATCAACCTGTTAAATAGCTTGTGTACGTTTCTTTTTTGATTTGAGGAATTGTCAAATATTTTACATAGTTGTATTACTACAATAAATCTTAACTGTGATGTATGATAATCGAAAAATCCCGAATTTTTTCCCTGTTGAATGTCATTTTCATGAATAGTTAAAAGGTATCTGGTATTCATAATAGAGATATTTAGATCTAATAAGATCTTCCTCCATATTTCAAACCAATTATCAAACTCTTCTAATTTCATTTTACGTAGGCTGGCACATAACGGTCTTGGTTAAGGCAAGTAGCGTGGAGTAGGGACACGTTCTTGTCGGCTTAGTTGTTTTTTAATTGGTGTCTAAAATAGTACTTTTCACCAGAATGCCCGCTATTTGCGCTTAACCGATGTTGCCCACAGTTTTTTATCAGTCGTCAAAGCGTAAGTATAAATTTTTCCTACATCTTATTATCCATTCTCCATCTTTTTTAATTAAAACAAACAACGTTTCGGTGTTATTTCTGTTAGTCCGATAAACAATTGCTTTATTATTAGAGATCAATGGAAGTGTGGTTGCGGTTATGGAATTGTTGTTTTCATCCGATAATTTTATTTTATCGGATATCAAAGTCGAGTCAACAGTTTTATAATTTCCTAACCATCCAATTTGATAATGCATTTCGGAAATATCCTCTTTAGTTATAATATCAGAGTATGATAATATTTTTTCATTTTCAAAATCTGCACAGTGTCCATATAAATTGTCTATGAATTCGGGTGCACTTATGATGGCACTCAGACCTAAAAATATAAAGAAATTCTTGTCTATTTCTATTTGGTCATATTGTTCAATATCGACATCTTTATAAAGTGCATTTATTACCTCGTATCGTTCTTTTTGAATAGAATCATTTTGCGCATAAATTGGGCTTGATAATATCAAAAATAGAAATAGGATCATTATTTTCATTTCGACGTTTTAATTGTGGGCAACGGTCTTGGTTAACGCAAGTAGCGGGAGTAGGGTCGCGAACTTGTCGGCTAAATTGTTGTTTACTTGAAGACTAAAATATAACTTTTACTTGAATACCCGCTAATTTGCGATAACCGATGTTATGCAACGGTTTTTACTCCTCATTCCATATTTTATTCCTACTAATTACAAGGAGGACTGTTATTATAGCTGGGGTTACAAATAAAATAAAATCATTGGCATTTAGATATTTAAGAATCCACCAAATAATTGCGGTATTTGTAAAACTTAAAGTCCAAAAATATGTGTCACATATCGTAATTAAATTTTTAATCCTGGTTTGAATTCTGCCTTGTATTTTATCAAATGTTTCTCTTTCCTTAGGGTATTTTATGAAAAAGTTATTGTTTTTAATTGCTTTATAATCTTTGTCTGATAGGTGCTTTATATAATTTAAGTCTTTGAAACTCATATTCAATAAAAGAATCAAATATATCGTAGTTACTAACAATGCTACAATCAATATATAAAGGAAAGTTTCATTATTTTTTACTTTCTCGATAGCAAAAAGAGATGATGCTATTACAAGTGGAAAACCTATAATTTGGTTTGTCAGTTTTTTTAATATTTCAGATACCTCGTGGAAATATTTTGATTTGTATTCATCATAATCTTTACTAATTTTATCTATGGATAAATTATTAATGTAAACCTCAAAATTAATTTTTGCTTCGTTGGTAATATTGGCTAAGTCTTCAAAAATATTCTTAGCTCTATTTTTTTCCTCAAATCTTGCGCCCCATTTTATCAGAGAACTTTTTAAAAATTTTGGGAGATTAGCGTTTTCGTTAGTAAAACAAGTTAAAAATAATTGTAGAAATTTTGAATAATTAATAGATGTGTCTAATAAAGGGACATTTTTATAATACTTTATTATTAGTCTACTTTTTTCTGCTAAGCTTGTCAGAACAATTTTGCGGCTAATATCATTTACATAATCAACAAAATGAAATCCTTCTTCATCTTCTGTTTGTTTAGTTTTAAAAAAATCTATAAACTGAACGAATGATATAGAATTGGAGAAGAGATAAAATTCATCTTTTTTTTCAAAATTGATATAAGATTCCTCTTTTATTAATGATACTGGATAACCTTCATAAGATAATATTAAACAATCATTTTTTTCTTTAATAGTATTTAATATTAAATAATCGGAGACTTCTTCGAAAATTTCAAATGGTAAATTTTTTCTTTCAATTAAAATTTCTTGATCTCTTATGTTTTCATAATGTATTGAGGAAGTTTTAAGGAAATTTTCGAACTCATTAGAATAATTACATTTTAAGTTTTCCCCCAATTTAAAATTGAGCGAATTGATAAAATCGAATATATTATGTTGGAGTTCTAACATCAATTTTCTAAATTTTCATTTTCATTATTTTCCGCAATCTCTTTTCTTAATGCTCTAGCAAAAGCATCAGATTCGATTATTACAATATCATCCGCTTCATCGGATAAACGAATTTTGTCATTAAATGCCCCTCTCGAAAATTTTAGATTAATCCCATCTCTGTTTATTTCAACTTTAATGAATTTCTTCAATTCTCGATTATTATATCTGAATTCAGTATCGATTGTAATATCGTTTTCATGTGCATATTCTGATATGGTGTTCGGGTCGTTATAGAAATGTTGACTTAGATCTCTTATGTTGACAGATTTATTTGGGTTAGTTGAAATATAACCATAGACTAAATTTCGGAAAGTTTCAATTTCATACTCTTCATCCGTTTCTGGATTTTGTGGTCTTTCAATTTGAGAAATAATGTTATAAAGTTCTTTTGTATATTCTTTACTACTTTGAAGTTGTTCAATGCAAATCCAATCTTTAAAATAATCTGATATTTCTTGTTGTTTAAGTTGTGTAAGGGTTAGATAATTAATTTCATCTTCTTCTAGACGATTCTCGTTAATACGACAAGCCATGGCTAAATTATTGGTGTCGACGTATTCAATACTTTCTATCGTAAAGGAATGTTCAGTTCTTTCTAGAGTTTTACCTTCTATATCTCTAATTAGAAAAACTGAATTGAAGTCATAACCATTGATTTTGTATTCGCAAAAAGCAAAATATCCTCCCGTTGCAAAATTTATCTTTTTTACTTGATCATCGAGATTGGAAATGACATTTCTAGTGTAGGTGATAAAGTCATCGTTATCACGATTAGATTGTAAGTATTCTGTGAATTTTTCTGGAAAATATTTCCCTTCTGATTGGTCAAATATTGCGTGGAAAATTCTATCTGTATTAAAACTTTTATTTAAAGTTGATACAAGCCCAATTGCATTGTCATTAATATTTATTAATTCATCAGAAAGAATTAGTTCAGTCTCATTCTCCCCTCTATTTTTAATTAATTCATGAATAATGATTTTTTTTAATTCCATATATGGTTAATTGATTAGTGGTTTTGCTGGATTCAAGGATTCAACGCAACAAAGCGTTATAAAAAGTTAAGTATTCAAATATAATTTTTTTAGTTCAAGATCCATCATTTCTTGAGGTGTATTGTACCCTAGAATTTTACGAGGTCTATTGTTTAGTTTGTCCTGTATTATCTGTAGTTGTTTTTGATCAATTTTATTGAAGTCTGTTCCTTTTGGAAGGTA
>NZ_APHJ01000042.1 GCF_000403785.1 Gillisia sp. CAL575
CTGCTGGTTTTGATAGTTATATTTTCTTCACTGATGTGAATGGTGATGATTTATTAGATGATGGAGATACTGTTCTTCAGAATGATGGAACCAATAGCTATTCAGCAGTTCAGAACAATGGCGATGTGATCAATGTAAAAGTAGGACAGGGAGATTGTATTGGTTATGCAGAAGCAGCAGCTGATGTAGATGCGAATCCTTTAATGCCTGAATTCGATTTAGTGCAAGGTGATTGTATCGGAGGTTCTGGAGGAATAACGTTTAAAAACTTTGATCCTGAAGTTAATTTACAGTATAGTCTAGATGGAGCGGCCTTTATAATATACGATGGTACAATAACGCTGCCTGTTGGGCCACACACAATTGCTGTTAGGATTGGAGATGAAGGTTGTGTCTCTGATGATTTAGATGTGGAGATTATAACTCCTCTACCTAATGATCCATTCACGCTTAATCCAGAAATTACTCAACCGGATTGTGAAACCTTAGTCGGGACTATTAAGATCAGGGTAGGAGATAATACTGGTATAGATACTGGATTTTTCGATTATGTTGTTACGGATGGTGGTACCACTTACTACGATGGAGTTAAACAACCTGCTAATGGATTTGAAGGTCTGCCACCAGGAAATTATGTAATCACAGGTTCAACTTCTGATGGATGTAATTCGGGTAGAGTAGAAGTTACATTAGAAAACCCAATTTGCGACAATTTCGAAGGTTGTACTTTAGGATACTGGAAAAACCATACAGATAGATGGACTTGTTATTCAACTTGTACACTTTATGGAAGCGTATTTACAAATGCTCCTTCACAATTATCTGGTTTAACTCTTCTAGAAGTGCTTAATTTAGGCGGTGGTGGAATTAACAACCTTGGTAGACAATCTGTGGCGGCTTTATTAAACACTTGTCATGGTGATGTAAATTTTGAGATTCTTTCTACAGAAGAGTTGATTGCTTATGTGAACACAAACTTTAATAAGGCAGGAGCAGCAGGTAGTTATTTGGACAATCTGAATAATGCTGGTTGTACCTTAGGTGGAAGTAGTGCAACTACAGCTCCTTCAAGTACTTGTCCTAGTACAGTAGATACAATACCAGGTAAAGGTAAACCAGGTAAGAACAATAAAGCTGCGTTTACTGCCAGCTTCAGCGCTTATCCAGTACCATTCAGAGAAACATTAAATATCAAATATGAATTTGATTATAAATCTGATGTGAGTATCCAATTCTTTGATATGCAAGGAAGGTTGTTAAGTACTTATAAAGCGAAAAAAGTAACTAAAGGAGATGTTACTAACTTGAATCTGGACTTTGCAACTAGAGCAAGTCAAGTATACATTGTAAAAGTGACAACAGACAAGGATGTATTTACTAAAAATATTATTTCTGATAAATAATTATTAATCAATCTAAATACAAAAAGCAGCTCGAAAGAGCTGCTTTTTGTATTATATATTTTGATAATTATCCGTTGATGATACTTCTTGAGATAACTATTTTCTGAATCTCTGAAGTTCCTTCGTAGATCTGAGTGATCTTTGCATCACGCATCATACGTTCTACATGATAATCTTTTACAAATCCATTTCCTCCGTGTACTTGTACAGCTTCAACAGATACATCCATTGCTACTTGTGATGCGTATAATTTAGCCATTGCTCCAGAAAGATCGTAATTTCCACTATTGTCTTTGTCTACAGCAGCTTTCATTACTAACAATCTAGCAGCTTCAATAGAAACATGCATGTCTGCCAACTTAAAAGCGATTGCCTGATGATTACAAATTTCAGTTCCAAATGCTTTACGTTCTTTGGAGTATTTCAAAGCTAATTCGTAAGCACCACCAGCAATTCCTAATGCTTGCGCAGCAATCCCAATTCTTCCACCTGCTAAAGTTTTCATAGCAAACTTAAATCCGAAACCATCTTCGCCAATTCTATTTTCTTTAGGCACTTTCACATCATTGAAAATTAAAGAATGAGTATCACTTCCTCTAATTCCTAATTTATTTTCTTTAGGTCCTATTTCAAATCCCGCCCAAGTTTTTTCAACAATAAAAGCATTGATGCCTTTATGTTTCTTCTCACGATCGGTTTGTGCAATTACAAGATAGAAGTCGGCCGTGTTACCATTCGTGATCCAATTTTTGGTTCCATTTAAAATATAATGGTCTCCATGGTCTATTGCAGTTGTTTTTTGAGATGTAGCATCACTTCCTGCTTCTGGTTCAGACAGACAAAAAGCACCAATAGATTCTCCAGTAGTTAATTTAGTAAGATATTTCTTTTTTTGCTCTTCATTTCCAAAAGTATCTAGACCCCAACAAACCAAAGAATTATTAACAGACATCACTACAGAGGCAGAAGCATCTATTTTAGATATCTCTTCCATTGCCAATACATAAGAAACGGTATCCATTCCGCCACCTCCGTACTCTGGAGATGCCATCATTCCTAGAAAACCAAGTTCTCCCATTTTTTTTATTTGCTCTGTGGGAAACTCTTGTTTATCATCTCTCTCAATTACTCCCGGTAAAAGTTCACTATTAGCGAAATCTCTGGCAGCATCACGAATCATTATATGCTCTTCTGTAAGTTTGAAATCCATTAGGTAACTTATTTTAAAAATTCAATTTTTTTTGTGTCCAAAGATACCGTTTTGACTACTAATATTCAATTAAGAATAATTATTTTTACGAATATGGAAATTAAAGAGTATAAGGTTTTAGGCATTATGTCTGGCACTTCATTAGATGGAGTAGATATTGCATGGATTAATTTTACAAGAGACGCAAAATGGGATTTTAAAATTTTGGAGGCAGTGACTATTGCATACCCAAAATCATGGAAAGAAAAACTGAGCACTGCTTTAGATTTATCTCCTATTGAGTTAATGGAATTGGATGAAGAGTATACAGATTATTTAGCCAGTTTAATTACACTATTCATTCAGAAAAATAAAATTGAAGGCTTAGATGCAGTTTGTAGCCACGGACATACTATTAAACATGAACCTGAAAATGGTTTGACTCTACAAATAGGAAATCTTCCTCATCTTGCAGAGCTAATTGGAGAAATGGTGATCTGCGATTTTAGGGTTCAAGATGTAGCCTTAGGGGGTCAGGGTGCACCTTTAGTGCCAATTGGTGATAAGCTATTGTTTACACATTATACGTATTGTTTGAATTTAGGCGGGTTTGCTAATGTCTCTACTAATAATGATGGGGTGAGAATTGCTTATGATATTTGTGCAGTAAACACCGTTCTTAATTATTATTCTGAAAAACTAGGATCTGAATTTGATGAAGGTGGTAAAATTGCGAGATCTGGAAAATTTGATCCTGATTTAAAAAAGGTATTGGATGCGCTTCCTTTTTATAAGTTATCTGCTCCTAAATCTTTAGGGATAGAATGGGTAAACACTTCGGTTTTGCCTCTTCTGAGGAATTTTGAAGAAGATATTCCATCATTATTGAATACTTACTGCCAACATATAGCTTCAGAAATAGTGAAAAATATAAAAGACGATCCGGAAGTTGAAGTGCTTGTCACAGGTGGAGGTGCCTTCAATACTTATTTAATGGAACTTCTTCAACAAAAAACAACCGCTAAGGTTTCTATTCCAGCTTCAGAAATTATAAACTTTAAAGAGGCTGTGATCTTTGGGTTCTTGGGAGTACTAAAATTAAGGGAAGAAATTAATGTATTGAGCTCCGTTACAGGAGCGGAAAATGATCATTGCGCAGGTATAGTTTATGAAGCCTAATATTTTATAATTTTTCCCATAGGGGGGAATTGTTTTTTATATTTGCGTTCAAACTGAATTATATGAAAGACTTACTCGATATATACGAAAATAAAGAGCCTGAAATCGTTTTTAATTGGAAAGATGCTGAAACAGATGCGGAAGGTTGGACAGTTATAAATTCTCTTAGAGGTGGTGCTGCTGGTGGTGGAACTAGAATGAGAAAGGGATTGGATAAAAATGAGGTGCTTTCTCTTGCTAAAACTATGGAGGTGAAGTTTACCGTTTCTGGACCAGCAATTGGTGGAGCAAAATCTGGTATTAATTTCGATCCAAGTGATCCAAGAAAAAAGGGTGTTTTGGAACGTTGGTATAAAGCGGTTTCTCCATTATTGAAAAGCTACTATGGAACTGGTGGGGATTTAAATGTAGATGAAATTCATGAAGTAATTCCAATAACTGAAAATTGTGGAGTATGGCATCCTCAAGAGGGTGTTTTCAATGGACATTTTCAACCAACAGAAGCAGATAAGATTAATAGAATAGGACAATTACGTCAAGGAGTGATAAAAGTTCTTGAAAATTCAACCTATTCTCCAGATGTGTCTAGAAAATATACAGTTGCCGATATGATCACTGGTTATGGGGTTGCTGAAGCTGTAAAACATTACTATTCTATTTATGGTGGGGATGTAGAAGGAAAGAAAGCGATTGTTCAAGGATTTGGAAATGTGGGATCTGCAGCAGCTTATTACTTGTCTCAAATGGGAGTTAAGGTTATAGGAATTATAGACAGGGTAGGAGGATTGATAAATGAAGATGGATTTTCTTCTGAAGAAATCAAAGATCTATTCCTTAATAAAGATGGGAATACCTTGAAACATCCAAATTTAATTCCTTTTGAAGAGATCAACGAGAAAATTTGGGACTTAAATGCCGACATATTTGCTCCGTGTGCAGCGTCTAGATTGGTAACTAAAGACCAAGTAGAAAGGCTAATTAATGGTGGATTGGAGATGATCTCTAGTGGAGCTAATGTTCCATTTGCAGATAAAGAAATTTTCTTTGGACCTATAATGGAATATGCAGACGAAAAAGTAAGTGTAGTACCAGATTTTATTGCAAATTGTGGGATGGCAAGAGTATTTGCTTATTTTATGGAAAGGCGTGTACAAATGACCGATGAGGCTATTTTTAATGATACTTCTATCACCATAAAAAATGCAATCCAGAATACCTTTAATAATAACAGTTCTAAAACAGGAATAAGTAGTACTGCTTTTGAAATAGCATTAAAACAACTAGTATAGTTTTAATACAACAATTAAAATTACATTCTCACGTTACACTAACAAACCTAATTTTATCTATGTTAAACTTTTTCCAAAATGCCGACGCTGCTCAAGCAGCCCTAGAGGTTGAGCCTGTCGTAGAAGAGAAAACTCTTTCGTTATTTGATTTAATGATGAGTGGTGGTTTGGGTGGCCAGATCATTATCGGAATTTTATTTATACTGCTTTTTGTAGCCGTATATATTTATTTCGAAAGATTATTCGCAATTAAAGCCGCCACACAAGTAGATCCAAATTTTATGCTACAAATTAAAGATAGCGTACTAAACGGAAATATAGAATCGGCTAAAATAAGATGCGCTCAAAATAATTCTCCTGTTGCCAGACTTACAGAAAAAGGAATTTCAAGAATTGGTAGTCCTTTAGAAGACATCAATACTGCAATTGAAAATGCGGGGCGATTGGAAGTATACAAATTAGAGAAAAACGTAAGTATTTTGGCGACCATCGCAGGAGCAGCTCCAATGATTGGGTTCTTAGGAACTGTAATTGGTATGGTTTTGGCTTTCCACACCTTGGCAACAAGTAGTGGGCAAGCAGAGATGGGAACTCTTGCAGAAGGTATTTATACTGCAATGACAACTACAGTAGCAGGATTAATAGTTGGTATTATAGCTTATATAGGTTATAACCACTTAGTTGTAAAAACAGATAAAGTGGTTCATCAAATGGAAGCTACTGCTGTAGATTTCCTTGACCTTCTAAACGAACCTGCTTAATATGAACTTAAGAAGCCGAAATAAAGTAAGCGCAGATTTTAGTATGAGTTCTATGACAGATATTGTATTTCTGTTATTGATCTTTTTCATGTTAACTTCTCCTACGATCACTCCAGAAGCTTTGGATCTTATTTTACCAAAAGCAAAGGGGAAGACCACTAATAAATCTAATCTTTCTGTGAGTATTACGAAAGATCTACAGGTTTATATAGATAATGACAGAGTAAGCAATAGTGCCTTAGAAAGCACGCTTATCACTAGATTGGCAGGAGTAGAAGATCCCACCATTATCCTTAGAGCTGAAGAGGGAGTGCCAATAGAAAAAGCAGTGAACGTAATGGACATTGCGAACAGGAATAAATATAAGATTGTGCTTGCCGTAAAACCTGAAAAAGTAAATTAATAATAAGAACTCTGTGAGCCTTCTAGATACAAAACACGAAAAAAAATCTTTTACCATCACGGTAGTATTACACGTGTTGCTCATACTTATATTATTGTTTTTTGGCTTGCAATATTTAGATCCACCACCAGAAAATGGAATAGCAATTAATTTTGGTACTTCAGATGTTGGTTCTGGAGATAAGCAACCTACCGAAGCAATAAAATCTGCACCACAAAAATCTGCTCCTCCTGTAGTTGCTCAGCCTAAAACACAAGTTGAAGAGGTAGTAACTCAGGAATCTGAAGAAGCTCCGGTTATTCAGAAAAAAGCAGAGAAAAAACCTGTGGTTCAGGAGCAAAAAGTGGAGCCTAAAAAGTTACCACCTGCAAAGAAACCAGACCCTACTCCAGATAAATCTACTACAGATGCTATGAGTAGTATCTTAAACGGACCAAAAAGCGATGGGACTGCAGCCGGTGGAGAAGGTAATGATAGAGTTGCAGGAGATAAGGGAAGTAGAGATGGCGATCCAAATGCTAGTGCTTATTACGGAAATGGTTCCGGATTAGATGGTGATGGAAACTATAGATTAGGTGGAAGAAAAGCTTTAAATAAGGAAAAGATTCCGCAGGATTGTAATGAGGCCGGCCTTGTGGTAGTTAAGATTACAGTGAATCAAAATGGCCAAGTGATAAGTGCAAGTCCTGGACAGAGAGGAACTACAAATACTGCAACTTGTTTAACAGAACCGGCTAGAAAAGCTGCAATGGCTACAAGATTTAATAGCGATTCCAATGCACCTTCTGTGCAAACGGGATACATTACCTACAATTTTAAATTATCTGAATAGTGCTTACTTATCCCCAAACTGTTGAGTGGATGTTTCAACAGTTGCCAATGTATCAGCGTATAGGTACTGATGCCTTCAAAAAAGATCTTTATAACATTATCAGTTTATCAGAATCTTTAGGGAATCCTCATAGGACCTTTAAGACGATTCATGTTGCAGGAACCAACGGGAAAGGTTCTACAAGCCACATGTTAGCATCAATTCTTCAAGAAGCAGGATATAAGGTGGGCCTCTATACTTCCCCGCATCTTATAGATTTTAGAGAACGTATTAAAATTAATGGTGTTGAAATCCCCGAGAATGAAGTTATCACTTTTATAAATTCCAATAAGAATTATTTAGAGCAGCATAATTTGTCCTTTTTTGAAATGACTGTTGGAATGGCTTTCAATTATTTCAGCAAAGAAAAGGTTGATATTGCAATTATTGAAGTTGGATTAGGGGGGAGATTAGATTCTACAAATATTATAAATCCAGTATTATCTGTGATCACTAATATAGGTTTGGATCATACTAATATATTAGGAGATACGCTAGAGGAAATCGCTATAGAGAAAGCTGGAATTATAAAGCCAAAAACTCCTGTGGTTGTTGGTGAGTATCAAAAAGAGACCTATCCAGTTTTTCAAAAGGTAGCTGAAAAACATTCAGCAGAAATTATTCTTGCCTCAAAAATAACTCTTCAATTAAAGACAGACCTAAAAGGTGATTATCAGCAAAACAATACTAGAACGGCTTATGTGGCAGCTAGAGTTCTTCTTCTAAAAGGCTTTAAAATTTCTTCTGAAAATATAGAACGAGGTTTAAATTCTGTTATTAAGAACACAGGCTTACAAGGAAGATGGCAACAGCTTCATGAAAAGCCTAAAGTGGTATGTGATACTGCTCACAATAAAGAAGGTTTAACCTATGTCACTGCTCAGCTGAGAAAGGAAACTTATACCCAGTTACATATAGTGCTTGGATTTGTGAGTGATAAAAAATTGGATGATGTTTTGCCTATATTTCCTAAAGATGCGATATACTATTTTTGCAAACCTAATATTCCTAGAGGGCTAGACGAAAAAATTCTTCTTCAGGAGGCCTCCCAATTCCATCTAAATGGAAAAATTTATAGTAGTGTGAAAGAAGCTTATAAGGTTGCTATAAATAACGCAAATGAAGATGATCTAATCTTTATTGGAGGTAGTACATTTGTTGTTGCCGACGTATTAACTCTATAATTTAGATTTCAATATTTACCGACTATATTTAACCCACTCTGCTAGATTTAATAAATAACTTTGTTATAAGATTGACGCTGAATCAACTAATTCAGAGTTTATGTGTTAGCTATGGTGTTTAGAATTTTTACTTTTATTAAAAGCTGAAAATATTTTATTTTTTTTTAAATTTTAGTTTGCCATATTCAAAATGTAGCTTATATTTGCATCCGCATTCAAGCGTTTGCGGGCAATTAGCTCAGTTGGTTCAGAGCACCTCGTTTACACCGAGGGGGTCGGGGGTTCGAATCCCTCATTGCCCAC
>NZ_APHJ01000043.1 GCF_000403785.1 Gillisia sp. CAL575
AAAACCTATCTAAGGTGCTATTAATTATTTAATCTAATTTTCTTCTATTGTTTATTTCCCATATGTTAATCTTATTAGCGCCAAAGGCGCAGTTAAAAAGTAACAAGTACAAAAGTTAAAAGGCAACAAACCTTTACAACTTTAATACTTTTAAACTTTCTAACTCATTTTTTAAGGTGGCTATAGCAACGGGGCTCACCTCTTCCCATTCCGAACAGAGAAGTTAAGCCCGTTAGCGCAGATGGTACTGCTGTATTGTGGGAGAGTATGTCGTCGCCTTTTTTTTTGAAAAGCACTTATCAATAGATAGGTGCTTTTTTTGTTTACATTAAGTTCTAATTAAACCCCTTCATCTATAATGGAGGGGTTTTTTTGGTTTGGATATTTTGGGGTAATAATAGATAATACTTTGCGTAGAGATCCTAAGAGAATTACTCCTAAGCTAAAAGAAGTTTGATGTTTATGAGAAATCGGCCAGGGATTGAGGCGAGCTACCGCGTAGCCCGGAAAGCCCGGCACAAGGCGAAGCCGGAGTGGGACACATAACTTCAAAACGAAAAAATATTCGAAATCGGATTCTTTTTATTTAATGGATATCTTTAAATTTTAAGGTTCTAATTTGTGAGATGACATTTATTTTTCAAAGCGTCTTTAACATTGCTAAACCACTCCTCACTTAAGATACTTAAAACAATACTGTCTCTACGACCCTTTGGAGCTGCACAATTGCCGCGAAGAATCCCTTCTTCTATACATCCAATACTTTTCATAGCGGCAATACTTCTTGCATTTTTAGCATCAGCTCTAAATTCCACACGCTCTAGTTTCATGGTCTCGAAAGCGTATTGAAGTAAGAGAAACTTACAATTCCTATTTAAGCCTGTACCTTGAAATTCTTTAGCATACCAAGTAAAACCTAATTGTACTGTGGAATGTGTTTTTCTGTAATCATAAAAACGGGTGGATCCGGCAATTTTGTTAGTGCGCTTATCTAAAACAATAAAGGGATACGAAGTCCCTGCATCTTTTTCCCTTAAGGCATGTGCTATATAATTCATTAAATTATCTAAACCATCAGCAGGAGTTAATGAGTATTTCCAAAGCTCTGGTTCATTAATAGAAAATTCCTCTAGCAGGGCAATATCTTCTCTCTTTAAGAGTCTTAATAAGACACTATCATTCTCTAAAATGATCTGGTTTTTAAATTCCATAAGAGGTCTTAAAGTTATTTTTAAAATTATTTTTTTAGCTCCTGCAACAAATTATCCAACATCTTCTTATCATAAACTTTTCCTTTGATAATTGTTGCTTTAATATTATCAAGGTTTTTTATGTTCTCTAATGGGTTTCTTTCTAGAATTACCAGGTTTGCTACTTTATGCTCAGCAATACTTCCATAGAATTCTCTCAAACCGAAGAATTCAGGACCGTTAATCATGGAAGTGATAAGTGCTTGTTGTGGTGTAAGTCCAGCTGCAACTAAACTTTGTAATTCTAAATGCAAAGATTCTCCAGGATAGACGAATGAATTAAATGCACCAGAATCTGAACCTGCTAAAACTTTAACGCCCGACTTGTACAATGGTACAATCATATCTGTAGCCAATTGTCCTAATTGTGACCTAGAGCTATTTCCTTGTGATTTTGCTTTTTTCGCAGTTTCTATTCTTCCTTGATATGTTTTCTGAATTCCCTTGTCAATATAATTTAAAAGACTGTCTTCTTTATGATCCACTTCGGTTAATTCTGAAAGCACTTTACCTATATATAGGGTAGGTGTTATAAAAGCATTTTGAGAAGCTAATTTTTTTAAAACAGAATCAGCTAGTTTCGGATCATAAGATTCAACAATTTGTGGGAACATACTATAGCTAGGATTTGTTTGTGTAAGACTATCTACCAACGGAGAGCAAGATTTTATTACATAATACATATGCTCTGTCCCGTCTAATCCGAGTGTTGTTGCTGTTAATATATCTGCACTTAAAGGCATGTGACCTGTAGTTTTTAAACCTCGCGCTTCCGCTTGTTTAATGATTTCGTAGAAAATTTCTTTTTTAAGACTTCCATCATACATTTTAACGTAATCTACATTCAGAAGTTCTAAAGAATCTAAAGCAATTTTTACATCATCATTGCTATCCACAATTATAGAACCCGGCCAAGCTGGTTTATTTCCATCTAATTTTGGACCTGAGGTGAAAATTGTTGGACCAGCTAGTTTCTTATTGTTTATTTGATTTTTCCATTTTAATACGCTTGGTGTTATGTCTCCTCCAGCATCTCGTATATTCGTTATTCCATAGGCTAAGAATAATGGGAGTAGCTTTTTATTTTCTTCAATTAATGTGTCTCCTCCTCGAAAATGAACATGATTATCCCATAATCCTGGCATTACAAATTTATTGGCAGCATCGTAGGTTTGACTAGCTTTATACTTATTTAAATTTGTCATATCATCTACCATTCTAATAGTATCTTGAGAAATGGCTATTAACTGAGACTTGGTTAAGGTGTTACCCAACACATCAATGATTGTTGCATTCGTTATAATTAAATCGAAGTGATTGGTAGTTTTAGTATTGCACGAGCCTAAAAATAATAATACTACAAGTGCTCTTAATATATTCATCTTCTTTAAATAGGATTAACAATCGCAATATTCATCTCTTAAATAAGCTTTAGTTTGAGGATTGGAAGAACAGGAAAAGATTATGGAAGCTGGACCTTGTTCTATTAATTTTCCATCGCATATGAATACTAAGTTATCTGCAATCCTTTTAGCCTGCTGAATGTTATGTGTTACAAATACAATAGTATAATTCTCTTTTAATTTTACCATCATATCCTCAATTGCTCTTGTAGATACCGGATCTAATGAAGAAGTAGGTTCGTCCAATAAAATAACTTCTGGTTTCACAGCTAAAGTTCTAGCAATACATAAGCGTTGTTGCTGCCCAATAGATAATGAAATAGCCTTATCATTTAATCGATGTGAAACCTCTTTCCAGAGAGAAACAGCTTTTAAATTCTCCTCAGCAATTTGCAGCTTCTCGAGCTTACTTAATTTTTTAAGATGCTGAATTCCGAAGAGCACATTTTCCTTAATAGATTTTGGAAAAACACAGGGTTTTTGAAAAACCATACCAATTTGAGTCCGTAACTGTGCTACATCAACATCTTTTTCATTGATGGATAGGCCATTAAAAATAATTTCTCCCTGAGTATTTAATCCGGTAACATCATCATTAATTCTATTTATACTTCTTATAAGTGTCGATTTACCACTACCAGAAGGCCCGATAATACATGTGATCTCATTTTTAGGAATTGAAAGTTGAATATCATCTAAAATATGATTTTCATTGATCCATACTTGAAAATTCTTGATTTCAATGATTTCTTTCTGATTTTTTCCAACTACCGATAAATTCGGTTTTATTACTTTTTCTGCCATCATCTTTTTGATATGGTTTGATGTCTTAATCTAATGAAAAGTGCCGAGATACTAAAAATTATCACAAGTATTACCAAAACTAAACTTGCCCCCCACGCATTTTGTAATGCTGCCGGATTTGTAGCTTGTTGGGCTAGTGCTAAAATATGTGTAGGTAAGGTAGATACCGGCTCTAAAAATGAACTTGGGAACTCCACTCCCGAAAATGCTGTTGCTATAAACATGATGGGTGCAGTTTCACCAATTGCTCGAGCAATCCCAATTAATAAGCCTGTAATAGCACCACTAAAGCCTTGTGGTAAAAGAACCTGTACAATCACCTGCCATTTATTAAGACCTAATGCCGAAGAACTTTCTCTGTAAACGGTAGGAATACTATTTATGGATTGATAGGTAGACAAAGTTACGGTTGGAAGAATCATCATGGAGAGAATTATAGAACCTACAAACCATGAAATCCCCATATTTAATATGTTTACAAAAAATATAAGTCCGAATATTCCAAAAATTACCGACGGGATTCCATTTAAACTATAAATTAAGGTATTGATTATTTTATGTACTGTATCATTCTTTAAATATTCACTCTTATATATTGCAGTACCCAATGCAATCGGTAGGCAAATTAATGCAGCAAAAATAATTAGAAGAATGCTTCCGAATATCTGATATACAATTCCTCCCGAAGCTCCGAATTCCGCAGAAGTATTGGTTAAGAAATCTAGTGAGAGCGCTGGCAGACCGTTCCAAATAATAATTCCAAAAAGGAAAAGTAGTATGAGACTGCATACAAAAACTGCAATGCCCACAGATGCATAAAACAGGTTATTTTGTAGTTTTCTATTCATACAAACGCCCGTTAGATGATTTTAATGAATTTTGAGAAAGTATCGTGAGAATAAGAACTAAGATAAATAATAATAAACCCATAAAGATCATGGCACTAAAATGTACAGATCCAAATGAGGTTTCAGCTATTTCTCTTCCTAATTTAGAGGTAATAGTTTGCCCTGGAGATAACCAATTATAAATGGGTTCAGGGATTTTATCTATACTGCCAATAACTAGCATTACCGCCATTGTCTCGCCTAGAGCTCTTCCAAAAGCCAATAAAATGGCAGCCTTGAGATCTGGTTTTGCTATAGGAATTAATATTTCTTTGATAATTTCAAACTTATATAGCCCAAGTCCTTTAGCCGATTCCCGGTATTTATCTGGGATATGATGAAAAGCATCATCTGTGAGCGTAATAATTGTTGGGAGTATCATTATGGATAATAAAATTCCAGCAGTTAAAATGGTTCTACCAGATTGAAGATTGAAAATATCTTGAATCCAAATACTAAAAAATGCAATTCCTATTAATCCGAAAATTATGGATGGAATCCCAGCTAGTAGCTCTAATAATGATTTTACGACAAATCTATATTTTGAAGGTAAAATCTCGCTAGTGAAAATGGCTGTGTAAATTCCGAGTGGTACTGCTATAAGAAGCGATATAAAAGTTACTACGAAAGTTCCAAATAGCATCGGAAGAATGCCAAATTCCCCAGTTGCTGCATTCCACTTAAAACTAAGTAGATCTAAACCAATGATACTTATTGCATCCCAGCTATTGATTAGAAGAATTGTAAAGATTAAAAAAACAATAAAAGCACTAATTAAAGTGCTTCCATAAACATAGTATTTTCCAATCTTATTGGTTGATCCTAACATAACCAGCTTCCTCCACAATTGTTTGTCCTTTAGAACTCAAAAGATACTCAATAAAATTCTTAACATCTCCCGTCGGTTCTGCATTTGTAACAATTAATAAATCCCTTGTAATAGGAAATTTATTATTGATTATATTTTCTATACTCGGTTCTATTAAAGTTCCATCCAACATTTTGATACTTAAGCCTTTTACATCCTTATTAAGCCAAGCATTGGATAGCATTCCAATAGCCGCATCACTTTGTACAATTGCCGTTTGTTCCTCATTGTTAGAACCAAGAACAAGATCTGCTCCTTCTGCTATTGCCTCCTTATCACCTAATACAATTTCCATAAATACATGCCTGGTTCCTCGAGAAGCTTCTTTATCTATAACAAGTATTTCTTTGTCCGGACCTCCTAATTCTTTCCAATTCCTTATTTCTCCCCGATAGATTTTGGCTATTTCTTCTAAAGTAAGAGTAGTTATTCCAGACTTATATATCTCTGAAGAAACTACTGGTACTACAGCATCTTTTCCAATAGAGATTGGATTAAAATTGACATTTGGATATGCTTCAATTTCCTCTTGAGTAATATCTCTAGATACCATTCCTATATCAATTTTACCTTCACCTAATTGATTTACCCCAACCCCGGAGCCACCTTCGTTTACAATAATATTAATCTCAGGGTTATTTTTTCTGAATTCCTCTGCCGCGATGGAAATAACGGGAAGAACAGTTGTGCTACCAGCAATATTTATAGCTTGTTTTTTATCGCAGGAATTTAGAATTATACATAATAGGAGTATCAGTAGGAGGTTGTTATTTTTCATTAAAATAGTTATCGTGTTGTGAGAAATTAAAAACTTAGGTTTAAAATTATTTTCTTATGTAATCATCACTTTATACATGCAATATAAGATATACGACGAAAAACTATTCTTGGATTACAAATTACGGGATAAATTTTTCCTTTTTTTATAAACCTGATAAAGAGGATGGCACTTGAGGAAGCTCTTTTTTCATTGAAATGTTGAAAAAGATGACTTTGAATTAAGTTTCTTTGCTGCAAGATACCTGCAAAGGTTGTTGGAAGAGGCTTGGTTTGGTATGTAGTCTTTAAGAATTTAACCTAGTGATTTTTAAAATATAAGATTACATAACGAACCAAATTCACATATTAATTTTTTGCATCCCTAAATTATAAGAATACCTATGTTTATGAAGAAAAGTAACACTTGCTTTCTAATTAAGCTGAAGCCTCTTTTATAGAAACCATTATCGCATTTTTCATAAAAGTTTCTTCTAATTTCTCCAACTTTGTAGTCATGTTTTCTGTAAACACCAAATACTGGCATTTATTGATACTTTGTGAAACCCTATATATAGCTTCATAGGCGGATCTCTGAAGAAGATCATGGGCATCCTCAAGAATCATTAATTGAAGTTCTCCTAAATTAATTCCAGTAATAGAGAAGAGCTTATTTATTCTTTTGGGAGTCGCAATAACAATATCTACACCAGCATAAATATCATCTTTTTGATGATCTATATTTTGCTCATCATATGCGCAATAGATCCTAAGATCCATATACCTTGTGAAAGCCTTGAATTTTTCCTCTAGATCTAAAGCAGATTCTTTATCTTTTACATATATCAATGCCCTGGGAGCATCCATATATGCTTCGGAATTAAGTTGTTGAATTGTGCTTATAATCATTGTTGTGGTTTTGCCAGCACCTTCTGGAGCGATACCATAAAAATTTGCGCCACTCTTTATTTTTGAAATACTTTTTTTCTGAAATGGTGTAGGTGATTCTATTTCAAGACGTTCAAGAGCTTCTTTTAAAGGTGTGTTCAGTTTTCTAAATGGCATTCGCTTATAATTTGTAGTAGCTAAAAAAAAATAGCTGTATTTATACTTTTGCAAAAGTACAACCAAATTATTTAGGTCAAATGCTACAAGCAGTAAAGCTTTAGATAGTATTAACTCATATCAATTTCCCAAAGGAGATCATAGTTATATGAGCAGCAATTTCGTGAGGAAAAGAAAATTTAATAATAGCTAATCCTACTTTATTATTTGGATTTTAGCCTTTTTGTAATTAATTTTTTGAAGCTATACATTCATTACTTAGCCTTGTTCTAAACCCAATTTTTTTAGCTTTATTATGGCCTCTACATTTAGAAAGAGATATTTATATATGCGAACTTATCCCCCAATTTTTAGTTTCTTGATTTTACTTAGATCAATCGGTTGTGATTTTTAAATAATTTTTATATATTTGATTATCAGGCTTTAATGTTAATATTTTAAGCTGATGTCCTCGAATTTACTTTCCGAATACCAGTGAAAACTTGCTGCTTTTGTTATTTATGGCTATAAATATGTAACCTAAAATTAACAATATGAAAAATCAATTACACAGAATTATTGTAGTTGCAGCTATTCTTTCTTTAGTCCTTTTTAGTTGGATGAAATCTAGAAGTGATGCTAATGCACAATATGAAACTAATAAAGTTGAAATTGAAGATAGTCAGGATAGTGCTTCAACACAAGTAAGTTATATTACTTTAGATGAAGTTAGAAGTTAAAAGCTATTTGATTAATTGTATAATTATATCCTATGCACTGCATTCAGGTACAGCATTTCTATGTTTTAATTTTTGAAAATAATTTGCTAACAGAGATCACGAGCATTTTCGCTACTTCTACATTTGAATTCTGCTACGGAACTAATCTCTTTCTTTTCTGATGAGAATTTCTATATTAGACAAGGTAATAACCGAAATCTATTTTTCAAAAGCCTTTGAATTTTCTTCGGAATAAATGTCTAAAATTCTTATAAGTATTATTCGCTCTTTAATAGTAATTTCAAAATTATTAAATTGAAAATGGATATTCTGCCACAATAGGAAGATAGATTGTAAGCTATAATCCCTGCCATGTCACAATTAATATTTCTTATTATTTATACTTTTTAAGAAGCGAGTTTATTCAATTATAAATTTAAAACCTCCCGTGATAATGCTTGAGCTTAGTCCAGAATCACGATCGTATTTGTTATACTTAAGGTCGATGCTCTTTAGTCCGAAATTCCAGAACTTGAAATCTGTTAATAGATCGGTATATGAAACCCCAAAGCCATATTGATTTGCGCTATACTCCGAAATATCATAGTCTGAAGTATAAAATTCTTCTGTTGATAGATGACTTTCATAGGGTGCAAAATAATCTGCCGCTGTCTGAATGTAATACCTGTAGGAGGGATACAGCGTAAATTTTTGGCTGATTTTTATAGGTAATTCTAAGCTAGCGGTATGAGATTTTATTCCCCAATCATCTGTATAAAATCTGTAATAGGAGCGGAGTACAAATATCTCATTGATATAGTAATTTAAACGCCCACCAACTGCAACTTTAAATCTTGAATCTGGCAATCGTTCAATATCATCTGCCAGTTGGAAGTTTTCGATAAATGAATCTGCAACATCACTAAAATATACTCGTTGAAAAGGAGTAGAGAGTAAGCCTTTTTGCTGAACAAAATCTAAAGCCAAGGAGGCTTGCATCTTTTTAGATAGAATCTGTGAAAAACCAAAACCTAAAGAATAGGAGTTTCTCCGTTTATTTTTTAATTCAGTAAAATTTGGATTATAATCTTGATTCCCAATTATAGAATTTCTATTGAAAATTAATGGATCATTTTGATTGCTTGAATTTGCGAAGGACCTTAATTCTATAGGGTAAATAGTATTCCATGTATCTAAATAAACATTAAGATTCACACTTAGTTCAGTATTCTTTTCATTGAGCAGTTTGGTGTAACTCCCACCAGCACCTATAGAGAAATAATCATATTCTGTAGAAACAGAAGCCTTTGCAGACCAAATTTTATTCCTGTCATCTGAACTATGGCTGTAAGTTCCTGTTACATTTCCCCAAAGATCTGAAGCAGAAGCACCAGAACTTGCTACAAATGGATCGGCTAATTTACCGCCATCAAAAGGATCTATATTGCTTGACGATGCAGAAGTATATGCGGAGATTCCAGCATCAATCGTCAAGATATCGTCTTCATTTAATGGAATGGAAATTACGACTGTACCTGTAGCATCGGTTAATTCCTCAGAACCGATTCCACCACTAACGGCAGCATTATACCCGTCTTGAGAGTAGTAACTTGATAGGAAATCTACTTCTGTGTTTTCAAGTATTCTTTTTTTATAAACATTACTAGAATCTTGGGCAAATCCAATTGTGAATGAGAAGATAAAAGTGGTAAATATTAATCTTTGAAACATATTCATTTATGAATTGTATAAAATTAAAAAATACGTTCTAGTTGCAACCGCAACCGCCCCCTGTTTTGCCACCGTTAGCACCAACTGCTGCTTCTCTATAGGAATGAAAAGTAGTGGTATTTCTATCAGATTTTTTATCAGATAATGTCATATCAGGATCATTAATATTCACCTTTTCATATTCTTTTACCGCAACACATGAAGTTAGGGATGCAGTAAGAATAACTATGATAAAAATTTTCTTAATCATATTTTATCGATTTCAATATTATTAGAAGTATGAATTGCACCCTTGTCGTCTATAATAATACACTCTATTTTAGGCAATTGGTTCACTCTATTTAATCCTACTTCTATTCCCATTACAAAAATAGAAGTTGCAAGCGCATCTGCTATTTCAGCTTTGGGGGCAAATACGGTAACACTAATAATTCCAGTGGTTGGATATCCGGTTCTAGGGTCTATTATGTGCGAAAATCGCTTATCATTAAAGGTAACATACTTTTCATAATTACCAGATGTTACAACTGCAGAATTGCTAACAGGCATTAAGGCAAATGCTTTATTTTTATTCATTGGATTGGTAATTGCGACTTTCCATTCTTTACCGTCTGGTTGCAATCCCCACGTATTCATATCTCCAGAGGCATTAATAATTCCAGAAACGACTCCTTTTTCTATTAGCAATGCTTTAGCTTTATCTGCCGCATATCCCTTTCCAATAGCTCCAAAACCTATTTTCATCCCAGATAATTTAAGTAAAACACTTCTGTTCTCCTTATCTAGTATAATATTTTGATAACCTACTTTTGATACTGAATTTCTAATAATTTCTTCATCTGGCATTTGCGTCATAGAGCCGTCAAATATCCAAACCTTATCCATAGAAGCATAACTTATATCAAAAGCGCCATCGGAGAGTTTAGAGATTACTATTGCGCGTTGAATAAGATCGAATAGCTCCTTGTCTACCTTAACTGGTTTTACTCCGGCATTTCTGTTAATCTCAGAAGTTTGAGAATTTGGATCCCATGAGGAGATCAGTCTTTCTATTCTTGAAATTTCATTTATCGCTTGATCTATATATTTCTCACCTTTTGCTGAATCATTTGCCACTACGGTAATCTCAAAGCGACTCCCCATTAGTTTTAGGGTACGTTTATAGGGTTGCTGTGCAAATATAAAAGAAGTGATAAAAAGAAATAATAATATTAAGGCAGGTCTATTCAAAATGCTTAATTATATGAAGAAAGTAATTTTTCAAATTGTTCTGGTCCCATTTTTTGATAACCTGTAGAACCTTTCACCTCACCTTTTGAATTTAGTACTACCACAAATGGGAAGTATCCATTATTGTTATATTTCTCTGCCAAAACATTATTGCGATCTTGTTGTTCTTTAGATAATGCGTTTTTGCTTCTTTTTGGGAAATCTGCTTTTAGCATTACAAAGTGATCTTTTGAATATTTCTTGAATTCTTCAGTACTCCATACTTCGCGATCCAATTTAATACATGGGCCACACCAGTCTGAACCTTGAAAGACGAGTACAATTGGTTTTTGTTCTTTCTTAGCAATTTCCTTTGCAGTAGTAAAATCTGTTTGCCAATCCTGAGCTAAAAGGCTACTAAAGCTTATAAAAGTGAATAGAACTGTAATTAGGACTCTTTTCATTATAATTTATATAAGATATTCAACTGAATTATTCAATTACTGAACCAAAGTTTCATCAACTTTAAACATAAAACATTTTATTTAACGTGATATTGTGTTTCGAGCTCCTGTTATAATTAAATAATAAATTAAAAAAAGCCTGTAACACTCTTAGGATTACAGGCTATAAAATATAAGTAAATTTTATTTATTTAAGTGACTGAAATAATTCATCTGCTACCTTATTTGAAGATGCAGGATTTTGTCCTGTGATTAAATTTCCATCTTTTACCACATGAACATCCCAGTTAGCTGCTTTGGAAAAAACACCTCCATTTTCCTTTAGCATATCCTCCACTAGAAATGGAACAACATTGGTTAATTGTACAGCTTCTTCTTCAGTATTCGTAAATCCTGTAACATTTTTCCCCATTACTAATGGCTCCCCATTTTCTTTTTTCACATCCTTCAAAATTCCCGGAGCATGACACACAAGTGCAATTGGTTTATCCTGCTCATTGAAAGTTTCGATCAAAGCTATGGAAGTTTTATCTTCAGCAAGATCCCAAAGTGGACCATGACCGCCTGGATAAAATACGGCATCAAAATCTTCTGCTTTAACATTTTCCAGTTTTACAGTAGTATTAATTATTTCCTGTGCAGATTTATCTTTATTATAACGCTTGGTTGCTTCTGTTTGACTTGCTTCTGCTTTACTTCTAGGGTCTATAGGAGCTTTGCCTCCTTTAGGAGATGCTACCGTGATTTTCACCCCTTTATCAAGTAAGTTATAATATGGAGCAGCAAACTCTTCAACCCAGAATCCTGTTTTTTCGCCAGTATCACCTAACTCATCATGAGAAGTCAAAACAAATAATACTTTCTTTTGATCTGTATTTTGTTTATCGCTATTTGTGTTTTCCTGACTATTAGCAGTTAAGCTGCTTAAACCTATAGCTAGAATTGTTAAATGTGTTAATTTCATTACTTTCTATTCTTATTATTAATTGAAAACCAAATGCGCCCATTCTATAGCGCCAGTTTTTTATTTTAAACTTTAACTACCATTTTTCCTTTATTCTTTCCTTCGAAAAGATCTAAAAATGCTTGAGGAATATTCTCAAAACCTTCAACAATGGTTTCAGAATAACTAAGCTTATCTTGATTTAACCATTCAGTTAATTGCTTGATTCCTGCTGGATGTTTGTCTGCATAATCAAATACTACAAAACCTTGCATAGAAGAACTTTTCTTCACTAAAAATGGTTGCACGCTAATGCTCTTTGGAAGTTCGGTATTATTATAAACAGAGATTGCTCCACAATTAATAGTCCTTGAGAACTTATTGATGTTAAAAAGGACAGCTTCAGAAATATCACCACCAACATTGTCAAAATATACATCTACACCATCGGGACATGCTATGGCAATTGCCTCATTCATGTTTTTGGTAGTGTTGTAATTTATACCTTCATCAAAACCGAATTTTGCTTTCAGCAGTTCCACCTTTTCATCTGTTCCGGCAATTCCAACTACTCGTAATCCTAGAATCTTACCAATTTGTCCTACTACGCTACCTACAGCACCTGCTGCACCAGATACAAGTAGAGTTTCACCTTTCTTTGGTTTTCCAATTTCAGTTAATCCCAAATAGGCTGTTAATCCTGTCATCCCCAAAACACCTAGATATGCTGATAGTGAAGCTTTGTCTGGATCTACCTTTAAAAGATCATCGCCTTTTGCCACTTGTGTTCCTTTCCACTCTAACATTCCAGACACGTGATCTCCTTTACTAAAGTTACTATTCTTAGATTCTACAACTTCTGCAATGATGCCAGAAACAATTGGTTTATTTAACTCAAATGGTGGTATGTAAGACGGAGCATCGCTCATTCTTCCTCTCAAATATGGGTCCACAGAAACATATTTAGTATTAACCAAAACTTCACCTTCTTGTAATTCAGAAATTTCTGAAGTTGTGAATTCAAAATCGTTTAATTCTGGTTTTCCAGCTGGTCTATTCTTTAAATTAATTGTTTTTGTTGTGCTCATGATTTTTATTTTTTTAAATTTTAATACTATTCCACGCCATATTATAGGCTTCATCCACGTGCGTAGATGATAATTCATACAGATCTCGCTGTTGCATATTCATTAAAAATGAGATAGGGTAAATACTGAATGCATAAAGCATATATGGGGATACTTGTTTAATGATCCCTTCATTCTGTCCGCGTACCCAAAGATCTAAGAGAGGTTGCAGGTGTTTTAAGCCTTCCTTTCTGCTAGCTTCATCTATCATAGGGGTATTATCACATTGAGATAGAAACATAGCTTCTTCCACTTCTTTCAGTTTGAATATGGCAATATTCTTCCAGATCTTTTCGAAACCTTTTTCAACAGAAAAATGTTCTTCATAATCCATAAAAGCAAAATCACTAAATGAGGCCTTTACTTCAACATAAACCTGATTAATCAAGTTTTGTTTATTTTCAAAATAGAGGTAGATCGTTCCAGGAGAAATCCCAGCCATCTTTGCAATCTTGGACATAGGAGCTGCGTGAAAACCGTTGTTATTAACAAGTTTGATTGTAGCTCTTACGAGTGCTTCTCGTTTATTTTGACTTTTTGAAGGTATGCTCATAAAGTATAATAATGATACAAATTTACATTAAAATGAACGTTCATTCATTTTTTAAAATGGGTTTATGTTTTATTTAACCCTATCCTTTAAAGCTTTGCTAAAAAAGAAAGGAATTGGTAAAAATTTCTAAGTTTAGGGGAAGTACAAATAAGCCTAATCCAAACTTATCTTATTGATACTAAACTCCATATTTTTTATAGGTCCAGTAGTCTCATTGATCCTAGAGTTTGTATAATAAAGGCTATTCTTATAAATACTGAAGCTGTCTGCCCATTTAATTTTTTCTCCTTCTGCAAACGTGTTCATTTTTCCAGAGGAAATATTTAGTTTCATAATTTTTTGTTGTTCAAGATCGGCAAAATATAGATTTCCTTTTGTGTCGAAGAGCATTCCATCTGGAGCAGGTGTTTTCTTAATAAATTTCACTTTTTTTTGTATAGCTTCTTCTTTACCATTAATCAAAATTTCGGTTGGTACAGCATATAGACTATATCCGGTCAATGCATGGTAATATAGTAGATCATTTTCTGTATCCAGAGCTATACCATCAGAATGTACGGTGTTGTTCCAACTGTCCCCATCTATTATCAAATGATCTTTTTCTGTTAGAGTAGAGTAGTGGTCATTCAAGACTCTTTTGGTAGTTCCATCTACAAGATCTAAGACCACCAATCCAGCATGGCCGGAATCTGTGAAATACGCCTTCTCTTTTTTCTTATCTATTCGCAGATCATTTATATAAGAATCCTTATGAAAACTATCATCTTCGAAGATGTAGGTTCGTTTAAGAGTATCAGTCTTCAAATCGAACACAAACACTCTTGGATTATCTATTACACCTTTAAAAAGAGCGTTGCGAGTATCTAACACATATAATTCGTCGTTGGAAACAATCACAGATTGTACACCAATAAATATCGAGTCCTTTGGAGTTACACCAATTTCCCAAGAGTTCCAATTTTCATTAGGAAAGGCATGCGAGATTCCATTTTTATCTATTTCAACAACAGAGTTTTCTACAGCCTTTCTCCATCGCGGAAAATTAACAAACATTCTTCCTTGATCGCTTATGCTTAAGCCTGTAACCTGTTGCCCTTTAAAGGAAATTACTTCTTCTATGTTTCTTTCTGAAGTAGCGGGAGCGGTAATAGATTTACAGCTTATAATTGTTGCTATACTTATAATTAATACTATTTTATTCATTTGGATTTAGTGTAAAAAGATTATTACTTCTGTGAAGGTGAGGGTTTAGGAAGTGGATTTTTTTGTCAAAAAATTGAGGTTTTAATTAGTTGCATCTTTAATAAAAACCCTTGTTAATTAATAGAACAAGGGTCTTATATTACTTATAGTTCTTTACTGAATAAGATAAAGAGTAATGTGTTAGCTCATAACTATGCGTATATATTTCAAATAGAATTCCAAATGGATCTTCTACATAACCCATTTTATATGGTTTATCTTTTGGATAGTATTCACTAATTGGCATTCTCTATTTACCTCCATAAGAAACTATCTTTTCAACCATAAGGGAAAATGATCTTGGATATACCTCTTTTTTATTCTTAGTACTTTTGTTTGAAGAGTTAATGAATTGAAATAAACTTTGTTTAGAATATGGTTCCTTTATGAACGCACCGCTTTTTCAATTGGAGTTTCTCCAGAGAGTATTTCAAAAATCTGATTTTTTTTTACATCATCATCTAACACTTCCACTAAAGTTTTAGCTACATCTGCTCTAGAGATACTACCTTGATTTTCAAATTTTTCTTGCAATTGGATTTTCCCTGAAGCAGCATCATCTGTAAGTGAACCTGGACGAACGATACTGTAATTTAATCCACTAACTCGAAGATGATCATCCGCATTTTGTTTTGCTATTAAATAATCCTTAAGATCTTCACTCACTGAAGGCTTATCTGCGCCCATAGAGCTCAACATTACAAATTTTGTTATACCCGCTTTCATAGCCGCATCTGTCAGTTTTTTTGCACCTTCCTGATCTACGCCAATTACATTCTTTCCTTTAGAACCGGCAGCAAATATTACCTTATCGGTATTTTTCATAGCATGGTCTAGATCTTCTTCAAGATCAGCCATAACAGCCATTACATTTTCTTTTTCAAAATGGTCTTTTTGTTCCTGCTTTCTAACCATTGCTATAGGCTGATAGTTTTTAGATTCCTTCAATAAATCTATAATGATTCTTCCTGTCGTACCGTTTGCTCCGGCTACTAACACATTTTTCACTTTGCTCATAATCATCTTTTTTTATTATTTTAATTGTAAGAATTTTGTATAAAACTTGATATTTAGGATAGGCTTATTATCACTTTTCCTTTTGCTTTTCCAGAAGCAAGATATTCATAGGCATCTATTCCATCTTCTAAAGAATAAATAAGATCTACAATTGGTTTGATAGCTCGGTCTTCTACCATAGTAGCAATTTCCTTAAGCTGTTCTGCATTTGGTTGCATCCAAGTTAGTTTATATTCAGCGGACTTATCTTTTATTAGCTTTGCTAATTTTTCGGGTAGTTTATAATCTTGCATTCCCATTTGCTTTGCTGTTTCCTCATCTGGTGGACCTACTATTGTTGTTACTCTTCCGCCATCTTTAATAATTTCAAAAGCATCGAAAGTATAATCGTCTCCTAAAGTGTCGAAAACGATGTCCAAATTGTTTGCGATCTCTTTATAGTCTTCCGTTTTATAATCTATCACACGATCGGCGCCTAAGGCCTTAACCCAGTCTACATTGCTTGTACTAGTAGTTGTATACACAATTGCTCCTTTTGCTTTTGCATATTGAACCGCGAAACTTCCAACACCACCAGATCCTGCATGAATAAGAATTCTATCGTTTTCTTTAATTCCAACCTTTTCTAAAGCTTGGATTGCAGTTAGTCCTGTTAATGGTAAACCAGATGCTTGCTCAAAAGTTATATTATCTGGTTTTAAAGCGGCAAACTCACTATTAACTGCTACAAACTCGGCAACAGTTCCCATTTGTTCTTGTGGAACTCTAGAATAGATTTCATCTCCAATTTCGAAATTTTTTACATCTGCTCCTTTTTCAACTACTACGCCACTTAAATCAAAACCTATGGTACTCGGTAATTTTAAAGAAATCATATCTTTAAGTTTACCCTCCACCATTTTGTAATCTATGGGGTTTAATGAAGCCGCTTTAACTTCAACTAAAATATCATTCGATTTTATAGAAGGTTTATCAATCTCATTTAGAGATAAACCTTCTTTAATCTCACCGTATTTCACTATTTGTAATGCTTTCATAATTATATTTTTTAATTTAACTTATTGTAATTTAATCAATTATGTTTTAATTTCTGATTTGTGCGTTAGGTCAGTAATCCATTTATCCAAAGTATTCTTAAGAAGCATGACATCTGTAAGTTCTACTTCTTCGGAAAGTAATCTGTTCAAAAGCTTTTGTGGAACTTCTGATGCAAGATTTTTAAGATCTTTACCTTTTTCTGTTAGTTCTACTCGTACACTACGCTCGTCTTCAGTAGATCTAGTTCGATTAAGCAAGTCTATTTTTGCCATTCGCTTAATCAAAGGTGAAAGTGTATTAGTATTTAATAGTAATTTTTCACCTATCTGATTTACTGAGAGATTTCCATGCTCCCATAAAACCATAAGGACGAGATACTGCGGATAGGTAATACCCATTTTTTCTAAAAAAGGCTTGTAAGCTTTAGTAATAAGACGAGATACAGAATAAAGAGGAAAACAGATCTGATTGTCTAATTTTAATTGATCTTCCTTATCCATAATTATTGATTTTTAGAATTTCTCCATGCTTTCCAAGCACCAGAAGACCATAATGCCCAAATAATGAGTATTGGTTGAAAGAATAGTCTAATGAGCCTTGCTTTATCTGAATTTAATGCGCCAAATGCATCTTTTCCATCCAAATATTGTGCAATGTTCCCTGGGAATATTAGTATAAAGAAGATAGCGAGTATCCAGCCTATGCGGGAACGCTGGTTTTTCCATAATAGCAGTGCCAGTCCCAACGCCATTTCAACTATTCCTGAGAGTATCACTACTAAATCCTTGCTCATTGGTACCCAATCTGGTACCTGAGCCTGAAATTCAATTCTATTGAAAGTAAGATGACTAAACCCAGCATAAATCATGAATAAGGCTAACACAATTCTGAAAATATTTTGTGTTGTAGAGGTTGTAATATCTTTTTGCATAAACATATATCCTATCGTGCAAAATTATATCGTGCACGATGCAAATATATGAAGTGTTATAATTTACTGTATCCTTATTAAGATAGAATTAGCTAAGTGTTTATTTAAAATTAACAATTTAAAATAAATTACTTTTTTATATATCTTCAGGAAAATCTTGTAATTAATTGATTTATAGGGTTTACAAATAGATTTCTTTGCTAGTTTTATAAAATTATAGAGCTAAATTCCATTTATTAATTTGAATTAATGAGTATGAATTATAACTGAAATTAAGAATAGGGGAGAAATAAAAGTTATAGGCTAGATGTCCAAAAACTAAATTAGACTTTTTTAAGATTGGGGACATGCTATGTATTTGATAACAACTAATTCCTATAATCCTTTTTAAAAATACTTTATTTAGATGATCTTATTAATGAGAAATTGCCATCGTATTGGTTACCATTCTCAATATTAAATTGATACCAGTAATCATCTGAGGGCATTTTTTTTCCATTAAAAGTTCCATCCCATCCAATACCCATTGGATCAAGTTGTTTTAAAAGTTTTCCATAGCGATCAAAGATCTGAATAGGGGAGCTGTTTAGGATTGCATTACCCTTGATGATCCACTTATCATTATACCCATCATTATTAGGAGTGAAAAATTTAGGGATTTTTAATTCTCCAATAATATCCGGTTCCTCCTCACAAAATTCAGAAATCAATTTAAAAGTAGTTTCCGTTACGCAGTCAGGATTAGCATTAAAACTTATTCTAGCTGTAATTATTTCTTCCGAATACTCAGAATTTATATACATTTCTGATAAGGGTTCAGGAATTGGATCTCCATTTTCATAATAATATTCTAGAGAGATATCCGTATTTAATTCTTTAATATTCTGATCTATTAGCAGGAGATTAAAAGTAGAATAACCATCATTGATAGGATCGCACGAAACAATATCTTTTAAATTGATCGGGTTTAAGCTATCTATTTCGAGATTTATTGCATAAGAGCTAAAGCACATATTACTAGAATATACGCTTACTCTATAAATCCCGGAATTGATCTCTGAAATGTTCTGAATAGTTGGGTTGGCCTCTGTACTATAATAATTATTGGGACCAGACCAATTATAAACTAGTCCTTCTTTAGTAGTAAGAGTTACATTAGAACCTAAGCAACTAGTTAGAGTACTAAAGGTTTCTGAAGATTCATTTAACGTGCTCATTTGTAATTTGACAATCCATTGATCCCAACCTCCATTCGTATTTTCAGATTTATCCCCTGAAGCATTGGAAGTAGACCAGCCTCCAATAATATAATTACCATCACTGGTGGCTAGAATTGAATTTAATTGATCGGTTTCATTACCTCCAATTGTTTTGTCCCATTCAATAATTCCATCACTATTCAATTTTACTAACCAAAAGTTTCGCTCTCCTAGGTTATCCTCTGATTTGTTTCCTGATGTATTAGAAAATGTAGATATTCCTACGATAAAACCATTATCCTTGGTTTCAGTTATATATGCATCCCAATCTGTACTATCACCTCCCAAAGTTTTTTGCCATAAAATCTCTCCATATGGGTTCAGTTTTAAAACCCATGCATCTACAGAATTACATACCGAATTTTCAGATTTTTCACTAGAGATATTAGAAGAAGAAGTTCCACCTATAATATAATTTCCGTCTGAAGTAGTTTTAAGAGAAGACACATTGTCTCCATTATTTCCACCAATAGTTTTTTGCCATTTAATATTCCCGGACTCATCAATCTTTAAAATCCAATAATCGGCAACCGTAAATGAACTCCTTGAGTTTTCTGTTTTCTCGCCAGAAATATCAGACATTGAAGAGCCTGCAATAATATAGCCTCCATCATGAGCTTTAATGATTTGCTTCGCAGAATCTCTTTGAGAACCACCAATAGTTTTTTGCCAAACTAAATCGCCTAAAGAATTTATTTTGACGATCCACATGTCAGTGATTCCTCTGGAATCTTCTGTTTTCTCCCCGGAAATATTTGATTCTGATTCTCCAACTAAAATATAACCACCATTGTCAGTTTCCAGAACCGAGAAAAGCCTGTCGTTCTCATTACCGCCATATGTTCTATCCCAAACTATATTTCTTTGAGAGTCTAGTTTTACCACCCAGTAATCATCTTTTCCTCTTGAACTCTCAGATTTATCTCCTGAAATACTAGAGTTGCTATAACCTCCAATTAGATACCCAGCATCACTAGTTTCAATTGTAGAATTTGCAAGATCAAAATAACTTCCACCTATTGTTTTTTGCCAAATTAATTGCCCGTTACTTTTGTTAACCTCAGAGATCCAATAATCATTAAATCCTCTCGAATTATCAAATTTATCTCCCGATATGTTTGATTGTGAATAACCGCTTAATATAATATTTCCATTTCGAGCAATTATCATATCATGTATGGCGTCATTCTCAGATCCACCTATGGTATTTTGCCAGATAATGTTAGATTGAGAATAGCAATTCGCTGAAAGTAGGAAGCTTAATAGCATTAGAAAATTTCTCGGCATATAATAAAACTGAAACGGCATAGGTTCTTTTAAATTAACTCTTTAATTTTCACTTTTAATAGGAAATGTATGTTTAAAACAATTTTACATACATATCGTAAAGGGCCTGTTACGCAAATATTCATTTTAATTAAATAGATTATCCATAATTATCTCTGCAGCAACTTGACTACCCTTTAAGGAAGGATGAAACCCATCTGGGCCATAATATTCTTTAGTTTTCATTGAATCTATATAATCTTTCCAAATCCTTCCAACAGGAAGTAAAATCGCGTTATTGATAGATGCTGCATCCTCATGATTTTTTATGACACTATCAAAACTGTGATAGTATTTTAATGATGGCCAAACCATAAAGTATGCTAGTTTGGCATCATTTAATTTACACAATAGGCTATATTCCTTTCCATATTCTAATAGCATTTTTCTACCATCTTCCTGAGAAGAAGGTCCTTGTTGAATAATCACAAAATCATAATTTTTACTTGAAATCAGCTTCTGTACTTTTCCTACATTCCAATGGTCTTCTATAGCATAATTAGGTTATGCAATCATTCTGGTCCTGACTTCTAATCCTTTTAGTTTCGCATTTTCCCTTACAAGTTTTGGTAAGTTGTTAGTAAAGGTAAGACTGTTGCCAATAAACAAAATGTTTATACTTGTTTTTGCACTATTGTTATTACCTTCTTGTTGACCATATAAATTAAAACTAGCGATTATTAGTGTGAAAATTATGAACAATACTTTATTCATTCACATATGGTTTTTAATAACGGTTATGTTTATCGTAAAAAAAATCAAACTTATTAAATATGCGTTTTTTATTTCTAAAAGGGAACTAAAACATCAAGTTTTAATTGTAACCCCCTGTTGCAATTAATTTAATTTGGGAGCGAATTTTACAATTCTTTGCTCACAATATAAATAGTATAAATCAAATAAAAGGCTAATAATAAGAAAGCTTCCCATCTATCCAGTTTCTTTCTTTTACCCGTAAACATTGCTACAATTAAAAAAACTGTTCCACCAAATAATATTGCAAGGTCTTGATTGAAATTATCATTAAAACTAACAGGATTAATTAATGAGCTAATAGAAAGTATGAGTAGGATGTTAAAGATGTTTGAACCAATTACGTTCCCAATTGCCAGATCGCTATTCTTTTTGATAGCAGCTACTATAGAGGTTAATAGTTCTGGTAGCGACGTGCCAGCAGCAATAATTGTTAATCCTATGATCTTCTGGCTTACTCCTAATTCTGTTGCGATGTCTATACTATTATCTACTACTAATTTGCCTCCAATTATTAGTCCCGCAAGACCGATTAAAATTAATCCCCAGATCTTAAAATTTGATTTTTCCTGATACGGGGATATTTCGGTTTTTTCAGTTTTTATTTGTTTAAACACGTAGTATAGAAAAAAGATAAAACCTGTGAACAATAAGATCCCATCAACTCTCGAAATTTCTGAATCTGGATTTAGGAAGAAATCATTTGCAAGGAAGAATAATACTACGGTAATAATAAGTGAAATTGGAATTTCTCTCCAAGCGGTTGAAGATTGCACGGTAATAGGATACACCAATCCTGCAATTCCCAAAATAATGAATAGGTTGAAATTATTGCTACCAATGATATTACCCATAACTATATCTGATAGACCATTGGCTGAGGCTACAGAATTCACAACCAATTCTGGTGCAGAAGTACCGAAGGCAACAACTGTTAAGCCGATAACCAAATCAGATATATTGTTCTTTTTTGCTAATGCAGAGGAGCCATCAACTATCCAATTAGCTCCAAAAATTAAACCAGCAAACCCAACTACGATTAACAATAATGAAATAATCATATTTATTGATATGTGTTATAAATTCAAAATTCTGACATTTTCTAATTCAAGGATTGTAAATAGGGCTATTCCTTATCTGATCAATTATTAGTTAATTCCCGACTAAATTATTACATTAAAATGAGATACTACTATTACTTTAAAAGCAAATTAATGTGAAATTTTCTCTAATATTTCACTTGGCTAGCTTTAGAGATTTATCTTAATTCTAAATATCATTTTTTTGTTTAATATTTAAAATTAAAGATTTATAAAAGTGAATGAACTATCTGCTATAAATGCAGTAATATTATTTAACTCTTACCGCTTGAGTGATAAAAGATAAACCTTGTTGACCCATGGTAGAATTCATCATTCCCTCAAATAATGGTTCCGGACAATTTTCTGGAATTTTCCATTCAAAAATGAAATTGGAACCAGTTCCTCCTGTAGTATCTATTTCATCTATAATAATCTCTGCTGTTTCTAATGGCGCCAAGTAAATAGGTTGATCAAAATACTTTCGCACAGATTTTCCATGAGTGTCAAAATATTCAGCTTTCAAAATATAAATAGTATCTAAGTCGCTGGTATTTCTCAAACTAACCATAGCGATAAGATTGTGGGTTTTATGCTCGGACATAGTATAAATTTGCGAGTAAATAGATAAGTAAGATTTACCATATTCAAGCGAATCCTTGGAATCAATAGAAGTAGTTCTTTTAGCCCAGTTTTCAGAATTTATTGAATTGTTCTTTTTTGATTTATTACAAGCGAAAATTAGAGTAGTTGCAAATATTAATAAAATAAATTTCCTCATATCAGTTCATTTTTAATTCATTAGCTAACCATTTTTAGAAACCCAAAGATCAATTAGGTTAGACATATTCTAAGAGGTTTTTCTATTAGTTAGCTAGTCTCTAAAATATTACATTTTAATAGAATACTCTTTACCTGCGTTTATTGATATTGGACGTAATTATTTTACTAGCTGTTATATTCGCTGAATGTACTGCTCCCTCCATATATCCAGGGAATTCTGGTGAGGACTCTGAGCTTGAAATTATTAATTTATCTTCGAAATAAGATTTACCAAAAATAGGATTGCCATTATTTTGATGAGGGAAAATATTTGTAATATCTTCTTCATAGGAGTTCTCTTCTAATCGCCAAACACATTCCTTATATTCAATAAATTTTTCCGCCTTTTCTCCGAAGACATTTGTAACCTGATCTATAACTTTTGCTCGTCTTTCAAAATAACTCATATCCTTAAAGGAAGAATCTATAAAACCGCAAAGAGCATATTTAGATCTACTATGATTACTATGGTCGTAAAATTCTGTAATAGGTCCAACATTGCTGAACAGAGTCCCGGAAAGTTTATTTTGTTCCCAAAAAGGTTCCTCATAGGTTAAGGCAAGCTTAATGGAGTCCTCCATCCAAGTGTGGGTTTGGGTTGCAACACTCATTAAATCTTTTGGAAGTTGAGGATGAAATAAGATTTTTTTTGACCATAATTTAGGTGGAATCGCAAGAACAACTGTACTAGCCTCAATTAACTTATCAGTAAATACCTGAACTGAACTCTTGAGGAACTTAATTTCTTTCACTGTTTGATTAAAAAGAATATCCTTTTTATCTAATTTTTGATACAAAGTCTGTACAAGATTAGATGTACCACCAGAAATTCTATAACTAGGTGGTTGACTTGGAATTTGTATAGCTTCCGCAGGAGAACTTGAATTGGATTGAAAGTATACTGTTCCATCCATATACTGTTCAAAGAAATTTATTTCTAATTCTTTCAACAATGCAGATAGTGAGGTATGCTGATTTCCAAACCAAGTCGCACCCATTTCAAGGGGTGTATTGTTTTTTCCATATAAAGTATTGATTCTTCCACCAACTCTGTTTCTTGCCTCTAAAATTTTAAATGGAATCCCTTCTTGCTTTAAACGGTAAGCAGTTAAAAGTCCTGATAGTCCTGCTCCAATTATTAATATCATTTTGTAAAAATAATGAAGTTGAAACTATAATTTTCTTTTGCAAGAACCTTTTTAAATATATAGTTTAGAACCATACTTTTTTGTGGATAGGTTTAGTATATGGTTTTCAATATTATTTTATTTCAGGAATATTTAATCCTAAATTGTAATAAACCTTAAACAATGTTCTAATCTATTAAAAAAGATGGTAGTATTTACCCTCGAGTAAATGCTGCCATCTTTATATTCATATTCAATTTTAGTATGTAAGATATATTACTCTATTCATAAAAATTAACTGCTCCAGTATTAATATCGTACATAGCGCCAATAATCTTGATCTCACCATTTTTTTGCATTTCTGAAAGAACATCACTTTCATTCAAAATTCTATCTAAAGTAAGCTGAACATTTTTTGCTGAAACATTATCTACAAAGTCAGAATTTGATGAATTGCGCATACTTGAATCTTGCGGCTCTTTCACGGCTACTACTGCTGGTTTAATTTTCGCCAACATATTGGTAAGATTACCAAGTTTAGCATCGTCACAAGCGCCTTTTATAGCGCCACAAGCTGTATGTCCTAATACTACAATAAGTTTTGTTCCTGCAAGTTTACAAGCGAATTCCATACTACCTAAAATATCCTCGTTCACAAAATTCCCTGCAATCCGAACACTAAAAATATCTCCAAGTCCTTGATCAAAAACTAATTCTGCAGAAACTCTGGAATCTATACAACTTAAAATAGTTGCAAATGGGAATTGCCCATCACTGGTGTCATTTACCTGCTCTAAAAGATTTCTATTGGCTTTTAAATTATTTTGGAACCGAACATTGCCTTCAGTTAAAAAATTTAATGCCTTTTCAGGAGTCATTGTAGCTTGTGTTTCTTTTGTATGTGCTTTCATAATTTATGTTTTAATTATCTATTTAAGTTATGCGGATTTAGATCTTAGTTTAAAAAACTGAATATAGCTTGGTGGGTTTTCAACAATACCTCGCTCTGAAATCAATTTTATATTTATGTTGCGCTCTTTAGCTTTAAAAGCAAAATCGTCTAAAATTTCTATAATATCATTATCCAAATATCTTGTTTTTCTAACATCCAATTCTAAATAGGAGTTTTCAGGTAAGCTTTCTAATTCCTTTAAAATTGCACCTTTGTTAAAAAATGTAACCTCTTCAGCTAAAGTCATTTTAATTATACCTCCAATTGTATCTTCTCCTTCTTTGTGTAAGAAGTGTGAGTTTTGATAACTCTTTATTAAAATAACAACAATTCCTACTGCCAATCCTAATCCAATTCCGTAAAGAAGATCAATAAATACAATTCCCAATACCGTTATTGTAAAAGGAATAGACTGTTTCCATCCTAAATCGTACATTTTTTTAAATAACGCTGGTTTCGCCAATTTATAACCTACAATCAATAAGATAGCAGCTAAAACAGATAGCGGAATCATATTTAATAGGTTTGGAATAACCATTACCGAAAGTAACAAAAGGAATCCATGTATAATTGCAGATAACTTGGTTCTACCTCCAGATTGAATATTTGCCGAACTTCTTACAATTACTTGTGTTATTGGCAATCCACCAATCATTCCAGAGATGATATTACCAGTTCCTTGAGCTAGTAATTCTCTATTAGTTGGAGTCATGTTTTTATGAGGATCTAATTTATCTGTTGCTTCAACGCATAATAAAGTTTCTAAACTCGCCACTAAAGCTATGGTAAAGGCCACAACCCAAACTTCTGGATTAACAATAGCACCAAAATTCGGGAAACTAAATTGTCCTAAAAAAGAGGAAACATCATCTGGTACAGGAACACTTACTAAATGAGATTGAGAAACAGCCAAAGCATCATTAGATTTTGTGACTAAAAAGAAGATGATTCCTGCTGCCACAGCAACTAAAGGTCCTTGAATTACTTGGAAAAATTTAGATTTTTTAGATAATACTTTATCCCATAATAATAAAATGGCTAGACCTATAATCCCGATTAATGCAGATCCTGGTCTAATATAGTTCACCGTTTTAAATATTTCTGAAAAGGTGTTTTCACCATCTATTTGAAAAAAAGCAAAATCTCCTTGAGGATCGGCATCATATCCAAAAAAATGAGGAATTTGTTTCAGAATAATAATAATCCCTATTCCGGTAAGCATTCCTTTAATCACAGAAGATGGGAAATAATAACCAATAATCCCTGCTTTGAGAATTCCGAAGAGTAATTGAATAACACCACCTAATACAACTGCTAATAGAAAATTTTCAAATCCTCCTAAAGAACCGATGGCTGTTAATACAATGGCAGCTAATCCTGCGGCTGGCCCACTAACTCCAATTTTAGATCCACTTAGACCACCAACAATAATTCCTCCAATAATCCCAGCAATTAAACCTGAGAAAAGTGGCGCTCCACTAGCCAAGGCAATTCCTAAACAAAGAGGTAGTGCCACAAAAAACACCACTATACTAGCTGGGATATCACTTTTTAAATGCGAAAAAACAGTATTCTTCATAATCCATTTATTTTGTAAAAATCAAATTTATAGCGGCAAATATAATAATACTTTTTATAATGATAGTAATACTATCATAAAAAATTGTTTTGCTTTTGTACATTTGAATTTTAATCACAACCTTTTTCGATATTCGATTCTCGTGTGGCAAATAGATAAAATGAGTTTACAAATAAGATTTTCTTTAAATGAGGGTTTATTCCTTAAGGATCCACAAGATTCTAAACTGGGGAAAAACATTATTCAACATAGTATCCTTTTAATAGATGAATATGGTTTTGAATCTTTTACATTTAAAAAACTAGCAGAGAAAATTGGTTCTACCGAAGCCTCCATTTATAGATACTTTGAGAACAAGCATTTATTATTAATATTCTTGGTAAACTGGTATTGGGAATGGGTAAGCTATCTTATTAAGGTAAATACGACGAATGTGATCGATCCAAAAATGAAATTGAAAATCATTATTCATTCTTTTGTGTTTGCGCCAAAGGATAATCCGGGTGTAGAATATGTTAATGAAAGTAAATTACATAATATTGTGATTTCTGAAGGGGTGAAGGCGTATCATACAAAAGATGTGGATAAGGATAATTCAAAAGGATTTTTTAAAAGTTATAAAAGCTTGGCGAATGAGGTGTCTAACGTTATTTCCGAGATCAATCCGCAGTTTAAGTATCCATATGCTCTGGCCACCAATCTTTTTGAAATGTCTAATAATCACATCTATTTTGCCAAGCATCTTCCAAGACTTACAGACATATCGGTTAATGGAAATAATGTGAATGAAGTGGAAACTATGTTGAATTATTTTGCTGATAAATTATTATCCTAACCTATATAATCGTTTCATCTAGACGATGAGGTTTTATTCTTTTTAACTAATAAATGGAAATTAAGTAGAGTAGGGCAGAGCTGTATATAATAACTATATGAGTTTTCGATTTAGTAGCTAAATCCTAATTATAATTAAATTTGGTAGTCAATCCCATGGGTCATTTTTGACCATGATACAATTGCAATATTGTAAAAAGCAAAACTTCTTTTCTCATATTAATTTTCTTTTCATGATGAATTTTAAAACATGTACAAAATGTCTTTCAATTCAAAAAAGCAGGGTATAAAATGACAAAGTCAATACTAATTTTTTTAAGGATCTTAGGCTTGGTTTTGAATAGAAACTGAATCAACTTTAACTCTTTTCGAATATTGAGATTATATCTTTTTTATCTAAAATCCAGTTGAAATTTTCTAGGTTCTTTATTATTTATCTTTTTTCTTTAGACAGCGTCCTCTAGGCTCATTACCTTCATATAGTACAATTTCTGAATGCAAAAACTTAGCAGCCTCTGCTGAATCTTTCACTTTGGTAGCACTACGTTCTAACATTGTAGTTTCAAAATTGGTTAAAACACTATCCCTTATCCCAGTTTTTCTCCATTGAGATAAAGGTCTACATCCTATTGATATTCCTCGAGCTAGTGCTAGAGCATCCAACAGGGCTTGATTAGCTCCCTGTCCTTTAAATGGGCTCATTGGGTGAGCGGCATCTCCAAGCAGAGTCACCTTGCCAGCCTTTCTCAATAATTCTGAATCGAGCAGTTCTCGGTCGTATACGGGATAGCCAGAAATTTGAGTTTCCAGAGTTGCTGCTAGGATCTGTGGAATAGGATCGTGCCACTGAGTTCTACGGCAGGCTTCTTCTTTTAGAACTTTAGGTCCCTGAAGACTTAAAGCTTTTGCTTCATTTTCTGCCATAGGGAAGCTAAGTTGCCACATCACAGCATCTGACGAATACGGCATCATATAAATTCTTTCGTTACCATTTGCGGTTTGAAACACTGTCGCCGAATCGAGCAAGGAATCATCAAGTTCTCCTAGCGCGTCCAATGGACAAATTCCTAGAATCACAATACAATCCAAATATCTAAGCGGGGTTAGGTCATCACCAATCAGCAAGCTGCGTACCGAGCTACGTATACCATCGGCGCCTACAACGAGATCTGCCTTGGCAATTTTCATTTTCCCATCTAATTGAAAGCTTAGATCAATCCCTTCTTCCTCATTTTCTTTAAAATCTACTAGTTGATGACCCCATTGCACCGCCTCATGTCCGCCGAGTTGTTCTAGTAAGGCTAATCGCAAAGACTGCCTTGCGATATGTACATTTGTGCGTTTGGTTATAGTTTTTAAATCTGACTGTAACCATTTTCTAACTCCCCACTCACCAAGCACTTTTCCTTCTATAGTGTGTACTACATGTCTTGTTGAAATCACTCCTTCATCTAAGCTTAAAATACCCAATCCTTTAATCGCATTACTTGCTTGTTGCAAGGTGAGTCCGTAGCCTTGAGATCTGGTATTAAAACCACTATCTTTCTCATAAAGAGTAAATGGGATTCCACGGTGCAAACAAGCTACTGCCAGAGCAACTCCTCCTATACCTCCGCCTACAATTGCAACATGTGGGAAATTTTCGCTATCTGCAATTGGAGTGCTACTAGATCGAATCAATCCAGATCCATCACAGTTCAAACATGGATCGAGATGACGTTTCGGACGAATAGGAGCCATTTCATCACCGCCCGTTTTTTTATATTGATCTAGAGCCTTCTGATATCGTAATCGCACCTTCTTGCGAAGCCTTCGACTCTTTTTTCCCAGTCCTTGACATTCCTGGCAAATACTCCAACCTGTCTCCACATTTTTCCTCATTTTCGATTTCTCATTGCTCATCCTGATGTATACTCCCATTATAAGAAAAGGATTAGAAGACTTTTATACAATGGTTAATTAGACACAAAAAACCGATATATTTTCAGAAATTCATAATTTAAAATTTCTTCTTTTCATTTAAAGTCTTAATGGAGGGATAAAATTATAAAGGATTTTTTACTCAGTAAGTATAGAAAAAACATATAAATTAGAAATGCAGCTCTAATTAACATAGATGGGTTTAGTTGATAAGTATAAGTTCTTCTAATTTTTTTCTTAAAGCATCGCCTCTCAATTTATTTGCAATGACGGTTCTTCACCCTCAAGGGGAATACTGAAAATTTTCAATGCGATTGTCAGTTTTGTTTTACTTGATTATGAAAATATCGACTTTAATAGTTTCCCACTTTTAATGTTTAACCGATGTTCTGGTTTAGATTCTCTCCCTTTCCCATTTGTGAACTTATAAATGGAATTTTTGGAGCTAAGAAGTAACCTGTTAAACTTGCGAATAAAATTGGGATAAAATAGGAAAACCCAGTTAGAGTTGCCAATAAAATAGTTGTGCTCATTGGTGTTCGAGTAACGCAGACATTAATTGCTGCCATACAACTTATGATAGCCAAAGTTAAATTTGTACTTGGGAATAATTGATGAATAATCAAACCTAATATTGCTCCCACAAAGAATAAGGGAATAATAAAACCACCTCTCCAACCTGAAGTTACTGTAATTGAAATAGCAACTATTTTAAATATTAAAAGTAAAATTAAGAGGTTTAGGTCCAGATCATTTGTCAGCAGTTCATTTATCTCGTGATGACCAAAATATCTTGTCAGAGGGAAATAGTAGGATATAATTCCTAATAAAATTCCACCAATTAATGTTTTAATATAGATTGGAATTGGTCGTTTTTCAAATAGGGATTTGAAAAATTTGACACAGTAAATAAATCCCCATCCGATAGTAGTAGAGACTATTGCAAAAAGAATTGCACTTCCAAAATCAAATATTCCAGAGTATTCATAAGTAGATAATTCCCAAACAGCACCAAGTCCAAGGTGAACTATTAAGGCAAAAATTACATAGCTAAAACTACTTGCAACTAACGCAGGAATAATTGCTTTATAATATTCAAGAGAATGTTTATGATGTAAAATTTCTAACGAAAATAAACTTCCGCCTAGAGGTGCACCAAATAAAGCCGTAAATCCAGATGCCATTCCTGCTATACTTAAAGACCTCAATTCTTCCCCTTTAAGTCTAAATATTTTTCCAAGCCAAGTGCCTGTAGAACCTGTTATTTGCACTAAAGGAGCTTCAGGACCAAGACTTCCTCCAGATGCAACACATAGTAAGGATGACAAAATCATGGAAGGATTATTCTTAGGATCCAGTTTTCCTTTGTTGAATTTAATGTTATCTACCATTAAATGAATCTCTCCTGGATCACCAATAAAATGTATTATTAAGCCTGCGAAAAGTCCACATAAAGACATTACAGGAATAACTTGCCAACCTTCAAATACCGCAATTTTATGGGTTAAAAATTCAAGAACAATCCAATATAATCCTGCTATAACCCCACTTATCAATCCTAGTATTGCCCATAATAAAAAAGTTCGACTAAAGACGAAAGGATTAAATCTAATAGGTTGATCTAAAATATTTAAATACGTTATTAATTTGCGTCTTTCTTTAAGCTTCACCTTTAAAATTTTGGCAAATATAGCACTCTAAAATATTTTTAATCCTGAAATATTGCGACTGTGTGTTATATTGATATTATTTGAGTTTTTTTGTATGCTTTTTGTTATTTTAAATATTCAACAATTCTAAATTCTATTTATTTGTTTTGATTTAATTTTTCGACAGTGTTCATTTTGTTCTTTCATTAGGTATAGTGCTAAAAGGTTTAATTTTTAGTCAACCTATTTCAGGAAAGTACACATTTTTGAATAGTTGGTAACGGTCTTGGTTAAGGCAAGTAGCGTGGAGTAGGGACACGTTCTTGTCGGCTTAGTTGGTTTTTACTTGGTGTCTAAAATAGCACTTTTCACCAGAATGCCCGCTATTTGCGCTTAACCGATGTTGTGCAAAGTATTTTTTGTACTTAAACATGTTGCTGAACGGAAATTCAATTTTTTTTGTCAAGGACAAATACTCTTTTCGTGATTAATGTTTCCTTATTAGATACCTAAATACTATCCTCAATTTGACTTGTTTCAATTATATAAATATCTTTTACAACTCCGTGTAAATAATTTAAGCCAGATTTAGTGAAAACTGTTTCAAATTGTATTAATCCGTTTCCAATTGTGTCTTCAAATGCCAGACGATTTGGAAATCTATCAAATTCTTCTATTTCTAAATTTTCATAATTTTGATCTGTCCCAACATGAAAGAATATATATCGCTCCTTAATTTTTGAATCGTTAGTATTGCCAAAGTTTCTATTATATTCAATTACACCTTTTACCATTGTATTTATAAATACGGTATCTGGAAAAGTAAACGTATTAATCTCTCGATTATCTTGTTTAGAATCACTTGGTTTTTCCTGAAGTAAGGATTTACTTTTATCTTCCTTACAGGAGTTTAAAGCCAATAGAGAAATCAATAGTATACTAAGTCTTTTCAATTTTAATTTTCCTAACAATTTGATAATATTATTCGGTAATCTTTGGTTGATTTCAATTTTGCA
>NZ_APHJ01000044.1 GCF_000403785.1 Gillisia sp. CAL575
AAGAATAAATCATGATCTTCACAATACACTTGGGTTTTATTCTTCCATTTTTTTAGTAATAATGATCCTTACCGGACTGTGTTGGTCTTTTGATTGGTATCGTGATGCGGGTAGTAAAATTTTGGGCTCGGAAATCTTTGGAGGACGAGGGGAACCCGAAATTAAAACACATTTAAAAAATTCTAAAGTATTTTCTGTTAAGGGCATTTATGATATTTCTGTTACCGAACTTAACTATCAGGGAGATACAAATATATCCCTACCATTAAATAAAGATGGAGTTTATTACATAAGGAAATATAATGATAAAAACTGGTCTCCCGTAACTTCTGATGTTTTGGTTCTAGACCGAGATGGTAGCCTGATTAAAAAGGAAATATTTAGTGATAAACCTCTGAACGTTCAAATTACTTCACTTATTAAACCTATTCATACAGGTTCGATCTTTGGAACCTTTTCAAAAATACTGTACTTCTTGGCATGTTTAATAGCAACTAGTTTACCAATAACCGGTACTATCATCTGGCTAAATAAAATGAAGAAGAAAAAGAAGAAGTTTTAAATCCTTAATTCTTCTATATTCACTAAACAGTAGGAAGAATAGGCTTTCCTTCCAGTATTTGTCAAAATGTATTCATTTTTAAAACATCCTTGAAGTGCTCCAATTATGTTATAATTTCAGTTGTTAGTCGTGCAGATGCTTTGACAAGATTAGTATTGAATCTTCTAATTAAAGTTTAACTATTTTGGTGAATCAAATAATTGTTTTTCTTAAGAAAAATCCATTCCAGCAGAAAGATCTATCTTATTGGGCGTAAGAATATCTCTTGGTTTAATAATGCTAAAGGGATTGACAATTTGTTCTATAAGCTTAGCTGGTAACTTCTCTAGAAAATATTTAGAAGAAGCATCAGAAGAATTTTCAGAATTATTCACCGTGTTTATTGAATTTGTATCGCGAGTAATATATAATTCGTTCTTAGCTCTTGTTAAGGCTACATATAAGACGCGTCTATCTTCTTCAATACTTTCCTCGCTATGAAGGTTCCATGCGCTTGGATAAACCTTTGGAGATACGTTTAATACATAACACACATCAGATTCTAAACCTTTTGCTGAATGTACGGTAGATATTATTACATGATCTTTAATCTCGCTATCATTTAACTGAGAACCCTCTAGCACAGGTTCTCCATTCAATTGCTTTGCGTTTTCAAGGATACCTTCAGAAATCATCTGGCCAATAGTGGAATAATTATCACCGAGCATTTCAAGTACCGGGAAATCAGATTTTCTTTTCTCTTCCCAATCTTTTCGATATTTAAAAGCCAAAGGCATTTCCATTTTGGAATATGTTTCTTGGATAGCTTTTTTTACGTTTCCAGAATTTAGGAAGATTGTATTGTAGATGTCTGCTATTTTTTCTCCATCAGGACCTCCAATGGCATCTTCCAGATTCTGTGCGCACTCTAAAGGATCTTTAAATTCTAAGATTTTAGAGATGTATTTTCCAGCTTTTATTTCTCCAATCCCATCCCAAAAGGTTAGAAATCGCATCCATCCAATTTCATCATAAACATTATTTACAACTCTAAGCGCCGAAATCACATCTTTAATATGAGCAGCTTCCATAAACTTTCTTCCCCCATAAGTCACGTAAGGGATCTTTTTCTGAATAAAAACTGCTTGTAATGGTTTGGTATAATAAGTAGATTTTGAAAGGATCAAATGATCAATAAAGTTCTTATTATTTTCTGTAAAATTTTCCAGAATATTTTCAGCAATAAAATTAGCCTCTTCCCACTGGCTTGCAACATTTATTAATTTTGGTTTAATGCCTTCTCCTCGTGTAGCTATTAATTTTTTCTTATAATCTAAACTGGATTCATCTAACAGCCAGTTAGAAAGATCCAAAATTTCTTGTGTAGATCTGTAATTATTATCTAGGATCAACACCTGAGATTCTGGAACTCGTTCTTTAAATAAATGGACATTTTTATAATCGGCACCACGGAAAGAATAAATAGACTGTGCATCATCGCCAACACAATAGAATTTAGCAATTTGCAAAAAGGGTTCAAGTAAAAACCATTGTAACGGGTTGGTATCCTGAAATTCGTCAATTAATAAATGCTTAACCTGATGTGAAAGGATCGTTCTTGCCTCTTCATCATTTCTTAATCTATTTGCAACTATTAATAGAAGGTCATCATAATCCAAATATCTCCCATCTCCTTTTTTTATTTGATAAGCTCTTAGTAGTACTTCAACCTTAGGCCTTATAATATCTATTTCATCGTTTGTTTCTTCATCAGTCTTACCTTTAAAAACCTTTTCGCGGATGGAGTTAGTAAGATTTTGACGGGTGTTTCTTCCGTAAGAATAGATATCGATTAACTGCTGAGGTTTTATGCGTATTCCTTTATACTCGATAATCTGATCTCCGCATACCATCTTCATCACACTAAGTTGGTCATCTGGATCTATCACGGTATAATTTGAAGCACCAAATAAATTAGGATAACGTACAATTAATTGATTACACCACGAGTGAAATGTAGATCCATTTAAACTCTGTGCCTGATTATCTGAAAGCGAAGATTTTACACGCTCCACAATTTCATTAGCAGACCTCTTGGTAAACGTGAGAATCTGTATTTTTTCGGGTGCTGTGCCTTGATCAATCAAGTAGGCTGCTCTACCAACAATACATCTGGTTTTCCCAGTTCCCGCACCGGCAAGTACCAAAAGATGTTGACCATCGAATTCAACAGCTTTTTTCTGTTTCTCGTTAAGAATATGATTCTCCAATTTCTTTTTTTGTAAAGATAATGATTTATTAGGTAATTAGGAATATTTCCAATATGCGGAAAATTTCCTATTTTTGACGAAATGATATTTATCTATATTCAATATATAACACTTGGGCTAAGGGCAAAGATTCCTTTCCGTATAGTTCTTTATTCTGAAGAGCTTATTGAGGGTTTTAGGGTGTTTAATATAAGACCGGAACAATCTATTCCTAAAAAGATCTATTCGCTTAATAATTTAGACCGTTTGGAACTATTAGCCAGTGAACCATTTTGTAATTCTGCAGATGAGTTAATTGATCTGTTTCGAGATCAAAAATTAATTTTTACTGAAAAATTTCAATTCGATTTACTAAAATCTCAGTTTAGAACTATAGGCTATAATTTTAATCTGAAGCCTACAATTTTATGGCCTTCAGGAAAGGAAGGGAATAAGAATTTAGAACAGATAAAAGAATTAATTTCTGTGCGGCATCCACTGAATAGCGTAGAATATGCTGAAGTCTTCTTAGATGTAATGTATAAATATAGTAATCAGCAAAGCAATCAGTTAGAAGAGTATAAGTCTACAGATATTAATCCTTATACTCATGATTTATCAAAGTATAAAAAAAATGCTGGTGTTTATTTTTTCTTGAATAAAGAAAATGAGGTAATTTATGTAGGGAAAGGGAAAAATATCCGAAAACGATTACAAAGTCATTTTTCTAAAACAACTACACAAAATAATATTGACTATTCACAAGTTGCGGATATTGATGTGATCTATACTGGTAATGATATTATTGCTCAACTTGTAGAAACTGACAATATAAAAAGCTTAAAACCAAGTTTTAATTCACAACAGATTTTAGATCCAGATCCCTTTATAATTACTTTGGATATTACTGCAAAAGGAATATCTAAAATAAAGATCACAAGAAAAGAATTTGAAGATAGCTTACCAGAAAAATATTTCAATAGAAAGTCTGTAATTGCCTCCTTAGCAGATTTTTGTTCAAAATATAATTTATGTAGAAAATACTGTGGTTTAGAAAAAGTGAAAGGTCCCTGTAGTAATTTCACGAAAAAGTTTAGTGATTGTGTTTGTTCTGGCGGAGAATCAATTGAGGATTATAACAAAAGATTTCAAGTTGCCTTTGAGCAGTTCCGAAGTAAAAAGTCTAGGAAAATCTATAAACTGAAAGGCAGAAATAATTCTGAAGATGCCTTCGTTTACGAGCTAAATGGAATATATGAAGGATATGGATATATAGACAAATCTGTACCTATATCAAATTATAATGATGTTTTAGGACATTTGGTAATACAGAAAAACAATTATGATACTACTAGAATAGTTAATTCCTTAGCCAATATTTTAAGCAAAGAAAATATTCTCTTTATATAAAACACATAAGATTTTAAAGTGAATTATCTGCCTGACAAACTCATACACATTGTGCGATATCCATATTCAGCTGTATATTTTTTATTTCCAAAAATCTAATAAAGCTTTTGCTGCTGGTCCTGCAGACAATGGATTTTGGCCTGTAATCAATAAGCCATCAATCTCTGTGTGTGAAATAAATGGAACGGTTCCAGTATGATATTCTGCACCCAATTCCTTCAAGCGGTCTTCTAATGTATAAGGAATATTATTAAATTTTAATGCTAATTTTTCTTCGGTATTAGAAAATCCAGTTACTCGTTTTCCTTCTAATATTGAAGGATTGAGTTCCGCGGCTTTAATTAAGGCAGCTGGGCCATGACATACTGAAGCAACAGGTTTTCCGCTAGAGATAAAATCTAAAATCAACTTTCCACTCAGCTCATTTGAAGCTAAATCGAACATTGGTCCATGTCCTCCAGGAAAGAATACCGCATCATAGTTTGAAGATGAAATTCCCTCCAATTTCATAGTTGTATTCAAAGCATTTTGCGCTATAGTATCATCCTGAAATCTTCTGTTAGAACCTGTTATATGTTCTGTCAATTCACTCATTGGATCAATGGGAGGTTTACCGCCCTTAGGACTTGCAAGAGAAACTTGATGCCCTGCGTCAATAAATTCGTAGTATGGATCTGTAAATTCTCCAATCCATAAACCAGTCTTAGAATCTGTATTCACCAGATCTTCATGTGAGGTAAGAATCATTAAAATTTTCTTGGAAGCCATTTTTATATTTTTAATTGTTGATATTAATAATTAGGTGTTTTATGATAAGAAATAAATGTTAGCAATAGATCGAGAGTCCTTTCTAGTCTAAATTTTTTCAATAATTCGAGTTGACATTAAATTTCATTCTCATCATAGACTTCGGTGATCTTTTCAATTTCAACATTGATTTCAGCATTTTCTAAAATGGAAGACAGCCAAACCTCTGTTAAGATCTTACTTGTTGCGCTGCATGCCTGTAATCCATAAGAATATGGTCTGCAGCCAGATGTGTGGGTAAAGCTAATGTCGTAGATACTATCGTTTGGATTACCATATTTATCTATTAACCTGTAAGCGGCATCAATATCTACACCACCTGTGTAAAGTGAAAGCTCGTTTTTTTCTTCAAAGACTAAGTCTTTATCAATACTTTTTGGAAGTTTATTAAAGTCTATTAAATCCTCAAATTTAGCTCTGGCTTTTCTAACCTTTCCATCTTTAACAAGGGAAGGAAATGGAAATTGTTCTAGCTCAATATTTTTTTGACCAGCACAATTAACGAACAGTTTATAATCTATTCTTTCCTTTGTACCATCTGGTTTTTCAATTTCAATTAATGTACTTTCATTGTTTCTGCTATCGTCGATTACTTCAACTTTACCTGAAACTAAATCTATACAATTCGCATCATAGAGTGCTAAAAGGATATTGGCTGATGATAAGGGAAGTGCTGCAATTACATTCATAAGAAATGTCATTACTTCTCTTCGGAAAAATAAATGATCTTCGGCAGGTAATAGCTCTGCATGAAAATTTAGGCAATACATAAGATCATCTAATGTTTCTTTCCAATAGGTAGGTTCATTGTTATTTATAGATTCTCGTGCTGCTAGCCTTTCTTTGCGCATACCTTCAAAAGAATCTGAATATTCATGATCTTCTGACATGATTTGAACAAATTCTTTAAAATTGATTTTATCATGTTTAAGCTTATAAACCATTTCAGGCATTTTATCCTTTTCAAAAGATCGTATTAATGCTTCTCTGCAGACCTTGTCAAAAAATGTATGTATTCTTAAAAATCCATCTTCTTCAATAAGAGAGAGCATTTCTTCCCGACTCGTATGTCGGTAAATTTCCCGCATAGGATACTCCTGTTCGTACTGTAAATGAGGTAGCCAACCTTCCGCAGAGTGCATTATCATCTTAAATCCCTGAGCATCTGGATTAAGTTCATAGCGCAGTTCATTCTCTTTTTCAATAAATGAGCCATGTCTATGGGCGAGAGAACTAACCACATCAAAAGCACTAAGCGATGCGCCTAGTGTTCCTATGGGGTAATTATAAAACTCTCCAGATTTCGGTAATAATTTATGAATAGGCCAAGGGGAAGAGTAATATCCAATTTTCTCATTATCTGCTTCAAACCAGTGATGTCCCGTGGCGATTATTACCTTATCAAAATCTCTCGTACCTCCCTTAAGAGTTTGAACATAAATTCGTTTGCTTTCATCATCAGACTTGATATCGCTTACTTCTTCCTCGTTAATTTGATAAACTTTGATGCCATTTTCGGCTAACTGATGTATGAGGGTTTTATATTGTTCATGAAAATATGCTCCTAAAGATATGCGGCTATATACTTTGGAATCTTCTATTGGAAAATCTTTAATATTCCAAGATGCTAGCTTTTCAGGTCCTTGTTCCCTTAGCCAATTTCCAAAAGTCTTTGGTAAATCTGGAATCTCTTCCGAAGAAATATTAGCAAGATTAAATTTATCTGTTGTTTCAGGATTATAAGGCATACCCATTCCCATATGTATTCCTTTCTCAAAAATGCTGATCTCATGGATGAAACTTTTAAAAGTATCTAAATGATCATTTATATGCTTAAGTAAGTAGATCGCTGTTGCTCCAGAACCTATAATTGCAATATTTTTTTTATCCATGATAAATTTTAGGCATTAAATATTAAAGATATCTAATTGATAAATTTGTTATAGTTATAGAAAAGATAAATTTTAATTTGACAGATCTAAATCTTAAAAGCATCATAATGTGCTGATATTTAAAGTCAAATTGAAGCCAAATTTTTATCTAGGGGATTTATATTTATTAATTTTAAAATAAAATTAAATATTATGAGCGAGAAAATTTCTATCGATACGATTATAGAGAAGCATGAAGCTTCTGGGAAATATATTGAGGTTAATGGCATGAGATGTTTTGCACTCGATCAAGGAAGTGGAGAGGCTGTTCTTTGTTTACATGGAGTACCGACCTCTTCTTTTTTATACCGTAAAATTGTTCCCTCCTTAGCGGAAAAAGGTTTTAGAGGAGTGGCTATAGATTTTCCTGGATTAGGACTTTCTGATAGACCAGAGGATTTTGATTATTCTTTTTCATCTTTTGCTAAGTTTACTGCAGACGCAGCAGAACAACTTGGATTGGAGAAATATCACTTGTTAATTCATGATGTTGGTGGTCCTGTTGGTTTCGCGCTGGCTGCCCAGAATTTGGACAAAATATTGTCTATCACCATATTAAATACTTGGATAGATGTTGTGAATTTTAAAAAACCATGGCCTATGCGTCCTTTTGAAAACTCTGTATTGGGAGAAATAGAGTTGGCAAGCCTACAGCATCCTACTTGGCAAATAATGTTTAATAAAATGGGGGTAAATGACAATTCTAAAATTCCTAAAAATGAAATCAACGCACATATTGATATTTTGAAACTTAAGGATGGAGGGGATGCTTTTTTAAAGCTGATGAGAAATTTTGACGATACAGAAGAATTCAGGAAATTGTGTTATAAAGCAGTACAAGACGTGAAATTTCCAGTACAGGCAGTTTGGGGAGTAGATGATCCATTCTTAACACTTAAGGAATATGGACAGGAGATTAAACAAGTCGCTGGCCTATCCGAAGTTCACGAATTAAGCTCACGTCATTTTCTGCAAGAAGAAAAATCTATGGAAATAGTTGATAAGCTTGTAGAGATCATCCAGCTTTCTAAACAAATGCTTCCGAGATAAGTTTTGAAATAACTAAGGGATAAATTAATATCTTCCTTTTTATAAGAGATAATTTTAAAGAGTCGTAACATTCTTAGAGAATATTACGACTCTTTTATATATGTTATTATTTTTTTACTCCTTTAATCATCAAAAATATTTTTACCAGAATTAAAGCCGCGATACCTACAAGTAAACCAACTATAAAATCACCTAAAATGCTAGGTAATGAGGAGACAAGTTCATGGACAAAATGTACATTATGATTAAATATTCCTCCTGCAACCAGAATCATTGCGAGAGTTCCTATTATACCCAAAGCTCTAATTAAAAATGGTAAGGTTTTGACTAAACCTGTACCAAGACTTTTTGAAAAACTTGCTTTTCCCTTGCTTGCAGCTATTAATTTAAATCCAACATCGTCCATTCTCACCAATAATGCAACCAAACCATAAACTCCAACGGTTGCCAGAATTGCTACTATTGTAACTACGATTATTTGCATAGTAATTGGTTCATTCACGACCGTTCCTAAAGCTATTATTACAATTTCTATTGATAAAATGAAATCTACAATAATAGCAGATTTTATCTTTGTCTTTTCAAATTCTAAAACTTCGTCTGGGGTCATTTCTATAATTTCCTCTTTGGCTTTAGTTTCATTTTTATGAAATAAGTACTCATAAATTTTCTCTGCCCCTTCATAGGCCAGATACACGCCTCCAAATAATAAAATAGGTATTATTGCAGCAGGAAAGTAGGCGCTCAGTAGAAAAGCTATTGGTAGAATAATTAATTTATTCAAAAAAGAGCCCTTGGTTATTTTCCATAGAACTGGAATTTCTCTTGAGGAAACAAAACCCGAAGCTTTATCTGCATTAACAGCTAAATCGTCTGCTAAAATTCCCGCTGTTTTCTTTGTTGCCACCTTGCCCATTACGGCTACATCATCCATAAGAACTGCAATGTCGTCTAATAGCGCAAAAAATCCTGATGCCATCTTATTTAATTTTTATTTAGTGAGTTAGAAATATTAGATCTTTTTTTAAACTATTCTTTAGTTAGTGATAGTCTTAAATTTGGTCAACAAATTTAGAAAAGATTTTTTTATGAAGCTCGAGATCCAAATCTGGAGAAAGAGATGCACGAACAATATAATCTTTATCACCTTCTTTGGTTGTCCCTTGAGTAGATGTTGCCGGAATCGTCCAATAACAACCCTTTAACTGCCCGTAGCTCACACAAAATTTACTTTCATTCGGAATTTCTGTGATCATTAGATTGATCAGCTTAAGATTCAACTCCCTTTTGTGAGCTTCTTTTTCTTCAGCGGTATTTCCTTTAGTAGGAAGATCTAAAGAAAAAACGGAGGGAGTAAAGCCTTCTTGTGCCAATTCTTCTGAAACAAAATTGATTTTTGCCTCTGGTAAATTCTTCTTTATAAAACTCACGAATTCACGTGAATTCTTATATGCATCAACAATTCTTTGATTCATTGATGGCAATTGTTTTGCTAATATCTCATATTGAAGACTTGTAGCTTCATTATCACAAAGACTTAGGTGCAACTTAATTTTTTGCATCAAAGCTTCAGTTTTATTATTTCCTACGCAATATCCTGCAGTACATTTTCCGCCACTTGGAAATTTAGACCCACTGGCATAAGAAATGGTTCTAACGGTAGAGAGAATTTTGCCTTCACCTAAAAAGTGAATATTAGGACAAAAAGTTTGGTCTAAAATAAAAACTGGATCTATAGCAGTTTCACCATTAGCAGTATTACGTTTTTTACTAAGCACTGCCTTTAGATCCAAAAGATTGGGAACCTCAACTCTAGGGTTGGTTGGAATTTCAGCAATTATATATGGGACTGCATCTTCATTGGCAATTTTGTCCAAAATACTATCAATACTTTGCACCATTTCATTATCACCATCTACTGGTAAATCCACTACTTCAACATTATCCCTGCACGTAGCAACTCGCCTTGCTTGGTCATTTGTACCACCATAGCAGTTTGGTGGAACAATAAATTTGATAGCCTTTCCTTTATGATTTTCTAAAGCATCATCTATAAGCCCCATCATAATGGCGTATTGTATAGATAGTCCGCTAGAGGCAACTAGAGGATTTGTGTCTGTACCAGTAATTTTTTTTATGGAATCTAAGACACTTGTTTTATTTGTTTCGATATTACTTATATCTTCCTTCAAAGAAGATTGATCTACTAGCAACTTTAAGGCAGTTAGAGAATTGGCAGGTGTCATTGCAATGGTTTCCCTTCGTCTTACATGCTGAATTTCTGAAATATAACTTTCATTTTGTTCACCATTAACTACTAAAATACTTCCAAGTTGAGCATGTAGGCTGATAAAAAAGTCAATATTTTCTGAAAGCTCTATATTGCCAATTTCATTTTGATGTGAAATAAAAATAGTACTGCCATCAAATTTAGAAATAGCTGTTGCATCTTCAACTTTCTTAAGTTCAAATTTATAGCCATATACATCTTTCACTACATCTGCATTAAAAGATGTAGGTAGTTCACCTGTATAAATTATTTGGGTGTTTTTATTATCTAATAAATTTTTTCTAAGGATTGCTAAAACAGGAACCGTCTTGGATGAAAAACTTATCACGTTATTTGCGTCTTGCATATTTAGATTAGCAATTCCCCATTCCAGAATACAGGATAAGGGATGACCTAATCTAATATAATCATAAGCAGTAGGTAGTCTATTTAAGGCAGAGGTAGTAGAGTTGTTGCTTTTATATAAATTTTCGAATTGGTCTAAGAATTGAGTTTTGGCCAATTTTTCATCATATATATCTAAACGATGTGTAGTAAGATTAAGCCAGCCGTTTGGCATATTTTCTATTACATCTTTAATATAATTAAGCATTTTATTGTCTTCCATAATTTCAACTTTGTATAGGGTGATAATATACACTAATTAGAATTTTTTAAGGTGATAGAGGGTTCTTTTAACTTGTATCTAACACTCTTCTAAAATAACTAAGCAAGAAAAAAACTAATGTTTAGATATATTATTTATTCATCTCCTCCCTTCAGGATTTTACATTTTTTTAAATTGTCAACTTTTAAATAGAATATAAATAATGTTATTAGGTCTTATTGAAGTTTATGAAATTCAAAAACTCTTAGAATAAAACTGGGCTAAGTAATGGTTTAGCATAAACTCATTTTATTTTTAGAGCACCTGTTTTTCAAAGATTTCTTCTAATGTTTTTTGCGGATCACTGCTCAAGCCTGGATGTGTTTTGGAACTTTGAATGATGGTACTTCTGCAGGCGCTTAACCATCTAAATCGATCTGATAATTCCATAGCTCCTATTTTTCCTCCAGCAGGTTCACCAAGACATACTAATTCCCATGCCTTTAAATAATCTTCAAAGAAATCTAATTCTAAATCTGGGGAGAAAGCTTTTAGTTTATCTGGATTGATGTGGTATTTAATACCAATAAATTTTTTCCTTTTGCAAAACAGAATGACTCCGACGTTAAAGAACTCTTCGCGTTCTACCTTGGGTACAATCCTAATTATAGCATATTCAAATGTATATCTATCTTGCATCTTCAGCTTCTTTAATTAGTAAATCTATTTTAGAAAGACGAGTTTTTAAAAACTGAATATAGGCTTCTCTCATTTCATTGCTAGTCATTGTATCAGATTCGCTTAAGAGCCAATCTTCTGGAATGCCTGAGATAATTTCTTTAATTTTATCCTGATTAATGAACTGTAGAACCTCTTTTGATGCCTCTTCTAACTGAGTTGCTTTTTGCAATAGAACATGGTCTTTTATTAGAGGAAAAGTTCTGTTAAGGTGATTTTCCCATGTTTTCCAATCATGATGGAAATAAAAACTTGCGCCATTATCTATAATCCAAAGCTCTTTATTCCAGTGAAGTAAATTGGTATTTTTGGCAGTTCGGTCTATATTGCTAATAATACTATCTAATAGAACCACTTTTGATGCAGATAATGAATCTACTTCGCTTACTAAAGGATCAAATGTTATAGAACCTGATAAGAAATGTAAACCAAGATTTAAACCAACACTAAATTTAAGTAAGTCTTGGATCTCTTCATCTGGTTCTGTCTTACTAAATGAATCATCAAGATTCATGAAAACTAATTCAGGAACATTTAAGCCAATAGATCGTGCAAGTTCTCCACCAATAAACTCAGCTATAAGTGCTTTTTTTCCTTGCCCGGCACCTCTAAATTTAATTACATAGAGAAAATCATCATCGGCCTTAACTATGGCTGGCAGTGAGCCACCTTCTCTTAATGGCTGTACATATTGCACTACATTTACCGTGCGAATATCAATTTTATTCATAGCTGCAAAATTACTAAATATATAGAAGGTGGATCTAGATTTTCCCTTCGTATCTACCGATTTATTTAAAGAAAGGTGCTTTGATGCGGATAAGAATTGATGCACAAATCTGTATAGCTAGATAAATCAAATTTAAAGCAAAGAGTACGGATCGATATTCTGTAAGCTCATTGCCAGAGTTTGCTCAATTCTTTAAAATGAAAACAAGAAGATGTTACAGTATTATTGATTGATATTTGATTTAGAGTGAGTAGGATAGAGGTCCGGATTTATGTTTTATATGCTAATCTTTAGAATTCTTTTTACTTGGGGTATTAGTAAAGTTAGCTAGGTTGAAGTTTCTATTCAGAATCTATCTTGATTTCACCAGTAATAGAGCAAGATTGCTTCACCGTATTAAATATAGTTCCAAATTTTTCTATGTTTTTTTTAAGTAATGCTACATTCAGATTCTCATCTTGACTATAAATTTTCAATTTATAATTTATTTCGTCCATTCTTGGAGGTGTTTCCAAACGTGTAGCGCTTATTGAAATTTCAGCATGAGAGTATTCAAACTTCATTAAGTCTGAAAAGCGTTCCACATTTTTAAGAATGCAGGCTGAAATTGAACCTAAAAATAATTCAGCTGGATTAGGTAAACTATCAGCTGATTCTGGAATAGTTCCAAAACTTATTTCTGAATCCTTAATTTTTATTGAAGCATTATTTTTTGAAGATGCTTCTGCTTTACTGAAATATTTCATAAATTAAATTTATCTCAAAATTATTTAAGTTATCCAGGTGACTTCTTCAACAAACTTAAACCAATAAGCCCGATTTCAGAAGAATATATAAGTCAATAAATATTTTTCAACAATAAAGCTAAATATCGCCGGCAGATATTTGAAAAAGTCCACCTAAAAGAATAATTAATCTAAAGGAATATAATTTCTAATAAATTAATCTACTCTTAAATTTATCTATGGTTATATGAGAAATTTGAATAGAGACGAATGAGTCAAAGTCAAGGATCATTTGATCCTAGCGCTCTAAATTATAAGCTTGAATTGGAATATTCATTTAGATCTGTAAAGGGATAGTTGAAACATATAATTGCACTTATATAACCATCTTTCCAATCTAATTCTCACCAGAATAACTTTCAGTTTTATTTTATTCCAGCTTTTAATAGTTCTTTTTGAAAAGCTTGTAAACTTATTCCAGGATCCATGTTATATCCTAGTTCTAGTAAAGCATGTTCTAAGGCACCTAACACTGCAAATAAATCATTTGAAGAAACTGAACCCATATGGCCAATCCTAAAATAGGTAGTTTTTATTTTTGAAAGTAAACCTCCTGCAACGATAATATCCTTACTAGCTATTTTTGAAAGTAGTGCTGAACCATCAATCCCTTTTGGATAGTAAATAGCTGTAAGTGTATTCGCTGCTATTTGACTGGTCTTTGGTAATATCTCTAGATTTAATGAGGATATTCCAGCTCTAAACGCCCTTGCCAACTCTTGATGACGTTTTACTCTTGCAAGTATCCCTTCCTTACAGATTATCTTCAGGCTTGTCTCAAGTGCAACAATTAAATTAACGGGTGGAGTTCCAAAATACGAGGGTCTTCTTTCTTCGTAGGCTTTCATTATAGGTAACCAATTAGTCCAATCTGCATAATAATTACCAACTGGAGTCTTTCTGTTTTTCCAAACTTCCATTGCTTTTTCAGAAGCTATTAAAAGTGCTAGTCCTGGAGGTACACCAATGGCTTTTTGAGATGCAGTTAAAACAATGTCAAGCCCCCATTTTTCCTGATTAACCTCTTCTCCGGCAACCGAGCAGACGCCATCTAAAATACTTAAGGTGTTGTATTTCTGTGCCAATTTTGCTATTGGTTCTGGGTCTACCAATATTCCAGTGGAAGTATCTACATGTGTAATAGTTAAGGCTTTAAAATTTCCGGTTTTGAGTTCTTTTTCAATGGCTTCTAGAGTCACAACTTCGCCTAACGGAGCTTCTAGAATAGTCGTATTTGCACCATAACGATCCAAGATATCTTTAAACCGTTGTCCAAAATATCCTGTAGAAATAACCAATACACGATCTCCTCGTTCTATAAGATTGGCAGCTGCCA
>NZ_APHJ01000045.1 GCF_000403785.1 Gillisia sp. CAL575
AGGATCTGGAGGCATCGTGAAAGATTTACCGCCAAAGAGATCGGTGCTGCAATGTATTTTCCAGCTTCTCTTGTGAATATCAATTCCTATGAATAACTTTGGTAATGCAGTAACTCGGGTTTCCATATCTTTAGTTTTTATAGTGATTATTAAAGATACTCGATTACTGCTTTTTCATGGATGCTAACAGCAAATAGCGGGTATTGTGGTGAAAAGTGCTTTTTTAGAGACCAAGTAAGAAACAACAAAGCCGACAAGTTCGCGTCCTTACTCCACGCCACTTGCGTTAAACAAGACCGTTGTGCCCAATTAAAAATTAACATTTTTCCTTCGAATAATAATCAAATGATGTTACCTTTGATAATATCAAATGATAGTATCAAATGAAACCACCTTACGATATAACACCTAGTATTTTAAGATTTATAACTTCAATTTCTGAGAAAGTTGGAGCTATAAATGCAAACTATCTCAATAAACCCTCTCCCAAACTAAGGAAGGAAAATAGAATAAAGACAATTCATTCCTCTTTAAAAATTGAGGGTAACACTTTGACTGAAGAACAGATCACTGCATTGCTTGAAAATAAGAGAATAATTGGCCCAAAGAAAGACGTTAAGGAAGTTTTGAACGCAATTGAGATTTATGAACATTTAGAAAATTATAACCCATTTAATGAAAAATCATTTTTAGAATGTCATAAACATTTAATGGAGACCCTAATTGAAGGTGCTGGAAAATACAGAAGACAAGGAGTGGGGATAATGAAAGGTTCACAAGTTGAACACTATGCTCCCCCTCATGAAAATGTTCCGTTTTTAATGAAAGATCTATTTGGCTATCTAAAATCCTCAGAAGAAATAGAATTGATCAAAAGTTGCGTCTTTCACTATGAAATGGAATTTATTCATCCGTTTTTAGATGGAAATGGTAGAATGGGTAGATTGTGGCAAACATTAATTTTAATGGAAAAATATCCCGTTTTTGAATATTTACCCTTTGAAACTTTAATAAGCAAAGACCAAGAAAAATACTATAAAGCTTTATCGCAAAGTGACAAGTCTGGCAATTCAACATGTTTTATTGAATATATGCTCGGTGTAATTGATAAATCATTAGATGAATTATTAGACTTCAATAGTCGCACATTGACTGAAAAAGATCGACTTGAATATTTCTTGTCTCTCAACAAAAGAGAATTTACAAGAAAAGATTATATGGAAGTGTTTAAAGATATTTCTGCAGCTACTGCCAGCCGCGATTTGAAAAAAGGAGTCGAACTAAATTTTTTCAAAAAAGTAGGAGATAAAAACAAAACTCGATATCTAATTTAACTGGGCACAACATCGGTTAAGCGCAAATAGCGGGCATTCTGGTGAAAAGTGCTATTTTAGACATCAAGTAAAAAATAACTTAGCCGACAAGAACGTGTCCCTACTCCACGCTACTTGCCTTAACCAAGACCGTTGTGCATAATATTTCAGAATGAAAAAAATCCTAATAATTATAATAATTCTTTTAATCACTTCGTGTAAAAGTCAATATTCAACAGCGGAAATAAGAAATAATTTTACTCCAAATCAGGTTAAAGACTTAAATAAAATAACTGAATTCTTTAAAGAACAAATTTGCTTCAATACAGAATCTGATTTCAGAAAGTGTTATAAAAGAATTCCGCACGATTATTTAAAAGCAAATGGAAGTGGATTTTGGACAAATATAAATTTTGAGCAGCAAAAAGATTTATATGATCAAATTTCTAAAACAACTTTTAATGAGATTTGGATGTTTAGTAATGCGACTTTCAATCCAAGCGGAACAAAAGCGAAAAATCTTTCCGCAGTAGCTACAGGAAAATATCAGAATTTTTTAGCGGATTTTGGAAAAAGCAACGCTAGAATTGCAAAGTATGCAGAACGAATAAAAGCATTTGGCGACTATGGTGGATTTGATTTTGATTACAGAGAAATTCTCAAAGACAGAAATTCATTTGATTTAAAAGACCCAAACATACAATTGATTTTAGCAATCCATTATTTATCACTTAATGACCAGGATACAAGAAATAAAGCGCTAATGAGGACTAAAAAAACTCAATTTAAATAAAAATACTATGCACAACATCGGTTAAGCGCAAATAGCGGGCAATTGAGTGAAAAGTGCTATTTTAGACACCAAGTAAAAAACAACTAAGCCGACAAGAACGTGTCCCTACTCCACGCTACTTGCCTTAACCAAGACCGTTGGCAGCTATTTAAGAAAAAATGAAGAAAGAACAAAATTGTCCGAATTGCGATGGTCGTATTTACCTGACATATAATAAATCTGATTTAAAAAGAAAGTTTTTATTTGAGAATACTAAAATAGCAGAATTTAAAACTACTAATATTTACAGATGTTCAGTTTGTGCAACTGCATGGTATGATCATCAAGATTTCGATTCACTTTATTCTGTTGAAAAAGATGGGTTGAATAAATTATTAGAGTGGTCTTCCAAAAAACATGAATTGAATACAAGTATTTTTACATTTCTTAAGGAAATCGGAGCTACACCGGCAAATTTTTATGGAGATAAAAATCAAATTGAATTTCCTTGCAAATGTGTATTAAATAATGATGAAGAAATAGATTTTTGTTTAATAAGATTTCAAAATTTACCACCATTTTTAAATTCAACTGACTACGAAAAGGTGTTTTCGGTCAACGACATAAAATATATCCAGAGGTCTAATTTCGCATTAAATAAAATTATCAGGAAGAAATCCGCGAATGCAAAAGAATTAAGAAATGGATTTGCTCCAACAGCGGTAAAAGATCCAAATGATAATTACTTTGTTTTAAATTGGACAAAGAATTTTTTTAATATGAACGGTATAGTTGGATCATGTTTAGAATATGCAGAAAAGCATCCGCACGAAAAGGATATGATTTATGAGGACTCAAAATTATACATTACTTATATAATTGGAGATTGGAACGAGGAGCTTCTAAAACTGAGTATAACCTAATAAACAGCTGCCAACATCGGTTAAGCGCAAATAGCGGGCAATCTGGTGAAAAGTGTTATTTTAGAGACCAAGAAAAAAAACAACTAAGCCGACAAGAACGTGTCCCTACTCCACGCTACTTGCCTTAACCAAGACCGTTGGCATTAATTTGAGAAATGACAGAATTTAGAATAAAAGTTATTAAACAAAATAGGATTTCACTGTCTATTCTAATTATGGCAGTTGCCTTTCCATTTTGTTTGTTTTTGTCTGCTAAAATGGAACTGACTTTCCTCAAGATTATAGTGCCGATATTAATTTTAGTGTTTATAATAACATTATTATACTATTTCTCATTTGGACAAATAAAAATAACTTTAGAAAATAAGCAGCTGAACTTCAAATGGAATAAAAAACCAATATTCAACTTTAGAGAATATAACTCAATCGGAATTGAAGAAATCAAATCTATAATAGTTGAACAAGGAATATATCTGCGAAAATTAAAAACAAAAGACTTTGAAATAGAACTTGGCGGAATAAAATCGAGAAATACGGACTCTATAAAATTTCTTAATTTGTTGAAGAAAGAGACAAGTGTAAGGCCGAAAGATAGTTGGGATGTTTGGAAAGAACGCGGTTGGTTGACAATAGCTTATCGAGTTAATCTTTTGATTTTAATTATAGTAATTGGAATAGTAATTACATTTATAATTCTGAAAGGATTTGACTCAAAGCTATTATTGTTTATTCCATTAGTTTTAAGCCAACTGATTTTTAGCCATTTACAGATGAAAACCAAACTGAAATAAAAAACTAATGCCAACATCGGTTAAGCGCAAATAGCGGGCATTCAAACAAAAAGTGATATTTTAGAGACCAAGTAACAAACAACAAAGCCGACAAGAACGTGTCCCTACTCCACGCCACTTGCCTTAACCAAGACCGTTGTAAAACATTGCTCAGAAAGAAAATCTCGTAAAGAATATCGTTAAAATTTTGATTGACATCAAACATCTTTCGCAACTTTTACGCTGACTATTTCAAGATTTTGGAATACAATAAAAGCACTAAATTCTGATTTTAGTCAACGGAATTCGGAAAGATGAAAAAAGTAAAAAACCATACTCTTCCGATCAGTACGCTGACTTTTACTCTGACGGGAAAAAGTAAAATGAAAAATAGAAACTAAAGAAAATGATTTTAAAAGCTGTGCGCTGACTTTTACTCAAACGAGAAAAATGACAAATTTGACTAAGAACAAAAATGCTTTTGAATTTATAATTTAAAAACTGATTCTCACTCAGACTCAAAATAAATCAAGATTCAGAAAAGAACAAAACAACTTAAAAAGA
>NZ_APHJ01000046.1 GCF_000403785.1 Gillisia sp. CAL575
GACCAAATATTTTCATCTGAAATACTATCATATGCATGAATCACTTGATTCCTGAGTCCGATAATAGATTTTGCATTTGTGATTTTAGATTCAAAGTTTGAATCTTTTGTAATTATCCGATTAACAGCTTCTCCGATAATTTCTAAATCTCTTTCAACTGCTCGCTTGAGCATCAAATTTTCTCGGTACTTGAAAAAGTCTTTTTCTGAATTCTCAAAATAACTTTCGATTTCATTGATGGCTATCTTAACATCAAATAACCATTTTAGAATTCTTTCATCCATAAATTAATTCTTTTGTTTTATTAATAGAATTAATCAAAATTGGATTTTTTAATGTTTGCTCTTCAAGCAGATCTATATCTCTTCCAAGCAAATTTTTTAAATTTTCTTTGAAATTCATATAGTTATCGAAGTATTCAGCAATGTCGAAAGATTTGAATTTAACCAAGAAATCAATATCGCTCTTGTCTGAAAAGTTAGAATTCAGAGCTGAACCAAAAAGGTACATTTTGTCCACATGGTAAGTGTTACAAAGTCGGTTCAATTTTTCTTTATGATTCTCAATTAATTTCATATTTCAAATTTAACTAAAAATTATTTAGTGCGTTTGTTCTTAGTTCGAATTTAATAAAAGCTAACGGTCTTGGTTAAGGCAAGTGGCGTGGAGTAGGGACGCGTTCTTGTCGGCTTTGTTGTTTTTACTTGATGTCTAAAATAGTACTTTTCATACGATTGCCCGCTATTTGCGCTTAACCGATGTTGTGCTTAGTGTTTTGTGTTCTCAATTTTGTTTATGATCATAAATGTTCCATTGTGAGAAATATCAATTGGAAAATATTTTACTTTATCAGTAATTATTTTATTCTCGCTTTCTAATTCAATCTGCCAGTCGTAATAGGCTGGATATATTATTGGTTTCACAAGTGTTTTATTATCATTTTTATATTCTAATTCCCAAATCCATTTTGGTTCATTTCGGTCGGTTAAATGAGGTTCACAATCCCACAATTTTAATTTGTCATGGTTAGGTTTTATAGAATTTTTTGATGGATTCAAGACTTCTACAAGAGTTTTGTACATATTAATTTGGGAATTATTGGGAAATTCAAATCTTTGAAATCCACACTTTTTCCAAAAACCTTCTGATTTTTCGGGAGAACAAAATAGTTTAACGACAATCACACCTTTTGACTTTAAAATATCTAAAGTCTCATTTATGAATTTTCTCGCAATTCCTTTTCCACGTTCAATTGGTTCTATTTCTGCAATGTCAATTACCGCCATTTCATCATAAATTCGAAAAACTGCAAATGCTATTGCTTTATCATTTTCTGTAATAATGCTAATTCTATTTTCTTTAAAGGCTTCAGGAATCATTTCCCAATTCGTAATGAAACCTTCTTTTTGATTATTATACTCTTCTAATAACCAATTTTCAATTTCAGAAATATTCTGTTCTGTAGGATTTATTGAAGTTCTCATTTCGGTTAAAACATTATGCACAACGGTCTTGGTTAAGGCAAGTGGCGTGGAGTAGGGACGCGAACTTGTCGGCTTAGTTAATTTTTACTTGGTCTCTAAAATAATACTTTTCACTCGATTGCCCGCTATTTGCGCTTAACCGATGTTGGCTCCCGTTTTTTTTATCAATTTTCTAAATATTTTATTTCCTGATTAATATGATAATTGCCATAATATTCAGTAGACCTTAATTTTTTATTATTTTCGAAATCAATGAATTTTGAATTGCAGTGAGGACAACGGAATGAATTATAAAATTTAAAGTGCCCATCTCCATTTGTCGGTTTAGGAAGTTGACTTTCAATTTTTTCTAACACCTCAATATCTGTTTCTTGTTGTAATTGAGTAGGTAAGTTTTCAATTTCCCCATATTTTATAGCAAGGGTTTCTTTACTATCTGTAGAATAGAAATATTGCATTTCTGAAAAACCTGCATGAAAATGTTGAATTGAAAAGCTTTTTTTACAATTATCGCAAATACAAATATTTCGAACATTTGAAGAAGTTACAGTCCCAGAAAAATGTAAACCTCTTTCAAAAAGTCCGCTTCCTTTCAATTCTAAATTTTTATTTTCTTTATTTGAAAGATAGAATGGCTGTAATCTTAGAGCTTCACAATTCTCATCATTTATATTCGGAAAGGTTTCCAAATTATTTGAAATTATTCCATCTATCATAATTGCAGAATTCTTTAAAACTCTTATTGTAGAATGAAAAAATTGGTCAGTTAAGTCTGGATTAATTTTCAAAGTTTCAAATAAATATTCCCTTTTTAAAATCCCATTTTCTGAAACTTTAATAATTGGATTAGCTTGATTAAAATGAAACACGTGATCAATTTCAAGTTCTTTCTTGAAATATCCTGTCACTATATTAATCTGATTATTTGATATTTCAATTTTTGTTCGAATCATTTTAAATGGGTGCCAACGGTCTTGGTTAAGCCAAGTGGCGTGGAGTAGGGACACGTTCTTGTCGGCTTTGTTGTTTGTTTCTTGGTCACTAAAATATTACTTTTTGTTGAAATACCCGCTATTTGGGTTTAACCGATGTTGTGAACTGGGGCGACTATCTGAGTGAGCCGATATTTCTAGCGGTCTGATCAGATTTTTTGTTTTTAAAGCAATTCGATTTTGTCATTTTTCACATACATGTAAGGTTAGCTTTATAATTTTAAAATCATTCAATTTCTTGTAGCTAACATTCCTGAGTAAAAGTCAGAATAAGAACTCAAATCTTCGGTTCGAGCAAAAGTCAGCGATAAGCTTTTAAATTATTTTTGTTCTTTAAATTTCATTTTCATAAAACTTTTTCACGCCCGAGAAACTTCAGCGACTTAAATTTTAAAATCATTCAATTTTTTGTAGCTAACATTCCTGAGTAAAATTCAGAATAATGACTCAAATCTTTTGGGTTCGAGTAAAAACCAACAAACTTCATTTAAAGCATTTTCAATCTTATAAATTTATCGCAACAGTTGCGAAAGATTGGCTGTCAATATAGACCTGAATTTGTTCTTATTTTTTTTGGAGCCCTTGTTTACAACGGTCTTGGTTAAGGCAAGTAGCGTGGATTAGGTACACGTTCTTGTCGGCTTAGTTGTTTTTTTCTTGGTCTCTAAAATAACACTTTTCACCAAATTGCCCGCTATTTGCGCTTAACCGATGTTGTGCAAAGTTCTCATTCACTAATTATCTTATCACTCATTTGGATTCCATCAAAAGTACCTGTTCTAGAATTTAAAGATGTACTGTTATTAATTAGAGCTTTAAAATAAAAGTTATTTTCTCCTTTTTTTCCAACCGTTTTGTATTCAAATCCACCATAGTCAATTTTTGAAATTGTATCTGGATTTTTAAATACAAGTTTATCTGAAAAAAGAATTCGATCCTCTTTATTGAATGCAACAAAATAAATTTTTCCAGTATATTTTTTTCCGTCTTCTATTGGTTGATTTCTATTCGGAACATGAAGAATTGTCAAATTATCAAATATGAATTTTGTCCGTAAAGTGTCAATAATTTTTTGAAGACTATCTGCTTTATTTCTTTCGGTGGTTATTTGATTTTCAAGATTGATTTTTTCTTCATTTGAATAATTACAACTCGCAGTAACTATTATGATTAGGACTAATAGAAATATAATATTTTTCATTTCTTATAATTATTCTGACTTAAGTTAAATCTTATATTCGATTATCAATTATTTTCAAGATTCGTTTGAATCAGTTTTATAAAGAGGATGATTTAATTCAGAATTTAGTTCTTTGTCATTCATCTTGTAGAATTTTGCACAACGGTCTTGGTTAAGGCAAGTAGCGTGGAGTAGGGACGCGTTCTTGTCGGCTTAGTTGATTTTTACTTGGTGTCTAAAATAGCACTTTTCATCTAATTGCCCGCTATTTGCGCTTAACCGATGTTGTTGCTAGTTTTTTATTATCAAATATTCCTTAATATCGGATAATTTATATTGAATATTTATAAACGGCATTGCTGCCCTTAATGCGTGAATCATATAACAATTTTCAATTATTTCAATACGATCATTGAAGAGTGCAAATTCATCAATTTGAAAAGAGCTATCGCATTCGTTATATCTTTCTAAGATGAAATTATAAGTTCTTAAATCTAGACCTTCATCAACTTCAAGCTGTTGTTTTAATTCTTTTCTATTTTTTTTATATTGTTCTGATTTTCGGGAGTATATATCCTCTTTGAGATATTCAAGTTCAAGGATATCTGAAAGCTTTAAAGCTTTACCATTTATAGTAGAGTAATTGTAGTAATTACTCCAGGTTTCGCAATATGCTCCGCAACCTTCTCCGTTAATTTTCAATGATAGAATTCCATTCTTATTATAATTTACATCAAAGTCAAATGAAACTACACCATATGAAGCCCATTCATTTATTGTGGAATCAATACTGCTGGTAGGCATTTCATTAAGCGTCACTTTATTTTTTAAATCATAATTAATTAATGAATCAATCTTTTTATCGCCTGTTCTAATTATAGGATAATTCATTTGAGTGGAATTTAGATCGTTAATTCTCTCACTCAAAATAATTTTCAACGTGTCTATTTGAACATTTTGCCCAAAAATATTTATACTGAAAAACAGAAAGGATAAAATGATAAGTATTTTCATTCTTAAAAAAATTAGCTACAACGGTCTTGGTTAAGGCAAGTAGCGTGGAGTAGGGACACGTTTTTGTCGGCTTTGTTGTTTTTTACTTGGTCTCTAAAATAACACTTTTCACTCGAATGCCTGCTATTTGCGCTTAACCGATGTTAGGCATAGGCGCTTAATAATTTATCCATGGCTTCTTTAGGATATTTCCAGTTCAACATTTTGTTTGGAGAACTATTCAATCTTCCATTTAAATCTCTAAATGGCATATTTTCAAAATTCACGTATTGGTGTTTCCAATCGTCAAAATATAATAGACAATTATTTAGAGAACCATTCGCGCTTCTATCATTATCAGTTTTGTGTAATTCTACTTTCCCAACTATTTTTTCAATGAAATCATATTCCACAATTATTCCGTCATAAATTAATTGGCTATAAAAGGTTTCTGTAAATATTTTGGAAATATCATTTAAGTCACCCTGTTTTATATCGCTTAGAACTAATATATATTTAGTCAATTTATTGATGAGTATCCAGCATTTTTTATGGTTAACATAAAATATATTCGCGCTCCACTTTCCTAAATAATTATTTTCATTGCTATTTTCCTCTGATAGATATTTATGAACTAATTTTTCAAGTTTTCGGGTTGTATAAATCTGAGTTTCCAATTATTTATTTTTCATCTAAAATACTATTTATGTTCGACTTTGCTTATGCCTAACGGTCTTGGTTAAGGCAAGTAGCGTGGAGTAGGGACGCGTTCTTGTCGGCTTTGTTGTTTTTTACTTGGTCTCTAAAATAACACTTTTGACTCAAATGCCCGCTATTTGCGCTTAACCGATGTTGTGTGTAGTTTTTATTATTTCCAATTTGTTATTATCTATTATCCTTTCACGAATATTTTTTAAATAAAAATTCAACAATGAGTTAGCAAAATATTCTGTGTCAAATTTATTCAATGGAATAGATGCGATATAATCTATTCTCCAGTTATTATCAATATGATAAAATGAATTGACATTATCTTTCTCAATCCTTTCTAAAACATTCTTTCTTATACTCATATTTTCTGCATAATCTGCGTATAAACCAATAATATCTGGATTTTTTAAATTAATACAGAATAAAAAGAATAACCCTTTACTGTTACCATTTGGTATCAAAAGTTCTTTCCACCTAACCTTATGTAAACAAGTTTTTTTAGTAAGGTTATTATAAACTTTAAGTGAGAGGTAAGGAGGATAATTATAAGTTTTTAATTCTCTATCAAAACCCCACGATGTATCATAGATTATTTTTACAAACTCTTTGTAGTTAAACAATCGTTTTTGATTATTTAATTTTTGATATTTGAAATAATCGCCTTTATATTTTTTGAAAAAAAGATTTTTTGGATACACTTTAAATGTTCCATAATCAGTTCCAATGCCTGTTGTGAACCAAAGCATAAAATTTTCATTTATATCCAAAAAAACTGGTCTTTTTGATTTTAACCAAGATCTTATTGGGTATCTCCAGCTAAATCTAAATTCATCAGAAGTATTTAAAAATTCGTCGATATTATCATTACTTAAGAATATTTCACTGTATAAGTTTTTTGGATTTCTTTTAAGAAGAATTCTATTAATCTCCTCATTTTGGTGAATTCTTATATGCTCTCTATATTTCCCTCCATTTATTACCCACAATAATTTTTCACCATAAAATTTTTCTCTTTCTCTAATTGTTTCTGAACTAATACTTGAATTTTGTAATTCGATTACGATTTTTTCTTTAGTATATAAGTCTGCGAAATGTTTTTTACCAAATTTTTCAATTACGACTTCTCTATTGTGAATTGGAAAACTTTCTTTCCAGGACTTATGCCAATAGGTTTCTGGCTCACTCCAACTATCACAACCTTCATTTTTATTATGAGCCCAATGATGAATGTTTATTTCACCACATTTTGCATTAACTTTTGAACTGCATAATGGACATTTAGCGATAATATTTTTAGTCGGTGGAATTGATCTATTTTGGAAATGTGCTAAAAGCATTGTTCTGAAGGATTTGTAGGTTTGTTTAAAAATTACATACAACGGTCTTGGTTAAGCCAAGTGGCGTGGAGTAGGGACACGTTCTTGTCGGCTTTGTTGTTTTTTACTTGGTCACTAAAATATTACTTTTTGTTGAAATACCCGCTATTTGGGCTTAACCGATGTTGTGGCTAGTAGCTTTTATCCGAGTAAGATTTTTTTTTATCAATATTGTCACTTTTTACGTCTGAGTGATGTCAGTGATTTATCTTTAAAATCATTCAATTGTTTGTAGCTAACAATCCTGAATAAATGTCGGAATAAGAACTCAAATCTTCGGTTCTATTAAAAGTCAGCGACTTGTATTTAAATCAATTTTGTTCTTTAAATCTCATTTTCATTTGACTTTTTCACTCCCAAGTAAATTCAGTGATTTATCTTTAAAATCATTCAATTTTTTGTAGCTAACAATCCTGAGTAAAAGTCAGAATAAGAACTCAAATCTTTTAGGTTTGAGTAAAAATCAACGAACTACATTTTAATCATTTTTCAATCTTTTAAATTCAGCGCAACAGTTGCGAAAAACTGGTTCTTATCAGTTCTTTATCAATTAAGTTCTTTACTGAATTTTGTTTTTGGGGCTATTAGCCACAACGGTCTTGGTTAAGGCAAGTGGCGTGGAGTAGGGACACGTTTTTGTCGGTTTAGTTGTTTGTTACTTGGTCTCTAAAATAACACTTTTTAGCATATTGCCCGCTATTTGCGCTTAACCGATGTTGTATAGCGGTGTTTACTTCGAAATATGTTGTTTTGTTGTCTGACTTTTTTTGTTTTTGTCCTTTTCTGGATCTTGATTTTTTTGAGTCTGAGTGAGAATCAGTTCTTGATTTCTTAAGTCAAAAATTATTTTTGTTCTTAGTCAAATTTGTCATTTTTCACGTCCGAGTGAAAGTCAGCACACAGCTTTTAAAATCATTTTTTCTTAGTTTTTATTTTTCATTTTACTTTTCCCCGTCCGAGTAAAAGTCAGCGAACTGATTTTAAGACAATCCAATTTTTCCATTTTTCATCTTTGTAAACTTTTCATATAAAGCTCAGAGTTGAGTGGTTTATGTTTTTTCATTCAGATTTTCGGTTATTTTTTTGAGTTTTTCTTTCTGAACACTGCTTTACAACGGTCTTGGTTAAGGCAAGTAGCGTGGAGTAGGGACGCGTCCTTGTCGGCTTAGTTGTTTGTTACTTGATGTCTAAAATAGCACTTTTCACCAGAATGCCCGCTATTTGCGCTTAACCGATGTTAGCTCCAGTTAATTTATAAATCCCAACTACTAATAAAACTTGGGTTATCTTTTTCCTTTTCATAGTAGAATATAGGGATTATCTTTTTCGTTTTTTCCTTTAGGTTTTCTCTTTCGTTACGTATTCTAAAAGTTATATTTTTTATACAATTATCAACTTGAGAACTCAATTTTGAATTACTAAATTTCTTAATTGGTGCAATGTTCTCAACAGAGAAATTTTTATCTATTGTAACTTCATAAATAGCAAATTCAGCTAATTTACCTTTAAATCCTTTTATACTATCTAAACAATCACTTGATAAAATTGAACTGATAGAAGGATTACTTTTTGTAATAATTTCATTCTCATCCAAAAATTGAAGTAATCCCAACTTTCTTTTAATTGAGTTTTTATAATTTTTCTCAGCATTGGGATATTTATCTGAATCAAAATTTCTGTCTATTTGAATTGATCCTGAGCAATATCCAAAGCTCAAATTATTATTCTTATCAATTGTAGCATAAATAAGCCATTCAGTTCCTTTAGGTGTATATATATTACACATACTATTGTTTGTAAGTATTTTAAGATCATTATTAAAATCTCCTTTAAAAATGTCTAATACTTCTACAGTTAGATTTAAATATTCTTGATTTATTAAGTCTCTTTCAATTTTTTTAATCTTTACTCGTCCCACAAAATCGGATGATTCTGTTTTTTGCATTGTACTCTGCAAAGCACATTCACAAGCATATATATTAGATGAGAGTAGAGTAATTAGTAGTGTGATTAATAGTTTCATTAATGCAAAATTTTTCTGATTAATTGGAGCTAACGGTCTTGGTTAAGGCAAGTAGCGTGGAGTAAGGACACGTTCTTGTCAGCTTAGTTGTTTTTTACTTGGGATCTAAAATACACTTTTTCGACTAAGCCCGCTATTGGCACTTAACCGATGTTGTATGCAGTTACTTGTATAACTTAGGTTCGTTAATTCCTGAATTGATAAGCGCTTTTTGGTTCATTTTAAAATGACTTGTAGTCATACGATTGTAATATTCTTTAAAAGAAGGTAAATTAAATTCTTTTCTAATTTTTTCAATATTTGTTGAATCAATTAGTCCATTTTTGGGTACAGCTTGTCCATAGTTATTATAAGTTACTTGAGTTCCAAATCTTTGTTTTTTATTCAAATTGATGTTTACTCTATCCTCAAGCATTGCGTAATTTTCTTTACTGGCATTGTCTTTGGAAATTTCTTTCTTTAGTTCTTTAAGCATTTTTTGTTGAAACTCAACGTCATTGTCTGCGTGTTGAATTGTAATCCAAAATTTATGAGATTCTTCCTCTCCAATTTCATTATATCCCAAATAGCCATATTTATCATATAACTTTTTTATTCGCAACTGATTTTCTAAACTAACACTATCCCTAATCTTTTCAAATACTTCCCAAGCTTTTTGTGGACCGTATTTTTCATTTAATTTCTCAGGAGGAATACCTGCATATTCTTGGTCTACATTATAAATATAATTCAGTTCAGATATGATTTGTTTTTTATCTGATTCAGAGATAGTTTTTTCATTACAACTAAAAATAAAGCCTGATAAAATCAATAAGATGATTATTTGTTTCATAATTATTTATTTTCTTGAAATGCTGGATTCAAGGATTCAACGCAACAAAGCGTTATAAAAAGTTAAGTATTCAAATATAATTTTTTTAGTTCAAGATCCATCATTTCTTGAGGTGTATTGTACCCTAGAATTTTACGAGGTCTATTGTTTAGTTTGTCCTGTATTATCTGTAGTTGTTTTTGATCAATTTTATTGAAGTCTGTTCCTTTTGGAAGG
>NZ_APHJ01000047.1 GCF_000403785.1 Gillisia sp. CAL575
GATGTAATGACCAGTTTGTATACATTAGATGCAAGTTCATCTTCCCAAATAACTATTACAGAATACAATTCTGAACAAAATATTTTAAAAGGGAATTTTGAATTGTCACTCCTCCAGGAATGGAGTAATCCTGAAAACAATGTCAACAAACTAATTTTCAAAAATGGAGGGTTTAAAGTGACAATTGATGATTGAGGTAGTAAAAACTATTTACAACATCGGTTAAGCGCAAATAGCGGGCATTCTGGTGAAAAGTACTATTTTAGACACCAAGTATAAAATAACAAATCCGACAAGACCGCGTCCCTACTCCACGCTACTTGCCTTAACCAAGACCGTTGGCACCAATTAAAAATAGTGCTTCAATCAAGTTTCAGAATAAAATAAAAATGAAATATATCAAATGTTTTATATGTTTATTAATTATTGGATGCACTCCAATTGAAAAGAAAATAGCAAATCAAATTGTACCTATAAACCTAAATTCCGAGGAAGCATTTGAACCTATTGGAAACGTTGTTAAAAATAAGGATATCGTAATATTAGGGGAGTCGCAACATGGAGATGGAAGAACTCTTGAGCTTAAATCACAACTTTTAAAATATCTAATAGAAGAACAAGGATTTAATACTATTGCGTTTGAAGGTCGAGGGTTTTTAGATATGGAGATTTTAAATAATCATACACCTTTAGATAGTTTGTCTAAATCCTTAAGCAAGAATTCACTTTTGACATGGTATGCTCAAGAACAAATGGATATGCTTAATAGCGCAATATTAAATAATGATTTAAACTTTATAGGTTTGGAAAGCTATTCATATTTTGTTAATCGTGACCCCGATTCCTTCATTGATTACCTAAAAAGTTTTTTAGAGAAAAATTATGAAAATATTGAGTTTAATCAATGGCTTAGACTAAAGAAAATCAATTACAATATTGGTTTATCTAAGACAGACGATATTACTGAAATAGATATTGATTTCTACTCCCAATATTTGACTTCAATTATTGATGAAATTGAAAGACAGTCAAAAGCTGGAAATCCGAAAAACACTGAAAAAGACATTGTATTAAATAGCATTAAAAATGCAGCAAAATATGCAGTCCTATTTAAAAACAGATGGCTTTATGAAGGTGAAATAAACTTCCCCATTTATAATAATTTACGTGATAAACAAATGGCAGAAAATTTATTCTGGCACAAAACGCGGAATCCAAATGCAAAAATAATAGTTTGGACAGCAAATTTTCATGGAGCAAAAAAAATAAAGGATGTCAGATATAAGAAAGAGGATTCCATTTTATACAATGGTTATACACTTCTAGGAGAACATTTACATAAAAAATATGGAAATTCATTATACAGTATTGCTTTCACATCTGCGGGTGGCGAAAGTGCACTTCTTAATCAAGAACCAAATGAAATAATCGCACCAGAGGGCTCGCTTGAAAAGGCAATAGAACACAAAAATATTGACTTTGGTTTTATAGACTTTTCTGCACTAAGAAAATCATATCCTGAAATGAAAAATCAAAATTTTGATGCCATTATTTTGGGTCATGACAACAAACCTGGAAAATGGCTTAATGTTTTTGATGGAATATTTTTCGTTAGAAGGAATGAAAAAATTAGCTCAGTACAAAAAGAAAATTAACTGGTGCCAACATCGGTTAAGCGCAAATAGCGGGCAATCTGGTGAAAAGTGCTATTTTAGACATCAAGTAAAAAACAACAAAGCCGACAAGAACGCGTCCCTACTCCACGCTACTTGCCTTAACCAAGACCGTTGTAAACAAGGGCTCCAAAAAAAATAAAGAACATAATTTCGGTTTAAAATGACGTAAATCTTTCGCAACTGTTGCGCTGAATTTATGAGATTGAAAAATTCTTAAAATGAAGTTCGTTGGCTCTTACTCGAACCCAAAAGATTCGAGTCATTATTCTGAATTTTACTCAGGATTGTTAGCTACAAAAAAATTGAAAGATTTTTAAATTTAAATCGCTGAATTTACTCGGGCGTTAAAAAGTCATATGAAAATGAGAATTAAAGAACAAATAATTTAAAAGTTTTACGCTGACTTTTGCTCGAACCGAAGATTTGAGTTCTTATTCTGACTTTTACTCAATATTGTTTTCAACAAAAAATTGAATGATTTTAAAACTAGAAAGCTGATCTTACTCGTATGTGAAAAATGACAAAATCGAATTGCTTTTAAAAAAAAAAATCTGATCAGACCGCTAAAAATAAAGGCTCACTCGGATAGTCGCCCCAGTTCACAACATCGGTTAAGCCCAAATAGCGGGTATTTCAACAAAAAGTAATATTTTAGTGACCAAGAAAGAAACAACAAAGCCGACAAGAACGTGTCCCTACTCCACGCCACTTGGCTTAACCAAGACCGTTGGCAACAATATTCAAACAGACGTATGATTTTTAAAGAACTCTCAATCACAAATGAATCTAGTCGTTTTCACGAGCATCTCTCATCCCAAGAAAATGATAGAATCATCCTATCAGGAATTTTCGGATTAGGAAAAACATATTTTATTAATAAATTTTTCCAAGATAAAGAAGATGAGTATATATCAATAAAGCTTAATCCTGTCAATTATTCTGTGTCCGGCAACCAGGATATATTTGAATTAATAAAATTTGATATTGGCTTTCAACTTTTCAGTTTAAATCCAGAATTCGAAAAGGTAGAAATGGGTACTTTTCTTGCAGGACAATATTATTTAATTGAAAATTATCGTGAGGTTATAAAAAACCTAACTAAAAATCTCTCAAAGTTGGATCATCGATTAAATGTAATTGTAAATCCAGCAATAGAACTAGGTGAGAAAATTGATCAATTTAAAAAAGAGAGGAGTATTGATGATGAGAAAGAATTGAAAAGCTTCTTAGAATTTTTTAAACTAAAAAAAGGCACATTTAGAGAAGAGGATAGTATTACAGAATTAATTCATTATTTAGTACAAACCGTAAAGTCTAATAATCCTAATAAAAAAATTGTCCTAACCATTGATGATTTAGATCGTATCGATCCCGAACATATTTTTAGGATTTTAAATGTGTTCTCGACTCATTTTGATTTTTACGATTATGAAGGAGAAAACAAATTCGGTTTTGACAAAGTAATTTTAATATGTGATATAGCTAACATTAGAGAGATTTTTCGAAGTCGTTATGGTAGCAATATTGACTTCTCTGGATATATAGATAAATTCTACTCTACGGAAATTTTTCATTATAGCTTTTCATCAATAATTGTAGAAAATTTAAAGAAGTTCTTCAAAAGTATAAAAACTAATCACTCTATTATACAGGATTATTTCCAATCTGGTCACGAAAATATCTATACTAATGAATTAGAATTTATTTTAAATCATTTTGTCACGGCAAATTGTTTAAGCACAAGAGCTTTAGTTAACTTCCTCAACAAAGAATATAAATTCCCAAACTACACTTTAGAAACAGATGATAGAGCTAAAATATATTCAACAGAAACACCTATTTTAGGAACTTTAGATTTACTAGAAAATTTAATGGGTGGTAGTGAAGAACTTTTAAAAGCTCTAGAAAAAACAATTGAAAGATATCCTCGTAAGGAATTCTCACCATATCAAAGTTTTTGGGATGCTAGAATTGGAAATTTAATTATGTTGATTGATAATGAGGAAAATAATTTCGACTTATCTGGAGAAAATAGAATTTACCAAAGTGAAAAATACAATATTAGAGTAGCATATAAAATTCAACCTTCAAGTAGTCATTATGGAGCCTATGCTAGAGCAACTAGGATTGGACATCATAATGATGAATTTACTGGTGAAGAAACAATTGATTTTCATCAAAGTATAACTAAACGTAAATTACCCTATTTTCAACTTTTAAGAGATGCTTATTTAAATAAATTAAGTTTCATAACTAATCTTCGGTAAAATACTGTTGCCAACATCGGTTAAGCTCAAATAGCGGGCAGTCGTATGAAAAGTGCTATTTTAGACACCAAGTAAAAGACAACTAAGCCGACAAGAACGTGTCCCTACTCCACGCTACTTGCCTTAACCAAGACCGTTGGGCAGCATTAAAAAAACCAAAAAAATGAAAATTCTGAATTTGTCATTTATTCTTTTGACACTAATTTCTTGTCAAGAAAAACAAGTTAGTAATGATGATTTAATTGCTGATAAGGTTGAGATTGATAAAAATAAGCAAGAGAAAATTATTAATGAACATTTAAAAAATGGAGCTTGGAATTATCGAATTGACTCTCAAGAATGGCAAGATGAAATTGATAAAGGACTCAAAAAAGATTCAACTATTGCATACCTATGGCAACAAAAAGCGATGCCTTTGATAAAAGAAGGTAAATATGAAATTGGTATTGAATATATTGATAAGGCCGTAAAATATGACCGTAGAAAATGGCAGGAATATCGTGCGTTTACGAAATGTATTTTTGCAAAAACATATAAAGATGCAATTATTGATTTTAAGGATTACAAAGAGAAGTATGGATATGGATATGTAATGGATCATTCTTTCGATTTCTACATCGGACTTTCATATTTACAGCTAAATGAATTTGAAAAGGCTGAAAAGATATTTGAAACTGACTATGAATACCAAATAAAGGACAAAGGAGAAAGTTGGTTACATCATTTAGACCTATTCTATTATGGAATTAGCAAGTATGAATTAAACGAATATGAAGAAGCCATAGAACTATTTGATATGGCTCTTGAGCGATATCCACAGTTTTCAGATGTTCAAGTTTACAAAGCTATTTGTTTGAGAAAACTAAATAAACTAGAAGAAGCTAAAAAGTATGAAGAATTAGCTGAGAATAATGGGCGAAATGGATATTCAATTAACGAGGCAAATTCCATTTATGAAAGATATCCTTATCAAAGGAGGTGGAAATAAAAAACGCAGCCCAACATCGGTTAAGCGCAAATAGCGGGCAATCGAGTAAAAAGTGATATTTTAGACACCAAGCAACAAAATAACTAAGCCGACAAGAACGCGTCCCTACTCCACGCTACTTGCCTTAACCAAGACCGTTGTGTGTAAGCTAAAGAAAAATCCAGAAAAGAAAAAAATGGGAATATTTGATTTTTTAAAACCGCGAAACAAGTCCAAAATTGAGAGAGCTATAGAAGTTGAAAATGAAATTTCAAGCCTAACTAAGCTTAAGAATGAAGATAGATTTCCAAATTTGGAAACTCATAAACAAGAAGTAGTACTTACAAAATCAGAAATTGAAAGTTTTATTAATCAAGAAGTTATTTCTAGGATAACAAATGAAGAAAGCATTGGTTTCAGCTCAAAGAATTTTGATCCTTTATTCAAAGAAGCGGCAGAAATTATAGTAATCGCTCAGCAGGGTTCGGCCTCATTACTTCAAAGAAAATTAAAATTGGGATATAATAGAGCCGGAAGATTAATTGATGATTTAGAATTGATAGGAATTATTGGTCCTTTCGATGGAGAGAATGCTAGATTGGTTAACATTGCAGATTTAGCTCAATTAGATAATCTTTTTGAAAAGGATGAAGAACGAAATGAGAGATTAAGGCATTTTAAAACATATATTTTACCACATCAGGAAATTTTAATTTCTAGTAAAGTTGAAGAGATAAAAAAACAAGAAAAAATTGAAGAAGAAAGGAAATTAAAAGAAAACCTACGACGAGAAATAATTGAAAAAGAAAATGAAAGAATTGAAAAAGAACGAATTAAAAAGCTTAGCGTAGAAATAACCGATGAGTTAATTGAACAAGGACTTTTATCAAATTCTAATAATATTTTAAAGAGAGAAAAAATACCCCAAGAGGTACTTGATAATGTTTGGAACCGAGATGGCGGTAAGTGCGTGTATTGCGGAAGTCAAGAAAAAATTGAATTTGACCATATTATTCCATTTTCAAAAGGCGGATCTAATACTTACAGAAATATTCAAATTTTATGTGAGAAATGTAATCGCGAAAAATCAGCTAGTATAGGATAAAACGTGATAACGCCTACACACAACATCGGTTAAGCGCAAATAGCGGGCAATCTATTGAAAAGTGCTATTTTAGACATCAAGTAAAAAACAACAAAGCTGACAAGAACGTGACCCTACTCCACGCTACTTGCCTTAACCAAGACCGTTAGGCACAATAATTTTTCACGTTCCTGAGTTCAATAACTTAACGCAACAAATCATAACTTTAGATTTGTTGTATGGAACCAAAAAAACACCGGCGATTATCACATCAAGAAAGGGTAATTATCCAGACTCTTTTAGAAGAAAATAGACCTAAATCTTTCATAGCAGAGAAGCTCGGAAGAACCCGATCTACCATCACCAGAGAAGTCAATAAATGGGTAACTAAACCCA
>NZ_APHJ01000048.1 GCF_000403785.1 Gillisia sp. CAL575
AACGGTCTTGGTTAAGGCAAGTAGCGTGGAGTAGGGACACGTTCTTGTCGGCTTAGTTGGTTTTTACTTGGTGTCTAAAATAGCACTTTTCACCAGAATGCCCGCTATTTGCGCTTAACCGATGTTGTGCAAAGTATTTTTTGTACTTAAACATGTTGCTGAACGGAAATTCAATTTTTTTTGTCAAGGACAAATACTCTTTTCGTGATTAATGTTTCCTTATTAGATACCTAAATACTATCCTCAATTTGACTTGTTTCAATTATATAAATATCTTTTACAACTCCGTGTAAATAATTTAAGCCAGATTTAGTGAAAACTGTTTCAAATTGTATTAATCCGTTTCCAATTGTGTCTTCAAATGCCAGACGATTTGGAAATCTATCAAATTCTTCTATTTCTAAATTTTCATAATTTTGATCTGTCCCAACATGAAAGAATATATATCGCTCCTTAATTTTTGAATCGTTAGTATTGCCAAAGTTTCTATTATATTCAATTACACCTTTTACCATTGTATTTATAAATACGGTATCTGGAAAAGTAAACGTATTAATCTCTCGATTATCTTGTTTAGAATCACTTGGTTTTTCCTGAAGTAAGGATTTACTTTTATCTTCCTTACAGGAGTTTAAAGCCAATAGAGAAATCAATAGTATACTAAGTCTTTTCAATTTTAATTTTCCTAACAATTTGATAATATTATTCGGTAATCTTTGGTTGATTTCAATTTTGCACTCTTAAAATATTATGCACAACGGTCTTGGTTAAGGCAAGTGGCGTGGAGTAGGGACACGTTCTTGTCGGCTTTGTTGTTTTTTACTTGATGTCTAAAATAGCACTTTTCACTAGAATGCCCGCTATTTGCGCTTAACCGATGTTAGCTGCAGTTTAGTTATATATTGCCAATTCGTCATATTTTAATGCATAACGTAATCTAGGAACTTTATAATTAAAGCCTTTTAAATCATCTTTATCTTCGAGTGATAGTATTTTTTCTTTTAACTCCTCAACACTATCTACGTCAAAAAGTACTTTTATTTTATTAAAATATCTTTTTGAAATTATTTTAGGGAATATTTCTATTTGAGAAGAAGCTAATGCACTTGTTTCAGGCACCCAATTTTCGTTATATCTTATTTTACTTGGATAAAAAAGTCTTAGATAATATAAAATTATATCGGTTCTAATTAAATCTTCAAACTTAGGTATTTTACAATGCTGTTTAATTAAGTCAGCAACTATACTAATACGATTAGAGTTCAATTTTTGTTTTTTAAATTCGTTAAGTGTATAGTTATATTTTCGAAATTCCTCAAAATTTGTAGCCTCTGCTTTTCTATTCCATTTTCGAGTAACAATTAGATCCGTTTTTACAATAGCGGCCAATAGTTTAAATCTCTGATTTTTTATCAGGATATTAGAAAAGTTTAGAAATAGATCATAATTGAAAAATCTGAAATTATCTACCCTAAGATCATTCAATGATTTTCCCGAGTCGAGTCTCAAGTCATTATCTTCATAAAACTGAAGAAAGCTTTCAAAAAACTCTATGAATATTTCTTCATAATCTTCAGTTGAATATTTAAAAATAGATGTTGTGAATTCAATAAAATCATTTTTCAAGGCTTGTAATTCTACTATACTTTTTTCAACCTCATTGATAAAGTTCTCTTCATTTATATTTTCAAAATTTATCTCAAATAATGATAAACTTTCTACGAAAGTATTTAAGTAATCCTTTATTAATAAGGTTGAATTTTCTTTTTGATTAATTAAGGAATTTTTTATTGCTGCAACTTTGTGTGCCGTAGGTAAGAAAATAGGATCATCATCTTCTAAATGAACTGGCATCTTACCAATCGGAGGTCGTTTCGAAATTGGTTTATTATATATATTACGAATTAATCTTTCATAATTTTCTTCATAATGATCTTCATTACTTAAATCAATATAAATTCTTGATTTTACGAATGTTGGTATACAAGGTTTTTCATTCTCATATTCCATAACTACTGGAATAAATTTTGTTTGATCTGCTTCGCTATATATATCATCGGATACTATTAAGCTTTCTATTCCAACTCCACCAATTTTTTGATTAGCCTTTTTAGCATACTCTTTATTACAAATAAGTAAAACTTTTTGGACTTCCGGATCATTAACCATTTGTTCCATAAAATGATATTTATCTTGACCCTCTTTTAAATCCCAATCATCTAAAATAACGTGTATTCCATCATTCGTAAGTCTTTCTGCTAGGGTTAAAACCTTATCTTTATTTGAAACGGGTTTCCAACTATAGGAAATAAAAATCTTAATTGTTTTCTCTTCTTTACTTTGCATGCTGGATTCAATGTTGTAACGCAACAAATCGTTGTTGGTTTTTGATGTTACTAAGCTACAAACTTCAGTTCAAAATTCATTAATTCTTTAGGTGTTTTATAGCCTATAATTTTTCGTGGTCTATTGTTCAATTTTTCTTGAATCAAGAACAGTTTCTTTTGGTCAATTTGATTGAAGTCTGTTCCTTTTGGAAGGTATCTTCTAATGAGACCGTTGGTGTTTTCATTGGTTCCTCTTTCCCATGAGGAATAGGGGTGTGCAAAGTAGATTTTCATTCCAGTTTTTTGTGTGATTTCTTCGTGTCTAGCCATTTCAATTCCGTTATCGTAGGTCATCGTTTTTTTGAAAATTGGATTTAATTGGTTTAATATTTTACTGAATTCTTTTGCAACTTCCCCAGCTTTTTTAGAGGTTAGTTTAAGGATTAAAGTGAATCTAGTTTTGCGCTCTACAATAGTTCCAATAGCACTTTTATGGTTTTTTCCTATAACGAGATCTCCTTCCCAATGTCCTACTTCTTCTCTAAGGTCGATATGCTTGGGTCTACTGTCAATGCTGACTTGGTTGATTATTTTACTCCCGCCTCCACGTCTTCTTTTATTGGGTCTCCGCCTTGTTTTTTTGCGTACTAGTAGTTTGATTAGTTTCTTGTTCAAACTTGCTTGAGGTCTTGTATAGATGTGTCTGTAAATAGCTTCATGTGAAATGGACATGATAGGGTCATTGGGATAGATTTCCTTGAGTCTTCCTGAAATTTGCTCTGGTGTCCAGTTGGATAATAGTCCTTTATAGACAAAAAATCTAAGTAGGGAATGTGTGCTTATTTTATCCAGGTTTCTCTTGTTGAGATAGTCATCTTTAGCGTTGAAATTAGCTAAGAATGCATCATACTTTTCAATTGGTTTAGTGACCCATCTGTTGACTTCTCTGGTGATGGTAGATCTCGTTCTTCCAAGCTTGTTAGCAATGAAGGATTTGGTTTTATTTTCTTCTAAAAGAGTTTGGATAATGATCCTTTCTTGATAAGATAATCGCCTGTGTTTTTTTACTGCCATTTTACAAATCTATAAGTTTAGATTTGTTGCGTTAAGTTATTGAATAGAGCCATTTTCTTCTAAATTGCAGCTAACGGTCTTGGTTAAGGCAAGTAGCGTGGAGTAGGGACGCGTTCTTGTCGGCTTTGTTGTTTTTTACTTGGTGTCTAAAATAGCACTTTTCACCAGAATGCCCGCTATTTGCGCTTAACCGATGTTGGCTAGCGTTATTTTAAATTCCATATCACTAAAATATTGTCAGTATAAACTAGATCACTCGGTGTGAATCCTTTGAGTTTTGAACTCGATCCACTTAACACAATTTCATTTAATCCTTGATCATTATTATAAATTCTCATACCTGCATTATAGGTGTTTCCATAATTAATTTTTGACACTTTCTCAATATCAATTTTAGCAGCTTCGCTAATTAGTTTTGCTTTACTAAATGCATTCTCAGTGGCAAGTTTTATAATCTGTTTTTGAACGTTTTCCTTTAATGAATCCGAGAGCTTAAAGTTGAAATTTAAATTGAATTCGGTACTACTATTTGAGAATTGGTTTAGAATTTTTGTAATATTTTTTTGGTCATTTTTAAATTCAAGGTGAATTTGTTGGGTTGCAATATATCCGCTATCAATATTTTTATTATTTCTATATACCGTATTTTTCCGAACATCAAAATTTTCGGTTCTAATTGCTGATTGCTCAAATCCTATCTTTTTTAGCTGGTTAGCAATATCTTCTGACTTATTATTTAGTCTAGTAATTGACTGACTAAAATGCATATCAATTTCACTAATATTAATGTTTAAAATTCCCATGTCTGGAGATATTGACACTTTTGCGAATCCGACTACCTCTAGGGTTTTAGATTTATCTTCATTCTGTGCTGTTGAAATAATTGTAATTAGAAGAAAAATTAAATTGTAAATTCTATTCATTTTTTGTTTTTTTTAATGCTTGCCAACGGTCTTGGTTAAGGCAAGTAGCGTGGAGTAGGGACGCGTTCTTGTCGGCTTAGTTGTTTTTTTACTTGGTGTCTAAAATAACACTTTTCACCAGATTGCCCGCTATTTGCGCTTAACCGATGTTGTGCTAAGTTTAATTCCATCTAACTTGATAAGGATATCTTTCATAAATGACATTGTCCTCATTAATTGAGAAGCCTTTACGAGCATTTTCCTTTGCACTTTGATAAACGCTTTCTGCTTCCTCTGTTCTACTTAATTTATAAAGAATTTTCGTTTTGTAATATTGAACGTCAGAAAATTGCGGATATCTCTCTAAGGCTTGATCAAATAGTACTAAAGCCTCTTCATACTTTTTTAGTTCGTACTTGCTAATTCCGTAATAAAAGAGGTCTAAATGGTGTAACCAGTCTTCACCTTTTTTATCAATAGTTTTCTCATAATCTTTCTCAAACAACTTTTCTGCTTTTCCAAATTCACTTAGTTGCAAGTAACTTAACGCGATGTAAAAATCATATGAGTGATCCATTTCAAATCCGTATCCATATGTTTCTTGATAATCCGTAAAATCAATAATTGCGTCTTTATATTGCTTAGAAAATATACACTTTATAAATGCTCTGTATCGTTGCCATCTTTCAGGATTATACTTTACTGCCTTATCAATGAAGGTCATTCCTACCTCGTATTTACCTTGTTTGAATAATGGCATAGCTTTCTGTTGCCAGAAATAAGCTATTGTAGAATCCACTTTCAATCCTTTGTCAATTTCGTTTTGCCAATCTTGCGAATAAACATCAGTCAGCCAAGCTCCGTTATTCAGATATATATCTTTTAAAGAATCTTGTTGTTTTTCGGTGAATTGGGGAATTGTTTTTTCACTGGACAATTTTAAATTTTCTTCTTGTTTACAACTGTTCAAAGTTGAAATAAAAAGTAAAGTCAGAAAGTATAATTTTAAATTTCTCAAATCTTGTATTAAATTTTGCACAACGGTCTTGGTTAAGGCAAGTAGCGTGGAGTAGGGACACGTTCTTGTCGGCTTTGTTGATTTTTACTTGGTGTCTAAAATAGCACTTTTCACCAGAATGCCCACTATTTGCGCTTAACCGATGTTGTGGCTAGTAGCTTTTATCCGAGTAGGAAAATTTTTATCAATATTATTATTTTAAATCTCATTGATTTTGACACTTTTCACGTTTGAGTGATGTCAGTGGTTTATCTTTAATATCATTCAATTTTTTGTAGCTAACAATCTTGAGTAAAAGTCAGAATAAGAACTCAAATCTTCGGTTCGAGTAAAAGTCAGCGAATTGCTTTTAAACCATTTTTGTTCTTTAATTCTCTTTTTATTTAACTTCTTCACGCCCGAGTAAATTCAGCGAATTGAATTTAAAAAATCATTCAATTTTCTGTGGCTAACAATCCTGAGTAAAAGTTAGAATAAGAACTCAAATCTTTAGGTTCGAGTAAAAGTCAATGAACTCCTTTTTAATCATTTTTCAATCTTATAAATTCAGCGTAACAGTTGCGAAATATTGGTTCTTATCAGTTGATTTATAATTATGTTCTTTACGGAATTTTGTTTTTTGGGCTATTAGCCACAACGGTCTTGGTTAAGGCAAGTAGCGTGGAGTAGGGACGCGTTCTTGTCGGCTTAGTTATTTTGTTACTTAGTGTCTAAAATAGCACTTTTCATTGGAATGCCCGCTATTTGCGCTTAACCGATGTTGGCAGCTGTAATTACTGAAATTTTAATTCGTTAATGTACTCAAATAGTTCTTTCATATTTTTGAATGAATTGAAAGGTTTTTTAACCATTAATGAATAGATTAATCTTTTTGAAGTTTTTAATGCCAGTTGTACATCTTTTATATCAACACTGTTTTCTCCTCCGTGAACTATTGAAGATCTTTTACGATAAACATCTTTAAAGTATTTTGCTAATTCTTTTCTTTTTTCAAAATCCTTCTCAATAATGAAGGCGAGCCATTCACTCAATTGGCTTACGATAGAAGGGGAAATTGCGGATTTCTCATCGTATTTAAGCATAGCCTCAATTGCGAAAACGAATTGAACCAAAGACTTCGATAAGTCGTTGTCATAAACGCCTTTTCCAATCCATTCTATTGATTGTAAGATTCTTTTTTCAATCTCATTCTTATCCTTTTTTGTGATTAAAAACCAAATTTTGTCATTTCCTTGTGAAGAATCAATAAAGTAAGGGTCTTCAATGTTTTCTGGAAAAGTGAGTTTTCTATTACCACTGAACCCAACTGACTTTTCCGTTAATAATATTCTATTATAACTTCTCCATTCTCTATGATTAAATGAGCCAATATTTCTCTCATTCTTTAAGTCCGCAATCATATAGTTCATTACATTTTCAAATGATTTTATATAATTATCACCTATCTCTACAGCCTTTCTATTTTCCCTTGCGCTAACTTTAATGGAGAGGAAAAAATCTGAATTTCGATTATCAAAGAATAATTTTTTCTTCAATAAATGTGGATAATCCATATATAATTTTTCTTCTGTTTTATTAAAGTTGTAAATTTTAAATTGCCCTAGATTATGATTTGGACTTTCCATTTCTAAGCCATATAATTCATAGAAAATTTCAGATTCTTTAATTTCTAATTTTAGAAACGTGTTTATTAATTCGTTGAAGTGATCTATATTAGGTGGTATAGAATCATTTTTCCATTGACGTAAAAGTTTTATAAAATTTTCTTCAAAGGTTTTTAAGGAAATTGTGGCAGCTACTTCCTTATTACTTTGATATAATTTATCTAAATTTTTCTGGAAAATTGAAACCTTTTCAATTCCGTTAAAAGAGATATTTGTTTCTCCTATACCAAACGATTTTGAAGCTCCGTAAGAATCATCTAAAAACTCTTTATTACAATCGGAAATTGAAATAATCTGATTTATGATTTTTATTATTGTACGATTATCCATCTAAATTATTGCTGCCAACGGTCTTGGTTAAGGCAAGTAGCGTGGAGTAGGGACGGATTCTTGTCGGCTTTGTTGTTTTTTACTTGGTGTCTAAAATAACACTTTTTACCAGATTGCCCGCTATTTGCGCTTAACCGATGTTGTACATTGTGGCGATTCTCGGAATATGTTGTTTTGTTGTCACTCTTTTTGAGTCATTTTTTTCTTTTCTGAATCTTGATTATAATTTTTCACATTCGAGTAAGAGTCAGTTTCTATTCTTTTCTTCTGAATCATTTTAGTCTTTTTTTACGTCTGAGTAAACATCAGAATTATTATAAAGGCATTCAATTTATCCATTTTTAAGGCTTGAGTAAAAGTCAGAATAACAACCTGAATGTATCTATTTTATTTTTTTACGTCAGAGTAAGAATCAGCGTAATAATTTTAAAAATATCCGATTTATCCGTTTTTTATCTTTTCAAACTTTTCACATAAACCTCAGAATTGAGTGTTTTATGTTTTTACTTAAATCTTAAAAAAGTCAGCGTAATAATTGCGAGAGATTGGCTTTTTTAATTCAGATTTGCCGTTATTTTTTTACGTTTTTCATTCTGAGCCATAATTTACAACGGTCTTGGTTAAGGCAAGTAGTGGGAGTAGGGTCTCAAACTTGTCGGCTTTGTTGTTTTTTACTTGGTGTCTAAAATATATCTTTTCATTGGAATACCCGCAATTTGCGCTTAACCGATGTTACCTGCTGGCGTTTTACTAAAATTATAATATTATTCCGTTTTATAAAGTGTAGGTCCGTTCAAACCATTTTTTTTAAAAATCGTTTCATTCATTTTGTAATGCATTTCAGACATTCTATTTAGATACTCTTCAATAGGTTCTAAACCAATCTCGCTTCTTCTTTTATTTACATTTTTACTATCGGCTAAATCCCTTGGTATTGCTTGACAAATTTCCCAATTATAAGTTACCTGACTTCCATAGACTTGTTTTTGTCCGGTATTCAATTTTACTCTATCAGTTAAAAGTCCGAAACTAACTGGATCGGCATTTTTATTTAAAACTTGGATTTTCATTTTTCCCAAAATATTCTTTTGAAATTCTGGATTATTATCAGCGTGTTGAACGACCAACCAAAAACTTTGAGAACCACGTTCTCCCACCAAATCATATCCTACGAAACCATATTGGTCAGAAATTTCTTTTATGCGTTTCTGATTCTCTAGGTGGAGACTATCCTGAATTGTTTTCCACTCTTGTTCAGATAATTTTTCATATTCATCACGAGCTATGTCAGCGGCGAATTGGTCAGTTTGACGTATTTCTTCTAATTCTTTAGCCAAATCCTGGTTGAACTTGTTTTCTTCTTTTATGACTAGTGAATTTGTTTTTTCTTCTTTACAGCTCACTGTCAGAAATATAAATAAGAGGACAAAAAAAGTTTTCTTCATACTGGATTTTTTTGAAAGCTTGCAGGTAACGGTCTTGGTTAAGGCAAGTAGCGTGGAGTAGGGTCGCAAACTTGTCGGCTTTGTTGTTTTTTACTTGATGTCTAAAATAGCACTTTTCACCAGATTGCCCGCTATTTGCGCTTAACCGATGTTGTGATTTGTTGAGTTGTTTTGTTGAAATGTATATTTTATAGCTTTAATGTACTTAAGACTATTGATCTGTTAACTGGAATTATTTTAAAACTTTTCAAATTACTATCTATCATTATCAAATTAAAC
>NZ_APHJ01000049.1 GCF_000403785.1 Gillisia sp. CAL575
AGGATCTGGAGGCATCGTGAAAGATTTACCGCCAAAGAGATCGGTGCTGCAATGTATTTTCCAGCTTCTCTTGTGAATATCAATTCCTATGAATAACTTTGGTAATGCAGTAACTCGGGTTTCCATATCTTTAGTTTTTATAGTGATTATTAAAGATACTCGATTACTGCTTTTTCATGGATGCTAACAGCAAATAGCGGGTATTGTAGTGAAAAGAGTTATTTTAGAGACCAAGTAAAAACTAACAAAGCCGACAAGTTTGCGTACCTACTCCACTCTACTTGCGTTAAACAAGACCGTTGGCATTCATTGCGAATAATGTATATCTTTAGAAATTCAACCAATTATAACATACACTATGAATAAAAATTTAGCAATTCTGGGGTTATTTATTCTATCATTTATTTATTCATGTGAAACTGATAATTCTCCACAAGAACCGGAGGTGATTCCTGAAATAGAAAATTTAGAAATTCTAGATCCTAATTTTAAACATGCGTTATTAAATACTAATTGTGTTGATTCTAATGATGATGGTATAGGTGATAGAAATATTGATTTAAATGATGATGGAGAAATTCAAAAGATGGAAGCAGAATCAGCAAAAAGTATAATACTGAAATTTAATTACGAAGAAATTATCACATCTGTTGACCTTAGAGGTATCGAAAACTTTATAAATATTGAGAAATTAGAGATAACTAGAGGAGAATCTGGTTATATAGAAAATACTAATGAAAATGAAATTTCATATGACTTAACAAGCCTAATAAAACTCACACATTTAAAAATAAAATATTTAGAAACTAATTACATTGAAAAAATTAATTTATCAGGACTCAATAATTTAATAGAAACTGATCTCTCTGAAAATAATGCATCATATTTTGTGCAACCAGATGAATTAGCTTACCCAAAAGACTATGTTGAATTTAATTTTGAGGGATGTAATAAGATGATGGATCTTAAATTGAGAAATAGTTTTTTAATTATTGATTTTTGCCAGATTCCATCTTTGAAAAGATTAGATATGTCTTATTTAGAAGGAGGAGAACCAGAGGTTTTTGATTTTCATTGTTTAAAAGTTTTAGAATGGCTTGATATATCTGAAAATTATATAGAAACTCTTATTTTAAAAAATGAATCAGTCTTAAATACACTTCTGGTAAATGATATTGGTACGGTAAGAGACGCTAATTATCCTTTTGTTGATTATATATGTATTGATGATATTCAAGAAGAGCATAATCAAATATCTGGGATAATTGATGAAAATACAGAGATCTCCTTTGATTGCTCATTCTAATTTTCGTGAAATATCGCAACGCAACGAAATGCCAACATCGTTTAACAGCAAATAGCGGGCAGTCTGGTGAAAAGTGCTATTTTAGAGACCAAGTAAAATTCAACAAAACCGACAAGTTCGCGTCCTAACTCCACGCCACTTGCGTTAAACAAGACCGTTATAGAGCATTTTTTAACAAAACCACGAATGACAAATTTATTAATTGATACTTGTGTATGGCTTGATATTGCAAAGTCAACAAAGGGAGAAGGTATCTTACATTTAATAGAACAATTAATCAGCGAAAATAAAATTGAACTTATTATACCTGAAATTGTTCTCACAGAATTTGATAGAAACAAAGACAGAACAATTGCAAGTGCGAAAAAAAGTGTTTCGGAACACCTGAAAAAAGTACGTGAATTGGTGTTTTCTTATTCAGACAAGGACAACAGGCAAAACATCTTAAATGAATTGAATAATCTCGATCATTTAATTCCAATTAAAAGTGACATAGTTACATATTCTATAACTAGAATTGAAACATTATTTAAACAAAGCCTAATAATAAGAATAGATAATGATATTAAAATAAAAGCCACTGATCGTGCAATTAATAAATTAGCTCCATTTCATTTATCTAAAAATAGTATAGGCGATGCATTAATCATTGAATCATATGCAAAATTTCAAAGAGAAAATAAAAAAGAAAAAATCGCTTTTGTAACGCATAATAAAAATGACTTCAGCTTACAAAATGGGAATCAAAAACTCCCTCACGAAGACTTAATGGATATTTTTAAAAATTCCAATTCAAATTATTATATCAATCTACTAGATTGCTTAAATGATATAGAACCAGATTTTATTGAAGAACTTGGAGTTTTTGAAAACTGGGAAACTGATCCAAGAGGAATAACTGAGATTTCAGATAAAATAAAAGAATTTGACAAGAAGATTTGGTACAATCGTCATAAAATACTAGAAACTAAAATTGAAAATGGAGAAGTTCAAATTATAGATTATACGGATTTCCATTCACAAAGTATTCAAAATTCCATTGTAAAAGAAATTTGGGAAACCGCAAAACAAAACGCTAAAATAGTTGAGGAAAACTATGGCAAAGAAAATCTTGATTTCGACGACTTTGAATGGGGTATGATTAACGGAAAATTATCTGCTTTAAGATGGATTCTAGGTGAAGAATGGGACAATTTAGATACGTGATAAAAACGCTCTATAACATCGGTTAAGCGCAAATAGCGGGCATTCTGATGAAAAGTGTTATTTTAGACATCAACCACCAAACAACAAATCCGACAAGAACGTGTCCCTACTCCACGCTACTTGCCTTAACCAAGACCGTTGCCAGCAATACTAACACAAAATTCTGCTGAAAGAATATTTTTTCATTTTATTATTGAAAAGTAAACTAATTAGTTAACTTTGTGATGTGATAAGAGAAGTAATTGCATACAAGGAAAAATTTGTTGAATTCTATAATTCCCAAGAAGATAAAATTCAAAGAAAAATAGAATACGCATTGGATTTAGTTCGACACGAGAAAAAGGTTCCACAAAAATTCTTTAAAGCTTTAAAAAATACAGATGGAATTTATGAAGTACGTGTAATTACCACTTTTAAAAGTATTCGGATTCTATGTTTTTTGGATGGCGGAAATTTAGTTGTATTGACAAATTGTTTCCTCAAAAAAACTCAAAAGACTCCGAAAAAAGAAATCAGATTAGCTGAGAAATTAAAGAAAGAATATTTAATAGATAAAGATAATTGAAATGAAAAATGTAACACGATTTGAGGATATGCTTATCGACAAATATGGTAAGAAAGGAACTAAAGAACGTGATAAATATGACTCTGAATCTCTTTCTTTCAGATTGGGTATTATGCTTAAGGAAGCTAGAAAATCAGCAAAACTAACACAAGAAGAACTTGCTGATCGTACAGGAACAAAAAAAAGTTATATTTCAAGAATTGAACGCGGACTGAGCGATATTCAGATTTCGACTTATCAAAAATTAATCGAACTTGGACTTGAAAAACAACTGAATATATCAATCGGATAAAACGTACTGCAGGCAACATCGGTTAAGCGCAAATAGCGGGCAATTGAGTGAAAAGTGTTATTTTAGACACCAAGAAACTAACAACTAAGCCGACAAGAACGCATCCCTACTCCACGCTACTTGCCTTAACCAAGACCGTTGGCATTCATAGTTAGAAAGCTCATAAATAATAGAAAAATCCGACTTATTCTGTACTAAATGACTAATTCAAAAGAATTACAAAAACGGATTAAAATATTTATTAAAGAGTCTGACTTTTTAATTAGCCAAGGATTAATTTCTGACAAATCCTTTAAAAATTATAAAAACCAGATTCACCTTATCTTAAGCGAAGTAATTAAATCTGACTTAAATAAGAATATTAAAGCTAATGCGATAAAGGCTTTAAAACCTTACACGATGAAGTGGAAATCCAAATTCTTCCTCTTTAACTGGATTTATTCTTTACTAATATTTAAAATAGCCTATAACTTTAATATGCCTTTTCTGACAGGAGAAAGTAAATCTGATAATTATAAAACTCAAATACAGCACATAAAAATGCAATTAGAAACTATCGACTTTAAATTAAAAAACTGATTGAAAATTTTAGAATACTACGAAATGCCAACATCGGTTAAGCGCAAATAGCGGGTATTCCAATGAAAAGATATTTTTTAGACATCAAGTAACAAACAACAAAGCCGACAAGGACGCGTCCCTACTCCACGCCACTTGCCTTAACCAAGACCGTTGTAAAACATTGCTCAGAAAGAAAATTACGTAAAGAAAATTGTTAAAATTTTGATTGACAACAACCAATCTTTCGCAACTGATACGCTGAATATTTCAAGATTTTGGAATACAATAAAAACCACTAAATTCTGATTTTAGTCAACAGAATTCGGAAAGATGAAAAATGTAAAAAACCATACTCTTCCGATCAGTACGCTGACTTTTACTCTGACGGGAAAAAGTAAAA
>NZ_APHJ01000050.1 GCF_000403785.1 Gillisia sp. CAL575
AGTGATCTGGCTGGGGCTCGAACCCAGGACCCTCTCCTTAAAAGGGAGATGCTCTACCAACTGAGCTACCAAATCATGAACTGCGTTGTTTTGCAATTGCGGGTGCAAATATACTATCATTAATTTATTTTTCAAGAGGAATTTGACATAAATTTGTAAATGTTTTAAATTAATTTCTAAACTCCTCTTTTTCAGCATGAAAATATTTCTTTCAGGATATATGGGATCCGGTAAATCTGTGATTTCACAAAAATTGTCATCAAATTTAGCTTATCCACTAATCGACATAGACGATCAAATTTCTCTAATTGAAGAATTAACCATTCCCGAAATTTTTAAATTGAAAGGTGAATTATATTTTAGGAGAATGGAAACTCAGGTGCTAGAAGATGTTCTAGAAGATCCAAATGATCTTATAGTTGCTTTAGGAGGGGGAACACCTTGTTATGGTACTAACTTAGATCTCATTAAGAATTTTCCTGAATCTAAAATGATTTACCTAAAGGCTTCTGTAGATTTTTTGGTAAAAAGATTGTTTAAAGAAAAAGCACAAAGGCCAATGATTAGTCACTTGTCGACCCAAGATGATCTTGAAGATTTTGTTAGGAAGCATTTATTTGAGCGTGGTTATTACTATAACCAATCAGATCTAGTGGTTAATGTAGAAAACCGATCTCCAAGTGAAATTGCTAATGAGATAGCTGAAAAACTAAAATAGCTCTACTTTATCTTTTCCTGTACAAAAATTTACTTTTATTGTTTCATTTAAGGAAGTTGAAAGGGAAATTCCTTTGAAATCTGCTTTTACTGGGTATTTTTTATGGCTTCTATCTACAAGTACAGCTGTTTTAAACTGTTTTAAGGGGACTTCTAAGAAATGCTTAATCCCATAGATCAAAGTTGTTCCAGAGTTAAGCACATCGTCTATCAAAACGATGGATTTATTCTGATAATCTGATGTGTCTAGAGAAGTTTTTACTCCATTTAGTGGATTTTTCTTATCTAATTTCACTTCACATAAGGTTATTTTCAAATCTGAAATTTCCTCCAGAATTGTTTTAAGTCTATTTGCAAAGACGAATCCGCTTTTTGCAATTCCCGCTAAAATCAGTTCTGTTTCGTCTATATTACTTTCGTAGATCTGATAGGCGATACGTTTAATTTTATGCTGAATCTGTTCGTTATTAAGGATCTTATTTGAAGTTGGCATAGATTATTTGTTTTTTTTAAAGATAAAGAACAATTCATTCCCAGATCTTGGAGCGATAGAATTATAACAATTTTCTAATTTTAGAATATTAAAATATGGTTGAAATAAATCCATATATTCTTGTTTGCTTCCTCCAAAAGGAGGGCCAGATTGAGTTAATTCAAAGTTGAAAAATAATCCAACTAATTTCCCATTTGGCTTTAATAGATCTTTCATTTTTTCAGCATATTTTTGCCTAAAATCAATATTTAAGGCACAGAAGAACGTCTGTTCAATAATAAGATCAAATTTCATTTCCAGATCGAAAAAATCTTTTTGCAATAAATTCTCATCAGGAAAGCTTGGTGTTCTATCTTTCAAGTTTTCAAGAGGCTCCTTAGCAATGTCTACTACAAATACATTTTTAAAACCTTGAATATGTAAATATTCAGCTTCATACGAATTTCCTGAGCCGGGAATAAGTATTTTCAAGGATTTATCTTTTAATTGTTCTATATACTCCTTAATAGGGTAGGAGATCCTTCCAATATCCCATTTTGTATTGTTTTCTTTATAACGTGTTGCCCAATAGTTCTTGTCTAGAATCATTTTTTTTGATCTTCTTCTTTGGTTTCTGGTTTAGTTTCTTTTTCCTCCCCTTTTTCTTCAAACCAATCGTCGATATCCCTTCTGTCCTTTTTGGTTGGTCTTCCAACTCCTTTTTTTCTATAATAGTCTTTGGAGTATTTAAGCAACTCCATTTTTTCAAAGGCTTCTTTAGGAGTAATATCATTGATATAAAGTCCAACTAATTTCGCACCCAATCTACTCGTTGGAACATCCAGAATCTCGATTTCATAATTAATTTGATTCTTTCTAATTATAATTTTATCTTGTGGAAATACCTCTCTGGAAGGTTTGACATTAGCTCCTTTAATTTTCACTTTCCCCGTTTTGCATGCGTTGGTAGCTAAACTTCTTGTCTTGAAATATCGCACGCACCATAAAAACTTATCAACTCTCATATTTGCTTCTTAAAACTGTCTAAATCCTAAGCAAAAATACAAGATTATTGTATCTTGCCGCCTTAAATTTACCTAATGATGAGATTAACAAAGTTGTTTATTTTAATGATGTTTTCAAGCATTTCTATAATATCCTGTAAAAGCGATGATGATAATGACACGGAAACGGTTGAAATTAGAGATCGGGGAGAACAAGCTATAGAAGATGATGAAGCTTTAATAGCTTATTTACAAACACACTTCTATAATGAAGAAGATTTTCAAAACCCAGCAGAGGGTTTTGATTATAAAATAAAATTTGATTCTATTGAGGGGGCTAATGAAGACAGAACGCCTCTTATAGATTCAGATTTACTATCCACAAAGGTTGTAACTCGTAATGAAGTTGATTATACAATTTATATTCTAAAAATAAGAGAAGGATTTGGAGATCATCCTACTTTTGCAGATTCTACTTTTCAAAATTATAAAGGCGAGTTGTTGAATGAATTTTCTTTTGATAATACCGTTAACCCTGTTTGGTTCGATCATCCAGGAATTGGAGCTGATACTAATCCAGGAATCGCAGTTGTAGCTTTAACAGAAGCACTTGTAGAGTTTGGAGGAGCTTCAAATTTTGAGGTGAATGATGATAATACAATAAAATTTACCGATGATTTTGGAGTAGGAGCAGTGTTCTTGCCATCAGGTTTGGCATATTTCAATAATCCAACTTCAAACATTCCAGCCTATAGTCCACTAATTTTTAGTTTTCAGTTATACAGGGTAAATCAAGCAGATCACGATCAAGATGGAATTCCTTCCTATTTAGAAGATTTGGACAATGATAGAATTGTAGCCAATGATGATTCGGATGAGGATGGTTTTCCCAATTATTATGATGGTGACGATGATGGTGATGGAACCTTAACTAAGAATGAAATAACCGTCAATGCAGATGGTTCAATTATTTTTCCTGATACCAATGGTAATGGAATTCCAAATTATCTTGATGAGGATGATTTTGAAGATGTAAACGAGAATTAAATATTCAACATAAAAAAAAAGCCACGAAAATTTTCGTGGCTTTTTTTTTATGTTGAATTGGCTCCTTAATTAAGAGTGTAAGAAACACTTAAGATCCATTGTGAAGGTCTTGAGTCTATTTTAAAGTTTCGGTCTGTAGCAGCCTCTCCAAAAGCATTATTTTCTTTAAATGCACCTTCATACCTAGCATCAAAACCTAGATTTCCGAATTCTAAGCCCACCCCAAGTTGGTATCCCACAGTAATTTCATTTTCTACATTCGAGATAGAAAGTGGAGTATTTTCCAGCTCATTTTTTAAGACATATTGAAAAGATGGTCCAGCTTTAATATTTAAAGGGCCTAAGACATTTATACCTACTAAAACTGGTGCATCAATTTTAGTTAAATTATAATCAAATTGACCGTAATCTGTATTTAGTCTAGTGTAAACTACTTCAGGTTGTAAAAATATTCCAAGAAATTCCAGCTTTGCAAATGCTCCTAAATGATATCCTGTTTTCTCTTTCCCCTCTACTACGGTTGAGGCATCACCTACTACTTGCGTGTAATTCTCATAATCTCCAGTAGCACCATAATTAAGTCCTCCTTTAAGTCCGTAAGTGGCCTGCGCCATAGCAGTCCCGCCAATTAGAATAAATGTAAGTAATATTAATTTTTTCATAAGTTTAGTTTTTTTTATTTTGAATATGGATAACGCAGAAAATATGCAATTTATTTCCTACTAAAAACATTAAACCCTTCAATCACGAGGATTGAAGGGTTTAAATATAAAATGATTAATATTTATTTGCGTTTTAATACTTTTTCTGAAGCCTTAACAATTGCTTCGGCATTCAATCCATATTTCTCCATTAATTGCTCTGGAGTTCCGCTTTCTCCAAAGGTGTCTTTAGTTGCAACAAATTCTTGTGGCGCAGGGAAATGTTCTACTAATGTTCTAGAAACACTTTCTCCTAAACCTCCTAAGAAGTTATGTTCTTCAGCAGTTACAACACATCCAGTCTTTCTAACAGAAGCTAAGATAGCTTCTTCATCTAACGGCTTAATCGTGTGAATATTTATTACTTCAGCACTTATTCCTTTTTCGTTCAGTTGTTCAGCAGCTTGCAAAGCTTCCCAAACCAAATGTCCGGTTGCAATAATTGTAACATCGGTTCCTTCAGTTAAATTAACTGCTTTCCCAATCTCAAATTTTCCGTTTTCAGGCGTGAAATTCGCCACTTTTGGACGACCAAACCTCAAATAAACCGGTCCTTCAAATTCTGCAATTGCTAATGTAGCAGCTTTGGTCTGGTTATAATCACATGTATTAATAACGGTCATGCCAGGAAGCATTTTCATTAAACCTATATCTTCCAAAATTTGGTGGGTAGCCCCATCTTCACCTAAAGTTACTCCTGCGTGGGAAGCACAAATTTTTACATTTTTATCTGAATAAGCAACACTTTGTCTTATTTGATCGTATACTCTTCCTGTTGAGAAATTTGCGAATGTCCCAGTAAAAGGTATTTTTCCTCCAATGGTCATCCCTGCTGCAATTCCAATCATATTGGCTTCAGCAATTCCAATTTGAAAGAAGCGCTCTGGATGATTTTTTTTAAACTCGTCCATTTTTAATGAACCGGTAAGATCTGCACAAAGGGCAACAACATTTTCGTTGCTTTTCCCAAGCTCAGTTAAACCTGCTCCAAAACCAGATCTGGTATCTTTATTTCCTGTATTTGTGTATTTTTTCATTTTTTCTGAATAATATTTCTAAAAGAAATAGCAATTAAAATTAATAGTCTCCAAGAGTTTCAGGGTTTTGAGCTAGTGCATTCTCTAATTGCTCATCATTAGGAGCAACTCCATGCCATTTGTGAGTATGCATCATAAAGTCTACTCCATGACCCATTACTGTAGTCATTAAAATACATACCGGTTTTCCTTTACCGGTTCTGCTTTTTGCTTCATTTAATCCTTCAATAACTTTAGAAATATCATTTCCTTGTTTTACTTCTAGAACATCCCAACCAAAAGCTTCAAATTTAGCTTTAAGATTTCCCATTGGTAACACTTGGTCTGTAGCTCCATCAATTTGCTGTCCGTTTACATCTATAGTAGCAATAAGGTTGTCTATTTTATTACCAGCAGCATACATAATAGCTTCCCAATTCTGCCCTTCTTGTAATTCTCCATCTCCATGTAAGGTATACACTAAATGAGAATCTTTGTTCAGTTTTTTTGCTTCCGCAGCACCTATTGCAACAGATAGACCTTGACCTAGCGAACCAGATGCAATACGAATTCCAGGTAATCCTTCATGAGTTGTTGGATGTCCTTGTAATCTTGAATTAATTAATCTAAAGGTGTTTAGTTCTTCCACAGGGAAAAAACCACTTCTAGCTAAAACGCTATAAAAAACTGGAGAGATATGTCCGTTAGATAAAAAGAAAAGATCTTCTCCAATTCCGTTCATATCAAAATCGCTTTTATAATCCATCACCTCTTGATATAGAGCTGTGAAAAATTCGGCGCAGCCTAAAGAACCTCCAGGGTGACCTGAATTTACTTTGTGAACTTGCCTTAAAATGTCCCGGCGAACCTGGGTAACAAAATTTTCTAATTCTTTAGTGTGTGGCATTGTGTGTTGTGTTGTTTTTTATGAATGCTGCAAAAATAAGTTTTTAAATACGTATGGCAAAGTTAGAAGATACCACTTATCAACGATTTGTATGTAATAGCTAACAATTTTTAAAATCTTGACTCTTTTATATGTGTTTTACTTAAGTATCTTTGCAGCTATTTAAAATATACTATGAAGTTTGACCTTTTAGCTAAAGACCCTCAAAGTAATGCACGTGCGGGAGAAATCACTACAGATCATGGCGTTATTGAGACCCCGATTTTTATGCCCGTCGGAACCGTTGGTTCTGTTAAAGGAGTGCACCAAAGAGAATTAAAAGAAGATATTAATCCAGATATAATTTTAGGGAACACCTATCACTTGTATTTAAGGCCTCAAACCGAGATCTTGAAAAAAGCTGGGGGGCTTCATAAATTTATGAATTGGGATAGAAGCATTCTTACAGATAGTGGTGGATACCAAGTTTATTCCCTTTCAGAAAGAAGAAAGATTAAAGAGAATGGAGTAAAATTTAAATCTCATATAGATGGTTCATATCACATTTTCACTCCAGAAAATGTAATGGAAATTCAGCGTGTTATTGGAGCCGATATTATTATGGCTTTTGATGAATGTACTCCTTATCCTTGCGATTATAAATATGCAAAACGTTCAATGCACATGACGCATAGATGGCTGGATAGATGCATTAGTCATCTGGAGAAAACTCCATTTGAATATGATTACAGTCAAGCATTTTTTCCTATTGTGCAAGGGAGTACTTATAAAGATCTTAGAAAACAATCTGCAGAATATATTGCATCTGTAGGAGCAGAGGGAAATGCAATTGGAGGATTATCTGTAGGGGAACCTGCAGAAGAAATGTATGCAATGACGGAAGTTGTAACAGAAGTGTTGCCTGAAGATAAGCCTAGATACCTGATGGGAGTTGGTACTCCAATTAATATATTGGAAAATATCGCACTGGGAATAGATATGTTTGATTGTGTAATGCCAACCAGAAATGCACGAAACGGGATGTTATTTACAGCCCATGGGACTATTAATATAAAGAATAAAAAATGGCATGACGATTTTTCTCCAATAGATGATATGGCCATCACTTTTGTTGATACCGATTATTCTAAAGCGTATCTAAGACATCTTTTTACAGTAAATGAATTATTGGGCAAGCAAATTGCTACCATTCATAATCTAGGTTTTTACCTTTGGTTGACCCGTGAGGCTAGAAAACATATCTTAGCGGGAGATTTTGCTAGCTGGAAAAATAGAATGGTACAACAAATGAATAAGCGACTTTAAGTTGAAGATATTAGATTGGTACATATTAAAACGCTATTTGGGAACCTTTATCCTAATGCTACTGCTGTTTGTACCTATTGGTATAATCGTAAATCTAGCTGAAAAGATCGATAAGATCTTGGAAAATGAGGTTCCCTTTATAGAGGTTGCCGCTTATTATTTAGATTTTACTATTTATTTCGCGAATTTACTTTTTCCTTTATTCTTATTTCTATCGGTAATATGGTTTACTTCTAAACTTGCCAATAATACAGAGATCATTGCATTTTTAAGTAGTGGTGTTTCTTTTTGGCGCTTTTTAAGACCTTATATGATAGGTGCATCTATAGTATGTGTTGGTGCTTTAGTTATGAGTATGTATTTGGCACCAAATGCTAGTAAGGGATTTAATGAATTTAAATACCAATATCTTAAAAAGGGAGCAGAGGTCAAGGAAACAAGTGATGTTTATAGGCAGATAAATGATAATGAATATATCTTTGCAAGTAATTTTCAGCCCAAGACGCAATCTGCAAGAAATTTTACTTTAGAGCATTTTGAGGGTAATAAATTGACATTTAAACTAAGCGCTTCCAGATTACAATATAATGAAGCCGACAGCACCTACACCCTAAGTAATTTCGATAAGCGAATAATAGGAGAGGAAGGAGATCAAATTTTTCATGAGCAGAATATAGATACTATATTACCATTTGAATTTGATGAATTAACACCTGTTACATATATAGCTGAAACCCTTAATTATAATGAGTTGAATGATTTTATTGATCAGGAAGCTAGACGGGGTTCTGGAAATATGAATAGGTATCTGGTGGTAGCATATAAAAGATGGAGCTTACCGGTTTCAGCATTCATACTTACCATTATTGCCGTAGCCGTTTCTTCAATAAAACGAAGAGGAGGAATGGGAGTTAATTTAGCTTTGGGAATCTCCCTGGCTTTTATTTTTATTTTCTTCGACAAGGTTTTTGGAACATTGGCAGAGCAATCTACTTTTTCGCCCTTAATTGCAGTTTGGTTTCCTAATGTGTCTTTTGGTGTTTTAGCTATCTATTTGTTGTTCAATGCCAAACGATAAACTTAGAAGCTACCTCCATTTTCACGTAATTGTATTTATCTGGGGGTTTACAGCAGTTTTAGGCGCATTAATTTCTTTAGATGCAGTTCCTTTAGTTTGGTACAGAATGTTGATTGCAATTGGGTTTATTTTCTTGTATATCAAATGGAAAAAACGCGATCTAAAGCTTACAAGAAGGAAATTAGTAGTGCTAATAATTGCCGGAATGGTTATAGCCTTACACTGGTTGACATTCTTTGGTGCAATTAAAGTATCTAATGTCTCGATAACTTTAGCTTTACTTTCTACAGGAGCTTTTTTCACCTCTATTCTCGAGCCTATTTTTTATAAACGCAAGTTTGTGGGTTATGAGATCCTTTTTGGATTATTAGTTATTGTAGGTTTATATATAATATTTCAGGTTGAAACAAAGTACACTCTGGGGATAGTCTTAGGCTTAATTTCAGCTTTTTTATCTGCAGTGTTCACCTTAATTAATGGTAAGTTGATAAAGGATACTGCACCTTCAGTAATTTCCTTTTACGAGCTTTTAACAGGAGTAGTCGGCATAAGTATTTATTTGACTATAATGACATTCAGCAGTGGGGGAGATAAAGGATTCAATCTTGCTTTTTTTACTGTTTCTGCTGAAGATTGGTTGTATTTATTAATTCTAGCAACTATATGTACAGCATATGCATTTATTGCAGCAGTAGCTGTAATGAAACATTTAAGTCCCTATACTATAATGCTCACAATCAACTTGGAGCCGATATATGGGATATTTTTAGCGTTTTTAATTTTTGGGAGTAAAGAGCAAATGAATCCTCAATTCTATTATGGAGCCTTGCTAATTCTATCTACCGTTATCCTAAATGGCATTCTTAAAACAAAACGGAAAATTAATAAGATATCTTAGGAATTCTTCCTTTCAAAGTTTGTTATATTTGTAGGCTAATTAAAAAACACAATAACTTAACATGGAATATTTAGATTTTGAATTACCCATTAAAGAGTTAGAGGAACAATACCAAAAGGCTTGTAATATAGGTGCAGAAAGTGAAGTAGATGTAACTGCTACCTGTAAACAAATTGAGAAGAAATTAATAGAGACCAAGAAAGGGATCTATAAGAATCTTACAGCTTGGCAACGTGTTCAACTTTCAAGACATCCTAGTAGACCGTATACTTTAGATTATATAAAAGCAATTTGTGGTGATACCTTTCTTGAACTTCATGGGGATAGAAATGTTAAAGATGATAAAGCCATGATTGGTGGTCTTGGAAAAATAGGAGACCAAAGCTTTATGTTCATAGGTCAGCAGAAGGGTTTTAATACAAAGACGAGACAGTATCGTAATTTTGGAATGGCGAATCCTGAAGGATATCGTAAAGCCTTGCGTTTAATGAAATCTGCAGAAAAGTTTGGTGTTCCAGTTGTAACTTTTATAGATACTCCAGGAGCTTATCCAGGATTGGAGGCAGAAGAAAGAGGACAAGGAGAAGCCATCGCTAGAAACATATTAGAAATGACTCGCCTAAAAGTTCCAATTATAGTGGTAATTATTGGAGAAGGCGCCAGTGGAGGTGCACTTGGAATTGGAGTTGGAGATAAGGTGTTAATGTTGGAAAACACCTGGTATTCTGTAATTTCTCCTGAATCTTGTTCTTCTATTTTATGGAGAAGCTGGGAATACAAGGAAATTGCAGCAGATGCTCTAAAACTTACTGCTATAGATATGAAAAAGCAAAAGTTAATTGACGAAATTATTAAAGAACCACTTGGTGGGGCTCATACTAATAGAGAGGAAACTTTTAATACTGTAAAAAATACAATTTTGACTTCATATGATGAGTTCCGAAACTTATCACCAAAAGAATTGGTGAATAAAAGGATGGATAAATATTCAAATATGGGTGTTTTTAAAGATTAGTTCTTTCTTAGTCATACTTTCAAAAAAATCCGAAGATTTTCTTCGGATTTTTTTGGCCTTATCAACAAAATTATTAAGTTATTAACAGGTAAAATGTTCATTACCTGTGAACTAAGTTGTCCTGCTTTAATTAAGGATATCTTAACAAATTATTTACATTCGTAGTATGGAAAAAGTTACAATCCCCCAGAAACAAAACTATGGCCAAGGCAATGTTGTAAGTCTCGAAAAAGGAAAAATTCCCCCACAAGCAGTTGATTTAGAGGAAGTTGTGTTAGGGGCTATGATGATTGATAAAAAAGGGGTAGATGAAATTATAGATATTCTACACTCTGATGTGTTTTATAAAACAGCCCATAAGTTTATATATGAGGCTATCTATAAACTCTTTGAAAACACAGAGGCGATTGACTTATTAACCGTTTCTAATCAGCTGCGTAAGGATGGAAATTTAGACAAGGTTGGAGGCGAATGGTATTTGATCCAGCTTACTCAAAAAGTGTCTTCTTCTGCCCATATAGAATTTCATGCTCGTATTATTCTTCAAAAATATATTCAGCGAAGTTTAATTAAAATTTCTAACGAAATTATTGAACAATCTTATGATGAAGCAACAGATGTTTTTGATCTATTAGATACTGCGGAATCTAAATTATATGAAGTTACTCAGGGTAATATCAAGAGATCTTCAGAAACTGCGCACAGTTTGGTTATTCAGGCAAAAAATAGAATTCAAGAAATTTCCAATAAAGAAGGATTAAGTGGAGTGCCTTCTGGCTTTGATAAGTTAGATAAACTTACTTCTGGGTGGCAACCGAGTGATTTAATTATTATTGCTGCTCGTCCAGGTATGGGTAAAACGGCTTTAACTTTATCTATGGCTCGAAATATTGCTGTAGGTCATAATCTTCCAGTGGCTTTTTTCTCGCTGGAGATGTCAGCAGTTCAATTAATAACCAGGCTAATTTCTTCAGAAACAGGTTTGTCTTCAGAGAAACTGAGAACAGGAAATTTAGAAACTCATGAATGGGAACAATTAAATGTGAAGGTAAAGGATCTTGAAAAAGCACCTTTATTTATAGATGATACCCCTTCTTTGTCCATTTTTGACCTTAGAGCAAAAGCAAGAAGACTGGCGTCCCAGCATGGTATCAAAATGATCATGATAGATTACCTTCAGTTAATGACAGCAGGAAGTTCTGTAAAAGGAGGGAATAGGGAACAAGAAATATCTACGATTTCTAGGAACTTAAAAGCTTTAGCTAAAGAACTCGCAATTCCTGTAATTGCACTATCCCAACTTTCTCGTGCTGTAGAAACACGTGGAGGAAGTAAAAGACCTTTATTAAGTGATTTAAGGGAATCTGGAGCGATTGAGCAAGATGCCGATATTGTTTCATTTATATACCGTCCAGAGTATTATAAAATTGATGAATGGGATGATGAGGAGCGTTCTCCAACAGCTGGGCAGGGAGAATTCATCGTAGCTAAACACCGTAACGGTGGTTTGGAAAGTATCCGATTGAAGTTTGTTGGGCATCTTGGTAAATTTGATAACTTAGATGACTTTGATTCCCCATTTGGAGAATTTAATTCCAAAATGAATGAGGGTGAAAGCGAAGATCCGTTTGGAGGCGCGAAATTGCCAAGTCCTTCTGCAGATGAAGCCTTTGGTAGCTCTATGAATGATGATTTTAATGATGATGATAACGACGTGCCATTTTAAAGATGTATTAAAGGACTACTTAAATGTAGTTCCCATATTATTTATAGAAATGAAATCTACTTGTTGTGTTGAGAACGTTTTCTATTCCAGCCAATATATTATCCAATTATTACCCAGTATAAAAAAGATATTTTTTATACTGGGTTTATTTTTACTCTCTTTTCAAGGTTACGCTTCGCAGATATTAATCCCAATGGATGCGGAAACTCAAGAGAATCATTTAAAGGCATACGGAATTACATATTTTGCCCTTCAGAAAAATTTAAATGTGCAATGGCTGCTCAACTATAGAGGGGGCTCTTTTCTTATTTCTGATACTGAATATTTAAGAAGGGAATGTAAGATTCGTGGAGTTTCTTTTGAAGTTTTGAGTGATGAAAAGTCTCAATCTATATTAGAAGAAATTCAGAGTCCTTCCAAAAATATGGAAGCAGTTATCCTAGAAAAAGCTCCAAAAATTGCTGTTTACGCACCCACTGGAAATAGACCTTGGGACGATGCTGTAACGATGGTGTTAACTTATGCCGAAATTCCTTACGAAACTATTTATGATGAAGCGGTGTTGGGAGATGCACTTTTATTATATGATTGGCTTCATTTACATCATGAAGATTTCACAGGGCAGTATGGTAAGTTTTATAGAAATTATAGAACCACTCCTTGGTATATTAAAGAAAAAGCAGATGCTGAAGCATTAGCTTCTAAATTAGGATACTCAAAAGTTTCAGAAGAAAAATTAGCTGTCGCTTTAAAGATTAGAGATTATGTAATAGGTGGTGGGTTTATGTTTGCAATGTGCAGCGCTACAGATAGTTTTGACATTACGCTTGCCGCTGAAGGTCTAGATATTGCTGAGCCTATGTTCGATGGTGATCCTAGCGAACCTGGATATCAATCTAAGATCGATTTTGAAAACACATTTGCATTCACAAATTTTATTTTAGAACGAAACCCGATGATCTATGAATTTTCGTCTATAGATATGACTGAAAAGAGGCAAATTGCTATGAATACAGATTATTTCACACTAATGGAGTTTTCTGCTAAATGGGATCCTATTCCTACGATGTTAAACCAGAATCATACCATGTTAGTAAAGGGATTTATGGGACAAACAACGGCATTTAATAGAACTACACTAAAGTCTAATATATTAGTTTTAGCTGAAAATAAATTGAATGAAGAAGCTCGCTATATTCATGGTATTAAAGGCCGTGGTTTTTTTACATTTTATGGGGGGCATGATCCAGAAGATTATCAACACAGAGTAGGAGATCCTAAAACCGAGTTGGAGTTACATCCAACATCGCCAGGTTACAGACTAATTTTAAATAATGTTTTGTTTCCTGCCGCAAAGAAAAAGAAACAGAAAACATAGAGTTTTTTAGCAATTAAGAATCAAATAATTATTTATAAGCTTGTCTCTGTCTATGCTTTTCCCTTCTTTACCAGCCTAATAAATATCTAGGAGTTCGTCAGATAGAGCCTGTTGAAGTTTTCTATCAAAGAAACTCGACTCATAAATACATTCTTTAAGATATATTAAACATTAAAGCAAGTGAGGTTTGTCAGGCTGAGCATTTCGAAACCTAATTTTATATAGATTTAGAGTGCCTGTTTAAAAAATGATTTATTGGTAAGATCATTCATATATGAGAAATAAAAAAACCCACTCTATTAGAGTGGGTTTTTAAATATATAAGAACGTTAATCGTGAAAAATATTATTTTACTTTGTTAACTATAGCTCCAAACGCTTCTGGATGGTTCATCGCTAAATCGGCTAAAACCTTACGGTTTAAATCGATTTTTGCAGATTTCAAACCTCCCATGAACTGTGAATAAGACATCCCGTGCATTCTGGCTCCAGCGTTAATACGCACGATCCAAAGAGAACGGAAATTTCTTTTATTGTTTTTACGGTCTCTGTAAGCATATAACATTGCTTTATCCACCGCGTTTTTTGCTACTGTCCAAACGTTTTTACGACGTCCAAAGTAACCTTTTGCTTGTTTAAGAACCTTTTTTCTTCTGGCTCTCTTGGCAACTGAATTTACTGATCTTGGCATAATTTTAATTGTTTTTGAAGAAGGCGATTCATAAATTAATAATTCTGAATACTTTCATTGCACAACTCCAGGGTTTTTAAATAGTTTAAACCATCAAAAACTTTAACCTACTTTAAACGTAGTTGAGTTTTGATATTTTTCTCATCGGCAGTATGTACTAAAGTACTATGCGTTAGAGCAAGCTTACGTTTTTTAGACTTCTTTGTTAAGATGTGACTTTTAAACGCGTGCTTTCTTTTAATTTTACCTGTACCTGTAAGCTTAAAACGCTTTTTGGCACTGGATTTAGTCTTCATTTTAGGCATGCTCGTGTAATTTTATAATTAACGTTCTTATTTCGTTTTTCTAGGAGAGAGAAACATAGTCATACGTTTTCCTTCCAACTTCGGCATCTGTTCTACTTTTCCGATTTCTTCTAAATCTTGTGCAAGACGTAAAAGTAAAATCTGACCCTGATCTTTAAAAACAATTGATCTTCCTTTAAAAAATACAAAAGCCTTTAATTTAGCTCCGTCCTTTAGGAATTTCTCAGCATTACGCTTTTTGAATTCATAATCATGATCATCGGTTTGTGGACCAAATCGAATTTCTTTAACCACTACTTTACTGGCTTTCGCCTTCAAGACCTTTTCACGTTTCTTTTGTTCATAAAGAAACTTCTTATAGTCCATTACCTTTGCAACTGGTGGTTTTGCATTAGGAGATATTTCCACAAGATCCAAACCTTGCTCTTCAGCAAATTCCATGGCTTTTGAGGTGGGATATACTCCCATTTCGATGTTGTCGCCAACAAGGCGTAACTCTTCTGCTCGGATTTTTCCGTTAATGCGGTGTTGGTCTTCTTTAATTTCTCTAAGCGGTCGCTTCGATCTTTTTCTACGTATTGCTATGGCTGTCTAATTTTAATTATACTTCAAACGCTTTATGCGTTTTTTTGATTTCGTTATTTACTAATTTGGTGAAGTCTTCAATTAGCATTGTACCAATATCGCCTTCCCCATGTCTTCGTACAGAAACTGTACCATCTTTCTCTTCCTGCTCTCCAATAATCAACATATAAGGCACTTTGCTCATTTCAGCATCCCTTATTTTCTTACCAATGGTTTCGCTTCGGTCATCAGACACGGCGCGAATTTCGTCATTTTCAAGCAAATCTAAAACTTTTTGTGAGTATTTTTCATATTTCTCACTGAGAGAGAGTACAATAGCTTGTTCTGGTGTTAACCAAAGAGGAAAATTCCCTCCTGTGTTTTCTAACAGCACCGCTACAAAACGTTCCATACTTCCAAATGGTGCTCTGTGAATCATTACTGGTCTGTGCATTTCATTGTCACTGCCTTTGTATGTCAGTTCAAAACGTTCTGGCAGATTGTAATCTACCTGAATTGTGCCAAGTTGCCAGCTTCTGCCTAAAGCATCCTTCACCATAAAGTCTAGTTTTGGTCCGTAAAACGCTGCTTCGCCAGTCTCAACTACATAATTAAGACCTTTTTCTTTAGCTGCAGAAAGAATAGCATTCTCAGCTTTCTCCCAAACATCATCACTTCCTATATATTTTTCTTTGTTTTCAGGATCCCTTAAGGAAACCTGAGCGGTAAATTCATCAAAACCTAAAGATTCGAATACATATAAGGTAAGGTCTATTACCTTTTTAAATTCAGAATCTAATTGATCTGGAGTACAAAAAATATGGGCATCATCCTGAGTAAAACCTCGTACACGAGTTAAGCCATGTAATTCTCCACTTTGTTCGTATCTATAAACAGTTCCAAATTCAGCAAAACGCTTTGGTAGATCTTTATAACTCCACGGAGCAGAATTATAAATTTCACAGTGATGTGGGCAATTCATAGGTTTTAGTAAAAATTCTTCTCCCTCATTAGGAGTAAGAATCGGCTGAAAGCTATCTGCACCATATTTTTCATAATGACCAGAGGTCACATAAAGTTCTTTTTGACCAATGTGTGGAGTGATGACCATTTCATAACCAGCTTTTTTCTGAGCTGCTTTCAAAAAATTCTCTAAACGCTCTCTTAAAGCCGCACCTTTAGGAAGCCATAATGGCAAACCTTGCCCTACCTTTTGTGAAAATGTGAAAAGTTGTAATTCCTTTCCTAATTTTCTATGATCACGTTTTTTTGCCTCCTCTAATAATTCTAAATATTCCTTAAGGTCTTTTTGCTTCGGAAATGATATTCCGTAAACTCTGGTTAATTGTGGATTTTTTTCATCACCTCTCCAGTAAGCTCCGGCAACACTCATTAATTTTACAGCCTTAATAATTCCGGTATTCGGGATATGTCCGCCACGACATAGATCTGTAAAGCTATCATGGTCACAAAAAGTAATGGTGCCATCTTCTAGATTTTCAATAAGCTCTACTTTAAAAGGATTGTTTTGTTCCTTATAATAAGACAAAGCTTCAGCCTTAGTAGAAGACCTCATGCTAAACTCATGTTTTCCACGAGCTATTTCTAGCATTTTGCCTTCTATCTTCTTAAAATCGTTTTCAGAAATCTTTTGATCACCAAAATCTACATCATAATAAAAACCATTTTCAATAGCTGGTCCTATAGTTAATTTAGATCCTGGATATAATTGCTCAATGGCCTGCGCCATAACGTGAGAAGTAGAATGCCAAAAAGCTTTCTTTCCCTCTTTATCATTCCACGTATATAATATAAGACTGCCATCGGTAGTGAGTGGAGTAGAAGCTTCTACCACAGTATCATTAAATTTTGCAGAAACCACATTCCGTGCAAATCCTTCACTTATACTTTTAGCAACATCCATAGGAGTAGCGCCACTTTCAAATTCCTTAACAGTGCCATCAGGCAAACTTATTTTTATCATATTCATATCTTAAGTCAGCAAAGATAATATGTTAAATGCGGTTGCACAATATACAAGGTCTATATATTCATGAATATTATTTGTGTGTTCCCCCGCTCCAAAATCGGGGTCGGGCTATTCACGTTATCTTTTGGCTTTTTGTGATTGGCGTTATCGTTTATAGGCGATTATAACTTCTCCTTTATATATAGGCATTTGCCAACAATGGCCAAAAGGATGCTGTTTCTAGCCCTAACACTTTTAATAGGTAATTAAATTGTTCTTCATAAAGGGAATAGAATACCTTAAGGATTATACATTACATAGAAACGATTAAGAATATTAATTTTCGCATAATATTATAGGAGTCCAATATAAAGTTTAATAGTGATGAGTATAGGTGTATTGATTAATAACAATATTGTTCATTAAATTTTTACAAAAAAAACATCTTCTTGAATTTAATTTAAAAGTTATACTGATCTGATTTGGAAATGATTAGAAAAATATTGTATTTTAGCACCCCGCTTTTTTTTCGGAACAATAAAAAATAAATTGATTTTTTATTTTTAAAACTTGCGTAGAAACATAAAAGAACTGTATATTTGCACCCGCTAAGGAATGAGCCATAGGGTTAGTGAGATAGCGAAGTTCTTTGATTGACGCGGGATTAGGAGGGTTTTAGAGGTTAAAATTTAACTTAAAAATACTTCAAAATAAGTTTGCGGGATAGAAATTAAAGATGGTATATTTGCAGCCGCGTTTAGCGGTAGTATAAGTTCCTTGATTAGTGAGATTATAATGT
>NZ_APHJ01000051.1 GCF_000403785.1 Gillisia sp. CAL575
CCACAATCATAGTGATGCTGGTGGCACTCAAGAAGTGACCACAAATAGGATGCTGAGCAGGTTATTTTTGTGTTGAATTCTTACTGAAGCAAAGCTTCATCAAAAATTCAACACGTTAAAATATTATAAGTATGAAATAAGAGAAATTAAAATATTATCTTTAAGAAATAAGGTTATTGCTTTTCATAGGAAACGATGTTGTGGTGCGTATTTTATTATTCAAATTTTTCACTTATCATTTCGTAAGGTTTTCGTGGCGTTCCATATAATATCATTTCATTATTAGAAACTTTTTTGATCGGAATAATTATCTCTCTTTTTCCTGAATTATAAATTGAAATAAAAAGCGTTGAATCAAGTTCTTCCAATCGGATTTTTGTTAGTTCATCCATTTTTAGAATCTCTTTGGTTTCTAAATTTCCTAATTCTCGATTGAAAATCACTTTAAACTTTTCGCCATTCCAATTAAAATTAAAAGATAGATTTTCTATTTGCTCTATTGTCAAAGTTGTTTTCGTCGGTAAAAGACGTACATATTCTGTAGTCAAATTCGAATATATTTCATCCGTCTTAACTTTTAAAAATAATTTCAATCTATCATCATTAATAAATTCAAATTTTTCAAAATTATCTGAATCCATTATAATTTTGTGATTTTTAATATCAATCTGTGTTGAAGTATAAAATTCATCGAAATCATAATAAATTATAGAATCATTCTTAATTTCCATTATCAAATTAGTCGGATAAGAGTAAGTATCACCTTCTTTGGTCATTAACCATTTTCCATTTAATTTTTGTCCGAAAGTCAGATTCATTGAAAAAACCAATAATATTAAAGTTACGATTTTCATATATGTCTTGTCCTGAAATATGGCTACAGGTTAAAATTGATTTTACACTGTTAATTTATAGACCATATTTGGTGTTTGATAGTCTAAAGATAAATGTAATCTTATTTCATTATATAATTTAATCGCATTTTTCGCAGCTCTTTTAGCGTGGTTCTTGTTTGTAAAGACCTGATCAAGGTAGAATCTTAGCTTTTTCCTTTGTATGATTAAGTCTTGATATTTAGTTTTTTTTTAAGTTTCAAGTCACTTTTGTAACCTAGTTTTTGGGCAGCTACTTTCAAGTATGAATCATCGACCAGTTGATCCATATCTTTTTTAAGGAAGAGATTTTTAAGATGCTCAATCTCTTTTTGGAGTGCTTTGATCTGTGTTATTTCATCCTTTGTTTCTATCATGACTCTTGTCTTCATAAGGTCTTTACGCTCATACTTTCTGATCCATTCATTAATTGTGGAGGGAGCAATCCCATAGAGTTTGCCTAGTTGGTATTTAGAATATTTTCCAGTACTAAGTTCTTATAAAATTCTTAATTTGAGTGGTTCGCTGTACCGTCTCTAGTTTCTCTGTCATTTTTGTACATAACGGTTTAGAATTATGTAGTCTTTATTCAGGACGAGTCAAAATGAAACCCAATGATCTTGTTTAAATCAAGTGGCGTGGAGTAGGGACGCGTTCTTGTTGGCTTTGTTGTTTGCTACTTGAGATCTAAAATAACACTTTTCACAATTATGTCCGCTTTTGGCGATTGACCAATTTTAGGTAAAGGCACTACTACTATTTACTTAATGCTTTAATAATCCGTTCTTCGTTTATTAGAATATCTCTAAATAAAACATGAGGGAACTCTTGATATTTGGATATTTTGAAAGCTTCAAAAATATTTGATAAAGTAAGAGCAGTCACAAGAGATAAATTCATTTCCGTATCCATTTCACAATCGGTAACAAAATCATCACTAAATTCAGGAGCTACAAGTAAAATTTTCACAATTCTCAAATCGTTTTTTAGAGCCAAATTTTGATATGATTTTAATTGGCGAGATACCGTGCTAAATTTGTTATACCCACGTTCTTTACTGGTTTTGCATTCCACAATGATAACCTCATTATTTCCTAAGTTTAAAAGAATATCGATCATATCCTTATTTGTATTCAGTTCATTTTTATACTTCTCATCAACATCAAAGCCAAGTCCGTTGAAAATTACCTTTGTTAATTCTTCGAACTTTATACCAAGTTCACTTTCCTTAACAATGATTCCGTTTTCTTTTAATAAATTAAGATTACGATATCCAACATTCATGTAGTTTTCTAAATATAAATTTTCTACATCCTTGTAATGTTCTAAGATATTTAGAATATTTTCTCCTCTTTGTCGAATTCCATTTTCTTTAATGAAAAAGGTTAAATCAGATTTTGATATTAAATCTAAAATGTCTCTTGGTTTAATATTATAAGCAAGCAAAAATTCAGCTTTAAGGACGAACTCATCTTGTAATTCGAATTGATCTTTTATCTGTTTATTTAGTTTGGCTAAGGATTGATTTAATTCACTTAATAACTTATCAAACCCATCTAAAGAAATTCCGACTTTTTCGTCTTTTTCAACAGAATCAAAATGCTCAATTAAACTATTGATTTTTTCGTCCAAGGTGCTCCCTCTCAAAGTTTTAATTTCAAGACCTTTCTCACACAGTTCATTTAAAGTCTTCTTACTTTCGGTCAATGTGCTTCCAGTCTTATAAATTCCTGTAAGCATAAGATTGGTAAACGATACTCCTTCTTTAATAATTCCTTCTATTTTTTGAGAATAGTCAAGTTTGCGGTCAATATTATGATCTTTTGCAATTTGATTAATGATTGGTTCTCTCAAAAGTTTTAGAGTTCTTCTGTAAAATTTTTCTGCAACTTCTTTTTGGCGAATTTTTCTTAGAACTCTTACCATTTCATCTGCAACATAAATAGTATTTTCTTTACTAGAATAGAAAATAACACCAATATTTTTGAGTCCTTTTATTACTTCTTGAATATCAATTTTTTTGATTGGTAAAATTGAATAATTAATTAGTTTTATTTCTTCTTGGGATAAGCCCAATTGTTTTGAAAGTGTTAGGATTATAGAGAGTTCATCTGAGCTAACTTTAGAATCTCGGTTGTTCTCAATATCATTATAATAAGCTGTGTGAAGACAAGCTTTATATATTTTGTAGTCTCTTTTTCGTTTTTCACTTAATTCAGATCTGTCATTTTCAAAATCTGCATTTAATGCTTTGATTTTATTTTTAAGATTCTTTATTTCTGTATCATACAATCTAGAAAACCAATCTTGTTTCATTATACAATTTCCGTCTCTTATAATTATATCAATAAGAATATCTAATTGGGAAGTGATTTCTTGAAACTCACATTCAATATTTTTTCTAAATTCATCAGAAGTTAAATTGAAAATTGTTGAAATATTTTGATTATCAACCGACTTAAGACCTTTGTCTGAAGAACTCAATAATTTTTCTATTTCCTTCCCGTTTTTAGGGTTTTTGGAGATTATACTGTCAATTATCTTGATAAATGAGTTCTTTTCTAGTGATCCTAGCTTATCTAAAATTTTCTCTAATTTCATAATTATGTTCTTTTGTTGGTTGCTTATTGCTTGTTCATAGCTATTTTCATGTCATTTCAATGTTTTTATCTTTAAAAACGAATGGAATGAAGCATAATAAACAAGATTCTAGAGAGGTAGGGCACCTGGAAGTTCTTCAACTCAAACTTACATTTTATAATTTATAAATCCCTGAGATTTAATGGCGTAATTATAAGCAGTTATTGACACGCTATGCCTATTAGTAACTTTTGGTTTAAAACCACTTCCCTCCTCTTTTCGTAAGTTATAATATGAAGTCAATTCTACTCCCATTACTCTTAGTCTTATTTTTACCTGAACGTTTACTGGCTCAAAAAATAGATAATGTAGCTTCTTTCAGGGATCTGGAAGGCGATTTATATTTTAGATACCACTACGATAACGATTATTTTTCTGGCACAGATGAGAACTACACGCAGGGCTACAGCCTAGAAATATTTGCTCCTATTATTAAGAAAAACCCGATTAATTACCTTCTAATAAAACCCCTTAATTCTGAATTACGTTATGGCTTAGCCATCGAGCACATTGGTTTTACCCCGCCCAGCATTGGCAATCCTGACATTCAGGTTGGAGATCGTCCTTTTGCAGCGGCTATTATGCTAAAGAATTTTTCAATTGCTACAGACACGCTCGTAAAGTCCAGACTCAGCTCTTCTTTAATCCTCGGAATTATAGGTCCTGCTGCTTTTGGAAAGGAAATGCAGGTGGGCATTCATAAGATCACTGGAAACACCATTCCTAAAGGTTGGAAAAATCAGATTAAAAATGATATGATACTCAATTATGAGATCAGCTATGAGAAACAGCTTATTCGGGCTGAAAACTATTTTTCACTGCAATCTAATTCCACAGCCAGAGTTGGAACTTTATTCACAAATGCAGCTGTAGGACTCAATACAACGCTAGGACTTATCAACTCCCCTTTTTCAGCTAAAAACATAAAGAAAAAGTTTCAGTTTTACGCCTACTCACAAGTTTTAGGGAATTTAATTGGTTACGATGCTACATTGCAAGGTGGGCTTTTTAATAAATCAAGTCCGTACACTATTCCCTCAGCAGAAATATCCCGTTTTACAGGCCAATTCAACTATGGCTTAATATTAAAAACAAAGACCTTATATTTTGAATATTCTAGAACTGTACTCACTCGAGAATTCGATACTGGAACCTCAACAAAATGGGGCGGAATTAGAATCGGATTCACGTTTTAAAAATCTGGCTTAAGGTTTCGGGTTTCGGGTTTCGGGTTTCGGGTTTCGGGTTTCGGGTTTCGGGTTTCGGGTTTCGGGTTTCGGGTTTCGGGTTTC
>NZ_APHJ01000052.1 GCF_000403785.1 Gillisia sp. CAL575
CATAAGGCTTAGTACCTGCTCCTAATTCTATTGTTTGTGGCAATGCATCTGCTACACTACCTGCATAGGCTCCTCCTTCACGCGGAGCTACCCATAATACTTGATCATCTGCGCTATAAACAATAAAATACTGTAATTTATAAGTACCTGCTGGCAAGCCTAAAACATCAGAATATTGGGTTTCCCAACTTCCATTATTGTTTTTAACATTAATTTTAATGAAGTCATTTGCATCTGCCTCTGGATTCATTCCAGCAACCCAGTCGTCACTGCTATTGGTTAAAGCAACTAATACATAAGAAGGATCGGCAACTCTACATTCTACTGGATCACCCGATAAATGATCTTTCGTTTGCTTAGCAAAATCATTTAATAAGGTTCCAAATTGTAATTGAAATGTATCCTGACTATCAGGGCCAGTAACATCAGTTTCTTCTTTACTACAAGAAGTAAAGAGGAGTGCAAATACTGCCAGAAAGGCAATTGAGTGTTTAAAAATTTTCATAATTTAAAAATTTAGATTAATTGTATTAAGAATACTTAATACATAAGTTTGGATAAAGTAAGAGCGTTTAAAAAGCAACATTTCTTTTTAATCGCTCCTTACTTAGTTATCTCGATAATTTGAATTAATCATCTTATCATTTTTTAATTTAAATTGAAGGACAAAAACCTTCTCGAACTCTCACTTTAATAAAGAATCCGCCAGTTCCCATTAATGATGGCTTAATTACATCACCTTCTAATTTTTCAGTGAAATCATCATTATGTAAACAGTCAGCATTACATCTTGTGTCATTACAAATAGCTTCACTAGAGCCAGCTGGCAAGCGAGCATCTATTTCGAATGCACTAATAATATTATTACCCAGATTTGAGAATTTCACTCTAAGATCATTATTGATATCAAATTCAAACTTCACATCGGCTATAGCATTGGTTGTACCATCTACATATAGTTTAAACGTATCAGTGAAATTTCCGTTTGTAATATGAATAAATCCATTTTCGCCCATATCTCCCATTTCAGATAAGAATCCAAAAACGCCACCTTCACAGTAGAAAGTACATGAGGATACGTTTGAAGTAGTTGGAGTACAATAAGGCTCTCCTTGATTAGGATTACAATTGATTTTTAAATGCTCATATCGAGGAGTTTCATCTAGTTGAGCATCAATATCAGATTGATTTATTTGGAATTGAACAACATCTGAAGCGTCTGATGTATATGGTAACAATGCATCATCCATAACTGTTACTCTAACAAAATAAGTATCGTCTCCTTGTAATGGTGGCAATGGGAAACATAAAACAGAGGCTGCTGGATAATCACCAGATTGAGTTATTGCATTCATCTCGCCGTCTATAACAACTTCGCTTCCATCATATCCATCTGCCCAAACATCTACCATAAATTTAGCAGGATATTCTCTACCTGTTTCATCATCACAATAATTCACGAAGATGCAATAGTTGTTGGTTATTCTAATTAAGTTAAGATCAAAGAAAATATAGCCATAAGCTTCTTCCATACGTGGAACAAAGCATAATACATCTACATCTACATAAGGTTTAGTTCCTGCGCCTAATTCTATTGTTTGTGGCAATGGATCTGCTACAGTACCTGCATATGCACCTCCTTCTCGAGGAGCTACCCATAGTACTTGGTCATCTGCACTGTATACAATGAAATATTGTAATTTATAGGTACCAGCTGGCAGTCCTAAAACATCTGAATATTGGGTTTCCCAACTTCCATTGTTGTTTTTAATATTGATCTTAATAAAGTCATTAGCGTCTGCCTCAGGATTCATTCCAGCAACCCAATCGTTATTGCTATCAGTTAGTGCCACTAATACATAAGAAGGATCGGCAACTCTACATTCTACCGGATCACCAGATAGGTGATCTTTACTTTGATCAAAGTCAGTTAATAAAGTTCCAAATTGTAATTGGAAAGTATCCTGACCGTCAAGGCCGGCTACATCGGTTTCCTCTTTACTACAAGAAGTAAAGAGTAAAGCGAGGATCGCAATAAAACTCAAATAATAGTTAATTTTTTTCATGATTAAATAATTTAGATTAATATTTAGAATGGTTAATAAAAGTATGTTTGTTTGGATTGAATGTTTAAATAACCACCCGTTGTAATTTTACATCGGGTGGGTTATTTTATGATTACTTAATCATCACTTCCTCCATCTTTACAGGAGTCTGCTCCATGAACCACTATGTAGAAATCACCATCTCCGTTCCAAGGGAATAAGAATGAATCTCCATCACTTACAGAACCATATTGGTTGTTATTGTATTGACCTGGTGCTTGTAATGTTTGTTTTGGTGGAATATTCTCTGAAATATTCACATGAAGTTTACTAAATCCATTTAAGCTATTTTCAAAATCGAAGGTTAACTTTACCATATTAGTTTCATCATTAAATGTTATGGTAACATCTCCAATTCTCGTGTTATCATTAAGATTATATTGATTACTAGCTCCGGCGTAAATATTATAGCTGTTTCCATTATCTGTAGCTATATCAAAATCTTCAATCCAACCCCAACGACCTGGACCACCTTGAATTTCGCTAAAGCGTATACCTCCTTGCATATATGCTGTTTCATCACAATCTTCTCCCCCACCTGGGTTACATCCTGAACCTACACCATTAACACAATCATCTTCATTATCGCAAATACCATCTTCGTCAGCATCTCCACCATTAGAAGCGCAATCATCACCTCCACCTGGGTTACAACCTGTACCTACTCCGTTAATACAATCGTCGTCATCATCGCAAATACCATCACCGTCAGCATCTCCACCTTTAGAAGCACAATCATCTCCTCCACCTGGATTATCGTCACAATTAATTCTAATATGTCTATAACGTGGAGTTAAATCTAATTGTCCATCAATATCATCTTGATCTATCTCGAATTCAAAAATATCGGAACCATCAGTATCATAAGCATCTGTATCCATTACGGTAACTCGTACATAGTATACTCCATCTTCTAATGGAGGTAATGGGAAACATAATACGGTAGCGGCAAAACTATTTCCACTTCCAGATACCGAGTTCATAACACCATCTACAACTTGATCGTCACCATCTAGAGCATCAGACCATACATCCACCATAAATTTAGCTGGGTATTCTCTTCCTGTTCCATCATCACAAAAGTTTACGAAGATGCAGTAGTTATTAGTTATTCTAATTAAGTTAATATCGAAGAAAATATAACCAAATGCTTCTTCCATACGAGGAACATAGCATAATACATCTACGTCT
>NZ_APHJ01000053.1 GCF_000403785.1 Gillisia sp. CAL575
CCACAATCATAGTGATGCTGGTGGCACTCAAGAAGTGACCACAAATAGGATGCTGAGCAGGTTATTTTTGTGTTGAATTCTTACTGAAGCAAAGCTTCATCAAAAATTCAACACGTTAAAATATTATAAGTATGAAATAAGAGAAATTAAAATATTATCTTTAAGAAATAAGGTTATTGCTTTTCATAGGAAACGATGTTACCTGCTGTTTTTTAGTTAGAACACTTGGCATCTAAATACATACTTAAACTCCCTGTTTGAGACTCAAAGTTATCCATTGCTTTTTCTCTAGAGTAAATTTTATGAAATGGGGATTTACTTGCTGGAATGGAAAAAAACTTACTGTCAGCTTTTGATTTATTGCTTTCCACCCATTGTATTGTTAATAAGACTTCACCTAGTTCTTCTTTAAGATAGATGTCGTAAGGATTTAGATCAATAGATTTCCAGCCAATTTGTTCATTCTTAATTTCGAAAATGATATTATCTGATATTAATAAATCTTCAGGTTGGCCATCTATTAACCTATAGATATTAATTCTAAATTTTAAGGATTTAAATTCATTTTGAGAAATTGCAAAATTGAATTTTTCAAGTCGGCAATTTTTTCTGAGTTTGATATTCATTCCTCTTTCTTTACTTAATCTATCGTCAATTTCTTTTTCATGAACTGTATAAAAGTTAAAATGCATGAAACCAAGACCTTTATCAGTTCTTCCTAGTTTTTTGTCTTTGAATTTTTTAGTCTCAAAAACAACTTCATCTAACTGATTTTCTTCAGTTTCCATCTGAATCGATATATCATTTTGATCTTTTAATTCAGCAACTGATTTTTTTATTGTTTTGTATCCTATATAAGAAAGCACTACTGTATCAATTTCCAATATATTTGAAGGTATTTTAAGAATATAATCTCCATTTCTATTCGAAACCGTACCAATATGTTTCATTGGTATTCCAATATTTACAAACGGGAGAGCAATCTCGTTTTTATCGGTTATTTTTCCTTTCAGTTTGATCTCTTGTGAAAATCCTGTTGAAATTAATATTAATGTCAAGAGGTAAGTCAGATAAACATTATTCATTTACGAAATTTTGGTTAAAAATAGCAGGTAACGGTCTTGGTTAAGGCAAGTGGCGTGGAGTAGGGACGCGTTCTTGTCGGCTTTGTTGTTTGTTACTTGGTGTCTAAAATAGTACTTTTTCGACTAACCCCGCTATTTGCGCTTAACCGATGTTGCCAACAGTATTTTTTATTAAGTTCAGAATTTTTTTTTGAAGACTCAAACCTAAATTTATTTGAATGGGAAGTAGATTGTTTTAAACGGAATCAAAACTATTTTAAATAAAAAACCCAGAGCAAGTCTGGGTTTATCTTTATTTTATTATAGTGCACCATTATAGTATATAAATATAAATAATAAGGCACTTATTTGATACAAATATAGAGAATTTTATTCAAAACCTATACCCGATTTTATTTTTAACAATATTTTGTATTACTTCATTATCTGCATAAGATTCAAACAATGTATTAATTGCGGTTTCCATTTCATCTTTTCTACTATTTGAAATTTTACCAATTATATATAAAATAACTTTAATACAAGAATCTAAGTTATGCCTTTCTGTACTATTGAATTGTATTTCTGCAAAAGCCGATATACTTTTAGAAAGATTTAAGTCGAACATAACACTGCTATGAGCGCAACAGTTTCTAACATAAACGATTGTGTTGAGTAAGTTTATAAATTTATGATGATTTCTTACTCCGTATAACTCAGATATTCTTACTTGAATTTCTTGTTCATTTAATGATTTATAAATTTTCGAAATTGCTCCAAAAGTCAAAAATTCTAGAGTTTTCCATGCAGGGGCATATCTGTCATTAATATATTTCCCATGATGTTTTCTCAATGGCTTATTATCATTAATGAAATCTTCATTATAGTGAAGTTCGAAATTTTCTATAAAATCTCTTGATACAACTTTAGGGTCGATAAACCAAGTAGGTGATTTTTTATATTTGTTAGAAACATAATAAATTAGTTTTGTTCTAAAACTTAACTCAATTCTATTTAAGTATTTTATCAATATACTTCTTAAATCTACATCTAAATAATAGAGATTTACAACATCTGAAAATTTTGTCCCTTTCTCGAAATTATGTTCTGCATCTATTTCAAATGGATTCCAATAAAAGCCTAAACGATAATATCCAATATCCAAAAGTATCTCTTTAACTTTATCCTCTTCCATATCGAAATCCATATTTCTTAACTTAAGAATTTCTATTTGTTTAGTAATACTTGTTGCAATTTGACCCATTTAAAAAAGATATATTATTTTTTAATTGAAAAAGTTAAAGATAAGAATTATCAGATTAAGCTTTAAGGTTGTTTCCCCGCAAACAATCTGAAAGACGGGAAAATGTATATAAAATTAATTGATAAATTTTCTAACAATCCGTTCAGTTAATATTGTTGGCAACGGTCTTGGTTAAGGCAAGTGGCGTGGAGTAGGGACGCGTTCTTGTCGGCTTTATTGTTTTTTACTTGGTGTCTAAAATATCACTTTCCGTTGGAATACCCGCTATTTGCGCTTAACCGATGTTGTGTACAGTTAATTTTATCGACTCTAACCAAACTGTCAGTTAAAGATTCAAATTCCTTATTTAATTGAAATTCAGAATATTTATTCAAACTGTCAGAAGAACTTACAATTACACTCATTGGTTTATATTCAATTGCAGGTTTCGGAAAATATATATTTTTGGTTCCTGTTCCCTCATGCCAAACTCCGATGTCATTCTTGGGAGGAGGATTTAACTCGCTTTCAAAATACATAGAATAGGATCTTCTTGGGAGTTCCTCAACATCCACCTCATTAAGTTTTCGATAATATTTGTGGTTAACATATCCAGTTTCAAATACTCCCTGGTATAGTAATATTCCATTTTTTGGAATAATTAGTTGTTCACGGTCATTTTTTAATATTACCTCTTGACCACACGGCATTTTTTCAATAATTACAGCCTTACCTTTAAAATCCTTTTCGAAGATAAAATCAAATTTTTGTGCTGTTGTTGTACCGATTGTACTGGTAATAAACATACTTGCTAAAAAACAAGGATACCAAAAAACTATAGGTAACAATGACCAAATAATTTTTGTTTTCCTTCTGTGTTTGCTTATCCATAGAAATACCAAACCAATTACAAATACTGGTACTGTATAGATTAACATGTGTGGGCTCAGTGACACAATAAATGCCAATGTTACAATTATGATTCCTATTCGTGCTCTCATTTATTAATTGTACACAACGGTCTTGGTTAACGCAAGTAGCGGGAGTAGAGACGAAAACTTGTCGGCTTAGTTGTTTGTTACTTGGTCTCTAAACTATCACTTTTTTATCAATTGCCCGCTATTTGCTGATAACCGATGTTGGCATTAGTACTTTTTCGGCCAGATTGTTTCAAAATATTCGCAAACTATCAGCATATCTTCTTTCGGTTTCTCTCCGCTTTGATGCAATGCGTTCTCGAAAAACTCCCAATGTGCTTTTTTCCATTTTTTGAGAGGTTCAATATTCGTTCCCATGTCCAATTCAGCATATTCTTTGGAAATTTGATTAAATGGAATTGTATCTACTTTTGTAATTTCAATTATCGCTCGAGCTTTTCCATCAAAATCCGTTACAATACTTTTTGTTCCGATTTTAGGTAAATCAGCATTAGCTTCTTTATACCAAAAATATAAATTGGAACCTGCTTTCTTTTTACCGTTTACAATCAGTTCCGCTAATCTATTTGAATCATATTCGTTATTATGAAAAGGATAAGAATCTGGTAATTCATCGTTTTTAAATTCTGGATTTGAATCTGTGAAATCTTCCCACATTGCGTGTACAGTTTTGTCAATTTCATTTTCAAATTCCGCGATTTTACTCGTATCTACTTCAGTTTTTGTTTCCGATTTACAGCTGACTAAAACCAAAAATAGCATAATTGTCAAATGTTTCATTTTTTTTGGTATTAATGCCAACGGTCTTGGTTAAGGCAAGTAGCGTGGAGTAGGGACGCGTTCTTGTCGGCTTAGTTGTTTTTTACTTGATCTCTAAAATAGCACTTTTCACTGGAATGCCCGCTATTTGCGCTTAACCGATGTTGTGCGTAGGCCGTTTACTAAGAATTTGTGGTTTCTTTATTTTCTATCAACTTTATTTTTTTACTATTCCAATTTATAATAACACGATAATTTCTAAAAAAATCTAAACCAAACCTTTTTACTAAATATTGCTCTGAATACACCTTTTCATTTTTCATAGTAGAATTTCCGAATTCTATTTCGCTAATTATTCCGGTATAAGATTCCCTTGTTGAATTTTGTTTTCCATAAACTCCAATAACACCTTGAGTATTAGATTTTTTGAAATCTGAAATTTGACCACTTTCTTTTTGCTTTTCAAACTCTGAAAAAGGGATGACGATATCTCCATCATACCCTAAATCAACAGAAAAATTCCATATTTTTTTCCCATTTATTTTACTGGCAATAGAAGGTAATCCGGCAACACCAATAAATAGCTTATTCTCAATTATTTCTTCAGGTAAGTTTAATTTTGATTCATTGTCAGTTATGGTAATTTGATTTTTGCTAAAATCAATATCCCAAATAGCGTGTTGCATTAAATTAGACCCTATAAATCCATCAACATTTAAAGAAGACCAAATTGGTGTAGCATTAAAATCATTTACTAAGGCAGTTATTCCAACAAAATCTATCGATCCAATTTTTATGGTTTCTATTCTTGTATATCTATTTTGTTTTGATTTATTATAAATATCATAGGCATTTACAGAATCAATAACTGTCATTTTTAAACTTTCAGCAAGTTCTTTTGATAAAAGAGTAGGTGATCCTGTATCTAAAATAAATTTATATTTTTTATTTTTTAATTCTACAGGTATAATTATCCATCCATTTTTTATGTCGAAAGGAAAAGTAATTTTATAGTTTTCTTGGTCTGTTTTTCCTTCTTTAAAATACTTTGCTGCTTTACTAGTTGAACAGCTATTTATTAGAATAAGTGTTATAAAATAAATAAATAGTTTAGCTATTTTCATTCTTTGAATTTTTTTAATACAGTTTCTTACGGCTTACGCACAACGGTCTTGGTTAAGGCAAGTAGCGTGGAGTAGGGACGCGTTCTTGTCGGCTTAGTTGATTTTTACTTGGTGTCTAAAATAGCACTTTTCACCAGAATGCCCGCTATTTGCGCTTAACCGATGTTACCTGTAGTGCTTTTTTTAAGCAACCTTATAATCTCCATCGTTCATTTCAATACTGAACTTGATGTTTGCTTTTAATGCTCTGAAAACCTTTAAAATGGTTTCTACAGTTACGTTCTTAGCATTTCTCTCCAATTTTGAAATTTGAGATTTTTGTACACCAATAAGTGCTCCAAGTTGCTCTTGAGTCAAGTGTCTATCTTTTCTAACAGATTTTATCATCTCTCCTAAAACATCGAGTTTCAAGTCAAATTCATATTTATCTCTATTATCAGTCCCAACTTCACCAATGTGTTTATCTTTTAATTGACCTAAAGTCATTTTTCTGTTTTTTCCTTTTGTTTCCATCTTCTTATTTTTTTGAATTCTTTAAGTATTCAGTCCTCCATTTTTCAGCTTTTTCAATTTCTCCTTTCGGTACTTTGTCCACTTTTTTAATCATTCCATGAGTTGAGATAACTAAAGTTTCTTTATCATCTGATTTATCCCAGAACGCAAAAAGTCTGTATTGAAGTCCACTATATTTTGTTCTAAACTCCCAGATGTTATCTGTTAGTTTTTTAAACAACTTTGGGTCATTTACAAATCGAGCTTTGTCAATATTGTAGATAATCTTATTTCGTGATTTGCTGTCTAAATTTTCAATAAACTGAATTGCATTTTCTAGGAATACAACTTCAAATTTTTCTTTCATCCACTATAATTTTCAATTACGAACATTCAAAGGTAATTAAATGTTTCTATATATGGAAACTTATTTTGGTCTGGCCGCATTACAGGTAACGGTCTTGGTTAACGCAAGTGGCGGGAGTAGGGACGCGAACTTGTCGGCTTATTTGTTTGTTACTTGATGACTAAAATATAACTTTTACTTGAATACCCGCTAATTTGCGATAACCGATGTTGTACATTGTGGCGATCCTCAGAATATGTTGTTTTGTTGTCATCCTTTTTAAGTCATTTTGTTCTGTTCTGAATCTTGTTTTCTTTCTTCAAATTCGAGTAAGAATCAGTTTTTTAATTTTTGGATCTTATTCATTTTTCATTTGTCACGTCTAATTTGAAGTTAGAGTTATAAATTTAAAGGCATTCAATTTATCCATTTTTCATACTTGAGTAAAAGTCAGAATAATGAGCTGAATGCATCTGTTTTTACTTTTTTAAAGTTTGAGTAAGAATCCGCACACTGATTTTAAAATCACTCAATTTTCACACTTTTCATCCTTTTAAACTTTCTCAATAAAACTCACGTTTGAGTAAGTTTTATCCTTAACTGAAATCTTGAAAAAGTCAGCGCAACAGTTGCGAGTGATTGGCTTTTTAATTCAGATTTTCAACAGTTTGTTTTGCGATTTTCAATCTGAGCCATAATTTACAACGGTCTTGGTTAAGGCAAGTAGCGTGGAGTAGGGACGCGTTCTTGTCGGCTTTGTTGTTTTTTACTTGATGTCTAAAATAGTACTTTTCAATAAAATGCCCGCTATTTGCGCTTAACCGATGTTAGCTTTTGTTGTGTTGGTCAGTAAGCATTTCGATTTCACTTTTAAGTTTGGGTAAGTGGTTAATCAAAATTGACCAAATATTTTCATCTGAAATACTATCATATGCATGAATCACTTGATTCCTGAGTCCGATAATAGATTTTGCATTTGTGATTTTAGATTCAAAGTTTGAATCTTTTGTAATTATCCGATTAACAGCTTCTCCGATAATTTCTAAATCTCTTTCAACTGCTCGCTTGAGCATCAAATTTTCTCGGTACTTGAAAAAGTCTTTTTCTGAATTCTCAAAATAACTTTCGATTTCATTGATGGCTATCTTAACATCAAATAACCATTTTAGAATTCTTTCATCCATAAATTAATTCTTT
>NZ_APHJ01000054.1 GCF_000403785.1 Gillisia sp. CAL575
AGAATTTCATTTGGAGAAGCAAAGCAAGATGTGTCATTGTCATGACAATCTTGCTTTGCGCCCGGAGGTTGCAAAGATTCTAAAAGACCGTTTACTTGAACTTTTTATTTTAAATTAGAATATTTATCTGTTTAAATATCCAAACAATTCATAGTATTAGTTCGGTAGATATGGGGCTTGATTTCGTAATTGATCAAAATTAAAATCACGATCCTAGTTTTTCTTTCAATAGCATCATATCTTCACTCAACTTATTTTCTAAAACCCTTGCATAAATCTGGGTGGTAGATAATTTGGTATGTCCTAAAAGCTTAGAGACCGTTTCTATAGGTACCCCGTTGGATAAGGTAACTGTGGTCGCAAAAGTGTGCCTGGCAGAATGAAAGGTAATTGTTTTTTTTATTTTCAATTGCAGCATCACCTCTTTTAGATATTTGTTGACCTTTTGATTGGAAAATACCGGGAATAAAAATTCGTCTTTAATACTATCGGCATATTGATCTATAATATTTTGGGCCTGAGGCAAAAGTGGCACTTTTACCGTTTCGTCTGTTTTCTCCCGTTTGGTATAGATCCAATTGCTCCCATCGATTCCTTTAATAATCTGATGAATGGTCAATTCTTTTAGATCTATATAAGAAAGCCCTGTATAACAGGAGAAGATGAAAACATCTTTTACTTTTTGTAAGCTGCTACTGGTAAATGCAGTGCTCTCTACTATTTGAAGTTCCCGTTTGCTTAGATATTGCCGCTCGTTTTTCTCGAACCTGAATTTAAAATTATCAAAAGGGTTTTTTGCCAGCCATTCCAGCTTAATTGAAAGGTTCAACATCTTTTTAAAACGTTCCAAATGTTTCATCGTGCCATTGTTGCCACAAGTCTTGCGAGAAACCTTAGCAGAATATAGGCGTAGGAATTGTTCAAAGTCGGTTACAAACCGATAGTTGATCTGTTTAAGGCTAATATCATTGCAGCTCATTTTCTGCTTTAAAAACTCATTTAAATAGGTTTCGGTGGTACGATAATTTTTCATAGTGCCGGGTTTCAACACGTTTTTCATGTGGGAATTGTGATAGCTCATTAATTCCAACAAGGTTTTTTGGTGTTCATCGTTCCCATAGAATAGGGCTTTGATGCTTTGGGCAGAAACCACTTTATTCTCTGAGGAAAGTTGCTTGTGACAATCCAAGAATTTAGCATAGATCTGGTCTAAATACTGGTTTAAACTTCTTGAATTTGGAGTAGTTCCCTTAGCACGTCCTTTTGAGACGTCCCAATGATTCACCGATATTGATCTTTTTAGACTTATTTCTGAGCGTTTTCCATCTACGGTAACTCGTGCATAAATAAATAATTTCTTTGTCTCGTTATGGTGTTTACGAACGAAAAATAATACGGAAAAGGTAGTGTAATTAGGCATTTCAAGCGTCTTAAGTGAAACAATCAGTTTGTAAAGACGAAAGTCAAATCAGTTAAATGCTTTATGAAGTTACGTAAATATCTGTAATAAAATGATTCACCGAATGATTCACCAGACTTATGTATTTAAATGATATTGTTTGATATCATTAAAAACAAAAAACACTGATAATCAAGAGATTAACAGTGTTTTGGTGGGTTTTAATACCCATTTGGTCGGGGTGGCAGGATTCGAACCTGCGGCCTCCTGCTCCCAAAGCAGGCGCGATAACCGGGCTACGCTACACCCCGAATAATTCGTTTAGAATTAATCGATTTTTGCGGAGAGTATGAGATTCGAACTCATGCGACAATTGCTCGTCGACAGTTTAGCAAACTGCTCCATTAACCACTCTGGCAACTCTCCGTTAAATTGTAAGAACTTATCGCAACTATTTTGCGGTTGCAAATCTAACTTTTACCTACTAACAATCCAAACCTTTTATCCCTTTTTTCAACATAAAAATTCTAAGAATTAATTAAACGGGTCTGACTCAGAAAATTAACGCTAAAAATAATTTTAAACTTTAGTTGGAAGCCTCTTCTAATTCTATTAATTTGGATAGATTTTTAATTATTTGATCGTGTTTTCTAACAAAAGGATTAGCCTCATCCCAAACATAACCTGCTAAAACAGCACAAATCTGTTTTTTAATTTCTAGGTTAGGAGTGGGGTGAAAAATGATCTTTTGAAGATTTCCGGAGTACCACTCTTTTACGTAAGTAGAGAACACATGAACACCTTGTTTAATATAATTCACATACTCGATTTCCCAATTTACTTTAGTGCCATTTCTTTCTTTTATAATTAGTTTGGCAGCTAACAAGCCAGAGGCCGTAGCAAAAGATACTCCTGAGGAAAAAACAGGGTCTAAAAATTCGGCACTGTTGCCAGTAAGTACAAAACCATCTCCATAAAGTTGAATGACATTTCTACTTATGTTATCCACCTTTATTGGCTTAAATAGATATTCGTAAGCTTCAAATCGGTGTTTATAAAACTTCAATTTTCCTATCATTTCCTTCATAGCGACTTCAGGATCTTTCGAATAATTTTCGAACCATTTGGTTGGAGCTACAAAGCCTAAACTAGAATTTCCGTTAGAAAAAGGAAAATACCAAAACCATACTTGGGTTTCTAAAACTTCAAAAGTTATAAGTTCTCCTTCTTTTCCTTTAGGACGATCGGGTTCTTCTATATGAGTGAAAATTGAGGAATGGGCAGCAATTTGTGGGGGAGCTTCTAATTGTAATTGCTTGGCTAAAACTCGTCCAAAACCACTAGAATCTATAATAAAATCTGCTTGGATCTCCGTAAGTTCTCCGTTAGAGTTTCTCACAATAGTTTTAGAACTACTTCCTTTAAACTCAACATGTATCACTTCGGAATCAAACAGGATTTTAACCCCTTTTCGTTGTACCTCTTCAGCTAAACAGTTATCAAAATCGGCTCGAGGCACTTGCCATGTCCAATCCCAACCATTGCCATATTTTTCAGAGAAATCAAATTCTCCTATTTTCTCATCTTTAATAAAACGCGCTCCAAATTTCTTTTGAAACCCAGCAACTTTAACAGCTTCTAATAACCCGGCTTCTTCTAGATTATCCATGCATTGAGGAATTAAACTCTCCCCAATCTGAAACCTAGGAAAAACAGATTTTTCCACCACCAAAACCTTTATTCCTTGATTATGAAGATAAGAGGCGGAGACCATTCCTGAAGGGCCCGCGCCAATAATAAGAATTTCTGAAATTTCCTTTTTCATTCCATTTCATTTACGTTGTAAATATAGTACATTTGTTAAGAGAATTAACAGTTCCTGCAAAGGATACACTACTAATAATCCCGGATTTCTATCGTATGCTCCAAATTACAACTGCTCTTGATTTCAGAAATTTCTATGAAGTTCTTTTTAAAGATTCAAAAATAACTTTGGACCATTCAGTTATCGAGAGAATGTCCTTAAGTTTTAAATTTTTAGAAGAATTTTCTAAAAATAAAATAATTTATGGTGTGAATACTGGATTTGGGCCGATGGCTCAGTACAAGATAAAAGATAAAGACAGGCAACAATTACAATACAATCTTATAAGAAGTCATGCTTCAGGTATGGGGAAACCTATGGAGCCTTTATATGTAAAATCTTTGATGTTAGCTAGATTAAATACCTTGGCATTAGGGAAATCTGGAGTGCATAGTTCTGTAGTAGAAACCATGCAGCTGCTTATAAATAAAGATATTACCCCTTTGATCTTTGAACACGGTGGAGTAGGAGCATCGGGAGATCTAGTACAGTTGGCACATTTGGCATTAGTGCTTATTGGGGAAGGTGAAGTTTATTACAAAGGTGAGAAAAGAAAAACAGCAGAAGTTTTTTCCGAAGAAAACCTTAAGCCAATTAAAATTGAACAAAGGGAAGGCTTAGCCCTAATGAACGGAACTTCGGCAATGACGGGGATTGGGATTGTTAATGTAATTTACGCTAAGCGTTTACTAAACTGGTCTATCTTCTGTTCATCAGCAATCAATGAAATTGTCGAGGCGTATGACGATCATTTATCTTCAGAATTAAACGCGACGAAGCTCCATATCGGACAACAGGAAGTGGCTTTAAAGATGAGAGAGCATTTAAAAGATTCGTCTCTTACCCGAGATAGAAATGAACATTTGTACAGTGGAGAAAATCCTGAAAGCGAATATTTTGAAGAAAAAGTTCAGGAATATTATAGTTTACGCTGTGTGCCGCAAATTTTAGGACCCGTTTATGATACGATTGAACATACTCAGAAGATTTTGATTGAAGAGGTGAATTCTGCCAATGACAATCCTATAATAGATGTAGAAAGAAAACAGGTTTATCACGGAGGTAATTTTCACGGGGATTATGTCTCGCTGGAAATGGACAAACTTAAATTGGTTGTGACCAAAATGACCATGTTAGCAGAGCGGCAATTAAATTATCTTTTGAATGACAGACTTAATAATATTTTACCACCTTTTGTAAATTTAGGAGTTCTAGGGTTAAATTTCGGAATGCAAGGCGCACAATTTAGTGCGGTTTCTACTACAGCAGAGAACCAGATGCTTTCTAATTCAATGTACGTACACAGTATTCCAAATAATAACGATAATCAGGATATTGTAAGTATGGGAACCAATGCTGCTAATGTAACTAAAACAGTTATTGATAATGCTTTTGAAGTACTAAGTGTCGAGTTGTTAACTATAGTTCAAGCATTGAGACATCTTGACATTAAAGAACGTTTATCTACAGCAACTCATGAAAAATTTGAAATTTTGAATAAATTAGTTCCAGAGATCAAAGAGGATTTGCCACTTTATAAAACTCAGGAAATGATCAAGGAGTTTATTAAAACTCAGGATGCTTATTTATAAATTTGCTGATTCTCATTTAAGTGCCATAAACTGAAAAGAAACTTCATTCTGAACTAGTTTCAGAATCTCATTATACTTTTAATGAATACAATAAACTGAGACCCTGAATATTCCGACCATTCGGTACAGGGTGACGAAATGCTACTATGATAAAAAACTGATATACTTTATAAATTTTCAAGAAGGATCTTTAAAACATACTTTCAAAATGAAATTAAAATATGCTTTAGTAACTGGAGGATCACGAGGGATAGGGAAAGCAATTGCTCTAAAACTGGCTGAAGATCTAGGTTATAATATTTTACTGAATTATAATTCTAATGAAAATGCTGCCTTAGAAACTCAAGAACTTATTGTTGCGAAGCAAGTTCGCTGTGAACTTTTAAAATTTGATGTTTCCAGTTCTGAAAAGGTTTCTCAAATATTGGAAGAATGGGTGAATAAAAATCCTGAAAGCTCTATTGAAGTGCTTATAAACAATGCAGGAATTGCAAAGGACGGTCTATTTATCTGGACGAAACCTGAAGATTGGCAATCTGTTATAAATACTTCTCTTAACGGATTTTATAATTGTTCTCAGGCCGTTTTAAAAAATATGCTGACTCAACGTTATGGTAGGATTATTAATATAGTTTCACTTTCAGGACTAAAAGGAAATCCTGGTCAAGTAAACTATTCTGCGGCAAAAGGAGCGGTAATCGCAGCAACAAAAGCTTTAGCTCAAGAAATAGGAAAGCGAAAAGTGACTGTAAATGCTGTTGCTCCGGGTTTTATAAACTCTGATATGACAGCAGATATTGATGAAGCCAATCTTAAAAAAATGATTCCATTAAATAGGTTTGGAGAAACAGAGGAAGTTGCAAATCTTGTTTCTTTTCTGGCTTCAGAAAAATCATCTTACATCACAGGAGAGGTAATTAATATAAATGGCGGTTTGTATTCTTAAACTATTATGGCAGAATGGAAAGGGCAATCTAGAGGAACCGTTTTAGGATTTAAGATCTATGTGTTTATAATAAAGAACTTAGGACTTTATGCATCCTATTTTGTGCTTCTATTCGTGGCTGCTTATTTTATTGTTTTTTCTTTTAGCTCTACTAAAAGTACTTACTATCTGTTCCGAAAAAGATTAAACTATTCTGCATTAAGTTCAATATTTCAGATATATAAAAGTTATTTCACATTTGGAAGGATCCAATTGGATAGGATCGCAATAGGTGCTGGGTTAAAGAAAAAATATAGTTTCGAATTTGATGGCATCCACCACATTAATGATCTTCTCGCGAAAAAGAAAGGTGGAATTCTGCTAACTGCACATATAGGAAATTTTAATTTAGCGCAGCATTTCTTTAGTGATAAGCACGACTCTGCTGTTGTAAATCTAATAATGACAGACTTAGAACATGAGGAGATCAAGAATTATTTGGAATCTGTAACCGGGAAAGCCAGCATTAAAACGATTATTTTAAAGGACGATCTTTCACATATTTTTGTAATGAATGAAGCATTGAAGAATAATGAACTTTTAGTATTTGCAGCAGATAGGTATTATAAAGATGCTAAAACATATACTGAAGAATTACTCGGAAAACCGACCAAATTCCCACAGGGTCCATTTAAACTTGCAGTGCGTAACCAAATACCTGTGTTGTTTGTTCATATAATGAGAGAAAAAGATTTTCATTATCATTTTTATGCGAGACCTTTTGAAGGAATTTCTGCCTCTCCAAAAGAATTATTAAAAGCCTATCTTGGAGACTTGGAAGGGATGGTGAGAAAATATCCGCATCAGTGGTATAATTATTATGATTATTGGAATGATTTCAACCCCTCATAGAGGGTTTATTTATTTAACCTGATGGTTATTATAAGACGTTAAATATTACTCATTTTTCCTCGTAGACTTGGTATCGAGGTTATTGATTTTAAAATTTATGGAGCAAAACTTACTAATAGAACCTATTCTAGATCCACAAAGAATTATTCAACTTATTCCGCAGAAACCACCTTTTGTGATGGTAGACTCATTATTTGAGTATACGGCACTTACAGGAAAAACCGGATTTGTAATTACAGAAGATAATATTTTGGTGGAAGAAGGATTCTTTTCTGAAGCAGGTCTTATAGAGCATATGGCGCAAAGCATGTCTTTACATCGTGGGTATCAAGGTTTTTTATCTGGCTTAGATAAGCCAAAAACTGGATTTATAGGTGCTATAAAAACTATTGAGATAAAATCTTTGCCTAAAGCATCGACCAAGCTTGTTACCAATGTTGAAATATTGAAAGAAATAATGGGGGTAACACTTGTAGTTGCTGAAACGGTAGATGAAAACGGAGAAGTTGTAGCAACTTCAGAAATGAAAACGGTAACGGTAGAATAAATGTCATCAAAAGCCCTTAAATCCCGAATTCATCTCAAGGTAAGATTTAGTGAATGTGATCCTTTACAGATCGTTTGGCATGGAAATTATTTAAAGTATTTTGAAGAGGGACGTGAAAATTTCTGCATTCAGCATGGGATTTCTTATTTAGACATGAAAAATCGTGGTTATGCAACTCCTATTGTAAAATCTAATTGCGAGCATAAATTGCCTTTGGAATATGGCGATACTTTTGAGGTGGAAACAAGCTTCCAGCCAGTAGATGCTGCCAAACTTATTTTTAGTTATAAGATCTTCAAACAAGATAAAATGATTTGTATTGGAGAAACAACCCAAGTTTTTATAAATGAAAGCAGAGAACTTGTATTGATTAATCCACCGTTTTTCTTAGATTGGAAAAAGAAAATGGGCTTGATCTAAATGATGGATATTTTATTACAGGAAGATTCAATTATCTCTCCACTTGGTTTTTCTACTTCAGAAAATATAAAAGCAATTAAGGCAGGAAATTCTGGACTTCAATTCCATGAAAATTCTAGGATTCAAAATGGAGGTTGTTATGCTGGAATTCTCGATGCTTCATTATTAGCCGATAAATTTTCTGATATAGGCGATGCTAAAAAATTCACTAAACTAGAGCAAATGATGTTACTTGCAACTCAGAGTGTTCTAAATAGTAATCAATTAAATCTTTCTGAAACAGCACTTATCATTTCTAGCACTAAAGGAAATATAGATCTATTGGATAATTCACAAAATTTCTCTAAGAATAGGGCAAGCTTAAATTATTTGGCCAGGGTTATTCAAGAATTCTTTGGATTTAAGCATAAACCAATTATTGTTTCTAATGCCTGTATTTCCGGAGGACTTGCAGTTGCAATTGCTAAAAGATTTATACAAGTTGGGAAATTTAATGATGCCATAGTTGTTGCCGGTGACCTTGTTTCTGACTTTGTAACCTCTGGTTTTCAATCTTTTCAATCGTTAAGTGCTACTCCTTGTAAACCCTTTTCAAAAAATAGAGATGGTATTAGTTTAGGTGAAGCAGCAGCTGCAATTTTAGTGAGTAACAAGGAAAGAAAAGGAAACAATATAAGTTTAGTTGGAGATGCAACTTCAAATGATGCTAATCATATTTCTGGACCTTCTAGGACTGGTGAAGGTTTGTATAAAAGTATTCAGCGTGCATTGCAGGAATCGAAACTATCAGCTTCAGAGATAGATTATTTGTGTGCTCATGGAACTGCGACGATATTTAATGATGAAATGGAAGCTGTTGCATTTAATAGAGCAGAATTAGTTCATGTGCCTATAAATAGTTTCAAAGGTTTTTACGGGCATACTTTGGGAGCTTCAGCTTTAATAGAGAATATTCTTACAAAACATTCTTTGCTTAATAATGAGTTATACCCTTCGCTTAATTTCGAAGGATTGGGAGTTTCAAAACCAATTAATATTATTCAGAAATTCGAAAAGAAAGAATTGAAAACTGCTTTAAAAACAGCATCTGGTTTTGGAGGCTGTAATTTAGCTATGATATTAAAAAAGAGTTTTAATGGATATAGCTAGAAAACATTTTATCACAAATTCAATTAGGATTAAAAATGGAAAGATCTTTTTAAATAAAGAGACTATTCTCTCTTTGGATCCAAAAATTGATTTCTCTCAATTTTTAAAAGACGCTTATAAACAATTAGCGCTGAAGTATCCAAAATATCATAAGATGGATTCCCTTTGTAAACTTGGCGTATTAGGTTCTACAATATTATTAAGAGATCAAGATTTTACAGAAAATACTGCTTTAGTATTTTCTAATGCCTCATCCAGTCATGATATAGATATAAAACACAAGCAATCTATGGAAAGCATAGTTTCTCCTGCTGTTTTTGTATATACCTTGCCAAATATAGTACTCGGGGAAATAAGTATTAAACATAAACTTCAAAGCGAGAATGTGTTTTTTATTGAAGACCAATTTAATGCCGATCTGTTAGTAGATTATTCTGAAACATTACTGAAATCAGGAAAAGCTTCTAGTGTGGTTTGTGGGTGGATAGAACTAAAAAATGACCAATATGATGTACTTTTGTGCTTGGTTTCAAATAATGGAGAGATCCCGTTTACTAGGGAGAAATTAGAAGAATTATACAGATTTGATAATGAGTGATTTACGCACAGAGCTTAAGCAAAGTATTATTGTACAACTTAACCTAGAAGAACTAACTATAGAAGATATAGATAATAATGATTCACTTTTTGGGGACGGATTGGGATTAGATTCTATAGATGCCTTGGAATTAATTGTGTTATTAGAGAAAGATTACGGAATTAAATTAACCGATCCCAATCAAGGGAAAGAAATTTTTATTTCCATTAATAAAATGGCAGAATATATAGAATCTCACCGAACTAAGTAGTCCATGAACAGAGGAGTTGCCATTACAGGAATGGGAATTATTTCAGCCTTAGGCAACGGAGTAGAGGCAAATTTTAATGCCTTAATTGCATCTCAAGATGGGATTACTTTTCCTGAGATACTTAAAACTAAATACACTCATTTTCCAGTAGGAGAAGTAAAGACTTCTAATCTCGATCTTGAAACAGAACTTCAATTATCAGATGAACATTCCTGTACTCGTGCTGCACTTCTAGGAATAATTGCTGCAAAAGAAGCTATAAAGTCTTCTGGTGTAACCGCAAAGGAGTTGCTTACTACGGGTTTTATTTCTGGTTCTAGCGTTGGTGGAATAGATGCTACAGAAAAATACTATTTAGAATATGATAAGTCTACTGCACATCATCAATTTATCCCTGCGCAACATCCTGGATTTACTACAAATAAGATTGCAGAACACCTTAATATAAAAGGATTTACCACAACTATTAGTACAGCTTGTTCTTCTGGAGCTAATGCCATTATGCTTGGGGCAAGACTCATTAAAGCAGGGGAACTAGATCGCGTAATTGTAGGCGGAACAGATTGCCTAACAAAATTCACCTTAAACGGATTCAATTCTTTAAAGATCCTTTCTGAAGAAAAATGCAAAGCTTTTGATGATTCCAGAAATGGACTGAATTTAGGGGAAGGTGCTGCTTATTTAGTTCTTGAAGCGGAACACTTAGCAAAGAATAAACAAATATTAGGGCGTGTATTGGGTTACGGAAATGCAAATGATGCTTATCACCAAACTGCTTCTTCTGAAACAGGAGTTGGCGCCTATAAAGCCATGCGAGATGCGCTTGAAATTGCTGGAATTGCTGCTGAAAAGATAAATTATATCAATGCACATGGAACTGCCACCAGAAATAATGACCTTTCAGAGAGTAATGCCTTAAAACAGATTTTTAGTTCTGAAGTTCCAGACTTTAGTTCTACCAAAGCATATACAGGACACAGTTTAGCTGCGGCAGGAGCTTTAGAAGCTGTGTTTAGTATTCTTTCCCTTCAGAATAATTTGATTTTTCCAAATTTGAATTTCTCTAAACCAATGCAGGAATCAGGATTACTCCCAATAACCGAATTGAAGAATAAATCTGTTAATTATGTATTGTCTAATTCTTTCGGGTTTGGAGGGAACTGCACTTCACTAATCTTCAGTAAAAATGAGTAGAACTATTTACATTACTGGGATTGGAGCGATTTCTGCTCAAACTGAAGAAAGTGTTTTTTCAGAAAAGTCAGTTGTATATACTTCGAATATATTTCAGGCTATTTCGCCAAATTTTAAGGAATATATACCAGCTATGGCATTAAGAAGAATGTCCAAGGCAATTAAAATGGGGCTTACTGCGGTAAAAATGGCTTTGCAGGATGCAAACGTAGAGCTTCCAGATGCTATTATTACAGGTACAGGTGAAGGCTGTAAGCAGGATACAGAGAAATTTTTGGGAAGCATGCTTTCTCAAGAAGAGGATTTATTAACTCCCACTTCATTTATCCAATCTACCCATAATACGGTAGGAGGGCAGATCGCATTGAATTTGGGTTGTTCCGGATATAATGTTACGTATTCTCAAGAAAGAGCTTCTCTGGAATCTGCTTTAATAGATTCCGTATTATTACTAAATGAAAAACCTTCTTTAAATTCAGTTTTGGTGGGAGGTGTAGATGAAGTATCTAATAAGATCACTTCTTTTGGCTATTTGAATGGATTTTTAAAGCAAGAGGAAATAGAGAATTTAAGTTTGTTCTCTCATAAATCTGAAGGAACTATCACTTCTGAAGGTGCTTTTTTCTTCAATTTGACCACTGAAAATAAGAAGGACTCGTATGCTCAATTAAAAGCCGTATCTAGTTTTAATGCCGAATCACCTATTGAAGTTTCAGAAAAGATCACTGAATTTTTATCCAGAAATAGTTTGCGACCTAAAGATTTAGATATTGTGTTTCTTGGAAAAAATGGAGATTTAGATCAAGACAAGGTTTATGATGAGCTGCAATACACGATATTTCCCAAAACTTGCCAGCTTGCTTACAAGCATCTGTCGGGAGAATTTAATACAGTAACCGGTTTTGCGATTTGGTTGAGTTGTCTAATTTTTAGAAGGCAGCAAATTCCAGATATTTTAAAATTGAATGCAGTACCATCTTCAAACCCAAAAAACATACTTTTATATAACTTGGCTTCAAATACTAGTCATAGTGTAATATTGTTGCAAAAACCTTGAGTTATAAACCATTTAATATCGTAGTGATTCTCTTATTCTTTATTGGAGTACTCTTGGTGTTTTTTAAAATAATCTCTATTTGGCTATTGTTTATCGTAGTTCTAGCATATCTATTCTTTTTATTACTGATTTCTACAAATGTTCAATGGAACTTTTTTGTGAAGGCTTATAACAACAATCTCGCAGCAACCAATAGGGATATTGCTCTTACGTTTGATGATGGTCCGGTGGAGAATACTTTAGCAATATTAGCATTACTAAAGAAGTACGATGTAAAAGCTAGTTTCTTTTGTATTGGTAAGAATATTCAAGAGAATCCAGGGATTTTTAAAAAAATACTTCTAGATGGGCATTTAGTAGGAAATCATACATTCTCTCATACTCGAAAAATGGGTTTTTTAAGGACTCAGCAAGTTATTGAAGAAATTAATAGGTGTAATAAGATAGCATTCGAGGTAGGAGGAGTCAACTTAAAAACCTTTAGACCGCCCTTTGGAATTATTAACCCAAAGGTGGAAAGAGCATTGAAAAGTACAGGACATCAGGTTGTTGGATGGAATGTTCGGTCTTATGATGCCATTCTGAATTCAAAGAATTTTATATTAAATAGGATCATTAAAAACCTAAAGCCCGGAGATGTAATTTTATTGCACGATAACAATCTCCAAACGGTAGAAATCTTGGAACAATTGTTGTTATTTTTGCAAAACAACAATTATAGATCCGTTAGGGTAGATAATTTATTTCAATTACATGCGTATTCTTAAACTAGCTGTTTTCTTTATTTCGGTTGCAACATTTGCGCAAACTCCTTTGACGGAAGCGGAAACTATTAAGTTCAAAGAAATTGTTTCTAAGCGTTCAGATGCCTTGGAAAGTTTGTCTAGTGATTTCCTCCAGACTAAGTATATAAAAATGATGAAAGGCGCCGCTATTAGTAATGGGAGGTTATATTACCAGGCTCCAGATATACTTAAATGGGAATATAGCCACCCCTACAATTATAAGATCTTATTTAAAGACAGTAAACTTATTATTGATGATGATGGTTATAAAACCGTAACCGATCTCAAATCTAATAAGCTTTTCGAAAAGCTAGTTACATTAATCTCTGGTAGTATAAATGGAAAATTACTAGAGGATAAAAAGAATTATGACGTTTCTTATTTTAAAACTACCAATCTTATTTCGGCTGTAATTGTTCCAAAAGACGCTAGCATAAGAGAAATGTTTAACCAAATAGTTTTGCTATTTGATAGGAACTTTGTGGTGATTACTGTGAGACTTATAGAAGCTTCTGGAGATTATACTGAGATCGATTTTAAAAACATCAGATTCAATCAGCCTATACATCCTAAAGTTTTCCAGAATTAAAAATTAGCAAGTCTTAGTATCAAATTCAATTTTCTATCTATTTTAGCTTTTCTAAATAGATAGTATATGCTTTTAAAAGATTTTTATTCAGTATTAAGTTCAACAGAACTAGAAGGGGAATTTATAACTGAAGTAAGTATAAATAAGAATCACGATTTATATAGAGGACATTTTCCTGATAGACCTGTAACTCCGGGAGTTATCTTAATGCAACTTTTCAAAGAGGAAGCAGAGCGAAGATCTAATAGAAAATTGCAATTAGTAACAGCTACTAATGTTAAGTTCATGGCTGTAGTAGACCCGAATGTGTGTGAAAAGCTACTATTGCAATCTTCTATCGTTTCTGAAAATGGAATTTTAAAGCTTAAAGGAATCGCTAAACAGAATGATACTATCTCCTTAAAGATCAGTGCTACTTACAAGCCTATATCTTAACATAATTAAATTCATCACGGTCAAACTGTTCCATTAATAAACAATACTTTTGTTTTTTTAAATTTCAACTGTTTGAGCACTTCACCAATATATCAATCCAGATTTGATGCTTTGCAGTGTTGCGTAGTGATACCAACCTATAATAACGAGAAGTCGCTAGCTTCAGTTATACAGGATGTTTTGGTTTACACTAATAATATAATTATTGTTAATGATGGTTCTGTAGATAAAACCATCAATATTTTAAGTCAATTTTCTCACCTAACTATTTTTAATAATCCTGTAAATCAAGGAAAGGGAACTGCACTTAAAAAAGGCTTTGAGTTAGCTATAGAATCGGGTTATAAATATGCCATTACCATAGATTCAGATGGGCAACATTATGCAGATGATCTTGATGTTTTTCTTACTGAGTTAGAGAGGAAAGGGGAAAATGATAGAGAATTATTGTTAGTTGGAGATCGCAACATGGGTCAAGATGGAATTCCTATGAAAAGTTCTACAGGGAATAAATTTTCTAATTTTTGGTATATGGTAGTTACCGGGAATCAATTACATGATACTCAAAGTGGCTATAGACTTTATCCCTTAGAAATAGTAAATAATATTCCTCTTTATACCAGAAAGTTCGAGTTTGAAATTGAAGTAATTGTAAAAGCCGTGTGGCGAAAAGTAGAGGTGAAGAATATTCCTATAAAAGTTCTATATCAAAAGGGAGAAGATCGGGTTTCTCATTTTAGGCCGTTTGCCGATATTGTTAGAATCGTGCTCTTATATATGTGGTTTGTATTGGTGAGTTTCCTATATATTCACCCTAGAAATAAATACCAAGATTTTAAGGATAAAGGCTTTAAGAAATTCTGGAAGGAAGATATTTTAAAAAGCCAAGAATCTGCTCATAAAAAAGCAGCAGCTATTGCATTAGGAGTATTTGTGGGGATCTCTCCATTTTGGGGATTACATACTTTGTTGGTTTTTGTACTTGCAGCTAGTTTTAAATTAAATAAGGTAATAGCTTTTCTTTTTTCCAACATCAGTATTCCACCGCTTATACCTATAATTATTTATTCGAGTTATCAGGTAGGTTCTATGCTCACAGGAAACGGATATAATTGGGGGTTGAGTTTGTCTGAATTTGATTCTTCTACAGAAATATTCTATGGTTTATGGCAATATATTGTAGGGAGTATGGCCTTGGCAGCATTCAGCTCTTTAATACTGTGGATTGTCTTTTATTTCTTATTTTCGATGACTAATCCAAAACAGGTTATCAAGCCATAAATGTTCAACTTTAACAAGTATTTAAAGCAACATAAATTTCTCGCGATATTTTCAGCAATTCTGATCGTATCCTTGTTGACTTTTCTGGCTTCTAAGATCAATTTAGAAGAAGATATCACCAGCCTTATTCCTGAAGGTGCGCAGCAGGATGTGCTTAAAAAGGTGTTAGATCAAACCGAATTTTCAGATAAAATTATCATTACTATTTCCTCTACTTCTGAAAAAAGTTCTCCAGAGGAACTTACTAAATATGCGCAACGCCTTATAGATACTATACATTCGGATCTTCCTGAATATGTTAAGAATATTCAGGGAAAAGTGCCAGAAGAAGGGATCTTGGAGATCTATGATTTTGTATATGATAATTTGCCCTTATTTCTAAATAATTCAGATTATGAGGCAATAAATAATCGACTGCAATTAGATACTATTCAGCAACGATTAAAAAATGATTATAAAAGTATTATTTCTCCCACGGGACTAGTAACTAAGGATTTTATATTTAAAGATCCACTTTCTTTCACGAATCTAGGTTTAAAAAAACTAGAAGAGTTGCAGGTTGGTGACGATTTTAAATTATATAATAGTTTCTTGTTGACTAAAGATGAAAAGCATTTATTATTATTTCTATCTCCAACTTTTCCAGCTTCAGAAACAGATATGAATACTGTTTTTATTGAAAAATTAAAAGAGATCCAAAACTCTTTGAATGCTGAATATTCATCGGTAAATGCAGAGTTTTTTGGAGGTGTTTTATATTCTGTAGCCAATGCAAATCAGATTAAAAGAGACATTAAATTAACTCTTGGTTTTGCCAGTGGTGTTCTATTATTGCTTTTAATTTTTTATTACAGAAGGTTTTATATTCCTCTTATATTATTTGTTCCCAGCATCATAGGGGCAATAACAGCTATTGCAGTTTTATATGTGTTTAAAGGAAGTATATCGGCTATTTCAGTAGGAATTGGAGCTATTTTGTTAGGGATCAGTTTAGATTATGCCTTGCATATTCTCACGCACTATAAGAATAATAATGACCTTAATCAATTATATAAAGATGTTACCGGGCCTATTTTAATGAGTAGTAGTACTACCGCAGTTGCATTTTTATGTTTATTGTTCGTAAAAAGTGAAGCTTTAAATGATCTTGGGATATTTGCCGCAGTAAGTGTTTTGGTAGCTTCTATAATTGCACTTATACTTATTCCCATTTTGTATAAGGTTCCAAAAGGAAAGGTAAATATTAAAGATACATTTATAGATAAGATTGCAGGAATTGCTTACCATAAAAAATCATTTCTGGTAATAGCGGTTTTAGGTTTGTTTGTTTTTAGTCTATTTTATTTTACTAAAGTTCAATTTAATAATGATCTTTCAGCAATTAATTTTGAACCTATTGAGATTAAACAAGCTGAAGAGCAAGTTCAGGCTATTGCTGGGAATGCGGCAAAATCTATTTATTTGGTTACCTATGGAAATACTACAGATGAAGCTCTTGAAACCAATAATGAACTTTATGAGAAATTAAATATCCTTAAAGATTCTGGAGATATTGAAGGTTTTAGCAGTATTGGGGGAGTGGTGCTTTCTACAAATACGCAGTTGGATAAGATTAATAAATGGAAAGATTTCTGGACTCCAGAACGGCAAGAATTCTTAAAATCGACTTTAATTACTGAATCTTCAGAATTCGGATTTAGACCAGAAAGTTTTGAAAGCCTTTATGATCAAATTTCCAAAGATTTTGACCCTATTTATCTTGAGGATTATAGAAAGACTAAAACTTTGTATCTGGACGATTTTTTATCTTCCAAACAAGATCTGGCTACCGTGACTACTTCTATAAATTTAGATCCAGAAACTTCAGAAGAAATATTAACAACTTTAAAGGAAACTAAAAATGTAGTAATAATAGATAGAAAACAGTTAAACCAAAGCTTTTTAGGCAATTTAAAGAGTGATTTTAATCAACTTATTAGCTATTCAATCATTGCTGTTTTTCTAATTCTATTAATCTGTTATAGATCCTTTGTTTTGAGTTTTCTAACCTTGCTACCAATAGGAATCACTTGGGTAATCGCTTTAGGTATGATGGCATTCTTTAATATTGAATTCAATATTTTGAATATTATAATATCTACATTCATCTTTGGCTTAGGCTTAGATTACAGCATTTTTATCACTAATGCATTTTTAAAGGAATATGAATATGGGACTAGAGTGCTTAAGACATACAGAACTTCCATATTATTATCAGTAATTACAACGCTGCTTGGGATTGGAGCTTTATTCTTTGCTAAGCATCCTGCATTGAGATCAATTTCAATCGTATCTATAATTGGGGTGTTTTCGGCAGTCTCCGTTGCATTTATTTTGCAAGGTGCGATCTTCGATTTTCTGTTTATTAAACCTAGAGAAAAAGGTTTAGCTCCCTATACTGCATTAGGACTATCTATTAATTATAATAAAAATTCTACTAAAGATAAATTGTATTTCAAAAAGGAAATCATTGCTAATTATAGATATAAAAAGATATTTAGATCAGTGAAAAGGGATTTTGAAAACAATAAAGAACGCTATCTTAAAGTCGCTGAATTTTTTGACAATGAAAATATTCTTCAATTTTATTCAGATTACGGACTACTTGCAATATATCTGTATTATAAGAATCCTAATAAGTTAGTGACTGGCTTCGAATTAGATCCTGAAAAGCTTCAAATCGCAAATAATTGTTACGCCGCACAATCTGAAAAGTTAAACTTTAAGGATGAATTATCACAGAATTTTTCTGAATTCAAGTCGATCGTGATTTCCAAATCTTCCAGTAAATTGTTTGAAAAAGAGATCCATCAATTAGTGGCTAAACAAGTTAATAAAGTGATTGTTTTAGATACAGATTACCCATATCAATGGATCGTAGATTCAAATTTTGAGATTCTTTATCGCCAGAATGGAGTGATCTTGTTGAAAAAAATGGTTTAAAAGCCTACAAATGAAACTGAATATTATTCGCATAGGGGCTTTTCTTTTCATTATACATCTACAATTCTCTTGTGGGATTAATAGAAATATGCAGAACAGGCCTGATATTTCTGAGATTAAAAATATAGATACTTTACGAATAAAACATAATGACAGTCTTTATACAATTGGAAAGAACAGCCTGTTAAAAAATAAATATGGTATCTGGGAATTATATGTAGAAGGTGATGCACTGGAAAGAGGGATTATAAATGGCTCCCTTACGCGCGAGCTAATACACAAGCAGGAGACTGCCTTTATGACTAAGTTAGAATCTTTAGTTCCTTCTGCGGGTTACCAGAATTTTTTATCGAAAATGATCGGATGGTTTAATAGGAAGATCTATCTACACATTCCAGAGGAATATAAGCAAGAAATTTATGGGATATCCAGGTATGCATTACCACAATATAATTCTTTTGCTCCCGCCTATGTGCGTATGCTATATTTACATGGAGCGCACGATATTGGTCATGCGTTACAAGATTTCATGTTAGTTGGCTGTACTTCATTTGCTGCATGGGATACTAATACTGAAGATGGAAATTTGTTATTAGGTAGAAATTTCGATTTTTATGCTGGAGATAAATTTGCTGAAGAAAAAATAGTAGCATTTGTAAATCCAGATGCCGGTCATAAATTTATGATGTACACCTGGGGTGGAATGATTGGAGTGGTTAGCGGAATGAATGAAAAAGGTTTGACAGTCACTATAAACGCTGGAAAATCTAAAATTCCACTTATTGCAAAAACACCAATCTCTCTTGTAGCCAGAGAGATCTTGCAGTATGCAGAAAATACTGAGGAGGCCATTGCCATAGCTCGAAAAAGAGAAGTTTTTGTGTCTGAATCTATTATGATTGGAAGCGCTGAAGAAAATAAAGCAATTTTAATTGAAATTTCTCCGAATAATTTTGGGGTTTATGAAGTTACAAATTCAGATCAGCTTATTTGTAGTAATCATTTTCAAAGTGAAGCTTTTGAAGAGGATAGAAGAAATTCTGAAGCAATTTTAGAAAGTCATACACAATATAGATATGATAGAATGAAGGAATTGCTAGCTAGTAATAATTCTTTGAATCCGGAAAAAGCTGTAGCGATATTGAGAAATAAGGAAGGTCTGGAAGGTGTAGATTTAGGTTTGGGAAATGAAAAAGCGATTAATCAGCTCCTTGCGCATCATGGAATTATTTTTAAACCTGAAGAAAGAAAAGTATGGGTAAGCGCAAACCCTTATCAGTTGGGAGCTTTTGTAGCTTACGATCTTGATATTGCTTTCGAAATCTTTAAAGAAGGTTCTAATCTGAAAAGTGTGATGAATGCAGCAGTAACCATTCCTGCAGATAATTTTATATATTCTGAAGAGTTTAGAGATTATGAAGAATTCAGGATCCTGTATAGCGAACTTCATGAATTAGTTTCAAATGATAAAAACATTAAGACTGAAGCTCTTGATAGATTAATTCAGCTAAATCCAAATTATTGGAAAGGATTTGCCTTGGCTGGAGATTATTATTTTCATCAAAAAAATTATAAAAAAGCAATTATATATTTTAAACAAGCTAAAAGCAGGGAAGTTACTAGCTTAACGGACCTAAGATATCTTGAAAAAATGATAGCTAAAAGCACCCGTAAATTATAAAATATGACACCCATTCAAACTGAGCCTATAGAGAAAATTGCAAGAATTCAATGGTTAGAATTACAAAAGCAGTTATTATATCTTCAAAAGAACTCTAAATTCTACAAGCAACTTTTTAAAGTGCACAATGTAGATGTTAGCGAAATTAAAACAGAAGCCGATCTCAAACGTATTCCAATAACAACTAAAGAAGATCTTCAGCAATATAATGAGGATTTCTTGTGTGTTCCACATGAAGATGTCATAGATCACGTTACTACTTCTGGTACCTTAGGGAATCCTGTAAATTTTTTATTAAATGAAGCAGATCTGGAAAGGTTAGCAATTAATGAAATGCAGTCTTTTAAAATTGCTGGTATTTTAAAAGGAGATAAGGTTCAAATTACTACGACCTTAGATAGGAGGTTCATTGCTGGCATGGCTTACTTCTTAGGTTTAAGAAAGCTTGGTGCAGGAATTATTAGAACCGGAAGTGGATTACCACATTTACAATGGGATTCTATAGAGCGCTTTAAACCGAATTATTTGGTTGCAGTTCCCTCATTTTTACTGAAAATGATAGAATACGCTGTTTTGAATGGAATAGATTATAAGAATTCCTCTGTCAAAGCGGCTATTTGTATAGGTGAACCTCTAAGAGATCAGAATTTTGAATTGAATGCTTTGGGCAAAAAGATCACTGAGCTATGGGAAATAGATTTATTTTCTACCTATGCTTCTACAGAAATGGCTACAGCCTTCACAGAATGTGAACATCATACGGGAAATCATATTCAACCTGAATTAGTTTATACAGAGGTTTTAGATGAAACTGGAAATCCTGTGAAAATGGGAGAAATTGGGGAGCTAGTGGTTACCACATTACAAGTGCAAACTATGCCGCTCTTGCGTTTTGCCACAGGAGATCTGGTGAGTTATACAAATGAACTATGTAAATGTGGTAGAAATACATTGCGATTAAGTCCTGTTTTGGGCAGAAAGAAGCAACATATTAAATATAAAGGTACTAGTTTATACCCGCAGCATATTATAGATGTAATTGTAGAATTTAATACTATTTCTAATTTTGTGGTCATTGTACAAAAAGATGAAACTGAAATGGATCTATTGCTTGTTAAAATTTCTAATTCATTATCTGACTTGGAGCAAGAGCAGTTAAATCAGCATTTTCAAACACGCTTGCATGTGATTCCTAAAATTGAAATGGTGAGTAATTCTGAAATAAATAGTTTAAAAAACCCGTTAGGAAGTAGGAAGCCTATATCATTTCTAGATTTGAGAGAATAGGCTTTGTCATCCTGAACTTGTCGAAGGATCTCTTTTTAGGTTGAATTATTCTTGATTGAGATTCTTCACTTCACTACGTTGAGCTCAGAATGACAAACCGTACCATACGTCATCCTGAATTTATTTCAGGATCTTTAGGTGAGTGACTATTAACAAAATAGAAGCTGAATAAAGTTCAGCTTGACTAAGGTGTACCATCCCGACAATAGGAGGGATGTCTTTTTAAGTTGAATTTTTCTTAATTGAGATTCTTCGCTTCATTGCGTTGCTCCCAGAAGATAAATCGTACCATTACATCATCCTGAATTTATTTCAGGATCTTTTGGTGAGTGACTATTAAACAAAATAGAAGCTGAATAAAGTTCAGCTTGACTAAGGTGTACCATCCCGACAATAGGAGGGATGTCTTTTTAAGTTGAATTTTTCTTAATTGAGATTCTTCGCTTCGTTGCGTTGCGCTCAGAAGGACAAATCGTCCCATTACATCATATTGAATTTATTTCAGGATCTTTATGTAATGATTATGAAATAAAATAGAAGCTGAATCTAGTTCAGCTTGACGAGGGTTTGTCATCCTGAGCTTGGCGAAGGATCTCAGATATAGTTCACACTTTTCTACAAACCACAACAATCTTATCATTGTTTAAGTCTGTTGTAAAAAAAAGATAATCATTTCCACCATCTTCAATTTTTAGCTCTTTTCTAATTTCGTTTACAGACTTCGGGAAATTTCTATTGGTAATATTCGCCTTTTTAAGTTTGAGAGATCTTTTTAAAGCTTTCATATTATATGGAATAATCTCAATGATTTTGAAACTTCTCCCTGGGAAGGGCTGTAATTCTTCAGAAGTAAACAAATGAGAATTAGCATGGAGTTTATAAGTGTTTGTTTCAGAAGATAAGGCACTAAAAAGCTTACTTTTCATAATCGCCGGATTGGGTTCATAAAGAAAATGTAACGGAAGACTATATATTGAAGGGCCAGCTCCTTCATCAAAAAGTGCTTCGAAAACCTGAGTTTCTTTATTAGAGATATTGATGGTTTTAATCTTAATCTCCTTCGACATATTTCTATTCAAGATCCATAATAATTCCTTGACCTCGTTATTTACAGATACGATATGAATTTCCACTACTTTTCTCAGTTCAGTGACTCCAGCAGAAAGATCCAGCAGTGGAGAGGACTTAATTAAGATATTATCTGATTTTTGAAATAATAGTTTTAAATTATCTGGAACATTAGGAGTGCATTGTTCTAATAGAAAAACTTTACCTCCATAGTCATCTCTACGAGCTGGATCCAAATACACCCAGTCAACTTTTTCAATTAATTCTTTTAATGCCTGTAAGCCATCTCCAATATGGGTTTTTATATTTGCTGCCCCTAAGAATTTGAAATTATGTGTTGCTAATTGGGAGAGTTCTCTATTTAACTCACAATGGATAACTTTCTTAAACTTCTTCGAAAAATAATAATCATCTATTCCAAAACCGCCAGTAAGATCGATTAGTGTATTTCCGCTAATTAGCTCGCTTTTATATTTTGCGGTAATTTCTGAAGATGTTTGTTCTAAATTTAAATTTGGAGGATAGAGAATGTCCTGATTTTCAAACCAAGTAGGTAATTTGTTTTTAGCCTTTTTTAATCCCGAAACTTGAGTTGCAATTTCTTGAATACTAACACCCGGAAAAAGTGAGCCTTTTAAAATAAGCTTAGTAAGATCTTCGTAAAGATGCTCCTGAATAAACTTTTTGACAACTGGATGTAAGAGTGCTTTGTTCAAGCTAATGGGATTTAAAGATCTCTTGTAAGTCTCTTAACGATCTTATATTCACTTAAAGATTCCTTTGCGATCACCTTTAAGGCTGTGTAAAAAGGAATTGCGACTACCATTCCAATAATTCCGAATAAAAGCCCTGAAATAAGGATTATAAGAAATATTTCTAAGGGATGAGATCTTACACTGGCCCCAAAAATTAATGGCTGACTTATTAAATTATCTATTAATTGAGAAATGGAATAACCCATCATTACAAAAATTAGTTTTGGAAGAATCACAACTTGGAAATCGGCACCAAGATTGCTTGAAATAACAAATAAAGCCATTAGAATCCCAGCGAAAATTGGGCCTAAATACGGCACTAAATTTAAAACAGCACATATAAATGCTATGGCAAGTGGATTGTTAATTTCAAATATACTTAGTAACAAAAAATAGAGAATAAACAACACAAATACCTGCATAGTAAGACCTACAAAATATCTAGAAAGCAATATTTTGATCTTATTGAACACTCTTTGAAATTTATCTTCTTCTCCTTTATTAGCAAAAACCAGAATACTATTTAACATCAACTTACTATCTTTTAGTAAGAAAAAAGAAATGAACATAATGGAAAATACTGCTATCATGGTAGCTCCTAAAATTCCAAAAACACTATTTAAAAATTTTGGAATAAGATTTACATCAAAACTCTGAGCAAGCTCACTTTGCTTTAAGCTTTCCATTAAGTTAATGTCCTTAACACCCAGATAATCATTTATCTGATCGTTCATTAAATTAATGTCTTTCTTAAATGCCTCTATGTCTATCTGTCCTAAATGATGACTTTGCTCAATGACAATAGGAACAAATACTAGGATTATACCAACGAATATTGCAAGGACAAAAAGGAGCACGATAATAACTGCTGCCAAATTTGGCACTTTAAGTCTTGATCTTAAAAAGATAACGATGGGTCTTCCTATCAAAGAAATTACCCCCGCAATAGCTATATAAACTAGAACAGATTGGATTTTAAATAGAAAGAATAAAAGAAGAAAGATTCCGAATAGAATCCCTAAAGCTCTTAATATCCCGTAAGAAAATGTTTTTGCGTTCACAGGGTAAAGATATTATTTCTGACGAAAGTAAAGAAAGGTTTTTGAAAATTCATACAAAGCTATTCCTGTAGCTTGAGAAACGTTCATACTACTGTTGTTTCCAAACATAGGAATATGAACTTTGTCTCGAACAATACCTAAAATCTTCTCACTAATCCCATGTCTTTCATTACCCACTATAAGTAAAATTTTAGAATCATTTTTTAGCACATAGGAATCCAAAGGTTTACTATCTGATGTAATTTCCAGAGCTACAGGTTCATAACCCTTGGATTTATAATTTTCAATAGTTTCAATAGTATTTTCGGTATGACTAAAATCTACTCTTTCAAAGGTTCCACGTGCCGTTCTTCGCAGTCTGTTACTTTTTAAATTGATTGGTGTTCCTGAAAAAATAATTTGTTCAATATTAAATGCATCAGCAAGTCTAAATAAGCTTCCTATATTGGCTTCACCCATTAAATTATCTGTAAGAATAATAATAGGAAATTTATTGTCAGATTCAGAATGTCGGGAATGGTCTAGTTGTAAACTCAATTTTCAAAAACATATTTAATAATATTTGCTCCCATTTGTAGAGCTTTCAACCTCACTTCTGGCGGATCCTTATGTACAGCAGGATCTTCCCAGCCATCACCAAGATCACTTTCAAAAGTAAATAGCAAGATAAGTCTTTCGTTTTCAAATAAACCTAAGGCTTGTGGCCCTAAACCATCATGTTCATGAATTTTAGGTAATCCGTTTGGAAAATTAAAAGCACTGCTAAAAATAGGATGAGAAGCTGGTAACTCCAGTAGGTCCTTATTAGGAAAGACCTTTTTTAATTCGGCTCTTATATATTTATTCATCCCATAATTATCATCTATGTGTAGAAATCCGCCTCCTAATAAATAAGATCTCAAATTTTTAGCCTCATCATTACTAAAAAACACATTTCCATGACCCGTCATGTGGATGAACGGATACTGAAAGATATCACTGCTTCCAGGTGTTACAGTTTCGACTTTATTTTTAAACGCAGTATTAATATTTTGATTGCAAAATTCTAAAAGATTAGGTAGTGCGGTTGGGTTTGCATACCAATCTCCACCTCCTTGATATTTCAATAAAGCAATTTCCTGAGAAGTCATAGTGATTCCGAGGAACGAAAAAAGAATTATAACAACAATTTTTTTCATTTAGAAATTATTCTTCGTTGAATAATGCGACGGTATGGCAAGCTACGATCGCAGCGGTTTCAGTTCTTAATCTTGTGTTCCCTAAACTTACGGGTTTCCACTCATGTTGTTTTGCCAGAACTATTTCCTCTGAAGAAAAATCTCCCTCAGGACCAATTAAAACAATAGACCTTTCGCCAAATTCCAAACAATTTTGCAATGATTTTTTATCTAACTCATCTTCACAATGAGCTATAAATTTGCTACCCTCTGGAGTATCAGTTACAAACTCAGAGAATCTTACTGGTTGATTAAGTTTAGGTAAAGTGAAATGCAAAGATTGTTTCATAGCGCTTTGTAAGACTCTTTCAAAACGATCTAATTTAACCACTTTACGTTCGCTATGATCACATATAATTGGTGTGATTTCCATGACTCCAATTTCAGTTGCTTTTTCCAAGAACCACTCGTAGCGGTCGTTCATTTTTGTTGGAGCAACAGCCAGATGTAAGTAGTACTTAGGTTTTTCTTCTATTTTAACCTCAATAACTTTTGCGATACACTGTTGTGCCGTGATTAGAGTTAATTCAGAAATAAATAAAAAACCTTTCCCATTAGTAACATGCAAAAGATCACCTTCCTTTTTGCGTAATACCTTCACTATATGTTTACTTTCCTCTCGAGGAAATATGATTTGTTGAGCCTGTTCTGATATATCTGGATGATAAAATAACTGCATCTTCTTAAATTTTATATCGTGGTTGAGCGGTTACAGAAAGGTCTGTAAATTCTTTTGCTAAGTACTTATAATAGCCAACAATTCCAATCATCGCTGCATTATCTGTAGTATATTCAAATTTTGGAACATAGGTTTTCCAGCCGTATTTGCCTTCTGCTTCATTTAAGGCTTTTCTAATACCGCTATTGGCAGAAACTCCGCCTCCAATCGCAATTTGATTAATTCCTGTTTCTTTTACGGCTTTTTTAAGCTTGTCCATTAAGATATTTACAATGGTATATTGAATAGAGGCGCAGATATCATTTCTATTTTCTGCAATAAAATTTGGATTTTCCTTTACCTGTTTCTGAATAAAGTAAAGAATAGCAGTTTTTAATCCGCTGAAGCTAAAATCTAATCCACCTACTTTTGGTTTAGTAAATTTATACGATTTTGGATCTCCAAGCTGTGCATATTTATCTATAAGAGGTCCACCAGGATAGGGTAGTCCCATAATTTTAGCACTTTTATCATAAGCTTCACCCACCGCATCATCTATCGTTTGCCCAATAACTTCCATTTCAAAATGACTGGAAACTTTTACAATTTGGGTATGGCCACCACTAATGGTGAGAGCAAGAAACGGAAACTCAGGGGTTTTAAAATTTTGCTCCTTAATAAAATGTGCTAAAATATGCGCTTGCATATGGTTCACTTCTATTAAAGGAATGTTAAGTCCTAAGGCTAAGGATTTCGCAAAAGAAGTTCCTACAAGAAGAGAACCCATTAAACCAGGTCCTTTAGTAAATGCAATTGCAGATATGTCTTTTTTGTCGATATTTGCCTCAGCAATTGCTTGATGAATAACAGGAACAATATTTTGTTGATGGGCTCTAGACGCGAGTTCTGGAACAACACCCCCAAATTTTTGATGCACCTCTTGGGTAGCAACAATATTGGATAACAAAGTATCGTTTTTTAGTATAGCGGCGGCTGTATCATCGCAAGATGATTCTATAGCCAGAATGTATATATTTTGGGAAGCCATTAAGAAAAGGTAGGCATATTAATTGTTAATATTGTTTACAAAGTTAAAACATAAAAGCATATCAAAAAATTCTTGAAAATACTAATTAGAACAGTAGTAGCGCTACTGTTGTTTTTCGTTTTTTTATTGATTTTATTTTCTATTCCTGCCGTGCAAACTTCGGTGGCAAAAAAGATAACAAATTCTTTACAAGAACGTTCAGATATTGATGTGTCTGTAGGTAGAGTTAGCCTGTCATATTTTGGAAAAGTTAAACTAAACGAAGTTCTTGTAAAAGATCATCACGAAAACACCTTACTTGATATACAGGAATTTAGCACTTCTATACTTGGAATTTCTAATCTAATAGCCAATAATCCAAACCTAGGAAGTTCTACAGCAGAAGGCTTTATTTTTAAGATGAAACGCTATAAAGGAGAAGACTCAGATAACCTTAGTATTCTTCTGGATAAATTAAAAACTGAGCCCACTGGAGAACCAAAACAATTCACTTTAAAGGTTCGGGATATCTTTATTTCTAATGGGTATTACAGCTATGTAGATGAAAATATTACTTATCCAGAAGTGATTATTCTGGATAAGCTAGAGCTGCAAGCAGAATATCTGGATGTGGTAGATCAAAATTTTAAGGTGCGAATAAATTCTTTACAGGCTGAAGAAGGACGTGGAATAGATATTCGGGACCTAAAAACGGATTTTTCGTATTCGCCTACTAATATGAATTTAGAATCTTTTCTGCTAATAACACCGTATTCTAAACTAGATGGATCAATTGAGATGAACTATATCCTAGAGGATTTCTCAGATTTTCTAAACAAAGTTCAGCTCAAAGCTTCATTTAACGACTCAAACATTTCTACGAACGATCTGGTTAATTTTTATGCAGCCTTCGGAAGCAATCAAAACATACAAATAACAACAGACCTAGAGGGAACATTGAATGATTTTGATCTAAAAAACTTAGATCTTAAGGGGATGGACAGAAGCCGGATTGACGGATTTATAAATCTAAAAGGAGCATTTTCAGAAGGGATGAATGATTTTGTGCTGACTGGAGATTTTAACGAGTTGGCTTCAAATTACTATGATCTAGTTAATTTTTTACCTTCAATTTTAAAAGATAAATTGCCATTAACGCTTCGTGAATTTGGAAATTTAAGTCTGAAAGGAAAAACGGTGGTCACAAAAAATTCCTTAGAGGCAAATGTTCTTATAAATACTCAGTTAGGTAGTGCTAAGGCAGATTTTGTAATGAATAATATAAGTAACAATCAAGATGTTAATTATAAAGGAAATCTGGTTTTCAATCAATTCAATATCGGTAGGCTATTAGATAATAAAGATCTGGGCAAGACAAGTTTAAATCTGAATATAAATGGGAGCGGATTTACTCAGGAATCTTTAAACACTCAAATTCGAGGTAAAATTTCAAGATTAAACTTTAAAAATTATACCTATTCAGATATCAGTATCCTTGGTAATGTTAGAAACTCTGTGTTTAATGGAAATTTCAACTCTAATGACCCTAATTTTAAGTTAGAATTCAATGGTCTAGTAGACATTTCAGAGAAAGTTAACGTGTATGATTTTCAGGCATCGATAGCCTATGCAGATCTTCATGAGCTAAATTTAATTACTCGCGATAGCATTTCAATATTAAAGGGAGATATTCTAATAAACATGCAGGGTAACACCTTGGATAATGTTGCGGGAAAAGTCTTATTATTAAATACTTCTTATCAAAACCAAACCGATCTATATTATTTTGATGATCTAGAGGTAAATTCCACTTTTGATGCTGAAGGGGTTAGAACCATCGCCGTAAATTCTCCAGATGTAATTAACGGTCAGGTCGTTGGAAAATTTAAAGTTTCTGAAGTTGGCGCTTTAATAATGAATTCTATAGGAAGTATTTACACTAACTATAGACCAAATGTAATTACAACAGATCAATATTTAGAATTTGATTTTGATATCTATAACAAGATTGTAGAAGTATTCTTTCCAGAAGTGGCACTTGCGCCAAATACCTTTATTCGAGGAAGAATAGAATCTGATGAATCTGAATTTAAACTCACTTTTAAATCACCTAAGATCGAAGCTTTTGGGAATATGATGAAGGATATTAATATTCAAGTAGACAACAATAATCCTATTTATAATACTTATGTAGAAGCAGATAGTGTTTCAACCCAATACTATAATTTTTCAGAATTTAGCCTTATTAACGTAACCCTTCGAGATACATTATTTATACGTTCAGAATTTCAAGGAGGTAGGAATAACAAGGATGTTTTCAATCTTAACTTTTATCATACCATTAATGAACAGAATAAATCTGTAGTGGGAATTCAAAAATCTGATGTGAAATTTAAAGAGAACATTTGGTTCTTAAACGAAAATAATAATAGAAGCAACAAGATTGTTTTCGACAATAAATTTAATGATGTTGTTATAGATTCATTGGTTTTAAGCCATGAGCAAGAATTTATCAGATTAAATGGAAATTTAAAAGATAGCACCTATAAAGATTTCAAAATAGCCTTCGAAAATGTAGATGTAGGTAAGATAACACCAGATATTGATAGCTTGGATATTGCTGGTACGCTAAATGGAAAGCTGAATTTACTCCAAGAAAAGGGCACGTATTATCCAAACACATCATTAACTATTCAGGATCTTGCAGTTAACGATAACCCATTGGGTAATTTAAAGCTCGATGTAGATGGTAAAGGGGATCTTACTTTTTATAATATAGATGCCACTTTAACTAATAAAGGATTTGAATCTTTGAATGCTCAAGGAGGTATTAATGTAGGGAATAGTCCAACAATAGATTTGGATGTGAACCTTCGAAAGTTCAATCTCGCCGCATTTAGTGCACTAGGAAGAGATGCGATAGATAATATTAGAGGGCTTGCATCTGGAGATGCAAAGGTGAGTGGTAATTATAAAAATCCAGATATCACAGGGAAATTATCTTTGGAAAAAGCTGGTCTTCGAGTGCCTTATTTAAATGTAGATCTAGATTTTAAAGAAAATGCTACAGTAAACCTCACCAAGCAGCAATTCAATTTTGATGAGATAGAAGTAGTAGATACTAAATATAAAACATCAGGAATTTTAGATGGAATTATTTCTCATAAGAACTTTAAAGAATGGTTTTTAGATCTTAGTGTAACCAGTGACAGATTACTGGTTTTAGATACAGAATCTACTGAAGACGCTTTATATTATGGAACTGCATTTATAGATGGTTTTGCGAGTATAAAAGGACCTACAGATGAGTTAGTGATAGATGTGAATGCCTCTACTGCCAAGGGTACGGTATTTAAAATCCCATTAAATGATACCGAATCTATTGGAGATAACTCGTATATCCACTTTTTAAGTCCTGAGGAAAAAGCATCACGTCTAGCCGGGATCCCAATTCAAATTCCTGAAGTAAAGGGCTTAGAATTAAATTTTGATTTGGATATTACTAATGATGCAGAAGTGGAAGTGGTAGTAGATCAAACCAGCGGAAGTACTCTTAGGGGTCGTGGAGCAGGAAACTTATTATTGGAGATCAATACCAATGGGAAGTTTAATATGTGGGGAGATTTTGTAGTTTATCAGGGAGTTTATAATTTTAAATATGCAGGTTTAGTCCAGAAGGTGTTTCAGGTGCGCTCAGGAAGTAGTATTAACTGGGATGGGAATCCAACCCAGGCACAATTAGACGTTAGTGCAGTATACGAAGTAAACGCTAACCCGGCAGTGCTATTGGAAAATCCATCAATCAACAGGAAGATCCCTGTAGAAGTAGTTATTTTATTACAAGGTCAAATTGCACAGCCAGATATTACTTTTAATGTAGAATTTCCTAATGCCAGCTCAGTGGTACGTTCAGAATTAGAATATAGAATAAGCGATAGAGCTAGCAGAGAACTGCAAGCATTATTCTTGGTTACTCAAGGATCATTTTATAGTGAATTTGCACTTGGACAAAATGCTATAACCGGGAACTTAGTAGAAAGAGCTTCTTCATTAGTAAATGATATTTTTGCTGATGAAGATGGTAAATTCCAGGTAGGTGTAAATTATGTACAAGGAGACCGTACTCCAGATCAGCAAACGGTAGATAGATTTGGATTAACCTTATCTACACAAATAACCAATAGAGTGCTTATAAATGGGCAAGTTGGAGTCCCTGTGGGAGGAGTTACTGAATCTATAATTGTAGGAGATGTAGAGATTGAGTTTTTGCTGAATGAGGATGGTAGTTTACGTGCTAAAGTTTTTAACAGAGAAAACAATATTCAGTTTATAGGAGAAGAAATCGGGTTTACCCAAGGAATTGGACTTTCCTATTCGGTAGATTTTGACACTTTTAAAGAATTAATAAGAAAGATTTTAAATAAGGAGATCGTAAAATCTGTTGAAGAAAAAGAGCAAGAAGAATCTGCTAAATCTTTAGCTCCAAAGTATATAGTTTTCCCAAAACAATAATGATCTTCTATTTTTTATAAGATTGATTCATATTAAACAGTTCATGATGCCAAACTTGTTTTAGAATTTCATCTCAACTGTTAATTAAAAAACGCTACAACCAAATCAGGGTGAGGGACCAACTGATATTTAAGGCCTAAAAAAATATCTTTGCTACTGAACTTAGAACCATAGAATGATCATTAGTAAAAACTCAAATTAAATTTCGGTTAAATAAAGCCTCATATTTTAACAGTTTCAAATTTACTTTGTAATTTTAAAATTCAAAGAAGTATTTATGAAGAACACTATCAAACGAATAGGCGTGATGACTTCTGGCGGTGATTCTCCAGGGATGAATGCTGCAATTCGGGCTGTGGCAAGATCTTGTGCCTACTACAATATACAATGTGTAGGATTCTATCGAGGATTTCAAGGAATGATTGAGGGAGACTTTGTGGAAATGGATGCGCGTAGCGTAAGAAATATCATTTCCAGAGGTGGAACTATCTTAAAGTCGGCCAGATCTAAAGAGTTTCTTACTCCAGAAGGGAGACAAAAGGCTGCTGATAGTCTTAAAAGAGCTGAAGTAGATGCAATGATTCTTATTGGTGGAGATGGAACATTTAGAGGAGGACAGATCTTCAGTAAAGAGCATAACATTCCCGTGATAGGTGTTCCGGGCACTATAGACAATGACATATTTGGAACTCATTATACCATTGGATATGATACTGCATTAAATACCGTAGTAGAAGCGATAGATAAAATTAGAGATACTGCCAGTTCTCACAATAGATTATTTTTTGTGGAAGTAATGGGAAGAGATGCAGGATTTATAGCATTGAATAGTGGAGTAGGAGCTGGTGCAGAAGAAATTTTGATCCCAGAAGAAGATCTTGGGCTGGAACGATTATTATGTTCTTTAGAGCGCAGTAGAAATTCAGGTAAAACTTCTAGCATAGTAGTGGTTTCTGAAGGAGACAAGATTGGTAAGAACGTCTTTGAATTAGCAGAATATGTAACAAAGAATCTTCCAGATTATGATTCTAAAGTTACAGTTCTTGGTCATATACAACGTGGAGGAAGTCCAAGTTGTTTTGATAGGGTTTTAGCTAGCAGATTGTGTGTGAAAGCAGTTGAATTATTGCTAGATGGGCAAAAAGATCTGATGGTAGGTTTTGTAAATAATCAAATTGAATCCTGTACCTTAGAAAGTGCTTTAAAAGAAAAGCATGCTATTAATCTAGAACTATTAAGAATTTCAGACATTTTATCAACTTAGAATATGACAATTGCGAGTATAGCTCAAAATGGGGAAAAACCAGAAATGGCCTAGTGTTTAAATAAATACAAGGAGATTCTTCGTTCAAAACATATTAAGCTTATTGCCACTGTACAACGGGAGCAAAAACGAAGAAGCCGGTTTTGAGGTAGAGAAATTATTATCTGGACCATCTGGCGAGATGCTCAAATTGTATCTAGATTGGTAAAGTAAAACTAGCAATGGTAATCTTTTTTAGAGATCCGTTAGATATACATCCACATAAACCAGACATTTTTTGCTTATGAGGATGTGTGATGCTCATAATATTCCGTTAGATACTAATCCTGCTACCGCAAGATTAGTGATGAAAGCTATTTAGAAGCGATTACACTAATTTCTACATTTACAAATTTTGGAAGATTAGCTACTTCAACTGTTTCTCTGGCTGGAGCAGTTTCTGCATTGAAATAACGAGCATAAACTTCATTTATCTGTGCAAAATTATTCATGTCACTAATAAAGATCGAAGATTTCAAGACGTTTTCGAAAGTCATTCCTGCTTCAGTAAGAATAGCTTTTAAATTCTCCATTACTAATTCAGTTTCTTCTTGAATAGAACTTGTAACTAAATTCCCGGTTTTTGGATCTATTGCAATTTGACCCGAAGTATATAGCATATCTCCATTTAAAACTGCCTGGTTATAAGGTCCAATAGGAGCAGGAGCGTTGGAAGTATTGATTATTTTTTTCATAATAAAAAGTTTTAGTTATAAGCTTTTGTCTGGCTCTAGTCGTTTATCATATTTAATATCACTTAAGATAGAAGATTTAATTCCTATAAAAAAGAACCAAGAACTACGCGAGCTAAATGGAACCCAGTTAAAACTCATTCTCCAGCTGTCCAGATCTCTTTGAAATCTTAATTGCGTATAAGTAAATCCTGCATCTTTAATATCAAAACCAGAGGAGGCTCCAACTGTCCATTTTGGTGCCAATTCTACATCTCCCGAAAACATAATGGAATGTGAAGAGATTTCATTTTGACGTGCATTATTACTATAAGTCATTGTATATGCCAACCTTAAATCCCAAGGGATTTTGTATTGGTACCATTCATTCTTCTTCTTATCTTCATCTTTTTCGAATACATCTTCTTCTTCGTCATAGAATTTTCCATCTATATCTGTAGATTTTCCAAAAAGATCATCTGGTCGACCTCCGTTTCTAAAGGTTTCATTCTCTGTTTTATCTTTATTCTCACCACCCAGTTCAAAATCTTTACTGGACAGAGAATATCCAAAGCTAACATTGGCCGAAGTCATTCTAAATAAACTCCCTCCATTATTAATATTAAGCTTATCTACTCTATTGTTATTATTATCTAAGGCATAAATATCCAAATTCGTACCTATATTAATATCTAGCTTATCTTGAATAATCGGGATACTTCCACGTACACTTATTGGAGAAAGACTCAAAGAATCTGCAGCTAAATTATAAGCAGTGCTTACGCTGAAATTGTTAAGCAATTTTATCTTTTTAGCTTCAGTAGCTGTACTATCCCTGTCTCGAACCTTGGCCTCTAGAGTATTACTAACAGACATTCCAATAGAACTAGAATATAATCTTCCCGGGGAACCAAATAAAGAGCCTTCAAACCTGGTATAATCTACAATTTGATTTCTCGTAGGATCTAATTCATCTTCAATTTCATATTGATCGTAATATTGATCGAAACCTGGATTTATATTATAACTAATAGATGGTCTCATTACATGGCGAATGGCTTGGATTTTTTTATCGTCCCCAAAATTCATCATTCCATAAATAGTAGTTCCCATACTGGTGCTAAAATTATATGTTCTAAAGGAATCAAAACCATTTATGGTGTCTATTACTTCTTCATCATTTTCCTGATCGTACGATCTATCAAATGTTTTAAACACCCAATTTTCTTCATAATTGGCATTGGCACTAACACTTAAATAGTTAAGTAATTTAAAGTTTGTAGAGATTGGAATGCTGTGCTGCGCCCCATAGGTTGCATCTTTAAACATTTCTGGTTTAAGGAATAAAGAATCGAATGTCTGTATTCTATTCTCTCCTCTAAAATTATACTGAAAATTAATATTTTCTATAATTCCTTTTTTTGAACCTAGTTTTGGAGCTAATGGGTAAATTCTTGAAACACTTCCTTGGACTGTAGGCAAGGTCATGTTTATTGCTCCTGTATTGCTGTTTTGAGTATGGGTAGCTGCTACACTCAAATTTACCTGAGGTTCTCCCTGAAAAGTCTTAGAATAAGATACAGATGAACTCAAGGTGTTATTTAAAAAATTCGCAGTGTTGGTCTGATTCACCGATTCTTGATAGTAATTACTACTACCCAAGTTAACAGAAGCAGAAAACCTTGAACTAGGACTGGACTTAGAATCTTGAGAATGACTCCACCTTAAATTATAAACAGAACTTTGCGAAAAATCTGGGAAGCCACGTTCACTATTTAAAAGATTCTCATATCTAAAACTCAGATTCCCTCTAAATTTATAACGTAAAGCATAACTAGACTCCAGCCTTACGCCATAACTCCCGTTGGTGTAATAATCACCTAGAGCCAATAGATCTACATAATCACTTATCGCAAAGTAATATCCTCCATTTTGTAAACTATATCCGCGATTATTGCTTTGTCCAAAAGAAGGAATGATAAAACCCGATGTTTCTTCCTCAGTTAAAGGAAAATAACCAAAAGGTAAACCAAGTGGAGTAGGTACATCTGCTATGTACATATTTACCAATCCAGTAACAATTTTCTTTTTGGGTACAAACTTTATTTTCCTAGCAAAAAAATAATAATCTGGATCTTCTTCATTTTCAGAAGTAGTGAATTTTACATTTTGCATGTAATAAACAGAATCATTTTCTCTTTTAGTTACCTCACCATTAACCTTAAACGCACCTTCTTCAGTTTTAGAATTATAGACAAGCGCTTTCTTAGATTTAAAATTGAACCGAATAGAGTCTGGCCTTACTGTGTTTTGAGCTTGTGTGAAGATGGGAGTTTGTGAATAATTACCGAGAGAATCTGGGATTCCAAAAGCGTAAACTTCGTTTTTTTCGTTGTCTAAAATTATAAGTCCCGCGGTAATTACCATCTCTCCATAGGTGATCTGAGCTTGATCATACAAATACATCCTGTTCTCACTTGGGCTTAATCGCATATAATCTTCAGCCTTATAAGCCACAACATCGGTTAATAAAGAAGGTTTTTTCTTTAGAGTGTCAGATTGTATAGATGTAGTAACTAATTTCGTAGTAGCAGCAGAAAGAGAATCAGAAACAGTGAACGTGCTGTCCCTCTGCGCGCTAACACGAATTTCTTTTTCTGATTTTATTTCTTGTCCTTGAGATAAAACTGGGAATAGCAGTATTAAAACAATTGTAAAAAGAATATAAAGTGAGTTTGTCTGCAATACTATAAGTGCTATTTTTGTAAAGAATGGCTTGCTTTTTGAATAGTCAAAATTACATATATTTTTTTAGGTTCCTTTTGGGAAATTAAAAAAATCAATCATAAAATAATTGCTCTAACCGAATCGTTAACCTATATATGAAAACTAACAGTCTTAAAGTTTTAGTCTTATTACTAACAGGTATCCTGATATCTGCTTCTACACCCAACAAAAACTACACCGAAAAATCTAAGTTCGTTGTAGTGTTAGATGCCGGACATGGTGGAAAAGATCCCGGGAATAGGGGGGGTGGATTTAAAGAAAAAGATATAGCACTTAGTATTATCCTAAAAATAGGAGCCGAGCTGGAAAAAGATAAGAACATAAAAGTGGTCTATACAAGAGATTCAGATGTTTTTATACCATTAGAGCAAAGAGGGAAAATTGCAAATGATGCAAAGGCAGATCTATTTATTTCTGTGCATTGTAATGCCCATAACTCCCAAGCAGCAGGAACAGAAACTTTTGTTCTAGGAATCCATCGAAATTCAACAAATTTTGAAGTTGCTAAAAGAGAGAATTCTGTAATATTTCTTGAGGAAAATTATGAAGTGACCTATGATGGTTTTGATCCTAATTCTCCTGAGTCTTCTATTGGTATGACTATCATGCAGGAAGAATACCTTGATCAAAGTATCTTATTAGCAGATTTTGTTCAGAAAAAATTCACGCACGATTTAAAACGTACGGATAGGGGCGTGAAACAAGCAGGGTTTATTGTTCTTCATCAAACCTACATGCCTAGTGTATTAATAGAAACGGGATTCTTGACTAATAAAGAAGAAGGTCCATACTTAAACAGTTCTTTCGGTCAAAATAAAATGGCTGATGCTATTGTAGACGCAATTAAGGATTATAGCCACAGCATTAATCTCGGGGTATTAGATAATTTGGAAAAGAATGCACCAGTAGAGGTAGTTACTAAAGAAAACAAAATAGAGGAGTTTAAGGATAACTATGAAGGCATAACCTTTAAAGTACAACTTGCTGCAAGCTCTAAAAAGTTAGAGCCTAAATCAACAAACTTTAAAGGTCTTACCCCTGTTTTTCGAGAAAAAGAAGGGAAATTATATAAGTATTACTTTGGAGCAACTTCTAGTTATTCCCAGATCCAAAGTTTGCATTCACAAGCCAAAACCAAGGGTTATAGTACAAGTTATTTAGTTGCTTTTAAGGATGGGGATAAAATTACAGTTAACGACGCGTTAAAATCACAGGCCAAATAGCGGGACTTTACTATATTTATTTCTAAATTTGCACGTATCTAAAAAAAATACTTTTGAAATATACTAAAGAGGTTAAGACTGGTATCCTGGCAATTGTTGCCATTGTAATATTGATTTTTGGTTATAGTTTTCTTAAAGGTAAAAATCTCTTAGATTCCAGCCGCAAATTTCACGCAGTATATGCAGATGTAGAGGGTCTTTCCCCATCATCGGCAGTTACTATTAATGGTTTAAAAGTAGGCCAAGTAAATAGAATCGATTTTTTAGATGGTACGGGAATACTTCTAGTGACATTTAGTGTAGACAGCGATTTTGAATTTTCAGGAAATAGTTTAGCTCAAATTTATGGTGGTGGTTTAATAGGCGGAAAATCTCTTGCTATTGTTCCAGATTATGAGTCTAAAATAATGGCTAAATCTGGTGATACGCTACCTAGTGATATTGAAGAAGGTATCATGGAGCTTGTAAATGAAAGACTTACACCTTTGCAAGTAAAAGTAGAGCGAGTTATTGTTAGTGCAGATTCTTTACTTACAGCATTTAATCAGGTTCTTAATCCTGAAACCAGAAACAATTTATCTTCCACTTTTAATGATCTGGCTGAAACGGTACGCTCATTTAAAAGTACAGCTACTTCATTAAACGGGATAGTTGCAGGTAATTCTGAAAAGCTTGATAGAACATTTACAAATTTAGATGAGATGTCTGGTAATTTTAATAAGTTTTCTGATACCTTAGCACAGGTAGATCTCAATGGAATGACTAAGAACCTTGAAGCAGTAATTGCAGATTTCGAGCAATTATCGAGCAACTTGAACGATGGGAAAGGAACTGCCGGCAAGCTTCTTAATGATGATAAAGTGTATAATAATTTAGACCGTGCTACTAAGCAGTTGGAAGAATTATTACAAGATCTTAAATTGAATCCAAAAAGATATGTACATTTCTCATTATTCGGTAAAAAGCCCGGATCTTATCAAGCTCCAAAAGATTCTCTAAAATAGAATAACATATGCAACTTATTGCTCAGATTGCTTTTTTTATTGTCCTAGTGGCCGGTATTGGTTTTTTCGTATTCAATATTCGCCGTGTAATTCGCAACATTAAATTAGGTAGAAAAGTAGATAGATCAGATAATCCAGGAGAGCGCTTTGCTAAAATGGCAAAGGTTGCAATGGGTCAATCTAAAATGGTTAAAAGACCTTTTGCTGGATTTCTACATATAATAGTTTATCTTGGATTTATAATAATTAACATAGAAGTATTAGAAATAATTATAGATGGTGTTTTTGGAACGCATAGAATACTTTCGTTTCTTGGATCTGGCTATAATTTCCTAATCGCCACTTTTGAAATTTTGGCCTTACTTGTATTGTTGGGAGTAATCATTTTCTGGTTAAGAAGAAATGTGACCAATATCTATCGCTTTTTAGGCAGTGAACTGAAGGGTTGGCCTAAGAATGACGCTAATTACATTTTATATTTCGAAATGGTTCTTATGATCCTGTTCTTAACAATGAATGGTGCAGATTACCAGTTACAACTTAATGGAGCAGATCATTATGCTCAGAATGCTGGTATTGCAGGTTCTTTTCCTATAAGTCAGTTTTTGTTGCCTTGGTTTGAAGGCTTTAGTAATGCAACCCTAATTATTATAGAAAGAACTGCCTGGTGGTTACACATAGTTGGAATTTTGATCTTTTTGAACTATTTATACTATTCAAAACACTTACATATACTTTTAGCATTTCCGAATGTATACTTATCTAAATTGACCCCTCTTGGGAAATTTGATAATTTAGAAGCAGTAACTAATGAAGTCAAATTAATGATGGATCCAGATGCAGATCCTTATGCGATCCCTGCTGAAGGATCTGAAGATGATGTTCCTGAAAAATTTGGAGCTTCAGATGTAATGGACCTTAATCAGGTGCAGCTTTTAAATGCCTATACCTGTACCGAATGTGGACGTTGTACTTCAGAATGTCCAGCTAACCAAACTGGTAAAAAACTATCTCCACGTAAGATTATGATGGATACCAGAGATAGATTGGAAGAAGTTGGAAACATTATCAATGAAAAAGGAAGCTTTAAAGATGATGGAAAGCAATTGCTAGATAATTATATCTTAAGAGAAGAGCTTTGGGCTTGTACTACATGTAATGCTTGTGTAGAAGCTTGTCCTATAGGAATAGACCCTTTATCCATCATATTAGATATGAGACGTTATTTGGTGATGGAACAAAGTGCAGCTCCATCAGATCTTGCAAATGCAATGACCAATATAGAGAATAATGGAGCACCGTGGCCATACAATCAAATGGATAGATTAAATTGGGCTAAAGAAAATTAGATTGAATTTATACTTCAATTGAATTTATTTAAGTTACTATAAATTAGGTTCTTATAATATACAATGAACCTTAGAATTATTAAAAATATTTAGAATGGCAGAAGTAATCAAAGTATCTACAATGGCAGAATATATGGCTGAAGGAAAAAAACCTGAGGTTTTATTCTGGGTAGGTTGTTCTGGAAGTTTTGATGATAGAGCTAAAAAAATCACTAAGGCTTTTGTGAAGTTATTACATGAAGCTAAAGTAGATTTTGCTGTTCTTGGAACAGAAGAAAGTTGTACTGGAGATCCTGCAAAAAGAGCTGGTAATGAGTTTCTTTTTCAGATGCAAGCTGTAACAAATATTGAAGTTCTTAATGGTTACGAGATTAAAAAAGTGGTAACTGCGTGTCCTCATTGTTTTAATACTATTAAAAATGAATATCCTGCCTTAGGCGGGAATTATGAGGTGATGCATCATACTACCTTTTTAAAATCACTTTTAGAAGAAGGAAGATTAAAAGTTGAGGGTGGAAAATTCAAAGGAAAACGAATTACTTTTCATGATCCTTGCTATTTAGGTCGTGCTAACAACGTGTATGAAGCTCCAAGAGACCTGCTAAGGAAATTAGAAGTGGAATTGGTAGAAATGCGTAAGTGTAAATCTAACGGTCTTTGTTGTGGTGCCGGTGGTGGACAAATGTTTAAGGAGCCAGAACCGGGAAATAAAGACGTAAATATAGAGCGTACTGAGCAGGCAATGGAAGTTAAGCCAGACATTATTGCAGCAGGCTGCCCATTTTGTAATACGATGATGACAGATGGAGTTAAAGGTAAGAATCAGGAAGGCAAGATTGAGGTTATGGATGTTGCGGAAATGATTGCAAATGCTAAAGATTTATAAAATTTCAACTTTAAATATTATTCGCAAATATTTAACAATTAATATGCCGTTAACTTCAACATTTTAGTGGTACTATATTTGAAGCCATCCCTTTAAAAAAGTAGCTTTGTAAAAATATAACTCCACAAAATATGCTAGTACCTTTTACTGAATTACCAGATTCCTCTAGAGTTTGGATATATCAATCAAATAGATCTTTTACTGATCAAGAACTGGAAGAGATCACTTCAAAATTAGAATCTTTTATTACACAATGGACCGCGCATGGAGCAAATCTTAAAGCTTCATATGATATAAAATATAAACGTTTTATCACACTGGCTTTGGATCAGGAACTAAATGCGGCTACAGGTTGTTCTATAGATAGTTCTGTAAAGTTTATACAGGATTTAGAAAAGAAGTATAATGTAGACCTTTTAGATAAAATGAATGTTAGTTATAAGCAAGGAGAATTTGTCGCTTATAAAACCTTAACTGACTTTAGAAAAATGGCTAAAGAAAAAGCGGTTAGTAAAAACACCATTGTATTCAATAATTTAGTGAATAATAAAGGGGAGTATTTATCAGATTGGGAGGTGCCTGCTTCAGATAGCTGGCATAACCGTTTTTTAAACTAAATACTGAATGAAAATACCCCAATTTTATTTAAGTTTATTCATTCTGCTTTTTAGCCTTAATTGTTTTTCTCAGAATAGTAATCCTCTTATTGCAAAAGATTTTAAGGAACAAAAAATCTGGGTGGATAGTATCTACGAGAATATGAGTCTGCAAGAAAAAGTAGGACAGTTATTTATGGTTGATGTGTTTTCCAGCCAAAGCGGAAAAAACATAGAGAAAGTTCGTGAACTTATAAGCGAGTATCATATTGGAGGAATTATATTTTCTAAAGGAGGGCCGCAACGTCAGGCAAAATTAAATAACGAATTTCAAGAGATATCTAAAACGCCATTGCTTATTGGAATGGATGCCGAATGGGGTCTCGCAATGCGCTTAGATTCTACCTTTGCACTTCCATGGAATATGACCTTAGGTGCTATTCAAGACCTTAAACTAATTGAAAAAGCGGGGGCTGCTATTTCCCGCAATTCCAAAAGATTAGGAGTGCATATTAATTTTGCTCCCGTGGTAGATATTAATACAAATCCATTAAACCCAATCATTGGAAATCGTTCCTTTGGGGAAGAAAAAATAAATGTCACTTTAAAGTCGGTATCTTTTATGAGAGGAATGCATAAAGAGGGAATTCTCTCTAGTGCAAAACATTTTCCAGGACATGGAGACACCAAAAGAGATTCACACAAAACCTTGCCTACAATATCTTTTTCTAAAAACAGGCTAGATAGTATAGAATTATACCCATTTAAAAAGCTTATAGAAGAAGGAGTTTCTAGCATTATGGTTGCGCACCTCAATGTTCCTGGCTTAGAAACGCAAGAAACAATTCCATCTTCATTGTCTAATGCCATAGTAAATGATCTTCTAAAGAAAGAACTAAAATTTAATGGACTTATTTTTACAGATGCCCTTAATATGAAAGGGGCATCAAATTATAAGAACCCTGGTGAAATAGATCTTGCAGCATTTATGGCAGGAAATGATATTTTACTGATCTCTGAAGATGTACCTAAAGCTGCAGATAAGATCATAGAGGCTTATAATGATGGAACCATTTCAGAAGTGAGAATGGCACATTCTGTAAGAAAAATCTTATTTGCTAAATACAAAGCGGGATTGCAGAATTATAAAGCCATAGATACTACTAATCTAGTATCAGAACTTAATACAATAGAGGATCTTGCTCTATATGATGAACTTATAGAGAATGCGATCACGGTTATTAAGAATGATGTGGGGATTCTTCCAATAAAAGACCTAGAAAGCAAAAAGATTGCTTATGTAAGTTTAGGTGACGATGAAGGGACTGCTTTTTATCATCAGTTATCCAGATATGCAAAAGTAGATTGGGTGAAGGCCAATAAGTTGGAGGAGTTGCTGGGTAAATTAAAGAATTATAATCAGGTGATTATTGGGTATCATAAGTCCAATGCCTCCCCGTGGGCGAGATATGCATTTACTGCTGAAGAGTTAAGTTGGATTCATGAAATATCCAGAAATAATATCACCATATTAGACATTTTTACTAAGCCTTATGCGCTTATGGATCTTAATTCTAGTAGTAATATTGAGGGAATTGTAATGAGCTATCAAAACTCTGAAGCTGCTCAAAGGAAATCTGCAGAAATCATATTTGGTGCCTTGGGAGCAAAAGGGAGATTGCCGGTAAGCATAAGTGAAGAATTCCCTGCAGGAACAGGATATTATACTAAAAGCTTAAACAGATTGTCTTATGGATATCCGGAATCGGTTGGGATGAACTCTTATAAACTTCAAAAAATAGACTCCTTGATTAATGTAGCTATTTCAGAAGAAATGACTCCCGGTTTACAGTTGATAATAGCCAGAAAAGGGAAAGTGATCTACGAAAGAAATGCAGGTTTTCATACTTATGAGAAAACTATAAAGGTTACAGATTCTTCAGTATATGATTTAGCTTCATTAACTAAAATACTTGCTTCTTTACCATTTATTATTGAATTAGAAGGTCAGGGAGTACTCAAGTTCAATTCAAAATTGGGGGATCTAATGCCATTTTTTAAAGGCTCTAATAAAGCTAATATTAAATTGCAAGATATGCTAATGCATTATGCCCGATTAAAACCATGGATCCCTTTTTATATATCAACTTTAGATAAAGAATCAAAGGGTAGGTCTGTTAAATATTATCGGGATGAACCTATGGATATTTATAATACACAGATCGCAAAAAATATGTTTATAAGGGATGATCTTCGGGATTCTATTATGGGAACTATAAGGGATAGTAAGTTGGAATCTAAACTTGCTTACAAATACAGTGATCTACCTTTTTACATAATGAAATATTATATTGAAGATTATTATAATTCCTCTCTAAGCTATTTAGTAAAGGAGCATTTTTATAAGTCTTTAGGAGCAAACACAATAACTTATTTACCTTTAAACGAGATTGATACAAGTAGAATTGTTCCAACAGAATATGACAAACTTTGGAGAAAACAAGAAGTTCTAGGATATGTCCATGATCAAGGTGCAGCAATGCAAGGTGGGATTGGAGGCCATGCCGGTTTGTTTAGCAATGCTACAGATGTTGCAAAAATGATGCAGTTATATTTAAATGGCGGCACATTCGGGGGAAAGGAATATTTTAAACAAGAAACTCTAGATAAGTTTAATACTTGTTATTATTGTGATCAGAACGTAAGGAGAGGTGTTGGTTTCGACAAACCTCAATTAGGCACTGCAGGTCCTACTTGTGGTTGTGTTTCTTTATCTAGTTTTGGCCATACAGGATTTACTGGTACTTTAGCTTGGGCAGATCCAGAGGAAGAAATAGTCTACGTATTTTTATCTAATAGAACCTATCCAGATGTAAATAACCGGAAACTGATTAGGGAGAATATTCGAGAAAAGATACAGAGTATTATATATGAATCTATAGAGTAGCATATTATGAAAATAGGTATAGTTTGTTATCCCACCTTTGGCGGGAGTGGAGTAGTGGCAACAGAATTAGGTATGGAACTCTCTAAAAGAGGCCACGAAATTCATTTTATCACCTATAAACAGCCAGTACGTTTGGAGCAACTTACTGGAAATATTAAATTTCATGAGGTTAATGTACCAGAGTATCCGCTTTTTCATTTTCAACCATACGAATTAGCTTTAAGTAGTAAATTGGTTACGATGGTAAAACTTCATAAAATTGAGGTTTTACATGTTCACTATGCAATCCCACATGCTTATGCGGGCTATATGGCGAAAAAAATGTTAGAAGAAGATGGGATTTATATTCCAATGGTAACCACTTTGCATGGCACAGATATTACCTTAGTTGGAAATCATCCTTTTTACAAACCAGCTGTAACATTTAGTATAAATAATAGTGATATTGTTACTTCTGTATCTCAATCCTTAAAAGAGGATACTTTGAAATTTTTCAAAATCAAAAAAGATATCGAAGTAGTTCCAAATTTTATTGATGTTGCCAAATTTAGAATTGGATTTACAGATTGCCAGCGTACTTTAATGGCAGATGATGAGGAAAAGATCATCTCTCATGTGAGTAATTTTAGACCAGTAAAAAGGATCATGGATATCATCAAGATCTTTAATATTGTACAAAAAACTGTGAAATCTAAACTGATTATGGTTGGTGAAGGTCCAGAAAGAGAAAAAGCTGAGTTTTTAGTACAAGAATTAGGATTACAGGATAAAGTCGTATTTCTTGGTCAGAGTAATGAAATAGATAAGATCTTATGTTTTTCAGATCTATTCTTATTGCCTTCAGAAAAAGAGAGTTTTGGATTAGCAGCCTTGGAAGCTATGGTAAACGGGGTTCCGGTTATTTCCTCTAATAGCGGTGGACTTCCAGAGGTTAATAAACAAGGATTTTCTGGATATTTAAGTGACGTTGGGAATGTAGAAGAAATGGCTGCAAATGCTATTAAGATATTAGAGAATGAGAGTAATCTGGAAAAATTTAAGCTAAATGCTAGAGAACAAGCTAAGGCTTTCGATATTCATAAGATAGTGCCTATCTATGAGAAATTATATGAGAGGGCTATAATGGAATTAAAAAAGGCTGAATAGAGTTTTAAATCCTTCAGCCTTAATTATATAAGATTGTTTTAGTCTAGAATTGGTATCTAAGTCCTAATGCAACATCTGGTGAGAAATTATCAAAATCATCATTATCATTAATGAATCCTATTTCAGGTCTAAAATCTAGAGAGATCAATAAAGGGATATCAAAATTATATTCAATACCTATATTTCCTGCAAGAAATAAGAAAGTTTCATCGTAATACTTGTAATTTTTATTGTTGTAATAACGTTCATCCTTTGCACTAATATTACCTACACCACCACCAGCGCCAGCATACCAGTTGAAACCACCTTCAATATTCCATACCCATTGGTATAAAGCAGCAAGTTTAACAGAATTATATCTGGAATTATCATTTCTCCATCCTAGATCAAATTCCAATCTGTTATTATCTCCACCTACAGCTCTTTGGTAAGAAACTTCAGCACCATATCCATTACCTCCACCAAGACGCAATCCTAATGCGTTTTCAGAGATTGTTTGTGCATTGGTAGTAACTGTTGCTCCAAATGCGAATATTGCTAATAAAATTAATTTTTTCATGTTTGATTTATTTTAGTTTGTTGAGCAAATTTAAACGTTAAAATCACAATGAAATTGCATCAATAGCCAATGTATTGTTAATAATCATTAATAGGTTGTTAAGCAATTGTTCTATTAATTTGTAAATTTAGAGCAGCTATGAAAGAGAAATTATTAAAATTAGAAAAGACTCTTAACGGAGAACTTTTGGTTGACGACCTACATAAAAGTATATATGCCACTGATGCATCAGTATATAGAGAAATACCATTGGCAGTTTGTTATCCCAAAAACAAAGACGATATTAAGTTGCTTATTGATTTTGCAACTCAAAATCATATAGGATTAATACCAAGGACCGCGGGAACTTCTTTGGCAGGTCAATGTGTGGGGAGTGGAATTATTGTAGATGTTTCTAAATATTTCACAAAAATCCTAAAAATTGATCCTAGTAAAAGAACAGTTGTGGTGGAACCTGGAGTTATTAGAGACGACCTGAATAGAACTGTCGAGGAATTCGGCTTATTCTTTGGGCCAAATACATCTACTTCTAATAGATGTATGATTGGCGGAATGGTTGGTAATAATTCTAGTGGAACTACTTCTATAAAATACGGAACCACCCGTGATAAAACACTAAGCCTAAAAACAATTTTAAGTGATGGGAGTGAGGCTGAATTTAAGGCTATTTCAGGAAATGATTTTGAATTTTATAGGAATGGAAAGTCTTTAGAAGCTGAAATTTATACAAAGCTTTACGAGTTGCTTTCCCCTGCTGAAGTTCAGAAAGAAATAACTAATGAATTTCCAATTGAAACCATACATAGGAGAAATACGGGATATGCTTTAGATAGTTTAATTGATACCGAAGTATTTTCTAAGAATAGTAAAGCATTAAATCTATGTGAGTTACTTTCGGGAAGTGAAGGTACTTTGGCATTTACTACAGAAATCATTTTGCAGCTGGATGTTCTCCCTCCAAAGTTTACAGCAATGGTTGCTGCACATTTTTCTAGTATAGAAGATTGTATGTTAGCGGTCCAACCTGCCATGGAAAGTGATTTGTACACTTGTGAAATGATGGACAAGGTAATTCTGGATTGTACCATTCAGAATTTAAAATATAAGGAGAATAGGTTTTTTATAAAAGGAGATCCAAAGGCAATTCTTATGTTGGAATTAAGGTCTGAGAGCCAGGAAGATTTAAATAACCAGATTCATGTCCTTTTAAATAGAATTGAACAAACTGATCTTGCCTACGCTTCCCCCGTTCTTCTGGACGAACAAATAGATAAAGCCTTAGAATTACGTAAAGCTGGACTGGGCTTACTTGGGAATATAATTGGAGATAAAAAAGCAGTTGCATGTATAGAAGATACTGCAGTTGCACTCCCAGATCTCGCAAATTATATAGCTGAATTTACCGAGATCATGAATAAGTATAAACAGGATGCTGTTTATTATGCACATGCCGGAGCAGGAGAAATACATTTAAGACCAATCTTGGATCTTAAGAAAAAAGATGATGTAAAACTTTTTAGAAAGATAACAGAAGATGTTGCTGTATTGGTAAAAAAATATAGAGGTTCCATGAGCGGAGAACATGGGGATGGAAGGGTACGAGGAGAATTTATTGAGATGATGATAGGTTCTAGAAATTATAAACTTCTTGAGGAAGTAAAAGCCATTTTCGATCCGTATAATATTTTTAACCCAGGTAAGATCACAGATACCGCACCAATGGACACTTCCTTGCGCTATGAAATTGATAGAAATGAACCTGAAATAGAAACATTAATGAATTTTTCTGATTCCCAAGGAATTTTAAGATTGGCAGAAAAATGTAACGGAAGTGGAGATTGTAGAAAATCTGTAGAGGCAGGGGGAACGATGTGTCCTAGTTATCGTGCAACCAAAAATGAAAAAGATACCACTAGAGCAAGAGCCAATGCATTGCGGGAATTTCTAACCAATTCAGAAAAACCAAATAAGTTTGCACATGAAGAATTAAAAGAGGTTTTTGATCTTTGTATTAGTTGTAAAGGTTGTAAGAGTGAATGCCCATCTAATGTAGATGTGGCTGCTCTAAAAGCCGAGTTTCAATATCAGTATCAAAAGTCGAACGGGAAATCCTTAAGAAGCAAGGCATTTGCAAATAATGCTAAAATGAATCATCTGGCATCTAAAGCAACAGGAATCTCTAATTTTTTCTTCTCTAATTCGTTTACAGCTGGTATTGCTAAAAATATTATGGGAGTTGCTTCAGAAAGGACGTTGCCACAACTTGCTAAACAAACAGTATGGGATTACTATTCTAAAAACAATACCGAAATTTCAAATCCTATTAAAACTGTTTATTTATTCAATGATGAATTTACCAATTATCTGGATGCGCAGATTGGGATTGATGCATTGCAATTATTACATAAGCTAAATTATCAAGTAATAATTCTAAAAAACCCAGAAAGTGGACGAAGTTACATCTCTAAGGGTTTTCTTGAAGAAGCTAAGGAAGTTGCTAATAAAAACATTGAGCTCTTTTCAGGCTTAATCTCAGATGAAACACCATTAATAGGAATAGAACCTTCAGCCATATTGAGCTTTAGAGACGAATATTTGCGACTGGCTAACAAATTAGAGGATGCAGAAAAATTATCTAAAAACTGCTTTCTGATAGAAGAGTTTTTAAAGAAGGAAATCGCTCTAGGAAATATAAATTCCAATTCATTTACTTCAGAAAGTAAAGAGATTAAAATTCATACACATTGCCATCAAAAAGCTTTATCCAACTCTGCTGTTACTTTTGATATTCTCAATTTTCCAACCAACTTTAATGTGAGAATAATCAGTTCTGGTTGTTGTGGTATGGCAGGCTCTTTCGGCTACGAAAAGGAACATTATGATATTAGTATGAACATTGGAGAACAGAGCTTATTTCCTGCAATAAGAAAGTGTCCTTCGGAAACTATTATTTCTGCAAACGGCACTAGTTGTAGGCATCAAATATTTGATGGAACCAAAAGACAAGCTCAACATCCTGTAAGTATATTAAAAAATGCTTTAAAATAATCTTAACTTTTATTTCAATTTCAACTTGAATTTTTAACGAATATTTCAGGAAGTTATTTTTTCTTCTCACTTATTTTTACAAATTAATACTTACGTATTGGAGATTGTAAAATGGCTTAAATGGAGAATAGTGTTTCAAAAATTAAGATTGATAAACTTCAGCAGGAATTAAAAGCTGCAAAAGAAGAAATTGAAAATTTAAATAGAAGTAATCATCATTATCAAGAATTAATATTTTCTTCTACTGGATTAATATGTATTTTAATAGGCCCTAATTTAGTTATAGATACTGCAAATGACGCTATTTTAAACGTTTGGGGAAAAGATAAAAGCATCATAGGAAAACCCTTACTACAGGGTGTCCCAGAATTAAAAGGTCAAGGTTTTGATACATTATTGCTGAATGTTTATACAACAGGTAAATCTTTTACCGCTGCTGCGGTTCCTGCAAATCACGAAGTAGATGGGAAATTAATTAAAGGATACTTCGATTTTATTTACCAAGCGCAAAGGGATCTTGATGGAGCAATAATAGGAGTTGCCGTAATCGCTAGTGATGTTACTAAAACTGCTATATTAAATTTAGAAGTAAAGAAAAGCATCCATCGATTTGAGGAACTTATATATTCTTCCCCAGGTTTAATTGCAATCCTCACGGGGGATAATTTTATTATAGAGATAGCCAACGATGCAATGATTGAAGTTTGGGGAAAAGGTCCAGATGTAATTGGCAAATCTTTATTCGAAATCCTTCCCGAGATTGTAGGTCAAGGAATGAAGGATAAGTTTGAAGAAGTTTATAACTCTGGAATTCCTTTAGCAGCTCAAGAATTCCAAATTTTTCATTTAGTTAATAATAAAGAAGTAAAGGGATATTTCGATTTTATTTATCAACCCCAAAAAGATTTGAATGGAAATATTATTGGAGTTGCGGTAATCGCTAATGAGGTTACAAAAACGGCTGTGCTAAATCAGAAAATAAAAGAAAGTGAATTAAAATTTAGACAATTAGCAAATCTTATTCCAGACAAAATTTCGAATGCAGATGAAAATTTAAAGACATTTTATTATAACAAAAGTTGGTTAGATTTTAGTGGATTAAGTCTAGATTATTTACTTAAAAATGGATGGGCAGAATTAATCCATCCCGATGATATTCCATCTATTTTAACGAATACTGAAAGAGCTCTAAAAACCAAGGAAAATTTTGAAATGGAACTTAGATGTCGCGATAAGGAAGGGAATTATATTTGGCACTTGGCTAGAGCAAGTGCGATTAGAAATGAATTAGGCGAGTTCCAATCTTGGGTAACTGCAACTACAGAAATACACAAAATTAAAGAAGAAGAATTACGAAAAGAAAATTTTTTAAAAATGGTTAGTCATGAACTTAAAACACCTGTTACTTCCATTAAAGGATATGTACAATTGTTATTAAGCATGATTAAATTATATCCTGATCTTCAAAACACAAAAATCCCTTTAGAATCCTCATTATCCAGAATAGACAATCAAGTAACGAGGTTAATAAGACTAATTTCAGAGTTATTAGATTTATCAAAAGTTAAAGATGAACAACTAATTTTAATGAAATCTAAGTTTAATCTGAATAGTTTAATTGACGAAGCAGTAAAGGATATTAAAATTTTTAGTCCAGAATCAAATATTAAAGTTGAGCATACTTTTTTTGCCGAAGTGGAAGCAGATAGAGATAGGATTGAGCAAGTTGTTATAAACTTAGTCACCAATGCTATTAAATATTCTCCCGACAATAAAAATATAGAAGTTAAAACTTGGGAAGATAAAGATGGAAAGATAGCTGTAGGAATAAAAGATTATGGCTTAGGTATAGAACAAAAAGAAATTCAGAAAATTTTTAAAAGATTTTATAGAATAAGTGATAAAAATGAAGAAACTTTTTCTGGATTTGGAATTGGTTTGTTTTTGGTGAACGAAATTATAGAGCGTCATAACGGGTCTATAAATGTTATAAGTAAAAAAGGAGAAGGCTCAGAATTTATTTTTAAGCTGAATAAAATATAGAATATTAGAATAAAATATTATGACGAAAAATAAAAATATTTTAGTAGTCGATGATGATGCTATGATTGGAGAAATGTTAAAAGCAGTTTTGGAATTTAAGGGTTATAATGTAATAGTCTCAGGAAGTCCAGAAGAGACCGAAAAAAACATCTTAAATAATAAAATAGATCTAGTTTTATTAGATAAATTAATTTCTGGAGTAGATGGGACAGAGGTTTGTTCTAGAATTAGAAAGAATAAGGAAACCGCAAAGGTAAAAGTATTGATGATTACTGCAATGCATAATGCTGGTCCTGTATGTTTTGAAGCAGGTGCCGATGCATTTATGACTAAACCTTTTGATATGGATATTCTTTATGAAAATGTAGAAAAAATATTAAGTGCTTAAAATTAATATCTCAAAATCGTTCTTATAGTTGCAGATGGAAAATTAGTTCTTCGTATTTCTTCTTCGATTAATTTTATGAGTTGTGCTTATCCTGTATAAATTTTAATCACGACTTTATTGAGTTGTGGTTTTATTTCAAATATATAGAATTGTAATCATTAGATTTTGAACAGGACTTAAATAAATTACTAGTTGTATCCAATAAATTACAAAAATCTGAAGTGAATATTATTTTAAAAAACATAGATCTTTTAATATTAGATAAAAGGATCTCTGGAGTAGATGGGCTTTTAATATGTAAAAAGTCAGTAATATCGAACATACTTCAAAAGTAAAAATAATTATGACAACTACACTTATGTAATGCCAAGGCAGTGTTCATGGAAGCTGGCGCAAATTCATTTTTTGACCAAGCCATTCGATATAGATAAATTATATGAAGATGTGTTTGGTGTTATGAATTCCTAATATCAAGAAATGCAAATTTTGATTTTTATATAATTGAATTTTAATATTAACTTAGATTTTTAAATCTGTAGTTAAAAAATTACATTTGTTAAAAATCGGTCTATGGCGGGGAACTCCTTTGGGAAACTATTCAAACTAACTACATTCGGAGAATCACATGGACCTGCTATTGGTGGAATTATAGATGGCTGTCCTGCTGGGATTACTTTAGATCTAGATAAAATTCAGGAGGATCTCAATAAAAGAAAGCCTGGCCAATCTGCAATTGTAACTCAACGCAAAGAACCAGACACTGTTGTTTTTCTCTCTGGGATCTTTGAGGGTGTAACAACCGGTACGCCTATTGGGTTTACTATTGAAAATGCCAATCAAAAATCTAATGACTATTCTCATATAAAAGATGCGTTTAGACCTTCTCACGCAGATTATACATATTCAGAAAAATATGGAATACGAGATTATAGAGGTGGAGGACGTTCTTCGGCTAGGGAAACTGCATGCAGAGTTGTTGGAGGTGCAGTTGCTAAGCAACTTATAAAAGATATTGAAATAGTGGCATTTACCGCTTCAGTAGGTGAATTGAAATTAGATAAGGAAACAGATGAATTAGATTTCAGTTTAATTGAATCCAATCCCGTGCGTTGTCCAGATCCTGAGACAGCTGCTAACATGGAAACCTATATAAAAGAGATTAGATCTCAAGGAGATACTGTAGGTGGTACCGTAAAATGCATTATTAAAAATGTACCTATTGGTTTGGGAGAACCGGTTTTCGATAAATTACATGCTAGTTTAGGGCAAGCAATGCTTTCTATTAATGCTGTAAAAGGATTTGAATTTGGTAGCGGATTTGAAGGTACCAAATTAAAAGGTAGTGAGCATAATGATCTTTTTAATCAGGATGGTTCTACAAAAACAAATCTAAGCGGCGGCATTCAAGGAGGTATATCTAACGGTATGGATATTTATTTTAATGTAGCATTTAAGCCTGTAGCTACTATTATGCAAAAACAAGAAACTATAAATTCTAAAGGGGAATTTGTTGAAATGCAGGGAAAAGGAAGACATGATCCTTGTGTAGTTCCAAGAGCAATTCCTATAGTGGAAGCAATGGCAGCATTAGTGCTAGCAGATTTTTGGTTGCAAAATAAAGTATCAAAAATATAAAGCAGTAATCTCGTGGAAAATTCACGAGGTATTTTCCGATGTTTCGGGCCAAAATATTTTTAAAAGTCCGGGGCAAGTCTCGGGGAATTATATCCTCCATGGGGAATTAAAGCAAGAAATACAATGAAAAAATTAGCATTGCACTGGCAAATTTTATTAGGAATGCTCTTTGGGGTACTTTTCGCATTAGTATTAACCAATTTTAGTTGGGGCCCAGATTTTGTGGAAGACTGGATCAAGCCTTTTGGAAACATATTTATAAATTCCCTAAAATTAATTGCAGTTCCATTAATTCTAGCATCTTTAATTAAAGGGATCTCAGATCTAAAGGATATTTCCAAATTATCCCAGATGGGAACCAGAACTATTGTAACCTATATTATAACTACCGTTATTGCTGTTTCTATTGGACTGGGACTTGTAAATCTTATAAAACCAGGAAGTGCCATAAGTGAGGAAACCAGAACAGATCTTATTACCAGTTATGAAACTGATGCTTCCGTAAGAATTGCAGATGCTCAAAAGCAAAAAGATGCTGGACCTTTACAAGCTTTAGAAGACATTGTTCCTAGTAATATTTTTGGTGCAGCTAGCGATAATGGTAATATGCTACAGGTTATTTTCTTTGCTATTTTCTTCGGAATTGGTTTGATCCTGATTCCCGAAGAAGTAGGAAAACCTGTAAAAGACTTTTTCGATGGTTTTAATGAAGTCATCTTAAAAATGATCGATCTTATTATGCTTGCTGCTCCTTATGGTGTATTTGCTTTGCTGGCTGCCTTAGTTGTAGAATCACCAAGCGCCGATCTTTTCGCGGCATTGGCTATGTATGCCTTGACTGTATTAATAGGTCTAGCCTTGATGATTGGATTCTATATTCTTATTGTCTGGATCTTCACTAAAAATAAACCAGGTTTTTTCTTAAACGGAATTGCTCCAGCTCAATTATTAGCTTTTTCAACAAGTTCCAGTGCTGCAACCTTGCCTGTGACAATGGAAAGGGTAGAAGAGCATCTTGGAGTACATAAAGAAGTTACAAGTTTTGTACTGCCAATTGGTGCTACCATAAATATGGATGGTACCAGTCTTTATCAAGCAGTGGCTGCAGTATTTATTGCACAAGCCTTTGGAATAGATCTTAGTATTGGAGCTCAATTAGGAATTATAGTAACGGCTACCTTAGCTTCTATTGGATCGGCAGCTGTTCCTGGTGCAGGAATGGTAATGTTGGTAATTGTACTTGCTCAAGCAGGAATTCCAGAAGCTGGTTTAGCCCTAATCTTTGCTATAGATAGACCTTTAGATATGTGTAGAACAACTGTGAATGTTACGGGAGATGCTGCTGTGTCTATGTTAGTTGCAAAATCTGTAGATAAATTAGGTCCTCCTAATGTTAAGGATTGGGATGATAATTATAAGAAATCTGGAGATAAGGAAATGGCTTAATAAAAAAGGCTATTAAAAAGTACCGTATATTCTAAAGAGATTGTGTTTTAGTTTATTCCTTTACTCTTCACCCTGAATTCATTTCAGGGTCTCAAAACATTATTGACTTATAGAGTTATAAGATTCTGAAACAAGTTCAGAATGATGAAGTTTTTTAATTAATAATACTTTAAATAAACACTTTCTTATTTTAATCTAGAAACTTCGCTTTCAACTCCGGTGTAGGGATCATACAAGATTCTTTCTTGCCAAACCAATTATATCTATTAGCTGCCACTATATTATATACTCCATCCCTAATAAAATCTGGAAGAAATGAGAAATAACTCAATAGTGAATAGCCACCAGAAAGTTCTTTAGCTATTTTTAACGCGGCAGTAGATTTTTCATAATAAGCAACTCCAGGCTCAATCAAGATAATACTATCCAATACTTCTGGATCTATATTTCTTTCTGAAACCATTTTTCTACCTAAATCGCTCTGTAGAGACGCGAACCTAAAAACATCTTTTTTATCATGTTCAATAACAAAATTGATAGCATTATTGCAAAGATTGCAAACGCCATCAAATAGGATGATCTTCTTATTTTCTGGTAATACAGCTTCCATTTTATTTTTTATTTTTCGCCGGTTGTACTAGTTCTAACTGGTTTAGATCCACATTAGTTGTAAACATGCCATAATTTACAATGGCTTTTCCTTTTTCAATTTTGTCTATAGATCCAACTGCACGACCATCTTCCATGCGAACTCTGTCTCCAATTTTTAAGGATACTTTCGGTTTATTTGCCTCTTTTTTCTGCTGAATCGCTTCAGTTTTCTTTTCTTCTTTTTTGCGTTCCCTTATAACTTCAACCGTTTTCTCGGCTTCTTGTATTACTTTTTTCTCCTTAATTTTTTTAACCTTAATTTCCTTAGGAGTTGCTTTTACACGTTTTGAATTTTCTATCTCCACAATCTTCATAAATTCACCAATAAGATCTTTTTTCTTTTTATTGCTGAAATATTTTTCGCTTAAATCATTGATCTTCTGACCAAGATAAATTAAGCGCTGATTGCTATCATACAATTCCTGATAGCTTTCTAATTTTTGCTGAATCTTTGTATTGGTTTCTTCCAACTTATCTTTTTGCTGAGATGCCTTCAATTCCTTACTTTTTAAGGAGTCGGTAGTTTTTTGAAGCTTACTGCGTTCTCGTTGAAGATCTGCAATACTCTTATCAAACCTAATCTTTCCACGTTCTACTTTCTTTTTAGAACGATTTATAAGGCTATACGGAATCCCGTTTTTCTGAGCCACTTCAAAAGTAAAAGAACTTCCTGCTTCACCAAGATGTAATTTAAAAAGAGGTTCTAATGTTCTAGAATCAAACATCATATTGGCATTGCTCATATATGGCAATTCATTTGCCAACATCTTTAAATTGGTATAGTGAGTTGTTAAGATCCCAAAAGATTCACGTTCATAGAATACTTCCAAAAAGGTTTCAGCTAAAGCACCACCTAATTCTGGGTCACTTCCAGTTCCAAATTCATCTATAAGAAATAAGGTTTTCTCATCACATTTTTTCAGAAAATAATTCATGTTCTTTAGGCGATAACTATATGTACTTAAATGATTCTCAATAGATTGATTATCCCCTATATCTGTCAATATTTTATCGAAAAGACAAACCCGACTATATTCATGCACCGGAATTAAAATTCCGCTTTGTAACATGATTTGAAGCAAACCAACCGTCTTAAGAGTGATACTTTTACCTCCAGCATTAGGGCCAGAAATAACTATAATTCGTTCTTCTTTGGAAAGTTCAATGTTCTGAGGATGTGTCTTTTCACCAGATTTAAGATTATTCCTGTAAAGTAATGGATGATAGGCATCCTTAATGAAAAGTTCTCGCTCCTTCGTGATCTTTGGTAATAAACCATTGATGAGTCGTGCATATTTCGCTTTTGCGGCAATTACGTCAATCTCGCTAAGAAGTTCCTGATATTCCTTTAATAGCTCTGTGTAGGGCACTAAGAACAAAGTAAGTTCCTTTAAAATCCTGTCTATTTCTTCTTTTTCCTCATATTCCAGATTATTTAATTCTCTGGTATGATTTAACGTAGCTTCCGGTTGAATATATACAATACTTCCAGTTTTAGAGTTACCTAAAATTCCCCCTTTCACTTTCTTACGGTGCATTGCAGAAACTGCCAATACTCTAATATTATCTACAACACTTTCTTTTATTTCATCTAAATAGCCATAGCCACTATATTTGGAAAGCGCATTGGTAAAACTCGAATTTATCTGGCCCTTTACCAAATTCATCGCTCTACGAGTGTTTAGTAATAGAGGTGAAGCATTATCTTTTACATCCCCGAACCTATCAATTACTTCATCTATTCTTTCAATTAGAACTTTGGTATATTCTACCTCTTCTGTAGTTCTATATAAACTTGGGTAAAGTTCTTTGAATTTATTAAAAAATCGGAGTTGATCATTTACAGCTTGAGAAAGGCTTGAGATCTTCCTAAAACCGCCAATTTCTAGAACTGCATTTTCTATTCCTAAGAGTTTTAATTCTCTGTGTACAGCATCAAAACCATGATTTGGTATTTTACTGTCTTGCATATAAGAACTCACATATTCGTTAGTCTGATTAAGACCAAATATAGTATCATCATAAGAATTAAACGGAACAATTTCCAAAGCCTTTTCTATTCCCATTGAAGTGGTACACAACTCACTTATTTGTATTCTAACAGTAGGAAACTCTAGATCTTGGAGACTTTTCGATGCGATTTTTATCATAGTAATTTTTCCCTAATTTTGGGTTTTACAAATTTACTTAAATTATAATGAAGCTCACTATCCATAACAGTTGGAAAAAGATACTAAATGATGAATTTAGTAAACCTTATTTCCATGATATAATAGATTTTGTCTCTGCAGAATATAAAAATAATACCTGTTACCCAGAACAGGATCATATTTTTGAAGCCTTTAACAAAACAACTTTAGATAATGTAAAGGTGGTAATAATAGGGCAGGACCCATATCATGGAATTGGGCAAGCAAACGGACTGTGTTTTTCAGTAAATGATGGAATTGCAAATCCGCCATCATTAAAAAATATTTTTAAGGCGTTGGAATCTGATCTTGGGGAATCTGTTGACACACAAAATGGGAATCTTGAAAAATGGGCAAAACAAGGAGTATTATTATTGAACTCGGTATTAACTGTTAGAGGTGGCGATGCAGGATCTCATCAAAACAAAGGATGGGAAAAATTTACAGATGCTGTTATAAAAATTCTTTCTGAAGAAAAGGAACACCTTGTTTTTCTACTATGGGGCGGTTATGCAAAAAAGAAAGGAAGAAAGATAGACATTTCAAAACATTTGGTCTTAAACAGCGGACACCCTTCTCCATTAAGCGCAAACAGGGGTTATTGGTTTGGAAATAAACATTTTAGCCAAACTAATAAGTATCTAATTGATAATGAAATATTCCCGATTAAATGGTAATCTAAAATCTAAAACCAAGATTCACATTAAATTGTCCAACAACCGTTGGAGAATCATCACTAAATAAATTTCGTCCAATTCCGGTACTTAAATCTAGAAAGAAACCTTGTTTAGAAACAAATTTTCCACCTAAACCAAAGCCTAGAGCAAAGTCTGTGTAATTTTTCTTTTCACGATTGGAGTAGTAGATATCATCAACATAGTAATCATTATATTGAGAGTATTCACCAGACGAAATCATTGCGAGGCCATTTACGTAAAAGCCCCATGCAGTACGATCTCCAAAGAAATGTTTGTACTTTCCTGTTAGGGAAACATCTTTGTTAAAAGCATCACCAATGTCTTCATTATCTCTATCCAGCGCAAGAACGAAGGCTTCGACCGCCCAGCTAGAACTCTGATTAATTATACGTTCATAAGCAACATCCAGTGCTCCAAATGCAACCAAGTTGAGAGTTCCAATACTTAATTCATTTTTAGCGATGTCCCTTTTATATACTTCTTCCGAAGAAGTAGTTTTAGTAGTTTCAGTTTTTTCTTGAGAGAAACTTAAAAATGAAGAAATTATAAACAGGGGAAGTAGAAGCTGATTTTTCATGTAAGTCTTTAGAATTGGGATGATTTTTAAAAGACTACAAATTATAAATTAATTTAGAAACAGCGAGTTTTTCAGTAATTAAATTTAAATTTAATAAATGGGTTTGGATATTCTCAATCTCTTCTACTGTTAACTGGGATTCACTCCAAGAGGTAATATTTAACCATTCTTTAATATCCTCCGGTTTTTGATCATATCTCTTTGCTAGTATCGATTCAATTTCAGGTATCTCTTTAAAACTGATAGTCTTTGTATTTATTACTTTCAGCATTTCTCTAACTGCATCCTTTTTATTTTCTAAAACCTCTTCTCTAACTGCGATTACAAAACATGGCCATGGAGTAGGGCATTCCCCAACACGTCTAAAGGTACCATTGTCTACCAAAGGTTTTGTTGTGAATCTCTCCCACATAAAATATTGTGCAGTGTCTTGAGCAAGAGCATTTACGGCACCATCAATGTCTCCAACAATTTCAAATTCTAAAGATTTAGTATCCCATTTAAGCTTTTCAGCATTTATATAAGCCATTAGATGAGAACCAGATCCCATTCTGGAAATGGCTGCTTTAGTGTCTTTAAGCTCCTCTACAGATTTATAAGGAGAACTAGCATCTACGTGTATTCCCCAGATTAAAGGAGAATGCACATATGTTTGCACAATTTTAGAAGGATTCCCTGCAATGATATCTTTGATGATACCTTCAGTCAAAATAATGGCAACATCTATTTCCTTATTTCTCAATGCAGCATTCATCGCGCCAGTTCCTCCTGGAAAGCTGTGCCACTCGATATGTAAATGATCATATTTAAAATCTCCATCTTCTATAGCAAGATGCCAAGGAAGGTTGAAATGCTCTGGAACTCCACCAACTCTAAGTGTTCTCATTATTTACTGTGTTTGTGTTTTAAATATTCGTAAATCTCATATTGAGAACGAATTGCTTTTTCACCAGCTTTTTTCGCAACATAGTTATTTGATTCATTTTTATCCTGAATCCGTGCCTTTACATTGTCACTTAATTGAATTTTTAAAATATCCTTAAATTCTTGTGCGATATCTTCATCAAAAATAGGAGTAATAACCTCTATCCTTCTATCTAGATTTCTTCCCATCCAATCTGCACTTCCAAAAAATATTTGCTCATCCCCATTATTTTCAAAAAGATAGATTCTTCCATGTTCTAAGAATCGATCTATAATACTTGTAATATAAATATTCTCGCTCATCCCTTTAACTCCAGGGATAAGACTTGTAAACCCACGAATTAACAAGCGTATTTTTACACCGGCATTGCTGGCTTTATATAGAAGTTCGATCATTTCCTCGTCTTCCAAACTATTCATCTTTGCAACTATGGAAGCTTTTTTACCTTCCAATGCAAATTGAATTTCATTCATTATTAATTTGGTAAAATTTCTACGAGTAGAGAATGGAGAAATGAATAGGTGTTTTTCTCTGGGAACTATCAATTTCCCGTCTAAGACTTTAAAGATTCTATCCAATTCTTTGGTTACTCTTTTATCTGCAGTAAAAATTGCGTGGTCACAATAGATCTTGGAAGTCTTACTATTAAAATTACCAGTTCCAATGTATGCGTATCTTTTCGACTTCCCATTTTCACGTCTTTTTACTAACATGATCTTGGAGTGAACTTTTATTTTAGGATAACTATAAATGACTTTGGCTCCTTTTTCTTCAAACTTTCTTCCCCAAACTATATTATTAGCTTCATCAAATCTTGCTTTGGCTTCTACGAATATGGTAACCTTTATTCCATTTTCTATTGCCTTGATAAGGCTAGAGGTTAATTGAGATTCATCTGCAACTCTATACAAAGATATTTTAATTGCCTCTACATCTGGATCTGATGCAGCTTGCTCCAAAAATTTCTCTACATAATTAAAAGACATGAATGGGAAATGCAAAGACTGATCTTTCTGTGCTATAGCCTGAAAATAATCTTCAGTATTCCCCAAAACATTATGTTTCAAGGCAGGAAGCTCTTCAAAATGTAATTTCGGATTATTAGATGGGTCTGGAAATGAAAAGAAATCACTGAAGTTATGATATCTCCCTCCTGGCATCATATCAATCTTTCCAAGGTTTAGAAGTTTACGTAATTTCTTATGTACTACTTTATCTATATCTGCATCATAAAGCAACCGAGTAGCTTGTCCATCTGTACGTTGAGCCAAAGATGCATAAATTTTTTCAGCTAAAACTCCCTCAAATTCATCTTCAATGTAGAGTTCTGCATCTCGAGACATTTTTATTTCAAAGATCCCCGATACAGATTCTTTAGGAAAGATTTCGGGAATCATATTTCTAATAATATCATCCAGAAATGTGATTGTATTATTATTAAACTGAACGAATCGACCACACTCTTTAGTAGGAATATTAACAATGCCTAGTTTATTTTCATCTTTAAACGTAACCACAAAATATAGGACATTATTAGTAAGAAATAATTCAGAATCTTTATTGAGGTCAATGATCTCAGGCTTTAAAAATTCAGTAACCTTATCCTTATAATATTTTTTAGCATGCACATGTTGAGCCTCATCAAATACTTCAGACTCTATTAAATAGATTCCATTTTCAGCTAATTGAGGAATGATTTGTTCGTGAAAGATTTCCCCGAATTTGTTTTGCTGAAGTTTAACTTCCTCTAAAATTTGCTTGGTGAATTTATTAGGGCGTAGTGCTAGTTTTTTACGAATGCTCTTTTCAACTTTTTTAATCTGGCGCAATTGTGATACTCGTACTCTAAAGTATTCATCTAAGTTGGAAGAAAAAATAGCCAGAAATTTTAGCCTTTCATAAAGCGGATTTATATCGTCTTCAGCTTCCTGTAATACTCGTTCATTAAAACTCAACCAATTTAGGTCTCGATGTCTTAAACGAGTTTCTGTAGATGCTAGCATAGGGATGTTTTTTAACAAAAATACAAAGACTCAAATGCTCTCTTCTTTAATGTTCTGTTAAATAACTTATTCTATGGTAGCTATTTTATTTAATGCATCTATAATAAGTTTCTCTACCGTTCTCGTTGGATCTTTGCTAAATTCTCCAGTGGCTCTGTTAGCAACAATCGCATTTAATGATACTGCTCTATGTCCAAGTAGTTTAGATAAGCCATATATACCGGCAGTTTCCATTTCTAAATTGGTGATTCTTCGATCTTTATAATTAAAATGAGTCATTCTATCATTTAAATTTGGATTGCTAAGCGGCAACCTAAGCACTCTTCCTTGTGGAGCATAAAAGCCACAATTGGTTACAGTGATTCCTTTAAAATAATCCTTATCAAAATGGGAGAGTAGCGTAACATCTGCATTTACTACATAAGGAAGACCATTTTCTCTTGGTAGAATTAGATGTTCTAATAATAATTTTGAAAATTTAATATCTTGAATTTCCTCACTTTTATAAAAATGAAGTAAAGAATCAAAACCTACAGCAGTTTCAGAAACTAAAAAAGCATCTATAGGGATATCTGCTTGAATAGATCCAGATGTCCCTATTCTAATAATATCTAGAGAGGTGAGAGTATCCTTGACTTTTCTTGTTTTAAAATCTATGTTAACCAAGGCATCTAATTCGTTGAAAACGATATCTATATTATCTGTTCCAATTCCTGTAGAAATTACACTAATTCTTTTTCCCTTGTACACCCCAGTTTGTGTATGAAACTCTCTTTTATGAACTTTATGTTCTATAGTGTCAAAATGCTTAGTGACATGGCTCACTCTATCTGGATCGCCAACCGTTATCACTGTTGAAGCTAATTGGTTTGGTAATAAATTTAAGTGATAAATACTACCATCTTCATTTAAGATAAATTCTGAAGGTTTTAAAGTCATTCTATAATTTTAAAATATTGTGAGATTCGGAGTCATACAAGAAATCATACATTTTAACTCCGCCAAATGACTCCTTGTTTTTTAAATCTTGATAAAAATTGCGAGAACCAGCCAATGCTTCTTCTCCTGCCTTTGTTAGTATAAGCCTTTCATTTTTAAGAGTGTAAAACTGTTTTAACTTATCCAATAATCTTTGAACTTGCCTTTCCCCATATCCAAAATATCCTTGATACTGAATGGAATAACCAAGTAACTGGTTTAAACTAGTGATAGTATTCTCTTTAATTAATCGAAGAATATTCACTTCAATAGTGTTTAAGCCTGTTTTAGAATTTGGAAAGCGTTCTATATGAGTTCTTATACAACTAGATAAATATTCAAAATTAGACTTTTGCCTAATTAAGGCTTTTAATTTTAACGGATTCTCCTCATTATAGTACTGCCAGATCAAGTTGGCCATTTCTAGATCATCTTGATCTAAATGAATCTTTTGGTCAAAGTGATTTCTTAAATGCTTCAGCGATAGTTGAGAGAGTGGCATAAATTCTTTCTCTCCTTTCAGTTTTTTGCTACAAACAAGATATACAGGGATATCAATTTTATTTTCTAATAATCTGCTTATTGCTGAGATCATATTTATATGAGAGAAAAGATCAAATTCGAACCAAAGAATGATTTCATCGGTATCTTTTATAGAATCCAATTTTCGAACCTCTTTCAAAAATTTCTCTTCATATTCTGCAGGATCAATTTGGTAGTGCCGCTTTAAAAAAGTGGTTCGAAGCTTAGTGAACTCCGGAGTACCTAACTCATAAGTTGTTGGACCTTCACATAGCATTTCTCGCCAAACAACAATTTCCCCATCAATACCCAGCTCCAAAATATTATGTGCAAGGGTGTTTCCATTAGCAATATGTAATTGTCTAGGCATTTTATGAAGTTAAAAAAACATTAGTACTATTAAACATCGATCATCCGCCAACTCGTTTCACTCTATAACCATCTTGTTTTAAAAACTCCATGACCTTGTTTCTAACATCCCCCTGAATAATGATCTCATTATCTTTCACAGATCCGCCAACACCGCATTTCTTTTTTAATGCTTTTCCTAGAGTATTAAGATCTTCATCTTTCCCTTCAAAACCTTTGATAACTGTGACTATTTTACCACCGCGACCTTTATTGCTAAAATGTGCTTCTAAATGTTGATCTTTTGGTTCAGGGGTTTCAATCTGGTCCGAATCCGCATCTACATCAAAATCATTATCTGTAGAAAACACAAATCCGCCCAAATCCTCAAAGCCTAATTTCTTTTTGGCCATTACTTATTTTTTTATAAGCCCAATCTCAACAAGGCGCTGATGTAGAAATTCCCCAGCGGTAATATCTTCATGTTGTTTAGGATTGTTTTCATCTATACATTCTTCCAAGCAATTTAAAGGCATTTCGCCTCTTGGATGCATGAAAAATGGAATAGAATATCTTGGATTGCTCCATTGCTCTTTCGGTGGATTAACCACTTTATGAATTGTAGAGCGCAATTTATTATTAGTGAGTCTTTCCAGCATATCACCAACGTTTATTACCAGTTCGTCTTCTTCTGGAATAGCATCAATCCATTCCCCATCCTTTCTTAAAACTTGAAGACCTCCAGTAGAAGCACCCATTAAAAGAGTAATCAAATTAATATCTCCATGTGCTCCTGCACGTTCAGCTCCTTTTGGTTCTTCCGTAATAGGAGGGTAGTGAATAGGTCTTAAGATACTATTCCCATTACTAGCCCAATGATCAAAATAATGCTCATCTAATCCTATATAAATTGCTAATGCACGCAGTACATAAATTCCAGTCTTTTCCAGCATTCTATATGCTTCCATCCCGGTATGATTAAAGTCCATTAACTCTTCTACAATAACATTAGGAGGATAATTTTCTTTTAGATTAGCATCGGCAGTCGGTTCTTGTCCAAAATGCCAAAATTCTTTAAGATCTCCTTCTTTTTTACCTTTTGCATGTTCTTTTCCAAAAGATATATAACCTCTTTGTCCGCCTAAACCTTCAATTTCATAGCTTTTTTTGGTCTCCTCTGGAAGCTCGAAGAATGATTTCACTTCTTTATAAAGTTCCTCAACCAAGTCATCACTTAAAAAATGGTTCTTTAAAGAAACGAACCCAATCTCTTCATAGGCTTTACCTAATTCATCTACAAATTTTTGCTTGCGCTTTGCATCTCCAGAAAGGAAATCTGCTAAATCTACACTTGGTATATTATTCATTGCCATTTTAAGGTGTCTTTATCATAGTTTATAAACAAAGTTAAATAAAATTAACGGAGTATATATTTTTCTTTACAATAATAAGGAACTCATAAAATTAATTACATTTGAAGAACTAGATTTATTTTATGAAACCAGCAACCATAGAGTTTATACCTATAAATTTTCAAAATACCAATCTTCCAAATTCCACTTTATTAAAGTTATATAGAGGAATGCTTAAGCCTAGACTTATAGAAGAAAAAATGCTTATTTTAATTAGACAGGGAAAAGTGTCTAAATGGTTTAGCGGAATTGGTCAAGAGGCTATTTCTATTGGGGTTACCATGGCAATGCAGGAGGATGAATATATTTTGCCAATGCATAGAAATTTAGGAGTTTTTACCGCAAGAGAAATTCCACTTTTTAGATTGTTCTCGCAATGGCAAGGAAAAGCGAATGGATTTACCAAAGGAAGAGATAGGAGCTTTCATTTTGGAACTCAGGAATATAAGATAGTGGGAATGATCTCTCACTTAGGTCCTCAATTAGGGGTTGCAGATGGGATTGCTTTAGCGCATAAACTTAAGAATGAGAATAAACTCACTGCTGTTTTTACTGGAGAAGGAGGAACTAGTGAAGGAGATTTTCATGAAGCTTTAAATATTGCTTCTGTGTGGGATCTTCCAGTATTATTTTGTGTCGAAAATAATGGGTATGGACTATCAACTCCAACCACAGAGCAATATAGGTGTAAGAATATAATGGATCGCGGGATTGGTTATGGAATGGAAGCACATCAAATAGATGGGAATAATATCTTAGAGGTATTTACCAAGGTTTCAGAAATTGCAGAAAGTGTTCGTAAGAACCCAAGACCGGTATTGTTAGAATTTATCACTTTTAGAATGAGAGGTCATGAGGAGGCGAGCGGCACTAAATATGTTCCAGACGAATTGATGAATGAATGGGCTGCCAAAGATCCTCTTTCTAATTTTAAAGAATTTCTAACAGAAAATAATATTCTAAGTCAAGAGGTTAATAATAAATATATTAAAGACATTAAAGCTGAAATAGACGAGAATTTACAACTTGCTTTTGATGAAGAAATAATTGTTTCTTCTGAAAGTAAAGAATTAAATGATGTTTATCAAGAGTTTAAATATCAACATTTTGAAGAAAATAAAGAAGTTGAGAATATTAGATTTATAGATGCTATTGCTGAAGGTTTAAAGCAATCTATGCAGCAACACAAAGATCTTGTTTTAATGGGACAAGATATTGCAGATTACGGTGGAGTTTTTAAAATTACCGAAAACAGCTTAAACGATTTTGGTAAAGATAGGGTTAGAAATACTCCGATTTGTGAATCTGGAATAGTGGCTGCCGCTATGGGACTTTCTATCAAGGGAATCAAATCTATGGTGGAGATGCAATTTGCAGATTTTGTAAGCTCGGGTTTTAATCCTATTGTAAACTATTTAGCAAAAGTTCATTATAGATGGAATCAGCAGGCAGATGTAGTTATTAGAATGCCTTGTGGAGCTGGGGTAGGTGCAGGACCTTTTCATAGTCAGACAAACGAAGCCTGGTTTACTAAAACTCCGGGCTTAAAGGTTGTATATCCAGCATTTCCAAAAGATGCGAAAGGATTACTGAATACTGCTTTTAATGATCCCAACCCTGTCTTGTTCTTTGAACATAAAGCGCTCTATAGAAGCATTCGCCAAGAAGTACCTACAAATTACTATACAATTCCCTTTGGAAAAGCAGCTTTTATTGAAGAAGGAAATGAAGTTAGTATAGTTACTTATGGGGCAGCAGTACATTGGGCTATGGAAGCTTTACTGGAATTCCCAGATCTTAGTGTAGATCTTATAGATCTTAGAACCTTGCAGCCAATGGATATAGAAACGGTTTTCAGTTCTGTAAAGAAAACAGGTAGGGTACTTATTATAAATGAAGATTCAATCTTTGGAAGTATTGCTTCAGATATTGCTGCTCAGATCGCCGAAGAATGTTTTGAGTATTTGGACGCACCTATAAAACGATTAGGAAGTATGGAAACACCTATTCCTTTTACGCAAAACCTAGAGAATCAATACCTTCCAAAAAATCGTATTAATGAAAAATTAAAAGAATTAATGGCGTATTAGCAAAATAATAGCGTTAGGATTTAATATTTAAGATTCCTTAACAATTTTCTTGTTAAATTATTAATAATCTTTTGTTAGATGCTTATCCGTAGAGTAATTTAGCTTTAACTAATCATTAAACTACTATTATTATGGTACGACTTATTGTTATTTTCCTGATTATTGCACTAGTTGCTGCAATTTTTGGTTTTGGAGGAATCGCAGAAGGATCTGCAGACATTGCAAAAATTATCTTTTACATCTTTATTGTATTGCTTGTTATTTCTTTAATAAGCCGATTATTCAGAAGATAATTTAAGTATAACATATAAATCCAATCAGATAAAACTAATTTATCGGGTTGGATTTTTTCTAATCTTAAAAACAAATAAAAAAAGACCCTTATGAAAAAATTAATTTTTATACTTACTGCAGCACTTTTAATAGTTTCCTGTGGCCCTAGTAAAGTGGCCACTGAGGCTCGTAAAACCTTTAAAGGTGAATGGACGCTCAATTCTGTAACATATCCTAATTCTCAGGGTACTTTTGATGTAACCTTATTTAATGATGCTTCCGCAGCTTGTTTTAAAGGTAGTAATTGGACTTTCGTTTCCAATAATAATACAGGTACTTATACTACAACCGGGTCAGATTGTACTGCTGGAGAACGTTATTTTGTATGGTCAATAGATGAAGATAATACACCAAGTGGAACTTTTGACTTTTTATTGAAACCAACAGACAGTAAGTGGAACTCTACAACAGGAAATCAAGGATTTAGAATTAAATTAGTTTCATTAACTGAAACATCTATGACTTGGGAACAAACAGTAACTTTGGAAGGATCTCCATTTGTTATTAGAATGAATTTTAATAAACTTTAAAATAAAAATTATGAAAATAGGAATCAATAAATTTTTAGCTCTAGCATTTTCTGCAACCCTTTTATTTGGTTGTGAGGCTACTAAAAACGCTAATAATAAACAAAAAGGTGCAGTAATTGGTGCTGGTAGTGGAGCCGTTATAGGTGGAGTTATCGGAAACAATGTTGGTAAAGGAAATACCGCTTTAGGAGCCATTATTGGTGGAGTTGTTGGTGGTACTGCTGGTGGATACATCGGGAGTAGAATGGATAAACAAGCAAAGCAAATAGAACAAGAAATTCCTGGTGCTGAAGTTGAAAGAGTTGGTGAAGGAATTAATGTGACTTTTGATGAGAACAGTGGAATTTATTTTGATACTGAAAAGTTTAACATCAACGAGAAATCTAAAGAAGCCCTTCATAAACTAGTTGGAATTTTTAAGGAATATCCAGATACTGAAATTTTAGTAGAAGGACATACAGATGATAAAGGAGCAGATAGTTATAATTTAACCTTGTCTAAGAATAGAGCACAAGCCGTAACAAACTTTTTAGTAAGTGACGGAATTTCTAAAGGTAGATTTGACACTAAATGGTATGGGGAATCTCAACCTAAATATGATAATACAACAGTAGATGGAAGAGCGAAAAACCGTAGAGTAGAACTTGCTATCGTTGCAAATGAGCAAATGAAGAAGGAAGCTGAGGAAGCTACTCAGGAGAACTAAGACAACTCACAAATTCATACTAAATCCCGGTTAATCGCCGGGATTTTTTTATTTCCTTTTACTACCTTCAACAAGTGAAAAAAAAATCTATAGGAATTGTTGGTGGAGGTTTATCTGGTCTAGTAGCTGCGATACATCTTTCTAGAAACAATTTCCCTGTTACAGTATTTGAGAAAGATTCATATCCAAATCATAAGGTTTGTGGTGAGTATGTTTCCATCGAAATTGTTCCTTATTTAAAACAACTAGATATTAATTTATCAGATCTTAAGCCTGCACTTATAGATAAATTACAATTTAGCGACGTTACAGGAAAAACTGTAAATACCAAGTTACCTTTGGGTGGTCTAGGAATTTCACGTTATGCCTTGGATGAATTCCTTTATCTAAAAGCATTGGCATCTGGAGTTAATTTTATTCACGCTTTAGTTACCGATGTTACTTATACTAATGATGAATTTGCAATAACTACAAATAAAAACGAACCTTTTGAATTTAAGATTGTTTTAGGAGCCTATGGAAAGCGCTCTTTATTAGATAAGAAATTAGATAGGCAGTTTATAGATCAAAAGTCTGGCTGGTTGGCAATTAAAGGACATTATAAAAAGGATGGTTTTCCAGATAATTTGGTAATGCTTCATAATTTCAAAGGCGGGTACTGCGGATTATCCAAAACTGAAACTGGTGCTATTAATGTTTGTTATCTCGCCTCTTACAATAGCTTTAAAAAACACAAAGATCCAGTCAATTTCAAAAATGAGGTTTTAATGCAGAATCCACATTTAAGAGACTTTTTTCAAGAGGCAACCCCTTTATTTGAAAAGAACCTGAGTATTGCACAGATCTCTTTTGATAAGAAATCTAGCATACAAGATCATATACTAATGTTAGGAGATGCCGCAGGGCTTATCCATCCATTATCTGGTAATGGTATGGCGATGGCAATTCATAGCGCTAAGATCGCTTCAGAAGTAATTTTAAAATATTACGAAAATGAAACCTACACCAGAGAAGCTATGGAAAAGGAATATGAGAAAAATTGGAAAGAACAGTTTAGTTCCAGATTACGAATGGGTAATATTTTGCAAAATATTTTATTAAATCCACAGCTTTCAAACATCGTTCAAAAAATAATAAGTAGCTTCCCTTCATTGCTTCCAAAAATTATTTCAAAAACCCACGGAAACCCAATATTATGATTTCTATAAATACTTCAAAACGCAGTGAAGAAGCCGAGATCATGGACGATTTCGAATTAAAAGGGGAAGAATTAGAGCAGACCCTAACCGATCTTGAAAAGATAAATAAATGGTTGGGCGGTAATAAAATCACTCTTGAAGGAATTCGAATTCTTCTGAAGGATTTGCCAGAGAAAACTACAATTAGAATTGCAGATGTTGGTTGTGGTAGTGGAGCTGTACTTCGGGAAATTGCAAATTGGGGGAGAAATCAAAAATTCGACCTAGAACTTATTGGGATAGATGCGAATCCCTATGCTATTGAAATTGCAAGACGCAGATCTGATTATTATCCTGAAATTAAATTTGAAACCCTTAATATTTTTGGTGAAGAATACAAAAAGCAGGAGTATGATATTGTTCTCTGCACCCTAACGCTTCATCATTTTAAAGATGAAGAGATTTTGGAATTATTAAACATCCTTAAGGATCAGTCTCAATTAGGTGTTATTATCAATGATTTACAACGCAGTAAAACGGCTTACGTTTTATTTCAAGCCTTTTGTAAAGTTTTTATCAGTAATGAAATTGCAAGAAAAGATGGATTAACATCTATTCTTCGTGGATTTAAAAAAAATGACTTAAAAAAATTAGCCACAGAAATTTCGGCAAAAGAACATTACATAAAATGGAAATGGGCTTTCCGATACCGTTGGATTTTAAAAAAATAATCTTCTATGAGTGTAAGAATTATAAGTGTTCAAAAGGAACTCCCACAATATTTTAGAGAAACATCAGATATTATACCCTTGGTGGAAGAATGGTTAGATGACAAGGATGAAAGATTTAAAAGAAAGATCACTAAAATATTTGAAGGTGCCGGGGTAGACAAACGATATTCCATAATGGCGCCCGAGGAAGTGTTTATTGCCACTTCTTTTGAGGAAAAAAATAATATTTATGTTAGGGAAGTAAAGAAATTAGGTAAGAACGTACTAAAAGACGCTTTAGAAAAAAATGGCTGGAAACCAGAATCTTTAGATTTTATTATCACAGTAAGTTGTACAGGGATTATGATCCCTTCTTTGGATGCTTATCTTATTAATGAATTGCAACTCAATCAAAATATCACCCGACTTCCAGTAACAGAAATGGGTTGTGCTGCCGGAATTTCAGGAATGATCTATGCTCATAAATTTTTACAAGCCAATCCGGGAAAAAGAGCAGCTATAGTTGCCGTGGAAAGTCCAACAGCGACCTTTCAGTTAGGAGACTTTAGCATGGCTAATATGGTTAGTGCAGCTATCTTTGGAGATGGTGCAGCTTGTGTATTACTTTCTTCTGAAGAGGATGCCGTAGGGCCTAAGATCATTGGAGAAGAGATGTATCACTTTTTTGATGCTACTCATTTAATGGGCTTTCATTTAGCCAATTCTGGATTGCAAATGATCTTGGATGAAAGTGTTCCTGAAACAATTTCTAATCATTTTCCAGATATTATTTATCCTTTTCTGGAGAAGAATGGTAGTTCTATAGAAAAGGTGAATCACCTAATTTTTCATCCAGGCGGAAGAAAGATAGTACAAACAGTGTCTGATCTTTTTGGTATCTTAGGGAAGAATATAGACGATACCCGGGAAGTCCTTCGTCTTTACGGCAATATGAGTAGCGTAACCGTGCTTTACGTTTTGGAAAGATTTCTTAACAAGGAGATCCCAAAAGGAGAGCAGGGCTTACTTTTAAGTTTTGGCCCTGGGTTTTCGGCACAAAGAATCTTAATAGAATGGTAGCAGAATTTAAAGATCTTAATTACTGGGCACTGATCCTTGGAGGCAGTAGCGGACTTGGACTTGCAACAGCCCGAAAACTTGCCAAACATGGCATGAATATTATAATTATCCATAGAGATAGGAGGTCTGAGATCCCTGATATTGAAGAAGCATTTGAGGATATTAGAAATTCTGGTGTTCAGTTAGAAAGTTTTAATGTAGATGCCATACAGAGAGAAAAAAGAGAAGATCTATTAAAGGAAATTACTAGTATTTTAGGAGAGAAAGGTAAAATTAGAACTTTGGTACATAGCATTGCAAAAGGGAATTTAAAGCCTATGAGCGGCGAAGGTCCTTTTTTAGAAAATATAGATTTCCAGATCACTATAGATGCGATGGCTTTAAGTTTATATGATTGGACTGAAGCTGTGTATAAAGCAGGATTATTTGCAAAAGATGCTCGGGTTGTGTCATTTACCAGTGAAGGAAATAAGAAAGCTTGGGAGAACTATGCAGCTGTTTCTGCAGCAAAAGTAGTGCTGGAATCTATTACCAGAAGTATGGCTTTGGAATTTGCGAGATTTGGAATTAGAGCTAACTGTATTCAGGCGGGAGTAACCGTTACCAGATCATTTCAAATGATTCCGGGTAATGAAACTTTGAGAATGCATGCACTAAAGCATAATCCATTTAAGCGATTAACAGTTCCAAATGATGTTGCCAATGTCGTATATCTATTAAGTAAAGATGAAGCGAGTTGGATCACAGGAACTATAATTCCAGTAAATGGAGGGGAACATCTTAAATAAATCTCCTCATAAAAGAATTCTAACTAATTATTAATTGAAATACCGTTCTCCCAATTGAATTTTAATCATATAATATCTACACTTCCATATGCAAAACCATTTCTTTTTGTAGATAATATTTTACAGATAGATGAGCAGGGGTGTACTGGAACTTATCTATTTCCTGAGGATTCCTATTTTTACAAAGGACATTTCAAAAATCATCCGTTAACACCAGGTGTTCTCTTAACTGAATGTATGGCGCAGATTGGGGTGGTTTGTTTAGGAATTTTTTTGCTGAATAATTTAGAGGATGAAAGTAAATCAGAAATTGAAGATATTCAAATTGCGCTGAGTTCTACTCAAATAGATTTCTTTTTACCTATCTATCCAGGAGAACAAGTGAAAGTAGTCTCTAAAAAGGAATATTTTAGATTCAATAAGCTGAAATGTGGGGTGGAAATGTTTAATAACAAAAATGAATTGGTTTGCCGTGGAATGATTGCGGGAATGATAAAGAATTAAATTTCAAGAATCAAGATTCAAGAATCAAGACAAAAGATTAAAGAAGAAGCTTCATCAGAATTCAGGAAATTAATAATGGAAAAAAGAGTGGTAATTACAGGCTTAGGAATTTGTTCTCCCAATGGGACAAGCATTCCTGAATTCGAAACAGCACTTCGAATGGGAAAAAGCGGAATCACTTTTCATCCACAACTTAAAGAACTTAATTTTAGTTGCCAGATAGGAGGGAAGCCTTCTATTTCTGAAGAAAAAATCGCTGATTATTTTACTCCTTTACAACTACGTGGTTTGAACAGTAGCGGAATTGTTTATGGAGTTATATCAGGAACCGATGCCTTTAAAGATGCCGGGCTTGAGTTAGCGGAAGAGGATTCTCCGGATTGGGATACAGGAATTATTTTTGGAACTGGAATCTTGGGAGTAGATAAATTTAGGGAAGCCATTCATTTAATAGATGCAGGAAAAACCAGACGTTTAGGTAGTACTAGTGTAATCCAGACTATGGCGAGCGGCATAAGTGCTTATCTGGGAGGTATTTTAGGATGCGGGAATCAGGTGACTACCAATTCTTCTGCATGCACCACTGGAACTGAAGCTTTGTTAATGGGTTACGAACGTATTAAAGCAGGAAAAGCTAAGAGAATGTTAGTTGGTAGCTGTGGTGATGATGGCCCTTACGTATGGGGCGGATTTGATGCTATGCGAATTCTTCCCGGGAATTATAATGATAAACCTGAAGAGGCATCCAAACCTATGAGCACTCTAGCTTCAGGATTTGTTCCAGGAAGTGGAGCTGGAGCTTTGGTTCTAGAAGATTTGGAGTCGGCATTAGAGCGAGGAGCGAAGATATATGCAGAAGTATTAGGAGGAGAGGTGAATAGTGGAGGTCAGAGGGGAGAGGGAAGCATGACTGCTGCAAATAATGAAGCTGTACAACGCTGCATCACGGGTGCTATATTTAATTCAAAAATAAAAGCTTCAGAAATAGATAGTATAAATGGACATTTAACAGCTACAAGTAAAGATTCTGTAGAAATTAAAAATTGGGTAGAAGCATTAAATTTAAAAGATGATTTTCCTTATATCAATTCTTTAAAGGGAATGACAGGACATTGTTTAAGTGCTTCTGGAAGTATAGAATGTGTGGCAAGTGTGTTGCAATTAGATAAAGGATTTATTTTCCCAAATATTAACTGCGAAAAAATTCACCCAGAAATACTTGCTCTTATTTCTGAAGAAAGTATTCCGAGAGAAACAATTGAAAAATCAATCAACATTTTGGCTAAAGCGAGTTTTGGCTTTGGAGATGTGAATGCCGTGGTTATATTTAAGAAATATGTTTAATTCAAAATTTTATATTCAAGAATTCGTGTTTTTTGTTTAAATTTTTAAACCTTGAACTTTAGACTTGGAACAGCAATATTTTTAACTTTTCACTTCAAATAGATTATTATATTAGCCTCATGACAGATAAAACAATTTTAGAAAAAATAAAAAACATTGTAACTCCTTATGTTCAACGCAAAGAAGGGCTGGAAGATTTTAGCGATAGTACCGATTTTATATCAGATCTAAAAATAAACTCCGCCAACCTTGTAGATGTGATTCTAGATGTAGAAGATGAATTTAATATAGAAATAGATAATACTTCTATGGAAGGGATGCTTACAGCCGGAGATGCGAAAAGAATAATCTTAACCAAAATGGAGAATTGATAGGAAATGATATTATAGATCTTGAAATTCCAATCTCTCCAAATTGGAAGAGTCCTCGTTATTTGAATAAATTATTTGCTTCAGCAGAGCAAGAGGTTATAATTAAATCTGATAAACCGACGATAATACTTCGATTGTTCTGGTCCTTTAAAGAAGCAGCTTATAAGGCACATCAGCGCCGGTTTAATTTACCAAGGAAGTACAATCCATTAGATTTTCAGTGTGAAATCATTTCAGAAGAGAAAAATAATATCCAGGGAATTGTAAAAATTAAAAGTCAGACTTATTTCACTCTGTCAAAAATCACAGCAGTTAACATTCACAGTATAGCCACATTAGAAAAAAATGTCGCTATTAATTTCAAAATTTATCAAGATGAATTTTTTTTAAAAGACAAATTATTTGCCGAATATTCCTTACTTTTAAAAGAGTCAAAATATAATTTTAGGATTAAAAAAAATAAACATGACATTCCCCAATTGTTCAGTAATGATCTATTAACCAGTCAAGTATTTTCTCTTTCTCACCATGGAAGATTTAGTGCTTTTGCAATCTCGTTAATGAACTGCTAAATGCTCGTTAAACAATATTAAAGAGAATTGCTTTAGGGATCGCCCTTTGTAAATTTAATTATAATTTAAAACCAAAATATCTTATGAAGACAGTAGATAAAATGGAAGTTTTACACAGCCAAACCGCAGAATTTATTGAACAAGGAGAGATCGGGAAATTTTTAAAATTGATTCCAGATACTTTTATCATTAAAGGTAGCGAACAAGAATCCGGATTTAATCAAGGATATGCTATTAGACATATTAATAGAAAAGATATCCTTTTAATAGATGTTGTAGAAAAAGAAACACTTAAAGCTGTAAAGCAGCTGGTAACAGATGGATATACAATAAAAGGAATTATTCTTAGTAATTCTTCTGTTTATAAAAATGCCTATGCAGATCTTAAAACCTTATCTGAAGATGCTGGAGGAGCTCAAATTTTTGCCCACCCAAGAAATTCGATCAAGGATGATTATAATTTAAAGGATATCACTGCCAAGCAGGAGATAACTAAACATTTTGGATTAACAATATATGACTTGCCGGGTAATGGTGGTGGATCTATTTTAATCTATTCTGATATTAATGATGGAATGTTATTTACAGGTGAAGATGCGGTAGGATCTAGTTATTCTACAGATGAAAATACCTTTTCCAGGCCAACAATGGAAAGTAAAAATTCTGAATTTGGTCTTGCCGAAAGTTGGGGAGCCTTTGAAGAATCTTTTACTTATCTTTTTCCTTTACATGGGAAGCCAGGATTTAATTTAGAAGATGGACCACAAACAGATATTTTAAATAAACTTAGCAGGACACAGTCTTAGACTAAATTATAAAATTTTAAAAGGACTATTCCCGAAAGATTTTCGCATTAATCACAATTTTAGTTTTCTGTTTATTTTTTGAAAAGTAAAATTCCGGTAAATGTTTATGAAAATTTTTTCTCGAGTAGTCTTTTTATTTTCCGCAAAGTCTAAAACACTTAATCAGCATTTATATTAATCTTATTTATCTTCCTTTGCCTCTTCAGCCTCTTCCTTTGCTTCCTGCTTAGCTTCCTCGGCTTCATCTTCAGCTTTTTCTATCATAGGATGATCTTTTACACCAAATCCCACAATTAAAATAACATTAGAAATTGTTTCATAAAGCATAGTTACTATAGCTACAAAACCACCACCTAAAATGGCAGCCATTGCGAGACTTATATAGTAAATAATAGTGAACCAAGAACTTGGAACTTCTTCACTTTCAGTGATCGGTAGATTCAACATTAAGAACGTTATTACCGAGACTATAATAAGTATAGTTACAAACTTCGATATAGTTAACACGTGGCTATAGTGCACTTTAGTAAGTCTAGAATTCGATCCGGTACTCAAACTTAATAATGGTAGCATAAGGGCTAGAATAGTAGAAGATCCTAAGATCACAGTATTACAAAGCATATTAATTCCCGATAGGGAGGAAGACAGTAATTCTTTTGCTTCATATCCAGAAATCTCTCCCAAGATATAAGTTCCTGTTCCCATAATAAATGTGGAAACCACACCACCAACTATGGCTCGTTTCATAATAACATTCATACTCATTCTATTTTTTAAAATAATATTTAGCCTTATTATATTTTGAAATTGATTTTACAAAGCTATAAGATATTGTTAAACAGAAAGGAAAATCCATCTAAAAATGATATTTTCAAGTGTAAATTTTATACAAATGCAAAAACTAAATGTTACTCAAAAATTAATTAAGTCACATCTTTTAGAGGGCGAAATGACTGCTGGTAAAGAAATTGGAATTAAGATAGACCAAGCTTTATTGCAAGATGCCACAGGAACCTTAGTTCAATTAGAATTAGAGGCAATGAATCTAAAAAAGGCAAAGACGGAAATTGCGGTGCAATATGTTGATCATAATCTTTTGCAAACCGATTTTAAGAATGCAGATGATCATTTATTTCTTCTTTCTGCGGCACAGAAATTTGGATTGTGGTATAGCAGGCCTGGGAATGGAGTGAGTCATCCTGTACATATGGAGCGATTTGGAAAACCGGGAAAAACACTAGTAGGTTCAGACAGTCATAGTTGTGCTGCAGGGTCTATTGGTATGCTGGCTATAGGAACTGGAGGTTTAGATGTTGCAGCAGCCATTGCCGGAAAACCTTATTTCGTGAAAATGCCTAAAGTTTGGGGTGTTAAATTATCTGGGAAATTGCCAAATTGGGTCAGTGCTAAAGATGTAATTCTGGAAATGTTACGGAGACATGATGTTAAAGGTGGCGTTGGAAAAATTGTAGAATATTATGGAGAAGGTCTGAAATATTTAAGCGCTATGGATAGGCATGTAATTGCCAATATGGGAGCAGAATTAGGAGCAACGACAACCGTTTTCCCAAGTGATAATGAAACTAAAAGATTTTTAAAATCACAAGATAGAGAGGAAGACTGGACGGAATTATTAGCAGATGAAGGTTGTGAATATGATCTTCATGAAGAGATAATATTAGATGATCTTGTACCATTAATAGCCTTGCCTACTAGTCCGGGTAATGTTGTTCCAGTAACTGAAGTGGCTGGTAAGAAAATTAGTCAAGTAGTATTAGGTTCTTCTGCGAATCCTGGATTACGAGACTTTTGGATGGCTGGAGCCATTGTAAAAGACAAATCTGTGAACAGCGATGTCTCTTTTGATGTGAATCCAACTTCTAGGCAGACCATCCAGAATATGATAGATAACAAAGCCTTTGGAAATTTAATTAAAGCAGGAGCCAGGTTTCACCAATCCGGATGCATGGGTTGCATAGGAATGGGACAGGCGCCAGCATCAGATACCATCAGCTTAAGAACGATGCCAAGAAATTTTCCAAGTAGATCTGGAACAGAAGACGATATGGTACACTTATGCAGTCCAGAAACCGCAGCTGCTTCCGCATTAACAGGTGTGATCACCGATCCCCGTGATCTGGAAAAGTTATATAACATGAGCTATCCACAATATATTCAGCCAGAAATGGAAATTATAAATAAAGATATGTTAGTAGCTCCATTGGAAGATGGTTCACATATAGAATTGAAAAAAGGGCCAAATATCAAAAGCTTACCACACATAGACAAGTTACAAGATGATTATAATGTACCTGTACTTTTAAAAATGGGAGATAATGTCTCTACAGATGAAATTTTGAAAGCTGGGGCGGAGGTGCTCCCATTTAGAAGTAATCTACCCGAGATCAGCAAATATTCCTTTACCGTGATTGATGATACATTTTATGATCGGGCAATGCAGGCAAAAAAAGAATATGGTGGACACATTGTGGTTGCCAAAGAAAATTATGCACAAGGTTCTAGTAGAGAGCATGCTGCTCTAGCACCTAAATATTTAGGTCAGGTGGCAGTTTTGGCCAAGAGCTATGCAAGGATTGCATGGCAAAACCTAGTTAATTTCGGTATTCTTCCATTGGAGTTTATAGATATCGCAGATTATGATAAAATTGATCAAGGAGACATGGTTTCTTTTAAAGATTTGCCGAGCAACGTATTAGATAGAAAAGAGATCTCGGTGATTATTAAGAAAGAAAATGGCGAGACTTTAGAATTTCCAAGCAAGCATACTTTAAGCGATAGACAAATTAATATTCTTCTTAAAGGAGGAATTATCAATGAGTTTAAGGAGAAACTTGAAGCTAATGATTTGAATAACTAGATCAATCATTACAAATAGTTTTCTGAACAAAAATTTAAGTATAACTGGAAATTCAGAAACTAAGTTTTAATAAGAAAGAGGATATTGAGAGTCCGAAAAATCATTAATTAAAAAACAAAATCATGAAAATAGGAGTTATTGGAAGTGGAAATATTGGTGGAAATTTAGGTAAGCATTGGGCTAAAGCAGGGCATGAAGTATTGTTTAGCTCAAGACACCCCGAGCAATTAAATGATATTGTTAGAGAAGCTGGTGGGAATTCTAAAGCAGTTAGTATTGAGAAGGCGTTTGAAGCAAATGCAGACGTTTATTTACTGGCAGTTCCATTTAATGCTATAGATAGATTATCTGAACTATATGCAGGAGAATATGGTGGAAAAGTAATTATAGATGCCACCAATCCATATCCAGAAAGGGATGGTGCAATGGCTCAGGAAGTTCGAGATTCTAATAGAAATGCCTCTGAGTATACTGCTATGAAATTTAATACAGCGAAAACTTCAAAAGCATTTAATACTATAAAAGCGGATCATTTAAAGAACAGAGCTTTTAATAATACAGATAAATTGGCAATACCATACGCAGCACAAGATCACGAAAGCAAAGAAATTACTAGAAAGCTAATTGAAGACATTGGTTTTGATGCTGTTTATTTAGGAGACCTTACTAAAACAAAGATCATGGATCCAGATCAAAAAATTTACGGCCAATCTGTTGATAGACAGAAATTGGAAAATATGATATCTTAGTGAGAAATAAATGGTATAAACAAACTTAAGGAATCACTTTAAAAAGTTAGTAGTAACATTCTTTAAGGACCATTAAAGAATAAAGCAAAGAAGAAGTAGAAAAAGAACAGAAACAAAAAAATATTGATTCTGAACTGGAAAACTCTAAGGGCAAAGAAAGCGATGATGAGGCTAAGCCTCTTAAACATGGAGAAATATTAAATGAGTAGCTAGGGGTAGGAAACGCCGTATTTGGTAATAGTTCTGGGAGTATTTTATTCTGTTCCTTTACCGCAGGCCTAGAGATTGGTTTTAGCTTTTTGCTAATGTGTACATTGTTTACTTTCTTTAGTGGGGAAAGCTTGCTGAAGATACCATCTTTAAATTATTGACCTTTATGTATCCTGCCGGATTTATTATGATGATTTTGGGGAAATATTTACTTTTACCGAGCAAACTTCCTTATTAAGGCTGCCTGTTTTAAATAAAAACCAATTTATCACCAATCTCTTGAAATTATGGGGATTAGTGATCTAAGGAAATCTCGCTAGAGGATGCCTAATGGCTGCACTATTAATTTGGATTGGTTTTGCTTTAGGTATTTTTAGTCTTCATGCTGTTGAAAAAATAGCAAGTCATGTTACTTCTTATTCACCTATAATTATTTTGGTAAGTGCAATATTGGTTGGTTAGCTAATGGGTTTACTTTCTTGGCTACTAAGTTCAGCTAAAGATACCGTAAGCAGGATCATGTTGATTATAATGATCACAGGAATTATGGCCTTTACCAGTTTACATCACAGAATTGTCGGGAATGTAGATGTATTTGCGGGGCTGTTAAGTTCTTTAAAGATTAGCATTAGCGATTATATAATTTTTGAAAGTCTTTTTTAATTAGGAAATGCTATTGGAGGGGTTGTCTTTGTAGCTTTATAAAAATATTGAGCTTTCGTATATAATTTTGATTAATCAAATTTAAGAGCAAAAAAAAAGGTCTAAAATAATTAAATTTCAGACCTTTTATCATTCCTTTCAAAGGATTAATGTGTATTCATTTGTGCTTTACGTTTAGATAGTTGTCTATCCAGATCACTTACTGTTTCAGCCATTGCAGCTTCGAATGATGATTCGTTAGATTCTGCAAATACTTGTGGTCCCGGAACGCTTAATTTTATATTGCAAATAAATCCTTTTGGTTCCATACCATCTTGCTTCTTAAAGAAAACATCTGCACGAATTATCCAATCATATTTATTCTCTAATTTATCTAATTTTTTTTGAGTTAATTCTTCTAAACGCTCACTTTTAGTCAGTTGAACAAATTGAAATATAGCTTCCATATTGTTATTTATTTCAGTTAATAATTACTCTGTAAGAAACCCATTTTCTTAAACTTAAACAAGCCTTAAGCCTAGAATTAGCAAAGATTTATGATAGTTTTTATCGCTAAAATCTACAGTTTAAAATACCTCTAGGTAAGATTAGGGTGGAGGTTATTGGAAGATTGAATAAATACCTTTGTAATAGTAGGTTCCTGACTTTGTATCTCGTCACGAATTGCAAGCATAGTTTTCTCGGCTTCTAACAATTCCATACTATCTATTAGATCTATTTCTACAACCATCAGGATACTATCTGGACCAAAATGCATAGTTTGTGGTAAAGTCCAATCTTTAACACTTGGATGCTCTTTCATAATTTTTTCTACGGAAGCAATCACTGCGGGATTTGCACTTTCTCCTAATAATAAACCTTTACTTTCCTTAGCTAAAAAGGTGGCTACGACCAATAGTAAAACTCCAATAGATACCGAAGCAGCGCCATCTAAATAAGGATTTTGAAGCTGCTGAGAAAGGAAAACACCAATTAAAGCGATACTTAACCCAACAACAGCCGCAGCATCCTCAATGATTACCGCAAAGGTGGCAGCGTCTTTACTTTGTATTATATTTTTTATTAAATTTCCAGAGGAAGCTCGAGATTTATTAAAAGCCTTTAATGCGATATAAAGTGCAGTTCCTTCAAAAACCATGGCTGAGATAAGTACAGCATAATTCCAGGTTGGATCCTCAATAACGTGTGGATCTTGTAAAGCATGTATCCCTTCATAGATAGCAAATCCGCCACCTAATGCAAAGATCAGAACACTTACTACAAAACTCCAGAAATATACTTCTTTTCCATAACCAAAGGGATGCAAATCATCTGGTTCCTGCTTGGATCGTTTAATTCCTAATAAAAGCAGTAATCCATTTCCAGTATCTACCAAAGAGTGAATTCCTTCAGCAAGCATTGCAGAACTTCCTGTAAAGAAAGCTGCAAAAAATTTTCCAATTGCAATTAAGATATTAGCGCCTATTGCACCGTAGATAGCAATCTTAGAATTACCCGCCATAAAGCTTAGATTTTAGTGATTTGGTTAGGAATAGGAAAATTACAATAAATAGGTTAGAAGTAGGGAAGGGGCAACAATTTTTAAAGAATATTTAGGAATGTCTTACCTAGTAATAATTGAATGCTTTCATACGCTAAAGGCTAAATAAAAACCATAAACTGTTAATAAAAAGGTGCTTGTGTCGTATATTTATAATGCCGAAGTAGATAATTACTATTAAGAATTGAAAGCTCCGGCTCTAAATTCCAGAAATCATGAAAAAGCAAATATGTTTTTTATTTTTCATTTTAATAGCACATATAAGTGTAGCTCAGAAATTAGAAAAAATTAAAGGAGATAAGGAAGTGATTTCTGTCACCAATTCTATAGATAAGGAATTTAGCATTTTAGAGATCAGCAATAATTTAAAAGTTACACTCGCACAAAGTAATAAAAATAATTATGTACTTACAACAGACCAGAACCTTGCAGAGGTTGTGAGTGTAGAGGTAATCAATGGAGTTCTAAAGTTATATACCACAGCTAAGATCACTGGTAGTAAAAAATTAGAAATCTTTTTAAGTGTAAAGGAAATTTCTACTATTATTCTAAATGATGATGCAGAACTCGAAACCCAAGGTACTTTATCTTCCGATGAATTTAGTTTTACAGGAAATGAATCCACTAAATTCGATCTGGATATTAAATCTAAAAATGCAAGCTTTATTCTAACTAAAAATTCGGGAGGTAAAATTGATCTTAAATCTAAAGATCTGACCATAAATATTGGTGATCGTTCAGATCTAAAAGGAAAAATTAGTGCCGATAATTTAACGGCACAATTATCAAAGTCGGCACAGTTAGATGTAGACGGTAAAGTGAATAATGCCAATTTTAATTTAAAGAATTCTGCAGAATTAAAAGCTAAGAAATTGAAATCTGGAACAGCAATATTAAATTCCTCTAATAATACGGATATCTATATTCATGCAACTAAAAATCTAGTTATAGATGCCGATGGAAAAAGTAAGGTTTTTGTTTATGGCAACCCAAAGATCGAAATTAAAGGTTTTACGAACAGTTCTAGAATAATTAAAAAATAAATTATTTTCTTTAATCAATTCAGTTTAATATGGCAAAGATCCTTAAAGTGAAGGCTTCCAAATTCCCAGAGATCATAGAGGTTGGTGGAGATTCCACGATAATTCCTGTACATACAGAAATAGAATTTCATGCTATTGATCTACGATTGAATATGGATTACGTATTATATCTATATGCTTACGATATTCGTGGGAAAATTGATATTCCAATCCTTCTAAATAATTGGGACGATAGCAGTATTTCTTATATTCCACAAGAAACAGAAGATGATGTGCTTGGAAAGATTTGTGAGCATATATCTGCGAATAAAAAAGTTCAAACTGTAAATAGCAAGCTTAAATTAAAGCTAGGCATTCTAGATAATAACAAGCATTATGACCACAGACACCTAAAGATCTTTGCAGAGTTAATTCCTGCTGTAGGAGTAGCTTCCAAATGGAGTGAAGCCTTTGAAGCCGGAGTAGCACACTAATTAATTATTATCGATGAAAAATGAATACTGACAATTAATATTCTGTCTAGTTTTGGTAATAACAGTTATGTTTTAGAGAGTCTCAGTAGCTCGTTTCTCGTCTGCTTTTAGATAAATAATCAGGCCAATTGACAGTGCTGCGCATATTGAAAAACCAATAAACAGAGGCAAAGCTGTATCAGAAATAAACCTTCCAATAAAAATACTGATAGGAACTGCCATAATAGTAGAAATAAAACCGGTTATGGCAGCAGCGATTCCTGCAATGTGTCCTACTGGTTCCATAGCCATAGCGCGTAAATTTCCGAAGAGAAAACCAATACTAAAAAATTGAAGTGCAAAAAATAGGAACAAAACACGAACGTCGGGATTCGGGCTATTATAAAATAAGGCAACATATACCGCCGAGACTACAAAAAATGATACGAGGGCCGTGGTGATCAATTTTTCCATCCCAAACTTTATAACAAATATTCCATTGAGGAAAACAGCCGAACCTATAGCTATTGCCAGGCCGGCAAAAATGAATGGAAATTCATCCTTCAAATTATATTGATTCTGAAATATTTGCTGGGCACTACTGAGGTATACCATAAAAGATCCAGTAATAAACCCGGCAATAATGGTAAAACCAAGGGTCCTTTTATATTTTATGAGTTCTTTAAATTCACCTATAAAACCTTTTTTGGAAAAGCTTTTCTGGTTTTTAATTGATAAAGTCTCAGGTTGTCGTTTCCAAAACCACCACGAAACCAAAATACTTATGAGTACTTGTATATAGAATATCCCGCGCCAGTTGTATTGATCAAGAACAAATTTACCCAAAGCCGGTGCAACCACGGGAACCAATATAAAAACAACAGTTACAAAAGACATGATACGCGCCATATAATCTCCACTGTACATATCGCGGATAATGGCAATACTCATTGTTCTGGGAGCTGAAAGGCCAATTCCCTGCAAGATCCTTCCCGTAACCATCATTTCTAAACTAGTTGCATTTACACAGATGAAACTGGCAAGGATAAAGAGGGTAAAACCCATGTAAACAACGGGTTTTCTCCCTATACTATCTGAAATTGGACCAAAAATCAGAGGACCAAATCCAAGGCCAAGGAAGATCATCGTGATGAGCAATTGGTTATCCACAATTTCGGTAGTCCCAATTGTAATCCCAATAATATCTAAAGCTGGCAATAGAGCATCGATTGCTAATGCCACCACAGACATCAATGACGCCATAAGTGCCACAAATTCTAATTGCGAAGTCCGGATATTTTTTTGCATTGGGCAAAAATAATCTATTGAATTTAAAAAGCTGGAACTTAAAGTGTATAAAGGCTGAAGTATAATTAGAAAGCAAAAAAAACTTAGTTTTGAGTGAATGCTAAAGTCGATAAACTATTGATCTTATTTTCAACCAGAAAATTAAGGGATGATTTATTAAAGGATTTCAGATATTCCAAACTTTAAAAATCTTAAGCTTAATAATAATTAATATTATACGGTAGGTGGAAGAAGTAGAATAAGTCATCTCTTTTCATTTAATTAAAACCCGCAACGACAATGGAGAAAAGGACTTCTATGTATTCTATTTTACATAATATAAATTATAGTACACATTTGTATTATGAGTAAATGGCGAATAGCGCATTTTCTGCGCTATTTTACATAAATGCAGATATAGCGCCTTTAGGTCTATATCGTCAGCATTTATGTAACAGCCATTTTACGACCTAGATTTCTTATATAAACAATTATCCATCGCTTGCCAACCTGCCCGTACCGAAAAGGTGCATTCGGGCGGGCGCCAAAAAAAGCTAAGCTTTTAGATTCATTTAAAAATCGCGTATTCGATAATAATCCAGTAAGATTTTTTTCTACGCGATTCTCGTGAGTTTGCCGCAAAAGCTAAAAATAATATTATATGATAATTGCTTAGCACTTGCTCGTAAAGTCTTTCAAATTAACTTTTTTGATTTGAGCTGTATAATAACATTAGAACAGAAAAATGAAATTGTAACTACCAATGTTTGATTCCTTTCTTTTTTCCTTGATAAAAAGAGAAATCAACTTTAGGAGATTCACGAACTCCAATTAAATATTAACGCGTGAGCTAAACAAAAAAAATCAAGGCTGAACAAAACTTTGGAAACAACCCGCCCGAACGTTCCTTTTCGGTACGGGCGGGTTTACGGCTCAATCGCTACACTTTAGGAAACTTTTTTAGTAGTTAACCTTGCTTTGAAATTCTTTGATTATTTTGAATTGTTAAGAAACTGTATTGCCAGATCCCTAAAGCGCTTAACGCTCATTCACCTATTGTTTTAAACAAAGTTTTCTGAGGCCATTTTGCCAACGCTGCATATGGGTAGAAACGTATTGTTTCAAATCTGTAAATTGAAAAATATAATTCATGAAATCCAAGTAAAAATCAAGTCCTTACCCTATCTCCCATTGAGATTTGCGGCTAATTCTAAATCAAAGCTTTTAAGTTCTAATTTTATGAAATCATGTTCTTTCATTATTCATCATTCATTAGTACAAGATAATCCGTTAGAGTATCTATTATCTCATTATTTGAAAAAGTAAATTTTCCTTCTAGGAATTCTTTAATATTATTTTTAAATTCTTCTGTAGTTTCTACTTTATCAAGATATCTTTGTATATCTGTGCCATACTCTTTTTCAATTTCTTCTAACCATTCGTTTTCTACCCTATTTTTTTTACTAAGTCTATTTCTATATTCCGATAATTTCCAGACATTAAACATCATTTGTGAAAACGATTCTGCATTTTCGTTTATAGGTATAGTTTTTAGAGTTATATCGTTTAATGAAACCAACATTGAGTTATCAACGTATATTGGTATTGGGTTACCATAATCACTTTCTTCAAACTCTCCAGTATCGATAAAATTTTTGAATCTCTCAAAGAACACTTTTTGAACCCTAAAACCATTACTTATTGCTTGTGAATCTTGGATATTGATAAAATTAAAGAAATCGATTTCTGTAGAAGATAAATCTACTAAACCTTCAATTAGATATAAAGAGTCTTCTTCAAAATTCTCAGGGATTAATCCAGTTATACCAATTACTACTTCGCTTAAAGTTTCTGTTTCTATTACTCTATTTGGTAGGTGAAATGAAAAATATGATTCATTTTCAAATTCTTTAATTATATGATGTATTTCTTCTAATCTATTTTTATTATATGCTTCCCACCAGTTTCTTATTGTTGTCTTAGAATTAAATAATTGAGTTCTATTTGAATCGACAAAGTACAATACATAATATGAAACAGTAATAAGTAATCTATTATACCAATTTTGTTCTTCTATTTTTAAATTAGATATATCAGAATACATAAAAGAAGATTCAACTACTTTATCAAACGAATCTTGCATTAGTATAAGTTTGTGAAAAACAGCTTTTAAGTTTATAAATGCTACATTTCTGTCATTGTCTTTCTTGGGTTTAATTATGTTACCTAATTGGTTTAGAGTATTACTTAAAGATGAACACCAATCATTTATTGCTTTCTCATTTTCAGAAAATTGTCCTTTATCAAAATATTTTTTTTGATTGCCGGTTATATCCTTTTGTTTTGCTTAATAAATTCGATAAGGTTGTAATTTGCGCTATTAATCTATTTAAAGAGGACTTAAATTTAGATTGATTTCCTTCCATTGAAGATTCGAAATACCTAACACATATTTTCGCAAAATTCAATGATTCTTCTCTTAGCTTTACGTATTGATTTTGCCATTCGTAACTGGAAGATGAACGATACTTATCAAGAATTGTATTGTTCCATATTTGATTGATATGCACATCAAAAGTATCTACAATATTTGCATTAGGCATTGCTTTAATTGAGTTTTGCAGGACTATTTTATAGATTTCTTCATTTGGAAAAGGAAGAATAATAGCTTTAGTGTAATACTTACTATAAATGGGTAATAAACTAAAAACGGTTTGAATCCTATAAACGCTAAATTCATTAGCCTTGTCAGCATCTTTATCTAATAAATATTCTATATGTACATCTTTACCTTTTTCTCTTATAGATAAGGAATTGGTTTGCTTTTTTAATGTACTAATAATTAAGTTTTTATGTGTTTTGATGAACTTTAAATACTTTTTAGGATTTGAGATATTATAATAGCTGAAAAGTTCAGAAGCTTCATTTATATTTTCTTTCTCTAAAATCTCTAACAATTCATTTTCATTCAACTCAATTTTTAATGGTATAGAAACTGATAGTTGTTTAAACCATTTAATGAGAAAACCTAAACCCTGATAACTTTCAGTCTTATTCGAACAATTATCAATATGATTTGACAAATTATTAGCAAAGTTTACTATATCAGATTCTGTTATACTATATGGAGTGAGTTCTTCTGTCTTTTCCGAAAGAAAGTTTAAACCTGTTTGCTTTTCTCCTAATGATTCACTCAGGTCTTTTATTGTATTTAATTTCGTAAATGGCAATGTTTCAGTAATGAATAACTCTATACCACCGTGATTAAAAACTTCATCGAAAACTTCTTTATTTTCTGTCCAATATTGTAACGGTTCACTATGCATTAAACCGTCAATTGCATAAACCATTTCAGAAAATTTTTGTTTTGAAACAAGCTTAGCTAAATCATCATAAAATTCATCTTTTAATTCACTTTTTATAAGTGGGGAGATTGCAATAAAATAATCATAAATAAAATCCTCTGTAATTAACTTATATAGAGATAATAAAGTTTCTGTAATAGGTACGAAATTGTTTAAGATATCTACCAAATGTTGTGACCTTACAGGATGGAGTCCTTCAATAAACTCTTCTTCAAATCTTAAGTAGAATTCTTTTTCTAATTGTTTTAAAGCCTCTCCTCTATCAGTTGTAAATCCAATATTTTCTTGAATATGATTTATAAGTTTTATTGATTTAATTTTTAAATTTAAGACATCCGCAATAGAAATAATACGAAGAATTTCAATTTTTGAATTAGCATCATTCTCAGAGTTTAATTCTTTAATCTGCGTGTTCAATCGATTAGATATCATTTCCCCTTTGGTTAATAGATATACATATTCAATTAATAACCCTTTTGACTCAATTTTTTCCCATACAGATTGCCAGTTTGAAATCTCTAAATGTATTTTACCTCTTTTTTTTAGTTCTAAAAATATCTTCTTAGCTTCATTTATAGATAAACTTATATCTATAATTTTGATGCTTGTTTTAGATAAATCCAGCCCATATCGATACCAATCTACTTGACGAGTAGTTATTAGAAACTTAACAGGTAAATTATGTGTGACATCTATTAATTCGTGATATTTTGATAAGATGTTATTCAGTCCATCAATAACAATAATTGGTAATTCGCCAATTTGTACTCGAGATTTTATAAAATCAAACAAGCCAGAAATATTACTGTTTTCATTGCAATATTTTAATTCGTAAACAGAGTAACCTTTTTGTTTTAATTCAAAACTTGTTTGCCAAACTAAAGTAGATTTTCCTTGACCGCTTGAAGATTTAATTACTATTACACTACACTCATTTAGAGATTTTAAAATTTGATTATGCCACTCATTTCTTTTTACTGGTAAATTTTGAACTATATGAATTGGTCTTGCCGCTTTTCCTTCGTAATAATCATCCCTAACGATTGAGTTATCGTTACTATCAAAATCAATTTTTTGTATCCAATTATTTTCAATTGCAGGATTGGTAGGACTTTTTGAAAAAGAATCAGTTACTGATTGAAATATTCTTTTTAAATCTAAATACGTTATTGATGTACGTTCTTTTGAACAATTAAATGAACTGTAAAAAAGAGCTTTTAAATATTGATTTTCTGTACCTAAGTTGATGTTGAATTTTTCAAGTAAATGTTTATTACAACTTTCTATTAAATAGGATTCAGAAACCTTTACAAAACCAATGTTTCTTATAAAAAAATCAAAATTAATATCAGAAATATCAAATGATGAATCTTCAAATTTCTGTTTCCAAAAAGTAACAGTTTTATCGGTTATTTTTTTTATTACTATGTCATTGAAATTTCCTTTAGTTAATTTAAAGTTATAGACAAGTTTTAAATTACAGTTGGGATTAACTTTGAATGCTTCTAAGAAGTTTTGCAAAACTCCCATTTTCCAGAAACTACCTGCATCTATTGTGTTGATAGATGATTTAAGTTGTATGTATTGATTATTATCTATCTCAATTATATCCAAGTCTTCGATACCTTCTAAACGTATAGATTTTGAAAGATTTGAACTATCCAATTCATTTAAAAGAGTAAAACCAGAATAGAGTAATTGAAACCCTACTCCTCGAAAATTTATAGCACCTCCAGTTCTCTTAATAGCTAAGTTATTGAGTGCTATATTCAAATTCTCATCTATAGAATAGGGAATATTAATAGTAGGCTTTTGTTTTTTAATTTTTTGTTTTTTTTTCTTAGATTTTGACATTATGATTTCAAATTATACTCCGAATTTAATTTACTTACCACTTGTTTTTCTATCTATATTCTTTTCATTTTTGAAATCTAAACCAGTCTCATATTGTTTAACCAAAGTTTTCTGAGGCCAATTTGCCAATGCTCCAGCCAAATTATTATTCTATTTTACATAATAGAGCAAAATGTAATATTATTTATAATTTTGGAAAGAAAAATTGCATACCTCTAAAATCTCCATTGCCCTCACCAGTTATTCTATCGTAAGTATGTTGCTTTATTTGATATAATAATACCAGATCTTTATCCTCCATATATTTTTTTAATAGATCTGTTCTCAAGTAATCTAAATTTTGCCTAATTAGGTCAGGTTCTAAATATTGATATGATTTGAACGCTAAACTTCCATCTTCATTAATGATCTGAAAATCTTTAGCATTTGCTTTTAGATTTAAGTGTTTTCCAATATTTGGAGAAGGGATATTTCCGCTTAATGTTTTAAATATCTCAGAATTTGACTCCCACACATATTCAGTAGTTGTAGCTTCTATTGTATACGCAATGTGTTCTATTTCTCCATTATCATTCAAGGTTGGAATACTTTCTTCTGAAATTACTCCTTTTGGGATATTATCTGTCCAGTATAATTCTCCAAAATAGACGTGACTTAAGTAATCCTTTGTATCTAAATCGTGACTCCAATTAATCTCTTGATTAATAATATTTTTCACATTACTTATTATTTCATCTTTCTTTACTAAGAAGGATTCAATTAAAATAAAACTACGTACATCATACGATTCATCTAACTTTTGCTCTAAATATCCTTTTAATAATGTAAAGTTTCCTTCATTAAAATCTTGATTCCATACTAATTTTGATTCTTCATAAAATGACTTTCCAGTCCAAAGTTCATTATCATTTTTATGTTTAAACAAATCAACCTTAAATAATTTATCTCCATATATTATTGGCTTTGGATTACTCACTTCTATTTCAACATCACCTAATCTGTTATAAATTCTTTCATCTTCTTCACCACTCCAAACATTAAGTAAACCTTGGTTTAATAAATGACCGGCGTAATCAAAAAATGCAATCCAAGAATATTTTTTACCAAGTCTATCTAATTTACCTTCAAAACCATAAGGTTTATTCCCATAATAAAAATCATTTTCTTTTTTGTCAATAGACTCAAAATTATCCTTAGTGACATATCCAAGCTCAATGATTCGTTTATATATATTTGCTGTTGCTGTTAACCTATTATCTGGCCCAGTCTCTCCTCTCTCTTGAAGTCGTGGAATTGTATAATGTACAAAATCTCCTCTAAGAGGATCTGAATCAGAGCTATTATGCCAGCTATTCACAATACTGGCTACATAATTAGTATCATCTTCCGTGGCTTTTTGCCATTGGTCTTCAGGATTAAAATTGTAATTATTAAATGATTTTAATTCTTGATCTTCAAGAGAGAAAACCTCTTTATATAATGCTAAATCTACAATGTGTTTTAAACTGTCTATCACTATGTAATTAAAGGAAGGTGCCGCTGGAACGCTTCCAAATTGCAGATTATATATAGATTGAACTTGGTCTTTTAATAATCCATTAATAAAGTCAGTATCATTCTGTTTTCTTAAACAAACACCATAGCAAATAGCAGCTAAACGTTCGTAAATGTATGGTCTAGATACATTTGAATACTCAAAAATTTTATTAAAGATGAATTGAGGATTTTTAGTTGCATAATCTAGTAAAACAAGAGTTGCTTTATCTCTAAAGTTTCTCGAAGTAGATTCTAAAAGCCAAATAACTAGTTCTAGTTTTAATTTAATCGTCTCAATTTTATTCTCATCAATTTTATCATTGTCTTTAAAAAAATTATCTAAAAATTCATCCCAAGAATACCATCTATCAAAAATAAACCTGGTCCATATAAGATCAAATTGAAACTGAGGTAAATCTTTTAGTTGACCTGAGATGAAAAACATATTGAATGAACTCTTTGGATTTACAAAATTCCTCATTGATTCATCTAAAAGTCCTTCCCATCCTACTCTCTTCTTAAGAAAAGGTTTTAATTTTCTTGCAACATCTTCCTTTTCTTCTATTTCAGGATTTTGAAATAAAAACTCCCAAGTATAGTTTATTACTAACTGGTCTTCAGTATAATTAATTAAATCATCTTTTTTTCTTGAATATCCTATTACTAAAAATTTTAAAATATCTGTAACTAATTGATGGGTTTTGTTATCGTCTTCAATAGGATTATAATTTAAATAAGTTTTATAATATTCTGAATCTACTAAGTCTTTGGCATTAATAAATTCTTTTAAAATATTTTCAGCAATTAAATAACCTCCTATGTGTTGAAAAATATGAAGAACTCTTTCTTCCGAAAAACCAGGTATGTACTCTTTTAAAAATAATAATTCTTCATCAAGTAATTTAATCCCAATTGATTTAGACTCTAATATATCATCTATAGCCTTATTATCTGTTACCGATAAAAATTCATCGAAATCTAATGAGGCATCAAATTCAGTTTTAAATTTTTCTGATGAACGGTCTATTGCGTTTAATATTGGAGTTTTTGATGGTCTATCTAATAAACTTGCTACCTTTTCGCTTTGCGTTTCTACAAACAACCGTAGTATTTCCTCATAAGTATATTGCCCAAGTTGTATGGTTTTTGGGTTTAATTTTTCTGGATTTGTCATTTCACAAAAAACACCAAGAATTAGAGGCAATTCGAAAAAATCTAAATTAGGATTGTCTCTTCTTACCTCATTACAAATAATTTTATAATGGTCAAAGTAATTTTCAATTGCTTGTAATCTCTTTATATCATCTTCAAATCCTTCCAGCTGGAATATGTTTTTATTAAAACCCGTATTGAGATCTATTTTTTTTAGATAAGTTTCTCTACAAGTAATAACTAAAACAAGATTATTATATTGATGTATTCTATTGCACAATAATTCAAGGTTTTCAGCCCAAATAGTACTAAAACCTTGTAATAAGTTTGTGGTCTCATTTATGCCATCTATAATTATAATAGTTTTAGTATTTAATTTTTCTGAATAATCATTAATTTTAGCTAGTGAGTTTTCAAAGGTAATAGTGTCTGGAAGTTCCAAAATATTTTTAAAAGCAGCGTGTAAATTATTTTCTCCACTAAAGGAAGAGCCCGTTATAATAATAGATTTGAAACTTTCATTTGAAAGTATTCTTTCTAAATTTATTGAAAAATGAGTCTTTCCAATTCCGGCTTTTGCTTGAACAAGGTAAAAGTTATGGAAAATTTTATTTCTTAATATTTCTATTTGAGAAAATAAATATATTAAATCGTCATGTGCTCTATATGCTTTATAAATAAAATTATAAATACTTCTTTTTTGGTTAACTGTAAATGGCTTTCCATCTTCCTCTTTCTTAATAAACAGCTTAAGTCTCTCTTCATTTATGATCTCATTAATATTATCTACATTATAAGAAACTTCTAATAATTTTGGAATAATATAGTTTTTAACATCTTCAGTTTTGTTATTGTCTATTAATACATTTAATTCTTGAAAACTAGTTTTATAGGCTGGAAAACCATCTTTTAATTCAGTAAATTCTTTATAAGGAATAGAGGCTTCATCTAAAACTAATACATCTTGTATTGTATTTACTTTGAAAAGTTCATTAATTTCAGTTTCTAATTGATTAACACCGTTTATAGCTTCATCAACTTTTTCTTTTAAGACATGAAGTTGATTTTGAGAAAGTCTAATACTAGACAAAATATCTTCTTCAACCTTACTTTTAATATGTAAGTCTTTGTTGTATTTTGTACCAATTGATGATAGTTGATTTTTATTTATGTCTGAAAACCATTCATTTGTTGGTTCCCAATCAATATTTGAATAATTATTTTCAATTTTCAAAAAATTAATTTCTGATTTTACATCGATTAATACATTCCAATTCCATTCCCAAATCCAAATATTTTTCCATTGAAAATTGAAACCCTTATCCTTATTCCATTCTAGAATTGAAAAAAGTGTAATTAAATATAATTTAATTGAAATTGTTATAACAGAATAGCCTAATCCACCAGCAAAGAAAAGGTCGATTATTGTTCTAAAAAAAATTTCCCAACCTTCACCGTAATTAGTATTTACCCAATTAAAGAGCGAACTAAATTGAGCTTCTGTTTGAATACAAACTAACTCTGTAATTAATGATAAGGTAGCTATTTTTATTCCCCACCAGAATACTGATCTTTTTCTAAATTTATAGTCAATAAGCTTCTTTAAATAATAAAGAAACATTTCCCATAACTTAGACCCTATTTTCTTTAAAATTGATTTCATAAATTAAAACGTATTGATGGTTAGGTTATTGGAAGAATAGAATGACAGGGGTAATATAGAGAACTCTTTTTCACTTATATAAAAACAAATATATTAATATAAGTAAACCAAATAATCAAATCTCAATAATGTTTTATGTCTAACAGAAATATCTAAATAATTATCTCCATTCCATACACATTCCCACTTCGCTCCTATCCTTCGACAAGCTCAGGACCGCTTCGGGCAAAGAGTATTCCATTACATTTTTAAAGAAACATTCGAGAAGAAAAAAACAAAAGGCTTTGTAGTGTTAATTCCATCGCATCAGCTCGCTCCTTTTTCAAAAGGTCTACTGGACCTTTTTCATTCGGCCGTACCAAAGCAAAGCAACATAACGCTTAACATTATAACACACCCATATATAAAGAATAGCCACTGGTTAATTTACGTATAATACTATATTGAGCAGAATTATGATTAAGTATTTAAAATACTCGTTATCGATAGACATCATTTCAAAGCCGTTTTACTAGAAAGTTCTTGGATGTTATTCAATAACTATAACTTCAATATCTCATTAATATAACAAAAATGATACGAAGATCACGCCAATCATAGCAAGAGGTAATACAATAAAACTAAATATAAAGTAAATAACACTGGCCTTTAAAAATGACACCAGCCCATTGTTTTTATAAAAGTGACGTAAGGCTAGCGTTAGATAAATAACAAAAGAGACAAATACCAGCACATCAACCCAAATGGGAATATTTAGAAATGTATTCAACAAAATGAGTATACAAAAGGTGGTAAATAAGAAAGTGAAAAAATAAAAACTAAACACTAAATGATGTGCAAATTTGCCACGCCTCCAATAAAACAGCTTTAATAACAGCGCGAATAAGGGTAACATAAAGAACATTGCTATTGGAATGGTATCATAAAGTGACTGAAGAATTCCTCCACCTCTTTGCTCATATAATTTTAAAAGTTGAGAATAAAACTTCGTACTTAAAACTCCGGCATCTTTTTTCATTCCCATCGCCTCTAATTTTTCGGTTCTTGGAGCTTCACTTATAATCAACGAGTCTAAAAGCTTTTGTTTAAAATTTAAGTCCATTACTGGGATATTATGTCCGCCTTTCACCAAAGAGTCAATTTCTCTGATCTCCTCATCGGACATTCCAGTGTTTTCCTGATTTTCTTTAAGTGCTTTTTTAACTGCTTCCATACCCTTTGGATCAACTTTAACGGGTAAGGAATCAATAGACACTTCCGGATTAAATTCTTCCTTTAATGCTTTTGTTACTTTATTGTCTGCTTCTCGTATTGTAAAGGAGAAACTGAAAAAGAACACTACAGATATGAAAAGATAGAATTGTGCTGGATGCAAATAAGACAGTCGTTTCCCATCTACAAAACACCTGGCCAACACACCGGGTTTTGTCATTAAAGGAATAAAGCTTTTGAAAAACCGAGCATCTATAGAAAAGTAATTGCTAATAGTGTTCCTAAAGAGTACACCAAAAGTTAGGTTGTCTGCGGTTTCTTGTCCGCAATAAGGACAATAATCAAAGGAAGCATCGAAGGTTTCCTCACAGTTTTTACATTGATCTATATCTGCCATGTACTATGATTTCAATAAATTTACAAAATAAATAACTTGCGGTTTTATGTAGTTCATAAGCTTACTTGTATGCTGTCTTAATTATTTTATAGAGTTAAAAAGAATTGAACCTCATTTGTATAGGGTTTATCAATAATTTCTTTACTCATAATATGTAGGCTGAACAAGCTTTGCTTCCCTCCTATCGTCGTTAGGTAAAAAGAGTATTCAATTAAAATTGCAGAAGAAACTTTTGAGAAGAAAAAAATAAGAAAATTTGAGTTGTAAATCCCCATCGCATCAGCTCGCTCCTTCTTCAAAACGTCTTCTAGACCTTTTTCATTCGGCCGTACCAAATCGAAGAATGAGATTCGCGAACACCTCTAAAACAATATTATGCAGGATTATGATGTGTTCAGAAACTGTAAGTTATAATTCAATACTATGTAAATTATCCCGGTAAATTCTGTTTTAAAGAAACCTTTGTACTTGGGCACTTAAACATTCGTATTTTTGCATCTCCTTTAATTTTAATATTCTATAACAGCTATGTAGGAATTTTTAAAATAGGTGATTCTCTTCAACTTGGCGAGTAATCTACTAATCAATAACCTCGGGGCAAGCCCACGAGATATTTAGTGGAAGAAGATTTTTTTAATGATAACCTAAGGTTTTCAAACTTTCCTTTTCGTACGATGCGAGCATCGGGCCCTTAGAGATTAAACCCTCAATGAGGGATTAAAAAAAATAGAGACCCTTCTAAAAATGGAAAATGTATATCCAATAAAAAGAAAGTAAGACATTATGATACCTAAACTACATTATATATCTCAGGGAAACTCACCAAAAGAACATCTGGAGAACATCCAAAAAGCCTGTACTTCTGGTGTTGAACTAGTGCAATTAGGTTTGAAAAATGTTTCAGAAAAAGAACTTTTGAAATTAGCCAAAGAAGCTAGAGAAATAACCTCTCACTATCAAACCAGATTAATTATTAACGATCATTACAAAATAGCAAAAGAGGTTAAAGCAGATGGTGTACACTTAGAAAAAACAGACCCTTGTCCTACTAAAGTAAGAGCGCATTTATACACTTGGCAAATTATTGGCGCTACAGCAAATACCTTGCAAGATTGCGAAATATTAATTGATAAAGAAGTCGATTATATTTGTTTAAGCCCCTTTAGATTTACAACAGCCGAAGACAATTTAAGTCCGGTTTTAGGTCTAAGTGGTTATACTGCAGTTACAGAAGCCTTAAAAACTGAAACCCCAATTATTGGATGTGGAGGCATAACCACAGAAGATGTTAAAGACATATTAGAAACAGGTATTTCTGGAATTGCTATATCTGAAGAAATAACCCAAAATTTTGATACTATAAAAACATTTAACCTATTGCTAAACGCATCTTTAACAGAAGAGAAACGTCATTCATTCAAATAAAATAAGATCAATTTAGAATAAAGTTAAAAGTGAAATATCTTTAAAAAGGCTATATTTTATTTTTTCAATGCTTTCATTTGCTGAAACAATTCTTTGAACAATCCTCGAGCTATCAATACTTTCATGATCTCATTGGTTCCTGCATAAATTCTAGCTACTCTATTATCTGCATACATTCTAGCAATTGGGTAATCCCACATATAACCATAACCTCCAAATAATTGCAGGCATATATCTACTACTTTAGAGTGCATTTCTGTTGCTGAATACTTTGCCATGGAAGCGCTTTCTGCAGTGAGATTATGCTCTGATAATAATTTTGTACAACGATCTAAAAAAGCTTGGTGCATTTGGAGTTGTGTAGCACACTCAGCAAGTTTAAATTGTGTGTTCTGGAATCCGGCAATAGGTTGCTTAAAAGCAGTTCTTGTAGAAGTATATTCAATAGTTTTTTTAATGGCTCCTTCTGCCCCACCAATAGCGTTAAGTGCTACAATTAAACGTTCTCTGGCCAATTCGGTCATCATGATTTTGAAACCTGAACCTTCTTCTCCTAATAAATTCTCTTTTGGAACTTTTACATCATCAAAAAACAATTCACAAGTATCTTGGGCTTTCATGCCAATTTTCTTGAAAGGGATTCCCTTTTCAAAACCTTCAGAATCGCTTTCTATGATCAATAAAGACACGCCTTCTTTCTTTGTCCCAGGATTAGTTTTTACTGCTACTATAGACATATCACTCATAAAACCATTAGTAATGAAGGTTTTCTGCCCGTTTACCAAATAATAGTCGCCTTTATCTACCGCGTTCGTTGTGATTGCCTGCAAGTCACTACCACAGTTTGGCTCGGTCATACCAAGAGAAGTGATCATTTTTCCAGAAGCCATCTTAGGGAGATATTGTTGCTTTTGAGCTTCTGTTCCATATTTTAAGAGATATGGAGCAATAACATCTGAGTGTAATGAAAACCCTGGACCGCTGATTCCTTCTTTTGCCAGTTCTTCAATAAACAGGGCACTAAAGCTAAAATCTAGACCACTTCCACCATACTCTTCAGGCATATCGATGCAAAGCAAACCTAATTCTCCAGCACGTTCCCAGATCTCTCGGCTCACCATTCCATTTTTTTCCCACTCTTCTGTGTGATCCATAATTTCATTTTTTATGAAATCTTGAATCATCTTTTGGGTCATTTTATGTTCTTCTGAAGAGTAAATCTCGCGTTCCAATAATACATTTTGTAACATATCTTAAATTTTGATTGAATGGTTCATTTAAAATACGCTATTTCTTCCAGCTTTTATAAAAATCAGAATTAGTCAACATTTACATTCAGGCTAAATTCTGAACGAAACATTCTAGAACAATATAATATTAAATAGAAGTATGATAAAGAAAGCTTTGTAAGCTAGAAAATTATGAGGTATAGAGACTGCTCTTCTTGCTTTATACTTTAAGCTACCTGAGGTTTATTGAAATAATTTTGTATTAAATTCAATAGCTCATCTTTATTGATTGGTTTGGAAATATAATCATTACATCCCGCTTCAATTATCTTTTCTTTAATGCCAGACAGTGCCGATGCTGTTTGCGCTATTACAATCACATCTTTGTTGAACTCACGAATCTGCTTTGTGGCCTCATATCCATCTAACTGAGGCATTTGTATATCCATCAAAACTAAATTGATGTCGGGGTTATCTCGTGCAATTTCCACAGCCTCTATCCCTGTTTTAGCATGAAATATTGTAGCGCTACATTCTTTAACCATTGTAGATATTAACTTTGAAGATATATTGTCATCCTCTGCAATTAATAATATAAGATCTAATGCTTTAAGATCAGGACTGTTTGTATCTTCTTTTGAAGCTGAGATATTTTTGACAAGGGATTTTGTTAATTGTTTTGTATGATAGGGAATGGTAAAATAAAATGTAGAACCCTTCCCTACTTCACTTTCTACCCAAATTTTTCCACTAAGCATTTCCACATAGGCTTTAGAAATAGACAAGCCCAGTCCTGCTCCCTCTAATGCCATTTTATCTGATACATCTGCCTGTATAAAACGTTCAAATATTGCATTTTGTCTGTCTTTGGGTATCCCACCTCCTGTATCTTTTACGTAAAATTCTAATTCTCGGGGCTCGCTTTGAGTCTTTACTACATAGCCCAACTCGATGGTTCCATTTTCAGTATGTTTTATAGCATTCTTAACCAGATTGGTAAGTATGCCATAGATCTTTTCACTATCAGATTTAAAGAATGCTTTTTTATCAGAAAGCGAGTTATTGATTAAAAAACGGATTCCTTTCCCTTCAATCTGAGGTTTAAAAAAGGTGTGGACGAATTCAATTTGCTTATTAATATTGGATTCCTGAATATTAAGTTCCATTAAGCCCGATTCAATTTTTGAAATACTAACAATATCATTGATAATATTGAGCATTCTCCCTCCACTCTGCTTGATAATCCCAATATATTCTTGCTGCATTTCTCCAGACAGCTCAGGTTCTCGCAATAATTCAGCAAAACCAAGAATACCATTCATAGGGGTTCTTATCTCGTGGCTCATATTTGCTAGAAATGCAGATTTCAGCAAGTCACTATGTTCCGCTTTTTCCTTTGAAAGGACTAATTCTATGGCTCGTTTTTCTTTCTCTTCATTTTGAAAGACAAGTTCTTTATTTGCAATTATTAGCTCTGCTGCTCGTTTCGCTTTCTCTTCATTTTGAAAGAGAAGTTCTCTATTGGCAATAATTAATTCTGCAGCTCGTTTTTCTTTCTCTTCATTCTGAAAAATAAGCTCTTTGTTGGCAATTATTAATTCTGCTGCACGTTTCTCTTTTTCTATATTTTGAAATACAAGCTCTTTATTGGCTATTATTAATTCTGAGGCACGCTTAGATTTTTCTTTATTTTGAAAGACAAGTTCTATATTTGCAATAACTAATTCTGCTGCTCTTTTTGCTTTTTCTTCGTTTTGAAAGACGAGCTCTTTATTGGCAATAATCAATTCGGCTGCACGCTTGGATTTTTCTTTATTTTGGAAGACAAGTTCAATATTTGCAATAACCAATTCGGCTGCGCGTTTCTCCTTTTCTTCATTCATGAATTTAAGTTCCAGATTAGCAAATATTAATTCTGCTGCTCGTTTTGCTTTTTCTTCGTTTTTTAAAGACACCCCTTGAATAGCAATGATCAACTCCTGCTTTAGTTGCTTGCGTCTTTTATCATCAATATGTTTTATTGAGATTAAAAATTCTTGCTGTAATTTATTCAACTCATCTCGAATTTCTTTTCGAGATTTAATCTGATCACTCATGATAAAATTGTTTTGTAGGGTGTCCGCAATTAGTATTTATAATCTGGGATCGATCTACTTTCTAACTAGCATTATTATTAATGAAAACCGTTTATTGTTTTAAGAGCAGTTTTTTAGAAGCAGTATTCGTTGAAATATTTTAATGTAATCATTTCCCAAATTCTAATTTGTCATGATCTGCGATCCAATATTTCGCTATATTTTAATTTTAAAAATAAGACTAAGTATGATCTTATTATTATAGAATCAGATAGAGATTTTAGGAAAAAAAAAACTCTCTCCTAATAATTACTTAATCATTATAATTTACGTTAAATATATATTAAAAATATCCGAATTTATATTAGTTGTAATATATATCAAATAAACATAAAAATTTAGCTATAAGTACTTAATTAATTCACAAAAGCTCCTAAAATTCAGGTACTTCCAATGTAAATAATATGAGATACTCAATTAATTGATCACAATAGACCTGTTTAATATCTTATTATTAATAATTGACACAAAATTTTACGTTACAGCTGTTTTTTTTAAAATATCCCCTACAAACTTTTTAGGGCCTTTCCAGTCTCTTTGAGGTTCATTTAATTCAACTCCTTCATGATCTCTGCAAATAATTCATAAGATCGAATCCTGTCTTTCAAATCATAAATATTAGTCACTGCAATAAGCTCATCGGCTTTGGTCTGCTCTATAAAATCTTTTACCTGAGCTTTTACAGTGGCTTTACTCCCAATAAAAGAATACTTCAGCATTTGGTGTATTTGAGGATGATTTAATATCTCCTCCAATTCACTGGTCATTGCTGTTGGCGGTTGTACGTAATCTCTTTTTCCAGTGAATATTCCAACGATCATGCGAATCAATGAGGTATATAAACGTTGGGCTTCTTCGTCTGTATCTGCAATAATAATGTTCACTCCAGCCATCACATAAGGTTCTTTTAAGTCTTCTGAAGCCTGGAATTCTTCACGGTAAATTTTCATCGCATCCCATAAGTGAGTCGTTGCAAAATGACTAGCAAATGCATAAGGCAGTCCCTTTTTTGCGGCTAGATGTGCACTATCTGTACTAGAACCCAAAATATAAAGGGGAACTTCCACTCCTTCTGCTACCGTAGCACGAACCTTAGCACTTGCATTCTCTGCAGAAAAGTATTTTTCAATCTTATCCAATTCGGCAGGGAAAGATTGTGCTGCTTGCATAAAATCTGATCGAATTGCTTGTGCAGTATCTCTATCTGTTCCAGGTGCTCTCCCCAAGCCTAGATCAATTCTGTTAGGATATAAAGACGCTAAAGTGCCAAATTGTTCTGCAATGATCAATGGCGAATGGTTTGGTAGCATAATTCCCCCAGAACCAATGCGAAGTGTTTTTGTACCTCCAGCTAAATAACCAATAAGAACAGAAGTAGCGCTACTTCCAATATTCGGTGCATTGTGATGTTCTGCCAGCCAATATCGGGTGTATCCAGATGCTTCAGCATGTTGCGCCAATTCAAGTGCACCATTATAAGTTTGTTGTAAAGATTGACCTTGGGAGACCAAGGCTAAATCTAGTATAGAATATTTTGTATGTTGAGTTTTCATAAATGTATAATCTATTATAATATCTGTCTAATACTAGAATAAAGCTAGTATCAAATCGGATAATTATTTAAAGGGATTTTGAATAGTATTAATCGGTATAAACACCAACAAATTACATAAAAAGTGTGCTAATTAAACATTAAGATAAGCTTTCGAATATAATTCATAGATAAATTGAATAATACCTTAAATCTCAGTAAATTAAAGTTTTCATTAGCTGATTCTTGTCATTTTTTATAAAGTCTCAAGTTTGCATCTTTATACCTAAACCTTTAAAATAGTCATCTTATGCAATCAAATATGTCTTATTACCAAAGCAAAAGGGAATTCCGTCTATTCGTAACAAAATCCTTTCCAGATCTTATTAAACTAAAAAAAGAAGACGAGAAAAAATCTTTTAATCAATTAATACTAAAGATAATTCCCGAATTAAGAAATTATATAAATAGAAGACTGAATACGGCGATAAAAAAAGGACATTTCTCCAAAGGGAAATATAAAGCCGATGATTTTATAGATCAATTATTCATTGAAATCTATGATAACATTGATGAAGTTGAAAATGAAAAGGATTTTTATCACTGGTTATTTATAAAGACCAATACCTTGTTGGAAGATACTATTATAGAAGAAGAATTTGATGATCTTTTCTTTAGAAATATCGATGATTATTCCAAACCAGAATGGGTAGAAATGCAGGAAAAATATAGCACAGATGGTGGCGGAGATCTACTTATGATCGAGGAATTGGATGATATGTCTTACAATCATAATGACTATACCTTAAATCACGTATTTATTGAGGATAAGGAAAAAGCCATGATTGAAAAAATTGATAAACATCTAAGTAAAGAGCAACTTCAACATCATATTGAAATGGTGCTACATAATTTACCTCCGGCAATGCGCCAGGTATTTGAATTATTTACTAAAGAAGAGCTAGCTCTAGAAGAAATTGCGCAAATAAGGAATAATACACTAGAAGAAGTCCATCAACTTTTAAAAGATGCTAAGAAAGCCTTACAAGTAAGTTTATTCAACAGATATTCTGCAGAATAATAATCTTAGAATATAAATAGGTTCAACTAGCAAATCATTAAAGAAGTATAGTTCTTTCAGCCATAAGCATATTGTAAAAAGTTAAGTAAGCAATGCAAAAGCCTGCTTCGCAATTTCTAATTCTTCATTGGTGGGAACAACTAGTATTTTTACCTTTGAAGTACTGGAATTAATTTCTCGCAATTCTTGAGATCTCTCTTCATTTTTGGTTTGGTCCAATTCAATTCCGAAGAAATCCAGATCTCTACATGCAAGCTTCCTTATTAAGCTCGAATTCTCCCCAATTCCTGCGGTAAAAATAATGGCATCTACTCCGTTCATTACCGCGACGTAGGTGCCAATAAATTTTTTAATTCGATAGGCATTCATCTCCAAAGCTAATATGCATTCTGAATTTCCCTTTGCAGCTTCCTTTTCTATATCTCTTAGATCATTGGAGCCAGTAAGACCTTGCATTCCACTTTCTTTTGTAAGAAGAGTATTTACTTCCTCCAAACTATACCCCAAACTATCTACTAAATAAAATATAATGGAATGATCTATATCACCACTTCGTGAGCCCATAATGAGTCCGTTAGTAGGTGCGAAACCCATACTATGATCTATACTTTTTCCGTTTTCAATTGCTGTCATACTGCATCCATTGCCCAAATGAATGCTTATAATTTTAGATTTTTCTAATTGCAGATATTCAATCGCTTTTTCTGAAACATACTTATGACTTGTGCCATGAAATCCATAGACTTGAATATCTTGGTCTTCATACAGATTATTAGGAATAGCATATTTCCTGGCCTTTTCTGGAATTGTTTGATGAAATGCAGTATCAAAAACAGCAATTTGCTTTGCAAAAGGAAAATATTCTTCGGCTACATAGATCCCTTCAAGATTGCTAGGATTATGCAATGGTGCCAAAGGAGCATATTGCTGAATCTTTTGTTTCACCTCAGGAGTAACTAAAGCAGTATTAGAAAATGAATTTCCTCCATGTACCACACGATGTCCCACTGCCTGAATTTCTTTGATATTCGAAATAACCCCATTTTCAAGATCAAGCAGGAGATCTACAATTATCTGCAGCCCTTGTTTGTGGGTAGGTATTACATGTGTTTGCTTAAGATCTACAGACTTGGTTTTGTAATTAAGAACGGCATCAGTTTCACCTATTCGCTCCACCAAACCACTGCAAATCATTTCTTCGGAAGGCATTTGTATTAACTGAAATTTTATAGAGGAACTTCCAGAATTAATTATCAATATATTCATGCTTCGTTTTTATTTTGAACATCTTGTGCTTGTATTGCCGTAACAATAACCGTATTAAAAATATCGTCTACTGTACAACCACGGCTTAGATCGTTAACTGGTTTATTTAATCCTTGAATGATAGGTCCAATGGCGAGAGCTTTAGTTTCTCGTTGCACCGCTTTGTAAGTATTATTTCCCGTATTAAGATCTGGAAAAATAAAGACATTGGCTTGTCCCGCAACTTCAGAATCTGGAAGTTTTAATTTACCTACTTTAATATCTACCGCTGCATCATATTGTATGGGACCTTCCACCTTGAGATCTGGCCTTTTCCTTTTAACAATCTCTGTTGCTTGTCTAACTCGCTCCACATCTGCACCCACTCCCGAAGAACCAGAAGAGTAAGATAACATTGCTATTTTAGGATCTATTCCAAAAGCCAAACTTGTAGCGGCAGATGAAATGGCAATTTCAGCTAATTGCTCTGAGGTAGGATTAGGATTAATCGCACAATCTCCATACACAGAAACGCGATCTTCCAAAAGCATAAAAAATACGGAAGAAACAATGGAAGCTTCGGGTTTCGTTTTTATAAACTGAAGTGCCGGAAGTATGGTATGTTGTGTGGTATGAACTGCTCCCGAAACCATCCCATCTGCATCTCCCTTATAAACCATCATTGTACCAAAATAAGAAACATCTTCCATGAGATCATTAGCCATTGATATATTTACATTTTTATGTTTTCTAAGTTCAAAAAGGGTATTTGCATACTCCTCAAAATGTTCAGATTCTATTGGATCTATGATATTGATGCTGCTTAAATCCAGACCAATTTCAAGCATCGCAACTTTTTCTTCAATCTGTTTTTTGTCTCCAAGCAAGGTGATCTTTACTGCATCCAGATCGACTAAAAGTTTTGTAGCTCTTAATATTCGTTCGTCCATTCCTTCAGGTAAAACGATATGCTTTTTAATTGATTTTGCCTGATTTAATAAGTTGTACCTAAACATTCTAGGTGTAATTCCTTTTGTTTTGAATGTAATAAGTCTTTCTATCAACGCATCTACGTCTACATATTTGTCAAAGTCTTGGATGGAAGAAGTTATCTTTTGTGTATTCTCTGCATAGATCTGTGATTTTATATTCCCAATACAATTGGTGACAGAATAGGTTCCTCCTGTTACTGAAATAATAGGAACAATCTCTGATAATCCTTCAATAAGTTTTATAATTGAATCTTCCGGAATCAATCCGCCAGTTAGTAAAATTCCAGAGATAGATGGATAGTTATCAGAAATATGTGCTTGCAGGGCTCCTAGAATAATATCTGCCCTGTCGCCTGGCGTGATCACCAAGCCATTTTCTTTTAAGTGTTTAAGATAGTTAGGTAATTGCATAGCTCCCACACTAAAACTACCAGCCTGATTATTTATATAAGACTCTCCAAAAAGTATTTTTCCGTCCAGAACATCTATAATTTCTTTGATCGACGGAAATCCTAAAACTGGATTCAGCGGAATAGCATTTACAATAACTTCTGAAGGCAAGTGTTCTTTCAATTCAGAAATCACTAAATTTTGATTTTCTACTTCTACCTTATTCGCAATCACGCATAAGACTTCTACTCCTTTATCCTTAAAAGAATCGAAAGCCATTTGCAGGTTGCCCACAAGTTCATCCAAGGATTTTCCAACTCCACTAGCTAAAATAATTGCAGGGACATTTAGATTTTTGGCGATTAGCACATTTATATCAAACTCTATAATAGAGCCCTCACCTACAAAACTAGTACCTTCTACCAAGACAAAATCAAAGCGATCTTCAATGGCTTTATACTTTTCAATGATCCTTCTTATGATCTCTTCGTCTTTATTTTCATTTTTCATTTTAATAACCTCACTGCGTTTAAAAGCATAAGCATCATTAAAATTTATATCCAAATTAAAATACGTGGAGACTGTATTTATATGGTTATCGATCTCCCCTATCTTGAAATCGTCTATTATCGGCCTAAAATAGCCGACTTTTGCTGCCTTTCCCAATAGCGCTTGCATTAATCCTAAAGAGACAATAGACTTCCCGCTGTTGGGTTCTGTGGTGGTAATATAAATGGCTTTGTTTGTTGGTTTATCGGTCATAAACTAGTAACTAAATATTAATAATATCTGTTGGAGTTTTTACTAAAATAGTAATATCACCTCTTAAAGCAATAGGTTGATTCATAATTTCTGGATTGTGCTGGATCATTTTTATCCAATCGTCTGTAGAGAATTCATGATGTTCAAATTGTGAGGTATAAGCAGGGTGTTCTTGATTTACAAGATCTGCAACTTTAAGATTTAATTTATCGGCAAGCTCTGCAATTTGAGTTCCGGTAAGTTTTGTTTTTAAGAGATCTATTTCCTGAATAGGAATGCCTTCAGCTTTTGCGTAGGCGAGAGTTTGTTTTGCTCTTCCTGAATTTGAGTTATAATATAATGTGATCTGTCTTTTTGAAGTGGCTATTTCTCCCATAATCTATACTTTACTGAAATGTTGATCCAGATGATGTTTAAAATCTTGTTTTTAAACTTTCCAGATATTCCTGCATTCTCTCTAATTATATGAGGTTTTTTTGCAGGAAATTATCTTCATAGGATTTTGTTCAAGATACAATACATCTCAGTATAATCGGTTTTATTACTTGTGGTAAGTTGAGTTATTTCAGTTAAGATCTTTTCTAGCTTCTGTTAGATAGAAAATATTTTTAATTTGAATTTATGAGAAGTAAAAGTTTGAAAAGTGGCTGTAGTAATATTGAAGTAATCTTTAAAATCTAGTTAATTCCAATCCTAAACTTTGCTAAAATTAAAGAGGTCTAAAGAGATCATTTTTATCTTGTTTAAAAATTATAAAAAATGACTAAGAAAACAATATTAATTACAGGAGCAGGATCGGGATTAGGAAAAGGAACCGCATTGGGCTTAGCAAAAAAAGGACATAAAGTTATTGCAGGAGTTCATAAATGGGAACAAAAATCCAGATTGTTAGAAGTCATTAAGAAAGAAGGTTTAGAAGATAAGATCCAGATCATAAAATTGAATATTTTAGATCCTATGGATTGCCAGAAAGCATGGGAATACGATGTAGATATCTTGGTGAATAATGCTGGAATTGGCCATTCTGGACCAGTTTCTGAAATGCCTGTAGATCTTATTCGAGAAGTAATGGAAACTAATGTGTTTTCTACTCTGGAATTTGCACAACCTTTTATTAAGAAAATGGTTGAAAAAGGAAAAGGAAAATTAATTTTCGTTTCCTCAATTGCCGGACTTACTACATCGCCTTACTTGGGAGCTTATAATGCCTCCAAACATGCGCTTGAAGCTATTGTGCAATCTTTGAGAGATGAACTAACCCCAATGGGATTGTCTGTTGCAACTATCAATCCTGGGCCTTATGAAACTGGCTTTAATGATAGAATGTATGATAACTATGTACAATGGTTTGATGAAGATTACCATTTCACCCCTAAGAAGAAGATAGAAGCTGCAGCCAAAGAAATGGGAGAAAACCAGTTTGATCCTCAAGAGATGATAGATAAAATGGTAGAAGTGATCCCACAGGATTCACATGAATTTAGAACTATCTTACCAAAAAAGTTTGTGAAGATGTGTAAAGAATATCAAGAGAATCAATATAAGGTTAAATCTACTGATGTAGATCCATCGAAGAAATAAGGTTTATTTAATGTATTTAAAGATCCCGAGAAACTTAGGTTTCTCGGGATTTTTAATTTTCTCTACATTTTCACTCCAAAATTTGAATTAATTCTGAAATTGATGCAACAAAAAAACCACCCTTTCGGATGGCTTTTAAATATAAAATGATATAATCAATTATACCGGAATAGAATCCGTAATACTTCTACGGTCCCAGTTACGGTGTTGTGCCATACTTTTCTTAAATGCTTCTGGTTGCTCATTTAGATGAACAGCTTTATCCTCCATATGATCTTTTACAAAAGTAGCTTTTAACAAGCGCTCCCCTTCTCCATCGGCAGCAATCGCCTTACAATGTTTAAAGGCTTCGTTCACAAATTTGATGAACTTGGCTTGTTTCAATAAGGCATCTACAGATTTTTTTCCATCTGGAATATAAACTGCATCAAAAAGAACACTTTCTGTGGTCATGATTGCAGCATCTAACTTGTGTTTATTATCGTCAGAATCCTTAACTGTTCCACCATGTGGTGCAATCAGTTTAGCTTTGGCTCCTTCTTTCTCTAACATATCTTTCATCGCATTAAAGCTCTTCGCATCAAAACCATCTGCCAACAACACAGCTACCTGGCGGGTAGCAATACTATTAAACTTGGTATTTGCCTGGCTTAATGCGGGAGAAGCATCCAGATAATTTTTCTTAGGTCCCGGTTCGTGCTTCTTAGGATCTGCATCTGCACCAATAGCCTGATTAATTGGTTTCTGGATATTATTAGGAACTTTCATTCCTAATCCATCTGCTACTTTGCCGGCTAGATCTTCGTCTATTTGAGCAATAAGCCACAACATACGCTCCTTAATATGGTCATGCATACATTTACCCAACTCAAAAGTATAGGCTCCTGCTACATGCTCTTGTTCCCATGATGCTAAGCTTCGGTAAAAAAGTGCAGGTTGAGAGAAATGATCACTAAAACTTTCACTTCGACTACGGATCTTTTTAGCATCTATGCGCTCTTCATAAGAATGAAATGCACCTTCAGACATTTTAGCAAGATGAGGGCATCCTCCACTTAAAGAGTTTGGAAAATAAGCAGTTTGTCCTTTTGGAATACTCGCTTGCATTTGTCCATCCCGTTGATTGTTATGAATTGGAACTACGGGTTGGTTTATTGGAATCTGATGGAAGTTAGGAGTTCCCAATCTAGAGAGTTGTGTATCTCTATAAGAAAACAAACGGCCTTGCAAAAGTGGATCGTTAGAAAAGTCAATTCCAGGAACTATATGTCCTGGTAAGAAAGCTACCTGCTCGGTTTCAGCAAAGAAGTTTTCAGGATTTCTATTTAATACCATTTTCCCAACGATTGTCACAGGAACCATTTCTTCTGGGATCAGTTTTGTAGGATCTAATAGATCGAAATCAAATTTATGTTCATCTGCTTCAGGAACTATTTGTAAGCCTAATTCCCATTCCGGGAATTGTCCAGCTTCAATAGCATCCCAAAGATCACGACGGTGGAAATCGGCATCGGCTCCATTAATTTTTACTGCTTCTTCCCAAGTTACAGAATGCACTCCTAATTTTGGTTTCCAATGGAATTTCACAAAATGAGATTCATTCTTCTCGTTAATCAATCTAAAGGTATGAATTCCAAAACCTTCCATCATTCTCAAACTCCGCGGAATAGCACGGTCACTCATTGCCCAGATATGATTATGCAAGGTTTCTGTAGTTAGCGAAACAAAATCATAAAAAGTATCGTGTGCAGAAGCTGCCTGTGGAATTTCTTTATTTGGTTCAGGTTTTACAGAGTGAATAAGATCTGGAAACTTCATAGCATCTTGAATAAAGAAAATAGGCATGTTATTACCTACCAAATCCCAGGTTCCTTCTTCTGTATAAAATTTAACTGCAAAGCCTCGAACATCACGTGCCAGATCTGGAGAACCTTTAGAACCCGCTACTGTAGAAAAACGGACAAATACGGGAGTCCTTCTATTGGTATCGGTAAGTATCCCAGCTTTTGTGAATTCCGACATGTCTTTAGATAGTTCGAAATAGCCATGCGCACCACTCCCACGAGCGTGTACAATTCTTTCTGGAATACGTTCATGATCAAAATGTGATATTTTTTCTCTCAGTAGAAAATCTTCCAACAAAGTAGAACCTCGTTCTCCAGATTTAAGAGAGTTATTGGTATCGTTTACTTTAAGCCCTTGATTGGTAGTCATGGTGCTATCTTTCATTTCCCAATGATCCTTTTTTAGCTGCTCGATCTTTTTGGTTTCAGCATTATCTTGCTTCGATTTTTTTGCCATTATTATGGTATTTAGTGATTATGATATTTGCTTTTAGAATTCTAAATTTTTGATTATTCAGAATTTGCTACTAAAATTAATCATAAAACCAACTAAGGACAATCTTTTAAGAAGCTTTTAGGTTTTGAGTAGAATTTGGTTTTTTAGTCACACTTAAAAAACATATTATTAAGATTGAAATATAATATAAAATACTGATTTTAAATAAATTGGATTCAGTAAACAAGAAGATTTATTTTTTAAAAATGAGGGAATAATAATAAACCTTGCCTTTTAAATTGCTTGAAATTCAATGTTTAAAAGACACTAATTAGGAATTTTAGCCTACTGAGCTAATAGTTATTTGAAATGTGATATTTAGTACATCGTATTTTTATTCGCAAAAGTTTTAGGAATTTGTTGGATGGAATCCCAATGTTCACATTTTTTCCCTTTTTCATCAAAACGAAAAAAGTCCATAGTAACATATTCATCATAGTCTGGCCAAGTTTGGTGGGTATGTAAAGATTCCAGGTCACCTTCTGCAATGCATCGTAAAAATTCGATGGTTTTTTCAGGATACTCTTGTTGCATTCGGTCGAAATATGCTATAAATCCTTTAGTGCCATTAGCAACATTAGGATTATGCTGAATATAATCATCACCAATATATAATTCAATGGCCTTAGAAGGATTCCCTTCATAGGCCATTTTATAAAATGCGATGGCATTCTATTTATTTTCTTCTTAAATTAACTATTTTGAAACAGAGCCATCGAGTTATCAAAATCAAGATCGCTGCGCTACAAGAACCAAGAAACTAGATTTTTTTGTCTTAAATCTCGATTCTTGAATCTTGTTTCTTAAAAGTATCGATACTAAACCGGGGCAGAGCCTTGGGGAATTCTATCGATTAAAAGAAAGATGTTTAGAATAAAATCACGGTTTTACCAATAGACTTACCAGATTCTTGAAGTCTATGTGCTTCTTTTAAATTCTCTACCGTAAAGCCATTTAAAGTAGTTGTTAAGGTAGATTTTAAAGTGCCGTTATCCAGAAGATCTGCAACATGGTTTAAAATCTCGTGTTGTCTTTCTATATCTTCTGTGGTGAACATAGATCGGGTGTACATTAACTCCCAAGAAAAAGTAACACTTTTATTTTTCAGCAGATCTAGATTTAAAGGCTTACTACTACCTGTAATAGATACAATATGCCCCTGTGGTTTAATGATCTCTGTTGCAGTTTCCCAATAGCCTTCAAGATCTACAAAATCTAAAATATAGTTAACCTGGCTATAACCAATTTTTTCTAAATCTTCTTTTAAATGATGGTGATTTACTACAAAATCTGCTCCTAGATCTTTACACCATTCAATAGAATCTTCGCGAGAAGCCGTGGCGATTACGGTTAAATTTCCTAATTTCTTAGCTAACTGAATAGCGATAGAACCTACTCCCCCAGCACCAGCCAAGATCAACACCGATTTCCCTTTGTCTTTTTCCGGGTCTATTCTGATACGGTCAAACAAGGCTTCATAAGCAGTTAAACTAGTTAAAGGCATAGCAGCTGCTTCAGCAATACTCAGGTTTTTAGGTTTCTTGCCAACAATGCGCTCATCTACCAATTGAAATTCTGCATTACTTCCGCTTCTGGTAATATCGCCAGCGTAAAATACAGCATCGCCCACTTTAAATTTAGAGGTCTTCTCTCCTACTGCTTCTACAATTCCAACAGCATCCCAACCAATAACTTTGGGAGTTTCTAAAACTTCATCTCTAGCTGCGTTCTGCCGTATTTTAAAATCAACCGGATTCACAGAATTTGCCTGAACCTTTACTAAAATGTCATATCCTTTAGGTGAAGGTGTTTCAGTTTCAAACTCAATGAAACTTTCTTTATCTGATATTGGTAATGATTTTTTAAATCCTATTGCTTTCATAATTTGTGTTTTCTAAATGCTTCAATTTACTTTTAAAGTCAGTACAAAGATATAGTAGAATTACCGGCATAATTGGTATAATAAAAGGGTATTTATGTATTTTTAAAGGAAAATTGAAAGATAATTTCGCTTTATATTCAAATATTATATAGTTTTGACCTAAAACTGAGTGATATGCAAGTTTTAGAAGCTTATAAACCTTTCGAAATACAAGAAATTGAATTATCCGATTGGAAACAACGTCCTGTAAAGAACAATTTTTTTGAATTGGTTTTTATAAAAGATGGGGAAGGCACACAATGTATTAACTATAACGAAACTCCGTATGGCAAAGACAGCATATTTTTGCTGCCATCTTTAAAGTGCCATTCCTTTAATATTAAAAGCCCTACCCAGTTTGTCTTCTTAAAATTTACAGATTCAATTTTTAAAAACTCCAATCGAATTACGATAGATAGAAATGAATGGTTTAAGGAAGCTTCCTATATCCTCTCTAATTACAATCAGTTGCCTGGAGATATTATAAAAAATGATGTAGATAGACAGCATTTGAAGAGTCTTATATCTATGATCTTACAGGAATCAAGGAATTATGGAGATGAAGCGCTTGTACTTATTACGAGCTTAATGACTAGTGTTTTGGAAATCCTCATCAGAAATATTAAAAAAGCTGATTTTTATGAGGTGAAGGAAACGAATGCTGATGAAAGAATTACAAAGATGCTCACATATATTAATAAGCATATAGATAATCCCGCTTTTTTAAGAGTGGAGCATTTGGCAAGTACATTTTCTATGTCACCAACTTATGTGAGTGAATTCTTTAGAAAACAAGTACATATTTCGCTGCGTGAATATATTATTAAAGCCAAGCTTAAGCTGGTGGAAATTCGTTTGTTGAATTCTGATTATACCTTAACTGAAATTGCAGATGAATTGGCATTTACAGATGTGAGTCATCTTTCGAAAACCTTTAAACGTTATGTAGGAATGTCCATTAGGGAGTTTAAGAATAAAGGGGAATACATGCTTTTAAAGCGTAGTGCCTGTACTAGTTAATTCTATATTTTTAAGCTCTATGTTTTACATATTTACTCCACTTATAACTCTCGACATCATTCGGGACCAACTCCACACGCTATCAATCATCAAGTCAATATAAGTGGTTGATTCATTGAAAACATTTAATGTATTATGGCTTGAAAGAATTTTTATTTACAAAAGCCAAAAAATTAGGTTTGTACTGCTCTGAAACCGTAATGCGTTGGTTGTTGATGATTATCTGACTACGCTCGATAACTTCAATGTTTTTTAAAGAAACTATAAACGATCGATGCACACGCATAAATTTAGTCTCTGGCAATTCTTCTTCTAGAGCTTTTAAACTCATTAATGTTAGAATAGGTTTTGGATTATCTTTCAGCCAAATTTTAATATAATCTTTAAGTCCTTCAAAATATAAGACATCTGATAGTTTAATGCGGAGTTGTTTGTATCCGGATTTCACGAAAAGGAATTCTTTTTCTTCGGAAATGATATTTTCCTGTTTTCCTTTTACCAACTTAAACCAACTATGTGCTTTATTGGCTGCTGCAAGAAATTCGGCGTAATCAAATGGTTTTAAAAGATAATCTAAAGCTTCCACTTTAAAGCCTTCTAAGGCATATTGATCAAAAGCAGTAGTGAAAATAACTCGAGTATCTTTAGGAAGCATTTTAGAAAATTCGATTCCGGTTAGATCTGGCATTTGAATGTCTAAGAATAATAGATCTACAGATTCGGTTTTAATAAATTCCATCGCATCTATAGCACTACTACACTTTTTTTTGAGTACTAAAAAAGGAGTTTTTTCAACATAAGATTCTACTAAATTCAGAGCCATTGGTTCATCATCTACAATAACACAAGATATTTTTATGCTACCCATATTTTAGCTGGTTTCAATTTCTAATTGCACTACAAATCGATTTTCTATTACGCTGGTTTTAAAGCTATTTTTGTTTGGATATAACAACTCCAAACGCTTCTCAACGTTAGGAAGTCCTATTCCAGAACCACTTTTATCATTTATTTTTTTGGGGAAATTATCATTTTCAATACTAAAGAATACTGTTTTATTATTAGTAGTCATGTTTATAAGAATAGAACTTTCTTTACTAGCCGACACTCCATGTTTAAAAGCATTTTCAATTAATGAAATGAATAATAAGGGCGCTATTTTAATTCCAGTTTCTTGTGAAGGAAAACAATAAGTTACTTCTGTTTTATCTGACACCCGCAATTTCATTAAATCTATATACTTTTTCATGAAATCTATTTCCTTAGAAAGTGAAACCAATTCCTCATTGGTATCATACAACATATAACGCATGAGTTTACTTAAACTATGTATAGATGATTTGGCTTGTTCTGGTGAAATATCTACTAATGCATAGATGTTGTTTAACGAATTAAAAAAGAAATGTGGCTGCAACTGATAATGCAGATGTTGCAGTTCAGACTTAAGTTTAATGTTTACAGCTTCTTTACGTTCAGCCTCTGTTTGTACCCAGCGTTTAGTAGTTTTTACAGCAATAGAAAACAATAAAGGCGCGAAATAGGAAAGCATTTGTACATAAATAAACATTTTGAAAGGTGGTCCCGCAGCATTCTTATCTTGCCGCGACTTGCGCATGAGATCTTGAAAGTAGACTTCTTCAATGTATTCTTTGAGTAACAGAAAAAAAACAATAATTACCCCATTTACAATCACAAAAAGCATGGTTTTTTTATTAAATAAAAACCGATCAATTAGAAAAAAATAATTGATGTAAAAGATCAAAGCATAAAATACCAACGGAAGCCAAAAATGTGCAATCACTCTATTCAGCTCCTGTTCTTCTCCGTATGACAATATATAAGGCATACTGAATAATACAATCCACACTAGTACATGTGATAAGATTGTTATTTTCTGGTTTTTATGCATTTGTATTTTTGAATATATTATGTGGTATAAAAACGGCTATTTTATTTCTTAAATTTCTTCGTTGAATCTAGCGACCATGCATTATAATCCAAATTCCACAAGAGAAATGCAAAAATAATAGCATGAATTAATTGAGAATCAATTACAGGCCAATTCTCCATCGCCGTACTACCAAAGACTAAAACTGTCATTGTTAGAATACTTGCAACAAGCACTTGTTTTGTTAGTAGTCCCAAAATTAAAAGAAGTCCTAATATAAACTCTGCGACTGTCAAAACGTAACCAAATGGTTCGACTAACATTTCTGGTATTATAGTGGTCTGAAATTTATCTACCATCCCATTGCTGAAGGCTTCAATTTTAGGAAGCCGCACAAGTCCGTGGCCAAACATACTCACCCCAATTATAACGCGTAAAAGAAAATAAGTGAGTTTCTGATTATTTTTCATTTTGAGCTTTTTAGGATAGTTATTTAATTAATTTACTCTTTGCTCTATCATTTGGCTTTTTCAAAAGCTATAAATCCTGAACAGGGATATTGTTTTCCTTTTTAAAATCTTTTTTTGTGATACTTGTATTGAATTTAATATCAGACCAAGTTACTCGTGTCCAAGGTTCTTCTGATACCTCAGCATCCCAGGTCGATTTTTTGTATTTGCGTTGTGTTGGTATTAAAATTCCATCAATATTTTCATATTTCAACAGCATTAAATTAGGGATTTCCATCACCCCAAAATCTGCTACAGTAAAGAGAAATTGATCTACTAAAGCTGTTTTCCTGTTTATATAAAGTTGGTAAATATCTGTTGGTTTATCGTCTTCAGTTTCAAACGTGACCTTTACGATATCATAAAACTGATTGCTTATCGTTTTCTCTCCTAAATACTCGTAATTTAAACCAGGATCCAATAATTTTTGCATCATGGTAAACCAGTAAAAATTAGTGGGACGATTAAAAATAACTTTTTTTAAAAGCGCTGTTTCATCAAGGATATTTCCATTATGTTTTAGCCAGAATTCCTTTCCGTCATAACCTTGTTCTATTAATCCTTCTAGTTCGGGTAAAGTCCTTTCGTGGGTCTTATAATTTCCGTAAGATAGCTCTCCATCAAAAAGGTAAATTTCTGTAGATACATCTTTTTTATTATCGGGGGTTTGATAGGTATAAGTATATTTTACATTTTTCTTGCTGAATAAACTATTATAGTCTCCCACTTTCTGTGACATTCCATAGACCAATTCGTGTCCCTTATTTTGAAATATCATTGAGGACTCCTCATTAGCTGATGAGTCTTCATTCGATTTTGTATTATTTTTATTATTGCATGAAACGAACAAACAACTTAAAATTACGATAGCTAAAAAATTGAATCTCATATTTGAATTTACAAATTAGTTTTTGTTTAAACATTACTCATAACGCAGCGCTGTGATTGGATCTAAAGCTGATGCTTTTCTCGCAGGGTACCATCCAAAAAATATTCCTGTTAAAGCACATACCACAAAAGATATCACAATAGAATACAAAGCTACACTGGTAGGCCAATTTAAGAATTTCTCAATGAAAACCGTTGCTCCTAGGCCTAACAATACTCCCAATATTCCGCCGGTGATGCTTATTAATATGGCTTCAATTAAAAACTGCATTAAAATATCCGACCCCTTTCCTCCTACTGCCATACGTAAACCGATTTCTTTTGTGCGTTCCTTTACAGAAACGTACATAATATTCATAATTCCAATACCACCAATTAATAATGAGATACTTGCAATTGCCACTAATAGAATAGTTAACATATCACTTGTAGAACTAAATGTTGAAATTAATTCTTCCATGGAACGCACATGAAAATCGTCTTCTTCATTATCAGATAATTTATGCTGTGTACGTAAAATTTCAGTCACTTGAGTAACGGCATCAGGTGCACTTTCTTCACTAATTGCAGATGCAACCACTTGTTCTAAATGGTCTATTGCCAAAATACGTTTTTGTACTGTAGTGTAGGGCGCAATCACCACATCATCTTGATCTTGACCAAAGGTGTTTTCTCCTTTTTCTTCTAAAACACCAATTACTTTAAACGGAATATTATTAAACCGAATCATTTGGCCTACGGGTCTTGGCCATCAGTAAAAATATTGTCTACCACCGTTTGACCAATTATAGCCACCTTTGAAGCCGATTTTACTTCTGAATCTGTAAACATGCTTCCGCTTTGTAAATCGACTACTTTAATCTTCAAATAGTCTGGATTAACGCCATAAATACTAGATGGCCAGTTGTTCGAGCCATTAATTACTTGTCCTGAGCCATCAACCACTGGGGATATGTAGGTTAATAAGCTTGCTTGTTCCTTAATGGCAAAATAATCATCGAGCGTTAATGTTTCCATAGCGCTTCGTTCTTGTCTTACGCCACCACGTACATCCGATCCTGGTCTAACAGTTATCATGTTAGAACCCATACTTGAAATGGTTTCTCTAATACTTTCTTTGGAGCCTTCACCAATAGCCAACATTGCTATTACAGATGCCACACCTATGATAATTCCTAACATGGTTAGCAAGGTTCTGGTTTTATTGAGAATGATAGCTTTGCTAGCAATTTTAAATAAATTTAATAGTCTCATAATTAATCCTCTTGTTTAGGTAATTTGGCTAATTGTTCCGCAGCAGATTGTACATTTAGATTATTATAATCTTGCATGATCTTTCCATCTTTTAATACAACCGTTCTGTTACTAAATTTCGCGATATCCGATTCGTGCGTCACAAATGTGATGGTTATGCCTTGCTTATTTAAATCTTGAAATAAGGACATGATTTCATACGAAGTTCTTGTATCTAGATTTCCTGTAGCTTCATCTGCAAGGATCATAACCGGATTGTTTACCAGCGATCTAGCAATAGCAACACGTTGTTGTTGCCCTCCGGAAAGCTGTGAAGGTGTATGATCCATTCTGTCACTTAAACCAACCATGTCTAGCGCTTTAATTGCTCGTTCTCTCCGTTCTTGTGTTGATACCTTACTGTTATATAATAAAGGAAGTTCTACGTTCTCCAGAGCAGATGTTCTTGCTAATAAGTTATATGATTGAAAAATAAATCCAATCTTTTCGTTTCTAATTGTGGCCAACTCATTTCTACTCAAATCCTTTACACGCACTCCATCAATTTCATAGATTCCTGAAGTTGGTTGGTCTAGGCAACCTAAAATATTGAGCATTGTACTTTTGCCAGAACCACTAGATCCCATAATGGTTACAAATTCTCCTTCTTTTATGCTAAACGAAATACCTCTTAAGGCATGAACAGTTTCGGTTCCCATGATAAACTCACGTTTTAAATCTTCTATTTTTATGATTTCTTTAGTCATGGTTGTTTATTTTTTTTTGCCTCCTGGGCGTTGTGGCATAAAGGGGCTTTCACTTTTACTTGCCTCAGCTGCTTCAGATTTTGAAACACCTTTTAAACTGTAAACTAATTTCTCACCTTGCTTTATACCACTTAAGATCTGCACATTTACACCATCACTTGCTCCAAGGGTTACTATTTTAGGTGTAATAGATTCATTGGTTCCTAAAACCCAAAGAGTCGTTTCGTTTTTAGAAATATTATTTCTCTTTTCAGATAAATCATGCTGACTGTTATAGCTTGCCAGAGTTTCCGTTTCTGGTTTAAAATTGATGGCTTTAGCTTCAGCAGTTAAAATATCATTCAATTCTAGTGTGAAAATGGAAATAGTTGCTGTTAAACCTGGTTTTAGCTTTAAATCTGGATTATCGGCTTTTATTACTACGGTATATGTTACTACGTTCGAGGTTACTGTAGGGTCCAATCTCACTTGTGTTACTACCCCATTAAATGTTTCTCCTATATATGCATCTACGGTAAATTCTACTCGTTGTCCTTCTTTTACTTGTCCAATATCTGCTTCATCCACATCTGCTTCAACTTGCATTTCTTTTAAATCTTGAGCGATTGTAAATAGGGTTGGTGTGCTTAAACTCGCAGCTACGGTTTGACCTTCGTCTATGGCTCTAGATAATACAACTCCATTTATAGGGGAATAAATATTGGCATAACCTAAGTTGGTTCTAGCCGATTGTAAATCTGAATAACGCTGTGTTACTGTGCCTTTTGCGGTTTCGTAATTGAACAATGCATCATCAAAATCTGATTTACTAATCACTTGATTGTCATATAAGGTTTTTTGCCTGTCGTAGATTGTTTTCATATAACTTCTTTGACTTACCGCATTATCATAGGCAGCTTGGGATTGGGTTTTGGCAGCATTTAGATTGGTTTTATCCAATTCGGCAATAAGCTGACCTTCTTTTACTTCGCTATTGTAGTCTACATATATTTTTTCTACTACTCCAGAAACTTGTGTACCCACTTCAACTTGTGTAATGGGTTCCATAGTTCCGGTTGCTGTAACCATTGTAGTCACGTTTTCTCTTTTGGCTGCAACTGTTTTAGCTTCAATTATAAGAGTATCGTTGTTCGCTATAAAACTGTAGGTTACAGCGGCAAGTACAACCATAATGATGCTGACTATTATAATTTTCTTTTTAGTTTTCATGTATTAATATTTATTGTTTTATAATTGGCACAAATGCTTTGCTAGTCTTTATTCCCTTGGTGATAAACTTTTTAACATGCGAGAATCTGGATTTTATTGATTAAAGTTTGATTTCGTTTCCTTGATAGAATTCTAATAGTTGATGATATAAAACACTTAAATATTTGGCTTGTAAATAGTTTTGCTGTGCATTGGTGTACGTGTTTTGACTAATCACTAAATCTGTTGTACTAAGACCGCCTAACTCATATTTTTTTTGTGCTAGTTTATAAGTTTGCTCTGCAGCTAGTTTAGAGGCCTCAGATGCAACCAATTGCTCTTGGGTAGATATGGAATTTTGATAGGCAGTTTCTATTTTTCTATAGACTTCTTTTACTGTCGATTGTTGACTTATCTGTGCCTTTTCAATATTAATTTGTGCAGTTTGAACAGCAGCTTTGGTTTGATTCCTATTAAAAATAGGAATGCTTAAAGACAGCCCTACTCGTTGATTAAAGTTGACATTAAACTGATCTGAAAAGGTGTTGTCTCTAATACTTGTATAACCGGAACCAAGGCTACTCACTAAGGATAGGCTTGGTAAATAAGCTCCTTTTGCAATCTCTAAGTCTTTTTCGCTCACTTCAACATCAAGGATGCTTGCATTTACCTCTGGTAGTATTCCCAAAGCTTTATTATAAATAGCCATTTTATCGAGTTCGATATTTACAAAATCCACATTATCTAAGGCTTCAATTTCCAAATCTTGATTTGGGTCCAACTCCAATAATTGTTTTAAGCTTATAATGTTTTGCTGATAGGTGTTTTTAGCAGTTATAATAGCATACTTATTTGTTGCAGCTTGACTTTGTGCTTCTGTGTAATCACTTAAGGCAATTGATCCTGCATCTAATCTCGCCTCTGCTCTTTCTACTTCTTTTTCTGAAGCGGTTAAATTATTTTCGGCAATAGCAATGCCTTCCTTCGCAAATAAGATTTGTAAATAGTTTTCTAAAATGCTTACAGTAATATCATTCCTTGCTGCTTCTTCTAAAAACAAACTTTGATTATGTAATAATTTGCTTTGTTCTATTTGATTATTAATTTGATTTCCTTGAAACAAAGTCATAGAACTATTAAGACTTGCATTAGTGCTGTAGATTTGATCTGTAACATAAGCGCTAGTTATGGGATCTATAGAGTTTCCATTAGAAAATGTTTGGGAAGCGCTACCAAAAAGATTTGGTAATCGAGAAGATTTAGACCTGCTATAATTAACCGTAGCCTGATCTACATTTAAAGCTGCATCTTTAATAATGATATTATTTTCTACAGCATATAGAATACAGTCGCTTAAGGACCAAACTTTTTGTGAATTAGAATTAATCTCTTGTGCTAAGGTAAGCTGTGAGATTAGTATAGATAAGAGGAATAAAAAACGTTTCATTTTTGAGGTTATTTTTAATTAACACTTCAAAGATGAAACGATATGTATTATTATAAAACAGTAATAGACGTTTGAGGTAATTGACTATATAAAAAGCTAGATTTTATCGATACGTTTTTTGCAATATCCAAAGAAATAATTCTTGTCAGCATTATTTCCACGCCATTCTTAACAAATTTATTTACTTGATATTCTCAAAACAATGTATTCTTGATTTGTATTTCTATCTAGTTATAAAGAACTAGAAAACTAATTTAATTAGGATGAATAAATTTATTGATGTCTTCTTTATTAATTTTCGGATTTGCACCTTCGCTTCCAGCAACTAAAGCCCCAATTGCACAGGCAAAATTTATTGCTTCTTGTGGGTCGCCTTCTGCAATTAGTTTACTAATCAATGAAGCTAAAAAAGAATCTCCAGCACCTACAGTATCTACAACATCAATTTGATAGCCACTATTATAATAATAAGTTTCATTAAAATATAAAATAGCTCCATGACGTCCTTTTGTCACACAAATAGTTTTGGTATTTGTATGTTCTGCTATAAACTTAATATTCTCCTCTAAAGAATGCGTTTTAGCATTTAAAGTTTTACCTATTTCAAAAATTTCATCATCATTAAATTTAATAAAATCTGCTTCTTTCATTAAATGATTTAAAACTTCTGATGTATAATAAGGTTCTCTCAAGTTTACATCAAAGATTTTATATTTAGCTAATTTTAATAGTTCATATAAAGTATGTCTCGATGTTTCATCTCTGGCAGCTAAACTGCCATAAATAAAGGCATCAGCTCTTTGAGTTGAATTTTTAGTGCTCTCGTTGATCTGAATCTTATCCCAAGCTCGTGGAAATTTAATATCATAGGAAGCCGATCCTTTTTGATTCAGCATTACTTGAACTTTTCCTGTTTTTAATTTCTCATCGACCTGTAAATTAGTAGTATTTATTCCTTGATCTATTATATAAGTTTCAATTTTTTTTCCTTTTTTATCGTTTCCTATCCTACTAATAATAGAAACGTTATTACCTAAAGATTGTAAACGTAAAGCAACGTTTAAAGGTGCTCCGCCTATTTTTTTATGTGTGGGAAAAACATCCCATAAAACTTCCCCAAAACAAACTATATTTTTCATTTAATCTTTGTATATCAGGTTAGTGTTCATTTCAATTACGCATTTTTCTATACCATTATTCATGATGTTTTCATAGGCCTTGGTATAAGCTTCACCGAAAGCTGGAGACTCTTTAAGTTTCCCGAAAACAGACGCTATTTCTAAAAAGGCTTTTGGATTGTTTATTGATGCTAAAGCTTTTTCATTTAAAAGAGATTTCAATGCATCTTTGATATTCAATTCGTTACCGTTTTCATCTTTCCCTAAACTATAAATTGCCCAAGCTGCGATTACAAATGCAGCCAATTTAATAGATCCGTTATTATCTAATTGTGAATTTACTGTTGGTAAAATAAAAATTGGAAACTTAGCAGAACTTTCTGAACAAATTCTGTCTATTTGATCTTTTATGTTAATGTTTCCAAACCTCTCTAATAACGACTGTTTGTAATCTTTTAAATTAATGCCTTCTAAATTGCCTAGAACCGGTGTTACTTCCACATCCATATAATTATTTAAAAAAACTCTGATGTTTTGATTATTTACGGCTTCGTCTATCGTAGAGTATCCAATCAAGGCTCCAAGAATTCCTAATACAGAATGTCCGGCATTTAGTAAGCTCAGTTTCATCTTTTCATAAGGGACCACATTCTCTACTAACTGTGCTCCTACAGTTTCCCAAGCTGGTCTACCTTCAATAAAATCATCTTCAATTACCCATTGTATAAAAGGCTCGCAAACTACTGGCCAGGCATCCTCTATTCCGGAGGTTTCTATTAAATTAGAAATATCGCTTGGAGTAGTTACAGGTGTAATTCTGTCTACCATTGCATTTGGAAAAGTTACCTTAGATTCTATCCATTGTACTAAATTAGGTTCAGCAGACTCAACATAGCTAAGAAGCATTTTTCTAGTCATATGTCCATTGCCTTGAATATTATCGCAGGATTGAATTGTACAACCTTTTAAGCCTCTATCTTTTCTAAGTTTTAAAGCTTGCGTTAAATAACCAAATATGGTCTTTGGGGACTGCGGATGCTTTAAATCATGCTGAATTAATGGGTTGCTAAAATCGAATTTTTTTGTGGCTTCATTATAATTATATCCACCTTCTGTAATGGTTAAGGTTATAATTTTTACCTCTGGACTTGCCATTTTTTCAATCACTTTTATCGGGTCTTCTGGAGCAAACAAATATTCTACTATAGAACCAATTACTCGTTTAGTGTGTGTGCCATCTAATTCTTTAACGATTAAGGTATATAAACCGTCTTGTTCTTTTAAGGTATTATATATTTTAGTATCAAAATCTAAGAGTGCCACCCCACAAATCCCCCAATCTGTAACAGATTGATCATGTAACAGCTGGTCTGTATAAAAGGCTTCATGTGCTCTATGAAAACCACCAATACCAACATGTACAATACCTGTTTTAAGTTTAGACCTATCGTATTGTGGTGTAGAAATTCTTTCAGAAATATTAGAAAGATTTTTATTGTTTAGTTTATAATTTTTCATCGAAGTATTTTATAATTATTTACTCTCAAACCTTTGAAGAAGTACTGCAAATATGATGATAACACCTTTTACTACTTGTTGTGGATAAGAGGGTACATTCAATAGATTTAATATGTTTCCTATCAATCCTAAAATAAGAACACCCATAAGCGTATTTATTGCTGTCCCTCTTCCACCATTTAAACTTGCTCCGCCAATTACTACCGCGGCAATAGCATCAAGTTCCCAAGCCATTCCCATATTTGGGGAACCCAAGTTGGTTCTGGATGCCACAATTATTGCTGCAGTTGCAGCTAAAGCACCAGAAATAGCATATACCAAAAACTTGTATTTATTTACTTTTATTCCCGATAATCGTGAGGCTTCTTCATTACTTCCAATAGCTATTATTAATCTTCCAAATACGTTATAACGCAGCATAACCATAGTCATGATCACAATAATAAAAAACACAATCGCAATATTTGGAATTCCTAAAGTTGAATTATTAGCAAAATTAGACATGAATTCTCCTCCTGGTGTTTTAAAGGTAATAGGAGATCCTTTGGAATAAATAAAACCTAAACCTCGCGCAATAGTCATTAAGGCTAATGTGGCTACAAAAGGCGCCATTTTTTGATAGGCAACTAGATACCCAGAGACGCTTCCTAAACTGAAGCCAATTATAATAGTTAGTAAAATAGCAACTGGTAGGATCACCATATTTACCAAAAGAGCAAAGATTACAGCGAGTAACGCAACCATAGACCCTACAGATAAATCTATACCCCCAGTTAGAATTACTATTAACATACCGATGCTAATAATACCTAATCCGGAGACTTGTTTTAATAAATTTGAAAGGTTAACTGAAGTTAGAAATACATCAGAAATTAATGCTGAAAATATAACCAGTACAATAAAAATAAATATAGTATTATACTTTACTAAGAACTTAAGAATTCCACCAGGACTACTAAGTTGTTGTTTTAAGGTTAAAGCCATAACGTGATTTTTAAATTAATTTTATTGTTTTAAAGGTTCCCCAATAGAGTACCGTAATATATTTTCTTCGGAAAATTGATCTTTTTGTAACTCTCCATAAAAAGTTCCTTTGTGCATAACAAGAATGCGATCTGAAATTCCCATTATCTCTGGCATATCTGAAGATATTACTACTACTCCAACACCTTTTTTAGCAACTTCATTGATCAACTTATAAATTTCGATTTTAGCGCCTACATCTACTCCTCTTGTTGGCTCATCAATAAAAATAACTTTACTATCTATGCTTAACCATTTTGCTAGAGCAACTTTTTGCTGATTTCCTCCACTTAGGTTTTTGACATTGATCTCAGAATTTGGGGTCTTAATATTTAATTTTTCAATTAAACCCAAAACTTTTTTATACTCGTTATCTACATTAATAAAACCCAGTTTGCTGGATATAGAATCGAAATTAGTTACGCTTATATTTCGTCTTATAGATAATGGCAAAAACACGCCTTCTTCTTTTCTGTCTTCAGAAACAAAACCTATTTGATGACCCGCAGCATCTACAGGAGATTTCGTTTTAATTTCTTTACCATTTAAAATTAAAGTTCCAGATTTCTTTTTATCTGCTCCAAAAATAAGCTTCGCAGTTTCTGTTCTACCGCTTCCTCCCAAACCAGCGATCCCTAAAACCTCTCCTGGTCTTACCGAAAATGAAACATCATGTACTAAAGTGTTTTTAGCTGTGAGATTTTTAACTTCTAAAATAGGTACCTCGCCAATTTTAACATCTCGTACTGGAAATAGATCTTTTAGCTCTCTACCAATCATCAACCGTATTACTCCATCTTTATTTGTGTCTGAAACAGCCATACTACCAGTATCTACTCCATCTCTAAGTACGGTTACAGAGTCTGCTATTTTAAAAATTTCATCTAGGTGATGCGAGATATAGATTATAGAGATCCCTTTCTCTTTTAATTTGAAAAGATTCTCGAATAATTTTTTAATATCTGTAGGATCAAAAACGGTAGTAGGCTCATCTAAAACTAAAACTTTTGTGTCTTCAGATAATGCCTTTGCTATTTCTACAACTTGCTTTTGAACAATACTTAGACTTCTTACTTTTGCTGAGGCATCAATTTTAAAACCTAAAGAATCAATAAGTTCTTGTGCATCCTGGGTGATTTTTTTCCAATTCATCCAGAATTTTCTCGAACCTAATTTGTGCAAATAAATATTCTCTGCAACAGACAGATCGTTTACTAAGGATAATTCCTGATACACCACACTAATTCCCAAAACCTGACCCTCATGTGGGTTTTTAGGATTGATTTCTTTACCATTTAGAACTATCTTTCCAGAATCTTTTGGATGTACACCACTTAATATTTTTATTAGAGTAGATTTTCCAGCTCCATTTTCACCAAGTAACGCGTGAATCTCTCCAGGCTTCACTTTTATATTTACATTCTCGAGCACTTTAACAACACCAAAACATTTGGATATTCCGGTCATTTCAACTCTATATTCACTCTCCGAAGTTTTCATATCAATGAAATTTAAAGATTAAAATAATGCTTTAGGGTCATAATATTTTGCGGCATTCTCTTTTGTAATTAATAACGGTGCTGTAAAGGATGTTTTAGCAAAATCTCTTTTCCCATTCATGTATTGTACAGCATATTCTACCGCATTTTTACCAATTTGTACTGGACTATTCATCGCGGTACAGCCATAAAATTCGGTATCCATAATATATTTTATGGCTTCCTTTTGTCCATCTGCAGCAGCAACAATTAAGATATCATCAGTTTTTCCAGCTTGCTTAATCGCTTTAATAGCACCTAGAACACAAACATCAGACTCGGTAATTACTACATTTATATCTGGATGAGCTACTAAAATATCTTCCATAGCTTTTAAACCTCCCGCATAAGACCATTCTGTATATGCTTGGGTTTTAACATTCAAATTAATTTTACCTTGTGTTCTTAATTGCTCTTCTGTTATTCCTTGCAATAAGCCCTGTTTACGGGTCATACCAACTGGGTTACCTGCATTTCCACTTAATAAAGCAATGTTCATTTCTTTATTACCCATTTTTTTAACTAACCACTCCCCTGCTAAAGCTCCATTTGCTAAATTGTTAGATTGAATTGTAGTGACATACTCTGCTGAAGGATCTATAGAGCTATCTATAATAAAAACAGGGATTCCAGCCTCTTTGGCAAGTTTAGTAACCCCAACCAAAGCATCTGGATCTTTGGGATTTAATAATAAAACATCAACTCCTTTGGTAATTAAATCTTCAACAGCTGCTATTTGTTTGTTGATATCGTCTTGACCATCTGCAGAGAAAAATATCATTCCATTTTTTTCTGTGCTAGACTGTATACTTTGTAATAATGCTTGATAGTACGGTGCATTTAATGAAGGGGAACAATAACCAATCTTTTTACCTGTAAGATCCATATCGCTTTGAAAAAGATCTCCTTTTTCATCGGCACTATTTACTGTTGCTTTTGTAGTGTTAGTTTCTTCTACACAACTGGACAAATTAAAAGTTAATGCAATTACCAGTATTGGTAAAAACATCTTCTTTAAAACGGGTTTTAAGTTTTGAGTCTTCATAATTGTTCGTATTTATTAAATTTAATCTGTATTGTTTTTTTAAAATAAAGTAATATCTAATTGTAGCACTGTTTTTTCCTTTTCAGGATTCCACATCGCAGTTACATCTACTGGTAATACATAACTTTTTATGGAAATCTGTTTATTAAAGGTAACACCTACATTAATAATATTTCCTTTCCCTTCGGTATAAAAAGTTTTATCGGTTATAAAAGACCACGCACCACCAGCAAAAAGAGATAGGCTAGAATCTTCGTTCTTCCAAACTTTACTGCTAATTTCAAAATAATGAGTCCAGGAATCTTTAAAAGTGCCATCTTCTTGCAATTCATAATCTCCAGAGCCACCGCCAACAATTGTGGCTAGATATAATGAGGTGTTGGGAGATATATTATATCCTAAATTTACATCTACAAAATTATAGCCTTGAGTTTTATCATAACTCCAGTACTTTAATTTATCCCCTCTTTCCTCTACTCCAGTGTAATTATTGTGAGATACTGCCTCGATGAAAAATTTATCTGAAAAACGATATTTTGAATAGATTGAAAACTCTTGGTAATAAGCACTCTCTTTTTCTCCTGTGTTTTTATTTTCAACATCTACTGTAGAAAAACTGGCGCCTCCCCAAAAACCGAATGTGAATTTTTTATTTCGGGAGTTATATTCAATGTTGGTAGCGAGCATAGCTCCAGGATGAACTACAAATCCATGCCAGGTATGCATATTTTTTAAATGAGCTCCAACACTAAAGGGTTTATAATCTTTAACTTTTTCTTGTTGGTCTTGTGCTGAAATCAAATTGAATGTGAAAAATAGAAATATGTAGAGTGATATTGAAAGTATGTTATTCGATTTATAACTTATCACATTTGAACTTTTATCTAGTTGGGATTTCATTTGATTTTCCATTTCTATAATATTTGCGAATAAATTATAAACGTCATAAATACGTTTCTTTTTCAAATGTATTATAAAAATTTTAAAAAGTGCTAATAAAATTGATATAAATGTAATTTTAACTATTATTAATTGCTAACTAGGTAATTATATAGGTGATTATTTACTATAATATCTTTATCTTAATAATGTATTACTGACGTTTAATAAGTTTATGTATATTAGCTGTAATTAAAACAAACACCTATTTTTGTAATTAAATTCGCTTATGGAACCTAAAGAAATATTAAATATATCTGTAGATTGTGTGGTTTTTGGATATGATATAAATACTAAACTCTTAAATGTTTTATTGATAAAACGTTTCTTAGAATCTAAGGATACCAACGAAATTCTGGTCGATGATTATGTGTTGACTGGTTTTCATGTTTATGAAAATGAAACCTTAGATGAGTCTGCTTCGCGAGTTTTAAAAGAACTAACAGGTTTGACCAATATCTATCAAAAACAATTTAAAGCCTTTGGTAGACCTGATAGATTGTTGAATGAAAAGGATCTTATTTGGATCAAGGATAGAAAATTTAGTTCAAGAACAATCACTATCGCTTACTACTTTTTACTAAAAACCGATAGTGTTGATATAAAAAACAACAAATATCAAGCAAAATGGTTCCCTGTTGAAGAATTGCCGGAACTAGGATTTGATCATAAAGAAATAATACTGGAAGCCCATGAGGATTTAAAAACCAAATGTCTTTCTGAACCTATAATTTTTGAATTACTCCCAGATAAATTTACAATAAATGACGTCCAAGATTTATATATCTCTATTCTGGGAATAGAAATAGACAACCGTAACTTTAGAAGGAAATTAATCAATAAAAAATATATTATTCCATTAGATGAAAAACAAGTTGGCGTTTCAAAAAAACCAGCACAGCTATATATGTTTAGTAAAGATGTTTATGAAAAGATGTTTGAAAAAAATTATTTAATAAGTATTTAATTCATAAATATCACTTTCATTAAATCGGCTCGTAGCTATGCTATTCCAAACACATTACTACTTCTCTCCTATCCATCGGCAATTATAGGATTGCAACTCGAAAGACATATTTACTCGCCCCTCTCCAGTTTTTATAAATAATAGCTCGTGAACTGCTATGGATATTATTACTCACTATTTGATTAAGCTGTATTCGTGAATATGATTAATCTAACTTCACTTTTACCCAATATTCTTACAAGTACATTTGCCTCTACTTCCGATAGCTTTCTGGATTTGATTGTTAAATTAAAATATAATTTAAATACAATCATTTTTTAAACACTCTTTAAACTTCGCGACCAATCCCTTTGCCAACCTGGCAATACCAAAAGCTACGTTCAGACGGGTGCCATAAAATACTAAGCCTTTTAAATCAGATAATTTATTCTGGTATTTGGCTTAACTTTTTTGATTTTTAAAAAAAAACCTTAACTGCTTTACTTCAAAATCAAAGCACGGGCCATCTCTAAAAGCAACTTTTTTTCTTGAATAGATCTTTGCAAAGGAAGTTGAGCTAAACCTATTAACCTGCGCATCATCTCTATTCCCGCCACTTGAGCGAGTAATTGTTCGTTCAGCCTGCCTGGATACCTACTTTTTATTGTTTGGAGACAATCTATTTTCATCGTAATCATAATACTATGTGCCGCCAATACTCCAATGTCAAATTCAGCAAATCCCATAAAACTGAATTCTGGATCTATTACGTAGATGTGGTCTTCTTTGGTCATCCAACTCCCGGGATAATAATCCCCGTGCAAAAGAGTATTGCCTTGAGTCAAGTATTGTTGTCCCACCTTTGAAATCTCTTTTTTTAATGTTTCATCAAGTTTATATTTAAGAGCGATTTCCTGAAGTCCTTCCTGAATGGCATTCAGGGAGAAATCACTTTCCTCAAGAAAAGGTAGTATAAATATGTGTTGATGATTAAGCAATCGCAATTCCATATTTTCAGGGTATTCTAAAGGTTTGGATTTATGGATTTGGGTAGCAATATCTATAAGCTGAAGGAGTTGGGAAGTTCTAATATATCTATCATCATACAGGTATGACATATCCTTACAATCCCCTAAGTCTTCCAGTATTAATAAATAGTTGTCTGCATTATAAGCTAGTATCTTAGGGATATGTGACTCAATAGCTTTATTTGTAACTGCTTTGTAAAATTGATATTCTACATCAATACGCTCAATGGGCGCAATTATCTGTGGGTATTTTTGAACAAAAGGACGCGATTGCTTTACAATAAAAGAACGCTTATTAGTACGGATTCTAAGGACAACGTTCATGTTTCCCTCACCAGGCTTTTCGACAGAGAGAATCTGTTCGTGTTTTGGATCAAAAAAACTAATCTTATTTAAACAAATCTCAAAATCTGAAATTGAAGTAGTAGCATCTACGTACATACTGTATTTTTTATATTTTTTTTAAGCTTTGCCAGAAATCTGTTTTCATAGTTTCTACATCTATTTCTGTATGGATGTTTATTAAGCGTTGCGTATTTTCTACAGGAGTTAAAAAGGCATCAGTTTTTGATAATTCGGGATGAGCGAGTGCTTCTATGATAGCGACATCCCACATAATCCAGGTTTTCTTTTCCGGATCTTCTTTGGTCCACCAGCGTTCATAGGTTTCCCATCGGTTTATCAGATAATCGGAGATACCTCCTTTATTTTTTAAATTGACATCTACTTCTGCTTTTTTAAACACAAGGTGCTGGCTGGTAGTTGCTGTCATTATATTAAGATCAAGACCTTCGGTATTTAGAAGAATCTCTACCGCTTTAGGGTCATTTCCTGTATTGAATTCCTTTTTGTCATAAGTATTGGTTTCCACATTATGCCAAAAACCGAGATAGTGTACTTTCAATTTTTGTATAATGGATGGATCCTCCAAAATTGCACTGGCAACATTGGTACTGGAACCTAATACAACTACATTCAATTTTTGACCGACAGGCAATTTATGCGCCATATCAACTATAAAATTCGAAGCAGGAGAACTAGCTGGTTCTGCACTATTCTTTATGGGTACATTACTCCCCAAAGGAAGCGGAATAGTATTCTGACCCATTAACCGAAGTATTCTTTCATTAATTCTTTGGCTTTCATAAACACTACTATCTGTTGCCAATGGTGACGTATGAAACTGCGCTGAAGTTATGCCCAGAATATTGAATTTGGGCTCTGAAATTGCCCGTACAATGGCATAAAGATCATCTATTTCATTTGCCGTATCAGCATCAATAATGATGGGTAAACGCAGTTCTTTAACCTGTGCTTCTACAGTTATATGTACGAAAAGGCATACTGGAATTATAAATTGAAGCAAAGAGATTTGAATAGCTTTATGAAAATTCTGGGTTCTAAATATCCGGAGTTTATTATTTTGCTTCTGCATTTATTCTTTCTTTCTATAATTGTTGTAATAGTTGGTATTTACAATATACAGGATAAAAATGTGCTTAATTTAATGGTGTCTATTTTTATTATGTACATCTATTTTGGTCAAAAACAAATGTATAGCACAAATTGAAACTGTCCGGTTGACCCTGCGTTAGGTCGTACAAATTGATGGAACATTACTTATCCTAAAATTGAAACATATATTTTTTATAGGTCTTTCTGGATTCCCATAAATATAGAGGCGAATTGCGCCTTTTGTTTTGACCACCCCGAAGCTTTAGGGTAGGATGCCCAATTTTAGCCTTTGAATTAACAGGTTAGATTGGTAGCAATAAAAATTGCAGGTCGATAAAAAGAATAAGAATACTAATTAGGTGTTGCTCTGAATTTAAAAATTGGGAAGAAAAGATTAGTGCAAGATTAAATAATATTAAGTTGGTAATTTGAAATTTAATAGAAAGTAGAATTATAATTCTATTAAAAGATTCTTATTGAATCAAACCCCAACCTCTTCATTCCTATTTAAAGAAACTCGAGATTGGGGTTGAAAACATTTTGGCTAATCCGCTATTTTTTAGACCATTTAGTAAGATCTAGCAAATAGACTTTTTTTCTTCATAGACGCTTATTCTATTTTTAAAGTTTGTATATCGGCAATTAGTTGATTTTAAAATTCAACTTTTAGTATTTATCTAATCCTTTAATTCATTTCAGATTTTAGAAAACAGATGTTTATTTATTTTTTTTAAAATTAATATGCCACATGACATTACTATTAAAATGCCCATCACAGCTAATAGAATTCTTGAGAAAGAAAAGGTGGTTTTATTACCAACTATTTCTACAAATTCATTTTTTCCTACCTCTAAACTTAAGCTATGCTCATTAGATTTATTTAGTACAAAATGCTCTTTATTAAAACCATCTTTCAATAATACTAAGGCACTTTGATTTTTATAGATCTCTTTAAAAGCAGTGTTTTTTACATATACTGAATTTATATTTGTAGGTACCCCAAACACCTCGAATATAACTTTGGTTTCATGACCTAACTTTACAATTCCCGCACTCAAAGTGATTTCTTGCTCTTTATTAAATCGTATTGTAAGATTCTTTTTTATGTGTTCTAATACCATTTGCCGAAACTCATCCGGTGTTTTATAAGGTGTTTCAGAATAATGTGTCCTAATTTCCTGCTGAAAAGCAGTTAAAGAAGCACTTATTTGTAAGATCCAAACGTTATTTTCCTTTTCTACCAACATCGTTGTAGATACATTTGGTTGATGGGCTTTTGCCGTAATGGAGGTTAGGAAAAAAAATAAAAAAAAGATTGTTTTAAACATGATTTTTATATTTTTAGTTGGCGTATGCGCCATATAAACAGTTTATAAAGTTGTTATTTCCTGGTGCATCTGCATGATAGTGATATCCTCGGGTTTCATCATAATGACCTCTACAATCATCCAAATCTGTTGGTTCATTAGCATTAGCATCCAATTGTGCAAACAACCCATGACCATCTAGAGCATAACCAATCATTGCTGCGTGATTATCTATTTGACTAATTTTAGTAGATACGCCTGTTGCAGCATGATAATGATATCCAGCATTTAAATTGATATGTCCTCCAGCATCATCAAAAGGTGCCAAAGTATAGGCTCCTAAAATAGCATCTGTTGGCGCAGGAGCATCAAATACAACTCCGTTAAAAGCTATTCCTCTTTGCGATGGTCCTTGTTCTCCCATACCTGGAAATCCTCCTGGTCCTCCAAAGGCAACAGAACTAGATAATTTAACAGGTGTAATTGGTATAAGGTAGGTTTGTGTTAGATCTGCAACATATGATGGTAAACACTCTACGCAAAAATTCTCATACTCGGCTCCCACATTAGGATTTGCAGCATTTGCACAGTCATCTTCGGTTGACGTTTTATAAATATCTCCATTAGCATCATACATTTGCCAAGTCGTATCGTTGTAAAATGTTGCCATATTTTCAATAAACGCGCCATCTACATCATATACTTGTCCGTTTTCTAACCAAATTCCACCGGCAGTTGCATCATCAGAAATATTATCTGGACACCAAGGACCCATTTCATGATCTGAAGGGGTGCTGTTTGCAACTATCTGATAGCAATCTGTTACAGTTCCATCAGATAGTGTACATGGAACTGTTGTGATTTTTACTGCTGAAGTGTTTGTTAAAAATAATGATGAATCTACATCTAGAACAAGACCTTCAGCTGGATCTATAGTTATATCATTATTGTCGCTCTCACAACCACATGCAACACAAACTAGAAGAGCGAAAACTATCGCGGAAAATTTTATTGGGATTTTAATCATTTTACTTTTCATTTTTTTACTGTTTATTTTGATTATTTAGAGGTTAAGTTTTATAATAAAGTGCGCTTTAACCCAACCAATTCTTATCAAAGATGTGGATTTGTTTAAGAGGAATTTTGAGATTTCTGTGAATCATCCAAACTTTTAAGTGAATCTGTGATTGTACTCAATTAAAAAAAAAATAGCCATTAAAATCATCTTAGTTTCAATGCTTGTTTCAAATATGTCTACCACATTGTTAATAAAAATCAAACCCCAACCTCTTCGCTCCTATTTAAAGAAACTCGAGATTGGGGTTGAAAATATTTTGGCTAATCCGCTATTTTTTAGACCATTTAGCAAGGTCTAGCAAATAGACTTTTTTTCTTCATAGGCGCTTATTCTTTTTTTAAGGTTTGTATATCGGCAATTAGTTGCTGAATTGCTGTTTTATTTAATCCATTATAAATTCCTCTTATGTGTTTGTTTTTATCTATTAACACAAAGTTTTCGGTGTGTAAAAAATCTTCCTCGGTTTTGGTTTCTCCTAGATCTTCTTCTACAAAATAGGAGTTTCGGCCCAAATCATAGATTTCACTTCTTTCCCCAATTACCAAATGCCATTTTTCAGAAATCACCTCATTCTCAACGGCATACTTCTTAAGGATTGCTACCGAATCATAATCTGGTGTAACCGAATGTGACAGTAATAAAACTTCATTATCTTTTTTAAACTCCTCTTGCAACACGCTCATATTATCTGTCATCTTCAAGCAAATTCCCGGGCAAGTGGTAAAGAAAAAATCGGCTACATAGATCTTACCATCAAATGATTCATTGGTAATAGTAGCTCCTTCCTGATCTATTAAACTAAAATCTGGAATCTTATGGAATGCTTCAACCTGTATACTGTTCGGTTTTAACCATTGTGGAGTAAAACTAGCTTCGTTATAATAAGGAAGTGATTCTACCCTACTTGTTTGCTCTTCTGTATTTTCACAACTTACTACGAGAATAAGCAAGCTTAGCATTCCGAAAATTTTATTGATATTGTACATTTTCATCTTTTAATTGATAACATAAATTCGTTCTTTTCATTCCAAAAACACGTCCGTTCTTAGCTTCGTAATTCACATAGATTTTCCCGTTTTCTAACCAAGCTTGTTGCAAGCCATTCTCTTTACCATCTAGATAAGTAGTTTTCCTTGCAAGCTGCCCGTTAGAGAACCATTTTTTTTGTATTCCATGGCGAGCTCTATTCTTATAATTGGATTCTGCACTAAGCGTTCCATCGGGCCACCAACTTTTAAGCGAACCTTCTAGTTGGTTTTCGTTATAAAGTGATTGCTTAGCAAGAGTTCCATCTATATACCAAGCCTCGGCAAGTCCTTGTTTTTTGCCATCAAAATAACCCATCCTTGACTCTAATTGACCTGAAGTATAGTGACTTATTGCATATCCATTAAAGACTTTACCATCGTAGTACCACCTTCCCTCCAGAGGATTTAGTTTTAGCTCTGCCTTATCGATTTGAAAATCGCTAATTGTAAGCATATTATCTTTTTGTTTCTGGCAAGCAGAAAGCAGCACTAAACCAATGATCAGTAAGAACTTAATTAATAGAACTTGGTGTCCCTTGATATGCTCCCGGAAAAATAATGTAATACTGGTTGTTGTATAATTCATTTTCTATGTGATAATGGTATTCAGTTTCTGTGTTATGTTGTGTAATGCTCGTATGTCCTCCTGAAGCATCTAAATCTGTTGGATAAGTTCCTGTAGAATTACATTTTCTTCCGTAGATAAAAAAACCATCTGCCAGGATCCCTACCAATTTATCGTCATCTTCTGTCCAAGCTTTCGGTTCTAAATGATAATGATACTCTTGTGGCCCAATATGCCCACCGGTATAATCTAAACTTGCAGCAGCCTGATCTAAGGCTCCATTTCCTTCCTGATCATTAAAAATAGCGGCACCACTTATTGCAATTCCAATTGCTCCCAAACTTGTTGAAGTTGGGGAACTCGCTTTTTGAGGATCTTGTGAAACCGTTAAAGTTGCAGATGCATCGTAATTTGGGATAATACTCGGTGTTAATGCAACATTAGGTTCTTCTATATATAATGCATTTCCTTCTCCCCAATAAACGCTGGTATGATTTGGATTTCCGGTGGTCTCAATAACTACATTACTTCCACTTAAATAGATAGAAGTTTCATCGGTATCAAATTCTGCAAATGCAGCATGTAGTTCTCCTGTTGTAGTAACTTCATCGATGCTTTCATCATCATTACTGCAAGCAATAAAGGCGAAAACGATCATTGTAATTGTGCTTAAAACGGCTAGTCTGGTTTTGTTTTTCTTAATCATGATTTCTATTATTAAATTTTAGTTTACTTTTTAATTATTTGTTATATATCTTAAGTTATAATGACTTATTTGTATAATGCTCTTGTTAATTATCTAATTCTTTATTTAGTTTGAATGCTATCATTTGAGTTTTTTCTCTTAAACTATTACTTATAATCAATTGATTTTCTGTTTGTAATAATCTATCCACTAGGATATTTTGAAATTTTCGGCTATTCAACAATTCCTTATAATCAGATTCATTTGAAACGAACTTAACCTCTGTGTTTTTTTTATCTCTTATTAAAAGAATATCTAATAGTGAAATATGGGTTTCCAATACAGGTTGCAAACGGTTAACAATTAGATTATTAATTTTTGCCTCCTGAATTTCGAAATTGTCTAGTTCGTTTGGGTAGGCTGCAATTAGATCTCGTAACGAGTCACTTTCAATAAATTCAAATTTGTTAGTACTATTAATGGAACTCATGGATCCACTGTGCAATTTTGTGGGTGTATAATTCACTCTAATAATTCCATCTTTTATTTCTTCGGTTAATTTCTGGGGCTGAGAACGAATACTGTTGATCGTGTTTTGAATAGTTTGTATATTTTCTGCATATCTGAAAATGGAAGAATCGAGAAGGCTTAAATTAGAATTCAATTCATCATTGAGACTTTGGTAGATTTTTACTTCTACAATTCTATTTTTATTTATTTCATTTAAATCATTGATTTTCCAGGCAATTAATATCCCCACAACTATCAAAAAAATTTCTCCAAAAGCATAGATCAAGTAACTTTTGGTTTTCCCTGAAATCAATAAGTTTTTTCTGATTTTTCTGAATAATTTCATAATTAGACCTCCGAATTAGACTTTTATATTCTTAACTATTTTTAAAAAAGGCTCCACGAGTTCAACATCGTGAAGCCTTTAACCACTAACCACAAAAATCATTTTAACCTTTAACTTATAACCACTCAAAATCACTTAAACGTATTATTTCTGTCTTGCGTTTTCTTATAAAACTTGTTCGGCTGGCATAGTTTCATCAACTTCTTCCACCATGGTATATACTCCAAAATACTGTGCCCCTTCCCCATGGTCTACATAAACAGTATAAAATGCCTTGTGAGAAGTTTCTAAAACTTCATCGCTAAGTTCACTGGTTGCTGTTTTATCTTTCAAAATTAATTTATCACTAAAATTATTTTTCAGAATTAGTTTATTAAAGCCATAAAACCGCTGATTTTCAATTTGGGGATAATCCTCTTCAAACTCATCAAAATCTAATTTGTAGGCTAATTTTAAAATTCCGCTTTGCCAACTTTTTTGTAAATCTGAAGTTTCCTTAAAACCTACCCCAACACGATACCATTCCAGTCCATTATAAAATACCTCTGCAGGCATAGAAATGGGATCTATGTCCCCACCACTTGGACTGCTTGGTACTCCAAAAGCACCATAGATCGCTGTCATATCATCTAGCATATTTTGCCAACGCGCTTCAGTAATAACTATATCTAATCTTTTTACAGCATTATCTCCGAAAACTTCCTCAAAATCTGGACTTACACCATCACTATGTGTTTCTACTGTCCAGTCTGTTGTCTCAAAATCTGTGTCATCTACTTCTCCTAGTTCGTTGATTATACTATCATCGCTACTACATGAGTTAAGACTTATTAGCAGTGCACCAAAGCTTAAGACTTTAAAGAATAGGCTTATATTCTTTTTTATTTTTTTCATATACTGAGGGCTCCAATTTTTTCTAAAATTTTATTTACTTTTTCTCTTTTCTTTTTGGTTTCGGCGCTTTTTCTAATTCCTTGATAGTTAAAAAGCCATCCTCATTAGTATCTATCTTTTTAAAATCGTCTTTTAAGGGTCCTTTTACTTCTGCTTTAGAAAGTTTTCCGTCTTCATTTTTATCCATTTGTTTGATAAGTTCCTTAGCCGTAGGAGGCGTTTTAGGTTGTTTGTTATCTTTAGATTGTGCATTGGTGGAAACTATTCCAAAAACCATTAATAGTGTACTAAAAATCAGTTTATTTATTGTTTTACTTTTCATGATAAAATATTTATTGTTATTGTTTTACACTTCAAATATCATAAATAAAGACATACACTTTCTAGGCTTTCAGTGGATAGCCATAGGTTTTAAGTGAATGGGCAAAAGCATTCAGTTAACATTAATCCGGAATGTCTTAAAAGCCCGATTCTTTATGTTTTTCGGCTTATTCTCTTATCTTTCATATATCTAAAAAACTTTAAAATAGTATTATCCCCTGGCCATTACTTGACTAAAATTATATGTTATAGCAGATTGAAATCTCAATATTCTTCCTTAATAGTTTCCTATTAGATCTAGAAACTATGGATTGAATTTTATCTCTCAAACTATTTCCGATTTTTAACTGGTTTCCTATTTGAAATGACCAACCTATTAAAATGTTTTTTGATTGTTCGCAAAGTATCCTAAACTGAAAAAAGACGTTATTCTGAACTAGTTTCAGAATCTCATTTTATTGTAAATCAATAGAATATTGAGACCCTAAAATAAATTCAGGCTGACCAAAGAATTGTTAGGACAAAAAACGGATATGCCTAAATGTTTTCTGCTATTCAATAATGCAGTAATTCCAGAATCAGTTGAAAAAATTTTGATCTTATTTACTTTTATATCACTATTTAAATGAATATTGATAAATGATATAATCGCTTTTAGTTCTAGTTTAAATCGGTTAATGATATGGTTATTGATTTTGAATTCCTGATCTTCGGAAATATCTAATTCATTCTGGTACGCAGCAATTAGATCACTTTATATAAATTCGAATTAATTTATGCTATCACATAATCCAAGTAGCTTTTAAATTCTCCTGAAGCCATTAGTTCCCTTCTTATTTTTATAAATTTTTTCAAGTCAAGGAATTCTTTTTTTATATTCAAAATTTTAATTTTATATAGAAAAAGGCTCCATGAATTTTACTTCATGAAGCCTTCAACTTCTAACCAAAAAAAACTTATAAAAAATAAAGAAGCTCAGGGCTAGCCCACGAGCTATTCTTTGAAAGATATTTTTTAAAATTCGAGGCAAGCCTCGGGGAATTAAATCCTCAATCAGGGATTAATCTAAATAATTACTTACCACAGTAGTTCGGGATGTTACATGGGAGTTTAATTGATCTACCGCTATTTGAAAATCTGAGCTATTATATAGAAATGTATATCCAGGTATTTCTGATGTTGCATAAGGTTCTATTAAAGCAGCGTATTTAGAGTATTGAGCTTGAATAGATGTTACATTAAATGCATCTTCAACAACTTCTTTTACATAAGTGTCATATTTTTCTTTATACACTGGATCTTGGTATAGATATCCAATTAAAGGCCATTCTGATGTAGTTACATTGGAAAAATCTAATGTTGCGGCACTTTCTCTCTTCCCATCCTGTAAGGCTTCGTTATTATCCCAAGGAATCCAGGTTAGTTTATTGGTATCTGGATTGTTATATAAAAAATAATTATGTGTCATTTTTCCATAAGTATCCCAGTTTTGAATGACTGTGTTTGCTGCCAAGTATTTTAGAAAGACATCTGTGTCAAATATGGGTTCAAGGTTCGCTCTCCATGTCGCTGCATCGGTGGTTCTTGAGTCATCATGTAACGCATCTAATAAGCTCTGAACATCAGAAAAATCAGCTTCGTCTTCATTATTTTTCTTTACATATTCTTCTTCGTTATAACTCCCAATTGCAAAACTTGCAGCTTCACCATCTGGTTTGTATATATTTCCATCATCATCAGAAAATTGTGTATCCAAAACAGTATCATCAACTTCTTCAACCATAGTATATACACCAAAATATTGTGGTCCATCTCCGTGATCTACATATAAGGTGTAAAATGCAGTATGAGAACCAACTAAGCCTGCATTTCTAAAAACATCTCCAGCTACTTTTTCCCTTAGCATAGACTTGTCATCATAATTATTTTTAAGGCTTAACTTTTTAAATCCATAAAAGCGTTGATTGTCTATTTGTGGGTAATCATCTTCATATTCATCAAAATCCAGTTTGAATGATAATTTTAAAATACCGTTTTGCCAGCTGGTTTGTAAACTAGAGTTTCCCTTAAAACGAACTCCAACACGATACCATTCCAATCCATTATAAAACACCTCTGCCGGTACAAAAATAGGATTCTCGTCAGTGTCAGATAATCCTCCCCCTGGACCTCCGCCTCCAGCTCCAAATGTTCCATAAGTTTCAGTCATGTTATCTAACATTTTTTGCCAACGCACTTCACTGATTACAATATCTAGTCGTTTTACTGCATTGTCTTGAAATACTTCATCAAAATTTGGATCTGCATCTTTACTGTGTGTTTCTGTTGTCCAATCTGTAGCTTCAAAATCTGTATCGTCCACTTCCCCTAATACTTCCACTACCTCGGTTGTAGCATCATCGCTGGTACATGCATTAAAAGTCATTAATATTGTGCTAAATAGCAATGCTATAAATAATTGGTTTAAGCTCTTTTTAAATTTTCTCATCAATTTTATTTTATTAAATTTTTAGAATTTTTAACTATTTAGTTTCGCTCTTTTCTTTTTAGTTTTGAGGCTTTTTCTAGTTCTTTTTTCGAAATAAAACCATCCTCATCTGGATCTATCTTCTTGAAATCCTTCTTTAATTGCCCTCTCACTTCTTCTTTAGATAGTTTTCCATCCTTACTGGTATCTAATTCTTTTAAAATTTCTTTAGCCCTTGGTGGGGTTTTAGGCTTTTCATTATTCCTTAATAGTGCATGGGAGGTTCCTATTCCTAAAATCAGTAGTGAGGTACTAGGTAGGAGTCATTTTATTGTTTTTACTTTTCATGATTAAAATTTTAATTTTTCTTGATTTCCACTTCAAAGGTCATTAAATGAAACATGCACAATTTTTGTTTTCTGTGAATAGGCGAAGCTTTTAAGTGAATGGGTTAAAGCCTTCAGTAAACATCTATTCAGAAGCTCTTAAATGCCCTCCATTTTAGAATATGCTGATTTTTAATTCCCTTTATTTGTACTATGAACAAAACTATAAGACTCCTATTTCAAGTTATAATCTGGATATTTATTTGGCTTGCATTATGGTTTGCAGCAGATAAGAACCCAAGGTTTTTCCAAAGCAATGTCGTGGCATTTGGTTTTCAAATTCTATTAATTACAGGTTTAATATTCTATGCAGCTCCGACCCTGTTATTCAAGAAAAAATATTGGCTTTTTGTGCTAGTTTCTGTTTTGGCACTTGGAGTAAGTTTGTATTTTGCTACCAGTTTTTCCCAATCCCCTCCAATTCCAAAACCTGAAAATTTTCCTGATCTACCCAGAAATGGAATTAATGAGCCTATAAATAGACCACCTCCTGGCGGTGGATTTTTAATTCATCTTTTATTGCTTACAATATCTTATAGTATTGCAACCTTTTTAGAGACTTTTATATTCGCACAAAAGAAAGAAGAGGAAATAATTATAAATAAGAATGAAGGTCTGCAAACCGAACTTAAATTTTTAAAATCGCAGATCAATCCTCATTTCTTATTTAATTCTTTAAATAATATTTATGCGCTTTCTGCGATAGATACCACCAAAACTCAACAAAGCATTAGCTATTTATCAGATATGTTACGCTATGTACTTTATGAATGTGATAAAGCCTTGGTTTCAATTAAAAAGGAAATTTTGTACATAGAAAATTACATCAGCTTATTCAGCCTTAAAAGCAGTAAACCCTATCCCATAGCAATCGATCTTCAATTAGAAAATCCAAATGTCTCGATAGCTCCTATGTTGCTAATTCCTTTTGTGGAAAATGCCTTTAAGCATAGTAATATTGAAAAGCGAACCGGATCATTTATCAATATTTCAATAGTTTCTAATAGCAAAGAGATCATTTTCAAAATTGAAAATTCGAAACCGGAACAAACTATGAACAAGGATGATGTTGGCGGAATAGGCATAATTAATGTAAAAAAAAGATTGTCTATATTATATCCTGAAACCCACAATTTATTAATTACAGATACTACCGAAATTTATAAAGTAGAATTAAAACTGAATGTCTAGAACAAAATGTTTAATAATCGACGATGAGGAGTTAGCAAGAGGCTTACTTAAAACTTATGTAGCGAAAATAGATTCTTTAGAATTGGTTGGTTCTTTTGAAAGCGCTCTAGATGCTTTGCAGATCATAAAAACTGAAACTATAGATCTTATTTTTTTAGACATACAGATGCCGGATCTTAAAGGAACCGATTTTGCCAAGCTAGTGGATGCTAAAACTAAAATAATCTTTACTACGGCATATTCTGAATATGCTCTAGATGGTTTTGAATTGAATGCCTTGGATTATCTTTTAAAACCGATCACATTCGAACGTTTTTTAACTGCTGTAAACAAATTAGAAGCCAATAATTCTAACGAATCACAAACTACCATAACTGTAAAGTCTGGGTACGACTTACATAAACTTAATTTAGAAGAAATTACACATATAGAAAGTGATAGCGAATATGTGATTTTTTATACCGGCAATAACAAAGTGATGAGCAATCAATCTCTAAAATCTTTAGAGCGAACATTACCGAATAATTTTATGCGAGTGCATCGATCTTATATAGTAAACAAGAACAAGGTAACTGGTTTAAAAAGCCGGGATCTTCTGCTTTCTGATCTTAGGATCCCGGTAAGTGATTCTTATTTTGAACTGGTAAAAAAAGAATTGTTTTAATCCATCAATTAGGGTGTAATTTCAAATCCCAACCTAATATTTTAATAAATGAATTTACTAACCTTCTTAGTGATAATTTCATTACTATCATTTTTATTCTTTGGAATAAGTTGTTTTTTCACTGAACAAATGCGAAAGGAATTCATTAGATACGGTCTCAGTGAGTATTTGAAACTGACAGGAGCATTACAAATTTTGGGAGCCCTTGGGCTGGGTTTTGGATATTTATATATGCCATATTTGAGTGTTGTGTCTGCCGCTAGTTTATCTCTTCTAATGTTATTTGGATTCGGGGTTAGGCTGAGAATCAAGGATAGCTTTATTCAATCTGCACCTTCAATAATTTACGCTATAATGAATGCCTATATAGCTATAGCGATATTATTAAGCTTATAATTATAAAAACTTTTATAATATAAAAACCAGTACTAAGCAAAGAACTAAAAATAGTAATGCTGGAAAAGATTTTTTAAATGGATCCTTAATCTTAATATGCATCAGGACAGAGCCTGCAAGAAGAAAAGCAAGTCCAATTGCTGCCGGCTTTATAAGTTCTGGAAACCATATACCGCAAATAAGCGCAATAGCCAGTGTCACTTTTAAAAATCCAATTACATATAGACTCCACGACGGTAAGCCGTATACGGAAAATTCCTCTTTAATTGTTGTTGCACTGCCCCCCCGCCATTGCGTGTCTTTATTATACTGAATAAGCCACACATTTAGGATACTAAGACCTATAATAAGTTGTAACGCTATAGACACATATTCCATTTTTAAGATTTTAATTTTACTGGAAATTAAAACAGATACTCTAATCTACTAAGATTATTTTAATTTTTAAGATTTGTTCCCATCTCAATTGTCTGACTTGGAATATTTTAATCGATAGGCCTTTGAAGATTTTGCTTCTAACTGTAATTCCATCAATAAGAACTCAGTATAAAACTTAATTTATAATTGAACCGTCTTCTCTAAATTCAACATCCATATTTTTACCTTTTTGCTTAAACTCCACATCGTAGAAAATTCCTTTTTTTGCACTATCTACACGTTCTACTTCAGTGATCTCATAATTTGAATATTTTTCGGCAATTACGTTTTTAACGGCTTCGGGTAATTCGCCATCTTTTATGCTATTCTCGGTTTCAACCCAAGAACCATTTGCATTAAAATCGGCGCGGTATTTTTCTCCATCTTTTTTAAAATGAGATTCCCAGTAGCCGTGTTCATCCTGTTTCCAGTCCGGGTCGGTCTCCCCCGGATATTTCTTTTGAAAGGTAATTTGTACTGCTTCCGGTACCTTGTTCTTTTCCACATCCTTCTTCTTATTCTCCTGACAGCTTACAACTCCAATAGTTAAAAAGCTAAGCAGTACCAAATATCGTTTCATATCTATTTGTTTAGATAGTAAAACTAGCAAGACCAGTTAGAAAATTCACTTAAGAAATTCATAAAATCTTGTGAGATACTCAATGTGTCATGCTCAACTTGTTTCAGCATCTCAGTAGTAATAGAGAAGATCCTGAAACTAGTTCATGGTGACGAAGTGGTGAGACGTCAAGCTGTCCCGACGCATCGGGAGTTTCAGCATCTTAGTAATAATAAAATAGACACTTAGACAAGCTCAGTGTGACAGAGTGGTGAGGCGTCATGCTAAACTAGTTACCACTCTGACTATTGCCACGAATTCACGAATAATTTTCCTGTTTTTAATAAACCAATAATTCGTGCATTCGTGGCTAAAGATTTTATTTATTGCAAATAAGACTTTCTTAAGATGATATATCTGCCAGGGCTTATTTCAGAGATACTTAATAGGAAGCTTGCTATCAACATTCAGTAAAAAACTACCAGCTAATAGGCCTGTAATCTTTCAGGAATTTACCACACCAATGTTTCCCGGTATTGATGCCATCGAATAAAGGATCCATTACTCTTGCAGCTCCATCTACGATATCTAAAGGTGGCTGAAAATCGTCTCGTTCTTGTTTCAGCTTTGCCAAGGCTGCCGGATCTTCATCTGTAACCCAACCGGTATCTACCGCATTCATAAAGATTCCATCCTTAGCTAAGGTACCCGAAGAGGTGTGTGTAAGCATATTTAAAGCTGCTTTAGCCATATTGGTATGTGGATGACGATCTTCTTTGAAACCTGGATAAAACTTCCCTTCCATCGCCGAAACATTAATAATATGTTTTTTTCCTGTGTTGTCCTTTTTCATTATTTCGGAAAGTCTATTGCATAAAACAAACGGCGCTACTGAATTTACCAATTGTACCTCTATCATCTCTGTAGTTTCAATTTCACCTAATTTTAAGCGCCAGGAATTAGTTTTTCTAAGGTCAACTTGCTGCAAATCGGCATCCAATTCTCCTTCCGGAAATACTTCTTTGGCAACCAGGGTATTGTCGAAACTATAAGGGATCTGGGATAATTTTGCTGAAGCCCGCAATCCAATTCCGGGTTCAGGGCCATGCCAAGTAACCGGCATGTTAGTATTGGATGATGCTCCCGTAGTTAGCACCTTTAATTCTTGCAAACAATCACCATGATCTGCTAATAGATCTCTAGCATATTCTGGCAAGGAAGCAATGGATCGTTCTTCATTTGGCATAAGGTGCTGATAAAAGCCAGAAGGTCGACGCACTGTTTGTGCTGCATTATTAATGAGGATATCCAATCGCTCATATTTGTTCTCGATAAAATTGCAGAAGATCTCTACACTTGGAATATGTCGTAAATCGAGTCCGTGAATTTTTAAGCGGTGTCCCCATTCGGTAAAATCTTCTTCTTTAGAAAATCTCAAGGCAGAATCTACCGGAAAACGAGTAGTCGCGATCACGGTTGCTCCGCCACGCAAAAGCATTAAACTAATATGATATCCTATTTTTAATCGGGAGCCGGTAATTACGGCCACTTGTCCTTTTACATCCGCATTCTGAAAACGCTTGGCATAATTAAAATCGCCACAGCTAGTACACATAGAATCGTAAAAATGATGCATTTTGGTGAATTCTGTACTGCAGACATAGCATTTTCTGGGAGTTTCTAATTCCAGTTCCGTTTTATTTGCCAAATGAGCCATGGGAAGCAATTTGGGAGCTACAAATACCGAAGCTTCCCTAGCATTTCTAATTCCGGTTTCTTTACGTGCAGTTTTATCCTTGGCTTCCTGTTTGCGCTTTGCTGCTTTTTTTCCATCCTTTTTTCGTCTGGAAAATTCATCGCGATCTGGTCTCGAGAACATTCCAGCTACTTTTAAAAGTTCAGTTCTTTGTTCTTTTGGGATATCGAAGATCTGATCGGTATCTTCAACTAATTTCGCCAATACCGCAATACAGTTTTCAATTTGTGTTGAAGTGATCGCATTTATAACTTCTGTTTCATTCTCCTTCATAACCTTTTAGCTAAGCTTAATTCAGCAGAAGATCGAGCAAAATGCTACAGAAACCAGTGCTGAGTTTCTCGAAGCGCAAATGTAGTTTTTAAAAAGCAAACCCACTTTAAACAATTTTCAAGATAACTATCTAGTTCCTTAATAATACACTCTACTTTTTAAATATTCCTGCAATCTGATTATAATCTAAAAAGTATTGAAGTTTCAATGAGAACACATTATTTATAGGTTGTTTAAATAAGGTATCTATACTTTGTGTGTAAGAATCTCGAGCGGCAGTATCAAAGTTAAATAACTGATTACGATACAGCGCAGTCACAAAACTACCCGGTGCAAACTGCCAAGAATAGCTAAGATCGAAATTCCAGGTTGAGAAATTGATATCTGGATTATCTGGAATGCTCGTTGTGGTATATCCTGTAGTATTAGTAACTCGCCCATCTTTTTGCAAGCTGAATAATTGATCCTCATACTTTACAGTTCCCCAGTAATTTCTTAGAGTAAGTGACAAAGTATGATTTGGATTAAAGTTATAACTCGCATTAAAAGTTTGTTCTATTTCTTCTCTATCCCGATCTCCAAAAATCACATCGTCATCTACTTGAGTTACATATCCTCTGTCTCCCAAGTAATGATCTCGGTAGAAAAAATAGGAGATCATGAATTTATCATTAAATCGTATTTGAGGACCAAGGCCAAACCAATAATCAAAATAATCACGTCCGTCTTCAAGTAAGGTTTCAGCTCCTATATTAACACTTAATGAAATCTTTTTATTATTATTAGAATTCCACCATCCATTAAGATTCACTCCATTTTCTCGAATAAAAAAACTTCCTTCTTTTCGAGGTTCAAAATAATCATATTGTTTTCCAGGAAGTAGATTGATATTCCCACCTATGTCATTCAATTTTTTTGTAGTTCCGTTAGCACTTAGTCCCAATCCAAATCCTGTGAAGGTGTTTGGTTCTGCCAGCATAGTATAATTCACATAAAAGTTTGCGAAATAGCGATTCCAGATTCCAGATGGCTCAAAAGTTCTATAATTGATATCTATCCCCAAATTATTATAATTGTTCCTGAACTGCAGACCTAGATCATTTGGGTCAAATTTAGTATCGGCATAATTGTGATCTATACTATATCTAAAATTTCCATGTGCTTTACGAGCGGCTACAAAGGAGCTAAATCCTGTTAATGTTCCAGTTTCCAGATTAATATTACTCATCTTAATATCCCCACGAATTTGGTATGTGTTTCTTTTGTTGGTAATATCTGAGGTAATCGCCGTGACATTGGCATCTCTAAAAGATCCTTTTCTGGTAACATTTGTATTGATAATCCCGATGGAGGAGTTACCGTTAAATTGCTGGTCCACTACTATAATATTATAATTGGTAAATGGCTCTACGACTTCTTTCCTTCTATCTCCAGTATCTATATTCTCTATAGTAGCTTCTGATTTTTCTGTAAATGAATTAAAAAATCCCAATCCAAGTCCACCCTTAGTTCTTCCTGAAACTTTTATAGCATTTAGCACTTTCACAGATTCTGGAAAATCTACTACCTCTTCGTTCGCTGAAGTTACAGGATCTGTAATAGGTGCGCTACCTACTCGTCTAGAAAAGAACAAATCTCCTTTAGAGAAAAGATCTACTCCTTCAGTAAAAAATTGTCTTTGTTCAGAAAAAGTTTGTTCGAATGGTCCAAGATTCAAGGTGATATTATCGAATCCTGCTTGCGAGAAATCTGGAATAAGTGTAGCATCTAATGTGAAGTTTTCTGTAATACCATATTTTACATCTAAACCTGCATTGAAATTAGATTCATAAACGCCATCAAAATCATTTTGAACAGTGGAAACAAAAGGATATAAGGAAAGTCTTGTTGGAGGATCTAAATCACTCAAGCCCTTTAATTCTCCATGGTACAATCCAAAATTCCCTTTAGAGACATCTATAGGGTTCCAAGTATATTGTGACTCATCTCTTCTAAAACGCCTATGAAATTGAATTCCCCAGGTTTCTATATTGTTATTATCAAATCTAAGGCAGCGATATGGAATTTTCATCTCTACGATCCAACCGTCTGCCACGATTTGTACAGCACTACTCCATACGCTGTTCCATCCAAAATCTTCCCCGACACTGGGGCTAGATATTGCATCTGCTTGAGTTCCCGAAGCTAAAACGAAAAATTCGGTATCATTTTGAGCATCATTATTTGGGTTTACAATAAATCCGAAGAAATCTGCATTTCCAAAATTATCCCGACTAGAAAGTTGTTTGGCGATTTTTGTAGGATCATCGTATAAATGAGCCGAGACGTACAAGGCAGAGTTATCATAAGCTAACTTAACTACAGTTTTATTAACTTCAGTCTCCTTCACGTTAATATTGGGACGAAACTGGATAAAGTCCCCTGCTTCTTGAGCATTGGCCCATATAGCATCATCTAAAACTCCATCTATTTTTGGAGCTACTTCTGCTCTTTCAATTTTGAGTTGTTTTTTAGAAGTTTGTGCGGTTGCACAAATGCATAACGAAAACATGATAAAGCTAAGGTGGAATAATTTCATTTGATGGTATTTGATTGATGTACCTAAAAGACCACCTATATCACTAAATGTTACAAGAAATTAAAAAAAAGAATCAAATTTTTTCTAATATCCTTGGAAATCAATCTATAATAGTTGAAAAAATTATGGAATGTATATTATAAAAGAAGTGAAGAATCAATCCTCATTGTTGAATAATTAAAATTTGTGTCAGCATTAAATGCTCTATAATCTAAATTTGGTTATCGAGGTAATGAAAAAAACTTACAAGTCCTCTTTCTTCACTTCTCTTTTTTGTTTATTAGGCATTAACCCAGAAACCTTTTTCGGGATTAAACTGTGTTTTCTTGCCCTTTTTATCGTTGACCATCTCATGCTCTCTAGTCACCAAATTTTTCCTTACCAAAATAAAAGTGACTACAGCGACAACAATTCCAATAACTATATAAATGGCAATATCCATGAGTGTTATTTTAAGATTGATTATTATTTCAATACTCAGATAGAATATTGACTTATTTATTTAAATCAGCCAAGAGCTACCTGCCTAACAGAACAGTATAAATTTAATCTTTAAGCTTAAAGAAGCCATTGTATTAAGAGTTTTTTAAATTTATATATCTAGAATTTGTTTCTTTATCTAGTCTAACTCACTTAGAAAAGAGTTTACGAACCATCATCAGTAATAACTTCGGTAAAAAAATTATTAAGAGGCTGCATAGTTTTCCAATAGTCCATTACTACCGAATCTAAATTATTAATGGTAATCATTTCTGGTGGTAAGGTAGTACCATAATAAAACTGTTTATTGGCAATAAGTGGTTCAACTTTATACGCTTCCTGAAACTCTTTTGGAATCCGCTTATTAACCGCTCCCTTCACTGTACCCAATTTCTCTTTGAAATCTTCATTCTCTATCAAAGCTCGAAATGCCTTTGGATCTGCACTTATTTTAGATCTTATTTTACGAAGCTGTACTATAGATGGTTTATAACAGCGGCCCATAATAGTAATATTCTCTGGTGATAATCTTAAATATACGCCAGGTAGACTTTTATCTTTTCTTCCATTTTTAGTTATTGCTGCAGAAGAAAATAATTTATAAGAAGATTTGTCTTTAGAGAACCTAACATCTCTATGTAGCCTAAAAATACACTCTTTTGTAGTAGTTCTATAGTTAGGATCCAATTGGCTGATTTCTGATATTATTTTGCCTATGAAAGATACAAATGGTTCTTTTACACTATTCTCATAGCGTGACTTGTTAGCATGGAACCATTCCGTGTTATTATTTATCGCCAGCTCCTTAAAAAACTGCGAAAAGTCTTCAGTAAAATACTTCATATTATAAATTAAGATTTTTGAGAAAATCGTTTCTTAGCTGATTAGTAATAAATCGATTGAGGATTATTAAATTAATCACTACGTGTCAATTCAAAAAAGTGCAACCTATCTATCTGAATAGCTCATCGATAATAGACCAATGGAACCAACCTCCGATTCATTTCTCTCGCTCCTTTTGAAAGTGTCAATTATAAATTCCCCATTTTCAAAGCTAGCTGAAAATTCATCTAATAATTTGTGTAAACTTAATTAGATAAAACATTAAGTAAAAACTGCTGATGATTTTAAGTTGAATTTAAGAGTATAAATTGACGTAGATCAATCAAACGGGTTAAACTAATCCTAATCTCTAATACCACTACTTTAAAGCCTTTAATAAGCCATAAATTTGCATAGAATTAAAAATTAAATTAAAAACATACAGATATGGAAAATAATATAAAAGGAAAAGTTGTTGTAATTACTGGAGCAAGTAGTGGTTTGGGAGAGACAACAGCAAGACATTTAGCAAGCAAAGGAGCCTCTGTAGTTTTAGGAGCTCGTAGAATAGAGAATTTAGAAAAAATCGCAAAAGAAATCCGAGAGAATGGCGGTAAAGTTGAAGTTCTAAAAACCGATGTTACAAAACCTGAGGATGTAAAAGCTTTAGTTGACAAAGCTGTTTCTGCTTTTGGTAAAATAGATGTATTAATTAATAATGCTGGATTAATGGCAATTGCTCCTCTTTCTGAAACTAAAGTTGAAGAATGGGATAAAATGATTGACATTAATATTAAAGGAGTGCTTTACGGAATTGCGGCCGTATTACCTATATTCCAAAATCAATCTTCTGGACATATAATAAATTTATCTTCTGTTGCAGGAATTAAAGTTTTTAGCCCAGGTGGAACTGTTTATAGCGGAACAAAATATGCTGTTAGAGCAATAACCGAAGGACTAAGACATGAAGTAGGTGGAGCTATTAGAACTACTTCTATAGAACCGGGAGCTATTGATTCTGAATTAAAACATGGAAGTTCTCATGAAGAAAGTTCTGAACATGTTAAAGAATTTTACAAACAAGCTATTCCTTCTGATTCTATTGCTCGTGCAATTGCATATGCAATTGAGCAACCAGATGATGTAGATGTAAATGAAATTGTAATTAGACCTACTGTACAAGAATTCTAGATAGCAATTATATTAAAAGTAAAAGGGTTTAAGGAACTTAGTTCTTTAAACCCTTTTACTTTTAATATAGGATAGATCTTTCGGATCTTTAATTTTTACAAGTGGATTTAATGTTTTCAGAAAATTGCTCCAGTAAGACATTTAGTTTTGGAGCTATAAATGTTTTACAAAAAGGTTTTTGAGGATCTTTGAGGTAGTAGTTATGAAGTTCTTCTCTAGAGGCTTTAAATTCTCTAAAGGAAAAAATTTGTGTTATTAACTGATTATTAAATTCTGGCTGAAAATTCTCTAAGATCTTCTTAGCTTCTGCTTTTTGAATTTCGGAATAGGTGTACACTGCAGATCTATATTTTTCCCGCATGCTATGCATGGATTTACTTTGATGGGTATAAAGATGAATTTCTATAAGTCGTTTTAGAGGTATGACATCTGAATTAAAGTGAACTATTACAGCTTCAGAAAAACTTGAATTATCAGCATGAGATGCGACATAGCCCTGCTCTACTTTTTTCACCCCTAGTAAGGATTGAAATACTGCTTCAGTACACCAATGGCATCCGCCACCTAATGCAATTTTTTTAAAGTTATTTAACATATAAAATAAGCTAATAGATTCAAGAAAAATAAACAAATTTATTAGAATGCTTATCTTATTCAATCTCAACTTTCTTCGGCCTTAACCTCCCTTTGAATCTGGATAAAAGAATTAATTTCTTCTTAGTATTTATAAAATAGACTCCGGTTAAAAGAACAATGGCAGCGATTGATGATTGCATGGTAATTTGTTCATTCAAAAAATACCAGCCTAAACTCATCGCAATGATTGGGTTCACATAAGTAGAGGTTGCAACTTTCTCTGGAGATACTGCTTTTAATAAATAGTTGAAAGAGGTAAAAGCAACAATACTTCCAAATAATATTAAAAGGATCATAGAAATCTGTACTTCTCCGCTCCAGGTTGTAGGAAGAGACCAAGATTCTCCAAAAGCGAAGCTTCCAAGCATCAGCATAATACCACCAGAAATCATTTGATAGCCGGTATTCACAAAATAATTAGCTGGCAGATCGGCCTTACTAACAAAAATGCTTCCATAGGCCCAGCTTACCAAACAAATAAAGATCATTCCCATTCCAATAATAGAATCCGAATCACTTATTATTTGCTTCTGACTTACTAAAAGATACATTCCTATAATGCCTAGGCCTACCCCAATTAGAGACATAGTCTTTATTTTTTTACCATCTATTACACGTAAGAGGAACAACACTATTAGAGGTTGAGCGGAAATCTCCAATGCTGCAAATCCGCTGTCTACAAATCTTAGAGCCCATACCACGATCCCATTTCCAAAAGTAAGGAATAGAAAGCCTGCAATAATAGTATTTTTAAGCTGCGTTTTGGTAATGGAAATTTTTATTCCTAAGAACTTACAAAGTATAAAAATTAAAACACCAGCAGTTATAAACCGTATAGCTGCGAGCATAAATGGAGCTAACTCACTCACGGCAATTTTATTTAAAAGATATGTAGAGCCCCAGATTACATAAATGGAGAAAAATGCGAGTACAATTAGTAATTTATTTGGAGTTTTCTCCATGGATTTCCTTTTTTAAATAAAGTTCAAAATTAAGCAATAACTGCATCTCGGCATTTAAATTAATCTTTGATTTTAGAGCGATTATTTAGTTATACTCATTATTCATTAATCAGTTTTATTTTCAATGATTTATCACCAACTGTTCTTAAGCTGTTAAGGCTTAATTAACAATACTTTATATGAACTTTATTAAAATTAAAAATTTATCTCTTTAATTTTATTAATCTAATAATCAATCAGAATATATTATGGCTGAAATAAAGATCACCAAAAAATCACCTGTATGGCCTTGGATTCTTCTTGTGTTAATTATAATTGGAGGACTATTTTTCTTATTCTTTTATGGAAATACAGATGAAGATGAATTTACAGACGATAATGAAACAGAGTTTGAAGAAGTAACTTCTACTAATCTTCAGTATAATAACTTAGTTTCTTTAGAAATTTCCGAAGAGGCTTAGATATTATTTAGAGTATTAACTCTAATATATGGGCAATTATTAAAGCTATTCTAGTTTTTATTCAAATCTAAATTGAATAGTTATATAGTATCATCATTAGATTAAAATTTCCTACTGACAACTTAAAAAGTATTCATTACTATAAAAAATTTATATTATGAAAGAACATAAAAAACATTTGTATTACCTCAATGAATTATCAGATTATAAAGTAGACAGTCATTACGCAGATGTCCGCGGATGGCCAGTGAAAGACAATGATAACAGAGTTATTGGAAAGGTTGACAACCTTTTGGTAAATAAAAACTCAATGAAGGTTGTCTATCTGGATGTAGAAGTAGATAACACAATTATAGATGCAAATTACGATCCATACAGTAAATCTCCAAATTCAGATGTTCGTGAGTTTGTGAATAAGGAAGGAGAAAATCACATAATTGTGCCAATTGGAATGGTACACATTCATGAAGACAAAAAATATGTACATACCCAAAGTATAGATCATCAAACTTTTGCAGAAACAAAACGCTTTAGAACAGGAGATAATGTAGATAGGGATTATGAAGTAGCCGTTATGGATAGTTATAATCGGGACAGAGATAGACATGGAGTTCAGCATACCAGCGAGGATACCCATAACCACAAAGAATCTCCATATCGTGCAGATAGGGAAGCAGATCCTGTTCAAAAAGACATGAACACAGATGCAGAATGGAGTGAGGAACGCCGCAAATTAGAATTGGAGCGTCATAAACTAAAAGAGGAAAGATTAAAATTAGAAGAGGAACGTCGAAAACTCGAAACTGAAAGAAATAAAAGAGAAAATCTTGATCATAACAGGGACAACAGTAATGATGCTTCTATTTTTGATACCGATGGTGCTAGAAGATACTCATCTGATAATGACTACCCATCTGATGACAGCTTTTATGACCGGGGAGAATTTGATGGAGTAAATTATAGAAACAGTTAAAATTTAATGATTTAGAGATAGTTAACTTATTGAAATATTTATGAATAGGTTTCAATTTATTTCGAATTAAATAATTTATGATATAATCCAAAAAGGGAAATAACTACCAATTAATATTGATAGTCATTTCCCTTTTTATGCTACTTGAGCAAACTTATATTTCAGAAAAAACATACTTCATTTCAGTTGCAATTTGCAAACTTCTTTGCATATAAATCCTTTGCTTTTCCAAAGTCCCATCTGAAGATTTTGGGTCTTCATAGGTGATTGGAATCCGTGTTTCTGCTCCCTCAATAAATGGACAATTCTCATCGGCATCAGAGCATGTGAGAATAGCAGCAAAATTAGATATCGGATTTATTTCAGAATCAAAAGTCTTTGAGAATCCCGTAATTGGTGGCGCATTATCTGAATACTTAATACTGTATATTGGATTTGTATCGTTAGAAGTTGCTTTTACAATAAAACCAGATCGCTTTAAGGTTTCAACAACCATAGGATAAAGCGCAGTAGCCTCTGTCCCACCCGAATAACAAAATACATTATCTACGTTAAAAAATTTCGCAATTGCCTGCGCCCAAACTTGAGAAAAATGACTTCTTCTAGAATTATGAGTACAAATGAAATTTAAACTAATCTCACTTTCTTTATTTTCCTTGGATCGTATATAATTTATCAAAGGTTTTAATACTTGCTTACGATCCTGAGTGATAGATGTAGTATCCAAGGAATTAATAACAGATTCAATTTTGGGTAGTATCATTTTATTATTTAAATAAGTAGTAAGGCATGTAAATATCTAGTGACAGGCTAACAACAACCAGATCCTGGGGCACATGAATTTCCTTCTTCTTTATTTATAAAAGATAAATTTACCTTAGTTTTTTCAGCAGGAATTCCGCATTTATCCTTAGCAAGGCAGTCGGTTAATTTATTGGTTAGTAGAAAGCTTTCACCTTTAAAATCCAAACCGTATTTTCCAATTGTCTCACCTTGGTACTCCACTTCAATCTCCAGATCTTCCATCTCAAGTATTTTTTCTGAAAGCTCAATAATACTCACTAATTTTTCTGGATTTAGTCTGTGATCGTAATCATCTGCCTCCCAAAGCTGAAAATTAGCCACCTCTTCTTTTCTTAAAGTTCCGCCGCAGTCAATAAAGTGTTTAGAAACTTTTCCAACTTCTGTAACATGAAAATGACGAGGTACTAATGAGCCATCTGGTAGTTCAAAGGCTATAGTTTCTAAACTGTTAAGTAATTTTTTTATTTCTGATAGTTTCATTATTCTAATATTTTAAATTCTTAATTCATCAAGCAGTTGACTTTACTATTTACAGGTATTATTACTATTTGGTTGTAGCTCCAAAAAATCTCTAAATAATTGTAGAGACTCATTCCATTTATCTTCATTAATGCAATAACATACACTTGTTCCTTCTACATTTCCTTTTATAAGTCCTAAGTTTTTAAGCTCTTTTAAATGTTGAGAAATCGTAGGTTGTGCTAGGCCAATTTCCTGAACAAGATCTCCACAAATACATTTTTGGATTTTAAATAGATGTTGTAAAATAGCAACTCTAGCAGGATGTCCAAAAGCCTTAGCAATTAAGGCGACCTTGTTTTGTTGTTCTGTAAAGATTTCTGTTTTAGTAATTCCCATATAACTTTATAAGTATATAGCAATATTACGATTAATATATTTAAATGTTCCTCATTATAACAAAAAATTAAATGCCTCCTATTCTCGGGATGACAATCAATAATCTAAGTAGTTATTCTGAAAGGAGTATAACGTACTGAAGAATCTCCATTCCAAAACAGATTTCTCGACTTCGCTCGAAATGACATTAGCTCATGATTTTTTTTATCTAAATCGATTTGGAAGCTCACTACTTAGGTCAATCTGAACTTGTTTCAGATTCTAATTTTATTACTAGTTCAGATAATTATAACCCAAAATATTCGATAATATCGAGACTCCCGAAAAATCGCCGAGATCCCTCCTATTACGGGATAACAACGTAGTCATTCTGAAAAGAGTAAACGTACTGAAGAATCTTCATGCCAAAACAGATTTCTCGACTTCGCTCGAAATGGCATTACTACATTATAATGATCGGATATTTATTTTATTAATCTGTGACTATAAAATTACCTCCGCCTTATATAAAACAATGCTAAATCTTTATATATCGAAATTGAAACTTATTAAAATGTACTTAAAATTAAAATAGCGACTCTAAATGAGTCGCTATTAATTTATTTAAAAAATATAATTAGGCTTTAGGTAACATTACTGAATTTACTACGTGTATCACTCCGTTAGATTGATTAACATCTGCAATAGTTACCATAGAAGTTCCTCCATTAGCATCTGTAATAATTACATTACTTCCTTTCATCATTGCAGTTAACATTCCACCATTAACGGTAGTAAATGTTGCTTTCCCATTTCCTTTTTTTATAGCATTTACAATATCCTTAGAAGAATATTTGCCAGCTACTACATGGTAAGTAAGTACATTTTGCAATTTCATTTTATTTTCAGGCTCTAAAAGAGTTGCTACCGTTCCTGCTGGTAATTTATCGAAAGCTGCATTTGTTGGAGCGAATACAGTAAAAGGACCATCACCTTGTAAAGTGCTTACTAGGTCTGCAGCTTTTACAGCAGCAACCAATGTGGTATGATCTTTAGAATTCACAGCATTTTCTACGATATTTTTAGTTGGATACATTGCTGCACCCCCAACCATCACTGTCATATCTTTAGACATATTCATATCATCTTTCATAACTTTATCTTTAGAAGACGAACATGCTCCTAATGATAGGATAGAAACGAATAAAAAGGCTTTAAAAATGTTTGTAGTTTTCATAATTGTTGATTTGTTATTGTTATATGTGTCTAGATAAACGCATATAAGATTGAGGCGGTTTTAAATAGGTGTCTATTTAGCCTTTCTTTAACAATCATGAAAATTGTAATAGTCATTTATAACTGACTATCAATTTTTTATGTGATTTTATTATAGTTTGGCTTTCTCGAATTTTTTGAATATTTAAAAACGAAAGCAACTTGTAATAAATACCAACCACCTAAATTTTCTTTTAAGGTGATTTTAGGGTATAGGATGTTATATAAAATTTTATTTCTTTTTATTTAATCTAGAAATTAAATAACTACTAGTTACAATAAAGGCTCCTCCTAAAAGAATGTTCCAGGTAATTGCTTCATCCAGAACAAAATATCCTAACAGAATAGCACTAACCACTTCTAAATACATCAAAGTCGTTGCAGTAGCAGCAGTTAATTCTTTGAGTCCGTAGAAGAAAAGTTTAAAAACCACGATTCCTATCAGAAATCCGTAGAAAACACCTATACCTAAATCTGGCAAAGTAGCTGAAGGAATGGCAGATAGAAAAGGTATAAAAACGATTGCTCCTACTATATTCTGATAAAAGACCATTTGGTTCTGGCTATATCTAGAATTTTCTGCCTTAAAAAGTACAACCGTTATAGCGTATCCTATGGAAGCTCCAACGGCTGCAAGCATTCCTATAAAATCGTTTGATTGAAAACTAAATGGCTTACCAATATAAGTGATCACAATTCCCGTGAATGCTAGTAAAAGTAGTAAGGTTTGTTTACGCTCTATTTTTTGTTTGAAAGCAATAACTTCTATTATGGTAACGAAAATGGGATATGTATAAAAAAGCACCACTGTATTTCCTATGGATGTATAGATATAAGCAAGTAAATAGAGATACATTCTCGCAGCATTTATCAAGGAGGCAAGTAACATCTTCTTATTATTTCCTCTAAAATGTAGCTCTCCATCTTTCCACAGAAAAGGGATTAATATCAAGACTGGAATTCCAGTTCTAAACCACGCAATAGTTCCAGTGCTCAAACTTGTCATAGATTTTATGAGCAAGCCATTTGCACCTGCAAGAATAGCACATATTATAATTGCATAGATCGCCTTTCTATTCATGCTGAAAATTTAATTAGAGTAATTAGGAATGCTAAGTTTCTAAACTAGTAATTAGGTTGTTGTATAAATTGATTTAATAGAAAAATTCCAAAAACAGCAAGTGCTTCTGGAATTTATAATATTGTCTTATTTTAAGAACCTTAGGGCATTAAACCTTATGAGCTATAAAACTTATGCTGGCTGTAGCTCTTGATCTTTTTTAGACTTTCTGTAAAGGAAAGAATTAAAAATGTTTCTTTTTGCAAATCTAAACTGTCTGTCAGAGTTTACAAGCTTAACAAATAATGGTTTGTTTACTCCAAAATATTCGTAAGTAGTTCCATCGGTAAAAGATATTTCTAATAGATTACCTTTATGTTGGAAATCGGCAATTCCAGCTTCAGAGGTTGTTTTATTATATTCTTCAAGATTAGCTGCTTTAGTCTCTGGAGCTATACTCACTAAAAAGTGGTAACCATCGATTATCTGCTTGCTTTTCATTTCAGCTTCTGCGTGCTTTTCATCACTCTCCTGAAATTTATCTGGATGCCATTCTTTTACCAGATTTCTGTAAGAAGTCTTTAATTGTTTAAGATCGTAACCTTTTTCAACATTAAATAATTTCTTGTATTCGTTAACACGCTTCATAAATGCCTCATTTTAAATAAGGCGCGAAATTACAGCTTTTTATCTAATTATAAGAAACTATTTTTAAATCCTGTAAAATCAACTTATTCCATAGGAAGTTCCATTAAAAGTACTTTCGCATTTGTATCTGTAGTCACGGTTAAACTCTCTATTCCCCAAATTCCAAATCCATCTCTTTTTTCGAGTTTATGGTTGTCAATTTTCACAGAACCCTCGAGAACAAATATATAGACTCCATTATTTTTTTCGTGAAGTGAATATTCCATAGATACACCCCTCTCGAATTCTCCTATTGAAAACCATGTATTCTGATTGATCCATACTCCATCATCATCTGGATTTGGTGAAAGTACTTGATAGAATTCATTCTTTTTCTGAAGATCTCTTATCGAAATTTGGTCATAACGAGGAGCAAGATCTTTACTGCTTGGAAAAATCCAAATCTGTAAGAACTCAACCTGCTCATCTTTATTTCTGTTGTATTCAGAATGCGCAATACCGGTTCCAGCGCTTAAGATCTGAATATCGCCCTCGCGGATCACGCTTAAATTCCCCAAGCTGTCTTTATGTTCTAAATCACCTTTTAGCGGAATAGAAATAATCTCCATATTCTCATGTGGATGAGTTCCGAAACCCTTTCCTCCACTTACTACATCATCATTTAAGACTCTCAACACCCCAAAATTCATTCTCTCAGGATTATGATAATTAGCAAAACTGAAACTATGATGGCTATCTAACCAGCCGTGATTTGCATGTCCCCTTGTATCTGCTTTATGAATTACGTATTTCATAGCCCTGTATTTACTTGTGAAAATTTAAATTTGGTTTGCCTATTTATAATTAATGATCTCAGAAAAAACAAGAAAAATGGATTCTAGCTTGTAACAATATTCGATTTAAGTTCATTCCTTCTTATATATAGAACCACATATCTTAAGTTTTAAAATTCATTTTTCAGAACTAAAATCATAGATTATCTACCTGTGCTTCTTCTTATTCGACTCTTCTATAGGAGCGCTATCATTTTTATTTTGAATCATATAAGAGGCAAGCATTTTCTCTATTAATTCATCTTTAGTTAAGTGATGAAAAATGGTTTTTATATTCTCTTTTAATTCTGAAGAAAGATTGTGATTGGGCTTGGTTTTAAAGATCTGCTTCGCCCATAATAGAGTGTTATTATCTTCAACACTTTGTGCATCAGGTTTAGAATATTCTTTGAATACAATTCCTAACTCATCCTGAAATTCAGCAATATCTGGAATTTCCTCATTTTGGATCACAGTTAAAGAAAGGCCTTTCGCTCCTGCCCTAGCGGTTCTTCCACTTCTATGCACATAAACTTCATAAACATCTGGTAAATGATAATTTACTACATAAGAGATTTCTTTAACATCTATTCCCCGAGCAGCAAGATCTGTAGCAACAAGAATATTAATGTGCCCTTCTCTAAATTGCTTCATAATGCGATCCCGAATTGGCTGGGATAAACTACCATGTAAAGCTCCCGAAGAAAATTTATTAATTGCCAAATTCTTAGCTAATTTATTAACTGCAGCTTTGGTCTTACAAAATATAATTCCGCGTTCTCCTTCTTTAGAGGATAAGAAATGCATTAAAACCTCCAATTTCTCGATAGGTTCTACTACCACAAATTGGTGATCTATTTCTTGATTTCCAATAGTCTCCATATTAGCGCTTATTTGGATTACATGTTTAGACATATAATTCTGAATAAGTTGCTTAATTGTTCCAGGAAGAGTTGCAGAGAATAATAAGGTTCTTCTTTTCTTAGGAAGTTCTGCCACGATCTCATCTAGGCCATCTTTTAATGAAGTCACCATTTCATCGGCTTCATCTAATATCAAATAGTTTACTTTAGAAAGATCTATAGCCTCGCGTTTAATAAGATCTATAAGCCTCCCAGGAGTTGCAATTACAATATGCGTAGGCTTAGTTAATCTTTCAATTTGTGGTTTTATAGGAATTCCTCCACAGGTAGCAGTAACCGAAATATCCGGTAAGTTCGTAGCATAACTTTCTATATTACTCAAGATCTGGTGACCTAATTCTCTTGTTGGAACTAGAATTACCGCTTGAATATGAGAGTCTTCGGCATTTATAAGCTGAAGTAGTGGTAAGCCGAATGCCGCAGTTTTACCAGTTCCAGTTTTTGCCAGACCAACAAAGTCCTCAGTTTTTGTTAGCAGAATAGGAATGGTTTTCTCTTGTATCTCTGTGGGAACGGAGATATTTAGCTGATCTAAACTTTTAATGATTTCTGCTGATATTCCTAAACTGGAAAACTGATTTGACATAAAAATTATTTTTGACAAAGGTAAGCACTCTTTTCACTTTTAAGCATTGAAAAAACCTCCATTATTTTCAACGAAAATTTAGCTGAAGGTTATTTCTTTAAAATGATGTTTTAAGATTCTTAGTGTTTGGCAAGGTTTCTAAGAGCAATCCATTGCTTAAGCATATCCTTAGAATCACATGCTGGATAACCCAAAACAGTTTTTCCTGCAGCAACATCGCTCATTACTCCAGATCCTCCGCCTACAACAGCACCAGAATGTACTGTTATATGATCTTTTATAGATGCACTACCTCCAATAATCACTCCATCTCCTAAAGTTACAGAACCTGCAAGACCACTTCCTCCAGCCATAATACATGAACGACCCATAACTGAGTTATGCCCAATTTGAACCAAATTATCAATTTTACAACCATCTCCAATGATCGTAGAACTGAATTTTCCACGATCTACACAAGAGTTCGCTCCAATTTCTACTTGATGTCCAATAACAACATTTCCAATTTGTGGAATTTTCACCAATCCGCGGCCATCATCACTTGGTCTATAACCAAAACCATCAGATCCTATACTCACGTTACTGTGAAAAATACAATAGCTTCCAATTTCAGTTCTTTCTCTGATTACCGTTCCAGACCAGATGGTTGTGTTGTTTCCAATAGTTGTTTCATCTAGAATAGTCACATTGGGATATAAGAAAACATGATCGCCCAAGACAACATTTTTCCCGACATAACATCCTGCTCCTACTACACAATTTGCTCCTAAAGTTGCAGTTGGATGAATAGTTGCAGTAACATGGATACCAGATTCTAATTGCGGCTGCCCCGGGTTAAAAGCTTCTAATATTTTAACCATTGCCAGATCTGCATTTTTAACCCGTATTAAAGCTTTTCCAGTTTCAGGTTCAAGTTCTATATTATCGTTAATTATAGCAGCCATTGCCTTAGAAGCATTCCAAGCCTTTATATATTTTCTATTTCCAATAAATGAAATATGACTGTTTTGTGCTCTTTCTAATTGTTCTGGCCCTGAAATAAGCAAAGTAGAATCTCCTATTAATTCTCCATTAACTAATTCGCTTAATTCGGTGATTTTTATTGTTTTCATTTTAAGGTAATTATGTGTGTAAGTATTGATTGGAAATTATTAAAATGTATCCAATTGATGATGACCAAAGGTAATTTCTATAATCAAGTAATAATGCACTAAATCATTTTAATACTTTAACTCGAAAATTATTACAATTTAATAACACGCACTCCATGAGGAATTGGTGGAACAAAGTTTTTTTTCTCTTTATTTCCCTTCTTTATAATTTCGTAGTAATCATCATCTGGTAATTTTTTATCGAAATCTAATTCTAAGTAATGTTGCTCCAATTGATCGCTGGACTGATTGTAGATAAATGTATGAATCTTTGTTTTTTCATTTTCATCAAATTCGATAGCTCCAAAATTTTGAGCTACAATAGATTTTCTCACCATTGGGTACAAACTTGCCCGATTCCCCTCGTATTGAAAATCTATAAAACCATCTCCAATATTCTGACTTTCCAGTAAACGAAATATAGATTTAGAAAGACCTGTTTTTATAAACTCATGAGAAATCCCACTAGCTACTACTTCATAGCCTAAAATCATTGTTTCTGCAATGTCATGTTTGCTATTTCTTTTAACATGGGTATCCACCCAAATTTCAATTAATGCAGATTTATGTACATCTCCACTTACAAAAATGGGTTTAATATCCCTCTCCATCCTGTGTTTTACCAGTAAGGATATTAGTCTATTTCTCTCGGCGACATTGTTTTTAGAGGACCAGCCATCGCGAACATCATCGCGTAATTCTGGTTTAAATAATTTGGCGAAGTCTTCAAAGAATTTTAATGGTCTTAGAGTAAGTGGAATAGAGGTAATTAAAATTATTTCTTGATCTCTTTCTAATTTATTGAGCCAGCCTTCGAAATCTTCCCACTGCTTCTCACCTAAAACTTGGTTGTTATTTATATTTCTAGCGCTCCGTAGATCGAAAACATACCCTTTTTTACCATTTACTTCGAAAGAGTATTCCATAGACTTATTCTCTTCTAGCAAGTCCCTAACTTCTTCAGAAGATTTATTTGAAAGCAATAATTGATGCTCTAAAAAGGCTTGCTTTCCTAAGTTGTAATGATCTTCTAAAATCGGATTCATTTTTCCATTTTCATATTCATCTTTTTGGGATCCCCAACCATCTCTTAGCTCATGATCGTCTATAGTACTTAAAGTTGGTAATTTACTATGTGCCGCTTCAATCTCATTAAAAGAATATGATGCATTATAAAGCTTATTTAAATACTCAATATAATGAGTTTCAGAATTATTAAAAGGTAAAGGTCGCCTCTTAGTTTCCCATGCAGACAAAGGGTGAATAATATCTTTTTTCATCTTCTCGCCATAACCAGCATCTACATATACCTGGTCTCCTGTAGTTATTATGAGTTTTGGAGCACCTTTTAATAGACTTGTATCTTTATCACCCATATGTTGATATTCCTGCTTTACCTTAACTGAATCCTCAAATTTCATTGATTGCTCCATGGCGACATTCTTGAAGAGACTGCGCAGTTGAAAACTCGAATTTTTTTCGCCTTCATAAATTTCGGTAATTGGGGTTCCATCATCTTTATAAGCAATATGGAAGGGTTCCATACAGCCATATAATAAAATTGAAAAATTGTCCTTAGCAATAGCATTATAAGTGCCAGGATGTAATTTACCATATCCGATACATTTTTCACTATAACCGCAAAACTCCACATTAACTATATTAGATTGAACAGCAATTACTGAAGTATAAAAAGGAGGTTGTAAGGTAGTTTCTTGAATAATAACATTAGAAGTATCCGAGATTTTTACATTAGGGTATGTAGCAGAACCTTTTATCCATATTCTATTGCTACCCTCAGATGGGTAAGCAACCCGAGCATGAACCTCCTTATATTCATATCCTTTCGTAGGATCGCTTTCTGGGAAATTGATCTGAGAAAATCCAACCTCAGCAAAGAATAAAGAAATGACTGAAAATATTATTAGGGGGTTTTTCATCTTAAGAAATAATATAAAAAGATTTATTCAATTTAATAAAGCATTTTAAAAATGCAACTTCAGGAATTCTATGTAGATTTTAAGATTGTAAATATCTCAATTAATATTAATCTAAACCTTCTAAAATAAAATTAGAACTATGAGCTTTTTGTAATTCTTGATAATATTGATCTATAGAGGATTTTAATATGGCCTCAATAATCAAAATTCCACTAAAAAGCAGGCTAATTATTATACAAACTCCAGATATGTACGGGATTTTAAACGAGATAATAACTCCAATAGCCAAAATAATTATTAGGGTGAAAATGGTCTGAAAGGAAGAGAAATTATCCAGTACTTTCTCCATTCTTAATGTTTCCTTATTTAAGAATATTACTCTATCATTCAGGTAATCATTTTCAACCGAAAGAAAAATTTTAGTGTTGGAATTTCTATAAGTTATTCCTAATAAAATTATTAAAATTCCAAATGTCAAGCTTCCGAAGAATAGACCTTGAAATAATGAATCATTATAATTATAAAATCTACAAATCGCAGAAATAAGGAGCAAAAATATACCTAAGAATATATAATAGGAACTAATAGTCTTCTTTGAAATAATATAATTTTGAAGTGAGGTATAAGGATTCATGAGGGCTTTATAAAGGCGAAAATTTAAATTTAGTTGAAATATAAATGATTTTTAGGTTTTAAAGCAAAAGTAGTCTGTTAAGACTGCTTTTTAAACTACTTTTTAAAAGTCTTATAGAAAATTCCCATAGTTTTCCAACATGATCAATTAATTACCATGCTTTTCAATCTCAGCTAATTGGGTCGCATTATCTTCAACCACCACATTAATTAATTTTTTATTCTTCCCCGAAATCCATTTACATAATTTTTAACCCTTATAATTTTGATATAATAATACTAAGGTTGCATTAGCTCGTATGCTTGAGGAAACATAAGATAGAGAAGACTTATAGATAAAAACTTATTCAAATTTATCTTTGCTCAAAAGAATCCTAGAAGGTTTTAATTCTTTAATATTAAAAACTACTTGGCTCAAAATCATAGCTGTTATTAAAGGAGCGAAAAAGTTTTTTGCTTCAGAAAGCCAAGGATTAAAAATAATTGGAAAGAATTATTTCAGTAGAATATAATAGTACTTCTTTTTATTATTCATTCGGTTAGCAATCAATTGAGATCATTTAAATCTCTTAAATGTTTTAGCATTTTATATAACAGAAATCTAAAAGCATCCTATGAAATTAAAATTTTTGTGCTGTTTAGAAACTTTCAGATTATATTTTTATAAATTAATCAGGCTAATTAAACTTAAATAAAGGCTTATCAAAGATTTTTTAAGACATATTTTGGTAATAATAATTACTTTAATTTTAAAGATTTAATCCTCGATAAGAATTCCCATTTTACCCATTTGATAATCTCTCATAGCTTCTAAAACCTCTGTTTGCGTATTCATTACGTAAGGCCCATGTTGGGTAACTTTTTCTTCTATAGGTTTTCCTGAAAGCAATAAAAATTGAGAATCCTGCTTTAGTGTAACTTCAATACCATTTCCATTAATTTCGTAAACTACAAGTTGTTCTGCTTCTACAATTCCGTATCCTTTTATAAATAGGCTGCCTTTTATTAGATATAGTATACAATTAAAATCATTAGGAATTTCAAATTGCTCAAATCCAGTATCTTTTCCGCTTACCCAGAGAACTAATAATTCACTTTTTGGAGTTACTTTTCCTCGCTGATCCTTATAAGTTCCTGCTATTAGTTTTGTCTCTATTTTTTTGTCTTCAGAAACTATTAAAGGCATGGCTTCTTTAGAAAGGAAGGTATATTCTGGCGGTAACATTTTAGCCGAACTTGGACTGTTTATCCAAAGCTGAATAATCTCTTGTCTAGCTGAATCCTGCAACAGATCTTCTGAAGGTCTTTCGCTATGTACTATTCCCGCTCCTGCATTCATCCACTGCACTTCCCCTTTCTTAGCGACTTGGTCGTGACCCCAACTATCCCTATGTCTAACTTCTCCATCAACTATAAACGTTACTGGTGAAAATCCTCGATGTGGATGTGGACCTACTCCTTGATGTCTTGCTTCTCTATTCTTATTAAATTTTACCGAAGCATGATGCAACAATAAAAAAGGATCTACCTGCTGAATTTTATGAGTTGGTAATGCCTGCTTAACCGGAAAACCATCCATATCAATTTTCTCTGCAGGTAATACATATTCAACATCTTTTAAAATTACCTCACTCATAGCAATTTGTTTTTAATCTTTTAATTCTTCTGTTCCGTCTGCATACAATGCAAACCTACCTTTATCACGGGGATGTGCTTGCTCTGTTTCGGGCCATGGCCATCCTCCAAATTGAGTTTGTCGAAAATCTTGTAATGCCTGCTGTATTTCACTCTGAGAATTCATTACAAATGGACCATATTGAGCAACTGGTTCATTAATTGGTTTTCCTTGAAGCACCAAAAGATATCCATCAGTTATGCCATTTTTTAATTCCAAATCTTCTGTAGAAACCACATTGATAACATGAGCTTCAGAGATCTCTTTTCCTTCAACAGTTATACTATTTCCTTTGTAAAAATACAGTCTTCTATTAATATCTTCATTGCATGCAGGTAGTGTATATACCGCATTCGCTTCCATCTTAATGGTAAGCACCATAACCGCATTTTTAGGATTGGCAGCCCAAGAGTCTGGAGTTGGGGAAAGTGCAGAAAATTCTCCTAGCTTTCCAGCTATTAGGTTGATCTCTACTTTATTGCCATCTGAATCCTCCATTATAATAAGTGGAATGTCCTCTGCCCATAACATTTTAAAATGAGGAGCTACCATTTTATTTGCTTTAGGAAGATTTAACCATATCTGAAAGATCTCAAGGGGGTTTCCTTCATTTTCCTTAATAAGTGGGAACATTTCTGAATGTTGTACTCCTTTCCCTGCTGTCATCCATTGTACATCCCCTGCTCCAAATCTTCCTGCTGCACCTAATGAATCTGTATGATCTACAAAACCTTCTTTATTTATGGTAATGGTTTCAAATCCACGGTGTGGGTGAATAGGAAAACCTGGTATTGTATTACCATGATACATTCTCCAACCATCTCTTATAGAAAAATCTTGTCCTATATTTCTACCATCCAAAGAAACCCCTGGTCCCATTTTATTATTACCCTTAGGATATTCATCTCTGTGGTGAGCACAAAATAAAAATGGATCATTAGTTTCCCATGGAAAGCCAAGAGGTTTTATATTTTTGATCCTAGTATTGTTCATATATGTAAAGTATAAATTCTAAAAACAACAATAAAGTTACATTTTTATAGCTTTATTGTCGTCAAATTTGATATTACTATACAATTTCATTTTATGAAAAAAGGATGTTCTATTCTGTCAATCCATCTTCAAAAAATAACTCCCTTTCTTTTAAAGGTTTTAGTGGCGTTTTTTTTGATGAGATCTGAATATAAATGAGCGTTCCTATTAACAAAAACCAAAGATACCATACGTTGCTTACTAAGTCCAAGTAGTTTATTTTTCCTCCAGCTAAGCTCAAAATTATTAGAGATTGTGCTCCATATGGCAATAAACCTTGTACAATGCATGCAAAAATATCTAAAACCGAGGCTACTTTTTTTGGATTCAATTTGAATTGATCATTCAGCCGTTTAGCGATGGGACCGATTATTATAATTGAAACTGTATTATTGGCTATGGCCATATTAGTAACACCTACCAAACCTGAGATTCCAAAATAAGCACTTTTAGAATTCATCTTAGTTGTAATAAAATTAATTAGAAATGTAATTCCTCCTGCTCTAGTCACTAATGCCGCTAAACCACCGGTTAATAAAGAAAGCAGAAAAATCTCTGTCATACTTGTAAAACCTTCATAAGAGAGTTTGGCAAATTCCAATAATCCGAAATCTCCATAATAAATCCCCAAAATACCTGCGGCTAGTATTCCTATAAAAAGTACTACAAAGACATTCAATCCTACAACAGCGAGGGTTAACACTAATAAATAAGGAATTATTTTAATAATTTCTATAGTATCAGAGGTGTCTAATTTAATGCTATCATTTAAAGAGAATCCTTGAAATAATAAGACTCCAATAGTTATTAAGGCTACTGGTCCCGCAATAAGAATATTTTGCTTGAATTTGTCCTTCATATTTACTTGTAAAGATTGGGTAGCAGCGATCGTGGTATCTGATATAATAGACAAGTTATCACCAAACATTGCTCCTCCTAAGAGTGAGGCGCTTAAAATAGCTAGAGAAACCTCTGCAGTATCAGCAAAACCAATGACTACAGCTCCTAAAGCTACAATTGCTCCTACAGAAGTTCCTGTGGCTATAGACAGAAATGCTGCTATAATAAATACCCCAGCGTATAACCAATGGATGGATATATATTGTAATCCAAGTTGCACAATTGCATCTACACTTCCTGTTGCCTTACAAACAACAGTAAAAGCACCTGCTAATAAATAGATAAGGCACATGGTTAATATTTTGTCATCTCCGCAGCCTCTTAAGAGAGTAGCTATTTTAATGTTCATTGAGTCTTTGAACATAATTAAAGCTAATACGATCCCTAGTAAAACTGCAATTGGAGATGGCAAGGCATAGAAATCATTAAGATAAATACCAGCACCTAAAAAAGTTAAAACAAATAAAAATAAAGGGAGTAATGCATAAAAGTTCCCTTTGTTTTCTGTCTCAATATTATTATTCATAAAATAAATATTTATGAATCTCAAAAAAAAGGAATTTAAAGCAATAAAAAGGAAGTAGTGATTAACATTTGTTCCAAAGAAATGGCTTATCATATTTAGCACCTTGCTTGTTATTGCAGGTTGCTATCTCTTTTGAGATTCTTGATAATTAGCCGCAAATATATAATTTTATTAAATTATGAGTTCTTAAAAGAAGATTAATTTTTTCTTTAAAATTTAAAGAGATTAATACGTCTCCATATTCTATAAGCTTAAAATTTATAAGGCTTTTTCTTCAATATGCTAATCAATAAACTTAAACCCAATTATATGTTAGTTAGATTTCTATTACATTTATAGAACTAATAAAAAATTCGAAGTTATGTTCAAAAAATTAATGTTAACAAGCTGTTTAGCTATGCTATTGATTGGCTGTAAGGATGAAGTTAAAACTGAAGATAAGTTAGAAAGCAACAAAGAAATGAGTGCCAATTTTAATTCTCTTCTTGAGAACTATTATGAAGATGGCTTAAAGTTGAATCCGTTAAGCGCAACAGCGGCAGGAGATAATAGGTATAATGATCAATTTCCTAATACCCTATCTGATGCATATGGAGATTCCTTAGAGAATTATTATACTGCCTATAAAGATTCACTTTCCAATTATAAGGACACTGAACTGAACGAAACAGAACAAATGAGTAAAGCTATTTTACTATGGGAGTGTGATATGAATCTGGAAACTTTGACTTTTAAAAATTACAAGTTTTTTCCAATAGATCAAATGTGGTCTGTGAATCTTAATATGGGCCAATTGGCAAGCGGGATGAGTTCTCAACCTTTTAAGACTGTAGAAGATTATGAAAATTGGGAAAAGCGAGTGGATGGTTATTTAGTTTGGATGTCTTCTGTAGAGGAGAAAATGAAAGAGGGAATGAATGAAGGGTATGTTTTACCAAAATCCCTAATTGTGAAGGTTATTCCACAACTGGCGGCAATGACTGAACAGGATTTGAATAAACATTTGTTCTATACTCCAATCACTAATTTTCCTGAAGGTTTTTCTGCTGAAGAGAAATCAAGATTAAAAGACGAATATTCTAAAATGATTGAAGAAGAAGTAATTCCAGCTTATCAAAAATTACATGACTTTGTTAAGAATGATTATTTACCGGCAGGAAGAACTTCAAGCGGTATTGCCGATGTTCCAAATGGTGAGGCTTATTATAAGCATCAGATAAAGTTGTATACCACTACAGATATGACGGCTGAAGAGATCCATCAATTAGGACTGGATGAAGTTGCCCGCATTTCTTCAGAAATGAAAAAGGTAAAAGAACAAATTGGTTATAAAGGAGATCTAAAATCCTTCTTTAACAATGTTAGAGAGAATAAGGAATTAATGCCATACAAAACTCCGGAAGAGGTCATTGCTAACTTTGAGGCGATCCATGAAACGATGAAACCTCAGTTGGAAAAGTTATTTGATATGACTCCAAAGACTGCTTTTGAAGTTAGAAGAACAGAAGAATTCAGGGAAAATTCTGCTAGCGCTGAATATAACCAAGGTTCTTTAGACGGAACTAGACCAGGGATTTTTTATGTGCCAATTCCAGATGCTTCGAATTACAACATATATTCAGATGAATCTCTATTCTTGCATGAAGCAATTCCGGGACATCACTATCAGATCTCTTTGACTCAGGAAAGTAATGTATTGCCAGATTTCAGAAAAACATTATGGTATAGTGGTTATGGGGAAGGTTGGGCATTATATTCAGAATCTTTAGGAAAAGAATTAGGTCTTTATACAGATCCTTATCAATATTTTGGAACTTTAGGTGCAGAAATGCATCGAGCAGTAAGATTGGTTGTAGATACGGGCTTACATTCTAAAGGATGGACTAGAGAGCAAGCAATACAGTATTCATTAAATAATGAAGCTGAATCTGAAGCAGGAATCACTTCTGAAATTGAAAGATACATGGCCAATCCAGGGCAGGCGCTTTCTTATAAGATCGGGCAATTGAAAATAATCGAATTACGAGAAAAAGCTAAAAAAGACCTTGGTGATAAATTTGATATTAGAAAGTATCACAATCAGGTTCTAGAAACTGGATGTGTGCCTTTAGAATTGTTAGAGAATAAAATTGACAGATGGATCGTAGAAAGTAAATAATGCAGCTCAATAACTTAATAAAAAATGTCCCGATGCTCAATAGAGTATCGGGACATTTTTTGTTTGTCATTCCGACAAAGGAGGAATCTCTTATAATAATTCCCTCATAGCTATAGAGATTCTTCAATCCGATATGCTACCTTCAGAATGACAATTACAAGGCTTTTGTCATTCCGACATTAGGAGGAATCCCTTATGAAATAGACATCATAATCAATTGATAGTCTTCAGTTCACTTAGCTGCCTTCAGAATGACAACTATTGTTTTTGTAAATCCTGCATATAGATCTTCTCCACCTTATCTCTTGCCCAAGGTGTTTTTCTTAAGAACTTTAAGCTAGATTTCACTGAAGGATCGTGAGTGAAACATCTAATAGGAAGCATTTCTCCCATCTTTTCCCATCCATGCTTTTCTACCAAACGCTCAATAATATCTACCAATTTCACTCCGTGTAACTGATTGTTATGTTGTTTTTGAGGTATCTTATTATCCATAAATTTTCAATTTTAACTTTCTTATGTTTTACCAATCTATTGGTCTATAATCTTTAAGGAATTTTCCGCACCAATGTTTGCCTGTATTAATTCCATCGAATAATGGATCCATCACTCTTGCAGCACCATCAACAATATCCAAAGGAGGTTGGAAATCATGGACTTCCACTTTTTTCTTAGACAATTCTGCAGGATCTTCATCTGTAACCCAACCAGTATCAACCGCATTCATAAAAATTCCATCTTTTGCAAATGTTCCTGCAGAAGTATGCGTCATCATATTCAATGCAGCCTTCGCCATATTGGTATGTGGATGTCTATCTTCTTTTTTGAATCTATGAAATTTTCCTTCCATAGCAGAAACGTTAATAATATGTTTTTTACCTGTATTGTCCTTTTTCATTAAGTCTGAAAGCCGATTACATAGAACAAATGGAGCAACCGAATTCACCAATTGAACCTCGATCATTTCTGTAGTTTCTATCTCCCCTAGTCTTAATCTCCAACTATTGGTCTTTCTAAGATCTACTTGCTGCAAATCTGCATCTAGTTCTCCTTCTGGAAACACCTCTTTTGTAGAAAGTGAATTATCAAAACTATATGGAATCTGAGATAATTTAGCTGATGCTCTTAATCCTATTCCAGGTTCGGGTCCATGCCATGTCACTGGCAAAACATTATTTTGATTATTGGAAGAGCCTTCTGTTAAGGATTTTAATTCTTGTAAGGAATTAAAATGATCTGTTAATAGGTCTTTCGCAAATTGCGGTAAAGAATCATATGGTAACTCTTCCTTTTCCATTAAATGTGCAAAGAACCCTGAAGGTCTACGTACAGTTTGAGCTGCATTATTTATAAGAATATCTAAACGTTCATATCGCTGCTCTATAAAATTACAGAAGATTTCTACACTAGGAATATGCCTTAGATCTAATCCGTGAATTTTTAAACGATCTCCCCATTCTTGAAAGTCATGTTCTTTGGAAAATCGCAATGCGGAATCTACAGGGAACCTGGTGGTTGCAACTACTGTTGCTCCTGCCCTTAATAACATTACGGTAATATGATAACCTATTTTAAGCCTCGAGCCCGTTACCACGGCAACTTGTCCAGTGAGATCTGCAGTTTGATAACGCTTTGCATAGTTGAAATCACCACATTCTGTACACATGGTATCATAAAAATGATGCAATTTAGTGTACATAGTCTTACAAACATAACAGTTACGCGGGGATTCTAATTCTGGGCGTTCATCTGCTGGAATGTCAACAATACTAGGTGCAATAAAAATAGTCGCTTCTCTGGCACTTCTAATTCCGGTTTCTTTTCGGGCATGCTTATCTCGCTCTATCATCTTCCTTTTCGCAGCCTTTTTAGAATCTTTTTTCCTCTTAACAAATTCGTCTCTACTTGGGCGTGTTAATGCTCCAGCGGCCTTCATTAAGGCGATTCTTTTTTCTTCAGAAAGATCGAAAATCTGATTAGAATCTTCAACTAAAGACTCTAACATAGCAATGCACAAATTGATATCTGCTTCACTTAAATTTTCTTTTATTTCATCTTTAACAGAACTCATCACATAAAATTTTCAGTCTGCAAATATAATTTTATTATCTACCATTAAGTATAGGCATACTTTAAAATGTTTATCTCTAAGTTAAACCCTAAATATCTGGGTGTTTCCACATAAGTGTATTAATAAAATTTTCACGGTATTATCCGGTTTCGGACACTATTTTAAGTTGACATTAATAAAAAGAAAATATCTAAACTTTATCTTTATACAGAATTAAAAAACATAACTATGAATAATTTTGAAAATAAGAATATACTAATAACAGGAGGTTCTAGTGGAATTGGGAAGGCACTAATTGCGGAATTTCATAAAAACGGCGCTAACACTTTTGCCGTTGTTGGTAGAAACGTTGATAAAATGAAGAAACTCCAGTCAGAATTTCCAGACGTAAAATTTAGTTTTATTCAAGCAGATGTTTCAAAATTAGCAGATATTAAAGAAATCATTAATTCGGTAAAAAAGGAATGGAAACAAATTGATATTCTTATAAACAATGCCGGTGTGGTAAGTGCTGGTGCTTTAGAGGAAACTTCAGATGAGGATATAATTGCTCAACAAAACATAAATACCACAGGACTTATACTGCTCACCAAATATGCACTTCCTCTACTTAAGAAAAGTGAAGATTCTGCCATTATCAATATATCTTCAGGTTTAGGATTAATAGGAATGCCATTTTACGCAACCTATGCTGCAACTAAAGCCGCAGTAAAACAATTTTCTGAAGCATTGAGGAGAGAATTGAAAGATTTTCCAATTCATGTAATGACGGTTTATCCAACTGCAACAGATACTCCAATGATGGAAAGTGCCTCATCTAAAAACATGGATACTCCTAAAATGGTTGCAGAAGACACTGTTAAAGGTTTAAAGAATACGGAAATAGATGTTATTATGGGAGGTAAAGAGCGCAAAGAAAACAATATAGAGAACTTTGAGAACCCTTTAGAGTTTGATAAAAAAGTGAGTTCTATGTTTGATTCTATGAAGGAAAGAGCTTCAAAACATAGATCTATGTAAACTGATTTTTGTAGAGAATGTAAAAAAAAGACGAATGCATTAAAAATCTTTTTAATGCATTCGTCTTTTTAATAGTATAATATTTCCTGCTTAATAATTATCTGAAGGTATCAGAATAGAATATTTAAAGAGTTTAATTCTAGATCCTCGTAAAATTTTTCGAGAACTTATCCAACTTTAGATTTTTAGTTAAATATAGAACTAAACCATTTTTATTCTTACTTTCTTCTTTTTCAGTTTAGTATTGTTAAGCTTGGAGATAAGTTCATTTGCCTTAGATGCGGGTACAGATACAAAACAACAATCCTGTTTCAATTCAATCGCCCCTAATTCCTCTTTTTCTAATTTACCTTGTTTCAGAAATAAACCAGCAATATCACCTTTGGAGATCTTATCTTTTCTTCCGCCAGAAACAAATAAGGTTTCCCATATTGTATTGTTAGATGATTGACTTGTTTTTAAATTTTTGAGTTCATCCATTTCTATAAAATCAGGAAGGTCTTCCTTTTCCCATTTTATAACATACGCATTACCACTCGAATTCATTCTCGCTGTGCGGCCATTTCTGTGTGTAAATTCTTCTTCTTTAAGTGGGAGTTGATAATGAATAATAAAATTTAATTCAGGAATATCCAATCCTCTTGCTGCAAGATCTGTAGCCACAATTATGTTATGAGTTCCATTTCTAAATTTAATTAATGATCGTTCTCTGTCCTGTTGCTCCATTCCTCCATGAAAACAACCGTGGCCAATGTTATTAGCAGTTAAATAATCACTTACCCTTTGAATGCTATCTCTAAAATTACAAAAAACAATACCTGGCTTATTTCCAATATGATCTAAAACTTCTTTTAAAGATTCCAGTTTATCTTTGGAAGCAGAATTTATGGTTTTTACCTGTAGCTGGGACTTCTTTTTGCTATCCAGATAATTAATATGTGCAGCATCCTCAAGTTCTACAAAGCGAGGAATTTCTATTTGTTGGGTAGCAGACGTTAAAATACGTTTTTCAATATTTGGTAGAGCATTAATGATCTCTTTCATTTGTTCTTCAAATCCAACTTCCAAAGATTTATCAAATTCATCTAAAACCAAGGTTTTTATTGAATTCACAGAAAAAGTTTCTCTTCTTAAATGATCTGAAATTCTACCTGGAGTTCCAATTAAAATTGCAGGCTCATGCTTTAACTCAATTTTATCTTTAGAAAATGCTCTGCCTCCATAAACGGCGTTGGTTTTATAACCTGTCCCCATTTCTCTAACCACTTGTTCAATCTGGATGGCAAGTTCTCTAGAAGGAACCAATATCATAGCTTGAACTTCCTTAGAATTCATATCCAACTGGTCTATAATTGGTAATAAGAATGCTAAGGTTTTTCCTGTTCCAGTTGGAGATAACAAAACTACATTAGCATTTGTGCTTATAACTTCGCAAGCCTCTTCCTGCATAGGATTAAGTTTTGCTATCCCCATCTTTTTCAGGATTTCGCTCTGATCTTTTATTGTGTTTGCCATTTGGCAAAAGTACAGCTAAATCCTAAACTTCTAGAGGTTTCTGAAGTTGTGGTAGGTAAGTTATTTCATCCATAATAAAGGTCGTATCTTTGCCCTTCAATTAATCTCACACATTTGCATCCAAATAATAAACATAACGAAGCATATAATTTTGACGAACTTGAGAAAGTTCAGCCAGAATTATCAAAATACATAATAGCCAATCAAAACGATGAAAAAACCATTGATTTTGGTAATAATCAAGCGGTTCTTCATTTGAATAAGGCACTCTTAAAGCATCATTATAAGGTGACGGACTGGAATATTCCACCGAAATACCTAATTCCGCCAATACCAGGAAGGGCAGATTATATTCATCACCTAGCCGATCTATTAGCTGAAGAGAAATTAACTCCAGAAGTTAAAGGACTTGATATTGGGGTTGGTGCTAATTGTATTTACCCTATTTTGGGGAACAGTATTTATCACTGGAAAATGGTTGGTGCAGATATAGATGAAAATGCTGTGGCAGCCGCACAACATAATATAAATACCACTAAGAAACTGAGCCAGAATATTGAAATAAGATACCAAGATGATCATTCTAATATGTTTAAAGGAGTGATCAAAGAAGGGGAATATTTCAATTTTAGCATGTGTAATCCTCCTTTTCATTCTTCAAAAGAGGAAGCAGCAAAAACGAGTAGAAGAAAAACTAAGAATTTAGGAAGGGAAATTGGAAGTCCGTTAAATTTTGGTGGCGAGTCAAATGAATTATGGTGTAATGGTGGGGAAGCTTTGTTTTTAAAGAGAATGATCAAGGAAAGTGCCGATTTCAAGACTCAAGTAGGTTGGTTTACGTCTCTTATTTCTAAAAAGGAAAGTCTTTCAAAAATATACAAGCAATTGGATAAATTAAAAGCTACTTATAAGGTAATTCCAATGAGTCAGGGGAACAAAAAGAGCAGATTTATCGCTTGGAAATTTTAATGTCGTATTGAGGTTTTAAGTATTCCCAGCCTGTCTCAATTAAAAAAATATTCAACACATTCAACTTCGAAAATTCTATATTTGAAGTAATTATAAAAAAAAGCTCTTCAAAGTTAATTGAAGAGCTTTTTTCTATTTTAAAGAGATTGTTATTGTAGAACTGCTTCTCTTTCTGTCTTTACTTTATAATCTATATACCCTTCTGGGCCTCCACTATAGAAAGTATCAGAATCCCATTCATCTACAGCAACATCTTGTTCAAATCTTTCAACAAGATCTGGATTGGAAATAAACAATTTTCCAAAAGCCACAAGATCTGCATTTCCTTCTTCAATCACTTTATTCCCTTTTTCCTGATCAAAACCGCCGTTAATCATTAATGTACCATTATATATTGGTCTATAACGTTTAGCGATATTTGGCTCTGCAAAAGGAACTTCTGAAACATCTGTAAAAGGTTCAGACAAATGTAAATATGCCAGATCGTAGCTATTCAACTTTTCGATAATGTAATCGAAAGTAGGGATAGTTTCTTCATCTACGGTTATTCCAAACAGATTGTGCAAAGAGGGGTTTAGCCTCACTCCTATTTTATTAGATGGAATTACTTCTTTAACAGCATCCAATACTTCAAAAAGAAGCTTGGCCTTATTTTTAATACTTCCTCCATATTCATCTGTCCTATGGTTCGAACAATTACTAAAGAATTGGTGAAATAGATACCCGTTAGAAGAATGAATTTCAACTCCATCAAATCCAGCTTCCACTGCATTCTTGGCTGCGTTCTTAAAGTCTTGAACCGTAGATTTAATATCTTCGATGGTCATTTCCCTTGGGGCAACAGTATCTTTAAATCCTTCTGGAGTAAAAGATTGTGCATGAGGATTTATAGCTGAAGCCGATACAGGTAATTCACCATTATGGAAGTCTGGATGGGACATTCTTCCCACATGCCATAGTTGAATAAATATTCTTCCGTTTGCCTCATGAACTGCCTTCGTTACTTTCTTCCATCCTTCCACTTGCGCTTGAGAATGAATACCAGCTGTATTAACATAACCTACAGCTTGTTTAGACACCTGAGATCCTTCAGTAATTATAAGACCAGCACTTGCTCGTTCTTTATAGTATTGAAGATGTAAATCTTCTGTAGGTTTATTCTCAGAGTTATTTGCTCTACTCCTAGTAAGGGGAGCCATCACTAACCTATTCGGCAGTTCTAGATTCCCCATTTTATAGGATTGTAATAATGCTTGCTTACTAACCATATTCTATTTTAATCTATTCATTAATAATTTTGCAACCTTCGTTGAAGATGCTGGGTTTTGACCTGTGATTAAAAGACCATCTTCTAATGCATAAGGTTCCCAATCTCCAATTTTACTATAATCTGCTCCTTTTTCTTTCATCATATCTTCAATTAAGAAAGGAACAACATCAGTCAATTGAACTGCTTCCTCTTCCCCATTAGTGAATCCAGTAACTTTTTTTCCTTTTACCAAGGCATTACCTTCAGTATCTTGAATATTCTTTAAAATTGCAGGAGCATGGCATACAAAAGAAACTGGTTTGTCATTAGCTATAAACGATTCTATCAATTTTTTTGAAGTTTCACTCTCAACTAAATCCCAAAGAAGTCCATGACCACCTGGATAGAATACAGCATCAAAATCTTCTTGATTTACATCCTCTAATCTTTTAGTATTTGCTAAAACTTCCTGAGTTTTCTTATCCTTATCAAAACGTTTTGTGTCTTCAGTAGCAGCATCTTCTGTATCACTATTAGGATCTATTGGTGGTTGACCTCCTTTTGGTGAAGCCAAAGTTACATTGTATCCCGCATCAGTTAAAATATAATATGGTGCAGCAAACTCTTCCACCCAAAATCCGGTTTTCTTACCGCTATTTCCCATCTCATCATTGCTGGTCAATACAAAAAGTACATTTTTCATAATATTTTAATTTTGTTGATTAATGAGAACAAAATTACGGCGGAGGCTTATGGATATACTTGATGTAAGTTAGGAGGTAGTGTTAAAAAAAGTTAAGCTAGACTACGTCTTTTCTAATTCTACTTAGGCTTTCAGGTTTTAAGCCGAGATAGTTAGCTATATGATAATTTGGTACGCGTTGTTCTATTTTTGGATAAGATTCGCAAAACTCCAAATATCGCTCTTTTCCACTTTTTTGAAGTGTAGATAATATTCTTGTGCGTAGAGAAACAAAAGCATTGGTAGTTTTAATTCTAAAAAAACGCTCGAACTTAGGAATTCTACTATATAGAACTTCTAATGCTTCTCGATTAATAGCTAGAAGAACAGAATCCTCTATAGTTTCTACATATAATTTTGCAGGAACTTTATTAAAAAATGATTCAAAATCTGAGATCCACCAATCCTCTACTGCAAACTGAATAATATGTTTATCTCCTGTTTCATCCAAATAATAAGCCTCCATGCAACCAGAGACCACGTAATATTCGGAATTTACCAGATCTCCAGGTTCTATTAAAAAGCTCTTTTTAGAAATCCTTACTTCTTCTAAGATGCTGGTAAATTCTTGTTGCTCACTTTCTGTAAGGCTTATCACCTTAGTTAGATGAATTAAAATATTCCTATGTATATTCTCTGCCTTCATTTATCTCTTCAATAATTAAGAAGTACTAATCTTCCTCTACTATTTCTGCATCATTATGAGTTGTCCCTTCAAAGCCTTCAGTATATTTTAAATCTATGAAGAAATATTTAGAGGAAATTATGCTAACCAATACCATATCGTCAGATTGTATAGTAGTATCCATTTGCCAAATAATGTTTTCTGCCTCTTCAAAGGATTCAGAACTTAACTTTTCAGTAAATAATCTATTGATCAACGTGTTCTTTGGCATTCCTTGAGCTAGTAATCTTATTATAGCTGCTTCAGAAATTTTATTATCTATTAACAGATCTTTTAATTTATCTGAAGTTATTTTCACCTCAAACTTTACTGCTTCGGGATGTGGGAATTTTCCGTTAAACGCATCATATAGAATTTGTCCTGTATTAAAAAAGTCTTCATGGTAGCCTATTTCAGCATATTCTTCCCACATTTTCTCTTCTCTCATTTCATTCGAAAGATTATCAATCTGTCCAGAATTCAATCTATCATTAAAAACATAACCCAAAATAAGTCTAGCGGCTTCTTCTGGTTCATTTTCAGTAATAGACATATAACACATGTCTTTTAGTTCAGCATCGGCAATTTCAGAAATATCGCCATATTCCATCACTCCAAGCAATTCTTTATATTTTTGCTTATCCCAATAATTGGGTAATGCTAAAATAGTTTCGAAGTTTATTATCTCTGCTTTATATATTGTATTCATCTGTCTTTAAAATTTTAATGTTGTAATTATCCAAATTTTTTAGATCTGCCAAAAGTGACTAATTACAAGTGATTTCTATCACAATACAAGGTTAATTTACCTAGTAGTCTCCTCTAAAACTGGAGCTTTCCATTTAGTTGTTCCTACTTTTATACTATTGGCTTCTTTTAGTGCTTTAGATGATCTTCGTTTATCGTAGATCATAGCGAATGTCATAATTAGACTAGTTCCTATAATTACAAATAATAAGATTCCAGGTTCAAAACTTTCAATTTGAGCCTCCACCGGAATTGCATAAAATAAGAGAACAGTGATTAATCCTCTTGGCGCTATAAATAACTGCGGAAGAATATCTGCACCAATGAAAATTCTGAGTAATACAAACCTAATTCCATATATAGAAGCAATAATCATCAAACTTATTAGTGCCACATCTAGATTCCAAAGAGAAGTGATAGCAATGGTTAAACCAAAGATCACAAAAAAGAATGTTCTTACTACAAAGGCAGTTTCTGCAGTGATAGTATGCAATTCATGATAAATATGGTGGGCTTTTTCAAAATGGAGATATTTTGAAAGTTTGCCTTTAAAGAACAATTTCATATTTGCTATTACCAATCCAAAGATCAAAATAATGATTAAAGATGATAAGTGCATTTTCTTTCCTAATGCGTATAATAATAACAATACTCCAATTAAAAGAAATAATTTTACCTGACTTTTAATACGTTGAAATATTAAGATAATACCATAACTGGCAACTAAGGATATCACAATTGTCAAAATTAAATTCCCACTAAAACCTGCTATTCCTCCATCTTCTGCCGGATTTAATTTTCCCGTTAAAAAATAGAACATCATAATACCCATAATATCAGAGAAGGTACTCTCGTAAATATGAAATTCTCTCTTTGCTCCCGTTAATCCTAGTACGCTAGGAATAATAATGGCACTAGATAGGATGGATAATGGCGTAGCATACAACCAAGCAGATTGCATGGTCATTTCTGGGATAAAATTATATAGAATAAGTGCAGCAGCCCATGCCGAGGCCAATAAACCAATTAGAGCTATTCCCATTGCCTTTAATATGGGGAAAAGTTTTTCTCGTTTCAACTCTAGCTCCAATGCTGCTTCAAGAACGATCATAATAAGTCCTACGATTCCTAAAACTTCCAGAACAGGAAAAAAGTTAACATTCCCAGCATCCCAATAATCCAATAGATATTGAAGTCCGACCCCGAGAATAATTAACATTAAAACCGCAGGAATATTTGTTTTTTTAGATAACCCATTAAATAGGAAGGAAAGTATTATAATTACTGACACTCCAATTATTAAATTATAAGAGGATAAAATTTCCATATATTAATTCACTTTACGGTTTAGGTTTGTTTCTATTTCTTTTGAATTTAGAAAAGAAATAAGGTCTTTAGTAGTAGCTCCAGATTCTAAGGTGTATTTTAAAATAAGATCTTCTGGTAGAACTCCACTTTTAAGCCTAGGTTTTTCTTCGAATTTGAGAATAGGATTATCAAACATAATATCTAAAACGGCATCTTGAGTAAGATTCGTTTTAAGATAAAGAGTTTGTCTTAACGCACTACTTTTATTGGAATTAATGGTGAATCCAGATTCTTCAACTTTGATATAATTAAAATACTGCTCTCCATGTTCTGTGTTAACAATCATTCCTAAAACCATTAAGCGTTTAATCTCTCCTTCTAAATTAGGAGCTTTAATTAAGGCTCCTTCACTAACTATAGGATTAGACTTAAAGATTATTCCACTTAGATAATTGCGGATAAATGGAAAGCCAAATACTCCAATTATAATTATTAGAATACTATGTGTAATATAATTAATAGATATAAATCCAAGTACAAAAACTATTACAGCCACTGGAACATAAAATAAAAGGCTATTCCTTAACCAGAATATAAATTGTTTATTAGCTAGATTTTTCTTTGCTGAATTTTCTATAAGCTGAATTATTATTTTTATAACACCATATAAAGCTAGTAGGCCTATAAAAAGATAAAATAATCCTTTCCATGAATAAAAAGTTGTGATAGATTCCATTTAATTAATAATTCCTCTATATCTCAGAATTTCAAAAACATCTGAAGTTATTACTCGGTTTAAAATAAGATTACCTTTGGAGTTTCGCCATAAAACTTTTGTATTTACAAGCCTTTTAATCCCTAAATCAAAATTGATATTATAGCCTTTCCCTAAGAAATTCTTTAATAATACTTCATTTATATATTTATAGAGATACACATATTTAAGAATGATAAGTTCCTCTGAGCTGAAAAAATCTTCAAAACTACAGTCTGCTTCCTCAAATATCACCAGATTATTATCCATCATCTTTGTACTATAAGCCCAGGCTTGGAGAACTTCACCAATGTTATTCTTAAAATTACTGGATAATTCCTGAACTTTTTGCTCAATTTGTTTTGGAGACATGAGATTCCTATCCTTATTAACCAATTTTTTATGAGAAGCTCCATGTCTTATTAGAACAGCCTTGAATATTTCTTCAGGATTAGTTTTATTCAAATCTATACGAGTAGTAAATGCATTGGAAAATGGCAGCCTCTGATCTAAATGTTTTTGCATGGCTTTAGATATAGAAACCATTACAAAGATCCTGTCAGATTCTGAAAGCGCAAAATTCACCAATGCTCTAACATTGTCTAAAAAGCTAATTTCATCTGACCTCCAAAATTCTAAATCGTCAATTAATAATACTGGTTTTGTATTATAAATATTCTTACTCACCTCTTGTAAAGATTCTTTTAAGTTCTGGGTAGTTTTAAATTTTCTACCTTCAATGGTAATGGTACTATCTGTTTCTAAGAGAACTATATCTTTACCAAAATGTTTTTTAGCGAAATCTTCCATTAAAGTGGATTTACCACTTAAATTATTTCCGGTAATTAGCACCGACTTATTAAAGCCTTTTTGCCAATTATTAAAGGACACATCGAGTTTGTTCTCTTCTTCTATTCGAGGCACAAGAAATAGATCTCCAATAAAGTTCTTATTTAAGAATAAGGTGTCATAATGCGCATTCTCCTCCTTAACCATTCTAAAATTAATACAGTTAATCGATTTTTCAACTAAATTATCTGGAGATGTTGAAATAGTTTGCTCATAAGAAGAATTCAGGGAATTAATGGTTGATTTAATCTTTTGAAAACTTCTCATTAAGAATCCACTACTTCCCGAAGTATATTGATTTAATGAAGATTGAAAAGATACTTCCAAAAATTCCTCTGTGCCATAAATATTTGTTGCCAAAAGTTGATTGAAAAGTTTATTCTCTATTTGAGAAATAATTTGCTGTTGCCTCTCAATATTTACTACAATGGTATTTTGAATTTCCTTAAGCGTAGCTATTTGAGAGTGTACTGGAGATAAAGATTTATTGTTTCTAATTAATTTGAGACTGCTCTTTAAATTCAAAAGGCTATGTTTATAGAAAGAAGCCAGATTATTCTGATTTTCCCATAGGTCAATTAGATATGGTAATAATTCATAGTCTAACCATTTTTTAACAGATCTATTAAAATCAATTTTTTTAATAAGTAATAGGCCTTCATTTGTAGCTGTTGGAAAGTTTAAAGTGACCAAGGATTTAACTTTCTCTTCAACCAAATCTGCAAATCCTTCCAATTTTCTACCCGAAGTTTCAATCTTTTTTACTGCAAAATCAATTTCGGTTAAAACAATAGCGATATCTTCATTATCATCCATTTTCTCCAAAGACTGCGCAACGGCCGCAATGGATGCTTTAGAATTTTGAGCTTCTTCTAAACTACTTTCATAAGAATTTACAGTATAATTTTTAATAGAGTTAAAGATCTCTATTACCTTTTGAAAGGTTAAACCTGCAGTTTCTATGAGCTGAAACTGTTCAAGAATATTTTCAAATTGAACCTTATACACGGGCCAAGGGTTTTGATGATGTTTCGTTTTATTACAGATATCCTTATTACCTTTTTCGAACCTAGCAATAGTTCTATACTCTTGCTCTATAGATTTATGAAATCCGTTTAGAGCTTGTAAAAGAATAGATTTAGACTCTGTAAAATGTGCAGCAATAGATTCATTTTCAACAACATTCTCCTCTGCCTTATGTGATGCAATTTGGAGTTGAAGAAAAACATCTCGATGTATTAGCATGAGATCTTTAAAAGATTTGGCTAAGGCATAATGTAAAATGTAGCACTCCTTAGAATCCTCATTTTTAGAAGTGATTTCCTGAAAATGATAAGCTGAAGTTGAAATATAGAAGTTAGCTAATTCTGAAAAGTTTAAAAGAATAGTTCTTCTTAACCTTTCAGAATTAGTAATAGTATCTAATGTATATTTATATTCATCAAGTTCCGACTCGAACTTTTTTGAAGAGTAATCAGATGTAACCTCAGAAGTTTCTAAAACTTTTGTTTCCATTTATTGATAAACAACTTAGATGTATTTAATAATTTAATATCATCTAAAGTTACATACATTTTATCTTAAATGACAATTAAAGCTTTATTCCAACATAAAAGATATAAAACTTAAATCAACTAATACATGATAGTGGTAAGTGCCAAATCAAATATTAATTTCTAAAAAATTTAAAATGATAGGTTTAAAAAAAGAATTATCCTTTCTTAACTCTAACGGCATTCATTCCTTTCATTCCACGTTCAATTTCAAAAATCACATTATCCCCTTCTTTTACTTCATCTACAAGTTCGCTAATGTGAACGAAATATTTTTCTTGAGAATCTAGATCATTTATAAATCCAAATCCTTTGGAATCGTTAAAGAATTCAACTTTTCCTTTATGGAAAGGATCTTCTTCTACATATTCTTTTTTAGGAACACCAATTATAATACTCTCTGCATCTATTTTTTCCTTCTTTTTATTAGGATCTGGTGGAGTATCAGTTAATTGTCCGTTTTCATCAACATAAACCAACATATCTTCCAAGTCGCCGCTCTTCGCTGAAGATTTGCGCTCTTCTTTTTTACGTTGCTTTTCTTCACGTTTCTTTAAACGTTTTTTTTCTTTTTCTTTTTTACCAAAACTTTCTTGTGGTCTCGCCATTCTTACTTAAAATATTAATTATTATTTATCTGCTCTGCCTGAACAGTCTGGCAACACGTAAAAACACTCGATTAGAAAGCAAAAAAGATCTCAAAAAAGATAAAATAAATCCTTATTGAGGGTATTAAAATTACTTGAAGGGCATTAATACGTTTACCGTGGTGTAAAAGTACAATAATAATTGCATAAATCATTATTCATTTAACATCTGCTCCACTAAAATTTAATATATTCCTGTGATTATTTCCTTCAATAGTTCTTAAACTTCTTCTCGAATTTATTTGTCTATAGGCATTGCATCTAAAGAATCCTCTAATGCAATAAAGAGCAAGCAAGGACCTGCATTTCCACATTTTCCGTAATGAGGTTTTTTGGCTGGACCATAAGCATAATTGCCCTGCTTCATTGTCTGTGTATTCTCTCCTTCATACGTAATTTCTAATTCTCCAGACAATAGAACCATTCGTTCTGGAGAATTATGCCAATGATTCGGAAAATCAGTGTTTGCAGGTAATCTAAATAGAATGTCAGCATTTTTTTTAGTTGGATCTCCATGTAAAATTGCAACTTCACAACCCTCAGGCATAAACTCAGGACATGGTCCCCATATTATTTTGGAGCTACTAGGATTTATTACCACAGAATTTTCCAATATAGTTTCATCAGATTCTTGGGCATAGGTGATTACCGGAGAAAAAGCTATTATGAAAAAGTATAATCCAATATTGCTAAATAATTTAATTTCTCTTTTCATTGTAATAGTATTAAGGTTTAATATTCTGATTTACTCTAAATAAATTTTTAGGATCGTACTTTCTTTTAATTTCCACTAACCTATCGTAGTTCCCTTTATAACTAGCTTTTACTCGTTCTTCACCCTCATTCATTAAAAAATTAGAATATGCACCGCCTGCAGAATGTGGGTGAAGTGCTTCCCAGTAATCTTTACACCACTTAGTAATTTTAACAGCATTGGCGGGATCAGGGTCTACTCCTACTATCACTCCAGCATATTTTGCATCTCGATAAGCCCAGGCAGTTTCAGCGTTCTTTTTTCTACTTGCGGCTCCATTAATAGGGTATAGATGCATTTGAGATAAAGGAGTTGGAATTTGAGATCCGAATTTCTTATGCTGCTTTCTTAATTCTGGACCTAATTCATTAAAAAAGTCTGCTCTCCAATACCATTGCAATCCCGGTGGGAATAAGCCATCAAAAAGAGTTTGAATTGCAGGGTAAGGCATCTCTCCTAAGTGTTCAAAAATAGGTTTCATTTCTCTTATAGGCTTAAATACATCTTCCGCATTTTTTTTGTCACCTAAATAACACCAAACAATTCCGCAGAATTGTTTATTATGAAGGAATTCTGGAAAAGGTGGTCCTGGAATTATCATAGTTGCAATAAACCCATTTAGATCTTCTTCTGCAGTTTCGATAAATGCATCGTACCATTCCATTACTTCTTCCACTTGGTCTATAGGCCATAATGTAGGACCTCCAAAAACTGTTTTTACAGGATGCCCTTGAAATTTAAAAGAGGTGATAATTCCGAAATTTCCTCCACCCCCACGAATTCCCCAAAAAAGATCTGGGTATTGATGGTTATTCACAGTGAGATAAGTACCATCTGCCATAACTATATCTACTTCTAAAAGGCTATCTATAGTTAAACCATACTTTCTTGCCAAATAACCAACACCACCGCCTAAGGTAAGACCAGCAACTCCAGTAGATGAAATTATTCCAGATGGAATGGCTAATCCAAAGGCATGTGTGGCATGATCCACTTCTCCCCATAAATTACCTGCACCTACAATTACCGTATTATCTTCAGCATTAACACGTACAAATTTGATCTCAGAAAGATCTATGACCATTCCCCCATCACATGACGCGAGCCCACCTCCATTATGACCGCCTCCTCTTATTGCAAGTAGTAATTTATTATCTCTCGCAAAATTCACAGCTGAAATTACATCGGCGGTATCTATACATTTAATAATCACACCAGGATGCTTATTGATCATTCCATTGTATAGCTTTCTGGATTCCTCATAATCTTTATCATCTGGAAAAATAATTTGACCTTTAATCTCTTTTGATAATACCTCCTTCATACTGGTATTTACTGTTCCCGTTAACTCCATATCTAAATTATTTATTAATAAAATTGAATTTGATAAGCCTAACGTTCAAAATGATTGTTACTCATTATGAAAGTTCTAAATTGTGGGGAAATATATTCGTGAGGTTATGGAGGGAATTAGTTGATTTTCAGGATATTAAAGATAAGTAAAATTTAATCCATATCTGGATATAAATTAGTAATCCTTAAAAAAGGGAGATTGATTATTTAGAACTTGGAGGTTTTAGCTGGAAGTTGTCTCGGATTCAATATTTTTGGTTTGCCACGGAAATTTTCCTTCTATTTCAACTTGTAGAGAGATGCTTAAAAAGGTTCTTATAAGAACGATCACTCCAAGGGTAAAAACTCGCTTAAGGGTAGGTTCTGTAACAACAGTTGCAATAATATCTGCTGCAACTAGTACTTCTAGACCTAATAAAATTGCTTTACCGAGTTCACGTCTTAATCTAGTATACAAATGATTTTTAAATTTTAATTGAGAGAAAAGAAAACGAGATATTGCTATTAAAGCTCCAATGGAAATAATAATGACGCCTATGGCTTCCAGACCTTTTGCAACGTATTCTATATATAGTTTTACTTCGTCCATATTTTCTTATAACCTTTTACTAATTATAATATCTAAGCTTTATTTTTAGTGGGAACCATATATACAGGAACCCTCGTGTTTTTTAGAACTTGCGAAGCAACGTCTCCAATAAAAATTTTCTCTAGAATATTATGACTATGTGTGCCAATAACAATGGTGTCTGCCTTCCATAAAGTTGCATATTCTAATATCACATTTGCAGTACTTCCTTCAACTACTTTAGTTTCTACCTTGCTATCATTAAGGTGATTTCTTACAGTGCTCAAAAAATTTTCTGCAACCTTATTCATTTCCTTATTAATATTTAAATCTACTTCCGCATCATAGCCATCATAACCCATAAATGTAGGATATTGAACACCATAATATTGTAAATCTGCTATTACATGGAGCAGGCAAACTTCAGCATTTAAATATTTAGAAAGTTGATATCCAGCATCTGCTACAATTTCTGAAGTTGGATTATAATCTATACAAATAAGAACTTTTTTCATAATCATGTTTATTAAGTAAACAACTAATATATAAGCCTAGAAAGTATTACTAATTTCGTTAATAATTAGATCAACACACTAACATTAAAAAGTTTTTTATTTCAATTGAAGAATTCCTTAATAATTTTCAACTTCTTAACATATAGTGTTAAACCATTGCAAAATATGATTTTGGTTATTTTTTTTCGATAATTATCATAGTATCTTTATAAAAGTTTATATAATTAACAAAAATAAAAATATGAAAACAACCAGAGAAGAAGCAAGAGAAGAAAGTCATGATGAAGTTGTAAATAACCTTAATGAACTTTTAGAGAAAAATTATGACGCGGAAAAAGGCTTTAAAAAAGCATTAGAGGATGCAAAGAATCCAAGTCTTAAACAATTCTTTAAGCAACAAGCTGTGATAAGAAGCAGATTTAAAACCGAAATAGAAAAAGAGCTTCATGATCTGAATGCTCATCCAAAGGTAAAAGAAGGTAGTACTACTGGAAGTCTACACCGAACTTGGATAGATATAAAGACTGCCCTTTCTGGAAATGATGATGAATCTGTTTTGGAAGAATGCATTAGAGGCGAAAAAGCTAGTGCTAAAGAATATGAGGAAAAATTGAGCAAAGGTCATTTTCCTCCTAATGTAAAAACAGTGTTAACTAGCCAGTTACACGAAATACAAAATACCATATCTAAAGTAAAAAGATTAGAAGATATCGCAGACGATTAAATAGTTTGTAAACCCGAAAAAAAGCCACAAATTTCTTTATTTGTGGCTTTTTTAAATTCTAAACTGTTTTTATATTTTAATTATTGCTTAACTACTATCACACTGGCTTTAGCTCCTGTGAGCAAATTCCATTCGTTTGTAGTTATTAATTCCCCTTGATCACCATATATTTTGAATGCCGCGGTATTTGGTCCTGAACTCCCTTGATTCAGCGCCTCAATCTCAATCGTATTAAAACCGCTTTCCAACTTCACTAAAATTGGTGTGTAATTTGCCTGTAATTGAATAACCGATTCTATCATTTTGCCATTTACATATACCCTTACTTTATCTCCATCTACATATTGATAATCTCTACACAAAACCTCGACATAACTTCCACTTGTTTTAAAATCACCTAAATATTGGTCTTTTCTAAATTCTTCACTAATCCTCTTATCTTCAGTCCATTTTTTTTCGATATAATCTCCAGCAGTTAACAGATCATTGCCGGTTTTCATACTAAAATTTTCCTTTTTCTCTGAAGGTAAATTAGAAGTTCTCTCTTTAGCCTTAAAAAATGGATTAGCAGATTTTGTAGTAGGAATTGCAGATCCTTCAGAAGGAGGTGGAAATGAAGTCCCCGCACGCTCAATAGGGGTAGATTTAATTGGTGTTTCTTGAGAAAACACAAAACTAGAACTAATAATAAATAAGAAAAAAAATAAATATATTTTCATTTAATGAAATTAAGTAATTATTAGAAAAATCATAATATCAAAAATAGCACCATGAATATAAAAATCAGATATTATATGGATGAATAAGGACCTAACTAAAAATTCTGCTTAAATTTATCAAAAAAATCTTTCCATGCAAGTTATCAATCTAGGCAAACAACAATCTATACTAAATAAATTTATATCAGAATTAAGGGATGTATCTATTCAATCTGACAGAATGAGATTTCGTAGAAATATTGAGAGAATAGGGGAAGTTTTAGGTTATGAATTAAGCAAATCCCTTTGCTACAATAATGTAGATATCAAAACCCCTTTAGGGATCTCAAAATGTAATATTCCCGAAGAAGATGTTGTTATCTGCTCCATTCTTAGAGCTGGTTTACCGCTACATCAAGGATTATTGAATTATTTTGACAGAGCTGAAAATACATTTATTTCTGCATATAGACATCAAATTTCTGAAACAGAGTTTGAAATTAAGGTAGAATATTTAGCTTCTCCTTCTTTAGATAATAAAATTTTAATCTTAGCTGATCCCATGTTGGCTACAGGACGTTCTTTTGTAAACGTTTATAAGGCTTTGAAATCTATGGGAACTCCAAAGCAAATACATCTGGCTTCAGTAATAGGTTCTGAGGAAGGTATCACTCATATTGCTGAACATTTCCCTGAAGACACAAGGCTTTGGATAGCAACTGTAGATAAAGAATTGAATGATAAAGGTTATATTGTTCCAGGTTTGGGAGATGCTGGAGATTTAGCATACGGCGTTAAACTTCAACATTAAAAAGGATATCCTATTGCAAAGTTTAGTACTGGATTTTGGTAATCAAAATTAAATTGCTTTCCATCTGTTGGTCTTTTTACCGCAGTAGCAAGATCGAACCTAATTACAAAACTTTGAATATCTATTCTTAGTCCTGCTCCTACTCCAATTCCAAGCTCGTTAATAAAATCACTACTAAATTTACCACCTTCTAAAGAATCATTGGTATTCCATACATTGCCTGCATCTGCAAATAAAGCACCTTTAAAAAAAGAATAAATTGGAAAACGATATTCTACATTGGCTTCCAATCTAATATTTCCAGTCTGATCAAAATAGGAAAGGTTATCTTCAGATTCTTCTGGCACATAAGTTCCAGGACCTAATGATCTTGTTTTAAATGCTCTAACACTATAAGGTCCGCCAGAGAAATATTGTCTTGTATACGGCATAACATCCGAATTCCCATAAGGCATTCCCAGTCCTGCAAATAATCTAGTTGCAATCTTTTGCTCTTTGGCAAAATTAAAATGATACCTAAAATCTATATCAGCTTTTGCATATTGAGCATATTCAAGTCCTGCAAACTTTTTAGGTTCACCATCATCTGAACTGGAACTAACAAGATCCAATGTGTTTCCTGCGATATCTACATTAAAACTTGTAAAGACTTGATGAGTTTTTGCGATATCTACCATTCCATTATAGGTAAAGGTATACGTAAGACCAGCTATAAATTGCTGATCAAAACTAGTTTTTAGAAAAGGATTTGCAGTTAAAATATCATCAAATGCTTGTGTTGTATTTGCTAGTTTAACGTAATTAACAGCTATTGGATTAAATTCGTGCGTGATATATTTGTTGGCATTCCAATAGTAACCGAAGCTTCCATAAAATGACATAAGACTAAATAGATTAGTTCTTGTTAAGTAATCTGCTCCTAGGCTAATCTTGGTTTTTGGGATGGCATACTTAAAAAAGTCTTTACTAATAGATATTGGAAACAACAATCTTGGATAAATAAGATCTGCTCCTATTCCAAACTCTAAACTATTAAATCCAGATTGATTTCCTTTTGCAAGTTGAAACTCATACCCAAATTTCGCGGTTAAATTCAAAATTTCTCCACCTTTAAAAAGGTTACGGTTTACATAAGTTAGGGCTAAATTAGGACCGGCAAAATTATTAGATTTGGTAACTGCCTGCAGTTCTGCTCTTATTGCTCTTTTATTTAAAGGAGACAGGAAGATATTCGCTTCCAGAATCCCTAAACTATCTGTAGAAAGTGAGTCTATTTCATCATATCTAATATTCACAAATTTATATGCGCCAATGGTGGACAAACGCCTACTAGTCGCGCTAGAATTGCTGGGACTAAAATATTGTCCTTCTTCAATTAATAAAAAAGGATCTAATTTATTAGGTTTGAAATATTCAACATCTTGAATAAAGTTCTTTTCAGCAAACCGAATGGTATCTTTAAGAATACTGTCGTTACCTATCACATGGTTGGGAAAGATATTAACCTTACTTATTTTGTAAGGAACAATCGTGCTTTTAGGTACATCCTTTTTTAAACGTAAAAAAATATCAAATCTTTTATTTGAATATTGATTAGTATCTGCTTCAAAAATCAAAAGGCCTGGACCAAAATTATAATAACCTCTCTGCTTTAAATCAAGATCTATTCGCACTCTTTCTTTTTTTAATTCGGAAAGATCATATCTCATACCTTTTTTTAGTTCAGTATTTGATATTCCAGCGGCAATGTCTTCATAGACTAGGGAACTATCTGAATCTATCTTGTATTGCTCCATAAGATATGGTTGTGATAACCTTACACTATAATCTACCCTTGCCTCTTTCTCGATAGAATCTTTTTCTACTCTTGAAGTAACTTCACTAAAAAAGAATCCTCTATTTTCTAATCTATTTAATATTAAACTTTCAGTTTGTGCCTGGTCTATTCTTGTAGAATATACAGGTTCCTCCCCAAATTTCTTGTTCAGGAATTTATTAATGAAACCAGGCTTCTCTTTTTGAGCTTTATAATGAAAATAAAGTCCCGGTCGCATTCCTAAAAACTCTTTATTCTTAACTGGTTTTAAAACTTTTTCTAATTCTGTTTTAATAGTCTCTATATCCCTAATGGTATCTATTTTGGTACTAAATTCAACATTAGCACCAGCATATAAAAGTTTATCTTCAGGAATATATTTTTCAACACTACAACTAAAGATAAAGCCTAATAATAGTAGCAAACTACTAACTTTAAGAATTGAAAACATCCCAAAGAATGTATTAAATATGTTATTTCTTTTCATCTCTCTTAGCTTCATCAATTATGGCTTTTTCAAATAACTCTTTGAACTTATTAAATTCTTGTGTGAAAATAAGTGCAATACCACTTACTATAAGTTGACCATCTATAACATTATCAAATCTATTCACTCTAAAACCTTTAAGCCTAAATCTTCCGTTCTCAGTTAGCAGATATTCCAAACTCACATTACCTATAATTGCATTGCTTTCTCCACTTTGATCACTACCTTGAATATCAACATTACTTCCCACTCTAACAATTAATCTATCATCTAGTAGTTTCTTTTGCGCTGCCACTTCCAATTGAGTTCTATCTTCAGGATTTGCTCCCTGGTAATCTGTAAAACTATCCAATCCAAAATCCAGCTCTAATCCAGATTTTCCAAGTATTTTATTCGATAGTAAGTTTAACTGATCTGAGAGTGCCTGATTTAGGTTATCACGAGCCACTGTTGCTACTCCACCACCACTACTATCAGTTCCAGATTCTGGGAAGAATTTGTTCAATACTAATAAAGAGAATACTTGTTTGTTTAACTCCCCTTCTTGTTTATTTAATTGTTGGACTCTTCCATAAACTTCACCCCCTATAGCACCTTGCTCATCTTCAGGCATATCCAAATTAAATGTTAGCACAGGTTGCATTAATTCTCCATCTACATTTAAGTAAACTAGGAAATCTAGTTCTTGTCTAAATCTATTTTGGTCTCTCTGATCTGCTCCGGAGAGCTGCGCGGCCATTAAACTGCTGGCTGAGGTTTCTACTTTATAAACTGCACTAGCATTTAAATTGGCATCGTAAGGATCTCCAGACCAGGTTATTGTACTACCATCCACAATTTCAAAACGTCTTTTCACCAAATTATAAAGACTCATTTCATAATGCCCAGAACTAATGTCTATTCGGCCAGATAAAGTTGTTCTTCCATTTGGAAGGATACTAAAAAGCAGATCTCCCTCTCCAGATGCTGCTAGATTGTCCCCAGTTTCCTGATCTACTATCATATTGAAAACAGCCTCATCATTAATTGAAATATTCGCGTTTACTTCATATCCAGAGATTACCACAGATTCTTCTTTGGTTTTAGTTAAAATATCATCTGGATCTTCTCTATTTACAAAAATCACAACTCCATCTCGCTCTACAATATCCAATGCTGCTTCTGGTACAACATAAGTAATATTTGTATCTGGCCCAACTTTTAGGTCTAAATCCAATTTCGGTAACAAGAGATCTCCAGTTAATTTAGCTTTTGCATCAAAACTCGCAACTCCATAAAATAAATCATTATCTTCTTTAGTAGAATTCAGGACTTTGAAATTATTAGCAACAAAATTTAGATCGAAGCTAGGATTTAAATAGGTTTCAGTAAGAATTGAACCATCCATTACGAAGGAGTTACTATTTTCATCCTGGATCTTAAAATTATTAAAGTAGATTCCCTTATTGTCAAGTTTCAACAATTCATTTTCAAATAGAAAGTTAGCATTTAACATTGACACCTCAAACTGGGCATTGTTGAAGTTGAATTCTCCATTATATTGTGGTTCTAGGGTTGTTCCACTCACCTTCATCTTTCCTGAAATATATCCTTTCCCATTCGTGATCTCTCCACCAGACAAGCCATCCAGTGCAATCATATTAAATTTATTAAGACTTAAGTCTAAATTCAACTTCGCTGCAACTTCGTTAGCCAAATAATCCCCAGTTACATCTAAGTCTACATTTCCATCTTTTACTGCTAAGTTAAAATCGTAGCTATTGTTTCCAATAGATTTTGCATCTAGTGTTAGCCTGCCAAGTGGTGCTCCTAAAACTTCAAGATCTAAAATTTCCAGATCTGCTAAAATTCCTGTCTCAAGAAATGGATCTTCAATCAATAGATCTCCGCTCATGATACCTTTAGCCAGATATTCATCTGGGTTTAAATAGCTAAGGAATGTTTGCAAAGTGAAATTTTTAAAATTTACTCCTATATGCTCCTTTGCAATTCCAAATTTATCTGAATAAAAATCAACTAGTTGATTCTCATGAGAGAAAGAAAAATCTTTAAATTGAATTCTATTTTCATAAAAAGAAACTTCATTTGTTGCTGGGATCTCCCAAGCTTGTTGGTTGAGAATAATATTATCTGGCACTATATGCAAGTATAAGATATCGTTAGCTTCAAATATCTCTGTTTTCATATGCACTAGTTGCTTATCATCATTATATGAACTAAAATCCATAAATAATTTCCTGTCGGTTATTCGCCCGTCCAGAAGTGTCTTCTTAATTGCTAAAGGTCCGGCGGTGAGAGAATTCAGTCCAAAATCGAATTTAAGGTCTGACGCGTCAGAATTTATGTTGAAAGCAAGGCTATCTATCTCTGTTCCCCAAAAATCTATATAAGGTATATTTACAGATCCAATCAGAGTTCGTTCCTTTTCACTAAAATCCATTTTGACATTGATGGTGTCCAACTCTGTTAATCTGGTTACAAACACATCACTTAAGATTGGAGCATCTATAATTTTTCCTCGAACTATTACAGAGACTGGATTTACAGCGGTATCTCTAATTTTTTCTGGATGTAAATAACTTGTAAAATGTGTTTGTAGTGAGGCAGAAAGGTCTGCAGGGTTTGCATTAGATCTTAAAGTAAGATCTAGCATTTTATTATTTATATCTAAAGAAGTGGAATCTGGCAATACATAAGCAGATAGTCCTACATCCCCAAGTAAATAAGATTGATTATCATAAATTGCTAATCCATCGGTCACTGCAGCATTTATTTTGTAAGTCTCTAAATCCCCTTTAAAAGTTGCATTTATTTTCAGCGCGCTTGTTATTTGTTTTTCAGTAAAGCCTAGGGCATTTAGATTGGCACCTTTTACATCAATATCCATATCAATTTGACTAGCGATTGTATCTAAATTCACATAGCCATTAAGGGCAATATCTAAATTCTCATCTTTATAATTAGCAGTAACTGGTCCCTCCCCATCCAAAAACTCCCCATTAATCTTGAGATCTTTAATGCTATAATTATTTAAGGATAGGTCGGTAATAGTAGCATCTAAATTGGCATTTAAATGATTTAGATCTTTCCCATTCCCACTTGTAGTGATTTTAAGATCTAAGGTGCCTAAATTATCCATTTTGAGCAAATTCCCAAGATTTAGCTTTATAGTTTCAAATTGGGCATTGAAAGAAATTTCATTTTCAAAATTAAAATCACCAATCATCTTGATATCACCATTGGAAGTAGTTAAATAAGAATTGGTCTTTAATGAGCTTAAGTCTCCAGAAAAACTTCCTTTCAATGATACTGAATTTGGTATTTCTATTCCTAGATCTTCCTCCTTCACAAAGCTATTTAAATCCTTTCGTATAGATCTAAAATTCACATTACTGAAGTTGTAGCTTAAATTATCTACATCCATGGGATTAGAAATAGTCCCATTTGCATATAATGAAGTACTATTTCCCCAATTAATAGAAGCATTAGAAACACTTAAACCTTTACCAGATCCATCTATATTAAATTGTCCAGATAAATTTTTGGCACTTAATGCCTTTATATATTCATTCTTTTTCAACTCGGGCATATAAACAAATAGATCCTTCATGTCTACTGCGAAATTCGAAATTTCTGCATTTAGATCGATTTCTTCAGGAGTATTGATAAGCTGTGTAATACTTTTATATGCAAGAGCAGCATTTCCATCTATTACATTGTCATTCAATTTAAGTTGAAGACTGTTTAAATTTAAATTAGTATCTGTAACCTCTAAATTTCCCTTGAGTTCTCTAAGATTTAACCCTGAACTTTCCTCAAATGTGAGTTTATCAATTGAAGCACCTACAGTTTCATTTTTTAAATAAATATTAGTTGCTTCAAAATTAAGATTAGAAACTGCCAGAGCATTTGCATTGTAAGTTTCAGCCTGAATCTTAGCTCCATCTACCAGATATGTAAATTCATCAGCAATGAAAGAAACCTTATTGACCTGAACATCCCAATTTGGCCAAGCAAATTCTTCCAAAGATTTTTCGATGTCTTGAGGAACTTCCCGTACTTTTTCGTCAGCAATAGAATTGACTTCTAAAATAATATCCGATTCCTTTAAAAGAAGATCTTCAATTAGAACTATATTATTTTGAAGATCCATTTTTGGAATAGAAGTCTTTAATTGACCTATATCTAATTTGGCAGCCAAGCCATCTGGTGCAGAACTATAATAGGTAGAAACATTTTCTATTTCTAAACCCTTTAAAATAATAAACGGCATTGGAGATGAAGATTCTTCCTCCGACTCTGGAAAAGGTTTAGTTTGTATATAAACAATAGAAGAATTTCTTAATCGAGCTTTAGAGATGTTAAACCTCATGTTCTCCATATTGGTCTCTTCCATTTCCAAAAGAAATTCTTCTATATGAAGATCAGCTTCAATTCCACCAACCTGATCTTTAAAAGATATTTTAAAATCATTGAATTTGAAATCACCTAATTTTAAGCTCATAGGATCAGAAGCGGTAGAAGTATCCACTACTGTGCTGTCGGTAGTGGCAAAGGCATCAACTAAGAATTGATAATTAAAACCATCTAAAGAATCTTTTCTTATAATATTGGCTTTAAGTCCCTCCCAATCTAGAGAGTTAACAACTACTCCACTTCCCTTAATTAAGGGCATGAATGGAATATCGGCGTCCAGTATTTTAGAATAAATTAAGGTATCCCCGTTCTTATCTTCCAGATATAGACCTTCTATTTGAATATCGCCGGAAAATGTAATGAACGCTTTGTCTAAACGAACAATAGTATTCGTTTTGTCTGAAATATAAGAAACAAGCTTATTAACGATAATCCCCTGTCCCCAAGGACTTCGGATAAAAAGTAAAATGGTAATTATTAGAATTAGGAGACTTAAAAATATCCAGCCAACTACTCTTAGGAATTTATTTTTACTTTTCTCTTTCTTTACTTCCTTTTCCAATCTTTCTTATGCTTGAACTCCAAATTTAATTTATAAACAGAGTATATTAAAGAATTGAACTCTTTAATTTTGGATGGCTACTAATAATTTTTTGTTAAAGAAGATTTTCTTACTGCAGCTCTATTGTGGTTATTAGAGGAAATCCCATAAAAATTACAAGCCAGTAGATGCTAATTACCATATTTCCAGAATTTGGCATAGTTTCTCTTTACTAATAGGAGTACGATTTTAGTACATCTGTGGTAATTTTTCCCACATAATTTAAATTTTCCACAGAAAAGAATGCACAAATTTTTCCAAGAATGACATTAACAAGTACCTTAAAAAGCATCAAAATATTATAAAAGAAATACCATAATATTATGATTTACAACTATTTATAAAAATATTTTAGTGTTTTAAAAAGAACTAAATATGGCATTAAAGAATTTTGGACATGTGCACTGGCACTGTTATCGCAATAAGAATCAACAGGGTCTATGAATAAACCAGAATAAAAATATTAACAAGTAACTAAGGACCTTTAAATTAAAACTATAATATGAAAAAAACAGTATTAGTAAGCGTATTGTCTCTAGCTATGTTCAGTTCTTGTGTCTCTAAGAAAAAATATGTAGAACTTGAAACTGAATTATCTAACACTCAAAGCAATTTACAGCGTACTGCCATAGAGAAAGAAGAAGCGCAGGCAAAATTAGATGCTATTGAAGCTCGTGTTGCAGATTATAATGCGAAGATCAATTCTTTAAAAGAATCTAATGACGAAAAAATGGAGATGAACGATCTTACCGTGATGTCCAATAAAACTAAACAACAAATGAGAGCTACTTTAGCAAAAGTAGATCAAAGTGAATTAAGCCAAGCTACTTCTCTTGAAGATTCCATTAATCTTGCAGTTTCCTATAATTTAAAACAATCTATCACTGATGATTCACAAAGTGATGATGTTCAAATTACTGTTGACAAGACTGTAGTTATGATAAATGTTTCTGATAAATTACTTTTTAGAAGTGGTAGCTATAGATTGAATAACAAAGCTGATGGATTAATGAAAAAATTAGCAGAAGTAATTAATTCTGAACCTAGCATGGAAGTAATGGTAGAAGGTCATACAGATTCTCAAACTATGGTACCTGGATCTCATATTCAAGACAACTGGGATTTAAGTGTAAGAAGGTCTACCTCTATTGTAAGGGCTTTACAAGATAAATATAATGTAGATCCAGCAAAATTAATTGCTGCAGGAAGAAGTAGTTATGTTCCTTTAGTAGAGAACTCTAATAAAGAAAATATGGCTAAGAATAGAAGAACTAGAATAGTTATAATACCAAATCTAGATAAATTCTTTGCAATGATGGATTCTGAATAAATTAAAATCTATCCCTATAAAAAGGCGTAATACAAATATGTATTACGCCTTTTTTGATTTTTGTACACTTATGGTTATACAGCAGAAAGTATCTCGATCTTTTTAATAGTTGGCGGCTCACTTAATAACTCTGAAGCTTTTTCCATAAGTGCTGAAGCAATTTCACCATTTAAATGTGCTTCTCTCCCAGATTCTTTTTCAAAAGTATCAAAAATTCCGAAAGTAGATTCATCTATTTTAAACGAATACCAGGTTATTGTTTTCTCTTCTTTTCTTGCTAAATTCACTGCCTCCTTTATAAAATTAGCAACTTCCATTTCTTTCCCTTCTTTAGCTTTTAAAGTAGCTAGCAATCCTAAATTTTTCATTTTTATAAATTTTATTTAAAGCTATTGTTTTCAAAGGGCTTTACCATCTCCTTAACACAAGATTATATATTTACCTTTTCAATAAATAATAGTCCAAGGCATATTTACCACTTCCAACAATCCCTATAAAGGCATATACTACTAGATAGAACAATGCCAATTCCTTATTTTGAAAAGGATCATTTGCATGAACAACAAAAAAGGCGATAGCCATTGTGAGGCATAAAAATATTGATGCTATTCTTGTCCCTAATCCTACTGTAATTAATAGAGAACAAATTACTTCAGCAAAAACAGCTAAAGTTAGGCTAGCTGTTTGACCAATTCCGATGGGATCTAGAAAAGAAATTTCTTCTGAACTAAATAACATTATCAATTTAGGAATTCCATGTCTAAGCATAAGGGCAGCTAAACAAATTCGTAAGAATAAAAGTCCGTAATCTGTGAGTGGAAGATTCAAACTTGTGCTGTAATTGTTTTTCATTAAATATAAATTTTGAGGAGAAGTTACAAAATATTAACTGTACTGACTTTGACTTATAATGAAAGCTAGATTTAATCCATAATGAGAGGTAACAACAGCGTTCTTAGTAAAGCACTAAAATGTAAGAATATACCCTACACTAAAAAATGAGAATATATTGATATTTCATCCATAAAAGAAGTGTTTGCTAGCTATTTAACTAAGATATCAGTCTAAATATTCAAAATAGAAAGATCAAAGAAAGGTTAAAGTTTTATGTATTTCATCGATTATTAATGTCTTTAGTCGATTTCAATAAAAGTTCTCTCTATATTTGAGTACCTACTTATTTATATGCTATCTATTATGAAAAACATAAATGCACTTATCCTAATATTATTATTATGTTTTTCCAGCATGAGCTTTGCACAAGCGACAGCCACTTTTAATGCTTCCGTTACTATTATCCAACCAATTGGGATTACTACAACATCCGATCTTAAATTTGCCAACATTGATGCGAAGAATGGTGGAGAGGTTACTTTAAGCCCAAATAGTACTAGAAGTACTGCTGGAGAAGTACTGTTATCAGATGGAGGAACAGTTTCAGCTGCATCATTTGAAATCACTGGAGAACCTGGCTATACTTATGGAATTACGTTACCAGGAGATAACCATGTTTTATCTAACGGGACTGAAACTATGGTAATCAATAATTTCACAACAGATTTTAATGGGGATAACGCACTAGCATCAGGACCGCAAACTATTAATGTTGGCGCAACTCTTAAAGTAAATCCTAATCAAACCCCAGGGAACTATATTAACCAGGGTGGATTTAATGTTACAGTAAACTATAATTAAAAGTTGGCGACCCAACTTTCGATAAACACATTTCTCTATTTAGTTCCTAAGCAGCATTCTTACAATTATCTCTAAAATTAATAGAATTCTTACCTTTTTAAATAATTATCTTGTTTTAACAGAAAAGGCTAATAAATAAGTCTTCATCCATGAGATATTAACTTAAAAAACGAAGGCTGATCCTACTTTATTTGCATTTACTACTATATCTTGGCCTTCTCGCTTACACTTTATCGATATAATATTGTCTTTTAACGAGTAATTGAATGTTTTTAGTTTTGGTATATTTATAATAAGTCATATTTGTAGTGTTATTATAAAACAACCCAAATTACCTACATATGAAAAAAATTACTTTTATTTTGTTCGCTTTAATAGCTGGAACAACTTTCGCACAAGATGCTGCATCTGCAGTTGTAAATGCTGCAATTGTAAGTCCAATTACCATTGTTAAGGTTGGTGATTTAAATTTTGGAACTATTAATGGAACTGCTACTGGTGGTAATGTAACTGTAACCAATGGTGGTAACAGATCATTTGCAAATGACGATATGGTTATTACTTCAGCTACCCCAATTACTGCTGCAATTTTTAATATTACTGCAGCAAGTTCTTATAGCTATTCTATTAGCATCCCTCCTTCTACCTTAGCTGGTGGTTCTGGTGGAGATCCTATGAATGTAACCTTTACTCATAGTAGAGAAGGTTCAACAAAAAGAATTGGTGATGGTTTAGAACAGGAGTTAAGAGTTGGAGGTACATTAGTAGTTAATAATGCTCAAAAGGTGGGAGCTTATACTGGAACAGTTGAAGTTACAGTTGCTTACGAATAAATAGAACACATACTATATAAAAAGCCGCCCATGTGGCGGCTTTTTTTTTGTTTTATCCTATTTCCATTCAACTAATTAAATATTATATGAAATCAATTTTTATACTATTATTATTTTTTGTTTGTTTAGGGAAGGCTTACTCACAGGCTTCAGCTTCAGCAAATGTGAATGCAAGAGCCTTAGTAGTGGATCCTATTGAAATCTCGAAATCTGTAGATCTAAATTTTGGGAATGTTATTGCTGGTTATACATCAGGTACAATTATCTTATCTCCAGATGGAACAAGAACAGCTAACGGAGTTCAAATTTCTAATGCAATCCCAGGAGAAGTATCTGCTGCGGAAGCAGTAGTTACTCATGGGGAATATAATTACTCTATAAGTTTACCAGAATCCCTTACCTTATTTAATGAAAGTAATCCTAATCAGATAATGATCATAAATCAGTTTCAAGTAACGCCATTACCAGGAATTTCAAATTTAGGCGATGATATTTTAAAAATCGGAGCTACTCTTAACCTCGAAGCGAATCAGTTACCAGGTTATTATACCAATTCAGCTGGATTTAACGTTACGGTTTCGTATAACTAAAAACTGGGTTTACCATTTTTCAATTGCTTATATTTGAACCTCAGTAACATAACATTTTAACAAAATAGATATCTAATCCCAACTATGATATTAAAATTACTTCAGCCTACCTCTGCATTCTTATTAATCTTATTTCTATTCAGTTCTACCGGGTTCGCCCAAGGAGATTTGATGATTATGCCCAAAAGACTTGTTTTTGACGGCACTCAGCGTTCACAAGAAATTAATCTAATAAATACAGGATCCGATTCTGCCACTTACGCAATCTCCATAGTCCAATACAAAATGACCGAAAAAGGAAATTTTGAAGAAGTAACAGAACCTGAAGAAGATCAACGTTTTGCGACAGATTATTTACGTTATTATCCTAGACAAGTAGTTTTAGGACCAAAGGAAGCTCAAACAGTACGAATTCAATTAACCAGAACGGGAAATTTAGAACAAGGAGAATACCGCTCTCATCTTTATTTCAGGGCTATTGAAAAACAAACTGCACTTGGAGAATTAAATTCAGAGCAAGCAGATGGGATTTCAATAAATATTAAAACCGTTTTTGGAATTAGCATTCCAGTAATAATTAGAGAGGGTTCCTCTACTACATCAATAGAATTGAGTGGAATAGAACTTAATAAAGAAGAGGAGGAAATTATCTTATCACTGATCATCAACCGAACTGGGAACATGTCAGTTTATGGAGAGCTTAGTGTAGAACACATTTCTCCAGATGGAACAAACACAGAAATAGGAAAAGTGCGTGGAATGGCTGTTTATACACCTAATACAAAACGAGATTTTTCGATGAAGCTTCAAAACGTAGAATTGATAGACCTGACTAAAGGGAAATTAAATATTATCTATAAAACAGAAGAGGGAAAACTTTTAGGCGAAGCCAAATTTGACTTGAAATAAACGAGAAATATTTTATAATTCAGAAAGATTGACCTACAGTTTTGAACTGTTTGTAAAATAGATTTTTATGGTAAAAAATTACCTTTTGAATAAATCAACATATAAATTAGGGAAGTGTTTTTATCTAATTAATATCTTGTTTACATTTTTTCTCACTGCGAACATTTCAATTTATTCTCAAGGTCAGCCTGTTATCCAAGCCCCGGCAATTAATAATTCAATTTGTGCAGGGACCACAGCTAACATCGTGTTTACAACTGTTGATGGAAATGGTGCAAATGCGAACAATGGTAAAGGTTTTACTACAAATACTTCTTATAGAGTTTATACTACGAATAATGCTGAATTTACAGTTGTATCTTCTTCCACGGCAAACAATTATTCAACTAGTTCAGAAATAGTTACATTATCCATACAAATACCAAATAATTATACTCCAGCGTTATACCAAATAAGAATTGAAAGTAATCAACCAGATGTAGTTTCAGAACCATCAAATCAATTTGAGATTAAAGCCAAACCTTTAGCCCCAACGGCAAATAGTAATAGTCCTGTATGCTCTGGGGGAATAATTAATTTAACAGCGAGTACTATTACAGGTGCGAGTTATGAATGGACAGGGCCAAATGGTTTTACAAGCAGTACCCAAAATCCAATCATCACAAATTCAACAGTTGCAATGTCTGGAATTTATAGAGTAAAGGCTATCGTAAATTCTTGTTCAAGTAATCTGGGAACTACTACTGTGGTTGTGAATGCAAATCCATCAATCAATTCTACTACCCCAAGATCGAGATGTGGTGCCGGTAGTGTAATTTTAAGCGCAACTGCCTCAACTGGAATATTAAAATGGTACTCTGTAGCATCTGGAGGGAGCATTCTCGGTACAGGATCTAATTTTACAACTCCAAATATTTCGACATCTACAACCTATTATGTAGATGCAACATCAAATGGATGTATTTCGGGTTCGAGAACTGCTGTACTAGCAACAGTAAATACCATTCCAACTATTACAGGTACAACACCAGGATCAAGATGCGGTACAGGCACAGTTGTTTTAGGAGCCACAGCTTCTATAGGGACGATTAATTGGTATGTAGCTGCAAATGGTGGAGCGAGTTTAGGTACAGGTACTACATTCACAACTCCAAGTATTACCTCAAATACCACTTATTATGTTGATGCAATATCAAATGGATGTACTACGGGCTCAAGGTCTGCTGTACTAGCAAAAGTAAATCCCATTCCAACAATTACAAGTTCAACACCTAGATCGAGATGTGGTACAGGTACAGTTGTTTTAGGAGCCACAGCTTCTACAGGGACAATTAATTGGTATGCAGCAGCAACTGGTGGAGCGAGTTTAGGAACGGGTACGACGTTCACAACTCCAAATATTTCCTCAAATACCACTTATTATGTAGATGCAACATCAATTGGATGTATTTCGAGTTCGAGATCTGCTGTATTAGCAACAGTAAACACCATTCCAACCGCACCTATTGTTAGTAGTAATAGTCCTGTGTGTATCGGAGGAACTATTGATTTAACATCAAGTTTTATTTCAGATGCGACCTATTCCTGGACAGGCCCAAATGGTTTTACTTCAAATTCACAAAACCCATCACTTGCCAATGCAAATGCATTAATAGCAGGAAATTATATGGTCACGGTAACTGTGGACGGTTGCACAAGTATTGAGGCAAACACTGATGTGGTTGTGAATAATACATTTAACTGGACAGGTGCAACAAGTACAGATTGGAATACAGCGTCTAATTGGTCTTGTAATACAGTTCCAAGCCTTCAAACCAATGTTATTATAAATTCAGGATTAACAAATTATCCTGTTTTAAATTCTGGTGCAAATGGAATGGCTAAGGATCTTGAATTGCAAATTGGAACTTCATTGACTGTAATGGATAATACAATGCGAATAGCTGGATCTATTACTAATACGGGAACTATTAATAGTCTAAGTGGTACAATTGCAATGGAAGGAGTGAACTCACAAACAATTCCTGCTAATACGTTTGTTTCCAATAGGATTAGAAATTTAATTATAAATAATAATGCTGGAGTTAATTCTAATAATGCCTTGGAAATAACAGGATTCCTTAGAGCTGAGAATGGGCAATTTAACACAGGAAATTTGCTTAGCCTTATTTCAAACAGTACTCAGACAGCATTAATAGATGGTTCTGGAAATGGGCAAATTGTTGGATCTGTAAAAATGCAACGTTACTTAGATTCCGCTATAGGATATAAATATTTTAGTAGTCCATTCAACAATACTACTGTGGGAGATTTTTCATCTTATGTAGATCTTAACGCTACCTTTCCTCAGGTTTATTCTTACAGTGAAGATAATACCGATGGTAGTGGGAATGATATTACTGGTTGGAAATCTTATAATAATTCTACTTTCGGATTAGGCGTTCTGGAAGGATATGCATTTAATTTTGGGACTGCTGGATTAGAAGTGACAGTTGAACTTAACGGGATTGTAAATAATGGGAATTTTCAACGTCAATTAAAAAATACCAATGGAACCTATACAGATGGTTACAACTTAGTAGGAAACCCCTACCCTTCTCCAATAGACTGGGATGCATCGAGCTGGACCAAAACTAACATTGATGATGGCATCTATTTCTTTTCTGCAAACAGCCAATACAAAGGAACATATACCTCTTACGTAAATAATGTTTCTAGTGATGATGGTGGTTCTTCTAATATAATTCCATCAATGCAAGGTTTCTTTGTACATGTAAGTGATGGTGGAGATGATAGTTCAGAAACTAGTGGAATTTTGGCTTCAACAAATGAAGTAAGAGTAAATAATTTTACGCAACAATTCATTAAAAAAACAGAACCCAACCCAATTTCTCTTATTAGACTTTCTGCAGGAATTAAGGATAACCTCGCAAAGGATGCCATGGTTATCTATTTTGATTCTTATGCAAAAGAAGGTTTTGAAAAGGACATGGATGCGTTAAAATTAATGAATACAGATGAGCGTGTTCCCAATCTTTATAGCATCTCCTCAAAAAGTGTAAAATTATCCATTAATGCATTGCCTGCCTCTTTTAAAACTGCAAATCAGAGAATTCCTTTGGGAATACGTTCTGAAATGGATGGAGAAATGAGTATCCGTCTTAAAAACATAGAAAATCTCCCGTCTAATTTCTTTGTGTATCTTATTGATGACGTTAAAAGAATTGGTCAGAATCTTTCAGAAATACCAGAGTATAATTTCCGTATTAAAGCTGGAGAACATAACTCAAGATTCTTTTTAATATTTTCTGAATATGAATTAACAGATCCAGCCTTAGCTTTCGATGAACCATTCAGTATAGAAACATTAAATGGAAAGGTATATGTTAACTTGAATCTAGAAAATGGAATGTCTGGAGTATTAATGGCAACTACGGTAACTGGTCAAATTTTAGATATCAAGAAGGTATCTGGTAATGAAACTATTAGTTTAGATGGGATAAAAAGCTCAGGGCTTTACTTTATTAACTTAAGCTGGGAAGGCCAGAAATTCTCTAAAAAGATAATAATTCAGAAATGAAAAATTTAAATTTATCATTTGCACGTAAAATAAACCTGGTTAAAAATCTGGTATTCGCACTATTCATGTTTTCATCTGGAGTCACAGTTTTCGCTCAAGAAAATCCACCTATTCCTATTCAAGTTGAAGTTCGAACTGCCCGTTATCTAAATTTTGGAACTTTCACTGTTGGGGTCTCAGGTGGTACTGTAATAGTTTCACCCGACGGACTTCGAAATCCCACCGGTGATGTGGTACTTTTAAATCTTGGACCCACTGTTACTTCCGCCCTTTTTGAAGTTACAGCAATTCCAGGAACTTTGGTAACTATATCTCATCCTCCAAGTTTTATTTTAACTGGAACAAGCGGAGATCAGATAGTTTTAAAGGATTTAACCTATAGTGAAAATAAAACATTTATTACGACAGCCCAATCCACAAGCATAAATGAAATTAAAATAGGTGGCACTTTACAATTAGGTACAATTAATAGCAACCGGGCGGGTTCATACAGCGGTACTATTGATATTACCTTTATTCAACAATAACTACCCTATAGAAAGCAAGTCTTGATCCACAAACAATTTTCTCTTTATAATTTATTTATTGAAAGCAAAAATACACTTAAGGTCTATTTGGTACTTCTCACCGTTATATTTTTAGGTAATATTAATTGTTCTGCGCAGGAATATGATGAATTTCCAGTTGAATTGCGAGTTTCTAAATTAGGAGTTACCGAGATGCCAGTTGCAATTAAAAATCAAGAGGCTTACATAGCGGTTGCAGATTTTTTGGATTTTTTAGATTTAAAAAATGACGTAGGAAACAGCCCGGCAGAAATTACTGGGTTTATTATAAACCCTAATAATTCATTTAAATTCGATATTCAGAAACTAAAAGTTATATATAAAGGGGAAGATTTTATAATTAAGCCAACAGATTATATTCTTACCGCAACTACATTCTACTTTAGATCTTCACTCTTTGGTGAGATATTCGGGCTTTATACTAAATTTAATTTCCGTGATCTTTCCATTAATTTAGAGACCGATATTGAACTTCCAAAGGTAAAAGAACTACGACTATTAAATATTCGCCAAAATCTAAATGAACTTAGAGGCTTTGTGACTCCCGATACATTAATAGAAAGAAAATACCCCTTTTTTAGGGCAGGAATGGCAGATTGGTCGGTAGTAACAACTCAGCAAACTAATGGAACTAATGATAATAGATTTAATCTTGGTCTGGGAACTATGATAGCTGGTGGGGAAACCAATGTTCTCTTAAACTACTCCACACGTGTCCCATTCACTGCTAAAAATCAATTTTATCAATGGAAGTATGTAAACAATAATAGTAAACTTTTCAAACAAGTTACTGCGGGTAAAATCTTTTCTAGAGCTACTTCTTCTCTTTTTGCCCCTGTAGTTGGAATACAATTAACTAATACACCAGTAATTAACAGAAGATCTTTTGGTTCCTATACTCTTACAGATGTCACCGATCCTAGATGGACAGTTGAATTATACGTTAATAATGTGCTGATAAATTTTACAGAAGCAGATGCATCTGGATTTTTTAGCTTTGAGGTTCCATTAATGTATGGAAATACCATTGTAAATCTGAGATTTTATGGGCCTTATGGAGAAGAACGAACGGAGGAACGTATAATTAATATTCCTTACAACTTTATACCTAAAAAGGAACTTGAATACACCTTTAGCGCTGGAATAGTAGAAAACGAAGATAATGATCGTTTCTCCAGATTTAATTTGAACTACGGTATTTCTAATGGTTTTACCTTAGGTGGAGGAGTAGAATATTTGTCTGATGTTACTTCCGGTGAATTTATGCCTTTTTTGAATACTTCATTAAAAATCTCTTCCAATTTACTTTTCTCTGGAGAATATATGCATGGTGTAAAATCTGAAGCTTTATTAAGCTATAGAACTCCTTCAAGTTTTCAAATAGATTTTAATTATATAAATTATAATAAAGATCAGACTTCTATTAATTATAATTATTTAGAGGAGAGAAAAATAAGTTTATCGCTACCTATTAGAACTAAATTTTTTACCACTTATTCTAGATTCAGTATAAATCAAATTATACTTCCTACAACAAAATTCACATCAGCTCAATTTTTAATGTCTGGATCTTTTTTCGGAATTAGTACAAATCTTACAACGTATGGATTGTTTAATGAGCGATCTAAAACTCCTACAATTTATAGTACTCTATCTCAAACCTATAGATTACCATATCAATTGCTTTTATCACCTCAAATACAATATGATTTTAGTGACAATGCTATTACCAATATGATAGTAAGATTAGAAAGACCCTTTTTAAAACGTGGATTTGTTAATGTTGGATTCGAAAACAATTTTTTAAGAAATACACAGATTTTTGAGATCGGTCTAAGGTATAATTTGAATTTTACCCAAACATCATTTACATCGAGAATAGGGAATTCAAATTCCACTTTTATTGAATCTGCAAGAGGAAGCTTCCTTTTTGATGATGCAACCGGGTATATTTCCTCGAATGATAGAAGCAGTGTAGGAAAAGGTGCTGTGACAATTATTCCGTTTTTAGATTATAATGATAATAATGTACGAGAAGAATCGGAACCTAGTGTTCCAGGATTGACAATAAAAAACCTTGGAGGTAGTGTTACTTATAATAAAGATAAAACTCAACTTAGAATTTATGACTTACAACCTTATACCAATTTTATAATTCAGGTGGATACATTAAGTTTAGATAATATTGCTTGGAAAATTAATAACCCAATAATAGCACTAGAGACTGTTCCAAATCAATTTAAAACTATCTATATACCTGTAAAGGTGTTGGGAGAAGTTTCGGGAATGGTTTACGTAAAGGATGAAAACGGAACTAAAGGACAAGGGAGAATTTCTGTTCACATATTTAACATGAACAATGAGTTAGTAGGAAAATTTCTAACAGAAGGCGATGGTTACTTTACTTATTTGGGTTTAAAGACAGGAAAGTATAAGGCTGTAATAGATCCTGAACAACTGGAAAAGATCGGCTATATAGCAAATCCTGCTGAACTAGAGTTTACTATAGAAAAATCTGAATTTGGAGATATTGTGGATGATTTGGAATTCATTTTAGAAAAGCAATCCAACTAATATTTTATACTAAGTATTTCTAACTCCTGCATCTTGCCTGCCATAAATACTTCCGTTTTCTCATCTACTTTTTTACCTGTTAGCGCCTTTGCTAACGGTGCTACAAATGCAATCTTATTTTCCTTAATATTTGCTTCATCTACACCCACTATCTGAAATTCTTTAACTGATCCCTTTTGATCACCTGTTAAAAATTTAAAAGAGATCAAGGCTCCAAACCTAATTTCATTTTTAGCTTGCGCTTTTGGATCTAAGATTCTTGCAGATGAAATTCTATCATTCAATAAATTTAATTTTCCATTTAAAATCGCCAACGTATGTCTTCGCTCCTTACCTTCCTCCAACTCTAAATTAACAATACTGTTATCCAATTCTTCCTTTTCCTTTTTTAGATTATCATAACCAATTGGAGTGACATAATTTATTTCCCCAGGAGGCAAAACCGATCTTGCTGGTATAAAAGGTGCTTCTTCTTGATCCTCTTCCTTCACAAATCCTCTACTCATAATTTAATTTTAGATGTTTTTTCAAATTAGGAAACATTTAATATAATTACAACATAAAGTTGTTGCACCGTAAAAGTAAAAATTATAATATTTCGGCAGAAAAAGTAATAACATAATAAAAGGTTAAAAAGTTTAATTAACTGAAGTATTACCTGAAATCTCGTAAATTTAGAAACGAAGTTTTGTTATTAGTTCTTCTCAAATTTTATATAATAAAATCGTTTAAAGATTTTAGAAACTGAAATAATATTTACAAATGGCTCTTAATTTTTTAAAAGGATTTAATAAAACGAATTTAGTTTCTAAGACTTATGAGCATTGTATCGATTTTTTAAATAATAGTCGGTGTAAAACACTTCCTTTTCATAGTGTTCAGCATACAGATGATGTATATCAATATGTAAAAACTATTGCCAATTATGAGGAAGTTTATGGGTCTGAACTGGAGCCAATTTTAATAGCTGCATTATTTCATGATACGGGAATGGCGGAAACTTATATGAATCATGAAGAGCAAAGTGTTATTCATGCTACAGCATTCCTTAAAGAAAATGATTATCCCGAAAGCAAAATAGAAATTGTACAGAACTGTATAATGGCAACAAAAATGCCTCAAAACCCTAAGACAAAGGCTGAGAAAATCCTTTGTGATGCAGATCTGTATCATCTAGGTTTGGAAAGTTATATTTTCAGAAATGAGCGGCTAAGAGCAGAATGGGAGCATTTTTTTAATAAAGAATTTTCAGATGAAGAATGGTTTGCGTTAAATGTAGACTTTTTAGATACCCAGAAATATCATACATGGTTTGGAAAAACAGTTTTAAATAATAGAAAAGATCTTAATTCTAAAATGCTTAAAGAAAGACATGCAAAGTATAAGCATTAAATTACGATTGCCTCTCATTATTTGAACACGAATTTTTATCTTATCTATCCCAAGCTTAGCATAACGTTAAATATTATAGGGTATGTCTATTGAAATTATCTTAATTTTTATAATTCTTGGTATTGTTATCATCCTTTTTGCGCTGGAGGTTTTCCCTGTAGATAAAATTGCATTTTTCATTATGGTTAGCCTCTTGCTAACTAAATTGATCACTCCTGAAGAAGCAATCTCTGGTTTTGCTAATCCCGCCACAATTACCGTATTAGCTTTAATGATAATCGCTATTGGATTAGAGACAAATGGGGTGATAAGCTGGCTTTCTAATGGATTAAAAAATTTAAAGGGCCTTCCTATTTATTTAATGATCCCTGTTTTTATGCTAATTGCGGGAAGTGTTTCTGCTTTTATCAATACTACCGCTGTAGTTATTGTATTTATTAAAGTAATTACAGAACTCTCTGCAAAATATAATATACCAAGCGAAAAATTATTATTACCAGTATCTTTTGCTGGAATTATTGGTGGAAGTTGCACCTTAATGGGGACTTCTACTAATCTTATTGTGAATGCAATAGCTATTGAAAAAGGTGTAGAACGCTTTACCTTTTTCGAGTTCACTAAATATGGGGTAATATTTTTATTTATTACCATAATCATTGTTAGTCTCTTATATAAATTTCTACCGAACAAAGGAAAATCAGATATTAATAAAATTTATAACCTAGATGAATATATTACTAAAGTAATCATCAATAAAAATTCTGAAGTAATTGGTAAAAAGATCATGGACACATTTTTCCATGACAATATGGACATAGAGATATTACGTCTAAAAAGAGATGGAATCATTAACGATAGACCAGGTAAATACACTATTCTTAAAGCCAAGGATCAATTACTTTTAAGGTGTAATCTTGAAAATCTTGTCGTATTTAAAGAACACGAAGGTTTCTCTGTAATTAAAGAGGACACAAAAAAGTTCACTCTTCCAATTACAGATGCTGAGGGTCTGGAAGAAAATATACAAGTTGTTGAGATCTTAATGTTACCCAACTCCCCGTTAATAGGCAAAAGCATTAAATCTGTTGGGAATTTCGATCTACAAGGAGCCATACCGCTGGCTATTAAAAAAAGAAGCAGTTTTAGACATCCAGAGGATAGAATTTTTAGTAAAAAGAGAGATGAGATAGAACTTCGTGTGGGAGATAGATTACTGGTTGAAGTATCTGCCAAAACACTTTCTGCACTGGGAAAAGTAGATAATATCACAATTCTACAGCAACACCAGGAAATAGAAGTAAAGAAGAAATCCAAGAGACTCATCTCTTTGGGTATTTTAATAGTTGTAGTTTCTCTATCTGCATTTTCAATATTCCCAATATTACAAAGTGCTTTGGTTGGAGTATTCTTAATGATCTTCACAAAATGTCTTGATCTTGGGAAAGCTTATTCTCAAATTAATTGGCAGGTGATCTTTTTATTGGCTGGAATGATCCCTCTAGGAATTGCAATGAGTAATAGCGGTGCAGATATGTGGATTGCGAGCCATTTATTAGCCGTTTTCACAGAGCAATCTAGCACCATCATTATAGGAATTCTATTTTTAGTTACTATGATCTTAAGTGGCTTTGTTTCTAATAATGCAACAGCTATAATTATTACGCCTATTGCCATAACCATCGCAACCACTATGAATTTAGATCCAAAACCTTTTATTTTGGCAATTATGTTTGCCGCTAATTTTAGTTTTTTCACTCCCGTAGGTTATCAAACAAACACCTTAATTTATGGGATGGGGATGTACAAATTCAAGCATTTTTTAATAATTGGAGGATCGGTATCTTTAGTACTTTGGATCGTGGCTTCGTTACTACTTTCGGGAACTTTCACGGTTTAGACTCTATCACTTAAAAATAATCAAGTATTTTTGAAGAAAAAAAATGTCTACTGTATTAGTGATAGGTTATGTTTGGCCAGAGCCAAATTCTTCTGCAGCTGGAAAGCGAATGCTTCAGTTATTGGAATATTTCACTTCTTCTAATTATACAGTGATTTTTGGAACTACAGCTGCACCTTCTGTATTTGCATCAGATCTAACAGAACTTGGAATCTCTTCAGTAAAAATTGAATTAAATAATAGCAGTTTTGATACCTATATTGAAGAACTTCAGCCGGAGATCGTTCTTTTTGATAGGTTTATGATGGAAGAACAGTTTGGATGGCGAGTTAGTAAAAATTCTCCAAATTCAATAAAAATATTAGATACCGAAGATTTACACTTTCTGCGGAACCATAGAGAGAAAGAAGGTAATACGGTAAGTTCTATTACTAATTCTGAATTAGCAAAACGCGAAGTCGCAAGTATTTATAGATGCGATATAAGTCTAATTATTTCTGAAATAGAAATGAATTTGTTAAAAGAGACTTTTAAGGTTCCAGAAAATATTCTGCTTTATATTCCTTTCTTATTTAACAACTTAACTGAATTAGAAATTGAACTTCTCCCCTCTTTTGAAAAAAGACAAAATTTTATTAGCATCGGGAATTTTAAACATAAACCTAATGTAGATGCTGTGAGGTTTCTAAAAAAGGATATCTGGCCGATAATTAGAAAAACACTTCCAAATGCTGCACTCCAAGTTTACGGAGCATATCCTATTGCTTCTATACTTCAATTAAATAATTCTAAAGAAAATTTTCATGTAAAAGGAAGGGTTGAAAATGCTGAAGTAGTTATGAGAGAATCCAGAGTTAGTCTTGCTGCATTAAGATTTGGAGCTGGATTAAAGGGCAAACTCACCGAGGCCATGCTATGTGGTACCCCAACAGTTACCACTAGTTTAGGTGCCGAGGGTATGCAAGGAGGACTTCCATGGAACGGCTTTATAGAAAATAATCCAGAAGGCTTTGCTGAGGCAGCCATTAAGCTTTATACCACAAAAACGCTCTGGCAAGAATCTCAAATTAATGGATATCAGCTTATAAATAAACGCTACAATAAAGAGGTGTATTATACAATCATGGACAACCGATTGAATAAGATTAAAGAGAAGCTAACTAAGCATAGAGAAAACAACTTTATTGGTAATATGCTTATGCATCATAGGCTAAAGAGTACTCAGTATTTATCCAAATATATTGAAGTAAAGACAGAATTAGAAAATTTAAAATCTTCAATTGATAATTAAAATTATTGTTATTGATAGATTCTGTTTACTGAAATCATTAATCCATATACTCTAGTAATAGAACTTTCCGCGGTTAAATATTTTGTAAATCGAATACTGCTATTATTACAGAGAATACACAAAATTAAGTTGTAATTCTTCGGTAATCAAGATTTCTCATCAACGCAATTTTGCTAAATGAATTTTCTGTTTTTGTATAAAAAGTTTCAGATCATTATGATATTCTAAAGAGAAACCAATTCTTTTTCTTTCTGAAGAAATAGTGTTTTATGTAATGCTTTTAATGCACTTACCTTATTTTCTGTGGAAACTAAAAGAGACACATTATTAAAGCTTCCACCATAAGATATCATACGTACAGGTATTTCATTTAAAATTTCGAATAATCTAAAAGTATTTGGATCATTAATAAGATCTTCTCCAACAATACAAATAATACTATGGTTCATTTCTACGGTAATATCCCCACATCCCTCAAGTTGATCCAAGATAAGGTCTAAATTTTTTGTATCATCTATGGTCAGGGAAATTGCTATTTCTGAAGTGGTGATCATATCAATTGCAGTTTCCAAATTATCAAATATTTCGAATATTTTCTTTAGAAAACCATGAGCCATCAACATTCTATTAGACTTTATTTTTATAGCCGTAATTCCATCCTTTGCTGAAATTGCTTTGAGTCCACTTGCATTAATTTCTGAAGATATTTTAGTTCCCGGCAATGTTGGTGTAAAAGTATTTTTTAGATAGATTGGAATGTTCTTATCTATGACTGGAGAAATGGTTTGCGGGTGTAAAATTTTAGCTCCAAAATACGCAAGTTCGGCTGCCTCTTCAAAGGTTAGATTAGATAGAGGGTGTGTGTCTTCCACATATCTTGGATCGTTATTATGAAAGCCGTCTATATCTGTCCAAATTTGAACTTCCTCTACATTTAATGCAGCCCCGAGTATAGTAGCAGTATAATCACTGCCTCCTCGTTTTAAAGTACTCACACGATTATGTTTGTCTATTCTTACAAATCCTTGAGTTATATATATTGCATCATTGCCCGTGCTTTTTAATAAAGGTGCAATTCTACTTGCGATCTTACTCGTATCAGGATTTTCCAGATTTGCTACATACATAAAGCGTTTAGCATCCAGAAGAGTATTAGCTATATTAAAAGTAGATAGATATTCTGAAAAGATGTATGTAAGTAAACTTTCCCCATAGGTTAGAATTCTATTTGTATTATTTTCAGAATACTCTTCTAATAATAAGTCATCAAATTCTTTAAATAAAATATTTAAACCATTCCTAACAGCCGTATTATTAGTTTGATTAGTTATCAATTTATCTAGAAGCTCAAAATGTTTAGTTTTAAGTTCAGTATTTAATATTTGTATTTGCTGCTGATCTTTCGATTTAATTAAGTTGGTTATATCTACCAAATAATTAGTAACTCCAGACATTGCTGAGAGTACGATCATTTTAGGTCCTTGTATGGACTGAATAATCTCACGAACATTTAATATACTTTCTGCAGTTCCTACAGAGGTTCCTCCAAATTTTAATACACGCATATTTTATAATTTAAAGTGCATAATTAGTGAGAGTTGGAACAATGAAGAAAAAACAATTAGAATTTATATATATTTACACAAAATGTATATTATTTAACAATGAACACTATAACCTCCTGTGTACACAGCATGCTTAGACATCAACCATTTTTAGATGATGCCTTATCAAAAGATCTCATAAATTTTAGCGCATTGGCAGAGCATTTACAGCCAGAAGTAGAAAAGATCTTGAGAAAACCTGTTAAGCAGGGCTCTATTATTATGGCTTTGCGAAGATATTCTCCACAACGAAATCTTTTAAAAAATGCAAATTTAAGGGAAATGGGAGATATTGTGGTTAGATCTGGAATCACAGAGTTCACTTATTTAAACTCAAATACCTTGCTTGGAAATCAGGCTTTACTAATGAATTCAGTTAAAGATCAAATAGGAGTTTATTTAAATTACTCCAGTACTTACCAAGAGAGTAATATTTTGGTTTCTACAGATCTCAAAGAAAGAGTTGCAGATTTTTTTAAAAATGAAACACTGGTATCTGTAAAAAGTGAATTATCTAGTATTACTATCGCATTACCAAAAAACAGTTCTAAAACTGTAGGTCTTTACTTTTATATTTTTAAGCTTTTAGCTTATGAGGGAATTCCTGTTTTTGAGATGATCTCTACTTCCAATTATTTTGCATTATTCCTTGAGAAGGAATATATAAATCAGGCATTTTTATTACTTAATGAAATAAAAATATCATGATAATTTAATCTTACCAAACATCAAAATAAACACCAGTCATTGCAACACCTGCTGCAAGAATAACTAATACTATTAAAATAAAGAAAACTCCAAATTTTGTTTTCTTATTATTTTGTAAAATATAATCTTCAGATTGGTTGTCTTCTTTATCTCTGATTTGCATAAAATAATTTTTTTTTCAAATTTAATTAAATTAATCTTTAAGAATTGTAAAAAAAATATAAAATGAGAAGGCATTTATTTATAATTAATTAAATTTTTCTTAAACACTAAATGTAATTTACACCTTCTTTCTATTTTTAAACAATTAAAAAATTAAGGTAATGAAAAATATTTTAAGAGCACTATTAGCAGGCTGGGGTGCCAAGAAATTTGGTGGAGGATGTGGTTGTTTTGGTATTGTAATAGTATTTATAATCTTATGGTTTCTCTTAGGACATTTAGGACTTAACTAATTATTTGGAGACCTTAAGCTTTACGTTCTTCTTCTCTTCGGAAAAGATCAATAATATTGAATATAAGCACACAAAACATAACCCAAATAGTTCCTGCTATTATACCTCCGGCAATGTCGGAAGGGAAATGAACTCCCAAATAAATTCTACTTATACCAATACTAACAATAAGAAAGGAGCATATAAAGATTAGAATTCCTTTTAACCACTTATTGATCTTCAGAAAATAACATAAATAAATTAAAAAACCGTAAAATGCTGTGGCACTCATAGCGTGACCACTTGGATAACTTAGGGTTTGAACAGAAACTAAGTGTTCTGCAGTCGGTCTCGCACGATTTATCACTTCCTTTAAAGCAAGATTTGAAAGTCCCGAAACGATTATAACAAATACTAGTTGAGCGACATAGCGCCAGTTCTTAAATTTGAAAAAGAAGAAAAGTGAACATATTGTTGTTACTACGATGTAACCATAAAGGTCGCCAAGATTAGTTATAAATTGAAGAATTTTATTTAAAAAGGGGGTTCTAAAAGATATCACATATTCTGTAATAGCCGCATCGTACTTAGCAATAAGATCACTATTAAGGGTATTGGTTAATTCTATAAAAACATTAATCCCCACAACAACTATAATCAATGCCAAGATAATAGATATTATATAGGGCAGTTTGTGATTGTACTGGTGGAATTTATTCCTTAAAATAGATTGTAGTCCGCGTAAGAAATCAATAATCTTTTCTCTCATATTTATTTTACTAACAACCTACCTAAATTAATTAATTAGAAAGCGCTAATTTAAAAAGTAAAACTAAAGAAAATCTAAGGATTTTAAAATAAGATAGAGAAACACTATTGGTTGCCATGAAATTTTTTAAGATTTATAAATCTAAGTTTTCCACTAGACTATCATTTTGAGCTAGATACTGTATACTTATTTTCTTTCTTCCCCAGTTCTTTGCTTTTTGAACATCTACTCCCATATAAATGTCAATTTTATTTCTCCAGCGATGATGCATTTTATCTTTAACGAAAAAAATTCCAGATAAACCATCAATCTTCACGGGAGTATTATAAACCATCCCCTTTTTCATTAGATCTCGAGAGATCGCAATCACATTCATTCCTGGTTTTAAAGTATCTCCCCAAGCGGTTATTTTTGGATTACCTTGATTTTGATATGTCAAAGAATTATATGCACTAGCAGTAACTTCTACCGTTTTCCAATTCATGGCTTCTACATTAGTTTCTTTAGGTTCTTTACAACTCACATATAGTGTCATAAAAAATGCGAAAAAAGAAATAGATGAAATTTCCAGAAATAATCTAGTCATTGCTCTTATTTTTTGAATATAGATAATAACTGACATAATTACCGATTATTGTTAAAGCCTGTAATAATAGCATCTTTAAAACTCAATTTACAAAATATATGCACTATTATAGGCAGTTTTTAGGCTCAAAAGTATGATTATAGCTTTTATATGAGTAGAAATTGGTCTTAAATGATGTCTCTAGACTTTGGCAAGGTTATGGCACCTTAAGAAATAACAACATGTAAATCTCAATATTGAAGTTTGCATATTTTTAGAAATTGAAAAAACACATTTATGAGTCAAGTTAAAGAGAAAGACACGGTAAAAGTACATTACACAGGAAAATTAGCAGACGGACAAGTTTTTGACAGTTCAGAAGGAAAAGATCCTATCGAATTCACTTTAGGTCAAGGTCAATTAATACCTGGTTTTGAAAATGGTCTTATCGATATGAAATTGAATGAGAAAAAAACAATCAATATTCCAATGACTGAAGCATATGGCGAGCCACGTGCAGAATTGATCCAGGAAGTTGAAAAAAGTCAATTACCACCAGAAATCTCTCCAGAAGTTGGAATGGGATTAGTTTCTAAAGGACCTGATGGTCAAGAAATGAATCTTTTGGTTGCTGAAGTTAAAGATGAAACTATTGTAGTAGATGGAAATCATCCTTTAGCAGGAAAAGACCTTATTTTTGATCTTGAAGTAGTAGAGATCAAGTAATAATCGATCATTAGATTATTTACCTCATAATTTGATTTTGTACAAGTAATACAAATCTAATTATGAGGTTTTTTTATTTTTAGAATTATTTAACTTCTCTGAGCTTGAGCAAAGCATTAAAAATTGCTGATTTCAATTTTGGTGGAAACATATTGTCTATTCCTATAAATTTCTGATTGATTTCCAACTCAATCCCAGCATAGTTTTCGGGAAATTTCTTTCTTAAATAAGTAGTAAAGCCATCGGCTGTACCTAAATAAGGATAATTATATCTAATATTAAAATCGGGTAATTCATATTGAAAATATTCCTTCAGTTTTTTACTGAGTAGTTTTTCAGAATTACTGAATGGATCGTATAATATGCCAATATCGGAATTTCTGATTTTTTCATTTAAAACAGGTGTAAAACTATGAAATGAAATATGTGTTACCTCCTCCCCTGTTTTAATGAGTTTTAAAATTTCGGCTTCAACCTTGTCTCTATAAGGCGCATAGATTACAGATATCAAATTATCTTTGGTTTCTAAATTTAGGGTTGCTGAGAACTCTGAAAATAATTTTGGATGGTGTTTAGATCTATTTAGCTCAATTAATAATCTACTTACAGTATTAGATTTAGAAAAATCACTTAAAGATTTACAAAATTTAAAAAGATCTAAGGACCCATAATCTATTCCTCGATGAGAATTAAGAGCATCAATAGCATTCACAAATAAGACTTGGTATTTTTTAGGAATTTCATTCCCACCATGCTCACAGGTAAAAACTAATTTCATGGATTATAAAATTTATTGTTTTCTAGGCAGCTAACTAATTCTGAATAGACAGAATTTATATGAGCATGGGAATAATCATTCAAAAGTCCTTTTTGAATTCTTGTTGCTAAACTTCCTTTAGACAGAATAAATTCAATAGATTTTCTATGTTTTGGAGAAATTCCATCTGAAACCCTCTGGTATAAAGATTCCCACAATTCACCTGCGGTGCATTCTGAAGTAACATCAAATAAATTTAAGAATCTGGAATCAGTTATTTGGGTGTTTTCAGCATCCTCTATTATATCATTAAAGATGGCAAAAAGATCATTCTCATGCCAATTCTTCTGATCCTGTAGAGAAACTAGTTCTTCTGAAACTAAGAGTTTTAAAGTTTCAATTATTAAAACCGCTATAGCGATATCTGCCTTTGGGCATTCTTGTATATCTATAACTCGAATTTCAATTGCATTTCTATCAAATCTAGCTATTGCACCTCGTGAATTAAGGAAATGTTTGTCGAGAATTTTATCTGTATCATAAGGGGCAATGGCTTTATTAATAGGCTCAAAGATCCTTTTAATATAATCCTCCTTAGTAAATACTTGTTCTGGAATTACCTTCCCTGTCATTTCAGGAATTTCCTTCTGATTGGTTTTATAGACTTCCATCCTACTATCTAAAAAGCCCGTAATTTTTCCATCAAAAATAGGAGAACTGGCACTTAGAGCAGGAATAATGGGAAGTAGAACCCTAATAGCAGCATGTAATTTTCCAAACTCTTCGTCTCCAAAAAAAGGTAAGTTAAGGTGCATACTTTGCACATTACTCCACCCATGCCCTCTACAATCAAAGATCTTGTTATATAAAGAATAAATCTCACTATAATCATGCTCCCATAGTTTCATTTCCTTTTCAGGATCCATTAGAGGGTGTGAGGCAGTTGGCATTAATGTTGCGTCTTCTGCAAGCAGTAATTTATTGATCTCTTTGATGTTTTTATGAAATAATTCATCCAGATCTTCCAATTGTCTTGTTGGTCCATTTGTTTTAAGTTCAACCACATGAGCAACCAACTCATTACTCCATTCTATTTTGCCATTAGAAACGTCTGAAGTTATAGAACCATTTTTAAGAATCATTAATTTGTCTACGATTGGGGTAATCTTAAGATTGGTAGTCTTTACGAGCATGTATTCCAATTCTATCCCAAATACTTCAAAAAGCCGATAACTCATATTATTTTTTTTCTAATCTGTTCTTTAATGCCGTAAGGATTTTAATATAAACTTCATCGCCATAATATCTATCTTCTACTCCAGCATCGATATTTGGATTATCGTTTATTTCTATAACTAAAGCTTCCCCGTCTACTTCTTTAACATCTATCCCATATAAACCTAATCCCATAAGTTTAGCAGATCTTAATGCAACATCCATCACGTTTTTAGGCACATCTTCTATAGCTAAACAATCTGCATTACCATCTTGATCGTCTTTTATGGAAGCATCCCAGTTATAGATTTGCCAATGTCCTTTAGCCATATAGTATTTACATGCAAAAAAAGGCTCGTTATCTAGAATTCCAATTCTCCAATCATATTCAGAAAAAGAAAATTCTTGAGCTATTATAAGTTCAGATTTTTTGAGCATGGAGTTAACTAACTCATTATATTCTTCTACGGTTTTAGCTTTTTTAACTCCAAAAGAAAAAGTTGAATCTGGCGATTTCAATACACATGGCAATCCTGTGATCTTTAATACTTCAGCTTTATTGTTTTTATGTACAATAACCGTTTTAGGAGTTGGAATATTGGCATTTTGCAAAGCCTCTGCCATAAATACCTTATTGCAACACTTTAAGATAGCACTGGGATAGTCTACAATTGCAATCTCTTCTTGCTGCGCTTTTCTTGCAAAAGTATAGGCTTCATTATTAACCTCTGTACTCTGTCTAATAAGTAAGGCATCAAAAGAAGATAACCTGGAGAGGTCCTTTGGGGTGACAACTTCTACATAAAAGTTCATTTTTTCTGCCAACTCTGTAAATTTCTTTATTGCCAAAGTATTACTAGGAGGAGCAGGATCACCAGACTGTACAAGAATTGCTAAATCATATTCTGCAGCATTAGATTTTGCTGTATCATATCGTTTCTTCGCAAAATATTCTGAAGCAAATAAATGCATACTATCTTTATGGTCTTCAGGAATTTCAGATTCTGAAATAGCCCTGATATTTTTAATATTCCATTTCGTGGTATAATTAAAATTAATCCTCAAAAAGGGAATCTGAAAAGACCTGAAAAACATCGAGCTTAATTCTTTGTATTTATGCGCTACATTTTGCCCAAAATATACACTTAAGGTAAACTCAGAAGACTTTATATTTTTAAGACTTTTTTGAATTAGGTCATCAAAATCATCTGCAACAATTTTAACTAGTTTGGGCTCTCTAAGATCTACAATATTTTTTACTGAAGGAATTGCTCTATGATCCCTAGCCTCTGCAAGTAACGATACATAATATCCTTTTGACTGGTAAGAATAATCTTTGCATAAATTAAAAACTCGTGCTTTTTTAAGATTGGAAAATTCAGGATTTGTAAGATAATCCTGAGAAGATATTACTGCGATATTATCTACAGCAATTTTCCATTTTTCCGGGTGGTTAACTACAATTAATTTTTTCATTTATAGTTTTAAAATCGTATCAAATTTAGGTGAAAAACCATTTCAATATTAATAATTATGGTAACAAGTAAAATATAATTATTAAATTCCGAAGAAATTAATAATTAACACACTTTCTATGAAATTCCCATCTGTTCTTGTAATATGTATATTAAGTTTCCATTCCTTTTACGGCCAGAATGAAGAACAATCTGAAATGTGGAAAAAGGCTAAAGAAATTCACGAAAAAGTGATCACTATAGATACTCATAATGATATTAATATCAACAATTTTACCGCCGCTAAAAATTACACGCAAGATCTTAATACCCAGGTGAACCTTCCTAAAATGATGGATGGCTGCCTAGATGTCGCTTGGTTTATAGTTTATACAGGTCAAGGCAAATTAAATGAAGCTGGTTATGCTGCCGCATATAAGAATGCGATGTCTAAGTTTGAAGCGATCCATAGACTAACAGAGGAGATCGCTCCAGATAAAATTGGACTGGCAACTTCCTCTAACGAAGTCAGAAAATTAGTGAATGATGGGAAATTAGTAGCTATGATAGGAGTAGAAAATGCTTACCCTGTTGGAGAAGATCTTACCAACATAGAAAAATTCTATAATCTAGGAGCTAGATATATGTCACTATCTCACAATGGCCATAGCCAATTTAGCGATTCTAATACAGGGGAAGCAGATAATGTATGGCTTCACAATGGTTTAAGCGAATTGGGAAAAGAAGCCGTTGCAGAAATGAATAGATTGGGAGTTATGATAGACGTTTCGCATCCATCTAAGGAAGCAATTAAACAAATGTTCAAACTTTCTAAAGCTCCATTAATCGCATCTCATTCTTCTGCCAGAGCATTAAGTAACCATAGCAGGAATTTAGATGATGAGCTTTTAGATTTATTTAAAGAGCATGGTGGTGCAGTACAAACTGTTGCCTTTAGTTCCTATGTAAATCTTGACAAACATAATGGCTATTATGCAGCGGTTAACGCAATCTATAATCAAGAAGGGAAAAATTCTGGATTCATGGTATTGTCTAGAGATAGTATAAGAAGTTTAGACGATGTAGAAAAAGCTATTTACGAGGAGGAGTACTCTAAAATAGTGGATAAGTCTTCTCAAAAAATTAAAAGACTGAGACAAACAAATGGCCCTGTAGATGTTTCAGATTATGTAGATCATATAGATTATCTAGTTGAAAAAATAGGAATTGATCACGTAGGAATTAGCTCAGATTTTGATGGTGGCGGTGGAATTGAAGGGTGGCGTGATGCTTCACAAACTTTCAATGTTACTCTGGAATTGGTAAAAAGAGGATACAATGAAGAAGATATTGCAAAACTTTGGGGAGAAAATCTTTTGAGAGTTTTAGATGAAGTTGAAGCGGTAGCTAAAGAAATTCAGAAAAGCTAGAAATTATTTTTTCTCTGGAACTTTATCCAAGTTTACTTTTAGGATATTTCCTAAACCTCCAGATCCTTCATTTGAAATATAAAGATTTCCCTGATCATCAAAAGTAAGACCCTCTGGTTGCCCAAACTGTTCTTCTCTAAGAACATGAAGTTTTTTAATAGTTCCGTTCGAATTTAAAATTAAGAGCTTAGGCTTATTTGCTTCTAAAACATAAATCTCTCCTGTAAAAGGATGCACTGCAACTTCTGAAGGTTCTATAATTTGCTGATTAATTTCTTGTTCTAGAATTTTAAATGCAGGATCATTGAAATTTATTTGATATGCTGGCTTCTCTTCTACCATTTTAGTTTTTAAATTAAAAGCATAGATTGGTTTGGATTCTTTATCTGCTTTATCTTTAATGCTTAATAGTAATCTATTCCTTTTTTTATCCCAAGTAATTCCCTCCCATTCATATTCTTTAGTCATTCCTGTAGAATATTCATTTATTACAAGAGAATCATTTTGGAAATTTAAAACTTCAAAAATAACTCCGTCACTTCTAAGCACATATGCATCGCTATCTACCAATGCTATTCCTTCATAATCACCATCCTCTCCAAATACTATTTGTTTTTCAATTTTAGAAGTTGTTAGGTTATAAATAAAAATAATTGCTTCTTCATCTTCCACACATGCAATGTGATCTTTATCCATCCAGGAAATTCCAGAAATTTCTTCCAGAACAATTGGCATATTCCATTTTTTATCTATTTGGATATTTTTGGCCCCAGGGAAATCTCTATTAGGCGCAATACCATCAAAAGAGTAATATATAAGGGCAACCAATGCAAATACCCCAAAGATAATTAAGATTGCTATTTTGTTCATATTTCAAAAATAAACATTTAATGCTATTGTGAAGTTAAGGTATTCCAAAAGTTACATTAGCCAAAATGAAGATAATGCTAAAATAAAATACTTAAAAAGTTAAAGAAATGTTAAATAGTACTATTTTATACCTAGTACTGTAACAAATTGATTTTCTATGCGTCTATTAAGTATAACATTTAAAAACATTCATCATGAGAACATCAGAAAACATCAGTCAGAATTTTAGCGGAATCAAAGAAGGAGATTTAACTCACAAAAGACACTTCTTAAATCTTAGACAATCTACCAGAGACAATTGGTACGGAAGAAGAAGGTTTGGAGTATAAACTTTAAATTGATACATCTAATGCAATTGAAATTCAAAAATAGCCGGACAAATTCTGTTTCGGCTATTTACATTTTATCCCTTTATTAAAACTTTATCAACTAATTTTTCAACCATTATCTCTTTAATTTGGTTTCACTATAAGTTTTCATTTTCTTAAAATTAACTAAACACCATCTATAAATTTTATTAGTATTCGTTTATTTGTATACCTTAACTTATACAATGTTTCAGCGAATTAAGAATTCCCCAAAATTAAAATGGTCTCTAATAGTACTAACAGCTATTTTTACTGTATTTATCTTATTTTATTTCAGCATTTATTTTGGAGTTTTTGGTGAAATTCCTTCTACACAAGATTTAAAGGATCTTAAACAAAACCAGGCTACACAGGTTTTATCTTCGGATGGCGATCTAATTGGTAAATATTATATTTTCGATAGACAGCCGGTTACTTCTAATCAAATCCCTAAGCACTTAATAAACGCATTGGTAGCTACTGAGGATGTTCGATTCTATGAACATAATGGAATTGATAGCCGAAGCTTACTAAGAGTATTCTTTAAATCCTTAATGCTACAGGATAGATCTTCTGGAGGTGGAAGTACCTTAACATTACAACTTGCTAAAAACCTATATGGCAGAAAAGATTATGGCTATTTTGGAATTGTAGTAAATAAATTTCAGGAATCTATAATTGCTAAACGTTTAGAAGATATATATAACAAGGAAGAAATTCTAACACTTTATCTCAACACAGTGCCTTTTAGTGATAATACATTTGGGATAGAAAGTGCTGCGATGAAATTTTTTAACAAGAGCACTAACAATCTTTCCTTAGAAGAATCGGCGGTTTTAATTGGGATGCTTAAAGCTAACCATTCTTATAATCCAAGAATTTTTCCTGAAAAAAGCAGATTCCGTCGTGATGTTGTTTTTCAACAAATGGAAAAATATGGGTATTTAACTAAAGCTGAAATGCAGCGAGCAAAACAATCTGATATTAATCTGGACTACCAGTATTATAGTCACGATCAAGGATTAGCTCCATATTTTAGAGAACAACTAAGAAAAGATGTAACAAATATTTTAGATACTTTAAAAAATAAAAATGGGGAGAGTTTTAATATTTATAGAGACGGTCTAATAATACATACAACTCTAAATTCCAAAATGCAGGAATATGCAGAGGCTTCCGTAAGCTTCCATATGGCCAAATTACAGGAATCTCATGAACGCTCGTACGGAGCTCGAGCTCCTTGGCTTACAAATAAGACGTTAATCTTAGATGCTGTTAAACGTACAAAATCGTATAAAAAATTAAAGAAAGATGGATTATCTGATGACGAAATTTTAGTAGAGTTAGATAAAAACCCTCAGGAAAGAGAGCTTTTTAATTATGGGAAAGAAGACTTGGTAAAAGTGTCTACTTTAGATAGCATTAAATACTACCTCAAATTTTTAAATACTGGTTTTCTAGCTGTAGATCCATCATCAGGAGCTGTGAAAGCTTGGGTTGGCGGCGTAGATTTTGAGAATTTTAAGTACGATCATATTTCGCAAAGTAAAAGACAAGTAGGTTCTACGTTTAAACCTATCGTTTATACAGCAGCCTTAGAAAATGGAATACTGCCTTGCTCCTATTTTTCTATTCGGGAAGTAACCTATCAAGGAGGATGGACGCCCTCCAATTCTGGTTCCACCGGTGATGATCCAGATATGAATTATAATATGAAATATGCTTTAAGTAACTCTATTAATACCATTGCAGTAAAAGTCTTAATGGAAACTGGAGTTGGAAATGTTATTTCTCAAGCAAAAAAAATGGGTATTGAATCTAAACTACCTCAAGTTCCCTCCATTGCTTTGGGGACAGGGGAAATTAGTTTAAAGGAATTAGCCAAAGCTTATACTGGTTTCGCAAACAATGGGAGATCTTCTGAACCATACTATATTTCAAAAATTGAAGATGGTAAAGGTAATTTACTTGTCGAATTTAAGCCTGACATACAAAACAAGGCAGCATACACTGAAACCACTCGTGAAATAATGATCGAGATGATGAAGGCCACAGTTAATGAAGGTACAGCGACAAGACTTAGAAATACCTATGGATTACAGAATGATATCGCTGGGAAAACAGGAACTACTCAATCTAATAAAGACGGTTGGTTTGTGGGTTTAACTCCTAAATTACTAGCCGTGACATGGGTGGGTTCAGATGATCATAGAATTGGTTTTAATAATACTGGAATAGGTCAAGGTGCTAATTCTGCCTTACCCATTTTTGCGTTATTTCTACAGAAAATAAACGAAGATCCTGATTTTAGTGCTATAAGTAATGCCAAATTTGGTTATCCTTCAGCTGAAGTTGTTGCCTTAATGGATTGTGAAGCATCACAAAAAGATGGATTCTTTGATAAACTATTCGGAAAGTCAGATAAAAAGAGAGATCGTAAAAATGATGACAAAAAGAAGAAAGGATTTTTTAATAAACTTTTTGGAAAGAAGGAAAAGAATCAATAAGTAACAAAGAAGTTTTCCGCCCAATTTTTAGCGTCATCTAGGTTTTCAAAAAATGCAAATGATCTATTAAATTTTTCCTGCTCCTGAATAGCTCTTTTTCTAACTTCTTCATTTTTTGATACAATAGCAATACCTTTAACTTTTTTAAATATGCCTGAAGAATAAGCATCTGGTTGCAAAGTATAGTTTGATTTTCTATTCGAAATAATAACAAACTTTTCCCCGTTAAAATGATTGATGACAGTTTTTAAGGTCTTTTCTGCAATTATGGAGTTGACTACAATATCAGCATTAGATTCTATTATAACGTAGGAATCATAAAATTCCATCTTATAAAACTCAGTGAGTTTTTCTATCATAGCAGAAAATTAGAGTGTAAAATTAATGAAAATCATTCGAGAATGTTAAGATTGTATTAAAAACGTTAATAAAAGTATTTAATATGTTAATTTTTATTAATGGTTTATAATAAAAATTAACATAAACAGATAAGTATCAAATATGTATGAAAGGACCAGGTATCAGTTTGAAGGATTCATAAACACAAGTTCCATTTTCAGAGATTCAAAGTTTATGGGATTAAATTTATTTAAATTTCCTGAAAACTTAACTTATTTACCATCCAAAGGCATTTTAGAAAAGGGAGTTTTTAAAAATTTAGTACTCGGGAAGAGAGTAGAAAACTTTTTTTTGGAAGCAATAAATACTTCCAAAAATTATCAGATTGTTGCAAATAATATTCAGATTAGAGATAAACATAGAACATTAGGAGAGTTGGATTTTATTCTAAAGGAAATCGAAAGTTCCAGACTGCTCCATATTGAATTAATGTACAAATTCTATATTTTCGACCCAGAAATCACTACCGAAATGGAACGATGGATAGGTCCAAATAGAAAGGATTCTTTGCTTCAAAAAATTGAAAAAGTTAAAGAAAATCAATTCCCATTATTATATAAGTCTGAAACTAAAGAATATCTTCAATCAATTAATATAGACTCTGGAGATATTCAACAGGAAATTTGCTTTAAAGCGAGCCTATTTATTCCTAAAGAATTGAAATCTTATAATTTTCCACATATCAATGAAGAATGTATTCTGGGTTTTTGGATACGTTTAAAGGATTTCAGGGCGTACAATCAAGAAGGTTTTCAATTCTTCTCTCCGGAAAAGCAAGACTGGCCTATAGAACCAAAGTTCGGGGAAGAATGGAATAATTACACTACAATTTACAATCAAATCCAAGATCTACATTTAAGAAACAAATCTCCACTTATATGGATAAAAAATCCAGATGGAAATTTTGAAAGAATTATCGTGGTTTGGTGGTAATCTTTATTTTCTTTGCCGAATTAAAAATAATATCTTTAACATCTTCTCATTTTAACCAGTACTGATATAGGTTTATGAATTCTAATTTTGAAGAAGCAGTAAAAACTACCTATTTAAGCATTTTGGGGAATTTAGTCTTGGCAATAGTTAAAGGCATTACAGGAGTTTTAGGTAATTCTTATGCTCTAATTGCAGATGCTATAGAATCTACCACAGATGTTTTCTCCTCCATTTTCGTATTATTGGGAATTAGATATGCAAATAAACCTGCAGATGCCAACCATCCTTATGGTCATGGGAAAGCGGAACCTTTAATCACATTTGCTGTGGTTGGTTTTCTGGTAGTATCTGCTACGGTAATAGCTTACGAGAGCATTCAACACATTAAAACGCCACATGAGGTTCCTGAGTCTTATACCCTTATAGTTTTAGGGATTATTATAATTATAAAAGAAAGCTTTTATAGAATTGTATCTAAAAAAAGCGACGAAATTAATAGCACTGTTCTAAAAGCTGATGCTTGGCATCATAGAAGTGATGCTATTACATCCTTGATGGCTTTTATAGGTATTTCTATCGCCCTATTTATGGGAAAAGGCTACGAAACTGCAGATGACTGGGCGGCGTTGTTTGCTTCCGGATTTATACTATATAATGCGTACCTCATTATGAGACCTGCTTTGGGAGAAGTTATGGATGAACATATGTATGACGACCTTATTGAAGAGATAAGAAAATATGCAGAAAATATTCCAGGAGTACAGGAAACCGAAAAATGCTTTGTCAGAAAAGCTGGAATGACATATCATGTGGATCTTCATATTGGAGTAAACAGAACAATTACTGTAGAAGAAGGTCATGATATTTCACATAATGTGAAGAATGAAATATTAATGAAGCTACCACAAATCGCAGATGTCCTCATTCATATTGAACCAGTTTAAAATTTGAATGGAGTAGATTTTAAACGATGGTTATTTTAGTTTATGAATTATCTACTTAAGTTTAGTAAGATGTTTGATTTATTTAAAGATTATAAGCATCATGACATGAATAACACAAAGTGAGCTGCACTTAAAAACAAGTTTAGTTAATTATAAAAATCAAGGCAGGTCTTAAAATTCTAAATACCTAAAGAGGGATTAAAATCTTAACTTAGCCTACAAAATTTAAAAAGAAATGGAAAACAATTTAGCCGTACTTATAGATGGAGATAATATTCCTTCAGCATATGTAAAAGAGATGATGGAAGAAATTGCAAAATACGGTAATCCTACAATCAAGCGGATTTATGGCGACTGGACCAAGCCACAACTTTCTAAATGGAAGAATGTTCTGCTGGAAAATGCCATCAATCCAATTCAGCAATATGGATATACACAAGGTAAGAATGCAACAGATTCTGCAATGATCATCGATGCGATGGATATTTTATATTCAAATAAGGTACAGGGATTCTGTCTGGTATCTAGTGATAGTGATTTTACAAAACTTGCAACGAGATTAAGAGAATCTGGCTTAAATGTGATTGGAATTGGAGAAAAGAAAACACCTGAACCTTTTATAGTTGCTTGCGATAGATTTATTTATATTGAAATTTTGGGATCACACCCAAAACAGCAAGAATCTGAAAACAATGTTGAAGTAGATAAAGACAAAAAGAAACAAAACGTAGATAAGATAACTCCTAAAGTACTTAATTTAATATCCAGCACTATTTCTGATGTTGCAGATGAAGATGGCTGGGCATTTTTGGGAGATGTTGGAGGTTTGCTTCAGAAAAAGCAACCAAATTTTGACTCCAGAAACTATGGGTTTCAAAAGTTAACTCCTATGATTAGTTCTATCAGTAATTTTGAAGTAGAATCAAGAGAGAATCAAAATGGTAGGTTCAAATTGATCTACGTAAGAAACAGAGCATAATAAATTTTGGATTTGCTATTGTCATTTCTACTGCAGAGGAATCTCAATGAAAATTTAGAACTTCATTGAGATTCTTCAGCTCGAGGCATTCCTTCAGAATATCATAATTGTCATTTCGAGCGGAGTGAGAAATCTTATTTGTGTTGAAGATTCTTCAGTTTGCTGCACTCCTTCAGAATGACTTTTATTGAAAGTAAGTCTTATAAAAACTACTTTTTAGCATGCCGCTTTTCCAGCACATCAACAATATCTCTTAAACCAAAACCTTTGGCCTTTAATAAAATCATGTAATGAAAAAGTAAGTCGGCACTTTCATTTAAGAAAAGATCATCATTATCATCTTTTGCTTCAATAACTGTTTCTATGGCCTCCTCTCCCACTTTTTGTGCGATCTTATTCATTCCATCATCAAAGAGTGAGATCACATAACTAGCATCCTCTTTAGCTCTTAATTCCGGTGCTATTTCGCTTTTCTTCTTGCGATCTTCAATAATTCCTTCTAGTTCAGAAAGAAATCCGAAATTAGGCTCATTCGTTTCTCCCCAGCAAGTATCTGTTCCCTTATGACATGTAGGACCATTTGGAATTACGGAAATTAGCAAGGTGTCATTATCACAATCATTCTTGATATTCACTACTTCTAGGAAATTTCCACTTTCTTCTCCTTTCGTCCAGAGTCTATTCTTAGTTCTGCTGAAAAAAGTGACTTTGTTAATTTCATTGGTTTTCAAAAAAGCTTCCTCATTCATATACCCCAACATCAACACGTTTTTTGTGTAATTATCCTGAATGATTACCGGTACTAAATCATCGTTATTTTTATTGAAATCTATTTCCATAGTATTATATTTTCTTATGAAGGTGAATTTTTTTGGTATTCTGAATTCTAGTCCTATTATATATAAATGTCACATCGAGCGTTGTCGAGATGTTTTAATGACCCTTCGACTCCGCTCAGGGAGACAAAAGCATGAAGTTTAATATTTCATTTCAATTTATAGCCTTACTGGAATTCCTTTATTTTTTAATTCTTCTTTTAAATCCTTTATCTCGATCTCTTTAAAATGAAAAACACTCGCTGCCAAAGCGGCATCGGCCTTTCCTTCTATAAATGCATCACAAAAATGTTGCATATTTCCGGCTCCTCCAGAAGCAATTATTGGGATATTTAATTCTGTAGATAATTTAGCCAAGGCTTCGTTTGCAAAACCATTTTTGGTGCCATCATTATTCATAGAAGTGAATAATATTTCACCTGCACCACGCATTTCCACTTCTTTAGCCCATTCGAATAAATTCAACTCTGTTTGAACCTTCCCTCCTACTAAATGCACGATCCATTCTCCATCTATAAGTTTAGCATCTATTGCAACCGTAATACACTGACTTCCAAATTTAGCGGCTAATCTGTTTATAAGATCTGGATCTTTAACTGCGGAAGAATTAATAGAAACTTTATCTGCTCCATTTTGAAGTAATATATCTACATCCTCTACAGAAGATATTCCACCTCCAACAGTAAATGGAATATTTACCTTTTCTGCAACCTTTAAAACTAAATTAGCTAAGGTTTTTCGTCGTTCTTCTGTTGCAGAGATATCTAGGAAAACCAATTCATCTGCTCCAGATGCTGCATAAATTGCTGCTAATTCAACTGGATCTCCGGCATCCCTAAGATCTACAAAATTTATTCCTTTTACTGTTCTTCCATTTTTGATGTCTAAACAAGGAATTATTCTTTTAGTTAACATAGTCTCAAGTTATTTGTAGTTCAAAATAAAGCCTTCTAGTTGCTTCATACTAATCCTGTTCTCATAGATAGCTTTTCCAATAATCGTCCCTTCACAGCCCATTTCTGCAAGCCTTGGAAGTTCATCGAAAGTAGAAATTCCGCCGGAAGCAATCAGTTTAATAGCCTTATCGTTTTCAGAGGTTTCCGCAAGGATCTTCTCATAAAGATTAAAAGAAGGGCCTTCCAACATTCCATCTTTAGAAATATCTGTACAGATCACATACTGCAATCCCTCTTTTAAATACGTATTTATAAATGGAACTAGTTCTTCTTTAGATTCTTCCAACCAGCCACTAATAGCTACTTTTTCATCTTTAGCATCTGCTCCTAAAATTATTTTCTCACTTCCGTATTTTTCAATCCAGGAAATAAATAGATCTCTATTTTTCACAGCGATACTTCCTCCCGTGATTTGATGTGCTCCACACTCAAAAGCGATCTCCAGATCTTTATTAGATTTTAAACCACCACCAAAATCAACTTGAAGGTTGGTGTTGTTCGTGATTTGTTCCAAAATATTATAATTCACAATATGGCTGGACTTTGCACCATCAAGATCTACCAGATGAAGAGATTTTATACCATGGGCTTCAAACTCTTTTGCAACCTCAAGAGGATTCTCATTATATATTTTTTTAGTATTGTAATCTCCTTTAGAAAGTCTAACGCATTTACCGTCTATAATATCTATTGCGGGAATAATTCTCATTTGCTATTTAATTATAATTCTAAAAAATTCTTTAAAATATGTTCTCCAGCATTGCTGCTTTTCTCAGGATGAAATTGTACTCCGTAAAAGTTATTCTTTCTCAAGGCTGTACTATATTTCACTCCATACTCAGAAGTCGCTATAGTTTGTTCACATTCGGATACGTAATAACTATGAACCAAATACACATATTCGGACTCCTTAATATTCTTGAATAAAGGCGAGCTCAATTCACAAATCTGATTCCATCCTATTTGGGGCACTTTAACTGAATTATTGAATTTTATTACCGGAACATCGAAAATACCTAAGCCAGTAGTTTCTCCCTCTTCACTTTTGGAGCACATCAACTGCATTCCCAAACAAATACCCAAAACTGGTTGTTTCAAAGTGGGAATAAGGATATCTAACTTGGATTGCCTAAGCATTCGCATTGCGCTACTCGCCTCTCCCACTCCTGGAAATATCACTTTATCGGCATTCTTTATTTCTTCTTCGTTACTACTCAAAACAGCTTCAAAACCCAATCGCTTAATAGCAAACTTGATGCTTTGTATATTTCCTGCTCCGTAATCTATAATTACTATTTTCATTTTAAGTACTTCATCTAGGCTTTTTACCTATTAAAATTTATAGCATTCCCTTTGTTGACGGAAGGATCATCTTTTCAGTATCTCTTTTTACAGCCATTTTAATTGCCTTCGCAAAAGATTTAAAAATGGCTTCTATTTTGTGATGCTCATTATTGCCTTCTGCTTTGATGTTGAGATTTGCTTTAGCTCCATCTGTAAAAGATTTAAAAAAGTGGAAAAACATCTCTGTTGGCATTTTCCCTATCATTTCACGTTTGAATTCGGCATCCCAAACTAACCAGTTTCTTCCACCAAAGTCGATTGCCGCTTGAGCAAGACAATCGTCCATAGGTAAGCAGAACCCATAGCGTTCTATACCAAGTTTGTTTCCTAGGGCTAGACTATAGGCTTCTCCCAAAGCAATAGCAGTATCTTCTATAGTGTGGTGTTCATCTACTTCCAAATCACCTTTCACTTTTATTTCGAGATCCATTTGCCCATGTCTAGAAATTTGATCTAACATGTGATCGAAGAAATCCAGTCCTGTAGAAATATCAGATTTTCCTGTTCCATCTAAATTAAGCCTGATAAAGATATCTGTCTCATTAGTTTTTCTGCTAATTACTGAAGAGCGTTCTTTAAGCTTCAAAAATTCGTAGATCTTTTCCCAACTAGAAGTTCTAATCGCAATAGAATTATCAATTTTCTTCTGGTCATTTTTTAATTCATCTTTTGCAAGCTCCTCATGTGTATCAATAAAAATCCCTTTTCCACCAAAGTTTAGAGCAAATTCCATATCTGTCATTCGGTCTCCAATCATATAAGAGCCGGCAAGATCGTATTCTTTATTATTGAGATAATTTTCTTCCAACAAACCTGTATTGGGTTTTCGGGTTGGGGAATTATCCTTTGCAAAGGTTCTATCCATAAGAACTTCATTAAAAATCACCCCTTCATTTGAAAAGGTTTTTAAAACAAAATTCTGAATTGGCCAAAAAGCAGTTTCAGGATAAGCATCGGTTCCTAATCCATCTTGATTGGTAACCATTACAAATTCATAATCCAGCTCCTTTGCTATTTTAGACAAATAGAATAATGCTTGAGGGTAAAATTCTAATTTTTCTATAGTATCTACTTGATAATCTTCTGGCTCATGAATCAGTGTGCCGTCACGATCTATAAAAAGTAATTTTTTCATGTTGTTATATTCTTGATTTCAGTTGATAAAATTTGAAATCCGCTTTTAATAAATTATTTCTTTAGTCTCCCTGAATTTATTTCAGGGTCTGAAATTATGATAGTGATTATTAGTGTTTTTAGATTCTGAAACAAGTTCAGAATGACGCCATTATAGTAATTGTAATTCCTTAAGGATAAATATTAATTATTTGATGCATATTATCAAGCATCAAATAACAAAAATAACTCGAGGTACTACTTCAATCCAAACTTTTTAAAACCTCAATTAATTTCAAATTTTCTTCTTTTGTACCAATCGTTAATCGCAATGTGTTTTCACAAAGTGGCTGATTAGTTCGGTTTCTAATAACGACACCTTTATTTAATAACTGACTATATCTTTTTGAAGCATCATCAACCTTTATCAAAACAAAATTAGCATCAGACCTATAAATTTCCTCAATATATTTAAATTCAAGTAAAGCTTTAGATAACAACTCTCTTTGTTCCAATATACCAGCGATTTCCCTATTTACTTCGGATATATTCTGAAGTCGATATTGAGCTCTGTTTTGAGTTAACTCATTTACATTATACGGCGGTTTGATCTTATTCAAGACCGCAATTATTTCTTCTGAAGCATAACAAATTCCCAATCTTATTCCTGCCATTCCGAAAGCTTTAGAAAGTGTCTGAGTAATGATTAAGTTAGGATATTTATCTAGTTCCTCAATCCAACTTGCCTGTTCAGAAAAATCGATATAGGCTTCATCTATAACCACAAGACCTTCAAATCTTTCTAATATTTCAGTAATTTTCTTTCTGCTGAAAGAATTCCCTGTGGGATTATTCGGAGAACATAAAAAGATCAGCTTCGTATTACTATCAACATTCTTAAAGATTCCTTCAACTTTCGGCTGAAAATCTTCAGTTAATAATACTTCCTTACTTTCAACATTATTAATTCCTGCCAACACATTGTACATCCCGTAAGTTGGAGGTAAAGTAATAATATTATCTTTTGCAGGCTCACAGAATGCTCTAAAAATAAGATCTAAAACTTCATCACTACCATTCCCTAAAAGAATATTTTTAGTAGAGATATTCTTGATCTCCGATAATTTAGTTTTTAATTTCTTTTGTTGCGGATCTGGATATCTGTTCACTCCAGTTTCATTGGGGTTTTCATTAGCATCTAAAAAGATCATTTTTGATCCTACAGAAGTATATTCATCTCTAGCAGATGAGTAAGCTTCGAGCGCCAATACATTGGGACGCACCAACTTTTTTATATCAATAACTTTATCCATTATTTCTTCAGCTTGTTAAGTCTTAAAGTAACTGCATTCTTGTGCGCCTGCAAGCCTTCTGCCTCTGCCATGATCTCTATGGAAGGACCAATATTCTTAATACCTTCTTCAGAAATTTTCTGAAAAGTCATACTCTTCATAAAACTATCTAAATTTACGCCACTGTATTGTTTAGCATATCCATTGGTCGGTAGCGTATGGTTTGTTCCAGATGCATAGTCTCCTGCGCTTTCTGGAGTAAAATTACCAATAAACACTGAGCCAGCATTCTCAACATTCTCAATATAAAAATCGTCATCTGCAGTGCAAACAATAAAATGCTCTGGACCGTATTCATTAATTATTTCCATCGCTAATTCTTTATCCTCTACATAAATGAGTTTAGAATTCGCTATTGACTTTTGAGCCATTTCTTTTCTTGGTAATTCCTCTAGCTGAAGTTCCACTTCTCGCTCCACAGCCTCGATCAATTTTTCTGAAGTAGAGATAAGAATTACCTGACTATCTGAACCATGTTCTGCCTGACTAAGAAGGTCTGATGCAACAAACGCAGCATCGGCAGTAGCATCTGCCACCACAAGTAATTCAGAAGGCCCAGCCGGCATATCTATCGCAACTTGAAACTTTGTAGCTAACTGCTTTGCAACAGTCACAAATTGATTCCCAGGGCCAAATATCTTATAAACTTTAGGAACAGTTTCTGTCCCAAAAGTTAGTGCCGCGATTGCTTGAATTCCGCCAATCTTAAAAATCTTATTTACTCCACAAAGTGCAGCTGTATAAAGAATAACTGGATTAATTTCTCCATTCTTGTTTGGAGGTGTACACAAAACGATCTCCGTGCAACCAGCAATATTAGCAGGGGTTGCGAGCATTAAAATGGTTGAAAATAAAGGTGCGCTTCCCCCAGGAATATATAATCCTACTTTTTGGATAGGTCGTTTTTCCTGCCAACATTCCACTCCTACCGAAGTAGTTACCTCTAATCTAGATGTTTTTTGTGCTCCGTGGAATTTTTCAATATTTGATTTTGCTAATTGTATAGCATTTTTCAATTCAGAAGAAACAATTTTTTTAGCGGCCTCAATTTCATCAATAGTAACTTTAAAATCATTTAATTTTATTCCGTCAAAAAGATCTGTATACTTCGAAACGGCAATATCTCCTTTAGCTCTTACCTCAGAAAATATTTCATTTACCGTTAACTCTATTTCTTCTAGAGTTTGAGTAGGTCTTTGGAGTAATGATTCCCAATCTTCCTTTTTCGGTTTATATATTTTATTCATTGTCTACAGAATATAAAATTAGAGTACCATTTTTTCTATCGGGGCAACTAAAATTCCTTCTGCTCCAAGTTCTTTTAGTTCTTGTATAATCTCCCAAAATCGTTTTTCCTGAATTACGGTATGAATGGAACTCCAACCTTTTTCTGCTAAAGGAAGCACCGTAGGACTTCGCATACCTGGCAGTAATTTAATAATTGCTTCTAATTGCTCATCTGGAGCATTCAAAAGAATATATTTTGAAGACCTAGCATTAAGTACAGATTTCAGTCTAAATTCTAATTTATTTAAGATCTCTCTTCTAGCTTCAGAAATATTGGGAGCGACCGCTAGAACAGCTTCACTCTTCATCATTACTTCAACCTCTTTTAAATTGTTCTTAAATAAAGTATTTCCACTAGATACTATATCACAAATAGCATCTGCTAAGCCAATGTTTGGGGCAATTTCTACAGAACCATTAATTATATGAAGGTCGGCAGTAATTCCTTTTTTCTTCAGGAATGAGTTTAAGGTGTTTGGATAAGAAGTGGCAATTCTCTTGCCTTCAAGATCTTCCAATCCATTGTATTTAACAGATTTTGGAACAGCTAACGAAACTCTACACTTAGAAAACCCCAATTTTAAAGATTGAAATATATCATCTCCTTTTTCTTCTAGCACATTCTCACCTAGAAATGCGATATCTACAACACCATCTCTAAGGTATTGAGGGATATCCCCATTCCGAAGATATAAGACCTCCATTGGGAAATTAGACGATGTTGCTTTTAATTGTTCTTTTCCGTTGTCTATAGATATACCGGCATCCTTAAGTATTTTTAGGGAATCCTCATTTAATCTTCCTGCCTTTTGAATTGCAATTCTTAGTTTTTCTTTACTCATCTTTTAAATTTCTTAAAGTTTATTTTGAAAACCGAACAGGAAATAAAAAACCCGTTCGATTGCTCAAACGGGTTTTTATATATGTTGAAATTACTACATATCAAAATCACCTCGCCAAAGCGCAGTAGTGAAAATGATGATGATGTAGTTGAATTGTTCTCATAATTAAAGCAAATCTAGTATATTTTTTTAGAAACAAAAACTCGTTTCGAAAATTTTATGACTTGATTAAACATATTTTAGTTATTTCCAAGGATCAACGGCAATCCTGAATCACCAGATCCAATTACTACCACCTTGGCATTAGGGGATTTAGCAAGTTCTACAGTTGCCTGAATTCCTTTTTCTTTTAAAATCTGATCGTTCAACGAAGCACTAAGAATTTCATTGGCTTTAGCTTTACCCTCAGCATCAATTTTTTGACGTTGCGCCTCTTGTGTAGCCTTAGTTAATCTAAACTCATATTCTAGAGATTCTTGCTCTTGTCTCAACTTACGCTCAATTGCTTCCTTAATATTTTGTGGAAGAGAAACATCCCTTACCAAAACTTCATTTACCTGAACATATTGATTTTTTAGAAGAATTCTGGTTTCTTCCAAAATCTCTCTCTGAATTGCTTCTCTTTTACTAGCATATAATTGTTCAGGAATATATCTTCCCACTACTGCTCTAGCAGCAGATCTAACTGCAGGTTGTAATACTCTTGCAACATACATTTCCCCCTTTTCTTGGTGTAAAGATCCTAATTGTTCATATAAAGGCTCATACCAAACCGATACGTCTAGCTTTATTTCCAAACCATTAGAAGAAAGCACTTGCATTTTTTCTTCTAAAGCTTGTTGCCTAACTTCATAAACAATTACTTTGTTCCAAGGAGCAACAACATGAAAACCTTCACCTAATGGAGGTTGATCTGTAACTACACCCTCATCAAAGGTTCTATATAAAACTCCTGCTTCACCAGAATCGATGGTAACAGTTGACTTAGCGATTAAAATGATTAAAAAAATGACAAAAATTAAAATTGGTAAACCAATCTTTGGTAACTTATCCATAAATATTATTTAGTGATTATTAAATTAATCCGAAATACTTCCTTGTAAACCACTCGGCGCTAAGACTTAGCACCAACAGGATAAGTAAATATTTCCAATCGATTAAAGGTACGGCTTTTTCACGGCTTTTTTGCACTGAAACAAAGCGTTTATCCTCTGTGAGATCCTTAATTAATTTAACCTCCTGTCCCATTAAATATGTTTCGCCGGAATTGTTCTTAGCAAGGTATTCCATTTTACCATAATTTGCAGATGAGAATTGTTGCTCCACATTATATTCCAAAACTTCAAATCTCCCTTTTTTCTGAATTCCTGAAATCGCTTCCTTAATTATGAATTCATACTTGCCCCTACTAAGTGCATTTAAATCAACATTATAAAAATTTGCATTAGGTAACATCTGAGCCTCATAGATCTCTTTGGAATCTAAATTCTTAATGGAAATATTAAGGTTTACACTTGTTGAAACAACATAATTTTGGTCAAAGAACTGCGCAGTTATCAATATTTCATCATTCTCCAAGTAAACAGGTTCCGACTCATAAGTCAACCGATCGCGCTTCTTTGAGGAGGATAAATACTGAATAAACTTATTCCAAAAGTCATCTATGAGCTCGAAGTTTTCATTTATTCTATAGTTTTCTAATCTCCATTTCCAAAGATTTTCACCAAATAATACTCCTGTTTTGGTGTTGTTTTCTTCAAATATGCTTAATAATGCTTGCTGTGTTGCAATCCCTTCAATCTTTTGATACAAGAGAGTGTTGAAATTTTTAGTAGTGACATTCAAAGTTCCAAAGGCGTCTTCTAAAGGTGGAAAATCCTTAAAATTAACATCTTCAAATTGGTATTGAAGGAAGTTTTGGTTGTAAACAGGAAACAGATCCTGCGTTTGATTCGAAGAGGCTTTCGAAAAATATTGCTGAGTATTATTAAGATAATTCCAATCAGTTTTGGTTCCTGTAACTATAAATCGATTAATTTTCTGCCTATCTAATTCTTTAAAAACCGAATTAAACTTATTATTTGGCTGATAGAGGATAACTAATTGAAAATCTTTTAATTCTGAAATATTAAATTTATCAATATTCTTGAAAAATACCTTTCTTTGCTTATTACTTTCAATAGATTTTTTAAGTGCTCCAATATCCGGGTGGGAAATATCAGATAGCAAAAGAATATTAGTTCTTTCGTCTATTACTTCAACTGCAAACCTTCTCTTATTATTAATCTGGTTCTTTTCATTTTGAGGGGAAGTAATAATTGCCTCATAAATATTTGTCCCCAGTTGCTTTGCTGTTAAAGTTGCATTTATAATCTCAGAAGAATTGTCCTTGTCGAAATCCAACGTTTTACTCAAGAACGTAGTATTTCCCTCTTTCAATTGAAAATTAGCTTTTACCGCATCTTTCCCTGAATAATTAAGAAAAATCTCTACAGGAAATTGATTATTTAGAAATGCATATTTGTTAACATTAAGCGCATTTATAGAAAGATCGAAAGTCGTTGTGGTATCGCCTGTTACCACAGAATTTAGTATAACATTCTTATTCAGCTTAAAGAATTCATAATCTTGGCCATAAGTGGAATTTCCATCTGAAAACAAAACCAGAGCAGATGGTTTGTCTTTGTATAACTTATTAAGTTGAGCGATCGCTTTGTAAATATCGGTCTTGTTTCTATCGACTTGCAAACTATCATCATCTCCAAGTTCTATATCCCCTCCAAAGTTATATACCGAAATTTCGAATTTTTTCTTTAAAGTTTCATTTTCCTTTAATCTCATGGCCAAAGCCTGAAGACTGACTCGTTGTTCTAAATTCTCAATAGATTTAGAAACGTCTATAGCCATCACCAACTCAGGCCTTACTGTTGTATATTCTGTGTTTTTAATTGTGGGATTTATAAGTAGGACCAACAGTGTAAGAATACTAATAAAACGCATTAGTCCTAGAAAATAGGTTCTTCTCTCCCTATTAATATTCCTAAATAAATACGCATAAAAAACAAACCCTAGCGCAAAAATTGCAGCTAGGGTTATATATAAGATTGTTGCTATTGGCATTTCTAAAAATTGAATTCAGCAAATAAGTAATTTCATTTACCGTTAAAAATTAATTCCCCCATACGAACCGGGAAAAATAAGTTTCAATTCTAAATATTTCTAAGTGAGCATTCCACCATTTACGTGAATTACTTGTCCGGTAATATAACTACTTAAATCACTTGCAAGAAAAACACAAGCATTAGCAATATCTTCTGGGGTTCCACCTCTTTTTAAAGGAATAGATTCTCTCCAGCCTTCCACAGTTTTCTCATCCAGTTTTTCGGTCATTTCGGTTTCTATAAAACCTGGTGCGATCACATTGGTTCTAATGTTCCTTGAACCTAACTCTAAGGCCATAGATTTAGAGAAACCAATGATACCAGCCTTAGAAGCTGCATAATTAGATTGTCCCGCATTTCCTTTAACTCCAACCACAGAACTCATATTTATAATGCTACCCGAACGTTGCTTTAACATAGTTCGTTGTACCGCCTTGGTCATATTAAATACAGACTTCAAATTCACATCTATTACTGCGTCAAAGTCTTCTTCGGTCATCCTCATAAGTAGATTATCCTTGGTTATTCCTGCATTATTAATTACGATATCTATTGCTCCAAATTCTTCAGCCACATTCTTAATTAGCTCTTGAGCTTCTTCATAATTTGCAGCATTAGATTTATAGCCTTTAGCTTTTACACCGAGGCTGCTTAATTCCTTTTCCAGCTCATTGGCCGCGTTTACAGAGGAAGCATAGGTGAAAGCTATATTTGCTCCATGCTTAGCAAATACTTCAGCAATTCCTTTCCCAATACCTCTACTACCACCTGTAATGATGGCGTTTTTACCTTCTAATAACTTCATATAAAAAAATTTAATTCCGTTTTGTGAATTTATAACTTCAGGAGTTCTCCTCCATTTTAAAATCGATTTTACCTAATCAAGATGAATTTTGAATGAAAAATATTATATCCTGCAAAAGATAATGTGTGAAATCATTATCTCAAGCTTTATCTAGATTCATCTAATTATCAGATTCAAATATAGCAAAACCAAAAAGCAATAAAATAATAAAACCTCTTGAAATTACTCATTTACTGAGGAATTAAGAGGTTTTATTAAAATATATTGAAATGTAGTTAACTATGCATTCACAGAGTTAAGAACTTCTGCAACTTTTTTACCAATTTCTGCAGGTGAATCTACTACATGAATTCCGTTTTCACGAAGAATTGCTTTTTTAGCCTGTGCAGTATCTTCACTTCCACCTACAATTGCTCCTGCATGTCCCATTGTACGACCTGCTGGTGCAGTTTCTCCTGCAATAAATCCAATAACTGGTTTTCTATTACCATTAGCCTTGATCCATTGAGCAGCATCTGCTTCCAATTGACCTCCAATTTCACCAATCATAACGATACACTCAGTTTCATCATCATTCATCAACAATTCTACTGCTTCTTTAGTAGTTGTTCCAATAATTGGATCTCCACCAATACCAATTGCAGTAGAGATTCCTAAACCTTGTTTTACAACCTGATCTGCAGCTTCATAAGTAAGCGTTCCAGATTTAGATACAATTCCTATTTTTCCTTTTTTGAAAACAAAACCTGGCATAATTCCAACTTTCGCTTCACCTGGAGTAATTACCCCTGGACAGTTAGGTCCAACAAGTCTACAAGATCTATTTTTAATATAATTACTTACTTTGATCATATCAGAAACCGGAATACCTTCAGTAATTGTAATAATTACTTCAATTCCAGCATCTGCAGCTTCCATTATTGCATCTGCAGCAAAAGCAGGTGGTACAAAAATTATGGAAACATTTGCTCCGGTTTCTTCTACTGCCTGAGAAACAGTGTTAAAAACTGGTTTATTTAAATGAGATTGTCCACCTTTTCCTGGAGTTACTCCTCCAACAACATTGGTCCCATATTCTATCATTTGTTCAGCATGAAACGTACCTTCGCTCCCTGTGAAACCTTGAACTAATATCTTTGAATCTTTATTGACTAAAACGCTCATAATTGTTATAATTTTTGCTTTGCAAAAGTAAGTGTTTAAATAGAAACCTTAAAACCTTTTTATAAGTTTATTGCCATAAAAGACCTTAGATTATCTGGAGAATCGTCTGCAGGTTGGCTCATTTGATATCCTTTATACATTTTTCCATCCTTTATTTCCCAAATAGCAACCATATGTGTCAATGGAATTTCTTCATCTGGATTCTCTATGGTTTTTGTATAAAAAGTGATTCTAATAGTAACCGATTTATTATCTTGTAATAAATGACTTATTTCGGGTCTAATATATTCAAAAGACTTAGCCATTTCTGTACAGATCTCCTCTAGATCTTTGACATCCATTTTATTAAAACCTGCACTGCTGTTCCAGAATAACTCTGCATCAGGGTGAAAATGTTTAGATACTTGTGAAGGATCTTTATAAAATTCTGAAGTATAAAAGGATTCTACAAGTGCTTTTTCGCTTGAAGCCATATTATTTCTATTTTAATTTATCTATAATTCCGGGCAGCATTTTTACTGCCGCCATTTGTCTTAATTTTGTTCTAAATTCTTGAGCTGGAGAACCCCAATAACTTGTATTTTCTTCAGTAGTTTTAGAAACTCCAGACTGAGCCATTAATACGGTTCCTTTTTTAATCCTTATATCACTTCTAATTCCAACTTGTCCCCAAATAGTAACTTCATCTTCAATAATTACACAACCTGCAATTCCCGCTTGTGAAGCTATAAGACATTTTTTACCAATAATAGTATCGTGACCAATTTGAACCTGATTATCTAACTTAGTACCAGCACCAATAAATGTATCTCCAGAAACACCTTTGTCTATGGTACACAAGGCTCCGATTTCCACATCATGATCTATCACCACTCTCCCACCAGAAAGAAGTTTATCATAACCGCTTGGTCTGTTTTTAAAATAGAAAGCATCTGCTCCCAAAACAGTGCCTGCGTGTACAATTACATTATTACCTATTATGGCATTATCGTAAATACATACATTAGAATGGATCACGCAATTATCTCCAATTTTAACATTATTACCAATGAAAGCATTTGGTTGAATGATCGTATTTTGACCTATTTGAGCTGAATCTGCAATTTTAGATGAAGCTTTTTCAAAAGGTTTAAAATATTCAGTTAGTTTATTAAAATCTCTAAAAGGATCATCGGAAATAAGAAGCGCTTTTCCTTGAGGGCAGTCCACTTCTTTATTTATGAGAATAATGGTAGCAGCAGAATTTAAAGCTTTTTCGTAATATTTAGGGTGATCTACAAAAACAATATCACCATCTGTAACTACATGGATCTCATTCATTCCAAAAACCGGAAAATCGGACTCACCAACATAAGTTGATGCAATGATTGTAGCTATTTGCTGAAGCGTATGTTGCTGAGGAAATTTCATATTTTAATCAAACAATTAAGTTATTTTAAAGTAGACCAAACTTAAGTGATATTCATTAAAAAACAAAAGTTAGGAACATTAATTATAAATGCTCCTAACTTTAATAAGTTATAATGATAATTTAATAAAATTATTCTTTTACACGCTCCTTGTAAGTTCCTTTTTCTGTCTCGATTTTTATCTTGTCTCCTTCATTTATAAAAAGAGGAACATTTACCTCTGCCCCGGTTTCTACAGTAGCAGGTTTAGTTGCATTTGTTGCCGTATTCCCTTTTACTCCAGGTTCTGTATGGGTAACCTCAAGAATCACACTTGCCGGCATATCTACAGTAAGAGGCATATTATCTTCAGTATTTATTAATACCGTAACAACTTCACCTTCCTTAAGAAGTTTTGGCATGTCTAAAGCATTTTCCAATAAACGAATCTGGGTATAATCTTCAACATTCATGAAGTGAAAAAATTCTCCATCATGGTATAAGAACTGAAATTTATGAGTTTCTACTCTTACGTCTTCAATTTTATGTCCTGCGGAAAAAGTATTATCTAAAACTTTTCCAGAGGTAACACTTTTTAATTTAGTTCTAACAAATGCAGGTCCTTTTCCTGGTTTAACGTGTAAAAACTCTATTACCTTATAGATGTCATGATTATAACGGATACATAATCCATTTCTAATATCACTTGTACTTGCCATTCTTATATAATTTAATTTGAACTAAAATATCCTTTCATAATTCCACGTTGAGAGTTCTTGATAAATTCCAAGATCTCATCTCGTTCTGCTGTTGCTTGCATTTCTGCTTCAATTATAGCTACTGCCTGAGAATTATTATAATTTTTTTGATATAATATCCTATAGATATCTTGAATCTCTCTAATTTTTTCAACGTTAAAACCTCGGCGTCTTAGGCCTATAGAATTTATACCAACATAAGAAAGAGGTTCGCGCCCAGCCTTTACAAATGGCGGTACATCTTTTCTTACCATAGATCCACCTGTTACAAAAGCATGATTTCCAATACTACAAAACTGTTGGATAGCAGCCATTCCTGCTAATATAACATAGTCTCCTACATTAATATGTCCTGCCAAGGTACTATTGTTAGAAAAAATACAGTTATCTCCCACTATACAGTCATGCGCAATATGGCAATAAGCCATTATCCAACAATTCTTGCCAATTACGGTCTTCATCCTATCTGTAGTCCCTCGATTAATAGTCACACATTCCCTAATGGTGGTATTATCACCTATCTCTGTTGTAGTTTCCTCGTCATTAAATTTCTTATCCTGAGGTACTGCAGAAATTACTGCTCCGGGAAAAATACTGCAATTCTTTCCAATTCTGGCACCTTCCATAATGGTTACATTAGAACCTATCCAAGTTCCTTCCCCTATAACAACATTGTTATGAATAGTAGTAAAAGGCTCTATAACAACATTTTTCGCAATTTTTGCTCCAGGATGTACGTAAGCTAAAGGCTGATTCATAATGACTTATTTATTTTTTACAATTTGAGCCATCAAAATAGCCTCTGTTACTAATTTCCCATTTACATAGGCATATCCTTGCATCTGGCAAATTCCTCTTCTAATTGGAGCTAATAATTCTAATTTAAAAATCAAAGTATCTCCCGGAACCACTTGCTGTTTGAATTTTACATTATCTATTTTCATGAAAAATGTAAGGTAATTCTCTGGATCTGGTACAGATTTCAAAGCAAGAATCCCACCAGTTTGTGCCATTGCCTCCACTTGTAATACACCTGGCATTACCGGTTTCCCAGGAAAATGACCAACGAAAAAAGGCTCATTCATCGTAACATTCTTCATCCCAATAACACATGTTGGTGTAAGAGAATAAATTTTATCTACCAATAAAAATGGAGCACGGTGAGGCAAAATATTCATGATGTCATTAACATCCATCAATGGCGGTTTCTCAAAATCTATTTTAGGAACATTATTTCTGCGCTCCGTTTTAATGATCTTAGCTAGCTTTTTAGCAAATTGAGTGTTTACTTCATGTCCCGGTTTTGTAGCAATTACCTTCCCTCTAATACGAGTACCTATTAAAGCTAGATCACCAAGTACATCTAGTAATTTATGCCTAGCTGCTTCATTTGGATAATGTAAGGTAAGGTTGTCTAGAATTCCATTTGGTTTTACTGAAATGTTATCTTTTTTAAAAGCAGTTCTCAGTTTAGCCATTGTTTCCGGACTAAGTTCTTTGTCTACATAAACAATTGCATTATTTAGATCTCCACCTTTTATAAGGCCATGTTCTAATAATGTTTCAATTTCATGTAAAAAACTGAAAGTACGAGCATCAGCTATTTCAGATTTAAAATCGGATAACTTATTTAGCGAAGCATTTTGAGTCCCTAATACTTTAGTTCCAAAATCAACCATCGTAGTAACTTGATAAGTCTCGGAAGGCATTATGATCAATTCACTACCAGTTTCTTCGTCTTTAAAACAAATAACTTCACTAACTATAAATTCTTCTCTTTCTGCATCTTGGGTAACTATTCCCGCCTTTTCTAATGCTTCTACAAAAAATTTGGAAGAGCCATCCATAATAGGAGGTTCAGAGGCATTAAGCTCTATTATAAGATTGTCAATTTCTAAGCCTACACAAGCTGCAAGAACATGTTCTGAGGTTTGGATAGTTACACCATCTTTTTCAAGATTGGTACCACGCTGTGTATTTACAACATAAGTAACATCTGCCTCAATAGTAGGTTGGTTTTCCAAGTCCATTCTCTTAAAAACATACCCTGTATTTTCAGCTGCCGGTTTAAAAGTAATTGTTACTTCTTTACCTGTATGAAGTCCAACCCCTTTTAAAGAGATCTCATTCTTTATAGTTTGCTGTTTTGAAAGGATTTCACCCATTCTATATTTTTTTTTCTAATTTATTTAATCTATTAACTATTTTCGGAAGGTTCTTAAAGTGTACATAAGACTTATTAAAATCTCCATATCCAAATGCGGGCGAACCTTGAATTACTTCATTGTCTGCTATATTTCTTCCAATTCCAGACTGCGCCTGAATTTTAACTCTATCTCCAATTGTCAAATGTCCCGCTAAACCGACTTGTCCACCAATCAAACAATTCTTGCCAATTTTTGTGGATCCAGCAATTCCGGTTTGTGCTGCAATTGCAGTATTATTCCCAATTTCTACATTATGAGCAATTTGGATTTGATTATCCAGTTTTACACCACTTCTTATAATTGTAGAACCTAAGGTAGCTCTATCTATTGTTGTGCCCGCTCCAATGTCTACATTATCTTCTATAATAACATTTCCTATTTGAGGCACTTTTTGATACTCTCCATTTTCTCCCGGGCTAAACCCAAAACCATCTGCACCCACTACTACTCCAGCATGAAGCACACAAAATTTCCCAATTATCGTTTCAGAATAAATCTTAACTCCCGGGAATATAACTGTGTTATCTCCTATTGTAACATTATCTCCTATATATGTATTAGGAAAGATCTTTACATCATCTCCAATTTTTACATTTTCACCAACATATGAAAATGCCCCTAAATAAATATTCTCCCCATAAGTAGAGGATTCTGCCATAAAATTTGGTTGTTCTATTCCTGTTTTATTCAATTTCACTTGATTGTAATATTCCAGTAAAGTAGAAAATGCTTTATATGGATCTTTAACCCTAATTAAGGTTGTATTAATTTCTTGATCTATACTAAACTCATCACTAACTATTGCTATAGAAGCATTAGTAGAATAAATATAAGAAGTATACTTAGGGTTACTTAAAAAAGTAAGAGAACCTTTTGTGCCTTCTTCAATTTTCGCCAACCTATCAACTTCTGTTTCGGGATTCCCATCAACAGTACCATTTAATAATTCAGCTATTTGTAATGCAGTAAATTTCATTCTGGCAAAAGTAAAAAAAATTGTTAACGTATAGACTTTGGATAACAGATATAATATTTAGTCACTTCTGTAGAAAGTGCAACCAGATTTAATTGATCTGAAGCTTTGGCTACATCACTTATTTTTCCATTTCTGTGTAATATCTGAATCTTATCATTTTCACTGGAATAAGCAACATTGGAAATCTCACCACTAAAAACAAAATAATTCGCTTCTTCTTCTGTTATAGAATATTTCTTCTGAAGCGCTTGTGCATGCTTTTTAAGTTTTTCTGGGTTGATCTTTTTCTTTTTCAACTTTACTTTCAATAAGTCTCGATTGAGTAACATTTTACAAAGATTACTCAGTACAAAGTCGTCATATTCCATCCATTCTTTCATGGCTGAAACAATATCATAATCATCCAACTTTGCAAATGTTCCTAAAGTATCTGAATCAAACTTATCTAAAGTTACCTTATTATGTAAGAAATAAGATAATGCTGGGCTGCTAGATAGGTTTTCTCCACGCTCTATTAACTCTTTAGCTCTCATTAATACTCTTATGAGTAATTGTTCCGCAGCAACGCCAGTCTTATGTAGATAAACCTGCCAATACATCAACCTTCTTGCAACTAGGAATTTTTCTACAGAATAAATTCCTTTTTCCTCAATAACTAAATGATCATCCACCACATTCAGCATAGTGATAATTCGCTCACTATTTATATTACCCTCAGGCACTCCAGTATAAAAACTATCGCGCTTTAAGTAATCCAATCTATCCATATCTAATTGACTAGATACTAACTGATTCATAAATTTTCTGGAATAACTACCCTTAAAAATGTCAATTGCTAAAGTTAAACTTTGGTTAAATACAACATTCATTTCTTCCATAAATAGGAGAGAAATACATTCATGTGATACCCCTTCTACAATGCTATGCTCCATGGCATGAGAAAAAGGTCCATGCCCAATATCATGTAATAAAATAGCTATTTGTAATCCCTCTTCCTCTTCTGCATTTATCTTAATACCTTTAAAACGAAGAATTTCTATTGCTTGTTGCATTAGATGTAAACCACCTAATGCGTGATGAAACCTTGTATGATGGGCACCAGGATAAACCAAATAAGACATTCCCATTTGTGAAATACGGCGCAATCTTTGAAAGTAAGGATGTGCAATAATCTTAAAGATACGTTCCGATGGAATAGTAATAAAACCGTAAATTGGATCGTTAAATATTTTGAGTTTTGTTCTTTTGGTCAAGCTTAAAATTCTTTAGAATTATAACAAAGATACATATATGATGTCCAAAATGGACATATGAACACTAATAGCAAGAAAACGGCAGATTTATTGTGTTGTTTTAGCTAATAAATTTAATATAAATGAATAAAATAAAAATACTTTGGGCAGACGATGAAATCGACATGCTTAAACCACATATTATCTTTTTAGAATCTAAAAATTACGAGGTGACTACTTGTAGAAGTGGTACCGAAGCGATTGAGCAAATCGATATTCAGAATTTTGACATTGTATTCTTGGATGAAAATATGCCAGGATTAACAGGATTGGAAACTTTATCTGAAATAAAGGAAAAGAGAGCCGATTTACCAGTTGTGATGATCACAAAAAGTGAAGAAGAATATATTATGGAAGAAGCTATTGGATCTAAAATAGCCGACTACCTTATAAAACCCGTTAATCCCAATCAAATTTTATTGAGTTTGAAGAAGAATCTGGATCACTCCAGATTGATTACAGAAAAAACTACTTCTAATTATCAGCAAGAATTTCGTAAGATATCTATGGATATGAATGACGTAAATTCTTTTGAAGGATGGGCAGAATTGTATCAGCGACTTATCTACTGGGAATTGGAATTAGAAACTATAGAAGATAGTGGAATGTTCGAAATTTTGGAGTCTCAAAAGCTAGAAGCCAATAATCAGTTTTGCAAGTTTGTAGATAAGAACTATCCAGATTGGTTTGAGAAAAATGCGGATGCACCAATTATGTCTCATACCTTGTTCAAAGAAAAAATAGTCCCAGAGATTAATAAAAGTCAGCCCACTCTTTTAATAGTGGTTGATAATATGAGGTATGATCAGTGGAAATCTTTTGAACCAACTATTAACAACTATTATAAAAAGGAACAAGAATCCCCGTTTTATAGCATACTCCCTACTGCAACCCAGTATGCTCGAAATGCAATATTTAGTGGATTAATGCCAAGCGATATGGAAAAGTTGTTTCCAAATTACTGGCTTAATGATACTGAAGATGGAGGGAAAAATATGTTTGAAGCAGAATTTTTAGATTCCCAATTAAAAAGATTAGGATTAGACATTAAATCTGAATACCATAAGATCACAAGTCTTAAAGCAGGTAAAAAGTTGGTAGAGAATTTCAAGACGCAAAAAGATAATGACCTAACCGTAGTGGTTTATAATTTTGTGGATATGCTTTCTCATTCCAAAACAGAGATGGAAGTAATAAAGGAATTGGCATCAAATGATAAATCTTATAGATCCTTAACACAAAGTTGGTTCAAGAACTCACCTTTACTTGAAATTATTCAACAGGCGCAACAGCTAGGATTTAAATTGATATTAACGACAGATCATGGAACTATTAATGTAAAGACACCCTCTAAAGTAATAGGAGATAAAAACACTAGTTTAAATCTTAGATATAAGACAGGTAAAAGCCTCACTTATGATAATAAAGATGTTTTAGCTGCAAAAGATCCCAAGAAAATTCATTTACCAACAATCAATATGAGTAGTTCTTTCATATTTGCAAAAGGAGATTCCTTTTTTGCCTATCCAAATAATTACAATTATTATGTAAATTATTTCCGGAATACGTATCAACATGGAGGGGTTTCTATGGAGGAGATGATCATCCCGTTCGTGGTCTTATTGCCTAGGTAATAATAAATTACATATCTTTACAGAGCCTTAAATCTAATTTTGAATGACGTTAACCTACGAGCTATCAGAAATTGATGGAATTGCTGCGCAAATACTTTCCGAAGTTAAAAGCAAAACGCTTTTATTTTATGGGGATATGGGAGCAGGGAAAACCACTCTTATTAAAGCGCTTGTAAAAGCACTTGGAGCGCCAGATTTGGCGTCTAGCCCCACTTTCTCACTAGTTAATGAATATCAAACAGATCAAGGCAAAATTTTTCATTTCGATTTTTATCGAATTGAAGACGAAATGGAGGCTTTAGACATGGGTATTGAAGATTATTTGAATTTAGATACCTGGAAATTTATTGAATGGCCACAAAAAATAGAGAAATTATTAGATGAAGATGTTCAGAAATTGGAGATTTCTATCAAAGATAATGAGTTCAGAATGTTAAAGTTTTGTTAATGATTCCAATAAAACGTCTATACCATCGGGAAACAGTGGTGTAAGAAAAATAACACAAAATGAGCCCATTTGAAAGGTGGGATTTTAAATTTTTCGTAATTCAACGAAAGATGGTGATTTTTAGCTTATTTTTGACAAGTAAAATAGTCGAAAATACAGGCTATTTTTGCCTCGAAAAAAGGTGCAAAGGTACAATTAAGGCGTTTAATATTAGCATATTATAATGTTATAGGTTTGTTTCAGAAATCAATACGAAACATAACTTTAAAACCTATACTTATGAAAATCAAAGCTATCTTATTCGCAGCCGCCATTTTTGGTGCAACTTTTTTTGTAACTTCATCTACAGAAAACGATAATAATGACTCAATACAAAAAACCGCAGTTGATAAAAGGCTCATCAGGGTTCCTTCTGCTGGGTAGTATAATAGCACTATCAATAGCATTTTCACCTTATATATTTTATTTATATGAAATTTTCCCAAACGGTCCAGTTTGGGAAAATTCTTTTTTTACATATGAAAGTAAATATTACGAAGATGTACTTACTGCTGCATGGACTTATCTCGGTAAAATTACGCCATTATTTTTATTGTTTATTTGGTTCTTTACATGCAAACATTGGTGGTATCATTCAATATTAGTACCAATAGTAATGTATTTATATCAATTAGTTATTATTGTATATGATGATGTATACTTAGATAGTCAATTTTTCATGGATACAGATGGTTTAATCTATTTAGCGCCTTTTTTTATTGGAATATTAGTAATCGTTTATTTAGTTAGAATTCAAATTTTCGATCGTATTTATGGCATTGATCTTAGTGAGTTAAATGAAACGGATGTTTCTGTTTTCTCAAAAGCCATGTCTACGAGTGAGCAGAATGAAATAGATACTATGCGCCACCAAGGTTTTAATTTTAGACCAGAACCTACAGAAGATTATTACCGTAAACTTTAATTAAATAAGACTTCTTTATTTGCCCAAAAATGTTGTAATTTGAATCTTTTGTACAACTATAGGCATGATAGACAAACCATCTCCATTTACCAAAGAACAATTAATTCCGCAGGAAGAAACTCTGGAAATTTATAAGCATAAAGGAGAGCTATTTATTGGCATTCCAAAAGAAACTTCCTATCAAGAAAAAAGGGTTTGTTTAACTCCAGATGCTGTAGCTGCAATTACCGCTCACGGTCATAGAGTGATTATAGAATCTAATGCAGGAAAATGGGCAAGATTTAGTGACAAAGACTATTCAGATGCTGGTGCAGAGGTAACAAAAGATACAAAAAAGGTATTCTCCTGCCCTACTATACTTAAAGTAGAGCCACCTTCCAGTGAAGAACTGGGAATGATTAATCCGCAAACTACCATAATTTCAGCATTGCAATTAAAAACTCAATGTAAAGAATATTTTCAAAAATTAGCAACCAAACGTATTACGGCACTCGGTTTCGAATTTATTAAAGATGAAGATGGGTCCTATCCCGCAGTTAGAGCTTTGAGTGAGATAGCTGGAACTGCTTCAGTTTTAATAGCTTCAGAAATAATGAGTAATTATGCTGAAGGGAACGGATTAATGTTTGGAAACATTAGTGGTGTTCCGCCAGTAGAAGTTGTTATTTTAGGAGCTGGAACCGTAGGAGAATTTGCCGCTCGTTCTGCGGTTGGTTTAGGAGCGAATGTAAAAGTATTTGATAGTAGCCTTACACGCTTGCGCAGTATACAGACAAATATCGGCAGGACTCTTTATACATCTACAATTCAGCCTAAAAATTTATCTAAAGCATTAAGGAGATGTGATGTTCTTATTGGTGCAGTTAGAGGAAAGAATCGCTCTCCTATTTTAATTTCTGATCAAATGGTACAGAGCATGAAAAATGGTTCTATCATTATAGATGTTAGTATAGATATGGGTGGTTGTGTAGAAACTAGTGAGATTACAACCCACGACAAGCCTATCTTTAAAAAACACGGAGTTATACATTACTGTGTTCCTAACATTCCTTCCAGATATGCTAGAACAGCTTCAGTTTCAATAAGTAATATTTTCACTCCATACCTTTTGCATATTGCCGAACAGGGCGGACTCGAAAATACTTTGAGATATGACAAGGGTTTGCGAAATGGATTGTACTTTTACCATGGAATTTTAACCAATAAATCTATTGCAGACTGGTTTGATCTTTCTTACCGGGATATCAATTTACTTATATTTTAATTTATGAATTTTATTCAAAGACTAGGTTTTTTCTCTGTGGGTTTAATCATGGGAATAGGGATACTTATGTTCTTTCTAGGAGGAAAAAAAGCTTCTTGTGACTACTCTCCAAATGCCAGAACCCTTAAAAATATTAGAAATAAGGAGCGTGTTTTTTCTGAAAATGCTCTTGTATATTTCTCTGATAACAACCTGGATACATCTGCAGTTACAATCATACTTAAAAGCGGGAATGTAGATTTTGGTAAAAGTGATACTAAGAGAGAGCGATGCAAAATCTACTTTATTTCTGAAGAGCTAGAATCTGGTGAATTTGAAATTGAGATAGAAAATTGTAAGGATAAGGCAATTATAAAATCTGTTAATAAGATTCAATAATTCAATTATCGTAAATGAGGTTTCTACTATTGAAGAATCTTAATGAAGCCAAATCTAATTTCATTTTAAAACTTAAGAAATCCTCTATATGATGACATTCTAAGCTTGCCGAAGGGTTTAAAGAAAACTAAACGGTAATCATTAACTGTAAACATCGACAAGCCCAGTTTAAAAAAGGCAAAAAATGTCATTCTGGCTTATCGAAGAGTTCATGAAATTCGAATCTTCTTGTTTAGAAATCCCTCCTCTCGTCGGGATGATATAACATATATTGTCATTTCGAGAGAAGTCGAGAAATCTCAATGGACGTTGAATCCTGAATATGCACAAAAAACTCACTCTCACGCTCAGAAAGTCAAAATGTAACTTCCTTTACAATATCTGCGCCGAGTGATCTTTGGTTTTTACCTTAGTAATAATATCTTCAATAAGACCATTTTCATCTATCACAAAAGTAGTTCTATGAATTCCATCATATTCTTTCCCCATGAACTTTTTTGGTCCCCAAACTCCATAAGCTTCTATAAGTTCCTTGTCTTCATCTGCTAATAATGGAAATGGCAATTCATATTTATTTTTAAAATTAGATTGTCTTTTTTCTGTATCGGCACTTACGCCTAAGATTTGATATCCCTTTTCCTGAAACTGCTCCCAATTATCTCTCAAATTACATACTTCTGCAGTACACCCTGGAGTACTTGCTTTGGGATAGAAAAACAAAACAACTTTTTTTCCTTGGAAATCTGTCAGATTAACAATATTCCCATCTTGATCTTTTACCGAAAATTGTGGAGCAGTATCTCCTACCTTTAATTTTATCATTATTCTTATTTTAGCCATAAATTTAAGCATTATGAATAAGCAGGAAAAGGTAAAATTCGTTATAGATACATTAAATGAAATTTATACTGAAGTTCCTATCCCTTTAGATCATAAAGATCCTTACACTTTATTGATCGCCGTGCTTATGTCTGCACAATCTACAGATGTAAAAGTGAATCAAATAACCCCATTATTATTTGAAAGAGCAGATAATCCTTATGCAATGATAAAACTATCTGTAGAAGAAATTCGTGAGATCATAAAACCTGTTGGACTATCTCCTATGAAAGCCAAAGGCATTTACGGACTTTCACATATTTTAATAGATAAGTATAATGGCGAAGTTCCTGCTAGTTTTGAAGCTTTAGAATCTTTACCCGCAGTTGGTCATAAAACGGCAAGTGTGGTAATGTCACAGGCATTCGGAATACCCGCTTTTCCCGTAGACACTCATATTCACAGGTTAATGTACAGATGGAATTTAACCAATGGAAAAAACGTGGTTCAAACAGAAAAAGATGCTAAAAGACTGTTCCCTAGAGAACTTTGGAACAAATTACATCTTCAAATTATATTTTATGGAAGGCAATATTCCCCTGCAAGGGCATGGAATTTAGAAAAGGATATTATCACGAAGACTATTGGAAGAAAACAAGTTCTTGCGGAATATTACAAGAAAAGAGGAATCTAAAATTTTGAGATTTTAAATTCCTTATCCACTAAAAAAATAAAAAAGACCCGCATAAAACGGGTCATTATATTAATTTAAAATAGTCTCGAAACTCAATTGCTTATACTTAGTAATTCGCAGAGCTTTAGAATAATCTAAAAGAAACTGAAGTGTTTCTTTTTTAGGGTTCAATGTGTTCAATTTTTCTCCTTTCGAAGGTTTAGTGTAAAGGTGCTTCATTTGGTCAACTTTTAGTTAGTTTAAATGAAGAACGTATTTAAAGTACTCTTATTATAAATTAATTTGTTAAAATTAAGTTATGTTTCTCAATTAATTTTCGCAAATTGATTAAAGCATATCGCATTCTTCCCAAGGCAGTATTAATACTTACCCCCGTACTTTCCGAGATCTCCTTAAAACTCATGTCTTTATAGATACGCATAGTTAAAACTTCCAACTGATCCTCCGGAAGCTCCTTGATTAATTCTTGAACATCTAATTCAATTTGGTCTTTAATAATTTGCCTTTCAATATTAAGATCGCCATCACTCAAAACAGAAAAAATATTGAAGTCACCATGATTCTCGAACTTGGGCATTCTTTTATTTCTTCTAAAATGATCTATAACCAGGTTATGCGCAATTCGCATTACCCAAGGTAAAAATTTACCTTCTTCATTATACTTTCCTTTTTTGAGGGTATTGATGACTTTTATAAACGTATCCTGAAAAACATCATTAGAGATATCTTTATCAAATACCTTGGAATAGATGAAACTATATATACGTTGTTGGTGTCTATTTATTAAAGTAGAAAGTGCATTTTCATTCCCTTGAATATACTCTTGCACAAGCGCAGCATCAGTTGCCTTAATGTAATTCATAATAGTTACTTTATTTTCGGGTATATAAGAATACCGTCAGGTTAGATTTTTTAACTTAAAAAGTAACTTTATGCAATAGGCAATAGATTTTTAGAATGTTCGTTGATGCTCCAAATATAGCAACATATATTTTACATAAGCAAACTTAAACCTGATTTTTTAACAAATCATATAGATTTTGTTTGCTTTTTACACTGATTCTTATTGAGTACCTTTGCATTTATTTCGATAAGACAAATCCATGGCAGTAGATATTTCAAAGGTTAACCCCAAAGAAAACATAATAATCAAAGGAGCAAAACTTCATAATTTAAAGAATATTGATGTTATAATTCCTAGAAATAAATTAGTGGTGATCACTGGACTTTCTGGTTCGGGAAAATCAAGTTTGGCTTTTGATACTCTTTATGCTGAAGGGCAACGCCGATATGTAGAAAGTTTATCCTCTTATGCGAGACAGTTTCTTGGAAGACTAAATAAACCGAAAGTAGATTATATAAAAGGAATCGCTCCAGCTATTGCTATAGAGCAAAAAGTAAACTCTACCAACCCTCGTTCTACTGTGGGTACTTCTACAGAGATCTATGATTATTTAAAATTATTATTTGCCCGTATAGGAAGAACCTATTCTCCTGTTTCTGGAGATGAAGTTAAAAAAGACACAGTAACAGATGTTATAAATTATGTGAAGTCCTTTCCTGAGGGAGAAAAGATGCTATTGCTCTCCCCTATTCATTTAGAAAATGGAAGAATTCTAAAGGAGAAACTAAATGTCCTCTTTCAACAAGGCTATAGTCGAATTAAAGTTAAGGAAGAGGTGGTACGAATAGATGAAACCGCCTTAGATGAATTAAATTCTGAAGATGTTTCCTTGGTGGTAGATAGAATAGTAACAAAGGATGATGAAGATTTTCTAAATAGGTTAGCCGATGCAACCCAGGCGGCATTTTTTGAAGGAAAGGGAGAAATTTATCTTCAAAGTCTATCGGATAAAAAACTTCGTCATTTCAGCAATAAATTTGAATTGGATGGAATCTTGTTTTTAGAACCTAATGTTCACCTTTTTAGTTTTAATAATCCGTACGGCGCGTGTCCTAAATGTGAAGGTTATGGAGATGTAATTGGTATAGATGAAGACCTCGTTATTCCTAACACAGGTTTATCTGTATATGAAAATGCAATATTTCCTTGGAGAGGTGAAAGTATGAGTTGGTACAGAGATCAATTGGTAAACAATTCACACAAATTTGATTTTCCAATACATAAACCATATTTTGAACTTACACAAGATCAAAAAGATCTAATTTGGAATGGAAATTCTCATTTTGAAGGACTAAATACTTTCTTCGCTTTTTTAGAATCTAAAGCTTATAAAATTCAGAATAGAGTAATGCTTTCCAGATATAGAGGAAAAACCAAATGTACAGTTTGCAAAGGGAAAAGACTTAGACTGGAAGTGAATTATGTGAAAGTTGGTGGAGCTACAATTACAGATCTTGTTGAGAAACCTATAGATAAAGTCCGGGAATTCTTTAGTGCGCTTCAACTTAATGAATATGACACTCAGATTGCCAAGCGACTATTAATTGAAATTAATAATCGTCTGCTATTCCTTTCCAATGTTGGATTGGATTATCTAACATTGAATAGAAAATCTAATAGTTTATCTGGAGGAGAATCTCAACGAATAAATTTAGCGACTTCTTTAGGAAGTAGTTTAGTAGGATCTATGTACATTTTAGATGAGCCATCAATAGGCTTACATCCAAGAGATACTAAGAAATTGATTGAAGTACTCAAAAATCTAAGAGATCTTGGGAATACAGTAATTGTTGTAGAGCATGATGAGGATATTATGCGGGAAGCAGATGAAATTATAGATATAGGACCAGAAGCTGGAACACATGGTGGAGAAGTAGTTGCAACAGGCTCTTTTGAAGATATTTTAAAGGCTAACTCCTTAACTTCTCAATATTTAAATGATACTATGCGAATTGAAGTTCCTAAGAAAAGAAGAACATCTAAGCAATTCGTGAAAATTATTGGAGCCAGAGAAAATAATCTTAAAAATATTGATGTAAAATTTCCATTAGGAGTTTTTACTGCGGTTACTGGCGTCTCAGGAAGTGGTAAAAGTACTTTGGTGAAGAGGATACTATATCCTGCATTGCAGAAAAGCATAGGTGGCTATGGAGAAAAAGCTGGACAGTTCACAAATCTTGAAGGAGAATATAAAAATACTAAATCTATAGAATTTGTAGATCAAAATCCAATAGGTAGATCTTCCAGATCCAATCCTGTTACTTATATTAAGGCTTACGATGATATTAGGAATCTTTTTGCAAATCAGAAATTATCTGTTATTCGCGGATTTAAAGCGAAGCATTTTTCTTTTAATGTAGATGGAGGAAGATGCGAAACTTGTAAAGGAGAAGGTGAAGTTACCATAGAAATGCAATTTATGGCTGATGTTCATTTGGAATGTGAAACCTGCAAAGGAAAAAGATTTAAAAAGGAAGTTTTAGAAGTTCAGTTTGCAGATAAGAATATAGATGACGTTCTCAAAATGACAATTAATGAGGCAATCGATTTTTTTACTGATAGTGATATTCCAAAAATCACCAAGAAACTTCAGCCCTTACAAGATGTTGGATTAGGATATGTACAACTGGGCCAAAGTAGTTCTACTCTATCTGGTGGGGAAGCACAGCGAATTAAATTAGCTTCATTTTTAGTAAAAGGAACCACTAAAGATAAAGCGCTTTTCATCTTTGATGAACCTACTACTGGATTACATTTTCATGATATACAAAAATTATTGAAATCCTTTAATGCTCTAATAGAAAAAGGTCATTCTGTAATTGTTGTAGAACACAATATGGATCTGGTGAAATGCGCAGATCACATTATAGATCTTGGATTAGATGGAGGGGAAAATGGAGGATATCTAATTGCTGAAGGAACACCTGAAGAAGTTTCCAAAAACAAGAATTCTTATACAGCTCCTTTTCTTAAAGAGAAATTATAAAATTTTACACCTTTAAATTATATGGTTAAATCCATTATTAACTACATTTAATAAACCGACAATTTCAGGTTAATTAATAAAACGGGGCGCGGCATCCGGATTTTGGCACGCAGTTTGTATTAAGTTGAGACAGTGACACCCAACTAAAATTAATCTGTATTAACCTAAAATCACCCCTATGAAAAATATAGCAGTTTTATTTACTTTGCTCTTCGTTGGATGGTCGGCTTCAGCCAGTTCTACTGATAATTCTAGTACTTATCCATTCAATAATTATGGAGAGTCTTTCATCTTTGTTGAAGGCGGTGTTGAGTTCGCTATTTATCCAAATGGAGAGTTTGACTTCTACTACGATGCGCAATATTCAAGAAATTCAGCATATATCTCTGCTCCAAACGGAAATGTAAGTTATAACTCTGGTTATAATTATGATCCTTATGTACAATATGATGATTATGGCGCTGTGATCCAAATTGAAAATGTACCTGTTTATTATGACTTTTATGGAAGAATCATCCAAGCGGGTAATATTTTTATTGATTATAATAGACATGGAAATATTTCTAGATTAGGTGGTTTACGTATCCAATATAATAGCTTTCAAAGACCTGTACATTATTCAGGTTATATAAATGCATATAATTCAAGATACGTTTATCAGCCTTGGCATAAATACTATACGCGTCCTCACAATTCTTATAGGGTTGTTTATTATGAGCCTTATAGAGCTTACTATGAACCAATAAGGGTTAATTATGTGCAGTACAATACTTATTATAACAGTAACACATATCATCCTAAAAAGAAGAATGATTACTATAGACCAGGTCATAGTAATGTAGCTTACAATAATGGAAGAAGGACCTCAGAAATTAGAAGTATTTCTTCATCTGGGAGATCTTCAGCAAGTGAGGGTAGAAATAATAATACTCTTTCTGCAAGAAGTAATAGAGATGTGAGTAGAAATGTATTGATGGAAAGAAGTTCTAATCCAAGAGATATTTCCAGAAAAGAAATTTCTAATAATGAAAGACATGAGGCTGCTGTAAGGTCTAACAGAAATTCTACTGGTGTAGCTACAGAAACTACAAGATCTAGCAGCGTTGGAAGAATTATTTCTAGAGACAGTAGAAGTACAAGTGCTAGATCCAATAATGATACAAGTAGTCAGCAGGAAACTAGAACCGTGAGTAGAATTCCTCAAAATAATGGAAATAACGCTTCCACAGCAAGAACTAGTTCTCCCACAAGAACAGTTACAGTTCAAAGAGGTCGTGCAACAAATAGTTCTTCAAGAACTGCGACTTCAACTCAGACACAAAATAACAACAGAAACGAAAGCGTTAAAGAAGTTAAAAATACAGAAAATTCAAGATCAGGAAGATCATCTTCTTCCCGAGATGATTCTAGAATTTAGATATAAAAAGTAAGTTTTTGGTTGGTTAGTTAGAAAATCTCCATAGATATTGAAAAATGTCATGGGGATTTTCGTTTTAGTCCTCATAGTAATTATTCTTAAATTAATCCCTAATTGAAATTTTAATTCGCATTGTGATAGGTAATATGCTAGCTCCATATTTGATATTTGTCATCTCGTTAATGGGTGGAAATCTCACTTCTACCTCAATTCTGCTTTCTTGAAATTTTAGGCTTCATTCAGAATGATTTTTTATAAGGAGATAGGGAGACAGCTATTCTTGTGATATACCAGATTTATTCCTTACGGTCTTAATTAAGGCAAGTAGCGTGGAGTAGGAACACGTTCTTGTCGGCTTTATTGTTTTTTACTAGGTGTCTAAAATAGCACTTTTCATCAGATTGCCCGCTATTTTCGCTTAACCGATGTTGTGTTTTAGTTTTTCTCCACCAAATTTATAAGGAAGCACCAAATCATTTTTTCAATCGGCTTTTAACATCCATTCTTTGATGTAGAATTCTAATTACTTCCATTAATCCATTATCATTTTTTTTATAAAAAATCAGATGTGATTTAATTTTAGTTACTTGATATCCTATTCGAATATGGTCAATAGATTTTCCAGTCAAATAATTGTCAGAAGTAAAAATAATCTCATCAATTATCAAATTATAATATCTGTCGGCTTGCTCAACAGACCATTTTTTTAATGTAAACAACCAGATATTTTCTAAATCCTCAATAGCTTTTTTACTTATGAGATAATTGTTCTTACTCATAAGTTTTTACGATGTAATTCTTTTAAGTGTTCAGATGAATTGAAATTGTCAATAGAACCAGAATTTTCTCCGACTTCAAGAGCTTTGATCAGTTCTTGTTCTTTAATTTCTTCTCTTTCTAAAAGTCTAAGAGCAGAGCGAATTACTTCACTTACCGAGTTATATTTTCCTGAATTAATTTCATTATTTATAAAATTCTCAAAATGATTACTTAAAGATATAGACGTGTTTTTTCCCATTTTTCAGCTTGATTTATTCAAAAGTACCAAAAATTGGTAACTAATGCAAATTGAAAAATTTAACACAACATCTGTTAAACCGCAATTATATCTTGATATACTTTCTTAATAATTGATTAATATCTTCAGAAAAACTAAACCTAAGCGCCACGAATCCGTAAATGGCTGTTACAATCGTAGATTTTAGAATGATGTTTAAAATTGGGTGAAATGGAAATTCCCAAAAGTAGAAAGTGGCTGTTAAGGTTGCTGTGAAAAATAATATATAAACTGTTTGTAGCGTAAATGGCTGCATCTTAAACTTATTGAGGACGATCAATAATTTTGAAACATTGTATACAGCAAATGCCAGAAAGCTTGCAATTGCAGCTCCAAGAATTCCATAAGCAGGAATTAGAAGTAAATTAAAAACAAACGCCACTATAGATAGGACTACCCCAAAGACCAGTACTAATCTATAGTAATCTGAATTAAATAGAATACTATTATTATTACCCAGCATATTATCAAACAATTTAACTATTGCCAGAAGCAAAATTATAAATGTGCTTATTTGGTATTCTTTAGGAATTAGAAGATAAAGTTGATTGATATTAACCAGTATTAGAACAAAAATTATTGCACTTACTACCAACAGGGTTAATGAACTTCGCTTATAAAGATCTTCTAAGGATTTCTTATCGTTGCTATTCAGCAAACTTGCTGTAAGCGGATGGATTATTTGATGCATCGCTTTTTGAGGCACAGAAATTACGGTAGCAATATATACTGCAATCCCATAGATAGCTACATTCTCTATTGGTAGATAATGCTCGATCATCACTTTATCCAGATCTAATAAAATGGTTGCTACAGATCCTGCAATAAGAATTAGAGCTGAGTATTTTAAAACTGTATTATGATTGTTGGGAAGTGAGAAATTAAAATTGGGCTTGTACAATGAAAAAGCATACAATTGCATAGCGATGGCTCTAAACACAAAGACCAGAACCATGGCATAAATAAAATATTCCACATTAATCACAGAGAAGTAAACCAAGAACAATAAAATAGTAATACAAAGCCTGTGAAAAACTTCTTTCATAAAATTACCAAATACGCTTTGATAGTTAATTTTAGACCACGCGAAGAAAACTTCAAAATAGGCGGTAGCAAAAGCTATGATAAAAATAAGCCAGATATAAGGCTGTACCAGTTCATTCCCCGTTTCAAAGTAAGCCAACAACCATTTATAACTTAAAACCCCTACAAGACCCAATAGAACAGAAACTCCAAGAGGTAAAACCAATATAAGGTTTAACAATTTATCTTTTTCATCTTTTGTTTTATAGGAGGTGTAAAATTTCACAAGGGTGTTATGAACTCCAAATGCCATAAATGGCCAAACGAGATTTGCTGCAGATAATAAAAAACTAACAAGTCCGTAATATTCCTTTTCCAGAAAGTAGGTAAACAAAAAAAGCGTGTTTATTGCACCAATCCCAAACCCAAAGTAGGTGGTGATCATGTTTTTAAAAGACTGCTTTATTATGACTCCCATTAGTTAAATCTACTCTGTTAAAAGTTTAGCCAATTCTCCAGTAAGATTCTTTCGGCTATATTTTTCAATATTTACAGAGCTTACATTTAATTGCTCAGTTTTATATAATTTATACATACTCAAAATATGCTCTTTTAAACTGGTTTCTTCCTGATATCCGAAATAAATTCCTGCATTGGTATGCATCAAAATATTGGTCACATCCCAATCTTCTGGACCAATGGCTAGAATCGGGCGTTTTGCAGCTATATATTCAAACAATTTTCCTGGGATAATTCCTTTGGTTTCAATACTATCGATTTCTACTAAGAGTAATATCTGAGAAGTTTGCTGAATTTTATTCGCCTCGCTATGAGAAACATATCCTGGTAATTCTAAATAAGCCTCTAGATTGTGTTCTTTAATTGACTTTAATACATCATTACTTATTGTTCCGACAAGATTTAAAACAAGATTTTCTTTAAAATCTTTGCTTTCTGAAGTCAGCTCTTTCAAAACTTTCCAAAGATTATTAGGATTTCTTCCCGAAAGTAAAGAGCCAATATGTGCTATGCTGAATTTTTTATTTAATTCTGAAGAATTGCCTTCAATAGAATCATAACCATTTGTAATAACTGTGATAGGTTTCAAGGTTTTAGATTGAAATTCTTTCTGTGTGGTAAAACTTGTAGTTATAATATGATCTGCGGAAGTTAAAACTTCTGATTCTAAAGCGATATGTTTAGCTTCGGCTAAAGCAGATAATTTCAGTTTTTTATGATATCCTATTTCTGTCCAAGGATCCCGAAAGTCTGCAATCCATTTTATTTCAAGCTTTTTCTTTAAACCAAGACCAATAAGATGTAAACTATGAGGTGGGCCTGTAGTTATAATTATGTCAATTTTATTTTCTGATAGATATTCAGAAAGAAAATTAACCGAAGGTTTAATCCAGAATTTCCGAGCATCTGGAATAAAGAAATTTCCACGGATATATAAAAATAGTTTTTGAAGGAAATTTTGACTTTTTGCTTCTTTAATAATTCCACTACTTATCGATGAAGTTTCTTTTTTAGAAAATATCTTAGCCAGAAAATAAGGTTCAAATATACGCTTTTGTACAATAGTTACTCCTTTCGGAATCTCTGCTAAAAGGCTTTCATCTATAATTGGATAATCTGGATTTTGCGGAATATATACTATAGGTTCTATATCAAAATCTCGCAAATATTTTACAAATTTTAACCAGCGCTGCACTCCAGGACCTCCTGCAGGTGGCCAATAATAAGTTATGATTAAAACTTTTTTCATAATGCCACTTTAGAACCTGCAATTTAATCTCGTTTAGTCCTTCCTTTTAAAAGAAAAGTAAATTCCTCCAAGTGTTAGTAATCCAAGCAAAACTGAACTGGCAAGTGCAATACTACTTCCCGTTTTAATAACCTGTGGCTCAAATTTAAAGGTTATGGTATGGTCTCCTGCTGGAACTTGCATTCCTCTCAAAACATAGTTTACATTATAATGAGGTGTTCCCTTCCCATCTATGTATGCATTCCAGCCATTTTCGTAATACATTTCAGAGAAGACTGCGTATTGCTCTTTAGAGGATGTAGATTTATAAACTAATATATTTGGCTGTTGTGAGATCAGCTTTATGCTTGCAGTGGAATCTTGTGCTTTGCTCACTACTAATTCAGAATTCTTAAACTCAGAATTAATGATTGCAGTAGTATTGATATCTGTATCTGCAAGACTCAGAATTTCTTCATTCGGAGTATTTACCCATTTAATGGTATTCACAAACCAAGCATTCCCCATAGCCTCAGGATTTTGCTGAGCAGTTGGCCCTTCCTCCGTTGGGACTATAAAATACTTCACATTAAGCATATTAAGCATCGACATATTATTCTTAGAAATATAGAAATCATAAAGATCCTGAATTCTTCCCGGTTTGGCGGCATGATAACCACCAATGGAATTATGAAAATAGGATGTTCTCCCGGTATTAAATGGACTTTCCGCAAGATCAAAAACACGATAATGCCCTTTATCTTCTAAAATCTTTTCATCTGCAGAAGTTTTCTGGAATGGCTTATTCATAACTCTAGCTGCAACAAAATCTTCATTGTTCACATATCTTCTATCTACTCCAACTAAGTCAAACAAGACCAAAAAGATAAAACCTAAAATAATAAAGTTGTTATTAGCCAGCTTCTTTAGGTAAGCATAAATAAATCCAGCAGCTATCAATACTAAAATTAGAGACCTTAAAGCATCTTCTGTGAAAATAGATATTCTATCTTCCTTCAAGGCACGGACGAACTCTGCTCCCATTTGCTCAATATAAACCGAATCACTTCCTCCACTAAAACTAAATAAAGTAGATTTTAGCACCAGTAGTATTAAAGCAAAACCACCTGTAATTATCGTTGCCCATTTAAGCGCATAAAGTTTTTCTTCTTCACCTTCAAAATTATTGAAGAGTTTATGCAAACCAAAAACAGCAAGAATAGGAATACACAATTCGGCAATAATTTGAATAGAGGAAACTGCTCGAAACTTATTATAAAGAGGTACAAAATCTATAAAGAATTCAGTAACAAAACCAAAATTCTTGCCCCAGGATAAGATTAGTGATAAAATAGTTCCTCCCACGATCCACCATTTTAATCTTCCTTTAATTAAGAATAGAGCAAAGACAAATAAGAAGATAATACTAGCACCGATATAGGCAGGTGCTCCAACAAAAGGTTGATCTCCCCAATAAGTAGGAGCGTTCTCTGCAAAATCTTTTGCCTGCACAGGAGATGCACCCATTTTTAATAATTGGGCATACATTTCTGAATCTTCATCAAGTGTTTCTGAACTGGAACCACCCATAAATCTAGGAATAAATAGATTTAATGTTTCAGCAATCCCGTAGCTATATTCAGTGATATAGTCATAATTTAATCCAGCAGTTTCCTTCTGTTTTCCTTCCGCAGTAATACTTAATCCAGTATCTCCTCGAGTACTATGTTGTGTATATTCTTGAGTGGCTAACAAATTAGTCGCATTGGTAGCAATTGATAATAAAACAGCCAGCGTCATTACACCTAATGCCTTAAAGAAATGTGGTAATTGCTTTTTTCTGAAGGCATCAAATAAATAAACTAATCCCAGAACTATAACAAGCAATAGTAAATAGTAGGTCATCTGAAAGTGATTTGCTCCAATTTCTAATGCCATTGCAAAAGACAAAAGTAAAAACCCACCGATGTATTTGTTTCTGAAGCAAAGCAATATTCCCGCAAGAACCATTGGCATATACGCAATTGCATGTGCTTTGGCATTGTGTCCTACTCCAAGAATAATAATAAGGTAAGTTGAAAAGCCGAAAGCCAAGGCACCCAAAAAGGCAATTTTATAATCTAATTTTAAAACCAATAGAAGTATATAAAACCCTATAAAATATAAGAATAAATAATCTGCCGGCCGTGGTAGAAATCGTAAGGCAGAATCTAGTTTTTTAATATAATTATGAGGATAATAAGCACCTAATTGATAGGTTGGCATCCCACCAAATGCAGAATCTGTCCAGTAAGGTTCTTCTCCAGTTTGGGCTCGAAAGTCATTTTGCTCTTTAGCCATTCCGGTATACTGAACAATATCACTTTGAAAAATTTCTTTTCCTTGAAGAACAGGATTAAAATATGCTAGGGAGATAATGAGAAAACCAAAAACCACAAGAATGTGTGGTAAAAAACCTTTTAAGGATCTAATCATAGATAGAATTTAATAGGACCGAAAATTAATCAATTTCTTCGAAATCAATGTACTCCCCTACTTTTTTATTAGAACTACTTGTTTTTGGTTTATCTGAATCTAGAATAACCTTTCCCTTCTTTGGAGCTTTTGGAGCAGCTGTGCCATTAAACTGTTGTTGGAATTTTTGTCCAATTCTTTTGAGGAACCATTTTAAGATGAGTGGTCCAAACCATTTTATAAAAATTTTAAAACCGAAATATATTAAAAGGATTATTAATACGGTCTTTAAAACACTTTCGAATGATGCTTCGTGCATTTGTATATAGTTTATGCAAAATTACTATTCTGATGAGACAAATTGGGTATCTATATCCATAAAAAAATAATAAAATCTTCTATATTTGATTCGACTAACAACAACTTATATGAAACACTTACCAATCAATATATTTACATTCATTTTATTAATTGCCTCAGGTTATTCAAGCTATGCTCAATACACAGAGACCATAAATTCCAACAGGCCTGGAGCATCTCAAGGAGCATTTTCTGTAGGTACTGGAGTTATACAATTAGAAGCGGGTGCTTACTTTGGAAATGAAAGTCATACTTTGTTACGTACAGATACAGATATATTAGGAGCCGATTATTCTCTACGTTACGGGTTATTCTTTGAAGCTCTAGAAATTAGTTTAATAGGTTCATTTGAAGATAATACAGAATTCATAAGAATTGGTGCAAATGATGTAGAGTTCAAAACTCGGAATTTTAAGACAAATACCTTGGGTGCTAAATATTTGATATTTGATCCAAGTAGATCTATAAAGCCAGATAAACCGAATCTTTATAGCTGGAAGGCTAATCAGAAATTTAAATGGAAAACTTTAATACCAGCAGTTTCTATATATGCTGGAGCTAATATCTCTCAGGCTATTAATCCATTTCTTTATGAAGGCGAAAAATCTATAACACCAAAAGTCGCACTTATCACTCAAAATAACTGGACAGGAAGCTGGGTATTAGTGATGAATCTTATTTTGGATAAATTAACTGAGGAGTTTCCTAGCTATACGGGAATTGTTACCCTTACTCATGCATTCACCCCTAAGTTTGCTGGGTTTATGGAGTACCAAGGTATTATAAGTGATCTGTATGCAGATGATATCGTTAGAACTGGAATGGCCTATTTAGTAACAGATGATCTTCAATTTGATGTTTCTGGGTTGATCAACTTCAAGAATACACCAGATAGATGGCAATTAGCCGCAGGAGTTTCTTATAGATTAGATCTTCATAAAAAAGAAGAATACCTAGATGATTCTTATGAAGGTGATAGAAGGAGAAAGCGAACGGAGAAAAGTGAAGAAATCGAACCAGAAATTGACGATCAGAAATAAAAATTAAACAAAAAAATCCGCTTTAATAGCGGATTTTTTTTTGTTTAAATATCTAAGTAATTACTCTCCTAATGAAGCTGTAACTGCTGCAGATAATCTTTTATATGTTCCGTTCTCCAGTCTTTCTCTAATTATAGAGAAAGCAGTTAACGTAAGTTCTATATCTTCTAAAGTATGTGTTGCAGTTGGGATCATTCTAAGTAAAATCAATCCTTTTGGAATAACTGGATAAACCACAATAGAACAGAAAATTCCATGATTCTCTCTAAGATCCCTAACAAGAGCCATTGCTTCAGGAATACTTCCTTTTAAATAAACTGGAGTTACACAACTTTGAGTAGTTCCTATATCGAAACCATTCTCTTTCAATCCACTTTGTAATGCGTTAACATTTTCCCACAATTTAGCCTTTAGTTCAGGCATTGTTCTAAGCATATCTAAACGCTTCAAAGCACCTACAACTAATTGCATTTGTAAGGATTTCGCAAACATTTGAGAACGTAGATTATATTTTAAATAATCCATGATTTCCTTGTCCCCTGCTATAAATGCACCTGTACTTGCTAATGACTTAGCAAAAGTTGCAAAATATACATCTATATCATCTTGAACTCCTTGCTCTTCTCCTGCTCCTGCTCCCGTAGCTCCTAAAGTTCCAAATCCGTGAGCATCATCAACAAAAAGTCTAAAATTATATTTCTTTTTAAGTTCAACAATTTCTTTAAGTCTTCCCTGCTCTCCACGCATTCCAAAAACACCTTCAGAGATCAAAAGAATTCCCCCTCCAGTTTGTTCACATATTTTAGTTGCTCGTTGTAAATTCTTTTCGATACTTTCCATATCGTTATGCATATAGGTAAAACGTTGACCCAAATGCAATCTTACTCCATCTATTATACAAGCATGAGCATCTACATCATATACAATAACATCTTGCTTAGATACTAATGCATCAATGGTAGAAACCATTCCTTGATAACCAAAGTTTAAAAGATAAGAAGCCTCTTTATTAACAAATGAAGCCAATTCATCTTGTAACTTTTCATGAAGATCTGTGTGTCCACTCATCATTCTGGCTCCCATTGGGTAAGCAGAACCATATTCGGCTGCAGCTTCTGCATCTACTTTTCGTACTTCAGGATGATTTGCAAGACCTAAATAATCATTGATACTCCAGGTAATTACTTCTTTACCACGGAATTTCATTCTATTAGAAATTGGTCCTTCTAACTTTGGGAATACAAAATACCCTTCAGCCTGTTGTGCCCACTTACCTAAAGGTCCTTTATCCTTATATATTTTATCAAATAAATCTCTCATAGATTTTTTTTATTTACATGTTGCAAAAGTACTGAAATGCAACTCAATTTTACAATAATAATATTTAACCACTAGCTCCCACTAAGAAACCTAAAAGCATCCTGTTAAAAGGATGCTATCAGTTTTATATATTATAGAGGGTGCATCCTATCCTTATTTTATAATTTCTATAGGCTGCGATTCCGCTTCTCTCTTAGAGTCAAAAAATCCTTGCGCCTCCATCCAGTCATCACTATATATTTTACTCATATATCTAGACCCGTGATCTGGAAAAATAACAACAACTTTACTATTCTCATCAAATTCTCCTTGCTCTTGTAATTGTTTTATTCCCTGCATTGCTGCTCCACTTGTGTACCCAAGAAATAACCCTTCAGTTTTAGCAAGTTCTCTAGCAGTATGCGCACTATCTTCATCTGTTACCTTGACAAATTCGTCTATGATATCAAAATCTGTAGCGGAGGGAATTAAATTTTTTCCTAAACCTTCAATTCTGTAAGGATAAATTTCATCTTTATCAAAAGCTCTGGTCTCATGATATTTCTTCAAAACAGATCCAAATGCATCTATACCAATAACTCGGATATTAGGGTTTTGCTCTTTTAAAAATCTTGCCGTTCCTGAAATTGTTCCTCCTGTTCCACTACAAGCAATTAAATGAGTTAGCTTCCCTTCTGTCTGATTCCAGATCTCAGGACCTGTAGTTTTATAATGTGCTTCAATATTTAATTCATTAAAATATTGGTTAATATACACTGAACCTTCATTTTCTTTATGCAATCTTTTAGCAACCTCATAATAAGAGCGCGAATCGTCTGCAGGAACGTGTGCAGGACATACATAAACTTTAGCTCCCATGGTTTTAAGCATGTCAATCTTATCATTAGAAGACTTCGAACTTACCGCAAGAATACATTTATAGCCTTTTATAATACTTACCATTGCAATACTAAATCCTGTATTTCCAGAAGTAGTTTCAATAATAGTATCACCCGGTTTTAATATTCCTTTTCTTTCTGCTTCTTCAATAATAAATAAAGCGATTCTATCCTTGGAAGAGTGACCAGGATTAAAAGATTCAATTTTCGCGAAAAAATCTCCACTAAAATTTTTGGTAATGGAATTCAACCGAACTAAAGGAGTGTCTCCTATTAACTCTAATATATTCTCGTATACCTTTTTCTTTTCAGTCATAAAATTAAATTCATTTTCCAATTTAAGGATTAATTGTTTATTCTTAAATGTTAAAACAATCTTAATCCAAAAATCGCCCAAATTTAAGGCAAATTTTTCAATTACTCGGTAATTCCTTCTAAGTCTAATAAAAAGGCATATTCTTCTGCTACTTCTTTTAATGCTTCAAATCTTCCGGATGCGCCTCCATGTCCAGCATCCATGTTAATATGGAAAAATAATTTATTGTTATCGGTTTTAAATTCCCTTAGTTTCGCTACCCATTTCGCTGGCTCCCAATATTGAACCTGAGAATCATGCAATCCAGTTGTAATTAGCATATTAGGATAGGAGTGTTTACCAACATTATCATAAGGCGAATAAGAGAGCATATACTTATAGTACTCTTCCTCATTTGGATTTCCCCATTCATCATACTCCCCAGTTGTAAGAGGAATTGTATCATCCAGCATTGTAGTCACTACATCTACAAAAGGGACTGCAGCAATGATCCCATTATAAAGTTCTGGAGCAAGATTCACAACAGCTCCCATAAGTAGACCACCTGCAGACCCGCCCATCGCATATAAATGTTCTTCTGAAGTATATTTTTGATCTATTAAATATTTTGAAACATCTATGAAATCTGTAAAAGTATTCATCTTTTTAAGCAACTTTCCATCTTCATACCAAGCTCTTCCTAGATATTCCCCACCCCGAATATGAGCAATAGCATAAACAAAACCTCTGTCTAATAAACTTAGCCTAACACTAGAGAAATAAGGATCTATCGTAGATCCATAAGATCCATAAGCATATTGCAATAATGGATTAGAACCATCAAGTTTGAGGTTATTCCTGTAAACAAGAGAAACCGGAATTTTGGTTCCATCTGCTGCAGATGCCCAAATTCGTTCTGATGTATAATTTTCTTTATTAAATTCCCCTCCTAATACTTCTTGTTCTTTAAGTACCACTTTCTCTTTTGTGGTCATATTAAAATCAATAACCGAGGTAGGATTATTTAAGGAGTTGTATGTATACCTTAAAATATCTGTATCAAAATCTGGATTTATACTGGTATAGGCTGTGTAAGTTTCATTGTTAAATGGTAGATAATAGCTTTCATCTGAATGCCATTTAGTGATCTTTATTTTATTTAAGCCTTCGTTTCTCTCACTTATTACAAGAAAATGCTCAAAAATATCTACATCTTCCAGTAGGTAATCTTCTCTATGTGGAATTACCTCAACCCAATTTTCTTGTCCGGTTTTATCTTCCGGAGTTTTCATTAATTTAAAATTTGTAGCTCCATCTTTATTAGTTAAAATATAAAAGGAATCTTCAAAGTGCGTAAGACCATACTCTAGGTTTCTCTCTCTAGGTTGCACTACTCTAAATTCGCCATGAGGATTATTTGCCTCTAAAATTCTAAATTCACTTGTTAGTGTACTATGACAACCTATAATTAAATATTTTTTCGATTTAGATTTATAAATGTATGTGTTATAAGTTTCATCCTCTTCTTCAAAAACCAACTGGTCGTCTACAGATTTAGTTCCTAATACATGTTTATAAATTTGATTGGAACGTAAAGTTTTATTATCTTTTTTGGTGTAAAAAAGAGTTTTATTATCGTTTGCCCAAGTAGAACCACCAGTAGTAGTTTTTATTTTTTCTTTAAGTATCTCTCCTGTCTGTAGGTTTTTAACCTGAATGGTATATTTTCTTCTACTAACAGTATCCACACCAAATGCTATCAACTTATTATCTGGACTTACATTTAATCCACCCAAACTATAATATTCATGTCCTTTTGCCATTTCATTCACATCGAATAAAATTTCTTCAGGTGCTTCTAAACTTTCCTTTTTTCTGGAATAAATCGGATAATCTTTACCTTTTTCAAATCTGGTTAAATACCAGTACCCATTCAATTTGTAGGGAACAGATGAGTCATCTTCTTTGATCCTAGCTTTCATTTCATCAAAAAGATCCAACTGAAATTGCTTGGTATGAGCAGTCATTTGCTCATTATACTCATTTTCCTGCTCTAGATAACTAATAACTTCTGGATTCTCTCTATCCTTCAACCAATAGTAATCGTCGTTCCTAATAGTATTATGAGCTTTTAATTCTTTGGCAATCTTTTTAGCCTTTGGAGGATAAATTTCAGTTTTCAATATCGGGTAATTTTGTGCTATTATATTAGAACTGACAAAGGTAAGGCTTCCTAATAAAAAAAGTATGAGTCTTTTCATTTTTAGTATTATATCGTCTTGTAAATTAATAAATTTGTATTTAATAATTTATAAAACTAAAAACTATGTTTGGAGATATGATGGGGATGATGAATAAAATCAAAGAAACCCAAGAGAAAGTAGAAGCTACAAAAGAACGTCTTAAGACCGTTTTAATAGACGAGCAATCCAGCGATGGTCTCTTAAAAGTAACTATTACTGCAACTAGAGAAATTAGAAATATTTCTATTGCAGATGAGTTATTAGAAGATAAAGAACAATTAGAAGATTATCTAGTATTAACTTTGAACAAGGCGATAACCAAAGCTTCAGATATCAATGAAGCTGAGCTAGCTGCTGTAGCTAAAGACGGAATGCCAGATATTCCTGGTTTAGATATGTTTAAATAATAATAGGCTTCAGTAGAAACCTCTCGACTATAATTAAATTGAGCCAATCGAAATACTAATAGTATCTCAATTGGCTCAATATATATTTTCAGAAATAAGACTAAGCTTCTCCTCTTGCAGGATAATCTTCATTTAAAACAAATGAAATAGATTTTAACAGCTCATCAAATTTTGGTCTCGCAAACGGCATACTTTGAATTGATGCTGCATAAAGAGTTCTGTCTGGTTTAATTAAAAACAGAGCTGGTTCAAAGAAAACATCTGGTTCGTTATCACTTATACCATCAGATATAAAAAGATCCCATTTTCTTGCATTTTCAATTGAAAAATCAAAACCTATAGTTAATTTTTCAACATCCCATTTCATTGTAGTCTCTTCTGCTATTGACCTTGTGTTGGTGCTAATACATATAACGTTAACACCTTTATCTCTAAAACTATCTATTTTAGAGTTTAATTCTTCTAAATAAGACTTACATACAGGACAGTGCAGACCTCTATAAAAAACAACCATTGTAAAATTCTTAGGTTGTTGGTCACGAAGATCCCATGTCATTCCGTTTACTGTGTCTACTACAAGTTCCGGAACTTCTTTCCTCGGTATTAAATTCTTCATAATTCTAGCTAATTTTATTTGTTCTGAAAAATATAGAAATTAAAGGGTTTAAGCCTCTTCGATTTTTATAATCTTCTGTTAAGCTTTACTACATCTAAAATTGAATTTCCTTCAGAACTTGTAAAAATTTCTGATGCTGTTCTTCCGAATAATCCAAATGCGTAACAACTCTGAGCTTTCCTTGGCCCATATTACTGATTCTTATATTCTCTTTCTGAAGCTGTTTCATAAAACTCTGCTCATTAGAGGCATCTTTTAAGTAGAAAATGGCGATGTTAGTTTCCACATATTCCACCTTAAGAATATAGGGTAAACCAGCTAAAATCTCTCCTATCTCTTTTGCTCGCTTATTGTCATCGGCAAGTCTTTCCACATGATTATCTAATGCGTAAATACCCGCGGCTGCCATAAATCCAACTTGTCTCATCCCACCACCTAGCACTTTTCTGACTCTAATAGCGTTTTTCATAAGATCTGAATTTCCAATTAGTACAGATCCCATTGGGGTTCCAAGTCCTTTAGAAAGACATACAGAGATAGTATCAAATAACTTACCGTATTCCTTAGGCGATTCTCCTTTAGCAACGAGTGCATTAAATAGTCTTGCCCCATCTAAATGCAAACCTAGACCATGAGTATTACAAACTTTACGGATCTTCTTGATCTCTTCTAGATCGTAACAGGCACCCCCGCCCTTATTGGTGGTGTTTTCCAAACAAACCAGACTGGTTAACGGACTATGGTAAAAATCTGGCGGATTAATATTCTCTTCAACTTGCGCTGCAGTAATCATTCCTCTATCTCCATCTATTAATTTACAGGAAACTCCGCTGTTAAAGGAAACTCCTCCGCCCTCATAGTTATATACATGCGCCCATTTATCACATATCAATTGCTCGGCAGGTTGGGTGTGTAATTTAATTGCAGCCTGATTAGCCATACTTCCCGTTGGGAAAAATAAAGCTTCATCTTTCCCAAACATATCGGCTAACTTCTTCTCCAACTCATTTACAGAGGGATCTTCTTTATAAACATCGTCTCCAACTTTTGCACTCATAATAGCTTGCAACATTTCTTTAGTTGGACGAGTAACTGTATCGCTACGTAAATCTATTTCCTTCATATATTTTTTCTGAATATTTTTTAATACTAATGTTATCTAATTATAACTTCCAATTGGTGAACCATCAGGAATTTTTGGTGCTGGTTGTATTGGCTCAAATAATTCTGGCTTTGTTTTAAATTGTTCTATTTCTCTTAAAAGTTGAGATCTAAAAACTTCGCTTTTTGAATTCGATTCTAACCACGATTGTAATGAAGAAATCGCAGAGTTAGCAATAGCCTTCACTTGTGGAATAGATTTCTTATTAACAGCCAAATTAAAAAGATGTTGCAAAACGTTATAATTTATACTGTTTTGAACTTCTTGCAAATATGAGTTTTTATATGTCTTTTTAAGGCTGGCAGTAATTAATTCCTCCAACACCTCATTTAAACCCAATTGAGAATTATCTAAAGCTTTTTGCTGAATTAACCTTGCCGCTCGTTCTGGATGTAATAAATATCCTAAACTAAGATCACTGGCAGTCCCTGCAGCTCCTAACGCATCAAATGCAACTCCTGTATTGCTTTTAAAAGACTCTCTGCTCCTTTCAAATCCATAAGCTCTAGGCGGAAATAAATCTAACTTATCTTTAGGAATAGCTAAAACTTCAGCATCTAATGTTTTTAAATATATGGAAAGTGCTTCTTTTTGATCTTCAACAGAAGCTATTTTTACAATGTTTTGATTATCGCCTTTTACAGCATACGTATAATCAAGTCCTCCAATAACTTTCGCAACGGCTTCAGTTTGATATCTATGAAGAAAAAATAAGGGAACAAACACATCTTCTAAAACGGAATATGATTCTCCTGTTCTTATATTTTCTATACAAAAATTGGAAATTGCTTTATTTCTTATTTCTAATAGTTCCTTTAAACCTTCGGAAGCCGAACTTCCATTATCCCATAAATGTCCGAATGCATTAGCTCCTCCAGAAGCTCTTGCATCACTATCTGTTATAAAACGAAGATTTTGATTTTCTGCTTCAGCTAAAACACCATTTAAAAATTCTTTTTCTTTTACTTCCGAAGGTAAATCTGCATAAGAATATTTTACTGTAATCTTATCCCATGCTCCAATCCCAACACTATAAGCATCCTCTACTACGATCTCATCATTTTCAATTTTAAACTGAGGATGAGGATAATCCATAACCGAAGAATTCTCATTGGTACTCGCAGCAAAGTTATGCGCAAATCCTAAGGTATGTCCTACCTCATGGGCAGACAATTGTCGAATTCGGGCAATTGCCATTTCCATCATTTTATTATGATTTTCATCTTTTTCAGCAAAAGGTTTATTCAATAATGCTTGGGCGATCAAGAAATCCTGACGAATTCTTAAACTCCCTAAACTTACATGTCCTTTAATGATCTCTCCGGTTCTTGGGTCTATAACACTCGCCCCATAGCTCCAGCCTCTAGTAGATCTATGCACCCATTGTATTACATTATATCTCACATCTAATGGATCTGCCCCATCTGGCAACATCTTTACCTGAAATGCGTTTTTATAACCAATTGATTCATAAGCCTCATTCCACCATCTAGCACCATCTAAAAGGGCAGATTTTATTGGTTCTGGAGTTCCAGGATCCAGATAATATATAATAGGTTGCACCGCTTCACTTATTTCTTTATTAGGATTTTTCTTTTCCAAACGATGTCTTGTGATGTATCGCTTTTCTATAGGTTCAAAAACAGGTGTGGAATAGTCTAAGTAAGAAATATAGATAGCTCCGCTTCTGGGATCGAATGCTCGTTTTTTATAATTATCATCTGGCAACTTAACAAACGAATGATGTTGAGTTACGGTGATAGAATTATTATTTGGTAGCACATCTTTAAGGGTTTGGCTTGTCGCATTTCCATCAAAGGTCAATAAAGCTTCAAACTCCACGTTATCTGGAAAAGCTTTGGTTCGGTCTAGAGATAATGCACTCTTAGATTTATTCAAACTAAAACTCCCATGATTCCCGCTTCTTAATCTATCTGAAACACCATGAGCATCCTCCATTAAAAAAGAAGTTAGATCTATAAAGTAACTACCACCTTTTACCTCCTTAATTTCGAATCCATATAATACAGAGGTTGCAAATGCTTCCTCTACACTCTTTTTCTCTAAATCATTCTCTGTAATGGCTCTATATTTTAAATTTGGCTGAATTAAAAGCAATTTATTTCCAGCTTTAAAAAATTTTACAACCGCTTCATTACCTAACTGCCCTCTATCCAAACCAACATCATTAGAACCAATTCCTGTGGTTAAAGAGTGTACATACAAGAATTCAACATCAAGATCTTTTACTTCTAAAAATATTTTATCCTCTTTCTCTGAATATTCAAAATTGAAAAACCCTTTATATTTCTTAAGATTTTCTTTATCTGATGTAATTTGTGCGTAAAAAGAGCTTGAAATACTGAGGCACAGGAAAATAGCGAAAAATGACTTCATAGAGAGATATTAAATGTTGTCTAAAACTATAAAATTATTGTAAAATAGTTTTAAGAACCTATGTTTAATTCTATTTTTACTAAAATTAATAACAGATATGATCACTTCAGAACATATAAAAGATCTTAAAGATCGCCTGGTAGCGTTAAGGAGGTATCTTTGACGTTGATGCCAAACAGATAGAAATCTCCAATTTAGAGGAAAAAACATATGCGCCAGATTTTTGGGACAATCCTAAATCTGCAGAAACTCTTATGCGTGATCTAAACGCTGAAAAAAAATGGGTGGATGATTATTTAGCAGGTGAAACTCTTGTTGAAGATCTCGAAGTTATTTACGAGTTTTATAAAGAGAAAGAAGCTAGTGAAGAAGATGTAGAAAACCGACATGAAAAGGCTCTGGAATTAATTGAAGATCTCGAGTTTAAAAATATGCTTTCTGAGGAAGGCGATAGTTTAAGCGCAGTTTTACAAATAACCGCAGGAGCTGGAGGAACAGAAAGTTGTGATTGGGCAGAAATGCTCATGAGAATGTATCTTCGTTGGGCAGAATCTAAAGGTTTTAAACTCAAAGAGCTCAATTATCAAAGTGGTGAATCTGCGGGAATTAAAACGGTAACTATAGAAATTGAAGGCGAATATGCTTTTGGTTGGTTAAAAGGCGAGAACGGCGTACATAGATTAGTACGTATTTCTCCATTTGATAGTAATGCCAAAAGACACACTTCCTTTGCATCGGTATATGTGTATCCTCTTGTAGATGATAGTATAGAAATAGATGTAAATCCTTCTGAGATCTCTTGGGAGACGATGCGCTCTTCTGGAGCTGGGGGACAAAACGTAAATAAGGTAGAAACAGCGGTAAGGTTACGCCATGCTCCCACCGGAATCGTTATAGAAAACTCTGAAACTCGTTCTCAATTAGAGAATAAAACCAAAGCAATGCAACTTTTAAAAAGTCAGTTGTACGAAATAGAACTTCAAAAACAACAGGCACAACGTAGGGAAATAGAAGATTCTAAAATGAAAATAGAATGGGGATCACAAATAAGAAATTATGTGATGCACCCTTATAAATTAGTGAAAGATGTTCGTACTGCAGAGGAGACTGGAAATGTAGACGCAGTTATGGATGGGGCTATAGATCCCTTTTTAAAGGCCTATCTTATGATGATGGGACAACGGCATGAAGATTGATATTATGTCCCCTAATATTGAAAATTTAATTTTAATTGCGTATTTTAATCTCAGCTAATGATTACAGTTTATCATAACCCCCGATGTAGTAAATCTAGAGAAGGATTGGCATTAGTTCAAAGTTCAGGTAAAGATTTCTATGTAAGAGAATATTTAAAAACTCCCCTCTCTGAAGAAGAATTAGAGAAATTGATTAAAAAACTTGATATGTCTCCACTTGAATTGGTGAGAGAAAATGAAGAAATTTGGAAAAAAGAATTTAAGAATAAGGAATTAAGTAGTGAGGATGTAATGTTAGCTTTAATAAAATATCCTAAACTAATTGAAAGACCAATTGTGGAAAATGATGAAAAGGCAATTGTAGGAAGGCCCTCATCAAAAATAAAAGAATTATTATCCTAAATTGGATTATATATAATTATTAAAATGCTGAAAATGAAAGTTAAAAATAGAATTCAACTATTAGGTCTTTCTACTATATTGGTTGGAGGCTTTGTAGTTGCACAAATATATATTCACAATAAAAATTCTAAGGAGATTAGAGAGATCGCTGCGGAAATCGCTCTAGAGTGGAATGAAAAATTAGGTCTTACTGCTGCACAAACTAAAAAACTGGAGGCTACTATTGTAGAATTTACTATTCTTAAAAACGAGATCATAAATTCGAATAGATCCCAAAAGTTTATTATTAGAGATCTTAAAGTCACTCAAGAGAGGGAGCATAAAAAATTAAAAAAATTCTTCAACAGTGCACAATTCACTGCTTATGTAGGGATTAACAAAAAAATTCCTAATCAATTAATGGATGTCTAAATTCATTTTTAAGTTTAGTGGATATTTAACACTTGTCATTTAAACCTTCTCCTTCTAAATAGGTCTAACAATAAAATATTGTTATGACCTTCAAAAAAGTGCTCCTATTCAGCTTTTTGCTGATTTTTTTTATTTCCAGCCCGTACTCGGGATACTCACAATCCAAACAATTCACTATTTCAGGAAAAGTTATAGATGATGCTTTGAACGTTCCTTTGGAATATGCAACCATTGCTATTACTAGACCTAATGACCCGAAGTTTTTAGATGGAGGAGTGACAGATATAAATGGAGAATTTTCCATTAAGGTTCCACCGGGAGTATATAATATTACTATAGAATTTATATCCTATACTTCACAAAATTTCAAAAATAAAACTGTAGAATCTGATCTTGATTTGGGAACTATTAAATTAGGAATAAGTTCTTCTAGTTTGGATGAAGTTGTTGTTCGTGCAGAAACTACCCAAGTAGAGGTGCGATTAGATAAGAAGATCTATAACATCGGGAAAGACCTTACAACTAAAGGAGGAACTGTGAGCGACGCCTTAAGCAATGTGCCCTCTGTGGCAGTAGATGTAGAAGGTGCAATTAGTCTTCGTGGAAATGAAAATGTACGTGTATTAATTAATGGAAAGCCTTCTGCAATGGCTGGCTTTGGTTCTACTAACGTATTAGGACAATTACCTGCAGATGCTATAGATCGTGTAGAAGTGATCACCTCGCCATCTGCTCGATATGATGCTGAAGGTACCGCAGGAATCATCAATATTATATTAAGAAAAGAAAAAACCCTTGGTTTTAATGGTTCTGTAACTGCAAATATTGGAAATCCAGATGATTATGGAGTTACCGTTAACGCTAATTTGAGAAAAGATAAATACAACCTTTTCACCACTACTGGTTTCAACTATAGCAATGCCCCAGGAAATGCTTTTTTTGATACTCAATATTTCAATGGTACATTTGATAGGGTAATAGAAAACAGAGATTACGATAGATTAAGAAGAGGATTCAATACAAATCTTGGAATGGAATATTACATTACAGATATGTCCTCACTTACAGCAAGCGTATTTTATAGATTAGGTAATAATAGCGATGTTACTAAGAATTATACTAATAGATTTATAGATAATGAATTAGTAGTGCAAACCTTAAGAAAAGAGTTTGAATCTGAAGATGATAACAGTTATCAATTTGCGTTAAATTATGTCAATAAGTTTGATGAAAAAGGACATAAATTAACTGCAGATTTTCAATATGAATATGACAAGGAAAAGCAACCTTCTTTGATTTCTGAAGATATTACTTTCTCTGATGATGCTCAAAACATAGGTTTCCTTGCAGATGAAGAAACCAATTCTATAGAAAAGCAAAATGAATATCTTATTCAAGTAGATTACGTTCGTCCAATTGGTGAAGATTCTCAATTTGAAGCAGGATATAGGGGTAATTTCGAAAATCAAATTACTGATTATACACTTAGACAGCAAGACCCTGAGAGTCTTCAGTTATTAGTTAACGATACACTTACAAATATTTTTGATTATACTGAAAACGTAAATGCTCTTTACACCCAATATGGAACAAAATTTGGCGATTTCTCTTTTCTTTTAGGACTTAGATTAGAAAACACTCAATTAAAAGGTAAGATCGATTCCCAATTAAGTGATGAAGAGATTACTGAATCTTTTGGATTCCCTATAGACACGGATTTTGATAATAATTATTTAGGACTTTTCCCTACAGTGAATTTAATCTATGAGATTGCTAAAACTGAAAATATAACTTTAGGTTACAACAGAAGAATCAATAGACCAAGAGGATGGTTTATTAACCCTTTCCCATCTAGATCTAGTAGAACCAATGTTTTCCAAGGAAATCCTAATTTAGCTCCAGCCTATTCTAGTGCATTTGACCTTGGATATTTAAAAAGATGGGAGAAGCTTACTCTTACTTCTTCTGTTTACTATCAATATGAGACTGATGCTTTTGAACGCGTTCAACAAGGTACAGGTGAATTTATTGACGGTATAGAAATTATTAGAACCATTCCTATTAACTTAGGTACTAATGAGCGTATAGGTGCAGAGGCCGGAGTTTTATACAATCCTGCCAAATGGTTGAGACTTAATGGAAGTATTAATTTCTTTCAATTTAAAACTGAAGGAGATTTTAATGGGATAGATTATGGCGCTAAGAATAATAGTTGGTTTGGAAGATTTAGTTCTAAAGTAAGTTTACCTGCAAAAATTGATTGGCAAACCAATGCTTTTTATAGAGGTGCTCAAGAAAACTCCCAAACTAAAACAGATGGGATTTTTAGTTTAGATGTTGCTTTAAGCAAAGAGATTTTCAATGAAAATGCAACATTATCCTTAAATGCACGTGATCTTTTAAATTCTAGAAAACGTTCTTCTGTAACTACTACAGATAGATTTATTCAGGAAAGTGAGTTTCAATGGAGACAAAGACAAATTACGTTGTCCCTTACTTATAGATTTAATCAGAAGAAAAATCAGCAACGTAAAAGAGAAAATAACAATGCAGGTGATGATGGAGGAGACTTTGAAGGCTAATCTCTAAAACGTTATTAAAAATTAAAGGTTGTCAAAATTGGCAACCTTTAATTTTTTTGCACAAAAAAAGATACAATAGCAAGAACTACCGTATCCTATATAGTTAAAATTAAAAGCTAAATACTAAGCTTTCAACTCTTTTTCCTTTTTTCTTTTTTCTCTCTTTTCCTTAATCAATTCAGTAACAGATCCACCTATCCAATATGGAACGATTGCTACCAAAAATATCATTAACCAAAATCCCATGGTTAAAATAACTAAAAAAGCTAGAAAGCCTAAGTATTGATCAAATTCAAACATATCTTCTGAAGATTTTTATATCGAAGCAAAGATAGTAAGTCTTACTACGTTCTGCCAAATAAAAATTGATTTTTTAGATTAAAAATCAATTTTTTGATAAATCCAACCTAAATAAAGGATTCTATATAAAAACTTAAAAAATTTGTATAAAAATTAAAGAAATAAAAATCTTGAAAATGTAAATTTGTAATCTAATCGAAAAAAATTATGGATTACAGAATAGAGAAAGATACAATGGGGGATGTAAAAGTCCCTTCAGATAAATTGTGGGGAGCACAAACCGAACGTTCTAAAAATAATTTTAAAATTGGTGCAGCTGGCAGTATGCCTCTAGAAATAGTGTATGGTTTTGCCTATTTGAAAAAGGCAGCAGCCTTTACAAATTGTGAACTTGGTGCTCTACCTGTAGAAAAAAGAGATTATATAGCAAAAGTATGTGAAGAGATTCTAGCAGGAAAACATGATGATCAATTTCCTTTGGTGATTTGGCAGACTGGAAGTGGAACTCAGAGTAATATGAATTTGAATGAGGTGATTGCAAATCGTGCGCATCAATTGGCCGGGAAAACTATTGGAGAAGGTGAGAAAACTCTTCAACCAAACGATGATGTGAATAAATCACAATCATCTAACGACACTTTCCCTACAGGAATGCATATTGCTGCTTATAAAAAGGTAAGTGAAGTTACTTTACCAGGAATTCTGAAATTAAGAAATACCTTAAAGAAGAAATCAGAAGAATTTAAGGATGTGGTTAAAATTGGTCGTACTCATTTTATGGATGCCACTCCCCTAACCCTAGGACAGGAGTTTAGCGGATATGTTGCTCAATTAGATCACGGAATTAAAGCTTTAGAAAACACATTGCCTCACTTAGCAGAATTAGCTTTGGGTGGCACTGCCGTAGGAACTGGATTAAATACTCCAAAAGGATATTCTAAAAGAGTAGCGGAGTTTATAGCGAAATTCACAGGGCTTCCTTTTGTTTCTGCTCCTAATAAATTTGAAGCATTAGCTGCTCATGACGCTTTTGTAGAATCTCATGGTGCTCTAAAACAATTGGCAGTTTCATTGAATAAAATTGGAAACGATATTAGAATGCTTTCGTCTGGTCCTAGAAGTGGAATTGGAGAGATAAGTATTCCTGCAAACGAACCGGGGTCTTCTATTATGCCTGGAAAAGTGAATCCTACACAATGTGAAGCCTTAACTATGGTTTGTGCTCAAGTGATGGGGAACGATGTTGCTATTACTGTTGGAGGTATGCAGGGTCAGTTTGAATTGAACGTATTTAAACCAGTTATGGCTGCAAACTTTTTACAAAGTGCACAATTAATTGGTGATGCATGTGCTTCTTTTGATGAGCATTGTGCTCAAGGTATTGAGCCTAACAAGAAAAGGATCAAAGAGCTTTTAGATAATTCTTTAATGTTGGTAACTGCTTTAAATACCAAAATTGGATATTACAAAGCTGCCGAGATCGCAAACACTGCACATGCCAACGGAACTACTTTAAAACGGGAGGCTGTGAATTTAGGTTATGTTACCGAAGAGGAGTTTGACGAATGGGTTAGACCTGAAGATATGGTTGGAGGATTGAAGTAATTGATTTTTCAAATCCTTATAAGTTAAAAGCCGCCTCGAACGAGGTGGCTTTTTTTTATTAGAACTATCGACAGGCTCAGTTTGACAATATAAAATTAATTTGTTGTCATTCCGACGCAGGAAGAATCTCATAGAATCCTATTACATTTAAAATAAGTTAAAAATAAGTGAGATTCTTCATTTCGCTTCGCTTCTTTCAGAATGACAACTAAACCAATGTCTAGCTTCCCGAAGCACAGGGAAGTCGAAGACTCTTTTGGTTAAAAGCACACTTTGATAGGGCTCAGTGTGACAATACAGTATAAATTTATTGTCATTCCGACGCAGGAGGAATCTCATAGAATCCAATTACATTTAAATAAGATAAAAATAAGTAAGATTCTTCAATCCGTTTCACTCATATAAGAATAACAAAGGCTAATAAATGTACGGCTTCCCGAAGCACAGGGAAGTCAAAGCCTTTTCATAAGTTCAAGTACACTTCAAGCTCAATTTGACAATTCCGTTAGCTATCCGTAACTTGTGCCACATTCCATTTCTTGTCCTTTCGAACGGAGTCGAGAAGTTCTTGGAACAAAAAAAGCCTACTTCAAATTGAAGCAGGCTTTTTTTATATCGATTATTAGAATTACTTAGCGTAATGTTTTTTATATTTCCAGTAGGAAACTGCTCCTAGTACTGCAACACCAGCCACCGCATAATATATAAATGTTGGTGTGATCACTTTATCTCCACTTGCATATGAATGTAATCCAGCCAAATAGAAGTTAACTCCAAAATAGGTCATCATAATACTTGCAAAAGCTATAATTGCCATTAAATTAAAGAACCATCTGCTTCTTAATCCAGGAACTAAACGCATATGTATTACAAAAGCGTAAACCATTATACTCACTAAGGCCCAAGTTTCTTTTGGGTCCCATCCCCAATATCTCCCCCAGCTTTCATTAGCCCATTGTCCTCCTAAGAAGTTTCCAATAGTTAACATTACCAATCCAACAGTTAATGCCATTTCAGTAATTATTGTGATCTCTTTAATATTCAATTTCATTTTTTCTTTATTCTTATCGGTAGTAAGAATCATAAGAATAAGAGATACCGCTCCTAGTATCATTCCTAAGGTGAAAGGTCCATAACTACCAACAATAACAGATACGTGGATCATTAACCAGTAAGAGTCTAGTACAGGCTGTAAATTCGCGATTGCAGGATCCATCCAGTTCCAGTGAGCAATCATTAATATCATAGCGGTCACAAAGGAAGTGGAAGCGATCGTTAAAAAGCTTTTTCTTCCGAAAGCCAAACCAAAGAACATCGTTGCCCAAGCAACATAGATCATAGACTCATAAGCATCACTCCAAGGTGCATGACCTGAAATATACCATCTTGCAGCAAGTCCTAAGGTGTGTACTATAAATAAAAGCAAGATCACAATTGCACTGGTTTTGATCAGACCTCTAATTATTTTAGAATCTTTAAAAATTTGTGTGATTACCAAAATAAGCATAATTAACCCTGCAAACATGTACCACATAAATAGACTTCGGAAAATATCATATTTATTATAAAGCACTTCTGCATTTATCTTATCTTCTGATGGCATAACATCTGCTCCAAACTTTTTTTGATATCCTGTTATACTACCAAGTAATTCATCAGATTGTGTATAATCTCCTGAAACTTTGGATTCCCGAAGAGTATTCATATAAATTGGTAAGATCTGCCTTGCATAAACAGAATCCATTCCCGTTAATTTTGATTCTGCTACCTCTGGAAAAGAGATCCATTTGTTATTCTCATCTCCTGGTACAGGGAAAATCCTCAATACTTTACCTTGTAAAGCATTATAGAGTAAATTTACTTTTCTATCGGTTTCTATGAAATCCTTTTGAAATTGATTTGGAACACTTGCTTTATATGCTCCTTCTAAATAAGGAGAAAGTTTGTAAGCTCCAGATTCATCAAAGAAATTGGTCAACGCAAGGTATTGTTCATCTACATGTACCCCAGCAATATGCCTAATGCTATCGTTGTTAGGTTTCACATAAATTAATGGAACATTATACCACAAGGCTGGATTAGCGGTCATGGAGATCAAGATCTGATCGGCATTAAGACCTTCATATGAATCTTTCTTGCTAAGTTTTCTTATTAATTCAGAAGAAAAAGTATTAGCCGGCTTCATTCTTCCACCTGCATCCTGAATCACCAATTTTCCAAACTTCGCAGCATGCTCAGCTGAAACAATAGTGCTTTGAAGCATAGAATCTACGCGTGCCTTATTAGAAGTTACATGGGCATGAATATCATCTTGGGAATCTTGAGCAAATCCAGAACTAAAACTCAAAAATACTGCAGCTATTAAGGTAAGTGCTGCTTTCTTTTCTTTCACTTTATCTAACATTTCCTTCAATTTTCCGAATCTACTTCCTTTATCAAACAAGATCAACATAAGCCCTAAATACAACAAGAAATAACCAATGTAGGTGATCCAGGTTCCCCAAAAATCGTGATTTACAGAGAGTACGGTTCCCTTTTCATCTGGATCAAACGAGGCTTGAAAAAATCTATATCCTTCCTTATCTAACACATGGTTCATAAAGATCTCATATGGTTGTGAACCCTTATCATCTATAACATCAACCTTACTTTTAAAGGAAGCGTAGCTAGGAGTGGGATTATCTTCGGTGCCAGGATATTTTGCGGCAATAAAATCATTCAACTTAATAGAAAATGGTAATTCCATTTCTCTAGAACCATAATTAAGGTAGATATCTAAACCGCCAACTTTAAGATTCTTAGGTGGATTTACAACACCTTTAGCCCCTAACATACTTATGCTTTTAGATTCTCCTCCAGAAGTAACTTTTAAAGTAACTGCATTGAGTTGAGTTGGAGCTTTGACTTCCGTAGGAATAATATCATAATTCCCCCTTGCCATTGGCTCAGGAATTACAAATTGCATTCCACCAACATTATATAAAGACCTTAACATTAAAGCTTGTGTGCTATCTGCTACTACTTCCCCTTTAAATTGATCTGCCATTCTCATGAAATCTCCCTCAAATGGAGATCTTAACTGGTAGGTTCCCTCCTCTTCATTAACTTCAATATTTATCGCCCCATCTGTAGGTTTATTTAGTGTAAATAGCGTATTATGAATGTTAGCTATTTCTCCCTCTTTTAAATAATGATCGTGTCTTTCGCCATCTCCAGCTTCAACAATCTTAAGATAATTATCACCATTTTCAGCTAATATTAATCCTTCTTCGGCACCATGAATAAAGTTTACGACCTCTATAGCCACATCTTGACCGTTAAAATCGGTATTAATAGTAATATCGTTATCTGTTTCGGGAGCTAAAAGAACTGCTTCTTCCACAACTCTTCTACGAGGTTCTCCGTCTATTTCTCCGTCTAAATAGGCGGTTAAATAAGTCCTTTCTGAAAGAAAAGAACTAGTAGTCTCACCTTCACGAATTGGCATAATGCCCTCGTAACTGATATATCTGGTTACAAAAGCACCAACTAAAATTAAAATGAATGACAGGTGAATTAAAAGAGAAGACCATTTTTCGCGTTTATGCATCCCATATCGGATGATATTTCCGCAGAAATTGATAACAAAGAATAACATAATTCCTTCGAACCACCAGGTATTATAGATCAATACTCGAGCGGTTTCTATTGTGTACCAACTTTCTATGAATGTTCCCAGAGCCATTGATATGGCGAAGACAATGAACAAGACTGCCATAATTCGGGTAGAGAATAGGACAGACGCTATTTTATTTTGCATTTGGAGTACTTTAAAACGATGCAAATTTAACTAAATTTAAACAGTTAGACCTCTTTAAAAACAAGCAATTCCTATCTTTAAATGTTAATTTTAAACTCAGAAATTTTGGTATTTTAGCCAAATGAAGCGTATTGTACTTTTTGGAACCGGAAATGTAGCTACTCATTTATTTGAAGCTTATAAAAATTCCAATAGTTTTAAGATCATTCAGGTTTATAATCATGCTTCAGAAAGCCTACAAGCTTTCGAGGATCAGGTAGCTATCACTACCAATTTAGATGAAATACTTTCGGCAGATATTTATATTCTAGCTTTAAAAGATGATGTTTTAGCTGAAATAAAAGAACATATAGGAAAAACGGATACCTTAGTATTACACACTTCTGGATCAGTTTCTATGGATGTTCTCAAAAAATTCAAGAATCACGGGGTATTTTATCCGCTTCAGACCTTTTCTAAAAACAAGGAAGTAGATTTTTTTAATATCCCTATTTGTATTGAAGCTGGTAATAAAGAAAGTGCCAATATTCTGGAAGAATTAGCTTCAGAAATTTCAGAAAAAATATTCACAATCTCTTCTCAACAAAGGAAGACCCTACATGTGGCTGCTGTATTTGTAAGTAATTTTGTAAATTATCTTTATACTGAAGGAGAAAAGATATGTGCAGAGAGTCAGATCCCTTTCGAAATATTGCATCCATTAATTCTAGAAACCGCTCTAAAAGTAACAAAAATGAGTCCTATAGAATCTCAAACAGGTCCTGCTAAAAGGAAAGATCAAGATGTTATTAATTCTCATTTAGTTTTACTGAGTGAGGATCAACAAAAAATATATTCACTTTTAACCCAATCTATTCAAAACCTCCATGGAAAAGAATTATAAAGAATATCTAAATCACATAAATACGTTCATTTTCGATGTTGATGGAGTACTTACAGATGGTACTATTCAAATTAATACCGCAGGAGAATTATTGCGGACTATGAACATTAAAGATGGTTATGCCTTAAAAACTGCTGAAATGGCAGGATACAATGTTTGTATAATTTCTGGAGGTAAAAATGAAGGAGTTAGAAAACGTTTAAGGGACCTAGGTATTACTAATATTTTTCTTGGAGTTGCAGACAAAGTAGAGCAGTTAAAAGAATTTATGGATATCTATGATATTAACCCAGAACATGTGCTTTATATGGGAGATGATATTCCAGATCTATACGTCATGAAACTAGTTGGAATGCCTTGTTGTCCTCAAGATGCTGCCGCAGAAATTAAAGATATTAGCCGATATATATCTCATAAAAAAGGTGGAAAAGGTTGTGTACGTGATGTGATAGAGCAAGTTTTAAAAGTACAAGGAAAATGGCTTCAAAATCATGACGCCTCCAAAAGCTAGAAGCTCAAACTTTATTTAAATGATCCTATGCTATTAGCATTTTTAAAATTGGTGAGAGTTCCAAATCTATTGATGGTCCTCCTTACACAAATTCTTATTAAGTATGGCCTATTTGATAGTTTTGGAATAAGCATTACTCTAAGTGGCTTAGGTTTTTCTTTATTAGTACTAGCGACTATTTGTATTGCTGCTGCCGGAAATATTATTAACGACATCTTCGATTTAGAGGCAGATAGAATTAATAAACCCGAAAAAGTACTGATAGGCAACAAAATTTCAAATAATACAGCTTATACGCTATATATAATCTTAAGTATTTTGGGAGTTGGCTCTGGCTTTTATCTTTCCAACATTATTGGTAAACCAGGCTTCTCAGCAATATTCATTATTATCTCTGCCCTACTCTATCTCTATGCCACTTATTTAAAGCATATTATGGTGATTGGCAATGTAATAATTAGTTCATTGGTTGCTTTTAGTCTGATCATTGTGGGGCTTTACGATCTATTGCCAGCTATTACTGCAGAAAACCAACAAACACAATCAACCATATTTTCAATTCTTTTAGATTATGCGCTATTTGCTTTTCTACTGAATTGGCTTCGGGAAATGGTGAAAGACCAAGAGGATATTAAAGGAGATTATAATGCAGGTAGAAATACACTCCCAATAACTCTTGGGTCTAAACGGACTAATTTGGTGATTTTTCTAGTTGGATTGTTACCTATTGCTGCGGTAATCTATTATCTATATAATTATTTATTTGAGAATATATATGCAGTTTTATATACTTTATTCTTTATTGTAGCTCCTTTACTTTATTTCTTGATAAATATTTGGACTTCAGAGACTAAAAAGGATTATCACAAACTAAGTTTCTTATTAAAAATAATTATGCTTCTTGGGATTTTATCTCTCGGGCTTTATAAATTCATATTACTTTAAATTTATGCTGAAGGAAAAATTAAAAAATCATCACATTATATTAGCATCGGGATCTCCCAGAAGACATCAGTTTTTGAAAGATCTTAAGATCCCATTTATCATAGATGTAAAAAATGTTGAAGAGATATATCCCAAAAACCTAAAAGGCTCAGAAATAACAGAATACCTATCTGTACTTAAAGCAGAGGTTTTTAAAAGGGAACTAAGAAAAGAAGATATTTTAATAACCAGCGACACCATTGTTTGGCATGAAAATAAGGCTTTAGGAAAGCCTGAAACTATTCATGAAGCAAAAGAAATGCTAGCTTCTATGTCTGGAAAAACTCATGAGGTAATAACATCTGTTTCTTTTACAACTTCAGAAATTCAAAAAACTATTAGCGCCTCTACTTTCGTTACTTTTAAAGAATTAACCACTGAAGAAATAGACTATTATATTCTGAATTATCATCCACTAGACAAAGCTGGAGCTTATGGAATTCAAGAATGGATAGGTTTAATTGGAATTATTAAGGTAGAAGGTAGCTATTTTAATGTTGTTGGCCTGCCCACGCATTTAGTTTATGAAACCTTATTAGAGATAGCTAACTTATAATTAGCAATAGAACTTTGAGAGAATTGAATCTTTAGTTTCGTAATTATAAATCTATTTGCTAAATAAATATATGTAGCATTTCGTTATGCCGAGATTAATTATAGTCTAAACCTAATCATTTGTCATCAAGAGTTCACGACTCCGCTCGAACTGATAAAAGGATTATAGCCATTTGATAATTAAATCAGCTAGCTTTATAAAAGTAATGTCCTTAACAATCGACTATCTTATAAATTAATTTTATGAAATCAAAATATCATCCATTTGTCTACGGAATTTTCTTGATGGTACTTTTATCTGGATGTGGAGATAATTCTTCTGCCACTTCAATTCTTCCCGAAAGAGATCTTTCAGAAGAGTTTAAAGAGTACTGGTTTAATGGAGAAGCAGAGATCACTTCCTATAAATTAGATCAATCCAGATATGGAGAATCTAGAGAAGGAACTGCGGTGCTAATTTATGTTACCGAAGAATTTCTGCCAGAAGCTCAGGTAAAGGCTAATGCTAAGAGCGATAAGACGATCCCAATACTTAAAATGAATGCTACTAAGAATTTCAATACTGGAATCTATCCATATTCAATCATGCAAAGCACTTTTTATCCTTTAAAAGGTCAATCGCATGCATTAAAAGTTTCTACATCTATTCAAGAATGGTGCGGTCATGTATATATCCAGCTAAATAATAGAGAAAATTTTGAGATAAATTCACACTCCTATTTTGAAGGAGAAGCTGATAAAGAATTGGAATTAGCTAAAACATACTTGGAAAATGAGGTGTGGACTCAATTAAGAATAGATCCTGATCTTTTACCAACTGGTAATTTAAGTATGATTCCTCCAATGGATAGTTTCAGATTAGAAAATCTAGAATTTAAGGCTTACAACGCAATAGCTGAATTCTACCAAGATGGAGATTGGAGTGTTTATAAAATTAATTATCCTGAAATTAAAAGAGAACTTAAAATCTATTATTCCAACATCGCTCCTTTTAAAATTGAAAAATGGCAAGAAAAGAATGAATCAAATGGAAAAACATATACGACAACCGCAACAAAAATGAAAGAGTTAAAATCTGATTACTGGAATAAGAAATCCAATAAAGATTTACATTTGCGTGAGCAACTGAATTTAAATTAATGATAGAAGTTTTCTACACATATAAAAATGAGATAATATACACCACGATAATTGTGGTGTCATTACTTATCATTCAGTTTACAATGAAGAAAGCTGCGCATCGGGTTGGTAAGCGTAGCGAAATTCATATTACTAGAACACGATTAATGTTCAAATATATTAATATTTTGATTTTTCTTATCGCTGTATTTGCCCTTGCCTTTGCATGGGGAGTAGGGCTAAAAGACCTTTCTTTAATATTTTCTTCCGTTTTTGCCGTAATAGGAGTTGCATTATTTGCTATTTGGTCCATCCTTAGTAACATTACTTCAGGAATTATATTATTCTTTTCATTTCCTTATAAAATTGGAGATAAGATCAGGATCCATGATAAAGACGCGCCAATAGAAGGTGTTATAGATGATATTAAAGCATTCCACATTCACCTTATAAATGACCAAGGAGAGCTGATGACCTATCCAAACAACCTAATTTTACAAAAGGCAGTATCTCTTATTAAGAAAGATGTATATCTTGATGAAGGTAAAGACAGCCTTTAGATTACGTGGGATTTTAACCTGAGAACACCTTAGAAATTTATATATTTGAAGCTATTGAAATCAATATTTTCTTATGCATAAATTTCTCCCGTATATTTTCTTTCTTGTTATAATCTCTGTACAAGGCCAAGCTCCCAAAAAATTAAATTCAGCAGAAATAGATCAAGCTCTTAAAAAGTTAAACTTTTTAGGTTCTGTACTTTATATAGCTGCTCATCCAGATGATGAGAATACAAGGCTTATCTCCTACTTTTCTAATGAAGTTAATGCCAGAACAGGCTATTTATCTATTACTCGAGGCGATGGCGGACAAAACCTTATTGGCTCTGAGCTAAAAGAGCTTTTAGGAGTTATAAGAACTCAAGAGTTATTAGCCGCCAGAAGAATAGATGGTGGGGAACAACGGTTTACACGAGCTATAGATTTTGGTTATACAAAGACTCCTGAAGAATCAATGGAAATATGGGACAAAGAAGTGGTTTTAGGAGATGTGGTTTGGGCTATTCGAACTTTTAAACCAGATGTGATTATTAACCGTTTCAATCATCGTACATCTGGCGAAACTCACGGGCAGCATACAGCTTCAGCATTATTAAGTGTAGAAGCATTTAATCTTGCAAACAATAAAGACGCGTATCCTGAACAATTAAATTACACCAAGACCTTTTCTCCTACCCGACTCTATTTTAATACCTCTCCATGGTTTTATGGAAGTCAGGATGAATTTGATAAAGCCGATAAATCAAATTTCATTCAATTTGACACAGGAGTGTATTTTCCGTGGAATGGATTATCTAATCCTGAAATTGCAGCCTTAAGCCGAAGTCAGCATAGATCTCAAGGATTTGGAAGCAGCGGTAGCCGAGGGAGTCAGATAGAATATGTAGAATTAATTGATGGAAAAGTGCCTGAAATAAAAGGGGATATCTTTGCCGGAATTGATACTTCTTGGAATCGGTTAAAAGATGGAGCAGCTATTGGAAAAGTATTAAAGGAGGTACAAGAAAATTATAATTTTAGAGATCCTTCCGAGAGCTTACCAAAATTGATTGAAGCCTACAAATTGATCAATAATCTTGAAGATGGTTACTGGAAAAACATTAAAAAGTTAGAAATAAAAGACATCATTTTAGCATGTAGTGGTTTGTATATTGAAGCTTTAAGTAATGTATCATATTCAACACCAAATCAATCTATTGATGTGAAATTTGAGGCTATAAATAGAAGTGCTGTACCAGTAGAGCTTTCTTCTGTATCTGTATTACCAGATAGTCCTTCTTTAGAGTCTAATAAAGTTCTTCTTAACAACGAGAATTGGAATGAAAAACTTAGCTACACAATCCCAAAAGATGCAATATATACCTCACCTTATTGGCTTAATAATAACTCTAATCTAGGAACTTATGTTGTAGAAGATCCAAAAATGATTGGATTGTCTGAGACTCCGCGAGTAACAAAGGCGATCTTTAATCTTAAATTTTACGATGAAACAATCTCCTTTGAAAAAGAACTGGTTTACAAAACCACAGATCCAGTTAAAGGGGAAGTTTATCAACCTTTTGAAATAGTTCCTCCGGTTGTAACCTCATTTAGTGATAAAGTACTTATTTACACCAATGGAGAACCTAAGAAAATTGATTTAATAGTAACTGCAAACCAAAAGGATGCTAAAGGTAAAGTGAGCTTAAAGGCTCCTGATACTTGGAAAATTGAACCAAAGGAAACAAGTTTCGATATAAAAAATAATGCTGGAACTGCCACTCTAAGCTTTATAGTAACCCCTCCAAAAGAACAAAGCGAGGCAGATTTAATTCCTGAGATCAGCTTTGAAGGAAAAGTTTACTCAAATGAAATTATCAAATTAGATTACGAACATATTCCTTTACAAACTTTAGTTCTTCCGGCTAAATCAAAATTGGTGAAGTTAGACATCAAGAAGAAGGGTGAGTTGGTGGGCTATATAGATGGTGCTGGAGATGTAATTCCAGAAAGTTTAGAGCAAATAGGCTATAAAGTAGTTAAAATAAATCCGGATGATATAAATGCTGCCTCACTTGCAAAATTCGATGCTATCGTTTTAGGGATTCGTGCTTATAACATGGTGGATATTTTAAAATTCAAACAAACTGAGCTTTTAAAATATGTAGAAAATGGTGGAACACTGATTTCACAATACAACACAAATCGCGGATTGGTTTTAGATAATTTAGCTCCATATAAGTTAGAACTTTCCAGAGACAGGGTCACAGAAGAAGATGCGGAAGTAGAATTTTTAGACCCTCAGCATCCTGTTTTAAACACTCCTAATAAAATAACTCCTAAAGATTTTGAAAATTGGGTACAGGAACGTGGTCTATATTTTTCAGACTCATGGGCACCGGAGTTCACTCCCATCTTTTCAATGCACGATAAGAACGAGGCAAATAGCAACGGAAGCTTGCTTATTGCTAAATATGGAAAAGGCCATTATATCTACACAGGATTAAGCTTTTTTAGACAATTTCCAGATGCTGTTCCTGGTGCCTTTAGATTGTTTGCTAATCTTATCTCAATTGGAAAATAAATGGAAACTCCAAAAAAGTATATCTGGAAAAAATCATATTCTATAGTGCTTCTAGCCAATTTAGCCTATATTATTTTATTCTATTTTCTAATGAATCTATTCTCTTAATATGCAATTAATAGACTGGATCATTTTAATAGGAACTCTTGCTTTCATAGTGATTTATGGAGTTTACAAAACAAGAGGTAGTCATAGTGTAAAAGATTATATAGGCGGAGGTAAGGATTCCAAATGGTGGACTATTGGACTATCTGTTATGGCAACCCAGGCAAGTGCAATTACTTTTCTTTCCACACCTGGACAAGCATATCACGATGGAATGGGCTTTGTGCAATTCTATTTTGGGCTACCAATTGCCATGGTGGTTATCTGCATGGTATTTATTCCCATATATCACAAATTAAAGGTTTATACTGCCTACGAATTTCTGGAATCCAGATTCGATCTTAAAACAAGAACTTTAACGGCATTACTGTTTTTAATTCAGCGTGGATTATCTGCTGGAATTACCATTTTTGCCCCTGCTATTATTTTATCTGCAGTATTGGGATGGAACCTTACCACTCTTAATATTATTATTGGTGTATTAGTTATAATCTATACTGTTTCTGGAGGTACAAAAGCCGTAAACGTTACTCAGAAGCAACAAATGGCAGTGATCTTTGCAGGTATGTTCGCTGCATTTTTTCTTATTATTCAATATTTGCCGGCAGATATTAGTTTCTCTAATGCGCTAGATATTGCAGGCGCAAGTGGAAAGCTCGATATATTAGATTTTTCATTCGATCTGGATAATAGATATACCGTTTGGAGTGGAGTTATTGGAGGAAGCTTTCTAGCGCTATCTTATTTTGGAACAGATCAAAGTCAGGTGCAACGATATTTAACCGGGCGATCTGTACGGGAGATGCAATTAGGACTGATTTTTAATGGAATCTTAAAAGTACCAATGCAATTCTTTATTCTTCTTGTAGGAGTTATGGTATTTGTATTCTATCAATTTAATCTTGCGCCTTTAAATTTTAACCCTGCCGCCCAGAAAGCGGTGTTGGAATCTGAATATGCTGGGGAATACCAAGAATTGATGCTTAAAAATGAAGAAATTCAGGAGAAAAGAAAAGAAACCAGTATTCGCTTTGGTAGTGATATGGAAACTGCATCTTCAGAAGAAATAACTCAATATAAAACTGAACTTTCAGCTCTTAATTCTTTAGAAGAAGCCAATCGAGAAGAAGCCAAGACTCTTATAAGCTCTGTAAGTGAAGATCTGGAAACAAATGACAAGGATTATGTCTTCATACATTTTATACTAAATAACCTCCCGAGAGGCCTTATAGGCTTATTATTAGCTGTGATACTATCTGCAGCTATGTCTTCTACTGCTTCAGAATTAAATGCGTTAGCTTCAACCACAACCATAGATCTTTATAAAAGAAATGTTTCTAAAGAGAAATCTGATGAACATTATGTTAAAATGTCTAAGTGGTTCACTTTAGGATGGGGATTGCTCGCCATATTATTTGCTAGTTTCGCAAGTCTATTCGATAATTTAATTCAACTGGTAAATATCATTGGTTCTATTTTCTACGGAAATGTTTTAGGAATCTTTTTACTAGCATTTTTTATAAAACATGTAAATAGTAATGCTGTTTTTATTGCAGCCCTAATTACTCAGGCTTTAGTTCTATTAATTTATCATCTGGAAGTGTTGCCATATCTATGGCTTAATCTAGTAGGATGTGCTTTAGTAATGATATTGGCTCTTATTCTTCAATCTATGATTTACTCTCCAGATAAAAAAAGCAATTATGAAAACAAAAACATTTAATTGGGGAATATTAGGAGCAGGAAAAATAGCTGGAAAATTTGTTCAAGATCTAGCCACCGTGAATGGAGCTGTTTTATATGCAGTTGCTAGCAGATCCATGGATAAAGCTGAAGAATTTGCTGAAAAACATAAAGTAAAGAATTTCTACGCGAGTTATTTAGAACTAGTAGAAGATGAAAATATAGATGTAATTTACGTTGCTACTCCACATACATTTCATTTTGAACATTCTATGCTTTGCTTAGAACATAACAAAGCGGTGCTCTGCGAAAAACCCTTCGGTATAAATTTAGAACAGGTAGAAACTATGATCTCAAAGGCGAAACAAAAGAATATCTTTCTTATGGAAGCCTTATGGACTCAATTTCTCCCACATTTCCAGTTTGTGATGGATCTTTTGGAGTCCAAAGAATATGGAGATTTGCTTGGACTAGAAGCAGACTTCGGCTTTAATGCTCCTTTTGATGCCGAAAAGCGAATTTACAATAAAGAACTTGGTGGCGGTAGCTTGATGGATGTGGGTATTTATCCCGTTTTTCTTGCTTTATCGTTATTAGGGAATCCTGAAGAGATTACTGCAGAAGCACGTATTGGTAGTACCGGAGTAGATGAAAATTGTACTGTAAAACTTTCCTATTCTAATGGAGCCAAGGCTCTTCTTTACAGTGCAATAACCGAAACAACTCCTACTACTGCTACTTTGAAATTTGAAAAAGCTATGTTAATTATTAACAGCAGATTTCATGAGCCCTCCTCTGTGAGCATCGAAACCAATGGAAAGCTTGAAACCAAAGAATTTCCGGTAACAACCCACGGATATAATTTTGAAGCTGCCCATGTTCAAAAAATGCTAGATGAAAATAGAACTGAAAGTAACTTAATGACTTTTGAAAAAAGCAAGAAGTTAATTTCTATACTTGACCGCATTAGAAAGGAAATAAACCTAGAATATTAAACAAAAAAAAACCCACTAAAAAGTGGGTTTTTGATTAAAATTTGAAGTGATTATATAGCTCCCCATTCTTTTAGAGATGCTTTATTCATTTTAACATAATCTGCATTTTTAGCTTTTTCAGCAAGAGCCATTGATTTTTGAGCACTAGAAATAGCTTCCTTTTTCATACCTAATTCAGCTTCTATCAATGATCTTTTTCTCCACATCCAGAATGCATCATCCTGCATTGCAGTTGCTTTTTTAACCCATTCATGCGCTTTTTTTAGATCTTTTCCACTTTCTTGGTAAAAACTAGCTGCTGCATAATAATCATTAGCACCAGGACCATTCATTACCTTTTCTATGCTTGCCAAAGTTTTCACATCTGTTGGTACTTTAAATGGCAATGTTGCTGAGGTATTAGACCATACAAAATCTAAAACTGCTCCACCATTTGAAATCTCATTAACGAAGATCCCAAAAGATTCCATAGAGAAAGGCATAGTTTCTACTTTTGCTGTTGCTTTTAAAGCTACTTTGGAATCATCCCATTCTTGAGGATTTCCCCAATTGCTCGCATCCTTATAAAATAGTACTTCCCAAGAATCTTTATTTGGAATGGTATAAATAGCGTAAGTCCCTTTAGCTAAATTCTTCCCTCCTATTTCAACACTATCACTAAAAGTGATCTTTGTGTTTGCATTTGCTCCTGTGCGCCATACTTCCCCAAAAGGAACTAGTTCGCCAAATATTTCGCGATCTCGAACTGCTGGTCGAGAATATTCTAAAGTTACATCTGTAAGTCCTACTTTTTGTTCAATTTTTGCCGCCGGACTTGGTTGAGGGGCTTCAATTTGGGCAGAAGTGCCTAGCGCTAATAAACCAGCACACATAAATAAAAATACTTTTTTCATAATTTTTCAGTTTGTTATTCTCCAAATATACACAAACTTAAGTATTGTTGCTTTTGAATAAGACTACCATAAATTAAATTTTGTTTAACAGTATTACTTTTATATTAAACAAAAAATAATGTAATTTTCACCTGAAAATATATGTCATGAAAATTTACACACTACACAGCAAACAAAAATTACCTATTACATTAAAAGAAGCATGGAATTTTTTGTCTGATCCAAAGAATTTGAAGGTAATTACACCAGATTATATGGGATTTAATATACTGTCTGGCGCAGATAGACCTATGTTTTCTGGTCAGATTATTCAATATATTGTTACTCCTATCGCCGGAATAAAAACAAAATGGGTAACAGAAATCACACATGTTAGTGATTTAAATTATTTTGTAGATGAGCAACGCTTTGGACCTTATGCTTTATGGCATCATAAACACTTTATAAAGGAAATTGATGGAGGAGTAGAAATGGAAGATATAATAGATTATAAATTACCGCTTGGTTTTCTAGGTCAACTTGTTCAACCCTATTTGGTTGCTCCTAAGTTGAAAGAAATATTCGATTATAGGAAACAAAAGCTAACAGAGCTATTTGGTGAATATAAAGGTGCATCACAAAAGTCAGCAACGCTTAAACAGGATATTTTAAATTAAAATCATGGAAAAAAATATATTATTTATCGGTGGTTCTTACGGGATTGGTTTGGAAGCAGCTAAATTATTAGCAAAAGACAATAACCTAATTATAGCTTCAAGATCCTCTGAAGAATTAAAAAAACTAGATGTTACGCATCTTACTTTTGATGCATCCAAAGACGAAATAAAAGATTTAGAATTGCCAGATCGTATAGACGCCTTGGTCTATTTCCCTGGAAGCATTAATCTCAAACCGTTTAAAATGTTATCTCCTGAAAGCTTTCAGGAAGAAATGAATTTGAATTTTTTCTCTTTAGTAAAAGTTGTTCAAGGATTACTTCCTAAACTAAAAAACTCTGAGCAAGCAAGCCTGGTCTTTTTTAGTACTGTCGCAGCTAAAGTTGGAATGCCATTTCATACCAGTATTTCAGCAGCTAAAGGTGCTATAGAAGGATTTGCGAAATCTCTGGCAGCAGAATATGCACCTTCCTTTAGAGTGAATGTAATTTCCCCCTCTCTAACGGATACACAACTTTCAGAAAAATTGCTCTCCAATGATGCTAAGCGAGAGAAAATGGGCGAACGTCATCCACTTAAAAGAGTTGGAACAACACAAGATATAGCAAACGCCGTGGAGTTTTTAATCTCAGATAAAAGCAGTTGGATGACTGGTCAAATTATTGGAATAGATGGTGGACTTTCTACTTTAAATGTAAATTGATGAAAGAAAAAATAGCTATATTTTGGTTTCGACGAGACCTTAGACTTGATGATAATGTTGGGTTTTTAGAAGCTTTAAAAGGAGAATTTCCTGTGCTTCCCATGTTCATTTTTGATTCAGAAATTTTAGATCAACTTCCAAAAACTGATGCAAGAGTAAATTTCATCTACGATAATCTTCAAAAGATGAGAAAGGAACTTCAAACTAAAAAAAGTTCTCTTGCTATGTATTTTGGAAAACCATCGGCTATTTTTAGCGAGTTATTTGAGCAGTATGACATTCAGAAAATCTATACCAATAGAGATTATGAGCCTTACGCAAAACAACGTGATGAAAAGATCGAGAAATTAGCCAAGGCAAACAATTCAGAATTTCTAACTTTTAAGGATCAGGTAATCTTTGAAAAAAATGAAGTTGTTAAAAGCAACGGAGATCCATATGTGGTTTATACTCCTTACATGAAGCTATGGAAATCTGAATTTAAGAAAATTGAACTTGAAGTACATTACACCTCACAATATCTAGATAACCTATTACAAAATCCGGAGTTACCAAACTTGAGTCTTGAGGATATAGGTTTTGAAGCTTCCAGTCAAAAAGTGCCAGATTATGAGGTTACTCCTAGTCTTATTCAAAATTATGAGGCTAAAAGAAATTATCCAGCTAAAGATGCTACTTCTCATTTAGGACCACATCTTAGATTTGGAACTGTCGGGATTCGGAAAATCATGAAAAAGGCGATTGTTGAAAAGAATGAGATTTATTGGCAAGAATTAATTTGGAGAGAATTCTTTATGCAAATTCTTTATCATTTTCCTGAAACTAATACAAATGCATTCAAAAGCAAATACGACAGGATAGCATGGCGAAATAATGAGAAAGAATTTGAGAGATGGAAATGCGGAACAACCGGATATCCTATGGTAGATGCCGGAATGAGACAGTTAAATGAATCTGGGTTTATGCATAATAGAGTAAGGATGTTAGTTGGAAGTTTTTTATGCAAACACCTATTAATTGATTGGCGTTGGGGGGAAGCATATTTTGCTGAAAAACTGCTAGATTATGAAATGTCATCTAATGTAGGCAATTGGCAATGGATTGCCGGAAGCGGTGTGGATGCCGCACCTTACTTCAGAATATTTAACCCAACTACACAAATTAAAGATTATGATAAAGATCTGGAATACATTAAAAAATGGATTCCAGAGTATGATACAAAAGAGTATCCTGAGAAAATGGTAGATCATAAAGAAGCACGAGAAAGAGCGCTTAGCGTTTATAAAACTGCCGTTTCAGGATAGTTAATCGGTTGGGAATAATTTACGAGCTTTTACAAGATCTTCAGGGGTATCTATCCCAATTCCTTTGAAATTTGTTTCCACCATTTTTATACTTTTCCCATATTCTAGATATCTAATGCATTCTATTTTTTCTGTGGCTTCTAGTTCCAGCATTGGCAAGCTATAAAAGTCCATAAGAGCTTTCTTTCTGAACGCATACACTCCGATATGTTTAAAATAAGTGACTCCAGAATTAGTTTCTCTTGGATATGGTAGTGGAAACCTTGAAAAGTATAGTGCAAGATTATCTTTATTGGTGATCACCTTCACATTATTAGGATTGGAGATCTCATCACTATCCATCATCGGTGTTTTTAGAGAAGCCAAATCGATAGATTTTCCAGGATCGTTTTTAAAAACTTTTAATAATTTACTTAAACTTTCTTCATCTATAAGCGGTTCATCACCCTGTACATTTACCACAATATCGACATCCATATTCATTACAGCTTCAGCAATTCTATCACTACCACATTCATGCTTTTTAGTACTCTTAATGCTTTTTCCATTATTATTTACAATTTCATTATGGATAAGATCACTATCTGTAACCACATAAACTTCATCAAATAAATTGGTTTTTAGTGCTGCTTCGTAGGTTCTCCTAATAACCGTCTTTCCATTAAGGTCTTCCATTAATTTTCCCGGAAACCGAGATGCTTCAAATCTTGCAGGGATCATTGCAATTATTCGTAATGAGTTGGTATTTTCCATACTTGTTAAAAAATCGTTTATAATTCTAATTTTCAGTGAAAAAATCGTCTTTAAAGCCTATCAAATAGAGCTTATCACTTGCACGCGTTACCGCAGTATAGAGCCATCTTAGATATTCTTTATCTATTCCATTTGGCATATATGGTTGTTCTATAAAGACAGTATGCCATTGGCCACCCTGAGATTTATGACATGTCATTGCATATGAAAACTTAATTTGAAGAGCATTGAAAAATTTATTATTCTTCACCTTCAAAAATTTCTTGTATTTAGATGTCTCATCTTCATAATCCTTCATCACTTCTTGGTATAATCTATTGCTATCGTCATAGGTTAAAGAAGGCGTATTGCTTTCTAAAGTATCTAAGATCACAACCGTTTCAAAAGGAGCCATTTTTGGATAATCTACCATTTGCACTTTAACTTCAGCAAAACGAAAACCGTAGAGCTCTTTAATGGCAAAAATCTCTAATACCTTTACAATATCCCCGTTTGCTATAAACCCAGCTTCGGAAGTAGGCTTTACCCAAAAATAGTTATTCTTAACCACCATTAAATAGTCTCCAGAAGAAATTTCATCTTCCTGAAATAATATCCTAGACCGTATTTGCTGATTATATTGATTAGCACGTTTATTAGAACGAACAATGATACTGGTATCTTCATGCCCAAGATTATCATACGAATCCTGAATAGCATCTAAGATCTCATCTCCATCTATTAATCTAACCAGATCTTTTTTTTCTGTAAGCTTAAATTTGAAAGATTCATAAAATTCTTCGGCCAAAGCCTCTCTAATTCTTGTAGCGTTTAAAAGGATATCACTTTCCTCGCTCTGCCTAACTACTTCATTCAACTCAATATGTGTTACCTCCTTGTCATAATCTTGAGCTAAAGATTGTTCCATTAAGGCAGGACTTAAATCTAATTTCACTGGAGGTAATTGTGCGGTGTCCCCAATAAAGATCAATTGACAATTTTGACCTGAATCTACATATTGAATAAGATCTGAGAGCAATCCTTTATTTTCAAATAACTTGGAATCTTGATCCTCATCTGGGATCATTGAAGCTTCATCTACAATAAAAACAGCATTTTTATGTTTATTTGGCTGTAATACGAATGTAACTCCAGCTCCACCTGTCTTCTTTGGAAAATAAATTTTCTTATGAATTGTCTGCGCTTCTTGATTAGAGTATAAAGAGATTACTTTTGCAGCTCTACCTGTTGGAGCTAATAAAATACCCGCTCTTTTTATCTTCCAGAGGTTTTTTACAAGGGAACTTATGATGGTAGTTTTACCAGTTCCGGCGAATCCTTTGAGCAAAAACAACGAATTTGGCTTAGGATTTACCACATAAGAGGCTAATTGTTGTAAGGCAATATCTTGTTTTAGTTTAGCCTGAAATCCTAACTCCTTGATTAGCAGTTTATAAAATTTATCGGCTGTGATGGTTTCCATAGGCTATCTTGCAAATCTCAAAGATAACAATGGATTTTTAGGGCAGAAACTTTTACGAATAAAAAAAAATTGTAGATTTGCGAGGAACTCTAATAACTAAAAAAGTCAACCGCATGAAACTTGTCATTCAATTAGTCCTTTGGATTGTGATCATCTTCTTGGGATACATGGTGTTTAACGCAGTGTATGAGCCAATTCAATTTAATAAAGTTAAAGAGAAACGTTTTGCCAAAGTTGTTGATCGACTTAAAGACATTCGTGCTGCACAATTAGCGCATCAAGAAATTACGGGAAATTTTGAAAAAGATTTTGATAAATTGATAAGATTTATTGATACTGCAGAATTTACTCTTACCCAAAGAAGAGATTCTACGGTTATGGATGAAGAATACAGAAAGACTTTTGGAGTAGATAAGTATAAAGATATTGTTCTTACTGATACTTTAGGAACAGCCTCTGTAAAAGATTCTTTATTTAAGAATTCTACTAGATATAAAGAAATGATGAATGTACCTGTAGATGGCGTAGATGCTAAATTTACTATGGACGCGGGAACCATTCTTAAAAATGAAAATAAAATTCCAGTTTTCGAAGCGAAGGTTGCTAAGAAAGTTGTCTTACACGACTTAGATAAAGATCTGCTTATGGCAGAAAATCAAGTGATCTCTGTTGAAGGTGTAAATGGAAAATTTATAACTCTAGGTTCTATGACAGAGATTAAGACTGAAGGGAATTGGCCAACAGCTTATGATAATAACTAAGAACGAGAAACAAGATATATTTAAGATGTCCATTCAGGTTCGCCTGAATGGATTTTCTTTTTGTATTGTAAATTGTAGCAATAACGAAATCGACTGGTACAGAAAGATCGATTTAGGGAAAGAACAAAGCCCTGTTGAAATATTAAGAGAGATTGAAAAAGTCTATGCTGAAGAAACTCTACTTCAGAAAGAGTTTCAAGAAGTTATTGTACTTTTTTCTAACAATTTATATACCGTAGTTCCAGAATCTTTTTTTATTGAAGAAGAAGCCTCTACTTATTTAAAATTCAACACCAAAATATTAAAAACAGATGTTGTGGCTCATGATATGTTATCTCACGAGCTAGTAAATGTTTATATTCCATATACTAATATCAATAATTATTTCTTTGATAAATATGGGGAATTCGAATTTAAACATAACATCTCTGTTTTAATTGAAGCTGTATTAGCAAAAAACAACGAGTCCAAAATTGCTCAGGTTTACTTAAATGATTATTCCAGTTATTATGATCTGGTTATCGTTAAGAACAATAAATTGCTTCTCGCCAACACTTTTCAATATGAGACAAAAGAAGATTTTATTTATTATCTATTGTTTACAGCAGAACAATTACAGATAGATCCTTCAGAATTTAATCTTTGGCTATTAGGAGATATCGCGAAACACTCAGAGAACTTCAACATTGCATACACTTATATAAAAAATATAGACTTTTTGACACCCGCTTTTAATTTTATTTCTAAATTAAAGCAATCTGAAACATTTCATAGAGAAGCTTTTTCTCTTTTAAAACCTCTAAAATGCGAATAATATCTGGCCAACATAAAGGAAGAAGAATTACGGCTCCTAAAAAATTACCCGTAAGACCCACAACCGATATGGCTAAAGAAGGTTTGTTCAATATTTTGAACAATAGCTTTCATTTTAATAAATTAAATGTATTAGAATTATTTTCGGGATCTGGAAATGTTTCTTACGAGTTCGCGTCCAGAGGTGCAGTGTCTATAACTTCTGTAGATGAAAATATGGATTGTGTTAAGTTCATTAAAAAAACTAGTTTGGAATTGGAAATGGATATTACGCCAATTAAAAGTGATGTTTTTAAGTATTTAGAAAGAGCTCCTATAAAAGCAGATATCATTTTTGCAGATCCTCCATATGATTTTGATGACTCCCAGTTTAAAAAAATCGTAGATCTTGTTTTCGAGAAAGAACTACTAAATGAGAGTGGTGTTCTTATAATTGAACATTCCAAGCATACCAAAATGGATGTGGTAGATTATTTTGATGTTGGAAGAAGGTATGGAAATTCTGTTTTTAGTTTTTTTAAAATTAAAACCGAATGAAAAAGGAATTAATTAAATCTGTCGAATTAGATTTCACAACTTTAGATTTCTATAATAACTATGTAATTTCTATTGTTAAAGAAGATATCGTTTTTAGTCATTCTCAATTTATAGTAATCGCTGAGGCTTGTAGTAATTTTTTTGATGGCAAAAAATTTGTTTATATCTCCAGTAGAAAAAATAATTACAATGTAAATCCTACTGTTTATGTTAAGCTTGAAGAAAAAAGGAAAAATTTAATTGGAATTGCTATCGTAAGCGATAAAGTCGCTTCCCTTAAAATGGCTGAATTTGAAAGAAATTTTTCTAAAGTTGAATTTAATATCTTTTTAGACCTAGATATGGCTGTAGAATGGGCCAATAATTTAATAAAAAAGTAGGCCGATAAGCCGGATTCTGTTTCCCAATCTCAAAAGAGAAAGTGACCCTTATCATTTATCTCATATTCTTGTTACCAAGAATCTTTAGCTGCCTACCCTCCAACAACGGGCGAGCAACCCTTAAATGTCGGTATACATGGCATTGCACCGTATAGAGTTTACCTGGTTTCACTACAGCTTAACCTGTACATACTTTCTGTTGCACTTGTCCTAATCTCACGACTGGTGGGTGTTATCCACTATACTGCTCTATGGTGTCCGGACTTTCCTCCACACCGGGGGTGCGGCGATAAGGTGGCCTACTTTCCCGCAAATATACAGTAGCATTTTAAATCTAGCATTATCAAAGCAGCGTAGAATTATATTAAATCAGATTAATATTCTTAATAAAAAACAAGAAATAGATTTACATCTTCGGGATGGTATTTCTATATTTGTTTTTCAAAATTTATCTATGGAGCATTTTGTTGTATCGGCACGTAAATATCGCCCACAAACTTTTAAAGACGTTGTGGGACAGCAGGCCATTACTAACACTCTTTTAAATGCAATAGAACATAATCACTTAGCACAAGCTTTACTTTTTACAGGGCCAAGAGGAGTAGGAAAAACTACTTGTGCACGTATACTTGCCAAAATGATCAATCATGATGGTACGCAACTACCAGATGAGGATTTTGCTTTCAATATTTTTGAACTCGATGCGGCTTCCAATAACTCTGTAGATGATATTCGGAATCTGATAGATCAGGTAAGGATCCCGCCACAGGTTGGAAAATACAAGGTATATATTATAGATGAGGTACATATGTTATCTACTTCTGCTTTCAATGCTTTTTTAAAGACGTTGGAAGAACCACCAAAACATGCCATATTTATACTTGCTACTACAGAGAAACATAAAATAATCCCAACTATACTTTCCCGTTGCCAGATCTTCGATTTTAAGAGAATCACGGTAACCGATGCTAGAAAATATTTGGGATATATTGCGGAGCAACAAGGAATTGAAGCAGAAGAAGAAGCTTTGCACATCATTGCTCAAAAAGCTGATGGCGCAATGCGTGATGCTCTTTCAATTTACGATAGAGTTGTTAGTTACAGCGGCGCTAAGTTAACGCGACAAGCAGTTACAGAGAATTTAAATGTGCTGGATTATGAAACCTATCTAAATATTACTCAGTTAATATTGGATAATGATATTCCACAGTTATTGGTAGATTTCAATACTATTCTGTCTCATGGATTCGATGGACATCATTTTGTTTCTGGAATCGCTTCCCATTTTAGAGACCTCTTAGTTTGTAAAGACGAAAGAACTATAGATCTTCTTGAAGTTGGAGAAACTGCGAAGGCAAATTATTTTAAACAATCTCAACAAACCTCGCATTCCTTTTTATTACAAGGAATAGAAATAGCTAACGATTGTGATCTTAAATACAAAGCAAGTCGAAATCAGCGGTTATTAGTTGAACTATGCCTTATGCAGCTTGCCTCTATCAATTTTGATGGAGAAAAAAAAAAGTCTGAACCCTTCATAATATCACCAGAGCATTTTAAAAACGCGAAAGTTGCTGCTGTTTCTGTTGCTACGGAAGCAAAAAAAGTAATTATTGATAATGAATTTTCTGAAAATATAGAAGTCACAAGATCTTCTTCGATTATTCCTTCAGAAGATAACGAAGCCCCTACAGATTCTACTAATGCAGCTTCAAATGAATCTGAAGATAAATCAAAATTAGAGACTTCTTCAAATCAGAATTCTTCCGTAGAATTAAAAGGCGACAATAAAGAAATTCAGGGAAATTTACCTCCGTCAGAATTAACACCAAATCCTGAACAGGCAATGCCTAAGAAAGTTTCTGGGTTATCAATAAAAAGTATTAGACAGAAAAAAGAAATCCTTGCCAGAAAACATGGTGAAAAAGTTGTTACTGCTGAGGTGCTTGATGAAGCCATAAATGAAACTCAATTACATGCTGCCTGGGATGAATATATACAAAGGCTAAAGCATAAGGGTGAAAAAATTCTTGCTTCCATTATGGAGACAGATATGCCAAAATTAACCGATAAGGTTGTTTCTATAGAGTTGCCTGCAGATACTATGAAAAATGAATTAGAGAGACATACTCATCCTTTGATGAGCTTTCTAAAAAAGAAACTTCAAAATACGTTAATCACCTTGGAAATTCAGGTGAATGAGCAGGTTGCAAAGAAGTATGCATTTACAGACATGGAAAAATTTAATAAGTTGAAAGAGCAAAATCCGTTATTGGAGAAACTCCGTAAAACTTTTGATCTAGATATATAATTATGCTTGGCTTAAAACTACCTACAGACCCAAGATGGGCTTCTATTGCAGAGAAAAATTTGGAAGAGATTCTTACAGACCACGCTTACTGCGAGCAAAAAGCAGCTTCTACTGCGATCTCTCTTATTGTTTCATTTCCTGAATATTCCGATCTTGTTTCAGAAATGACAGCACTAGCCAGAGAAGAAATGGGCCATTTTAAAATGGTTCACGATAAATTGCTGAAAAGAGGCTTTATCATGGGACGGGATCGTAAAGATGAGTATGTGCTACAGTTACTTAAGTTCTTCCCTAAAGGAGGCTCTCGTGCTACGCAGTTGGTGCATAGATTATTGATCGCCGCTCTTATTGAAGCTAGAAGTTGTGAACGTTTTAGATTACTTTCAGAAAAATTACAAGAAGAAGAGTTAAGAGATTTTTATAGGAACTTAATGGTAAGTGAGGCTAATCACTACACACTTTTTCTAAATTTCGCGAGACAGTATGGAGACCGAAAAGAGGTTGATCAAAAGTGGAATGAACTGCTAGAATTTGAAGCGAAAGTTATGAAAGACTTAAGTAAAACTCAAAGTATTCACGGTTAGCATATCTAAAACTTAGACAACACCGAAATAAATATTTTTTTAACAATGAAAAATCTTATTTTTTTTTTGGGATCTAGAATATCTGAGAGATATGAAATTAAAGCCTTATTAAGAGATTATAAATTTTCCTGATAAAGTGATTTTATAATTCCATCTGCCAATCCTATTTTTGGAACATAAATTCTTCTGGCCTTGGTCCATTTCATAGCAGATAGATAGATTCTTGTTGCGGGTATAATAACATCTGCACGATCATCATTTAAATTCAATTCTGTAATTCGCTCTTCATAAGTAAAGGAATTTAAGAGTTGATAATAAGAACTTAGATACAGAAAACTTAGTGGTTTCCCAATAGCTTTCCCGCTACTTTTAAAAATATTGTTGATATTCCCACCAGATCCAACCAGATCTATTCTGTGATAATCTTTGGTAACAGTCTTTACCCATGTTTCCACCTCTTCCCAAATATCAGGCTCCACAATATTTTTTAGTAATCTTACGGTTCCTAATTTAAAAGATCTAGAAGCAATATTAATTCCATTGGAATATAAGGTGAATTCTGTACTTCCACCTCCAACATCTACATAGAGATAGGTTTTATCACTCTGTATAAGAAGATTTAGATCTGTAGTTGCTATAATTGCCGCCTCGTGGCTACCGTCTATAATTTCAATTTCTACTCCGGTTTTTTCTAAAACTTCATTTACCACATGAACCCCATTTTCTGCCTCTCGCATTGCGGAAGTTGCACATGCTTTATATCTTTCAATTTTATGGGATTTCATTAATAATTGAAAAGCCATCATGGTATCAATCATTCTCACCTGATTTTCTTCAGAAATCATCTTAGTCATGAAAACATCTGCACCTAATCTAATTGGAACCCTTACTAAGGATGTCTTTTTGAATATAGGCTCCCTTCCCTCCTGCTCTGTTATTGTTGAGATTAATAACCGAACCGCATTGGAACCTATATCTATTGCTGCGTATTTATGTTGTGTAATCAAACTTCTACTTCTTCTAATTTTTGTTCATAATACTCGTAAAGTGCATATTGGGAACGTACCGCTGGAAATTCCTTCTTTCTGTATGCATTATCCTGATTTGCACTTAAAACGCGAGCCTTTACATTATCATTCCAACTTATCATAAAAGTCTCCAAGATCTCATTTTTTATATCCTCATCGTATATTGGACATGATACTTCTACTCGAGAATCCATATTTCTGGACATCCAGTCGGCAGATGATATATAAATTTTAGGTTTTCCATTGTTCTCAAAAATAAAGACTCTTGGATGTTCTAAGAATTTATCTACGATACTAATTGCTTCAATATTCTCACTCATTCCAGGAACTCCAGGGATTAATGAACAAATTCCGCGTACAATCAATTGGATTTTAACACCAGCCCGGCTTGCCTCGTATAATTTATCTATAAGTGTATAATCAGACAGACTATTAAGTTTTAGCTTAATTCCCGACTTTTTTCCACTTTGAGCATTATCGATTTCTGTAGTGATAAGTTTGACTAAAGCCATTTTAGTATAATGCGGTGATACCAAAAGATGCTTATACCTGCTAACCTTATAATTGATCTCAAAGAAATCAAAGACCTTATTGATTTCTTTTAAAACTTCCTGATTACCAGTAAATAAAGTATAATCTGTATATATCTTAGAAGTAGACTCATTAAAATTTCCTGTACTTATAAAGCCGTATCTATGAAGCTTCCCATTTTCTTCGCGTTCTATAATACAAGTTTTACAATGCACTTTTAGACCTGTGACGCCAAATATCAATTTCACTCCTTCTTTCTGCATTTGCTCGGCATACTTAATATTTGCAACTTCGTCAAATCTGGCTCTTAGCTCTATTTGTACAGTCACTTTTTTACCGTTTTTCACAGCATTTATGAGGGAACTGGCGATATGTGAAATCTTGGCTAGCCTATAAATTGTAATCTTAATAGTTCTAACTTTAGGATCTAGAGCTGCCTCCCGCAAAAATTTTACAACATAAGCAAAGGTTTGATATGGCGCATATAGGAGATAATCTTTTTTAGCTATCATTCCCAACAAGCTACCTTGGAGAACTAAACCTTTTATTGGTAATGGATCTATAGCCGGATAAAGTAATTTTTCTCCTCCAATATTTGGGAAGTTCATATAATCTCTTCTATTATGGTATCTACCTCCGGGAATTATACTATCTGTAGAGTCTATGCCCATCTTCCCCATTAAAAAAGCAAGAGTATCTTCTCCAATATTCATATCATAAACAAACCTAACAGGATCTCCTTTTAACCTGTCTTGAACACTAAGGGTAATCTTTTCTATAAAACTTTTACTTAAATCACTATCTATATCTAATTCAGCATCTCTAGTAATCTTAATCATATGCGCAGTAACACTTTCATATTCAAAAATGTTAAAGATGGTTTTAAGATTAAATCTAATAAGATCATCAAGCAGAATTATATATTGTTTCCCATCTTCCATAGGAAGTACAACAAACCTATCTATACTTCTCGGGATCTCAATTAAAACATATTTCTTATCGTGTATATGCCGATTCAATAATTTAGAAATTCCTTGTTGAGGAATTTCCTCCTTCATTACCATTTTCACAGCTAAATATGCAGCACTATCTTTTAAGCTTGGTATATCTACCAAATCATTTAAAATAATAGTTACAAGTGCAGGGCTTACTTTAGATAGGAAATAGTTCTTTATAAAAGCTTCCTGAGATTCTGAAACTTGCTTTTCATTGATAATATAAATATCGTGATCCTTAAGTTTTTCCTGAATGCTGTGAAGCACCTGTAAACTTTCAGACTGTTGTTCTATAACAATTTGTGTGATCTCTTCTAATAATTTACTGGCTTTAATTCCTCCTAAAATACTCTTCGCACTCTTCCCTGCCAGATCTATACGTTTTATAGTTGCATATCTCACTTTAAAGAATTCGTCTAAATTATTCGAAAAAATCCCTAAGAATCGAAGTCTTTCAATAAGTGGAACAGATTCATCTTCTGCTTCTTGAAGTACCCGAGCATTAAACTGTAGCCAGCTAAGCTCTCTATTTATGTATTGGTTGTTACCCATTAATTTTATCGTAAATTTTTAGGAAATAAACTTAGAATTGTTTTTCCATCTTTAAGGTTTTTCCAACTATTAGTTTTAAAATCTAGAACTGTTAATCCTGTGGTTGGAATATTATCTACATATGAATCTCCAAGGTTATTAACCAGATTTGTCATTGCAGGATTATGTCCAAAGATCATTAAATTATCTATACTTGGATCACAATTCTGTATTTGAGTATACAAATCTCCACTATGAAAAGTGTAAAGGGATTTTATAATATTAAAATCTTTATCCTCAATCACTAATTCCCTTTTAAAAATATTGGCAGTAGATAATGCTCTTACTGCTGGACTAGACCAAACGGTTACAGGTTTCTGAAAAAACGAGGAAAAAGACTTAGCTATCAGTAAGCCATCTTTTTCACCTCTTTTTTTTAGAGGTCGCTTTTCATCTGGTAAATTTTGATCCCAAGCAGATTTTCCGTGTCTTACAAGTATGAGTCTTTTCATAATTATGGCGCTAAACGTTTAAAATTCCAGTTCTTTCTTTCTTCTGTATATAATATTCGGTCATGCAATCTATTAGGTCTTCCCTGCCAAAATTCAAAACTTATAGGCTTTACTACAAAACCACCCCAAAATTCTGGTTTAGGAACCGGTTTACCTAGAAATTCTAAGGTCAATTCCCTCAGGGTTTTATCTAATACTTCTCTTGAAGCAATTTCAGAACTTTGATGCGATGCCCATGCTCCTAATTGGCTTTCTCTAGGTCTAGAATTAAAATATATATGTGCTTTTTCTTCCAAAGTTTTTTCTGCTTTTCCTTTAATTATAACCTGGCGCTCCAGGCCGGCCCAAAAAAATGACAAACAAATATTGGGATTCTTCATAAGTGACTTTGCCTTATCTGAACCTAAATTGGTATAGAAGAGAAAACCTTCCTCATTAAACTCTTTTAAAAGTACGATCCTACTTTTTGGATAACCATCCAGTCCAATAGTAGAAACAGTCATGGCATTTACTTCTGTCGAATCATTTTTCTCACGTTTATATTTTAATACCATTTCCATTTCTTCAAACCAAACCTCAAATAGTTCCAATGGGTTTTCAGGAATTTCTGATTCTAGCAATTCACCTTTGATATAGTTTTTACGATAATCGGCTAAATTTTTACTCATTCCTTTCGCTTTTACGCAATTTACAAGTTTTGCAGATAATACATTAGACTCCTCATAAAAGTTTATAAAAAACATCAACGACAACTAAAAAAATATAAGATTGTTAATAACATTTAAATAAGTTTAATCTTAATTAACTCCTTCTTAACAAGCTGTTTTTCACCTATTTTTCAATACTTTATGTCTAATATACTAATCATTTATACTTTGTAAACAATACTTCTGCTATGTTTGTTTTCAAGTAGAATTTTCCCCAAAGGATTTTGCTTATTAACCTACTATTAGAATTATTATTTAATCAAATATTTTAAAGTAGCCCCCCATGTTAAAACATAGCGCAGCAAATTTAGCCCCAACTAAATATGCTAATTTTTATCTTATCAAATTCATTTTAATCACATTCATCTTTATTTCCTTAAGTAGCTGTTCAGTCCCTGGGATGCTAGATTCAGATAATTATGGGAGAAACCATAATGTCTATGCGGTAGATTTTAATCCTAACGACCTTAATAGTATTAGTTTATTCCAAATGAACGAAGGGGATTGGGAAGATATAGGAAAAGTTAAAAACAATCCTACTGCAAAATTCCAAATCTCAATCCTTAACAATTTTTTAATTGTTAAGGCTAATGAAAAGTCAATGGATGTTCCCACTTATCAAACTTGGATGAATTATGCAAGACAGCAGTTGGGGTATACTGAAGAATCTGAATATGATGTTTTCAGCACTGTAGAGGAAGGATGGATTTACGAAATAGATCTCAAAAAATTTCCTTTAATCGAAGGCAATTCTCATAGATTGCTAATGTATGAAAGAAAATAATCCTACTCAGAAATGAACCTGATTCTTGGATAGATAGCGAATATTTAAGTTTTATTGTATTCCAAAAAATAAGGTAAATCCCCTATTGATATTTCATTAATAAAGTTTAAAATAAAAGGACTCAACTTATAATATGGGTGAAAACGAGTATTTTACGTACTTAATTTATGTATTTAATGCCATAAAATTGGTATTTAATCTAAAATATTGATGATTCCTTTTTTTAACAGTCTATTATAATAATTTTACTTCATATTAATGCATATATCAAATTGCCTCAAATCGATTTGTAAAAGATTCCCCCCACAAAATCTTCTGTATTCAATATAATTTGTTTCTCCCAACGGGGACGAATTGTGATTGAGCCCCAAGCAAAATCACTCCTTTTTACAACATTTAAATTAAACATTGTATTGATAAACCATTTCTTAATTGAATAATGGGAAATCATATAAAAATTTAGTACTAATTCAAAAGTGTACATTATGATTTGGAAAACTACTTTACCAAAATTCGAAAATGCAAAAAAATCCTTTAGAGGATTACCTTCCATTTTTATTCAATTAATAATTGCAGTTACACTTTTGTTGTCCATGGGTGCAAATGCGCAAATCGTACCAATAACTCCACCTACTGGTGGTTTTGGTATAGATGGAGATTTATTTTCTAATACTGCTAGTTCATTATTAATAGATCCTGTAGTAATTCCTACTGACATTGCTCAGAATATTTTAATTAATAATAGTGGTGATTGGTTCAAAAACCCTCTTTCTCTTGTAGGTACTGGTGGTTATGTTTTTAATAATGATGGAACTGCTTTGGATACTAATTTAAGTAGATTATTAAGAGATCCTTATAAATTTTCACCAATTCAACCAGATAACATTTTCCATTCTTCACAATTAAATGAAGCAATTACTAATTGGCGATGGACAAATGGTTCTGCTGCAGGAAAGGGTGATATAAATACGGCTATGTACCACATTGGACAGGATTCCAACTTTAATCAATGGTTGTTTGTGGGAGGAGACCGAAAAGAAACAACAGGTAGTTCTTTCTTAGCGTTCGATTTTTTTCAAAACACTTTAACTCTAGGGGCATTATCTGGTAATACTGGAAGTTTCAATAGTGCTGGTCCACATGGGGGTAGAACTATAAATGATATTCGTTTGACTATTGAGTATACAAATGGTGGTGTCCTTACTGGAATTGCATTTTATTTATGGAATGAAACTTCACCTGGTGTTTATGGTTTTTCAAAATTAAACTTTGCGGATTTAGTTGATACAGGTACACTTTTATCTTCTAATTTGCCGATCGCCAATATAAATTTAGCAACTTTAGAAGATTTACCTCATAAGCCTTTTGGACTTACATCATATGAACCTAGACAGTTTATAGAAGGTGCAGTAAATATTACTGCTTTATTAAATTCAGTAGCGGATAAAGATGGATGTTTTGGTGTGGACATAAAATCTATGTTGGTATTTACCAGAAGTTCTGGTAACGGTGATTCTGCTAGCTTAGATGATTTTATTGGACCTATTCAAGTTGAATTTTCTTTTAATAAAGCAAACTTAAGTTATGGAGCATATACACCTTCCTGTAGTGATTCGGATGATGCAATACCAATATACGACAAAAGAAAGGATGGAGTATTTTCAGCCTCTCCTGATGATTTAAAAATTGACCCTACCACTGGTGTAATTGATGTAAAAAATAGTGAAGCTGGAATTTATAAAGTTTTTTACAGTTACAATTCTGGATGTGCGTTAGTAGCGGAAACAGATTTTGAGATAATTAAAGCACCAGCTGCTCCAGTAGCAGGTGAAGTAACTCAACCAACTTGTACTACAGCAACGGGAACCTTCCAAATAGTAGATTTCAATGCTGATAACGATTATGACTTTACTCCTTCTGTAATGAGTGTTTCTGATTCAGGACTAGTAACTGCAACTGCAGGAACCTATTCCTTTACAGTAACTAATGAAGCAGGATGTATTTCTCCAGCAAGTGAGAATGTAGAAGTAAATGAGCAACTTGAAACTCCAGCTGCTCCAGTAGCAGGTGAAGTAAC